>NZ_CM173508.1:0-1917041 GCF_057785915.1 Vibrio sp. QJM3NY_35 | reverse complement strand
AAAAAATCCTTGTGGGAATAACCTTCCACGTTGCGCGATATTCTGCCTGAAAATAGGGGCTTATGCTTGTTATTTGTTGTTACCGAATTTGAAGGCTAACATCCGTTAACCACGGTTTAGCTCAGGAGTTAAGCCTTCAAATAGCTATCAAGCTAAGCAGACAGTTGCTCTGCCAAAAACGCATCGGTTTCAGCACGGCTTGGAATCGATGTTTGAGCACCAAAGCGTGTCACTGAAATAGCAGCTGCAGCGTGGGCAAATTTAATTGCACGTTCTAGCGGCATATCTTCAAGCAAGCCTGTCACCAACGCGCCGTTAAAGGTGTCACCTGCGGCAGTTGTATCTGTCGCTTCAACACGGAAACCTGCGATTAATTCACCTTCGCTGGCTTCATTGCCTTGACCGCGATGACTCACCCACACGCCTTTCGCGCCTAGCGTGATCATTACCGTTTCGATGCCTTTAGCATGCAGAGCCAACGCAGCCTGATGAGCAGATGCGTTGTCTGTCACGGTAATACCTGTCAGTACTTCAGCTTCGGTTTCGTTGGGTGTAATCACGTCAACACAAGCAAGCAGTGAATCCGACAATGGACGAGCAGGAGCCGGGTTTAGAATGACTTGCGTGCCACTCTCTTTTGCTACTTTCGCAGCGTATTCAATGCCTTCAATTGGTGTTTCAAGCTGAGTCAGTAAGTATTTAGCGCCGCGAATCTTTTCTAGGTGCGGTTCGATTTGATCGCAAGTCAGCTTGTCGTTGGCTTCCGCAGAAAGACAAATACTGTTTTCGCCTGTTGCTGATACTTGGATCATCGCGATACCAGTAGGCGTGTTGTCTGCAACGATCACACCGTCGATGTTGATACCATCTCTAGCAAAATCTTGACGAATATTGATACCAAATGGGTCGTCACCAACACAGGCGATGAAGCCAATATCTGCGTTTAATCTTGCTGCCGCTACGGCTTGGTTTGCGCCTTTGCCGCCAGGAATGACCTGATAGTTACCGCCAATCAAGGTTTCACCCGGACGAGGGAACGAAGGAACTTGCAGTACGTGGTCAGCGTTAACGCTACCTAAAACAATCAGTTGAGTCATGATACGAGCCTTATGATATATCGTATTTGAAAATGCATGGGTCTTTCTCATTACGTTGATTGCTAGCCTTGTCAGCGGCTTATGAGAAACAGCGATGCACTGTCGGTTTTTTGCTTTTTGTTTTGAGTCAGTGAGCTAATGAGCTAATGAGCTAAGCAAAGCAGGGGATAGGGGACCCCTGCTTTATATCGCGTTACTTAGTAACGATTACTTAGCGATGATTTTTAGAGGTACTGGTACGTACTCGTCTACTGTTTCGCCTTTCAGTACTTTGTCTGCCATTTCGATACCTAGAGAACCGATTAGGTCAGGCTGTTGTGCAACCGTTGCGCCAAGTAGGCCACGGTTAACAGCAGCGATGCCGTCTTCAGTGCCGTCAAAGCCAACGATCATCACTTCTTTACCTGAAGCTTGAACTGCGCGAAGTGCACCTAGCGCCATTTCATCGTTCTGAGCGAATACCGCTTGTACGTCTGGGTTAGCAGCAAGCAAGTTTTCCATTACGTTCAGACCTTTAGTACGGTCGAAATCAGCAGGTTGGCTTGCAAGAAGCTCAAGGTCGCTGCCGTTTACTGCGTTCATGAAGCCTTCACCACGTTCACGAGCAGCAGAAGTACCAGCGATACCTTCAAGTTGGATTACTTTCGCTTTTTCGCCCACTTTTTCCATGATGAAGTGACCTGCCATTTCACCGCCGATTACGTTATCAGAAGCGATGTGGCTCACTACGTCACCACGGCTTGCGCCACGGTCTAGCGTTAGTACAGGGATGTCTGAGCGGTTAGCAATACGAATCGCGTTAGACACAGCGTCTGAATCCGTTGGGTTGATCAGGATTGCTTTAACACCACGAATGGTTAGATCTTCAATGTTCGAAAGCTCTTTGCTTGGGTCGTTTTGAGAATCAAGAACGATAAGCTTGTAGCCTAGCTCTTCCGCTTTCGCTTCTGCGCCATCTTTCATGGTTACGAAGAATGGGTTGTTCAATGTAGACAGAACGATTGCCATTGTATCTTGCGCCTGTGCAGACACAGATACCGTTGTAGAAAGAAGAGCAGCAGAAATAAGAGTCGCTAATTTTTTCATGGTGTAAGTCCTTTGTGTAGGGTGAGCTAGGAGGTGAGTCCTAGCTCGTAGTTACATTATTTATAGATTCTAATATTTTAAGGTAAAACAAACTGTTACTTTTATTAAACTAGAGTGTTACTTGTATTAACCTAAGATGTGAATAGGTTTTATTTGTTTTTGTTGTCGACTAATACCGCCAGAAGAATAACCACTGCTTTTGCAATCATCTGGTAGTAAGAAGATACGTCTAATAGGTTTAAGGCGTTGTTTAGGAAGCCGATAATCAGAGCACCAATCAATGTGCCCATGATGCGACCACGACCGCCGGCTAAGCTTGTTCCGCCAAGAACTACGGCTGCAATGGCGTCTAGTTCATAACCCATACCTGCGGTAGGTTGAGCTGATGACAGTCGAGATGCCACGATGATGCCTGCAACCGCGGCTAACAAACCACAGATTGCGTAAACGCCGATTTTTACTTTGTCTACGTCGATGCCTGATAGGCGAGTTGCTGATTCGTTGCCACCAAGAGCGTAAACGTAGCGACCAAAGCGTGTGTGGTTCAGTAGGTACCATACCGCTGCGAATACCACGACCATGATCCATACTGGAACTGGGATGCCCATTGCGTAGCCTGTACCGAACCAAGCGAATGCGTCTGCTGTGTCAGTAAAACCAGTCGAAATAGGACGACCGTCGGTGTAAACCATGGTTACGCCGCGCAATAGAGTCATAGTTACAAGCGTTGCGATGAAGGCTTGAACCTTACCCTTGGCGATAATCACACCACTGATAGCACCTAATGCTGCACCGGCTACAAGAGCGGTTGGCACTGCGATCATCACTGGGATTTCCATGCCAATCATGCTGGCTGCGAATGCACCACAAAGTGCCAGTACTGAACCAACACTCAAGTCGATACCCGCGGTTAAGATAACCAGCGTCATACCCACAGCGATGATTGCGTTAACCGAGGTTTGGCGCAGAATGTTCAGGATATTGTCGACAGTAAAGAAGTTCGGGTTTAAGAAAGAAACGACAACAATCAGGAAGATCAAAGCAATCAATGACTTTTGATCAATCAGCCACTCTTTGCTGATTAACGGTTTTTTCTTTGGAGCTTCAGTTGTTTTGCTCATGGTTTTAGTACTCATGCTGCGTCCTCGTTGATCTTTTTACCGACCGCACACGCCAGTAATAATTCTTGGTTTGCTTCTTTAGCATTAAATTCACCGCTTACACGGCCTTCATGCATCACCATGATGCGGTCACTCATTCCTAATACTTCTGGCATTTCAGAGGACACCAAAATGATGCTCATGCCGTCGGCTTTAAACTTATTAATGAGTTGGTAAATCTCTTTCTTAGCACCGACATCGACACCACGTGTTGGCTCGTCGAGAATCAGTACTTTTGGTTTGGTCATCAAGCCCTTAGCGATAGCCACTTTCTGTTGGTTACCACCAGAAAGGTTGCCAATAATCTGTTCGCGAGTCGGGGTTTTGATGTTGAATAGCTTGATGAAGTCATCAACTGCAATCACTTCGTCTTTATGTTGGATTTGACCGCTCTTTGTCAGTAGGTCAAGCGAACATAACGACATGTTTTCTTTAACAGAAAGCCCAAGCACTAAGCCATCGCCTTTGCGGTCTTCAGAGATGTAAGCAATGCCATTGGCCAAGCCGTCTTTCGGGCTTACAGGGTTGATGGTTTTGTTTTCTAGGTTGATGACGCCGCGTTCACTTGGAAGGGCACCGTAAATCACTTTCATCAGTTCGGTACGACCCGCGCCCATTAGGCCAGATACACCCAGGATTTCACCGCGTTTTAGCGTAAAGCTCACGTCGTGAACACCAGAACCCGTCAGGCCAATCACTTCAAGACAAGTTTCACCGTGGCTCTGGCCGATACGTGGATATTGCTCGTCTAGCTTACGACCAACCATCATTTCGATTAGGCCATCTTCGTCGGTGTCTTTTACTTCACATTGACCAATGAATTTACCGTCACGCAGTACCGTGATGTCATCACAAATCTCAAAGATCTCTTTCAAGCGGTGAGAGATGTAAACAATGCCGCAGCCTTCATCGCGCAATTCATTAATCACCTTAAACAGAGATTCAGTTTCAGTGTCGGTTAGCGCATCGGTTGGTTCATCCATGATGATGACCTTAGATTCAAACGATAGGGCTTTCGCAATCTCTACCATTTGCTGCTCACCAAGGCTCAACTGGCCTAAAGGTGTTTTCGAGCTGTGTTTCACGTTAAGGCGTTTAAGTAGCTTGTCGGCTTCTCGGTACATCTCGTTCCACAAGATGCGACCCATGGTGCCCGTGATTTCACGACCTAAGAAGATGTTCTCGGCGATGGTCAATTCAGGGATTAGATTCAGTTCTTGGTGAATGATGCTAATGCCTGCTTGTTGAGAATCACGTGGCCCTTTAAATGCAGCAGGTTTTCCTTGGTAGGCGATAGTGCCGCCGTCCAAGTGGTAAATACCCGTAAGCACTTTCATAAGCGTTGATTTACCCGCACCGTTTTCACCCATTAACGCCATTACGCGTCCTGGATAAACGTTGAGGCTTGCCTTATCCAGTGCTTTAACACCAGGGAAGGCTTTCTCAATTGAGCTAAGTTCTAAAATGGCTTGAGTCATGTCGGTTCCTTTACTCGGGGCCAGTTGCATTTGATTGTTCTGTCTATGTATTGCTTTGGTTCAGTGATAACACTGAGCTGTCGTTGCGTTTTGCTTGAGCTAAAAGGTTACGCCAGCTTGGAAAATAACATTTGCGTATGGTGTGCATTCACCAGTGCGAATCACTGCACGGCTTTCATGCGTTCGCTGTTTGAATTCTTCATGAGTGATGTAAGTAATAGAAAGCGATTTGCCACAACGTGCTTCTTCTGTCTTGATTAAATCAATCAGCGCAGCGTGGTGTTCTGGGCTTACTTTCGCAAACTCTTCTGCAATCACAACGCCTTCGATTTGAGATTCATCCAGCATGGTTTTTACCGTTTGCTGAAAGCTTGGGACACCGTGAGTCAAAGCAAGATCAATACGAGTTACGTGGTCTGGAATCGGCAGACCCGCGTCACAAATCGTGATTTCATCTGTGTGGCCAAGAGTCGCCACTAGGTAAGAGAGTTCAGAGTTTATTAGAGTACTTTTTTTCATATCACGACCTATCGAAAAATAACGCTTGATGGGTTGAGAACAACTCAAGAAATGCCATCGAAACGTTTCGATAGTGATAATAGTGTCTGATTTATCATTTGCACGTTTGATTGTTTTAGAGTGTGATAACGATCATCGAAACGTTTCGATGGGGCGTTTTTTGGTGATCTTAGTCACCGCTATTGATTGCATAAATCCTTTATGTGGGTTCAATCGATAGCGCATATCCAAACTTACTGATGGTAATGATATGGACGTTTTGTGCTCTTAATCGCGCGAACACATTGCGTAGGTTATAGACGACGTTAGCAAGAACATGCGGTGACGAGAGTTGCCCGTCCCAACACACATCAACAATATGCTCTCTTGAAATCGGTCTTCCCACATTTTCCAATAATAAGCAGAGCACTGCTAATAGGTGAGGGCGCAAAGTGATTTTGTTTCCTTGCTGATTGGTAATCGTTCGAGCGTCGATATCAATGATTAAGCCGTTGAAGTCTATAGTGTGGTTCATCGTGTTTTTTGATCGTCTTATTCTGAATTGTGGAGATTGAGCGAAATTGGCTGCTTTTGGATCGGATAACTATTTAAGTGTGCTTATTTAAGTGTACGAATGGTCAAAGCGCGCGAATTATGCAGAATCGCACCACGCTTGAAAGTAAGCGTTCGTAAGTCTGCGCGAATAAAATCTAAAAATGGGATGGTTTGAAAATTGAGTGGAAGGTTTTATCTAGAAAAGGCGTGTTTTTATTTCTTTATTATTCATGTGTTTATTTGGTAATTACTGATTATGTTGGCTGAAGTTACAAAGTGATTATATTTTTATTTATTTTTTTGTTTTCTGTGAGATTAACCTGCTTGCCAATTCGACGGGTTGTCGGATAACTCTAGCAAGATTGTGCAGCACAGGAAGGCGTAACAATCTTGATTTGCACTAAGTAAGGTCAAGCAGTAATGAACAACAAATTTATTCTAAGCATCGCGATGATGTCAGCATTTGCAGCAAACCATGTAATGGCAGCAGACAGTGGATTCTACCTAGGCGGCGCAATCGGTACATCTGGTATTGATGATGGCGGGTTAACTGACACGATCAAAGAACCTATTACTTTTAAAGCCGAAGACAATACTTACCGATTAATTGCTGGTTACAAATTTAACCGCATTGTTTCGGTTGAAGCTCAATACACAGATTTTGGTGATATAGCCCTGAAAACGAAATCTGGTAATAAGGTTTTCACTTGGACACCTCAAATCTTTGCGGTAACGGCGAACCTCGGTTACACGTTTGATAATGGCATTCGTCCATTTGGCACTATCGGTCTGTCGACTATTGATCTAGACATGAAGCTTGCTGATGGATCTCGCCCTTCAGGAGATGGTTTTGATGATTCAGGAGATGGCATCCGTATGGGTGTTGGTGTTGAATATACGCCACCTACAATGTCTTCGTTGAGCTTTCGCCTAGCATACGAAGCCGATGCTTTTGATATCGAAGATTACGAAAACGGACACAAGACAGAAGATACTGTTGTTCTGGACTCTTTCTACTTAGGCGCAATGTACACATTCTAAGTTTCACACTTTGCTAAACGGTAAATCGGTTTCTAAATGGGGCGTCGGTTGGCTCAACCCGTTTAGCTAAAGTGGAAAGCCGCAGTTTTTGATTGCGGCTTTTTTCATGTTCAACTCAGGTAACTCTCGATTGAAGATGTAATCGAATAGCTAGGCTTCACGGATATGAGCGGTGACAGCAACGATGGCATGGTCAGTACTGAATTGGTCGTGTTCAAAGCTGGGATTGATGAGGTGATGGTCGAGCACTGTGTAGCGAGAGATCTCCATCAAGCTTGATGAGTTCTGACAATCGAACTCATTGGACGTCAAAATGTAGTCCAGTACAGATCCAGAAGCACCGTAGTAGTGCGTTGGTTTGCGTTGTTCGAGCAAATCTTCTTCATGCAATTGATGATAGAGATCCCAGCTGTCTTTTAAGCGGAAGTGCGATAACCAATGTCTACTCGCTTCATCTCGGTTCAACGAATAGCTCAACAGTCCTTTGAACTCATCGTAAAACAGTGGTTTGTTAAAGTCACCCATTAGCACAACTGGCTGATCGGTTTGATAGCGCTGATTGGTGATGTATTGATGCAGAATCTGAGCTTCTAGACCGCGCTGCACACTCGATAGCCAAGAGCCAAGTTGTTCTTGATGAAGCTTAACCAGCGTGTCACTTTGCGGCTTTTTATCTGCTGAGCGGCTACAGGATTTTAGTTGTTCAGTTTTGGGTTCGGTTGGACGTTGCGATTTAAAGTGCACAACGTAACAATCAGTAGAGCCCAAGTGAGGAAGCGTAATGGTCGCGTGAACAGGCGTTCGGTTGAATGAAAAATTGTCACTAAGATTGAAGGCTGACAGCAACTCTGAATCTGGTTTAACCGGCTGTACTTTTTCAATCGGGTAGCGAGAGGCGATACCGACGACAGGCGAGGTATACAGGTAATCATCTTCAACATGCGGGTAATCGACAACCGCAAAGTACGGATAACCTAGATCATTCATTAACTGCTCTAAAGACTGCGGGCTAAATATCTCTTGGAAGCCAATCACATCGCAATCTAATGATTTAATCGCTTCAGCCATCCAATGTTGCTTCTTCTGCCATTCCTCGAAGCTGTAGATGTTCTCAAAATCATAATAAGCATTCGGTGGTTCGAGGTAGTTCAAAAGGTTGAACGTTGAGAATGTTATTTGGTTTGGTTTGTTCAAGGTTGAATCCTATTGAAATCATTCTTTTAAGGATATCTAAAATACTGAGATATTGTTCGGATTTAGTTAGTTATTTTCATTTGATCTAGCGAAGGTGGCCGCTTTCTGCTTAGATTCTCTCAATTCGATGCTCTTTAGGTGTCGAGTTTAATTTTATATACGATCAATCGATCGTTTTTTTATGGTTTCACAATGAAAAAATATACTTCTGTCGTTCTTGTGCTGTTGAGCGTTTTCTTTTCTACGTCATCGTTGAGTCATTCCTTAGAACCTCAATCTATTGAGCAAATTGAATCTCGTGTATCGGCACGCATTGGTATTGCTGTTTATGATTCTGCAACTAAGCAAACATGGAGTTATAAGGGCGACGAACGCTTTCCGATGATGAGTACCTTTAAAACCCTGGCTTGTGCGAATCTTCTCTATGACTTTGAAAATGAAGGGTTAGATTTAGGCTTAAAGGTGGATATCGAGTCAGACGATTTGATTGTTTGGTCTCCAGTGACTAAACACTTAGTAGGCAAAGATCTTTCACTTGAAAATGCATGTACGGCAACCATGACGATGAGCGACAACACGGCAGCAAATGTCGTTTTAACTGGTGTGGGTGGTCCTAATGGCTTAACAGAGTTCCTGCGTTTAGCTGGTGACAGTAATACTCGTCTTGATCATATGGAACCAGAGTTGAACCATGCTCGACCAGGCGACGTTCGTGATACTACGACACCGAATAGTATGGTAGTTACGTTAAATGAGTTGGTATACGGAAATACGCTGTCACAAGAGTCTAAGTTGAAGTTAAAGAACTGGATGATGGGCAACAAAGTTTCTGACGGAATGCTGCGTTCTATCTTACCCAATGATTGGAGTATTGCGGACAGGTCGGGAGCTGGAGCCTATGGTTCTCGCGCTATTACAGCTATGGTTTGGAGTGAAAATCGAGCTCCGTTGATCATCAGCATCTCTCTTACAGAAACTGAATTCACTATCCAAGAACGTGACAAGGTGATTAACGAAATTGGTCAACTTATCTTTGACGCGTATCTCGTGCAGTAGTTAATACCCACATCTAATCGTTAATCTTACACAATCACGCGCTAGCTACTTGTTCGGCTTTTGTTCTAGCGCGTTTTATTCTTTAGACTGAACCGAGTAATTTGTAAATAAACCGTCAGAGATGGAGTGCTGATGGTTTTATTAGTTATTACATGATGTTAGATTTGAACCTATACTTGTTTTAACGGTGTGCATTCAAAGCCGGTTAATCAAGTTGAATATCGAATTCATAACATTTGAAGGGAGAGTCAAATGGGAACAGATTTCCGAAGCAAAGCCTCGCAGCGCACTCAGTTTTTCAGGTCTAATTTGAAGTCATGTGCAGTTATGCTGCCGCTTATTGCTCTATATCCCTCCGTTACTTACGCCTTTGATACCGAATCAACTCCCGCTGTCACCGTTATTGAAACCACGCAACTGGTCGGTTTTGGTGAAGCGAAATATCCTGTCGACTTCACTCACTTCGATTACGTTAATCCTGATGCGCCAAAGCAAGGCAAAGTGACCTATGGCAGCATTGGTACCTACGATAGCTTTAATCGATTCGGTTCTCGCGGCGTTGCTGCCAGCTATACGGGTGAGATTTACGATACCTTGATGTTTTCTCCGAGCGACGAGATTGATGCGTATTATCCATTGATCGCCTCAAAGGTTCGCTACGCCAGTGATTTCACTTGGATGGAAATTGACATCAATCCAGATGCTAAATTTCAAGACGGCAAACCAATCACCGCGCACGATGTTGCCTTCACCTTTGATAAGTTTTCGAAAGAAGGTGTGCCTCAATATCGCGTGTATTACAAAGAAATCGAGTCTGTAACGGCTATCTCTGATTCGGTTGTTCGTATTGAGATGAATAAGCCAAATCGCGAGAAGCTGTTTAGCTTTGCGCAAAGCACTCGTGTATTGCCGAAACATTTCTGGAAAGACAGAAAGCTGTCTGAACCTCTAAGTGAGCCACCAGTAGGCAGTGGTCCTTATAAGATCATTAGCTACAAATCTGGTCAAAGCGTTACCTACGGTTTAGATGAAAATTACTGGGCTGCGGATCTACCCGTTAACGTTGGTCGCAATAACTTCAAGCAAGTGCAGTACGATTACTATCGCGATGACACCGTAATGCTGGAAGCCTTTAAAGCAGGGGAGTTCGATTTACGAACCGAAAACTCGGCTAAGTTTTGGGCAAACTCTTACACGGGTGCAAACTTCGATAAAGGCTACATCATTAAAGAAGAGATCAACCACGAGAAGCCTGAAACGACTCAAGGTTTCGTGTTCAACATTCAATCTCCTGTGTTCTCTGATCCTAAAGTGCGTGAAGCGCTAACTTATGCGATGGATTTTGAGTGGATGAACAAGAACATGTTCTACGGTCAATACAAACGCACTCGTAGTTACTTCCAAAACACTGACTATGAAGCGAAGGGCTTACCAAGCGAAGCTGAAGTCGAGTTGCTGTCTCAGTACAAAGATCAAATTCCACCAAGAGTTTTCACCGAAGAATTCCAGCCATCAGTAACCGATGGCAGTGGCCGTATTCGTAACCAAATGCGTACCGCTTTCAAACTGCTGAAAGAAGCGGGTTGGGTATTGAAAGACAAAGTGATGACCAATGAAAAGACCGGCAAGCCGATGTCATTTGAGTTGTTGATTTACAGCCCAACCACGGAACGAATTGCAACGCCTGTTCAGAAGAACCTCAAGCGTATGGGGATCGAGATGAAGATCCGTACCATCGATACCACCCAGTACATCAAGCGCTTACGTGACCGCGATTTCGATATGGTGTCTTCGTCGTTTTCTGCAAACCCTTATCCTAGCCCGAACTTAATGATTGTTTGGAACTCTAACTACATTGATTCTACTTACAATACTGCCGGTGTGACGGATCCAGTGGTTGACGCGTTAACAGAAGAAATTGCGCGTAACCAACAGCATCCTGAAAAGCTTCTTACACTAGGTCGTTCGCTAGACCGTGTATTGCAGTGGAATTTCTACAACATCCCTCAATGGCACGTTGGTGAATATCGCGTTGCAATGTGGGACAAGTTTGAGCGTCCAGATGTATTGCCTAAATACGATTTAGGTATCGATACATGGTGGATTTCAGAAGAGAAGGCGGCATTGCTTCCTGAAAAACGTCGCTAGGAGTTAGTTAGCATGGCCGCGTATATATTTCGACGTTTATTGTTGGTGATCCCCACATTGTGGGCGATCATCACCATCAACTTCTTCATCATCCAGATTGCCCCTGGAGGTCCGGTAGAACAAGCCGTTGCTCAATTAGAAGGGCATGACTCTGGCATCATGGAGCGCTTTTCTGGTGGTGGACAAGAAGTTGATTTAAGCGAAAGTGACCAAGCGTCGGCCAGTGGCTATAAAGGCTCTCGCGGACTTGATCCTGAAGTGGTTGAAGAGATCAAAAAGCAGTTCGGTTTTGATAAGCCGATTCACGTTCGCTACTTCGATATGTTGAAAAACTACGCAACCTTTAACTTTGGTGAAAGCCTGTTTAAGGGCGGTAACGTGATTGATTTGATCATTGAGCGTTTACCTGTCTCCATTTCTTTGGGGCTGTGGAGTACGTTAATCATCTACGTGATTTCGATACCTCTAGGCATCATGAAGGCGATTCATCACGGCTCTCGTTTTGATATTTGGTCGAGCGCGGTGGTGATTGTCGGTTATGCGGTCCCTGGCTTCTTGTTTGCGATTATCCTGATTATTTTGTTCGCGAGTGGTAACTACTTCAGTTGGTTCCCATTGCGTGGGCTCGTGTCGAGTAACTTCGACCAGCTCAATTGGTATCAGCAAATCGGTGATTACTTCTGGCATTTGGCTTTGCCTATTTTTGCCATGGTCATCGGTGGCTTTGCAACACTCAGCATGCTGACTAAAAACTCCTTCCTTGATGAAATCAATAAGCAATATGTGGTCACGGCTCGAGCGAAAGGTTTGGACGAGAGCAGCATTCTTTACAAGCATGTTTTCCGTAACGCGATGTTGATCATTATTGCCGGTTTCCCGAGCGCATTTATTAGTATTTTCTTCACGGGTTCTATGTTGATTGAAGTGATGTTTTCACTCGAAGGCATTGGCTTACTTGGCTTTGAGTCGACCATTCAACGTGACTATCCCGTGGTGTTCAGTTCTCTCTATATCATGACCTTGCTTGGCTTGGTGCTGAGCATTATCTCCGACCTGACGTATACCTGGGTTGATCCTCGAATTGATTTTGAAGCGCGTTAATGGCGAATGAATAAAAAGGTATTGATAATAAATGTTTAACAACCCTTTAGCTGAAGCTCGTTGGTTACGTTTTAAAGCAAACAAGCGTGGTTTTATCTCCCTTTGGATATTTACCATCTTGTTTGGACTGAGCCTGTTCGCTGAGATCATCGCCAACGATAAGCCACTCTTAGTTTCTTATGATAATCAGTGGTTTGTACCCGTCATTAATGAGTATGCCGAGACCGAATTTGGCGGCGAGTTTGAAACCGAAGCGGATTACAAAGACCCGTATGTTATCGAACTTATTGAAGACAGCGGTTACATCGTTTGGCCAATCATTCCGTTTAGTTACGACACGATAAACTTCGATATTTCCGGCGCGGTGCCGTCGGAGCCCGATTCAGTGAATTGGTTAGGAACCGATGATAAAGGGCGAGATGTATTGGCGCGTATCATTTATGGGTTCCGTATTTCGGTTCTATTCGGTTTTATTTTGACGATTGTATCGAGCGTGATTGGTGTGGTTGTCGGGGCGACACAAGGTTACTACGGTGGTTGGGTTGATCTGTTTGGTCAGCGCTTCATTGAAGTGTGGTCTGGTATGCCGACCCTGTTCTTGTTGATCATTCTGTCGAGTTTTATCGAGCCGAATTTCTGGTGGTTGCTCGGAATAATGGTGCTCTTCAGTTGGATGAGTTTAGTGGGCATCGTGCGTGCGGAATTCCTACGCTGTCGAAACTTTGATTACGTAAGAGCCGCGCAAGCGATGGGTGTGGACGACAAGCGCATTATGCTTCGTCACATGCTACCCAACGCGATGGTAGCATCGTTAACCATGATGCCGTTTATTCTTTCAGGCTCTGTCACCACATTAACGTCGTTAGATTTCTTAGGCTTTGGTTTGCCTGCGGGCTCGCCTTCATTAGGTGAGCTATTGGCGCAAGGTAAAGCTAACTTGCAAGCGCCTTGGCTTGGTATCTCTGCTTTCGTCGTGCTTTCACTGATGCTTACGTTACTTGTCTTCGTTGGTGAAGCGGTACGTGATGCCTTCGACCCACATCAACAGAAGTAAGGATAAGTTATGACTTCAAATACAGCTCCTACTTCAGGGTCAACAGCAGAGGCTGCTAATGTATCTCCAGTTCTGACCATCGATAAATTGTCTGTCGGTTTCGGGCGTAAAGACTCGATAGAACAAGTGACGCAAGATGTCTCTTTAAAAATATACAAAGGTGAAACGCTCGCGCTGGTGGGCGAGAGTGGTTCAGGTAAATCGGTTACCGCTAATTCAGTGTTAAAACTGCTGCCTAAAGGCTCGTCGCACTATTTAAACGGTAAGATTAACTTCTCTGGCACCGATATTCTGAGTTGTTCTGAAAGGCAACTGCGCGGGATTCGTGGTGGTCGCATCGGCATGATATTCCAAGAGCCAATGGTGTCGTTGAACCCGCTTCATAGAGTCGGCAAGCAGTTGGTTGAAACCCTCGCGATTCACCGCGGTATGCGCACCAATAAAGCGCAAGCCTTGGCGATAGAATGGCTTTCTAAAGTAGGTATCCGTCATCCAGAGCAAAAAATATTAGCCTATCCACATGAGTTATCTGGAGGTGAGCGTCAGCGTGTGATGATCGCGATGGCACTGATTAACGAGCCAGAGTTGCTGATTGCTGACGAACCAACGACCGCATTGGATGTGTCGGTGCAAGCGCAGATCCTCGACTTGTTGAAAGACCTGCAACAAGAGCTCGGTATGGCGATGCTTTTCATCACCCATGATTTGAGTATCGTTCGTAAAATTGCCGACAGAGTGGCGGTAATGAAAGATGGCCGCTTAGTTGAAAGCAATGACTGTAAAACACTCTTTAATGCACCATCTCATCCTTATACTCAAAAACTTATTAATTCCGATCCAAAAGGTTTGCCTGTTCCTGTATCTCCGGAAAGTAAACCTTTGCTCAATGTTGACCAGCTGCGTGTTTGGTTCCCGATTACAGGCGGTTTGTTCAAGTGGACTATTTCGCATGTTAAAGCTGTAACCGACATGGAGTTCAGCTTGAAGAAGGGGCACTCAATTGGCTTAGTGGGTGAAAGTGGTTCGGGTAAGTCGACTACAGGTATGGCGATATTAAAGCTGGTGGAGAGTGAAGGTTCAATTACCTACGCAGATGAACAAATTCAAGGCTTAAATCGCCAACAGATGCTACCGTTTCGAAGCCGTATGCAAGTGGTCTTTCAAGACCCATTCTCGGCGTTGAACCCAAGAATGTCAGTGGCTCAGGTGATTGGTGAGGGTTTGTTAGTGCATCAACAATTGGACGACACTGAACTCGATCAACGCATCTGTGACGTAATGAAAGAGGTCGACCTCGATCCTGAGACTCGCCATCGTTACCCTAACGAGTTTTCTGGCGGGCAGAGGCAACGTATCGCGATTGCTCGTGCTTTGATCCTTAAACCAGAGTTTATCCTGCTAGACGAACCAACATCGTCATTAGACAGAACGGTCCAAGCGCAGGTGCTGGATCTATTGAAATCACTTCAAGAAAAGTATGGCCTCACGTATCTATTCATAAGCCATGACCTAAATGTTGTGAAATCCCTGTGTCATTACACCATTGTGATGAAAGCCGGAGAGGTGATAGAGAAAGGCGATACAGAGACATTGTTTAGCGAACCCAAGCATGAATATACGCAGCAGTTGGTTTCTCTATCTAACATAAGCTGATTTAATTCAATATTTTTACGATGCCGAACAAAAAAAGAACGATATTTAACGTATCGTTCTTTTTTTGATTTTAGTTACTGATGAAGGCTAAGCATTGCATCAAAACATCTAACTTAGCGCATCAGTACATTACGAGTGAATTGCTTCTTCAGGTAAGCACTGTATTCAGAGTTAAACGGTTCTGTTGAGTTGTTTCGCATATCTTGCGAAATCAGCGCCTTAGAAGAGTCTGCATCTGGGTGTTGTGGTGCCGTGCCAAACTCTGCGTTCAAGGCCGTTTGTGTCTCTGCTGACGTTAACCAGTTGATAAATACCAGTGATGCCGCTTGATGCTGGCTGTTTTTCGCTACCGTGACGAAGTTACCGCCGCCAGACATACCAAATTCAGGGATATAGAACTTAATGCGATCTGTGATTGCGCCGCGTTTTTGTAAACCGGCTAAGTGATCTTCCCATGCTGGTGCCAGTGTTATTTCACCGTCATTAATACGCGTTAGGCTGTCTGCGTTGGATGCTGTTATAAGCATGTCTTCTTCGTTAGCTTCAAACCAATCCCAAGTTTGAGCCCATGACTTCACGACTTTTTTATCTAGTTTGTTGGTCATATCAAAATCACCCGACACATGACGGATGCTGGATTCGATAAAACGCTGACCTGCGCCGCCACCGTTAGGATCATTGACACCAAATGCCATAGGATTGCCTTTGATGTAGCTTTCCATCTCTTCGAATGTTTGGGGTAGGTCAGATTCGTTAATACGGCTAGGGTCGTAAGCAAGGCCCGTTTGGTTACCCCAGAATGTTACGCCATAGCCTTTAGAGTTAATCCCTTCTGCCGACTGGTTCAGCTTTTGAATTTCTGGAAGCTTATTTAAGCTTAACAGAGTGTTTTCTAGTTTGAATGTGTTCAACGCTGTTGGGCCAAGTGCTACGACATCCATTGAGCCTTTATCACGACGGCTTTCAGCTTGAAGCTTGTTACGGTTACCATCGTGAGTACCTTCTGGGATACGAACTTTAATGCCAGTCTCTTCTTCAAAGCTTTTGACGAACTTTCTCCAACCTGGTTGTAGGTACCATACAGAGAAAGTCACCGAGCCTTCTTCTTTTGCCTTAGATTCAATTTCATCCCACGTCATTGTATTTACATCGTATGCAAAACTAGAAAATGCTGTGGTGCTAAGTAGTGCTGCTAGTAGAGTTTTTTTCATTGTATCCTCACGAAATTAAGCTTTACCCGTCGATTGAGACAAGTAATTTCCTTTCAATAAACGTTCAATTAGTAACATTAGTAGTACATTTGGAATGACTAGAATCAGTGATACAACGGCAGCATCAGGTCTGATAAATGAGTAACCCAAAAATGAATATAAGATGGTTGGAACGGTAATAAAGTCAGGTGCGCCCAGTACGTAAGACATGTTGAACTCTTCAATACTGATCACCAAGCAAAAGATGGATGATGCAAGCAGGCTTGGTTTAAGCATAGGCAAGAATGCGTGCTTAAAGGTACCAAACTTACCCGCGCCCATATCAGCACAAGCATCGATCAAATCTTGTGGGATGGCCTTAAATCCGGCAGACAAAATACGAATTGCGTAAGGCAGGGCCAATACTGTGTGTGCAATGACAATGTTGACGTATGGGGCGGTTAATCCAAGCTCTAACAGCATTGAACTAAAAAATACCGCCAAAATCATTGATGGCATAACCATAGGGAGCAGGGAGACCATCTCGGCCAGTTTTTTACCACGAAATTCCATGCGTCCAAACGCGTACGCGGTCGGCATCGCAAGAGTGATGGTTAAAATAGCAACGGCAGGAGCAACAGAGTAACTGTTACGTAGGGCTTCTGGTAGAGAAGTGGTTTCCCATACTTCTATCCAGCGTCCGAACGACAACACTTGCGGTAGTAGGTCGGGATAACTCCAAGGGTGGTTAGGATCAACCAATGACCAAATGATCGCCATTGCGAAAGGGACACCAAGCCAAACTAGATTCACAAGAACGAAGAAACTAACAGAAATCAACATGACCCATTGGGTGTTAGTTAGGTTACGAAGGCGCTTCATTATGATTTCTCCATATCTACAACAACGCTTTTACGTGTAACAAATGGCTGAGTAAGTAAAGTCAGAACAACGGCAGACAAGCCGGCAAGCAGCATGATAACCATGGCAATGACAGCGGAGTTTTCCCATTCGTAATATTGAGTTGCTGTGATGTTCATCAGCATCGCTAAAGAGTAACTGCTACGTGAGCCAGCGACAGATGCAAATGAGAAATCGCCCAGTGCACCAATGAAAATCAGAATAGAAGAAGCCTGTAACGCAGGGATAGTTAACGGAAGAATAACCTGACTGAATCTTGCCCAACGCGTCGCGCCTAAATCTAAAGCTGCATCCATTAAGTCTCCACGAATGCTAGCAATGGCACCGCTGATTAGAATCAAAGCGAAAGGTAAGTTTTTCCAAATTTGTAGGACGACAATGCTCCAACCAAATTTATCGTTGGAAAGACGCAAAGGCTTATCAATGATACCAAGTGCTAATAGAGATTCATTAAAAATCCCGTGGTAAGCGATGACGTTCATCATTAGGAAAGCGGCCACTAGCCCTGGTACAAACATAGGAGCACGCAATACTCCAATGATGGCCGGTTTACCTGGAATGGGCTTTTGTAACCAAAGCGCAATTGGGTAGGCTAGTGTGACGGCTCCAATAGTACCGAGTAACGAGGTACGCAAAGAATACGCGACAGAACGCCATAAAATTGGATCGCTAAGAGTTGTCTGCCAGTATTCGAGTGTTCCGTTGGTTTCTCCCATGACACTAAAGAGTCCAAAGCTTTGCGCGATGACTACGTACAAAGCACTTCCCATGAGTAAGGCGATAGTGCCAACCCCAGGAATGAGCAGTAAATAGGGTTTTATGTTCATCCATTCACTCCCTCTAAGAAGCGCATGCCAAATTCAGGCAGTTTTACATGAATGATTTCACCTTGTTCAGCAGAGACTCTTCCGCCTAATTGAAGGCGAATTTTTTGTTTTGTGTCTGTGCCAACAAAGCCGAATACATCTAAGTTATTGCCTTGGAAAGCCGATGATTCAACCGTGACCTCAAAGCTGTTAGCTTCGCCTTGTTTACAAAGTTGAGCGTCTTCAGGGCGCCAACATACGAAGATTTCTTGCGTTTGTGGTTGTTCGTCAGATTCAACGAGAAATTCACCCATGTTACAACTGACACGGTATTGGTTCGCTTGTTGAGTTGGCTCGACATACGCTTGGTGGATATTAGCGGCGCCAATAAAGTCGGCTACAAAACGGCTAACTGGGCGGTAATAAATATCTTCTGGTGTGCCGATTTGTTCAATGTTACCGCCATTTAGCACCACAATTCTGTCACTCATTGCCAAGGCTTCAGCTTGATCATGAGTAACATATATAGAGGTTAATTGGTGCTGACGTTGCAGCTCTTTGATTTCAAAACGAACGCCTTCACGCATTTTCGCATCGAGGTTTGATAAAGGCTCATCGAATAAAATGATGTCAGGACGAGTCACCATTGCACGGGCTAGGGCTACACGTTGTTGTTGACCGCCAGAAAGTTGTGATGGCAATTTGTCTTTGTGATCAACTAAACCAACCTGAGACAAAATTTCCGCTAAACGACGTTTTTGTTCATTTTTATCGATTTTCTGTTGAACCATACCAAAGCAAATATTGTGAGAAACACTTAAATGCGGGAATAAAGCATACGACTGAAAACACATCGCTGTTTCACGCTTTTCTGGTGGAATTTGGTTTACCACGCGCTCGTTCATCAGAATTTCACCTGATGTAGGCGTTTGAAATCCCCCGATCATTTTCAGCAATGTTGTTTTGCCACAACCACTTGGCCCAAGCAGAGTGACAAACTCGCCTTGTTCTACAGAGAATGAGATCTCTTTTGATGCGTAAAAATCACCATAAGTTTTCGTGACAGAACGAAGTTCCAAAATCGCCATAATTAACCTTTTTTAAAAAGTTTAAATTTCCAGATAGATTATTTGTAGTTTATTTCAGTTTTATTATCGATCGAGTTTTTTCGCGTAAAAATCATTCATTGATCACGAAAAGTTTAATAAACAATTGTTTTAAAGGGTTTTTTATTTTCGGATTTTGTAGGCGCTTCTTCATTGACAGTAAGCGTAATATTTCGCTATTCTAGATTAAACTTTTTTAGGTAGTTTAATTGATGGTGTTTTATGTTCAGTTTTGATGTGGCAAAAAAAGGACAGGTTCTAGTAAATAGCCATCGAGGCGATTGCATTCGTTGCCCTGAAAATACCATGCCTGCTTTTATTAGCGCTGTTGAGAGAAATACCCGCTGTATTGAAATTGATATCGCGATGACAGCCGATGAAGAGCTGGTGGTGATTCATGATCCAAGCGTTAACCGTACTTCTGATGGGAGCGGTTATGTTGAGCAAATGACGTTTGCAGAATTAGAAGCGTTGGATTTCGGTGGTTGGTTCCATTCGTCATTTGAAAAGACTTCAATTCCTAAGTTTAGTGAAGTACTTGAGTGGGCAATTGAACATGGTGTTGGGCTGATTGTTGAAGCGAAACAAAGGCGCAATCACCATCGCTTTGCAGAAAAGCTTACGGTATTAATTGAACAAACTCCGAATGCACTAGATCACATCCAATTGTTGGGATTTGATCATACGTTAGTTAACCTTGTGAAAGAGTGTGTACCAAGCATTCAGCTACAAGTGGTGACGCTTGCTCGCTACCAAAATCAATTAAATGCCGTATTGGAATCGAATGCTTCTGCTGTGTGTGTGGAATACCCTTATACAACGCGAAGTGTACTCGAAGGTTATAAAAGCTCAGGTTTAACCACACGTCTGTATTTGCCAAACAAAGACAAAAATATGAAACCAACTCAATGGTTTAATCAATATTATGGCTACGACGTACATAGTGAAATTATTCAATGGTTGAGCGAAGGCCTCATTGATATGATTAGCCACGACGATATTGATATGTTGAAAGAGCTAGTACATGAAGCCGGTATGGAAGCGATTTAAATCCGACTTTGTTATTGATGAACCCATCATGCGACACCGCCTAATAAATTGATTGAACCATAAATAGAGAACAACTGAACATGTTAACTCCGATAAAACCATTACAACTAGAATTGACTCCAGGACAGAAGAAATTACTGGCGGTTTGTCGACAGCATAGCTCGGTATCGCGCGCAAAAATTGTTGAAAAAACAGGTTTGCGTAGTGGCTCTGTGACCAGTATTTCTAAAGAGTTACTGGCAATGAACATGATTAAAGAAGGACCAAGAGAAAAAGTCGGTCGTGGCCAGCCCATCATTCCGTTGCAGTTGAACCCATACGCAGCATTTTCATTTGGTATCGCTTTCCATATTCACCGAATTGAAGTCGCTTTGGCAAACTTCTGCGGTGAAGTGATTGATACTGAAACCATCGATTACGCCGAAGATGCGCCAATTATAGATGTACTTAAGAACATTAAGGCTCAAATAGACGTATTGGTTGATAAACATAAAATCCAAAATGCACGCATATTGGGGATTGGTGTTTCTATGCCTGGGCCTTCTGAAGGTGATGGTAAGTCGATTCGTACTATTATTCAGATGGGACATTGGCGAGGGGTCGATTTAGCAAGCATCTTTGGTGACGTATTTGAATGGCCAGTCTGGATCGATAATGACTGTAATGTTGCTGTTGTAGGTGAGTTTTATTCTGGTCAGTGGCCAGAAGTAAAAAATATGGTGCTGTTTGAGTTAGGTCATGGTGTGGGGGGCGGTGCGATCATCAACCGCAAACTTTACCGAGGCAGTCGGCATAATGCGGGTGAAATCGGCACATACTTCAACCTGCTTGGCGAAGAAAATAAGCCTACTATTCGTGGCTTATTGGATCAACTGGCGGCATCAGGACTGGAAGTGGATGGCCCTGAAGATATTCCGGGGTTAGATAACCCTGTGGTATCAAAATGGGTGCGTTTTGCCGCAGCACAGCTTAAGCCCATGTTAGTTGTCACTTTAGGTTGGTTCGACCCAGATTGTATAGTGATTGGTGGTTCTTGCCCTCAACATATCAGCCAAGCCATTATTGATGAAGTCGCATTAGATAAGGTTTGGGAAGAAGCTGAACGCTCATATGCAATGGCTCAATTCTCTCCTTCAAAAATTGGATCGTCGCTAAATACCTATGGAGCATGCATGTTCCCAGTATTTCGCACGCTAGGTATTTAATAAAAACATCGGATAATTGTTATGAAATATGCACCAAGTGTGGGTGTGAAGTTCCATGAAGATGGAAGCGTAAGAACATTCCCTGGCAATACTTTTATTTGTCACCTTGATCAATCGTTGCCTTTGATTGACGAATTATGTTGGGCGCAAGACCAACTTAAATCAATGAATTGTGGTGACAAATTTTCTTTCTTGCCTATTTCAAGTATGCACATGACGGTATTTGAAGGGGTTTGCGATCAAATTCGCGAAGCGCATAAGTGGACATCGAAACTAGACCTAGCTGCTGATCTTTCGGAAACAACCGACTTGTTCGCGACTGAAGCAAGCCAAGTCGGTGCGCAAGGCGGTTTTGAAATGATGTATGACTACGTTTACAACTGCCCGATTGGCGGTACTGCGATTCGTATTAAACCGGCTAACGAGCACTCTACTCAAGCACTTAAGCAGTGTCGTGAAGCGTTAAAAACAGCCACCGGTATCAATATGCCTGATTTCGATGACTATCACTTTCATATTACCTTGAGCTATCGCGTTATAGAGTTGGAAGAACAAGATAAGATTGAATTACAACAAACTGCGAAGCGTATTGGTGAGCGTCTAGCTCAATCGTTTGGCTCTTTGACGCATGGCCCTGTGGAATTTTGTACCTTCCAAGATATGTTTAAATTTACTCCTGTTATCAGTCTATCTTAGTTTTAGGTTTATATGATCCCTAAGATCATTATCTGATTTGAGCTCATACGCTGTCGATATTGCGCATGAGCTTTTTTGTTTTTGAGTGTAATTGGTGGGCTGAAAGCAATTACAATATAAGACTGTATACATTAATCGGGCATGGTCATTTACTTGTTTTAAGATTACACTGCGCCCAATATTTCAGAAGTACATATTTAGGTAGAGGTCACCATGGACCAAGAACATTACGAAGACGCTGATTACGAAGGCCAAGAGCTTGGCGAAGAAGGCGAAGAGATTGAGATTGAAGCAATTGGTATTGATGTTTCATCACAGCCAATCGAACTCTACAAAGTGTTTAAAATTGCTAACTTAGTGAGTGGTGGCGGTGAAGCTAAACACATCATCTCTGAAGGCTACGTAGCGGTAAATGGTGAATTAGAAACTCGTAAACGTCGTAAAATGTACGATGGCGACTTCTTTGAATTCAACCAAGAGTACTATGTAGTGGTGTGTGATCAGCCAGTACAAGAAGAATCAGAAAAAACGAAAAAGAAAGAAGCGCCTAAAAAAGATCACAAGGCGAAGAAAGGTCAGTCTAAAAAGGATTCTAAGAAGAAAGAATCTAAGAAAAGCAAAGCAGAAATGCTAAGCGCAACGGCTGAACCAAAGAAAGAGAAAAAAGAGAAGAAGAAAGAAAACAAACCGAAAAAGAAAGTGGATGCGCCAAAGGCAACACGTGATGATAAAAGCGGCCGTAATTCTATCGAATTCTTCTAAAGTTATTACTTTGAAACGTAAGCACAGTTAGACCCAGGTTTTACGTTAAACAGATATCAAAAGGCTCACTATTTAGTGAGCCTTTTTTGTAGATGTAATTTAGGTCCTGGCCTAATTTTCTTTTTGATCAGCCACAAACTCTACAAACCTATCCCTGAGTGGGTTTTCACTCTCTCCATTCCAGATCAACCCGACTGGCCAAGTGGCGTATTCACCTTCTAACGCAATGAATTCCACATCGGTATTACTAATGAACTGCGCACTGCTGGGTACAATGGTGAAACCGATATTGGCAGAAACCAAGGCAAGCAGGGTGAGAATATCATCGGCTTCTTGCGTCTTTGATAAGTCGATTTTATTGGCAAGACAATATTGTTGAATCTGTTTGTTTAGCCCAGGACCTCGATGTTGGGCGAGCTTTAGATAAGGCCAATTCGATAGTTCAGATATTGCCTGACTTGGGTTAGAACTCAACTCGGGAGCTTGCTTGAGAAGATCTTTGTGTATCGCGACCACAAGCGACTCATTGAAAAGCGTTAGGCTTTCTAAATTCGATGATTCTGGTATCCGATTGAAGCTGATATCGAGTTCGTGGCTCAATAGCTCGTCTGTTTGCTGCTTGGAGGGCGTGTCATTCAAGGTGATGTGAACATCTGGCTGCTGTTGTTTATAAGCCGCAATCAACTTGGGTGCTTCATGGTATGTAGACACACCAAAGCCGATGTTTAAATGCCCTTGAGTTCCATTCACTACCGAGCCTGAAAGCTGCTCAAATGCTTGCATTGAATGAACTAAGCGTTGGGCTTCCGGTAGTAAGGTTTTGCCTGCATGTGTCAGCACTGCGCCGTTCCTGCCGCGAGAGAACAGACTCGCTCCAAGATTGGATTCCAATCGCTGAATCTTCTTGGTGAGTGCCGATTGAGTAATTTAAAGCTGCTCTGATGCCAAACGGTAGTTGCCCGATTTAGCCAACTGACAAAATGCCTTCAGTAAATCAAATTCCATTCCAAATGCTCATTGAACTGAGAATATCTTTCATTATATGGAATTGAATTGATTTTTTATACTGAGTTCATACCAAATCAGATAAAGCGGAATTTGAGGACGAATCATGAAAAGAGACATCAAAGTAGCATCGGTTCAGTTTAACCATCATGCAGGCGACAAACCGTATAACTTGTCGGTGATTGAGCAATACGTTCAACAGGCAGCGAACAATGGTGTGGAGATTATCAGCTTCCCAGAAATGTGTATCACAGGGTATTGGCATGTGTCTGAATTATCACGAGGAGAGATAGAAGCTCTCGCAGAACCAGTCCCGAATGGCGAATCGACTCAAATATTAATTTCGCTAGCTACGCAATTTGGCATCAGTGTTGGCGCTGGTTTGATAGAGCAGGGTTGCGATGGCGAGCTATACAACACCTATGTATTTGCCATGCCCAATGGTGAGGTACAGAAGCACCGCAAACTGCACACCTTCGTTAGCCCATACATGAGCAGCGGTGACCAATATACTGTGTTCGATACACCTCATGGATGCAAAGTCGGTATCTTGATTTGCTGGGATAACAACTTGGTTGAGAACGTACGAATTACTGCGTTGAAAGGGGCTGATATATTGATTGCACCGCACCAGACGGGTGGTTGTCAATCACGCAGCCCGAACGCGATGAAACGAATTGACCCAGAGCTATGGTTCAACCGAGATGAAAACCCAGAGGCGATTCGCGCAGAAATGCAGGGTAAGAATGGCCGTGAATGGTTAATGCGTTGGTTGCCTGCAAGAGCACACGATAACGGTATGTTTGTGGTGTTCAGCAATGGCGTTGGTGTGGATATGGATGAAGTCAGAACTGGCAATGCGATGATCTTAAGCCCTTATGGTGAAATCATCACAGAGACGGACAGCGTTGATAACGACATGGTAATTGCAGAGCTAAAAGCCGAAGAGTTGGAGATGTGTACCGGAAGGCGTTGGATTCGCGGTCGTAAGCCGGAGTTATATCATTCGCTGACGCAGCCGTTAGGTCATGAACTGGACCCACACCAAGCGCGTTTTGCAGAGAAATAATGTTGTAAGCGCTGCTGAAAAAGGATGTATTGGGAACGGTCAAAAGGGTGGGGAAATTGAAAGAGAAGTGAGGGTTATTGATGTAGTCTACCCACTTAAACTGTTTTTAAGTGGGTAGACTATCTTACACACTAAGCATCTAGCACCAGCATCTAAGCTCTATTGTCAGTGACGAGTGCGAGAAGATGTCAATTCTGATGCGCGAAGCTGAGCAACGGCTTTTGCTAGCTCAAGCTGAGCTTGTGCAAAGTTGATGTCGACATTGCCTTTATTGATATTTTCTAGAGCTGCATATTTCGCTTCTTCTGCGCGAGCGCGGTCAATGTCTTTACCGTGCAAGGCCGTATCGGCTAACACCGTGACCACATCCGGTTGAACTTCAAGCATGCCACCAGAGACATACAACACTTGCCCCTCTGATTTAGGATCTGTGACAAACACTGTCACGCCCGGCTTTATTTTACTGAGAAGCGGGGAGTGACCTGGGCGGATCCCCAGCTCACCGTCAGCGCCAGAAACGGCTAGGGCATAGGCTGGCCCTGAAAACAGCGTACCTTCCGCACTTACGATATTAAGTTGAAATGTATTGTCTGTAACTCCGATAGCCATGATGCACCTACCTTTTTAGAGTGATTTTGCTTTGTTAAGCACTTCGTCGATAGAGCCACAGTACAAGAACGCTTGCTCTGGAATATCGTCGTATTCGCCGCCTAGCAGGCCTTTAAAGCCTCTTAGTGTTTCGCTTAGCGGTACAAATACACCTTTCTGACCAGTAAATACTTCGGCTACGTGGTAAGGCTGAGTTAAGAAACGTTCAATCTTACGAGCGCGAGATACCGTCTGCTTATCTTCAGTCGATAGCTCGTCCATACCAAGAATCGCGATGATGTCTTTTAGCTCTTTGTAGCGTTGTAGCGTGGTTTGTACTTTTTGTGCAATGTCGTAGTGCTCTTGGCCAACCACAAGTGGGTCCAACTGGCGAGAGGTTGAATCCAATGGATCAATCGCAGGGTAGAGGCCCAATGCCGCGATGTTACGAGACAGTACAACGGTCGCATCTAAGTGAGCAAAGGTTGTTGCTGGCGATGGGTCAGTCAAGTCATCCGCAGGTACGTATACCGCTTGAATAGACGTGATCGAACCTTGTCTGGTTGATGTGATACGTTCTTGAAGCACACCCATCTCTTCAGCCAGCGTTGGTTGGTAACCTACTGCTGATGGCATACGACCTAGCAGTGCGGATACTTCTGTGCCCGCAAGTGTGTAACGGTAGATGTTATCAATGAACAACAGTACGTCACGACCTTCGTCACGGAAACGCTCAGCCATAGTAAGACCAGTCAGCGCAACACGTAGACGGTTTCCTGGTGGCTCGTTCATTTGGCCGTAAACCATGGCAACTTTGTCTAGTACGCCAGCTTCTTTCATCTCGTAGTAGAAATCGTTACCTTCACGAGTACGTTCACCAACACCGGTAAATACAGAGAGACCTGAGTGGGCTTTAGCGATGTTGTTGATAAGCTCCATCATGTTGACGGTTTTACCAACGCCAGCACCACCGAACAGACCGATTTTACCACCCTTAGCGAACGGACAGATAAGGTCGATAACCTTAACGCCTGTTTCTAGAAGTTCAGTGCTGTTGGCTTGTTCTTCATAAGAAGGCGCTTCACGGTGAATTTCGTAGCTTTCTTTCTGGCCGATTTCACCACATTCATCAATTGGCTGACCAAGCACGTTCATGATACGGCCTAAGGTTTCTTCGCCCACAGGAACGGTGATCGGAGAACCTGTGTTTTCAACCGTGAGGCCACGGCGCAAGCCATCTGACGTACCCATTGCAATACAACGAACGATACTGCCGCCCAACTGTTGTTGAACTTCTAATACGAGCGAGCTTGCTTCTTCGCTCGTCACTTTCAATGCATCATAAACGCGTGGGCTGTTGCCGCCGCTGAACTCGACGTCTACCACCGCGCCGATAACTTTAACTATTTTTCCAACACTCATCTCTAAATCCTCAAATTCTATTCTGGCCCACTCTTTCTGCCCTTAGACAGCTTGAGCACCTGAGACTATTTCACTCAGTTCTTGGGTAATGGCAGCCTGTCGCGCTTTGTTGTAAACCAACTGCAAATCATCGATGAGTTGGCCTGCGTTATCGGTCGCCGCTTTCATGGCTACCATTCGGGCTGCTTGTTCACAGGCAATGCTCTCTACGATGCCTTGATAAACTTGTGATTCAATGTATCGATGTAACAGCTCAGAGAGGATGTCTCTTGGTGCTTGCTCATAGATATAGTCCCAACGACGCGTTTTTTTCGTACCGCCATCGGCCTCAGACTCTGAGGGGTGGGGTAGCAACTGCAAAGTCGTTGGCTCTTGAACCATGGTGTTGATGAACTGGTTATAAACGAGATACAAACTGTCGATTTTTTCGTCGTCGTAATGCCCTAGCATCGCGTTAACCGTACCTAAGATGTCTTCTAATTTAGGTGCGTCACCAAGACCTGACGTTTGCGCGATAACATTGCCGCTGCGTTGGAAAAATGAGATAGCTTTTGAACCAATTAAGGTGGTCTCTACCTCAACACCTTTGGTACGCCACTGTTCCATTTCTTCTAGCACTTTCTTGAACAAGTTCGAGTTCAAGCCACCACATAAGCCCCGATCGGACGAAATAATGATGTAAGCAACACGTTTTGGTTTACGCTGTTGAAGATAGGGGTGCTGGTATTCCAGCGACCCTGATGCGACATGAGAGATAACTTTGCGCATGTTCTCGGCATATGGACGTGTTAGCGTCATATTGTCTTGAACTTTACGCATCTTACTTGCCGCAACCATCTCCATTGCACTGGTGATTTTCTGAGTGTTACTAACACTGCCTATCTTGGTGCGAATTTCTTTAGTATTTGCCATTATCTGCTCCTAATTTGTTTTGATTTCCAGCCAACAAACCGGAGCGTTTACCAAGCTTTCAACGCTACAAAGTCACCGAGAAGTTTTGCAAGTGCACTGTCGATCTCGTCGTTGTAGTCACCGTTGGCGTTGATGGTGTCGAACAACTCTGGGTTTTGACCTTTTGCGTAAGCAATTAACTCTTCTTCAAAACGCGCAACTTTGTGCAACTCTACGTCAGCCAAATAGCCTTTTTCTGCAGCGTAGATAACCGTTGCTTGCTCAGCGACAGACATTGGAGAGTATTGTTTTTGCTTCATCAGTTCGGTTACACGCTCACCATGATCAAGTTGCTTGCGCGTCATGTCGTCTAGGTCAGAAGAGAACTGAGCAAATGCGGCTAACTCACGGTATTGAGCTAACGATGTACGAATACCACCAGACAGTTTCTTGATGATCTTGCACTGTGCTGCACCACCCACACGAGATACCGAGATACCTGGGTCAACAGCAGGACGTAGACCTGAGTTGAATAGTTGGGTTTGTAGGAAAACCTGACCGTCGGTGATTGAGATTACGTTGGTTGGTACAAACGCAGATACGTCACCCGCTTGAGTTTCAATGATAGGAAGCGCGGTTAATGAACCTGTTTTGCCTTTCACTTCACCATTTGTGAACTTCTCTACATACTCTGCATTCACTCTTGCTGCGCGTTCTAGTAGGCGTGAGTGGAGGTAGAATACATCGCCAGGGAAGGCTTCACGACCCGGTGGGCGTTTAAGTAGCAATGAGATTTGACGGTAAGCGACGGCTTGTTTTGATAGGTCATCATAGATGATCAGTGCATCTTCACCGCGGTCACGGAAGTATTCGCCCATGGTACAACCCGCATAAGGTGCTAGGTATTGAAGCGCGGCAGACTCTGAAGCTGATGCCACAACAACAATGGTGTTTTTAAGTGCATCGTGGTCTTCGAGTTTACGAACCACGTTAGCGATGGTTGACGCTTTTTGGCCAATCGCAACATAAACACATTTAATGCCAGAGTCTTTCTGGTTGATGATCGCATCGATAGCGAGCGCTGTTTTACCAGTCTGACGGTCACCGATGATAAGCTCACGTTGACCACGACCGATAGGCACCATGGTGTCTACTGCTTTGTAGCCGGTTTGAATTGGCTGATCGACGGACTTACGCTCGATTACGCCGGGCGCAATTACTTCTACAGGGTCGAGTCGGTCACAACTCACTGGGCCTTTGCCATCGATTGGCTCACCTAATGTGTTCACGACACGGCCAAGAAGCCCATTACCTACGGGTACTTCCAAGATACGACCTGTCCCTTTCACTTTCATACCTTCAGATAGGCCAGTGTAGGGACCCATAACCACGGCACCGACTGAATGCGTGTCAAGGTTAAGAGCAAGAGCGTATTTGCCACCAGGAAGCTCGATCATCTCACCCTGCATGACATCCGCAAGGCCGTTAATGGTAATGATGCCGTCACGAACCGAGACGATAGTGCCTTCGTTGCGAGCTTCGGTGCTCACATTAAATTTCGAGATGCGATCTTTAATCAGGTCGCTGATTTCATTTGAATTTAATTGCATTATTGTTACCTATCTCGCGTGAAGTTGATGAGCTAATCGGTTAATTGATGTGTTCAAAGAACCATCGATGACGGTTTCACCCGCCTTGATGACGATCCCGCCAACCAGCGAGTCATCAATAACCTGTTCCATTTCAACCTGACGCTCTAATTTCTTCTCAAGTGCAGCAGTGAGTGATGTCACTTGATCTTGTGTAAGCAATTCTGAACTGGTGACAGTGACAGGGATTACACGTTCATGTTCGTCCTTTAGGTCGCTGAACAAGTTAAACAAGTCTCTGATCACTGCAAGACGGCCATTCTCAGCCAAGACTTTAATGAGATTAATGACGTGGTCATCAACGAGTCCTTGGCATACGTGAATGATAAGATTGACCAATTCTTCAGATTGCTCTGTGTGAACACCTTCTGCTGATGAAATCTGCTTAGCGATCGTTTCTTCTTCCGCTACCGTCACAAGAATGGACAGCATTGAGTGCCACTCTTGTAACTTGTTTTCACCTAAAGCAAAGTCGAACGATGCTTTAGCGTAGGGATGAGCAATATTGGTGTAATCTGACATATTGCCTCCGTTTAGAGTTCGCTTATCATTTGATCAACTAACGCTCGGTTCGTTTCAGAATCTAGGTTCTTGCTAATCAATTTCTGTGCACTTTGAATAACCGCATCTGCCATATCCGCCTGAAGTTCACGGCGTAACTTTTGACGTTCGCCTTCTAGCTCAGCTCTACCTTGTTCTAAGATGCGTGCCTTTTCTTGCTCACCTTCTTGGTGAGCTAAAGTGATGATTTCGTTGCGGCGTTTCTTGCCTTGCTCAATCAGTTCGGTCACATTCTTTTTCGCATCTGCGACGAGTTGTGCGCCATTTGATTTTGCTAGTTCTAGCTCTTTCGCTGCATTCTCTGAGTGGCGTAAACCATCAGCGATTTCTTTTTGGCGCTCGTCTAACATCGCGGTGAGAGGGGGCCATACATATTTCATGCATAGCCAAACAAAAATCACGAATGAGATTGCTTGACCAAACATGCTGGCATTTAAATTCATACCTTCCTCACTAAATCTTGATTATTTACAAATCGATCTTTTCAAAGCTTTTAATTAAGCAACGGCAAAGATGATGTATAGACCGATACCAACACCGATCATCGGTACAGCATCCACAAGGCCCATCATGATGAAGAATTGAGTACGGAGCATTGGAGTAAGATCCGGTTGACGAGCAACACCTTCAAGGTATTTACCTGCTAAGTTACCAATACCAGATGCCGCACCCGCTGCACCTAAACCGATCAGTAATGCACCTGCTACATATAAAACTGCGCTTACGATATCCATTTGTATCTCCGATAAATAATTTGTTAGTTAATTTTTTAGTTATTAATTAATGGTGTTTTTCTGTTGCCATTGCTAAATAAACAACGGTCAGTACCATAAATATAAATGCTTGTAAGAATACGATTAATATGTGGAATAACGCCCATGGAACACTCAGTGCCCATTGCATCCACCATGGCATTAATGCAATAAGGATGAATATCATCTCGCCTGCATACATGTTTCCGAATAATCGTAAGCCTAGTGATATTGGTTTTGAAATTAATGTAATTAATTCAAGAACAAAGTTAACAGGATATAAAAGAGGGTTATCAAATGGCTGAGTAGTAAGCTCTTTGATAAAGCCTTTCAAACCTTTATTTTTTAACGTATAGGTTAACAGTAAAATAAACACACCGAGTGCCATCGACATTGGGATATTTACATCCGCTGTCGGTAGGTCTCTAAAGTGTTCAAGGCCGATTACTCGAGTTAACCCTGGTATTAAATCAATAGGTAATAAATCAACCGCATTCATTAACAACACCCAAACAAAAGTGGTTAATGCCAGTGGCCCTATTAATTTATCCTCCGCTTGAAAAATTTCTTTGACGAGATTGTTAACAAAATCAAAGATAAGCTCGATAAAACATTGAAAACGACCAGGTACACCGCTAGTGCCTCGCGTGACGACATATCTAAACGCGCCTATAAACAGTAAACCTGTGATCCAAGATACCAACATTGAGTCAATGTTGAATGCCCAGAAACCATCCCCTGTAGTTAAGAAGGTTAAGTGATGCTCTATATACTCATGAGCGGTAGTGACTTGATCCATACTACACGTACTCCGATCTATTAGAGGCGGTAATAAATGGTGTTAAGAAATATCCAACCATAGTTAAAATGTACGCATATAATATTACTGGGTTATCCAATTTAAAAAACTGGAATGCCAAGATAAACATTAAGAACGTATAGGTTATTTTCACGACACGACTCATTTGCATTAAGTCACGTAAACTATAATTAGGATTCTTGTGCACCTTTAGGCTTGCATATATAAAACCAAACAGCGGTGGTAACATCGCGATTACGACACCCAAAGCTGAAGACTCCATATCTACTTTATTACCAAAAAACACTTCATATAAAACTACACCGACGGCTAATACTATTTGGCAGAGAACAACTCTTTTAGCAGCAACAAGGATGTCGCTACTTATCCCATTAAGCCTCATAATAAAACCCTATATTTAACAGTGTAAGTTAATATAAAACACAGTTTGAATATGTTTTGTTACTAGCACTTACTTGTTAATAGCAATTTGACTTGTTAATAAACCTTTACTTGTTAACAAAGAAATAATCTTTCTGGCTTTATATCTCCTGACGAAATTAAACGAAATAAACTGACTCGCTATCGTTTCGACAAAATATAAACTACACCTAAAATTATGTGATCAAAACGACAAATATCGACATCAATAATTCCATTTTTGAAATGAGTGTTTTTCATTTATGAAAGTAATAGTTGAATAACTTTATTCATGAAAATTTTAAATGCTTTATTTTCAGCGGAAACGGGGCTTTGTTGCGTAATTCAATGGAACTAAATCAAGAGCCTACGATCTGATCAGCTACGTTCACTCCTTCTCGTAGCTCTATGCCTAAACCTCGTTACAAAACAACCAACTGGAAGCAATACAACCAATCACTTATTAACCGTGGCTCTCTGACCTTTTGGATTGATGAAGAGGCAATAAACGGGTGGGCGCAAAGCAAACAGAGTAAGCGCGGGAGGCCACGTCGGTTCAGCGATTTAGCTATCACGACAGCGCTCATGGTGAAACGAGTTTTTTCTATGCCACTGAGAGCTCTGCAAGGGTTTATCGACTCAATATTTAGGCTTGCCCATGTTCCATTAAGTTGTCCGCATTACACCTGCATCAGTCGTAGAGCAAAGCAAGTTGAGGTCTCATTTAAGACTAAAGCGAGAGGAGCAATACAGCACCTGGCCATTGATGCAACTGGCCTAAAGGTTTATGGCGAAGGTGAATGGAAAGTCAAAAAACACGGGACAGATGGCAAGCGTAGAGTTTGGCGAAAGCTGCATATTGCCGTTGATACAAGCACTCATGAAATTATCGCAGCCGAGCTAAGTTTATCGACGGTTACAGATGGAGAAGTCCTCCCGAACTTACTGAAACAAACACGCCGAAGTATCCTTGAGGTGTCTGGTGATGGAGCTTACGACACGAGATTGTGTCATGCTGCTATTAAGATTAAGGGAGCCATTGCGCTTATTCCCCCAAGAGAAGGGGCAGCCTTCTGGGAGCGTGGTCATCCTCGAAACCTCGCCGTGGTTTGCCAGAAGTTATACGGCTCAAATAAGTATTGGAAAGAGCGGTATGGGTACCACAGACGTTCACTATCAGAAACAGCGATGTATCGAGTTAAACAGTTACTAGGAGGACGATTGAGCTTAAGACATTACAATGCGCAGGTGGGTGAGACTTACGCGATGATAAAAGCGTTGAACAAGCTTACTGGGTTAGGTATGCCTGAAACTTGTCGTATTGACTAAGAAACACACGAAATGGGGTAGCTCTATCTATAAATTTAATTACGCAACAAAGCCGCTCATTTCATTCAAAATATACGAGTGGCCCTCAGATAAATTTGAAGCACTGAAACCGTATTTATGTAACTCGGATTTCTCAAAGCTAAAGCAGGCGATAGCGGATTACGACAATGGTTTGTAAGGAGCGTTTATAAGGTACAGATATAGCCACAGATTTGTGTAAAAAGATCTGTGTCATATTTATATTGAAAAACACGTTAAATCAGTTCGTTACCTTGCAATACCCAATATGGTGTACCAATCTTATTTCATAAGCATGGATAAGGATTGTGTATGCCCGCAAGTTCAATGAAAAACAAAGGGGTGGTGGGGAAAGTCCTACTGCCTTCTTTGCTCATAAATCTTCTTTCTCTCGCCGTTCCGCTAACGGTTTTACAAATTTACGATCGTATCTTACCTAATCAGAGTTATGGGACTGCCACTCTGTTATTAGCGGGTGCGACGTTGGCTGTTGCTATGGAAGCACTCATACGTTTTGTGCGTACTTGGCTTTTGTCTGCTGCGGCCAGTAATACCGAGAAAGCAACCTATCAAACCTTGGTGGAAAGGGTGACTAATGCTTCATCAAGTCATCTTCGTCATTTAGGTGTTGGCGGTGTGGAAGAGGGGCTGGGTTCAGTATCAAAAGTTAAAGATTGGTATTCCGGCGGTGTGATTGCAGGCTTTATTGATTTACCTTTTGCATTGATCTTCTTGGGCTTAGTGGCTTACATCGGCGGTGAGCTGGTGGCGATACCTTTGGCAGTTTGGCTTATTACTCTCGGAATCGTTTGGTTATCTTCTATTCGCGTTAAAAGCTTAAGTGAAGAAGCCTCTCAAGATGAGCAGGAGCGAAAAGCGTTCTTGATTTTGCTGAGCCAAACCATTCAGGGAATCAAACGTCAGGCCGTTGAGTCTCGAATCTTCAACCAGTTTAAATCCCTCAATAATGTTCGCTCTCAGTCTAAAGCGAGAGAAGAAGAACAGAACGCCTTCGCCCAAGAATGTATTCAACTTGCCGCATTAGCGACGTCAGTTTTACTGGTGATTACGGGGAGCTTGTGGGTGTTGGATGGGCAGTTAACTACTGGTGGATTAGCGGCATGTTCTATCTTGTCGGGCAGAGCCGTCGCACCTTTAAGTGCTTTGGTGGGAGTTCGAATTAAGCTTAATTCAATACACAGTGCTAATCAGGCAATAGAAAAGTTGAGTGACTTATCACTATCTGAGCCTTCAGATTCTGAGCAACCTAAGCTCCCTTTATCTGACTTTGAGACGTTGGAAATTAAGCAAGCGACCGTTGAAAGATACGGTGAACTCGCTCATGCTGATGTCACACTGAGTAAAGGTGAGTTGGTATTGTTAGAGAGTGAAGATCGCCACACCAACAGTCATTTATTGTCGTCGATTGCAGGTATTGATGATCTGAAAACCGGTGAGTGCTTCATTAACGGAGCTGCCGTTTCTATCGCATCCGTAACCAATATTGCGGCCTACTGCGGCGTTAAAGGGCAGTTGGTGTCAGGTACTATTCTCGACAACTTGTGCGGGTTTGATCCTGAGAGAACACATAGCGCCAGTGACTATGCTAAGCGTTTGGGTTTGACCAAGGAAATCACTCGATTACCCGATGGACTAGAGACACAAATTGGCCATACGAGTGCGTCTTTGCTGAGTATGGGCAACGTGAAAATGCTCAATATCGCGACTCAACTGGCAAGTGACAAGCCCATTATCATGTTAGAAAGGCCAGACTCTTCGCTTGATTTAGATGCCCTTGGAAACTTAGCTAAGGTTCTGGAAGAAGAAGTGGCGGCAGGACGGACGATACTGATGGTGAGCTATCATGCAAAACTTCGCGAACTAGTGAGTCGAACAATTACAGTAGAAAACGGTTCAATTGCCGAAGACAGTACTAATCAGCAGGAGGTCATTGCATGAATCGTTTAGATGCTAATCGCCATGGCGAAACAGACGGTCAACATGAGCCGATGAACCGACTGGAAACTGAAAGCCTTTCTGTGCTCAAGGAGTTGGAAGTTAATGCGAATATCCAATTGTTCGCTCGCCAATGGGTTGATGAGAACGGCATTGAATCAATTGATGATATGTTTGCCCTGTTTGATAGGCTTGCATTGCCATATCGCTTGGTTGCCAACTTAGATGAAGTAGGCGATCACAAATTAGTTCTACTGGTTCTCGGTGAAAATGAATTGGTTTCTGGTCACTTGGAGTCAAAACAGTTTGTTGCCGTTGATGGCAATGAAGACGTTTCAGACATTCCTCAGTTTTGCATCGTTATCGATGGGCCACCATTAGAGAAGGCATCTCCTGACTGGGTTGGCGAAAGGTTACATGCGTTTCGCCCTATCATCCCTAAATTGCTGTTGGTCAGTTTTATCACCAACTTGTTTGCACTTGCTGTTCCATTCATCACGATGTCGATTTATGACCATGTGATTGGCGGTGATGCAGGGCATGAGCTGCAAGGTATCGCCATTGGCGCGGCGTTGTTGTTTGTAATGATGGGGTGGTTGAGAACATTACGTAGCCGAGTGTTTGCTTCAGTTTCGAACCGAGTAAGTCGTGAAATCTCTCAATCCCTTGTGCAGCGTCTGCTTCGAAATAGCTATGCTCAAAACCAGCAAACGGCTTCGTCTAGTCAGCAAAACCAAGTGATGCTGTCAGAGCGTATTTCAGGTGTGCTATCTGGGCCATTAGGAAATGCGTTATTTGATCTTCCCTTCATTCTAATCTTCGTACTTGCGATTGGTGTGTTAGGCGGGTGGTTAGTGCTGGTTCCAATCGTTTCTTTGGTTCTGTATTACTTATTGGCTAAGCGTACGATACGCTCTAGCAGCAAGCGTTCAATGCAATCGACGGTAGCAGGTACGAATCGTCAAAATATGACCAATGAATTGTCATCCAAGCTTGCCTTTATTCGCAGTGCCGGATTCTCAGAGCACTGGATTCAACGCTTCAAAAAAGCCAACCTTCTCGCGTCTACAGTGACCTTTAATCAATCGGTTCTCCAGAGTCGTTACACCTCGATTTACTATTTCATTGGTGTAGGTTCGACACTCGCGGTGATGGGGTTAGGCATTGGACTTATCTTTGAACAAGTGATGACCCCCGGTGGTTTGATTGCTTCAATGATGTTGATATCTAAAGTGACGGGTCCCGCTCAGGTGTTGGCAAACAGTGCGATGCGTTTTAACAGCTTTAATCAATCCAAATTGCAGGTAAATCGTATTTTGTCTCAGCCATCTGAGCGCGAGTTCAGTTACCAACATCACCCGTTGCCTGTGGTAGCGCCTAATTTGAAATTAGACCAAGTGACCCTGCGTTATCCTAAACAGAGTCGTCCCGCTTTGAGTGGCGTGAGTTTTGATATCGAATCCGGAGAAATTGTGGCGATTACTGGCCCTTCAGGCAGTGGTAAATCGACATTAATTGAAGTGTTGTCTGGTTTACAGCCTATTCAAAACGGCATGGTAGAGCTTGAAGGCGTAAACCTTGTTCAATACGATCCGCAGCTATATCGTCACTGGTGTTTCATTCGAGCCGCTTATCCTGACTTGCTTACGCTGAGTATTCGAGAGTGGCTAAACGACGGGCATAAGGTCGAAGATCAGAAAATGATCTCTGCAATTGAAATGGTCGGCGGAAAGCGCTGGTTCAAGACATTATCTGGTGGGCTAGATACCTCCATCAGTAGTATTCAACCGGATAGCCTTTTTGACATGTTGTCTGGCAGTGTTGCGCAGATCCTCATCGATGCAAAAGCGCTAGTCTATGATTACCCAATGTTCTTGATGGATAACCCTGTACCTGATGCTCATCCAAACGCTAAGCGCATATTTGGTGAGTTTGTGCAGTCGAAAAAAGGAAAAGCAACGGTGATCTACACCTCTCACGATCCTGACTTAATCAAACTTGCCGATAAAGTGGTGGTGTTAAATGAAGGTGCCGTGGTTTACGCCGGTCCATTAGAGGCTGAACAGCCTTTAGAGCCTCAAGCTTCTCAAGTTCAAGAGCAGTCAGCTCAACAAGATGCAGCCAAAAAAGAACAATCAGAGTCTAAGCAAGGAGTCGCGAATGGCTAAACAACCTATCGAGAAGGGCAAGCGCTACGGTGAACTTGTTGAATCACAAAATACGGCTCGTACATTGGCATTAGCCACATGGTCAGTTGCTTTGTGTGTAATCGCTTTTGCCACTTGGTCTGTAGTCACCCAAGTGGATGAAATTGCCAAAGCCAAAGGCGCTGTGATTCCAGAAGGCGAGAAACAAGTACTTCAAAGTGCGATTGGCGGTAAGTTAAAGCAAATTCTCGTTAAAGAAGGTCAGCTGGTCGAGAAAGGTCAGCCTCTTGTTGAGTTTGATGCGACCTTCCAACGTACCGCTCTTGAAGAGTTAAAGTCTCAACAAGTGACGCTTCTAGCCAGTGTGGAGCGTATGAATGCGCTGCTTGAACAACGCGAGCCAAACCTTGCTGAGTTCGAGGTCGATTACCCAGAGATCGTTAGCCAACAAAAAGCGCAGCTGAACGCACAAAAAGCCCTCTATTTTCAAAAGCGTGTGGTACTTGAGAAAGAGAGCGAGCAGATTGCGGAGCAACTTCGTAGCGTAGATAAGTCATTACCTAGCTATGAGAAAGAGTTGAATGCGACCAAGCAAGAGTTGAACATACTGGAGAAGGGTTATAAAGCGGGTAACATTTCACGCTTACGTGTGCTTGAAATGCGACAAAAACTGGCCAGTATCGAACAGAAAATCGAAGAAGCTCGTGGTAAGAAAGCGGTGTTAATCAAGCAAGCAGACAGCACAGAGCAAAAAATTGAACAGCTTTTAGCAGAGGCGAAGGCCAAGGTCAGCGATGATCGTTCTAAAGCCGTATCTGACTTATCAGCACTGAATGCCAGAGTTCGTTCAAGCCAAGCTAAATTGACGAACACTATGTTAGTGTCACCGCTACAAGGCTTGGTGCAAAGCCTGCCAAGCACGCAAAACGGTGGTGTTATTCAGCCAGGTGGCACTGTGGTTGAAATCGTTCCTGTTGGTGGGAAAGCCGACTTTAAAGCTCGTTTATCGCCAAGAGATATTGGTTTTGTGAGTGTAGGGCAGCCTACTCGAATTAAGATTGATGCGTTTGATTACAGCCGCTTTGGGGCACTTAAAGGGGCGGTAGAGAGTATTTCACCGACCACCAGTCAAAGCGAGCGTGGCGAAATCTATTATGAAGTCGTAGTGTCGGTTGATACGCCATACTTCCGCGATAACCCAGAGAGCTTTTCTATTTTGCCAGGTATGACGGGTGAGGTAGACATCACAACCGGTGAAAAATCTGTGTTCCAGTATTTATGGAAACCGATCTACACCAATGTCAGTGTCGCATTTGGTGAAAGGTAATCGTTATAAAGAGTCGCTGAGAGTAAACGAATAACCACAGCAAATAATAAAAAGGGAGCACATTATGTGCTCCCTTCTGTTTGGTCTCGTTATCGGTTAACTATTAGGATCAATGTCCGGTAGCCCATCTACGTCGTTGTGATGATGGTGTTCGTCATCTTGGTTATGGTTATTGGCTGCATCATGATGTTCAAGTGCATCCGACATATCCAAATGTGCTTGATCGTAACCTACGGCATGTTGCTGGTCGACTTGTGCAAGCACGATGTCCATGTCTGCAGGTTGATCGTGCCCGGTGGTAGGTGATGCATTCGGCTGAATACCTAGGGCATCCAAATAAGCCGCAGCACCATGGTGGTCAGTTTTCTGGTCTGACTCCTGGTGAGCATGCTCATGCTGAGATAAATCTAGAGAAGTGTATTCACTTACAGTAAACGTGAAATCCTCGTGAGAGGCGAGCTCGGGCTCGTCATGCTGAACTGGCGGTGGTGGAGGTGGAGCAGGGTGAGATGCGTGGACAATTGGTGTTATCGTCATATCAACGACCTCTGTCCCAACCGTAAGTTTGCCACTATGCCCTGGCCCATGACTGAGTATCTGGATATTCACATGGGCGACAACTTCATCTTGATTTGTCCCTTGCAATGCCACTTCAAATTTATCTTCATGTTGACCTATACCAGAAGCGCTGCCATGAGGGCCCGTGTGAACTTGGGCTTGCTCTTGATAATGTAAATGACCAGTCTGAGGGTCAATAGTTAATGTCCCGTATTGGCCATGATGACTAGTGACGTACTGTCCGTTAGGTAAATGGATTCGCCAACCGCTTTGTGCTGTTGGTACCGGAGTTAACGATGGTAATAGTGGTGGAACCCCAAGCGTGCCAGATACTTGGTGGCTTCCCGATGGTGGTCTGACAATGATAGGTTCAGGAATAGCGCTTGCAGCGAAACCTTGGCTACCTGCGGTATTGCCGTGTTCGTCAGTCATTGTTGCTTGTACATTAGAACCGGGATGAACTTCAATTTGTATTCCATGCTGAAGAGTGTGAGCATCTAATACATGATCCTGACCGTTAACGACAAGATGCTCACCGATTTTGGCATCACTAGGAGGCGTAACGGTTGCTGTGATCGTGTTTGCCTGTCCTCGGGCGATTTCAGCTTTACTGTATAAGTTGTCTGCCCCTGCGTTTTCAAAAGTAATCGTAGGAACGCTAACCTGTGTATCGACTTGGTAAGTAACATCTGCAGTGGCATGAGCGCTATTACCTGCGGTATCTGTTACCGCTACTGATGCCTCTATTTTTTGGTCAGCATCGGCGATGAGTTCACTGCCAGGTACGGCAATTGAATAGTGTCCTTTTGCATCGACCACGCCAGTATGCTGTGTCCCATTTACATCTAAAGTCACAATGTCGCCTGTATTAAAATCGCCAGAAACGGAACCGGTGATGTCAATGGAGCTGTTGGATTCTTGAGCATTAATCACATTGTCGGCGGTAATCGGGTCTGTTTGAATACCGACGTGTACTTGCGTATCTATATGGACAGACAGAGGCGAAGAAGTTGCAGACATCACTGACGAAGGAGCGACTGCTTTAGCGGATAGATTATGATCGCCATTCGATAAGCTGCTTACCGCCACACTATACTGCCCCGAGCCATCAGAGACCGCATGCCCAATAGGTTTGGAGCCATCATAGATGGTGACTTGTGAGTAAGGAATGTCCGTGTGTCCGGTGATTGTCGGCGTACTGTCTTTAGTGAGGTTATCGGTATCAGAGGTGCCAGTATCACTCGATGCCGCTAAATCGACAGTGACTGCATTGTTTGGTGGAGTGTTTGTCCCAATCGGCAAACTTGGTTGTGTGGTCGTGACCAGTGGATTAGAAGGCACAGAGGTTGAAATCGTCGGTGATTGCCCTGGCACAACTGAAACATGACCGTTGGGATCAAAAGTGATGAACTTCGACGACTCCCCACCGTGATTGTCAGCTACTTTTACTTCAAACACATCGGTACCGTGGTATGTGTGCGTCGCCGCGTTATAACTCATTCCAGCAACCGAACCATTGGCTGTATATATATACGCGCCCGAATCTGGATCGACCGATAGTGTACCGAATTGACCGGTTGAATTGACGACAGAGAAGGTATGAGTGTCGTTCACGTCAACATCAGTTTCGGTCAGTGTTCCTGTTGTTGGAGTTGTTTGGGTTACCGATAAAACGGGGTCATCGTTTGTACCATGAATGGTTATTTGAATCACTTTCGAGGTACCATCAATAGTATTCACCGTCACCGTCTCTTGAATTGTGTCATGCTCTCCTAGAGAATTTACGGCCGGATTTGTAGAATCAAGATGAAACGTCCAGTAGCCATTTTGATCAATTGAGAGATCGCCCAAATTATGCGTACTCGCGATATGACTCTGTGCCCAAAACCCACTCTGTCCATAGTCTTTATCATCAGCATTTAGTGTTCCAGAGACAGAGGTTTGAGAGTCTTCGTAAACAGCCCCTGTACTTTGCCCCGTGATTATTGGGGCATCCTGGGTTCCAGTAATGGTCACTTTTATCACATGCGCTGTACCGTCAGCACTATGCACAGTAAATACATCGGGTGTTGTTTCTCCCTGATGCAAAGATTGAACACGAGGATCAAGTGAATACGTCCAATGACCAGATGCATCTATGGTATAGGTACCAAGTTGGGTTGAACCTGATGTCGCAGTAAAATGACCCTCTCCACTATCCGGATCAGTAACGGTGAGGTTTCCCGATGTTTGTAAATGCTTGTCTTCAGTTACCTGTCCCGAGTCTTGGCCTGAAATGATCGCCCCATCATCATTTCCTTGTACCAACACTTCAATATGTTTGGTTGCGGTTGAGCCGTCAGTAGATATCGCTGTGATATCAAAGCCTTCTGCCTTGGTCTCACCTTGTTGTAGCGCATTGGCCTTGAAGTGGTCTAGGTCATAATGCCATTGCCCATTGCTATCCACATGAAGGGTACCGTAAGTTCCAACAGAGTTACCTGCAGTAAAGGTGACGGAATCTTTACTATCGGAATCGTGCGCAAGTAGGGTGCCTGAAATAGACGTAACCTTGTCCTCAATAGCCGTTCCCAGTGCAGCCGTTAATGCGTCAGGCGTATCAATAATCACATGATCATCTGTGCCTAAGATTTTGGCTGTCAGCGGGATTCGTGTTCCATCTGCGGTGATCAAAGTGATCGTATCAGTCAGAGAATCGCCATGGCTCAGTGATTGAACTTCAGCGTGACTATTATCTGCACTGTAGCTCCACTTGTCGTGGCCATCGGTTGAATGAGTGAAGTTGAAGGTACCGTGTGCGCCTGCGAGGTTCATCGCGAAGTTTGCTGGTACCGTATGCTTAACGCCGTTGACCTCTATTTGAGTAACTTTTGCTTCTGATGGCGAGTCAATATCCTGAATATCGAGGTTTTTCCAACCTGACCATAACTCGTTGGTGCTTGTTCCCGATTTGAGATGATCTTCAGTTACAAAGTTGGAGGCGAGTGTCGGTTGCAGGGTGGCAGCATCATTGCTCGATAATAGCGTGGTAGACGCGCCAGTATGAGTAACACCACCATGAGCATCGGTTACGTCATAGCTAAAATGAACGTGTCCGTTATAGTCTTTGGTTGGAGTAAAGGTGTAGGTGCCATCTTTGTTGTCAACAACAGAACCATGATCAACTAACAGATTTGTTATGGAAAGTTTACCTACGTCATTTGCATCTACGTCGATAGTATTGACAAGAAGCTCTTGAACCGTCAGCGTTACTTGTGTGTCTTCTTTACCACTATTAAGTTGTACTTCACTACTGCAATAAGGCCTATCGTTGTCACCATGTATCGTGATAACAATATCATGTGTAGTACCGTCTTTACTTTGTATCGTTATCGTATCAGTGAGAGTCTCATTTGCACCAAGTTGATCAATCGTCGATCCTACTTTTGTTGTCAATCCACCATTTACATCAGCAGTGCCAGTTGCAACACCATAAAACCATTTTCCATCAGTATTAAGAATCAAATGGCCATATTTTCCATGATAGGTATAACCAATACCTTTAGAATCAAAACTATTCTCACCGGTATCTGGATCGATGATTGTTAGTTGTCCCTCAACATGAATCATACTATTAGTTAAATGCGCTATGCCTGGTTGGGCAAAGTCTGGCGACATATCAGGGTTTTTGTTTTCATAGACATCGCCAGTATCGACACCTGATATAACGGCTTTATCTCCAACCGCATCAATATGAAGTATATTGGTAGCCTCTAACGAATCTTCATGTCCATCATTTACAGTAAATTTGAATTGAACATCACCGTTAAAATTTGGAGTGGGGATGAACTGAAGCTTAGCGATATCGGAGGCTGCAATGCTCTGACCAGCAGTGATGTCGTGTCCATCGAGTACAAACTTACCTTGAGTCGCTGGTGGCAGGTCAGTGATCGCGATTGAGTTCAGCGTATCGCCTGTATCTATGTCGGTGAATCCGAACTGACTCGACTGCATTTGATAGTGTGTATCTTCAGTGCCATGTGCAAGTGTTGTCGCAGTGATGGTCGGTCGATCATTGGTGCCTGTAACCGTTATTGTTATATCGTGGGCAGTATGGTCTGCAGAATAAACACGATATACAACCTTTTCTACTTCACCTTCAGCTAATGATTGCAAGCGACTGTTGGCTACTGCGTACCCCCAAGCACCATTTGGTGTTATGCGCAAAAATCCACCAAAGGGGTCGTGTATCGCCTGTTCTCCTAACAATCGGTTTACCTGAAAATGGTCTTGCCCTGCATCAGGATCAGTTACCCTCAACAAACCCGATGCAGCGACAGGATGTAATGAACTGTGACCAACATTATGATCTTCAATAATCGTTCCGGTATTATCGCCAGAAATTACAGCAGAATCACGGGTAGGAGCGAGAGTTATTGAGGCTGATGTAGAGACACTTCCACCATGTGCATCCTGCACATCATAGGTAAAAGAGACTTTCCCATTGTAATCTTGGCTCGGGTGAAAGGTGAAGGTTCCGTCGTGATTATCGGTGATATTGCCATGATCAGCGATAAGATTTGCTACAGAGAGCTTCCCTACATCATTGTGGTCGATGTCTGTAGCGTTGGCGAGTAAATCAGAAGCGTGTAGAACGACATCTGTATCTTCAGTTCCTGCAGGAAGAGTTGTTACCGCAGAAACCTTAGGGTCATCATTTGTACCGTGGATTGTGATCTGAATTTCATGACTTGTTCCATCGACACTGTGGATCGTCACCTTATCGACAAGAGTCTCTGTTGACCCAAGATTTTGAATTTCTGGTTTACGATTATCAATTGTATAAGTATAAGCACCATCTTGTTGTAAAAGTACCCACCCACCCATTTTTGTATCATAGCCAATTCCGTGATAGGTGTGCCCTCTTTGAATATCAAATTGAGCTTCACCTTGGTCGGGGTCTACAATATCTAATTTGTCATCAAAATGAAGATTATATTGTGTATCGATATAACCACGATCTTCTGTCACATTTCCGTGATCAACTCCAGTAATAGTCGCAGCATCACCAGTTGCTTGTAAATGTAAATTCGCGCCTGTTGCAGTAACGCCACCATGCGCGTCTTTCACATCGTAGGTGAAGTGGACGCTGCCGTTGTAATTGTGGCTTGGAGTGAAGGTGAAGGTTCCATCGTGATTGTCTTGAATCGAGCCATGGTCAGCATGCAAATTAGCGATAGTGAGCTTACCTGCATCGTTGGCGTCTACGTCAACAGTATTCGCGATTAGCTCGGTTGCTGTGATGGTTTGAGCTAGGTCTTCCTTGCCTGAATTGAGCTGTACTTCAGATGCGCAGTAAGGTTGGTCGTTGCTACCGTGAATCGTAATGACAATATCGTGCGATGTACCATCTTTAGAATATACGGTAATCGTGTCAGTCAGAGTTTGATTTTCACCAAGCTGGTCGATGGCTGTTCCTCGGGTGCTTGTTAGACCACCAGTGCTACGAATCTGCCCCGTATCAGCGTGATAAAACCAAGTTCCATCTTTGCGAAGAAGTAGGTCTCCATATTGACCTGAGTAATTAAAGCCAAGTCCGTGTGTATCAAACTCCGCCTCTCCTGTATCTGTGTCTGAAATAGAAAGCTTGCCACTGGCTCTAATGGTACTTCGTACTAAGTGAGCCATACCCGGTTGAGCATAATCTGGGGACATATCCTGTCCAGCATTACCTTCGGTTACATCACCCGTGTCGACACCACCGATAACGGCAGAATTATTAACTCCTGTAATCGTAATTGAGAGGTTTTGAGTGCTGCTCGCATTATGTTCGTCTGTGACTGTTACTGGAACAGTCAATGTCTTCATGACACCTGATGCTAACGACTGATAGCTAGAGTGAGCAGGGTTGAAGCTATAACTGCCATCCGGATTAACCACCAAGCCATCAATCTGCGGTGCGCTGTAAGTCAAGGCCGCACCGGTATCAATATCTTGGCCAACCATTTGTCCACTTAGAACGCTTCCACCTTCAGTCACTGAGAGGGACTGTGCATTGATGGTAGGGGCATCGTTGGTACCATGAACCGTTAGTTCTATCGTGTGTGTTGTACCATCTGCTGAGCGTATAACGGCTGAATCGTGTTTAACTTCCCCTTGCGCTAAGTTCTGTATGTTGCGGTTGTCGAGCGTATAGGTGTAATGACCATCGCGCATGAGCAGTATGTGCCCACCGAGCTTGGTGTCGTAGCCAATACCTTGATAGGTTTGCTGACCAATATTTGGATCAAATTGAGCTTCTCCCGCATCAGGGTCTTGGATGTTTAATCTGCCGTCGTAATGCAGTTGATAGTGGGTATCTATATAGCCACGATCTTCAGTTACTCCCCGTAAGCCTGCATTGGTTTGTGCGTCGGTAATAATCGCGTTATCTGGAGTTGCGGTAAGATCAAACTTAGCTTGAGTGCTGACGCTACCACCATGGCCGTCAACCACATCATAGGTGAGTCGAATCTCACCATTGAAATCTATATCTGGCGTGAAGGTATAAGTGCCATCTTTATTATCAGTCAGGCTACCGTGTGTCGCTTGCAGATTTGTCACGTGCAATACATCGCTACTATCCAGATCGCTTGCATGTGTTAGCAAGTCAGAAGCCTTGATGGTTACGGGTTGATCCTCTTTACCCGCAGGAAGCTGAGTCCACGCACTGACAATTGGTTTGTCGTTGCTACCTTGCACATCGATAACGACTTTATGAGGGACTGTCGCTCCTGTTGAATCGGTAGCGGTGATCCAGAATGATTCAGACTGATGTTCACCAGCCGCGAGTTTATCCGCGGCACCGCCGGTTGAATTGTCTAGCTGATAGTGCCAATGACCATGCTGATCAATCGACAGCGTTCCCCATTGACCTTGGGGTTGATTGATTGCCCACGTAACGGTGTCGGACTTATCTATATCAGTCGCGATTAAGCTCCCGGTCGCATCGGGGTTTCCTGCCGTACTCAAGCCCTGTTCGATCACTGCGCCACTTGAGGTACCTGAGATAGTAGGGCGGTCATTGGTACCATTAATTGTAACTGTGATTTGATGTGGCGTGCCGTCTGCCGAATGCACGGTAATCGTATCAGTGGCCGTCGCGCCTTTGCCCAAGGCTTGCACGGTTGGGTTGGTGTTATCGAGATCGTAAGTCCAAGCCCCATTATCTTTAAGGTGGAGCGTGCCTAAAGCACCAGCAACATCAGTATTGGAGAAGTGCGCTTCACCGGTATCGACATCAGTAATCGTCAATGCACCGGACGTTTGAAGTTGAGTTTCTTCCGTTACTGCGCCGGAACTTGTGCCACCAATGACGGCTCTGTCGTTGGTGCCATTGATAATGATAGTAATTTGATGTGGTGTACCGTCGGCAGAGTGGATGGTCATGATGTCTGTTGTTGACGAGCCTTTGCCCAAGGCTTGTACTGCTGGATTGGTGTTATCCAGATCGTAAGTCCATGCACCATTGTCTTTGAGGTGGAGTGTGCCTAGGGTACCTGCAACATCGGTATTGGAGAAATGCGCTTCTTTTGCATCGATATCACTGATGCTTAATTTTCCTGAAACCGTGAGCTTATGATCTTCAATAACTTGATCTAAGTGGGGACTTTTTCCAACAACGAAGAATGAATTTGGTGAACCTCCTGTGTTATTGGTGATCACAGCCGAATCATTGGTACCATTAATAGTAATAGTGACTTGATGTGCAGTTCCGTCAGCGGAATGAACCGTGATAATGTCTGTTGCAGTAGCGCCTTTGCCCAAGGCTTGCACGGTAGGATTGGTGTTATCGAGGTCGTAAGTCCACGCACCATCTTTGTCGATGGTTAATGTCCCCAAATGACCATTAATTTGAGACGCTTGAAAATGGTCTTCTCCAAGATCTGGATCTGTTACTGAAAGCTGGCCCTGTACTTGTGTTGTTAGATCTTCTATAACCGAGCCTGCGTCCATACCGGTGATAACCGCATTGTCATCGTTACCACCAATGGTCATATCAATGGTTTGTGGCGTACCATCTTTAGTGTGGATTGTGAAGTTTTCATGCAGTGATGTCGCCCCAGTTAACGCTTGAACGTTAGAAAGCGAGTTGTTTACCTGATATTGCCAGTGTCCATTCGCGTCTATGGTTAATGAGCCATATTTACCTGAGATAACTTCTGGTGTTACTGAACTTTCATTTTGGTCAGGGTCAACGACGTCAATTTTACCATTCGCATGGAGTAAACCTTGTGAATCGATATTGTGATCTTCGGTAACGACCCCAGTTAAATCACCAGAAATACTTGGCAAATCTTGTTTACCCGTTACCGGTATCTGAACAACGATGCTCGCACCATTAGATAGGTGTAACGCAAAGTGATCAGTACCTTGTTGGTGTTGATTCAGCAAGATGTATTGAGGTGAGTTGGGGTTTAGAACGAACGTGTATTGGCCGTTTACATCGACATGAAGCTCTCCGTACGTCCCCTTGATCACTTCTGGAGTAAAAGTGACGGGTGTAGTTGGTGTAGGAGGCGTGTTTGAATGAGTTGGCTGACCGTTACCTCCTGCTGAAATGGTTGGCATGGAGACTGAAGGTATGTAATGAACCTGCGGGTGTGAAAGCGTTGATAGGTGGTGAGAAGGAACTAAATGCGTGTTTGCCCCGTGAGGGATCTGACTTTCATTGGTATTCGGGCTTTCTTGGTTCTCATTTGTTTGAGTGTTTGGATGAGCAGCTTCTAAGGGAGTTGCACCTACGTGTTTATCGACGATGGTTTCATCTGCAACACTATTTGTCGTTGTTAAATCGTTGTCATGGGCAGTATGACCTGACTCCTCGGTAGCTTCAGCATGCTTTGCCAATGATGGTAAGATCATCATGAGAGATTGGAAGAGTGGGATGTTAACCCTCAGGTGTGAATGCAGTCTGAGCTTTTTCTTTTTTGTTGTTTCTTTTGGCTTTAGCTCGCTGCTTTTTTCATTCTCTATTTTTGTATTTTTCTTATGTGTTTCGACGTTGTTGTTTTTAGCCATTTTCTCATCCGTGAATCTTGGTTGCATTCTCTTAAGTAAAATACACATATAGAGGTTTCGCGAGGTAATCAGATAATTTTTAAAGAAAATTTCCTTAAATCAAACGACTCTCTCACTTTAGTGTAAGGCGTGTTGAATAATCCTTGGTCAATTAGTTAAAAATTTCGTCGATTAGTTAAAGATAATGCTCAACTAGCTTGACCTTACCCTAAGGGGAACGTTTATAGTTGCGTTGTAAATTCAAAGGTAAGCTATGACAAACACATTCCGAAAAACTTGGATTATTGTTTTCAGCATCATTGCGATGTTGATGTCTAGCTATGCCTCAAGCTCTTCAGCCATGATGACTGAAGTAATGATGATGGAAATGGGGTCGAGCAAGTCGGCTTGTTACCACAGCGATACTTCGGTTAATGATTCAATGGCAGGGTGTCATGTGATGAGTGAAGAAGTACACGCTGAAGACTCTAACATGAGTGCCCATGCTTTGATGGCTCAATTCGATATGTCTTCAATGAGCGAAGACGGCAGTCCGATGATGGGTAACCATTGTTCGAGTTCCGATTGCTGTGCCTCAATGTGTTCTGCAAGTCCCTATCCAATTCAGGCTGTTCAAGCCGTTGATCAACTTTCCTTTTCATTAGCTCGTTTTCAATCGGTCACGATTGGCCAGAAAGTCGCACGCGCTCAATCTTTGCTACGCCCACCTTCCGCATAAATCTATATCTAAAAATACAGCTCTATCAGTTAGATAAATCTGATAAGCCATTCTTTTTTATGCGCTAATTAGCGCTAGATATGGACATTCATTGTGAATATGAAACCAACAACCTCTGTGTTTGTCATGAACACGAGCTTAGTGGTTGCTGCTTTGCCTGTGGCCTTGTTTTCAAGTGCTACGCTCGCGGCTACCACAGCGTCAGCTTCAAATGCTCAACACATTTCAGCACATGACCAAGCAAGCTCGACGCAGCAACTCAATACACTGATTGAGATTGCTTTAAGCGAAGATGGAAATCGCAAACAGTACTTTGCTCAGTCTCAAGCGATGCGAGAAACGGGCATTGCTAGCTCGACCTTAATGGACCCGAAATTGAAAGTTGGATTTGGCGGTTTGCCTGTCGATAGCTTTCAATTCGACGAAGACCCGATGACCAATATATCGGTAGGGTTGATGCAGCAGTTTGAGCGTGGCGATACGCTTAACCTCCAACAGAAAAAGGCAGGCCAACAGGCAGATGCGTTAGCTTTGCAGGTGCAAGCAAGAGAATTGACGGTTGCGAATAGCATGACGCAGCTTTGGCTTGAGTTAGGTTATCAGCAAAAGGCTGAGTTGGTGATTCGTCAAAATCGTCGTTTGTTGGTTGAGCTTGAAAACTATGTACAAACCAATTACTCGATTGGTAAAAGTGAAGCGCAAGATCTGCTTAATGCTCAGCTTCAAGTGAGCAAGCTTGATGAGAAACTTCAGGCAAACCAGCAAGTTCGGCGCCGCTTAATCTCCCAGCTTTCTGAGTGGTTGGGATCTGATTGGTTAGGCTCTCAGGTTCTTGACTCTCAGGGCACACTGAATGCAACTAACCAAATCGATTGGTCGTTGTTGGAAAGCAAATTAGCGACCAATATCGACTCAACTAAGCACTACCAGCTACTGACTGACCATCCTTTGGTTAAGATCTCCGATGTCAGTATTTCCTCTAATCAAACTCAGGTTGAGTTAGCTGAGCAAGCTTATACCCCGCAGTTTGGGGTGGAAGTGATGTATGCACACCGTCAAGCCAATAACATGGCGGGTGAACCAGCTTCTGATCTGGTGAGTGCTTATCTGACAGTCGACATCCCGCTGTTTACAGGGAACCGACAAGATAAAAACTTATCGGCTGCTCAGTATCAAGTTGGTGCGGCTAAATCTCAAAAAGACACCTTACTTTCTCAAATGAACGCGCAAGTGAACGCATTGCTGGTGGACAGATCAAATCTGATCCAGCGATTAGATCGCTATCAAACGTCCTTGCTTCCTCAGACCGCAGCACGAATCAGCGCGGTTGAGAGGGGCTATCAAAACAATACCGCCCAGTTTAACGATGTCATTTTAGCAACGACCGATGAGCTGGCGCTTAAGTTAGAGCAACAACGTTTGATCACCGATCTCAACATCGTTAACAGCAAACTGGCGGCGTTAGTCAGTGGCTTTGAATACCAAGTAAACCAACCACAACTCAATTCAAGCGCAACTAAACACACAACCAATCAATAAGGGAATAGACAATGAGTTCAGTAAAAGTAGCAACAATCGCTTTATTGGTCGGTGGTGCATTGGGTTTTGGTGTGAACCATTTTCTAATTAATCCAGCACACGACATGTCAGCAATGGCAACGAGTACAGGCGCAGATGTCAGTAAACAGGCCAAGGATGAACCTCTGTATTGGGTGGCTCCGATGGACCCAAATTATCAGCGAGACAAGCCGGGTCAGTCACCTATGGGGATGGATTTAATCCCTGTTTACGCGGATGACTCAAGTGGTGTTAAAGATGAGCCCGGTACCGTGTTCATTGATTCGTCGGTAGAAAATAATCTGGGTGTCAAAACAGCGAAAGTTAAGTTCGAAGCGCTGTCTCCTCGGATTGAAACCGTGGGTTATGTGGCGTTCGATGAAAGTACATTGTGGCAAACCAACGTAAGAGCAGCTGGTTGGGTTGAGAAGCTCTACATCAACGCTGTGGGTGAGAAGGTAAACAAAGGTGATGTGCTTTTCACACTCTATTCTCCAGAGCTTGTTAAAGCACAAGAAGAGTTGATCAGTGCTTATAAAACGGGTCGTAAAGGTTTGATCAAAGGCTCGACTGAACGCTTAATTACCTTGGGTGTTGATAAGACGCAAATCCGCGCTATTACGCGCAAAGGCAAAGCCTCACAAACCATTGAAGTCAAAGCGCCAGCTGATGGTGTCATCGCAAGCCTGAATATCCGAGAAGGTGGTTATCTTTCACCTGCACAAGCGGTGATCAGTGCTGGCCCATTAGGCGAAGTATGGGTTGATGCAGAGGTGTTTGAGCGCCAAGCGCGTTGGATCTCGTCAGGCAGCAATGCGGTGATGACGCTAGATGCCATTCCCGGCAAAGAGTGGTTGGGTAATGTCGATTACGTGTACCCAATCCTTGACCCAAAAACTCGAACCTTGCGCGTTCGTTTGAAGTTCTCCAACCCAAATGGCGAGCTTAAGCCAAATATGTTTGCCAATATTGCGCTGAAACCCATTAGTGATGAAGCGGTTCTTACTATCCCAAGATCTTCGGTGATTCACTCCGGTGGTATGACTCGAGTGGTGATGTCAGAAGGTTCTGGCAAGTATCGCTCTGCTCGTATTGAGGTTGGTCGTGAAGCTGGCGAAAAAATAGAGGTGCTTCAAGGGCTAGAGCAAGGTGAGAGTATTGTCACTTCTGCGCACTTCATGTTGGATTCTGAATCGAGCCAATCAGCGGATCTGTCACGCATCAATGGTGTTGAGGAAGAAGATGAAACCGTGTGGGCAAATGGCGAAATTTCCGATGTTATGCAAGGCAGTCGCATGGTGACAATTAACCATCAGCCTGTTCCTGAATGGGATTGGCCGGGTATGGTGATGAATTTCACCTTTGCGGAAGGCTTAGACATGAGTGACGTGAAACGTGGTAAGGCGATTGATTTTGAGATGAGAAAGACAGAGTCAGGGCAGTACGAGGTTGTTGATTACAAGGTCAACAAACACAAGATCGCCGGCGAAGTTTGGGTAACGGGTGACATCACCATGTTGATGGCAGATTTTGGCATGATCACTGTAAAACATCAGCCAGTCCCTGAGTGGAATTGGAAAGCGGGTGAAATGAATTTCCAAGCCAGTGATGACCTTGATTTATCTGAGTTTGCCGAGGGTCAAACCATTCGGTTTCTAGTGGCGAAGCAAGGTTCTGATTATGTGCTCAAATCTCTCGAACCGACGAATAGCACGGGTGAGGGCGAACTATGATCAATGCAATTATTCGCTGGTCTATTAGCAACCGTTTCTTAGTGCTGGTTGCCACTGTCGCCATCGTATTTGGCGGTTTATACAGCGTTAAAAATACACCTGTCGATGCCATTCCTGATTTGTCAGATGTTCAGGTAATCATCAAAACCAGTTATCCGGGTCAAGCCCCACAGGTGGTCGAGGATCAGGTGACCTATCCATTGACCACCGCCATGTTAGCTGTACCGGGTGCTGAAACAGTTCGTGGCTACTCGTTCTTTGGTGATTCCTATGTATATATCATCTTCAATGACGATACCGATATGTATTGGGCGCGTTCACGAGTGTTGGAGTACTTAAGCCAAGTCGCACCTAACTTGCCATCGAATGCCAAGCCAACACTAGGGCCGGATGCAACCGGTGTGGGCTGGGTTTACAGCTATGTACTGCAAGATAAAACCGGTAAGCACGACTTAGCAGAGCTTCGTAGCCTGCAAGACTGGTTCTTGAAGTATGAACTGCAAACCGTTGAGGGTGTGTCTGAAGTCGCGACTGTCGGTGGCATGGTGAAGCAGTATCAAGTACAGATTGATCCTGCCAAATTACGTGCTTATGACCTAACGCTTCAGCAAGTCAACAAGGCAATCCAAGATGGTAATCAAGAAACCGGTGCGTCTGTTGTCGAGATTGCGGAAGCCGAGCACATGGTTCGTACAACCGGTTACCTCACAAGCATCGAAGATATTCAATCTCTGCCGCTAAAAGTGACGGACAAAGGTACTCCGCTGCTATTGGGTGATATTGCTGACATTAACCTTGGCCCGCAGATGCGCCGTGGTATCTCTGAACTCAACGGAGAGGGTGAAGCTGTCGGTGGTGTTATTGTGATGCGCTTTGGTGAAAATGCCAGTGAAGTGATCGACTCGGTGAAATCCAAGCTCACTGAACTGCAAGCTGGTTTACCTGATGGTGTCGAGATTGTCGCGACTTATGACCGTTCAACCTTGATTGATTCTGCGGTTGAAAACCTATGGAAGAAGCTGGCAGAAGAGTTCTTCGTGGTTGCGATTGTGTGTGCGCTGTTCCTCTTCCATATTCGTTCATCACTGGTTATCGCGCTGAGTTTACCTGTTGGTATTTTAGGTGCATTCATTGTGATGCATTGGCAGGGCATTAACGCCAATATCATGTCTCTCGGTGGTATCGCGATTGCGATTGGTGCCATGGTCGATGGTGCCATAGTGATGATCGAGAACGTTCATAAACACATTGAACGGACTCCGCTCACTGATAAAAACCGTTGGCAAGTGATTGGTAAGGCAGCAGAAGAAGTTGGTGCACCGCTGTTCTTCTCGCTCATCATCATTACCTTGAGCTTTGTGCCTGTGTTCGCGTTAGAAGGCCAAGAGGGCAAGATGTTCTCGCCACTTGCGTTTACCAAGACGTATGCGATGGCCGCAGCAGCCGGTTTGGCAATCACGCTTGTGCCTGTGTTAATGGGTTATTTCATTCGCGGTAACGTGCTACCTGAACATAAAAACCCAGTAAACCGTAGCCTAGTGGCGATGTACAAACCGCTTCTAAACCTCAGCCTAAAATATCCAAAGGTGATGATTGTTATCGCACTTGGCTTAATGGCGTCTGCTTATTACCCAACCAGTAAGCTTGGTAGCGAGTTCATTCCTCCTTTGGACGAAGGGGATTTGATGTACATGCCAACTACGTATCCGGGCATCTCAATAGGTAAGGCTCGTGAGTTGTTGCAACAAACCAACAAGCTCATCAAAACCATCCCAGAAGTCGAAACCACGTGGGGCAAAATTGGTCGAGCAGAGACTGCAACCGATCCTGCACCGTTAACCATGATTGAAACCGTAATTCAGCTTAAACCACGAGACGAGTGGCGTGACGGCGTCACTACAGAGTCTCTGCGTAAAGAGTTCGATGATCTGATTCAGTTCCCTGGTTTGACCAATGCGTGGGTTATGCCAATCAAAACCCGTATTGATATGTTAGCGACTGGTATCAAAACCCCAATTGGGATCAAAATCGCTGGCCCGGAGCTTAGCGTTATTGAAGATATTGGTTCGCAACTTGAACCCATCCTCAACAAGGTTAGTGGCACTGCTTCGGTATATGCCGAACGTGTTGCGGGTGGTCGTTATGTGACGATAGACATTAAACGACGCTCTGCTGCGCGATATGGCTTGAGCATTAAAGAAGTGCAACAGGTTATCTCGACTGCGATCGGAGGAATGAACGTGGGTGAAACCGTAGAAGGGCTAGAACGTTACCCAATCAACGTTCGTTACCCACAAAGCTATCGTGATTCTGTCGTTAAGTTGCAGAACCTGCCGTTAGTGACACCAAACGGTGCGCGTATCGCTCTCTCGGATGTCGCGGATATTCGTTACGAAGACGGGCCTCCAATGATTAAGACGGAGAACGCTCGTCCTAATGGCTGGGTGTTTGTTGATATCGAAGGGCGTGATCTTGGTTCTTACGTGGCAGAGGCGCAAAAGATAGTCACCGATCAAATCGTCTTGCCTGCTGGCTATTCACTGGCATGGTCTGGTCAATATGAATACATGGAGCGTGCGAAGGAGCGTTTGAGTGTCGTTGTGCCAATCACCATCGCCATCATTATGTTGTTGCTCTACCTAAGCTTCCGCCGTGTCGGTGAGGTGATGATGATCATGCTGACATTGCCACTCGCTATGGTTGGTGGCCTATGGCTGATGCATCTCCTCAATTACAACTTCTCCATTGCGGTAGGTGTGGGCTTTATCGCGCTTGCCGGGGTAGCTGTCGAGATAGGTGTGATCATGTTGGTCTACCTAAACCAAGCATGGCACTACAAAAAGCTCGATGCAGAGCAGAAACAACAAACACTTCAACAAGCTGATCTCACAGATGCTATTCGTGAAGGGGCAGGGCTGCGTGTACGCCCTGTGATGATGACGGTTCTCACTGTGATCATTGGTCTCATTCCAATTATGTATGGCGAGGGAACGGGGTCTGAAGTGATGCAGCGAATTGCCGCGCCGATGATAGGCGGAATGGCATCTGCATTGTTGCTTACTCTACTGGTGTTGCCTGCAATCTTTAAGCTCTGGAAACAGCGTGAGATTACCCACAGCCAAAACGAGACAAACAAATAACGTACTGATTATTAGCCCTTACTTACCAAAACAGAGTGAGTAAGGGCGTACCACATGAACATGTGAAACTAACAAATAAATAACTGAATTAATCTAAGGAACGATCATGAAAAAGACACTTATTGCGATTGCACTGACGTTAACTACTGCAACGGCTTTTGCTGAAATGGACCATTCAAATATGGACCACTCAAATATGGATCACTCGATGATGAAGAGTGGAGAGATGGATCATTCCCAAATGGACCACAGCATGATGGAGGATGGAAAGATGGACCATTCAATGATGAATATGGAAGGCATGTCTGAAGTCGGTATGCCTGCGACAGGCGCAAAGCCGGATAAGGTGGTTCATGTTTTACTAAGTGACGATATGAAAATCACATTTAAGAACAAGGTTGAAATTGAGCCGAACGACGTGGTGCAGTTCGTTGTGATGAACACAGGCAAGATTGATCATGAATTCTCGATTGGTTCTGCATCAGAGCAATTAGAGCACCGTGAAATGATGAAAAACATGGGTAATCACGCTCATGACTCAGGCAGTACAGTGACGGTAAAGCCCGGTAAAGCGAAGCAATTGCTATGGCATTTTCATGGCGACAACAACGTAGAGTTTGCGTGCAATATCCCAGGTCATGCTGAAGCGGGTATGCTGAAAAAAATTGAGTTGTAGTATCGATTAATAAAGCGCACCAGACTTATATTGATTAGTTTGGTGCGTTTTCTTGTTTTTCTCGTATTAGACGATTAAGTTTAATAGGTAAATAGAAAAAATTTTTAGTTAGAACAAGTAAGTAGGAGTTTAAGGATGAACAAAACAGTACTCGTCGTTGCCGTATCAAGTGCTTTACTATCATGGTCTAATTACAGCATTGCTGCTAAACCTGAGTGGGCTGGTAAAGGTAAGCCCAATTTAGAAGAAGTCAAAACGTTCGCTGAGGCAAAAAAAGTTGAAGGCGAAATTAACGATCGTGAGAAGCAGCTTGATTCAATGATCGAAGAGAAAAAGAAGAAAGCCAAAAAAAGTAAGAATAAAAAAGATAAGCAGAAGCTAGATAAAGAGCTCGACGATTTGGAAGACGAGAAAGAAGCCCTCGAAGAGAGTAAAGAGAAGCTCAAGGATAAGAAAGAAAAGCTTAAAGATGATATGGATAATGACGAAGAAAAGTCGGGATTAGAAAAGCAGAAAGAAAAGAAAGCGGAACAAGAGCGTAAAGAAGAAGGAAAAGGGTCAGAAAAAGGCCAACAGCAGCGTGAAGAAAACAGCAAAAAGTGGTGGAACTTTTGGGAGTAATGCGAGGGCCTTACATCACCTATTCATTTCAACCAATCAGAACAGCTTTGTGTGACCGCTAAGTCATTGATTAAATGCTGTGACCAGTTAAAGATAAGTCTCAACCTGTCCAGGAATACATGAACTAACTTGTATTGGCTGAGGCTTATCTGTAGCTAGAATCACTGTAGCAAGATAGAAGTTTCAAGCAGATGATGAGCTTCGCCACTGAGGTGTGGTAGCTCTGACATGATCTTCTTAAGCTTGTCGTCGATCGATTCCACTTCATTCAAAGAACGAAACGCAAGCACGGCCTGTTCTGGTTCGCGGCTCACATAACCTTTCAACGTATTAAGCTGAATTTTGTTCGCATTTTCGACTTTTGACAGTGCGATATTGATTGCTTCTATGTTTATTGTTAACTCATTGCTTTTAAACATTTTTAATTATTTTTGGTTGTTGCTAATGCGCGCACATTAACACAACTGCTTTTTTGGATATTGACCAAGATTATTAAACCCGCACTTTTATGAAATCTGAGTTTAATTGAGAAGCACTAGCACAATATTGTTTTGGCTATCCATGCAATTGATTCATGAGCTTGTTCCTTAGTGTTAAACATCACAAGAAATCATAATATTTATTTTTACGAGTCTATTTTTTGCGAATGTTAACGCTCTATTATTGAATCTATTTCGCTAGTTTTCTTGGAGATATGAAACATCTTTAAGGAATAATGATGCAAAAAGGAACGTTATCTCTCGCGGTTGTCATGATTTTATCTTCTGGAGCAACTTATGCAGAAGAGCAGATTAGGAATAGTCACTTTAAAGGCAATATGGATGGTTGGTGGAATGCTGGCGCCAACATAGCAACAGAAAGTAATGAAGCGTGTATTGATATAAAAAACCCAGGAAAGAATTCTTGGGATGTCATTTTAGGCCACAGTGGTATTGGTTTAGAGCAAGGTCAAAAATATCAGGTATCGTTCGATGCATATGCGAATATTGATACTGAGATGAAAGCCTTGATCCAACATGAAGGGCCTCCCTATACGCACTATTTTCTAACCGAAGTAGGAGTGTCCGAAGACAAGCAAAACTATACGTTTGATTTTTTACAAGAGCTTGATAGTGATGCCGATACAGAGTTCCAGTTTCAGCTAGGCGCTCAGAAGGAAGGTATCATCTGTGTAGACAATGTTTCTGTCGTAGGCAAACCATTTGTAAAAGTGGCGACTAAGATGCCTATTCGAGCCAATCAAGTTGGCTTCTTACCGAAATCCGATAAATATATCTTTGTTGAAAACACCTCGACGACACCTTTGAAATGGACATTAGTCTCTCAATCAGGGATCAGCCTTGATCTCGGTAAAACAGAAGTATTCGGCTTGAATAAAGCGTCGGGTGAGCACATTCACCGAGTAAACCTTTCAAAATATACAGACACGATGAAAGGTTTAACGGTCAAGGTCGGCGATGATGTCAGCTATCCATTCGATATTCGAAACGATGTTTTTAGTAAGCTGAAGCTCGATGCGTTGTCTTACTTCTATCAAAATCGCAGCGGCATTGAAATAAAGCCAGAGTTCGTTCAACGTGAGGATCTTGCGAGGCCCGGTGGCCATATGTCTGATACGGCAACATGTTTTGATAAAGTTGATAGTTGGGGAAATAAATGGCCTGGCTGCGACCTGAGTATTGATGCGACCAGTGGTTGGTACGATGCAGGCGATCATGGTAAATACACGGTGAACAGTGGCATCTCAACATGGACGCTTCTGAACTTATACGAGCGAGGGAAGTTCTTAGAGAACAAATCACTTCCTTTTTCAGAGAGTAAAGTAAAAATCCCTGAAGCAACCAATGGCGTTAACCCGCTGTTGTCTGAAGCTCGCTGGAACATAGAGTTCATGTTAGCGATGCAAGTTGACTCTGACACGCCTATCGCTGTTCCTGTTGGTAATCAGTCTGCCAGTAAACAGTTAAAACTTACCGAGATTAACGCGAGAGGGCTGGCATTCCACAAGATCGCGGATGAGTCTTGGACTGGTATGCCATTACCGCCACACAAAGATACTCAGAAACGCTATGTTGGTTATCCGACGACAGCGGCCTCATTGAATTTGGCCGCCATTGGTGCTCAGTGCGCACGTATTTGGAAAGATATCGACAGTGATTTCTCGCAGTTATGTTTGGATTCAGCGACCAAAGCGTGGAACGCAGCAAATCAACATCAAGATATCTATGCTTACGACAACTTCACCGGTTCTGGGCCGTATGATGATATCGAATTGAGTGATGAACGATACTGGGCTGCGGCCGAGCTCTTTATCACAACCAATGATGAGGCTTACAAAAAAGTATTGATTGATTCTCCACACTATCTTGAAGTGCCGAAGGGGAACATCAGTGCGGATGGTGATATGTATTGGCAGTATATTGCGCCTGCGGGCACCGTGAGTTTAGCCGTGGTACCTAACTCATTAGACAGCCAGGTTATTGAACAAGCACGTAAGAACATCATTAAAACGGCAGAATCTTACACCAAGCAAGTTGCCAATGAAGGCTATAACATTCCTTATACCGTAGAAGAGTATTCGTGGGGCTCAAACTCCAACCTTGTAAACCGAAGTATCTTTTTGATTTACGCTCACGATTTTTCCAATGATGTTCGATACATCAAAGCGGCCGCAAGTGCGATGGATTATATCCTCGGAGGTAACCCGATGAATATCTCTTATGTTACTGGTTATGGAACGAAACCTGCTGAGAATCCTCATCATCGATTCTGGGCTTACGCTGCTGATGAAAGTTCACCAAAACCAGCGCCGGGTGCGTTAATTGGAGGCCCAAATTCGGTAAGTTTTAGTGATCCTATTGCCGCTGTGATGAAAGGCAAGTGTGTTGGACAAACGTGTTACAGCGATAATATTGGCGCTTGGACGTTAAACGAGATAACCATCAACTGGAATGCGCCGCTAGTATGGGTTACTTCTGCTTTAGATGAAGGGCAGCTTGATTGAGGTAATCAATTAAATTAAGAATATTCAAAGAGTAATATCATTTGGTATTGCTCTTTTTTTAATACAAAAAATCACACAATGAAGTGCGCAGTTCTAATTGTTTTAGGTTTTGAAGCTAAGAGGAGATGGTGAATCTAAAGGGATATTGTAACTAAAGAGATTTGAAACTAAACAGAAGTTGGAGCGTGCAGCGGGAATCGAACCCGCATCATCAGCTTGGAAGGCTGAGGTAATAGCCATTATACGATGCACGCACACTGTCTTAAGAGTAAGACTGAGCCATCAAGAAGACTGGAGCGTACAGCGGGAATCGAACCCGCATCATCAGCTTGGAAGGCTGAGGTAATAGCCATTATACGATGTACGCACATCGTCTTAACGAGTTTGATAATGCCACATCTAACTGAAAACGAAACCTTTTTCTTTCATTTTTATTCTAAGTGCTCGCATAACCACCACTCCGCTAGTTTTTCAATCATATCTGGCGTTATGAGAGTGAATAAAATGTGACTAAAATCTCGTTAAAAGGAGGGCGAGAAATAATAGTAAATGTCATGCCGTTATTTTCGATAAATCCACCTTAAGTTATAAACCTGCTTTAGTGGTACTCAGTTGTCATAAATCTAATAAAAATTAAGGTATTTGGAGTGTTAACATAAACTGATTTTTATTCGTGTTTCGGCGTTCGTTAATAACAATCTGAATGCATAAATTTAACTTATTAGCCGGTCAAAACATTCAGTAAACTAATCCCAAATGAGTAGAGTTATAGAGACTTCTAAGCCTTTGCAGAAAAAAGTAACGAGTTCAGTTGATAATTCACGCAAAAGCCTCGTCATTCCGTCTGTCGTTTGGTACATTTGCCGCACATTTTGTCTCCCCTAAAATACCCATGCCTTCTCAGTTCCGAATTAACAAAATTGTTGAAATTGGTGATACTCTTCACCGCAGTGGTTGCGCTCCGTATAAGCTTGAAAAATATACACAATATTATGCTAAAAAGCATGGTGTGGATGTGATGATCCAAGCAACGCCAACCGCGATTAATTATCAGTTTCCAGACGATAACAACGCTGTGATTCTAAAGCGTCTAAAGCCTGCTTCAATTAACCTGAGTTTGTTGGCCAATACGATCATTCGTATTAACCAACCGAGCAGTGAGCCTGTACCAGAGCCTGTCGGTTACTCTAAATTTGTGACTGCACTAGCCAATATGGGGATTCCGCCTGCGTATTTGATGCTGGTGGGCAGTACGTTGGAAGCGGTGGGCTTTTCTGCGTTATTGGGTTTGATGGTTTGGGTCTGTCAGCAAGTTCTTCATTCACGTCGCGCTATCGCGGTTGAGTTCATTTCGGCATTGTTAACGGGTATCTTCGTGGCGTTTTTGGCGAGTACAGGCTTGCCGATTCCGGTGTGGGCGTTGTGTATTGCGTCAATCGTTTTGTTCGTCCCCGGATTATCCATAGCTAACGCATTAGAATGTTTGGCGTTTAATGATCTCGTCTCTGGTACCAGTTTATTAGGGCAGAGTGCCTTAACGCTGATCAAGCTGTTTGTTGGGATTATCATGGGTCTCAACATCGGTGAAGCGATATGGGGACAAGCGGTTTCCATCGACTATACCAATGCGGTACCGATGTGGATGCACATATCCGGCTTGGTGTTGATCTCAGTATCTATCGGTGTGATGTTCAATGCGCGCCCTAAAGACATTTTACTTGGCTTGCCAGTTGCGGTTCTTGGCATGTGGGGCCGTTCTACCTCGGTTTTGATAGTGGTTGGGTTGTGGGTACTTGGGTAACCACGGTTCTTATTACTTTGTACGGAACTTGGATTGCCAAGAAGATGGAACTCACGGGCTCAATCTACATCGTGCAGGGGATCATCATTTTGGTTCCGGGTAGCCGAGTATTAGTGAGTGCGAGCCAATCGGTGTTTGAACAATCTATCTTGCCGATCCCGAGTATCGGTTTATCGGCGCTGTTTATGTTCTCTGCAATCGTGGCAGGGCAAATCACCGCTTACTCGATTTACTCACCAAAAGTCGAACGTTAAATTCCGCTTCTCAAATTTTTAAACAAACACAGCTTAGCGGCTGTGTTTGTTCGTTTTAGGTACGGATCTTTTTTAAGACAATTAACTCTTCGTAAAACTTGTTAGATTTATGCTCGCTAAGCCTAACAAGAGCCATTAAAATGGAACAAATTCTATTTAAATGAAGTATTAATGTATGTCTTTACCTCCTTGTCCGCAATGCCAATCTGAATATGTCTACCCAGACCAAAACAATCTAATCTGCCCTGAGTGTGCCTACGAATGGAACCCAGAAGAAGAGCGTTTAGAAAGAGAAGCCGCGCGTGTTAAGGACGTGAATGGCGTTGTATTGGAAAGTGGAGATAAAGTAACTTTCATTAAAGATCTAAAAATTAAAGGAAGTTCTAGCGTATTGAAAATCGGCACTAAAGCCGTGATTCGACGTATCAACGAAGGTAAAGACCACCAGCTAGATTGCAAGTTGGATGGTGGCGGTGAAATGCTGGTTACAGCGAAGTACGTTAAGAAGCAATAGTCGATAATGGGTCAAAATAGCGAGTTGCTCCTGAACTAAATAGCGTAGGAGCCGTCGGAGAATCAACATCATATGGACATTGTTAAAGCTGCTCTTTCGCATTCAACAGCCTTTCATCACTATGTGAGCGCCTGTGCTGAAGATGGGTTAGATATTTACACGGGCATTTCCGATGGCAGTGATGCCTATTTAAAAAGGCGAATCGCTTATTCAAAAGGTGAGGGTTTGCCTGAAGGGTGGACGCCTGCTTCTACTTATTTTTGTTTCGAGTCTGGCTGTATTCTTGGAGTGGTAAGAGTTCGTCATGGTACCAGTCCTTACATTCACGATGTCATAGGACATATCGGATATGAGACGCTGCCGCAAGCCAGAGGGCGTGGTATCGCAAGTCATATGTTGTCTTGGGTTCACGACACGTATTGACCGAAAGCGCTATCATTACCTGTGAGAGGGGCAATATTGCTTCGCAAAAAGTGATTGAGAAGTGCGGTGGACAGTTCTTAAATACCTTTTACTCAGAGCAAGATAAATACGAAGTTCTACGCTATCAACTAAACCCTAAATGAACACTGAAGCATGGCACCTTCCAATTTTCACTTGCTTGTCGTGAGCGAGCTTTTTGGAAATGAACCCGCTGTTGTTTCTTATTCATTGATTATTGTTGGAGATGTTTTGAAGTATTCGACAAGACCCGCTCAGTCATCAGATTATGAATTTCTGTTCGAGCTAAAAAAGGCGGCTGAATTTGAGCCAATCAAAGCTGTTTTTGGCTGGGATGATCAGATTCAACGAGATATACACGCCGAAGAGTGGGCAGAAGAACGGCCTGAAATCATTGAATATCAAGGCAAAGCGATTGGCAGTGTGTTGTTACAAGACAAAGACGACCACTTTTATTTTTGTCGATTCTTCCTACTGCCTGAATATCATGGTAAAGGTATTGGTAGCCAAGTTTTAACGGATTACTTAACTCAAGCAGCCAAACTCAATAAGCCTGTGGCGTTGTGTTATTTACAAGGTAATCGAGTTGGGGAGTTGTATTTAAGGTTTGGCTTCGAAATCACCTCGCAAAACGACCAGTTTGTCTATATGTGGCGTCAGTAAGCCCAAGCGTTAGTTATAACCTCAACGGCACAATGTGCCGTTGTGTTGTCATCGTCACTCAATAGGCAAAGACAATACACCGGCATTGAGTTCGACTTGTTTTAGCCATTCGGTTGGAATTTCGCCATCTTCTTCGTAGAAACACGCCGCTAATACCGCGCCAATCACAATTGCACGCCCGCAGCTGTCACCGCCACATAAGATATTGTCTCGAATACCTTGTTTAAAGCTCTGGGCCCCCGCAATGATGCGAATCAGCAAGGGAAATGCGGCACTCAGTTCACAATGCAATCCGAACTTCTTCGCGGCATCTGTTATTGAAAGTTCGGGATCAGCCAAAGCCATGTCGATTTGGTCGTGTACAAACTTGCTACAGGTTTGTCGCACCATTTCTACTGATTGTAATGGTGAATTGCCTTGAATTGCCGCTTGAACCAATAGGGTGATGGCTTGCGCCCACTCCACTGCTTTGTCGTTATTGTTAGTGACTCGCACCGCACTCTCTACCATGGCTGGCAAAGTGTGAGAGGTGTAAGTACACGCCACCAATGGGATGATCTTTGAGACTGCGGGAAGTTGCGTATCGTCTGCGCCACAGGCAGTAATCGGGGCGTCCTCTAGTTCTAATTGATGGATGTTCAGCAAGCTCATGCGCGTCGCTTTATCAATGTAGCCTTGCCAACTGCCGCCAAAATCAAACCAGAAGCGGAAATGTTGAATATAGTTCGCTTCATCGTATTTTTGGTTTTCGACTAAGCTGTCGACCATCGCCAGTAACTGAGCACCATATTGCGATTGCTCACCTGCGGTTTTACCTTGGTGCGCAAAGTAGCCTTTGTCTTGATAATCGAACCGATTCGGTGAGCGAAATTCAGGCTCAAAACCAGCCACGTGTAAGATCCTCTCTTGGTCATACAGCCAGTGCAGCCCCATTGAAGCTGCGTCTCCAACCAATGCGCCAACAACGGCGTAAAAAGCTCTTTCTTTATGATTGTCCATGTTGAGCAATGTCCTTGAGATGAATCAACGTAGTTCGGTACGTTAAGTATAGTGATTAGGCGAGTATTTTGCTGTGTTTCTAAGAAGAAATATGAAGGGATAAATCCTGATTGGTCAACAGCTTAAACCAATCAGGTGAAATTGATAAGGGCGATGAATAGTCTGGTGAATTCGTATTTTTGATTGGTAGTGTTATTGATGGTTGAGATAGGCACTAGAGCGCTGCTCAATCACTTTGAAAAGACGTGAAAGCGCAAAGCACAAAGTAAAATATACGAAGCCTACAATCAGCCAAATCTCAAAGATCAAACCTGAAGAGTTTGCCATCTCAGTACCAACAAACGTCATCTCTTGGATAGAAATCAAAGACACAATCGACGTATCTTTAACCAAGGAGATTGCTTGGCCAGCCAATGGCGGGGTGATGGCAGTTAATACCTGTGGACCGACCACAAATCGATACTTAGACAATGCAGACAGACCGAGTGAATCGGCCGCTTCCCATTGGCCTTTAGGAATACCTTCTAAGCCAGCTCTAATCACTTCAGCAATATAAGCAGAAGAGAGCAAGCCAATACAGATAACACCAGACGCTAAGTTTTCCCAAAGGTTAGCTGGGCCGAATAGGAAATCTTGAACAGCATTAATCTCGCCGTTGTGCTCACGTAAAATGCTTTCTAAACCAAGCAATGGGATCAGTTGGTTAGAAACAAAGAAGTAAAAGATAAAGACAAACACCAGCGGCGGAATATTACGAACCAATTGAATGAAAATCAGTGCCGGTGTTTTGAAAAAAGCGATCTTTGAGTGTCTTGCCACACCTAACAATGTGCCAAAAGAGAGTGCTAACACCATACTCCATAAACTTAAGCGCAGCGTTGCGATCAAGCCTTGGAAAAAATAGGGAATACTGCCTTGAGAAGGTGGAATAAAAATTAGTGTAAACGCATCTTCCCAGCGCCACTGGTAATTAATACCAACAGCCGAACGATAATAAAGCCAGCCTGCAAACACACAAATGACGGCGAGTAACACGCCATCCAAAAGAGTAAGGCGTTGATACCAAGGCTTCATATGAAAGTTGGGCTTAGGTGTTGTTAATGCGCTAGTACTACTCACGTCATTCCTGTTTAAACAATAATAATTAGTAGGCTGTTTTGTTGAGTTTTAGATCATCAATAAAGCGTCAAGTTGCCGATGAAAAGGCAGTGCAGACAATGCACTGCCTCGATTCACTAGCAAAAGTTCTGATTACTGACCTTGAGCAATCTGGTCTTGCCAATCTAGAGTAGAGAACCAGTACTCGTAACGCTCTTTTAACCAACCATCTTCAGTACGTGCTTTGATCCATTCGTTGAAGAACTCTGCCTTGTCAGTTTCACCTAGGCGAACTGCAAATGCTTCGTTACCTTTTGATAGACGCTCTTCAAATGGAATAAATAGCGTGTCTGCGTTTTTGATCGTTTCGTGTTCTGGTTTCGGGCTAGACGCGATAACCGCGTGTGCGTTGCCGTTCAACACTTCTTGGAATGCTTGAGCATCGTCATCGAACTGTAGAACTTTCGCTTTAGGGAAGGTTTCACGAGCGACTTGAACCGTGAATGCTCCACGACGTGCTGCAATTTTTACGCGGCGAGAATCAAAATCAGAGATCTGGGTAAAACCTTCCGCTAGCTCTTTATTAGCCGCCAGTTGAACGCCAGAGTGCGAGTAAGGTTCAGTGAATAATACGCTTTTAGCACGAGCTTCAGTGATAGACATACCGCCGATGATCACATCGAATTTTTTCGATAATAGAGAAGGGATAATACCGTCCCATGCCGTAGGTACAAATTCGACTTTCCAACCAGAATCTTCGGCAAGGCGTTTCGCCACGTCGATTTCAAAGCCAACGAGATCGCCTTGTTTGTTACGCATCGCCCAAGGAACAAATGTCGACATCCCAACGCGCAGTGAGCCACGTTCGTTGATTTTATCGAGGTTAGGCGTTTCAGAAGCAAGTGCAGGCAAACTTACTGCAAGCGCAAGTAGGGCTGTAATCGCGGTTTTAAATAGCTTCATGCTGATAAATCCTTATTGTGTTCGCCAGTTAGCCCCGAGCTTATGCTCAAGCCAAGCAGCAACGGCAGAAAGTGAAAGTGTAAGAGCAAGATAAATGATCGCCACAGAGAACCAAATCTCGAATGGCATCGCGGTTTCAGAAACGATGTTTCTGGCTTCGGTTGTTAGGTCAAAGATAGCCATGACACTCACAATCGAAGAGTTTTTGATAAGAGAGATCACTTCATTAGTCAAAGGTGGCAAGGTGCGTTGCACCACCTGAGGAAGAATCACATCCCAATAAGTATAGGTCTTTGATAAGCCCAAAGATTGAGCTGCTTCAAATTGTCCTCTCGCAATACCATTTAAACCAGCACGGAAGATTTCGGCGGTGTAAGCACCTTGGAAAAGTGCTAAGGCTAAAACGGCAGTGCTAAAACGATCGAGCCCTAATACGGGGCCAAACACAAAATAGAGCAAATAGATTTGTACTAATAACGGCGTGTTACGAATCAACTCAACATAGCTGGTGGCTAACGTGCGTCCAATCACAGAATTTGAGTTTCTCAATAGCGCTGTCGTTAAACCAATGATCAACGTAGCGATCAAAGAAATCAAAGAGATATTGATAGTAACCAACAGCCCTTCAACTAACTCTGCAGGCCACCATTCGCCATCTTCATAGAAAGCAATATAGTCCGGCACGCGCTCCCATTGCCAGCTGTATCCCATGGTTTGTGCACCAGAATCGAGAATCCAAACAACAGCAGCCACCAGTACAACAATTTGTACTAGAGCGGAAAGGGCGGGTTTAATAATTCGAAGCAACATCAATAAGTCAGGATCTGATTTAGGAACGCTTGAGTACGTTCATGTTGAGGGTTTTCAAAGAGCGCTTGTGGGGTATTCGATTCCACAATTTGTCCTTCATCCATGAAGATAACGCGGTCGGCCACTTGTTTTGCAAAGCCCATTTCGTGGGTCACACACACCATGGTGATACCTTCGCTCGCCAGTTCAACCATCACGTCGAGCACTTCGTTGATCATCTCCGGATCAAGCGCTGAAGTTGGTTCATCAAAAAGCAGCAATTCAGGCTTCATGCACAGTGAACGTGCGATAGCCACTCGTTGTTGTTGGCCACCAGAAAGTTGTACAGGGTATTTGTTGGCTTGTTCTGCTATGTGTACGCGCTCGAGATAGTGCATTGCAATCTTCTCGGCTTCTTGTTTGCTTTTTTTAAGCGTACGAATCGGCGACAGAGTTAGGTTCTCAAGCACAGTAAGATGGGGGAATAAATGAAAGTGCTGAAACACCATTCCGACTTGACCTGGAGTGCTGAACTTGCTTGGAAGCACTTGCTCTAGCACAGAAAGCTCGCCACTTTCGAAGGGTTCTAGCTGATTGATACAGCGGATTAAAGTTGATTTCCCCGAACCTGACGGCCCGCAAATCACCACTATTTCTCCCTGCTCAATATTTAAATCGATATCCTTTAGGGCATGAAAATCACCATACCACTTGTTAAGTGACTTAAACTTAACCATTTCCTTGAGATTGTTCAAATCGTTGTTCATACCTAGTAAAGAGACAGGTTTACCTTACCAATATAGAAATCTGAATGCACATAAAATTAAGGACTTATGAGAATTTAATAGCATCTTGTAGGGCAAATTAAAAAGCAGCGCCTGATTTGGACGCTGCTTGAGGATATACGCAAGGGCAAAGAATTTGGTTCAGTTTCACGGAATAAATTCTTAGATTATAGTGATTTTCTTTAGAACCTTGTTTTCCTTGCTCTTATTTTGACCGCTATTGAATCGCAGACTCTAGAATCTCGCGTGTTTTCTGAGGCGTTATTGCTTTGTTCTCGCCAAGCTCTAGGTAACCGTGTGATTCAAGTTGCGCGACAACACTATCAATCGCAGTTGCTTTGTTTGTTTCGTAACCGTCGAACATCGTTGGAACGTCTAGGCTGTGGTAGAACGCTTCGATTGCAGCAATAGTGCGCTCTGCTAAATCGGCACCCGCTTCTAGGCCAAATACGTTACGACCCATTTGCTCTAGCTTGCCACGCTTCGCTTCGATTTGATTACGAAGTAGTGAAGGTTGAACAATCGCAAGAGAACGTGCGTGGTCTACGTGCCATAGTGCTGTGAACTCGTGGCCAATCATGTGTGTTGCCCAATCTTGAGGAACGCCAGTACCAATCAGGCCGTTAAGCGCTTGGTTTGCCGTCCACATTAGGTTTGCACGCCATGCGTCGTTGTCACGCTCGTCGTATTGCTTACCCAGTACAAGCAAGTTTTTAAGCAGTGTTTCTGCGTAACCGTCTTGAACCATCGCGTCTGTTGGCATTGTTATGTATTGCTCACACACGTGAACCCATGCGTCAACTAAGCCGTTGATCAATTGACGCTCTGGAAGAGACTTCATTACGTCTGGATCCATAACCGCGAACTTAGGTTGTACTGCTGGGTTCATGAACGCCAGTTTCTCTTGAGTCTCTTTACGCGTGATTACAGCACCCATGTTAGATTCAGAACCTGTCGCAGGAAGTGTCAGTACCGCACCAATTGGTGTCGCTTCTGTTACTTGGTGTTTACCCGCTAGGATATCCCAACCGTCGCCGTCGTATTTAGCCGCCGCAGCAACGTACTTAGAACCGTCGATTACTGAACCACCGCCAACAGCGATAATGAACTCTACGTTTTCTTCTTTAACAAGAGCGACGGCTTTATCTAGCGTCTCTTTCGTTGGGTTAGCTTCAACACCCGCGAACTCAATCCAAGCGTGATCCTTCAGAGAAGCGACAACTTGGTCGTAAACACCGTTGCTTTTGATTGAACCGCCACCGTAAATGACTAGTACTTTCTTCGAAGTATCAACCGCTTGGCTGATAGCGTTGATTTGGCCTTGGCCGAAGTGGATAACGGTAGGGTTAACATAAGTAAATTGCATTAGAGATTCCTTGTGTAAAGCTAAATTTGTTATTTTGGTTTATTGCTCAATTTCTATATTTGCATATTAGTACAGTCATTCGGGGTAATGAAGGGCTGTTTCTCCAAATAAATTGCCTATTTCTACAAAGTTGATATTCTTCCTCTGCTTTAGCTTACATACTCTTAGCACTTGGAATGGAAAGTCGCCACTTATGAAAGAACTCGCGCAGTTATTACAGTCTTACGTTGAACACAAAGGTTGGGATGATCTTGAAGGGATCAGAGAAACAGAAATTGACGGCGTGTGGTTATATAGAAGCAGCGGCGGCAATCAGCGTCAGCCTTTTACTTACCAATCTGGCATCATAATGCTGGGGCAAGGTAAAAAGAATATCTATATTGGCGAACGCCCAGTCACTTACGCAGCTGGTGATTACCTTGTAGTCGGTGTGCCAATGCCGTTGGAGTGTGAGGCTTTGCCTGTTAATGGTGAACCATTGCTTGGTTTGTCGATAAGCATCGATTCTCAGCGCTTGCATAGCTTAGTCAAAAAGCTCGAAGACCAAGGCTTTCTTGAGAGCTACTGCAATAAGCACAAACAGAACTCTAGCGGCTTAGAATCCACGCCGATGGAAGAGCAAATGCTAGAAAGTTTTACTCGACTGGTGAAAATGCTGCATTGCGACATCGAAGCCAACATATTGGGTGATGCCATGGTCAGCGAAATTGTCTACCGCGCCCTAACCGGTTCAGAAGGGCGAGTGCTGTTTGATTTGGCCCATCATGACGGCCATTACGCACGTGTCGCTAAAGCACTATCTAAAGTGCATGAAGAGTATGACCAAACTATTACTGTTCAATCGCTTGCCGACGAAGCCAACATGAGTGTGTCTGCCTTCCACAATGCGTTTCGTAATGTCACCTTTGAATCACCGCTTCAATATTTGAAGAAGGTTAGGCTTAACAAAGCCAAAGAACTGATTCAACTAGAAGGCTTACGAATCAGCGATGCTGCTCGCCGAGTCGGCTACTCCAGTCCATCCCAATTCAGCCGAGAATTTAAGCGCCACTTCAATACTACCCCAAGAGCTGTTTAGCCTTTACTCAACATCTATGTTCCGAAACATGCGGTACTTTTTATTTTGTAGAGGAACTATTTACTCTGTTGTGTATCAAAGGAAAACCTAAGCTAAATCATTGTTATCTAGTGACCGAACAGAATACTATCAGTGTGTTTTACAGGCTCGGCAGAGAGGCCTCTGCGTTTAAATACTAAGTTTTTGTCTAATTATCGGAGGGGTTTTGGATATTTGTTTTTCAATTAGCGATGTGAATTGGACGCTGACGAAGGATTTGGTATCAATAATCGGTACCTTTGGAGCGTTGAGCATCGCTGTACTAGGGCTTTTTACTTGGAAAAGGCAGCTTCGTGGAACAAGTGAATATGAAGTTGCAAAGAGCGCAATCTTAAAAACCTACCAATTACAGCAAGCAATTCAGGCCGTAAGGCATCCTATGTTACATCTTAAAAAAGAAGAAGTAGAAGCAGGAAATCAACTCCAAGAAGAACAGAGGATATACAGTGAAAGGTTAAGTGTTGTTTCAGATGTATGGTCTGAGCTGCAAGCTGTTAGATTAGAAAGCAAAGTAATTTGGTCTAATGAAGCTTACGTTGCCTTTGAAGGTATTCAAAATTGTGTAGGTAAAATTAATGCCGATATATGGTTACATTTTTGGCTGAAAGGTGCGTATGCTGGTCCAGGTGCTACTGTTGATAATTCACCTGAGAGAGTTGCAAAAAACAATGAGGATGTTTATTACAGATCTGAAAATGATCCGTTTAGTATCCAGATTACTGAGGCAGTAAACAGCATAGAAATTTTCTTTGGAAAGAAAGTCAGAACAAGATAAGCATAATGGCGTCGCTCATTCATTTTTGACGCCATCTTAATTCCAGAAAGCACCACTTCTTACTATCACAATCACCTTTCTCACGCAGTTACCCTAAACCTCACACTTGTTTAATTACATGAGTAAATGTATCTAACCATGGTCTTTGTCAGATTATTGGCATTTTAGTATCGAACATATTTTTAACGTATTTGTATAAAATAGACTCTTTAAAATAATTAGTTAAATAGCTTAAGAGTTTATGCACGGGTATAGGGGAGAAACTCACTAACCTAGCTATTAACGGAGGTTTAGTGTGAACAACCTATCAAATATTATCTAAATTTTAGGAATTACTCATCGTATTCTAAGAGAGAGTATTCAGGATTATTGAATAGACTTAAAATTAAAGATAATTTAGCAGTTGATAAAGCCTACTATGACGGATAATTAGTCGTTCGATGACTAATTATTCTGTAACTTGCTGATTTGTAGTCAACTTATAGTCTGACGGGTATCACGTTTACCCTAAAATAATTCACTTAATATGGCGCTACTTTAATCATTCTTTCCAATACGATTATTAAATATAAATACGTATTCCTATATTATTAAAAGGATAATACCGATGAATAGCGATATCATTAAAATTTCAAGAAATACTGAAAATGCACCAATTAATTCTGTATCTACACAAACGGTCGCTTTTTCTCATTATAATAACTTTTCAGCTCAATTACCTATTGACCCTAAAACAGGTGAAGTCGTAATCGGTAATATTAAAGACCAAGCAGCACAATGCTTAAATAATATTAAAGTCATTGTTGAAAGCATCGACCATGTTATGGATGATGTGGTGAAGATTAATGTTTTCGTTAAGAATATTTCTGATATCGATGCTATCGATGAAGTTTACAAAAGCTTCTTTAACAACAGCCTGCCTACACGTACCGTTGTGGGTGTAGCTGCGCTGCCAAACAGCGACGCGCTAGTGCAAATGGATGCTCTGATTTCTAACGGCGAAGGCACTAAACCACAAGCACCTTGCGCACTAGTTAAGGTATCAAGAAATACAGATAACGCGCCTCAAAGTGTTGTTTCTACTCAGACAGCGGCTTTTTCTCACTACAACAACCTTTCAGCTCAATTGCCTATCGATGTAAATACAGGTGAGTTGGTTTCAGGTGGTATTACAGAACAAACGACACAATGTTTAGCAAACATTAAGACGATTCTAGAGAGTATCGGTCATGTCATGAATGACGTGGTTAAAACCACTATCTACCTTAAAAATGTTGAAGATGCTGAAAAGGTAAATGAAGTTTGCGCTAAGTTCTTCCCAAGTTATGTACCAGCGCGAACGGTTGTTAATGCCGCTGAACTACCAATGGGCGCTTTAATTCAAATTGATACATCCGTTTCACATGGCGACGGTACACCGCCGCAATTACCGGAAGACACTCGCTTGTTGGTTATTGAAGCTCATAATACTGTCGATGCCCCTTTCATGGCTTATTCGCACACCGTTGCTTTCTCTCACTACAATCATATTTCTGGTCAGCTACCTTTAGACCCGAAAACTAATGAAGTGGTTGCTGGTGGTGTAAAAGAGCAAGCGGAACAATGTTTACAAAATATTAAGGCGATAATTGAAAGTGTTGACCACAGCATGGACGATACTGTGAAAATTAATATTCAGCTTAAAGATGTTTCAGATATTGAGGCGGTGAACGAGATTTACACCACATTCTTTAACGCTGACTTACCAGCAAGAACGGTGGTTGGGGTTTCAGAGATCCCTATGAATGCTCTAATTCAAATTGATGCCGTCGTTTCTAACTGCGAAGGTACGCCGCCACAAGACTAAACGTCATTTAACCTTTCTCGATAACAGCGATCAGATCTCGGTTTAAACTCCTAAATATGGAGTGGCACATCAACCGTAGATCTGATCAGTTAACGTCATCCTAGACGTTAATCAATCATCAAGCCTCGCTACACAACTCGTTCAAAGCGAATTAATTAAGCTTATTCTCAACATATGGTGCTTATTAAGTCGAAGTGTTTTAATATGAAAAACAGACGCTTAACGTAATAAAGAAAACCAGTTTATGCAATTTCGAATTATTTTACTGCTGTGCCTTGCCCTAATAGGGTGTTCGTCCAACCAAGAACTGATACCCGACCCAAAAAACATCACGCTATTCTATGGCGATACATCGATCTCGGCAGGTGTTTTAGAGGATAAAACATTTAGTTCAGTGCTCGCGGATAGGGTTGAAAGCGTGACTTTTTCAGGGGCAATACGTAAGCAAGATCCTGGCTACTTCGTCGATATACTCGTGATTCGAGAAAAGAAAGAGCCGCGCTCGACTCGACAATTAAATACTTCGCTTGTTATGAAGCCCGGAGAGTTAGTGGATGTTGGCGGCGTGAATAACGATGTATTCAGAGTTATTATTGAGTAGCAAGACAAACATGCCGATTAATTTGAATTTTCACTTTACCTCAACCTAACTTCAAGTCTTAAGCTTCTTTTACTCATTGAAAAGGAGCTTATTATGCAAAATAACTATGTAAAAGAACTTGCTGTCAAAACTTACCAAGAAGACCTTCAAAAAGAGTACGTAAAATCTAAAGCTCGCCCATTTCATGCCCCAAGTTTTATCGGAGGCATACTGTTGTCAGTCGTGTTGGTTGGCTTGTTTTAACTTATGTAGAATCTTTGATCCACTGCCAACTCTCAATACATCTATTTGATGCACTTTAATGCATAAGGCACAATCGCTTAGGTTGAATTATGACGCCAATGTCGAGAGGAAGTATGGCAAGTCCTAGAGTTTTAAAGGCGCAGATTACTGATATTACGTGTGGCGAAAATGTCACTATCATCGAACCAAGCAACGTTTATGGTTGTGAGCTTAAAGATGATGTGTTCGTTGGCCCTTTTGTTGAGATTCAAAAGAACTCGGTTATCGGTGACAGAAGTAAGATTCAGTCTCATACCTTTATTTGTGAGTATGTAATTATCGGAAGTGACTGCTTCGTAGGCCACGGCGTGATGTTCGCGAATGACTTGTTTAAAGATGGCAAGCCAGATCCAAACCCAGACAGTTGGGGGCGAACTGTTATCGCTGATAACGTTACTATTGGTTCGAATGCGACAGTGTTGTCTGTCAGCATTTGCGAAGGGGTGGTAATCGGCGCGGGCAGTGTGGTGACCAAAGACATCACTGAGAAAGGTATCTATGCAGGCAACCCTGCTAAGAAGTTAAGAGATCTACCTTAAATTCAGAATAGAAACCGCACTATATGAATCATAAGGTGCGGCTTTTTAGTTAAGCGTTAGAGTATTAATCATGGATGTATTTTTGCATTTGCTTCATTCAAATGATGTTAGTGCTTTATTGGAATTTGAAGTCGAAAATAGAGAGTGGTTTGAGCAATTTGTCCCAGCTCGGGAAGACAGTTTCTATTCAAATGCGGGCGTTGCTGAGCAAGTCACGAGTTTTCTAACAGAGTATGGCAATGGCGAGATGATTCCTATGTTGATCAAAGACGCTAATGGCACTATTTGTGGGAGAATCAACGTTCGTGATATCGACCAGAACACTGAAAGTGGAGAACTAGGTTATCGAGTTGGTCATTCCTTTGCTTCAAAAGGCATTGCGTCTAACGCAGTAAAGCAGTTTCTACTCTATTTGAAGGAACAGACCAACCTTAAATATGTTGATGCCTATGCGTTAGTGGGCAATATCGGTTCCAACAAAACCTTATCCAATACCGGTTTTGAATTGGTCGAGTATGTTGAGAGCTACGCGGTGTTTAAAGGAGAACATCAAGATGCCAATTATTATCGTAAGGTGTTAGCTGACTAGGTGACTATCAGTGCCTTATACATTAGAAGCTGGTAGCGTCCTTCTAGCCAGCTTCGAGTCTTTTTATTTCAAGGTTTAAGGTTACTTCTAGGTTTTGGCCATTTCTAGATTTACAGTTACTTCTGAGGTTTATTACGTTCGATTACGCTAATTGCGATCGCTAAAAACAGGATATCTTTCACTAGGAAGAAGTTAGTGACTAAGATGCCATCCGATACTTTCCAAGCGTTTGGCGTTGTAATTAGAAAGCTCAGTGTCACAACAAAGATAGCCGATGCAGCAATGCCTGAATAGAAAGCAATTGTCGGTTTCTTAAATCCAACGATCAGTCCAATCGCAACAATGATCTCCGCGCCACCCACCATGTTAGACACAGCTTGGACTGAGAACAGGTTGTAAAGCCAGTTCATTGCAGGATGATTTGCGATTAGCGGTTCAATGAGCATCGCTTCAGTTGGTGTGAACTTGTAAATACCAATCCAAGCTAACACCAATGCTACGCCAACCACTCCAAGGTTATACCCCACATTACTCTGTTTTAAATCATAGGTTTGAACATGCATAAAAGTACTCCATTTAATAAAATCCTTGAATATGACCGCAAGAGTTCAGATTAAATTTCGCATTGAGAATAATAATTAATATATTTATCTAGAGATTTGACACGTGGCGACTTATTGTCTCGATAGGGGCTTAAAGGCTAGTGATGTTGAGAACCAAAGCAATGGGGAAGCGATAGTGCTGTTCAAAAGGTACCGCGAGTTTTCCAATTTTTGTTTTCAATATTCGCGATTTGGATTAGATTACGCTGATGTTCACCCTAATTATAAGAAGAGTATAACCAGTGAAAATTCATAGAATTAACCCGACCAAACGTTGGTCTGATGTAACTGTTTTTAACGGTATTGCAAGCTTTGTGGAAGTGGCAGAGACGGATACAACAGCAGGAATTAAGAGTCAGGTTCAGCAAATCTTCGAACAAGCCGAAGAAATGATGAGTTTGGTAGACAGTGATAAATCTCGCGTATTGTCAGTGACTATTTATCTCACGGATTTCGCTAACTTTGATGCACTCAATGAAGTTTGGGAAGCGTGGTTCCCTGAAGGCTGCGCGCCAAGCCGTGCATGCGTGAAAGCAGAACTTGCTAATCCTGAGCTATTGGTTGAGATGTCGTTTATGGTTGCTGCGGGTGAAAAGTTTCAATAAGCCGAACTATCGGTAGAAATAAGCTTCGTTAATACAAGTAACGAACAGATAAAACAAAGCCACTCAGGTGAATCACTTGAGTGGCTTTTTCGTTTTACACGCTAACCGAGACTAAATCGGATTAGGTATTAAGCGATGCCTTGATCTCTTGCCATCTGTTTTGCGATCTTTGGTGCGTGCCATAAACACGGTAGCAAGATGAAGGATACAGGAACGGCTGTGATCACAATGAACGACTGTAGAGCAGAGATGCCGCCAGAACCCATTGAGATAAGCGCGATAGCTACTGCACCCATGATGATACCCCAGAAGGTACGTACCGCTGCGTTCGGCTCTGTTGTGCCTGTCATTACTACGCTGATTGTGTAGGTCATTGAATCACCTGTCGTCACGATGAACGTGGTCGTCAGGATTAAGAACAGAATCGCAATCAAAGTAGGGAACGGCAGTTGCGCGGTAATTGCTAGAAGAACAGCTGGAAGGTTAAAGCCTTCAAACGCACTAGAAATCACGCCTGGGTTCTCTAATTCAAACGCTAAACCACTACCACCAACGATGCTGAACCAGAAACAAGTTACAAGCGGTGCAACGATGCTGATAGATACGATCATTTGTCGAATGGTACGGCCACGTGAGATACGAGCAATGAAGATCGCCATCATCGGACCATAGCCCAAGAACCAACCCCAGAAGAATACCGTCCAGCAACCTAGCCACGCTGTATCTTGGCGGTAAAGCGCCATAGGGATGAAGTTATCGACCATTTCGCCCATACCTTGCAGGTAGCCATCAATGATGAAGCTCGTTGGGCCGACTAGTAGGATGTAGCCGATTAGACACACAGACAAGATGATGTTGTAACGGCTAACCAGTTGGATTCCTTTGTTCACGCCACTTAATGCAGACAATGTGTACATAGCGATAGCAAAGATAATAACGACACTTTGAGTTGCAAAGCTGTCTGAAATACCAAACAGTTCGCTCAATGCGTAGCTGATTTGTAGACCAAGGAAACCGATAGGGCCGATAGTACCTGCGGCTACAGCAACAATGCTGCATGCGTCTACTACGTTACCCACCCAGCTGTTGATTGCCTTGTCGCCAAGTAGAGGGTAAAGCAGAGTGCGAGGCTTAAGAGGAAGGCCTTTTTCGTAATGCAGATGCATTAACACGATAGAAGACAAGCCACCTAAGATTGCCCATGCAAGGAAACCCCAATGCATGAAAGATTGTGATAGAGCGTTAAACGCCATCGCTTGTGGATCAGCGTTGCCATAAAGTGGCGGAGCCGAAACAAAGTGAGCAATAGGCTCTGCAGCTGCCCAGAACACACCGCCGCCAGCTAGCAGCGTACATAGGACGATAGACATCCATTTGAAGGTGGTCATTTCAGGTAGGGCAAGCGTTCCTAAGCGAACGTGGCCGGTGCGACCTAGTGCAAGCACTAAACCGATAATGAAGTTGAGAAGTAGTAGGACTTGCCAGAAAGCACCGAACCACTTAGTTGAGTAACTGAAGCCAATGTTAACAAGTTCGGACAACACGGAGGTGTTGGTAAAAGCGAGGATGACAAAGAGGGTTAAAAAACTGCCACTAAGCCAAAAGACTGGGTTTCCGAGTTCCAGTTTTTCACCCAGAGATTGAGCTTTATTGAAATCGATAGAAGTAGATTCTGCGTTGATGTTTTCGTTGGCGACTTGCGTCAAGTTGGACATTATTTCTTCGCTATATTTGGCTCTTTCAAGCCTATGTATTTCTCCCACATTTGCATAGAAATGTGAGGTTCGTCAAAAAAGCCGCCGATACTAACACATTTGTTATCAAAAAGTGGGCGAATTCCCAAAAGAATCCCAAATCGCCTTTAAATCACTACTTTTTGGCTAGTTTTGATACGGATTTTTTTCTCGAATCCAAATCACATTTCCGATTTTTGAGATATTATTTTTTAGCTTTCCGAAATAAATTAATATTAGTTGTTGGTGCAAAATAAGTGTCGACTCATTGCATGCTATAAACAAATTAATGCGAGTCATTTTATAAATACTGAATATTTTAGGTGTTTAATTGGCGCTGTTACCTACAGTTGTTTTGCGAAGAGATTTAAGTGGTGAAGAAAGTGCCACTTAAATTAAACATATTGAAACAACAACTTAAGGGATAGCTAACATGCACCTAAACCAAGGAAGAGTGGCCAAGAAGGTTTTTACACTCAGTACTCTCACCGCGTCATGCTTGATGGCGTTCAACAGTTATGCGGCTGTTGATTGTTCAACGTTAGAAACGTGGGACTCTGCCACGGTGTACACCGGTGGTGATCAGGTTTCACATGACGGCAGCGCGTACTCAGCAAATTACTGGAATCAAAACAACAATCCGAGCCAATTTGAAGGTGACTATGCACAGTGGAAAAAACTGGATGTGTGTAGTGGCAATGGAGGCGGTGGTACACCAAATGAAGCACCAACGGCTTCGTTAACAACGCCAACGGCATCCGATGTGATTGTTGAGGGTGACAACGTCGTATTAAGTGCAACAGCACTGGACGCTGATGGCAGTGTTGCTTCAGTAGAATTCTTTGTTGATGGTTCTTCGGTCGCGGTTGTGACAGCGGCACCATTTGAAGCGGCTTGGGCTGCAACGTCTGGTAACCATCAGATTTCAGTTGTTGCAACGGACAATGAAGGCGCAGTAAGTGTTACAAGTGCGGTTTCTGTTTCTGTTGATTCAGCACAACCAGGTAATGAAGCACCGACAGTTTCAGTTGCGCTCTCAGCAGCCGCGGTCGATGTTGGTGGTGTGGTAACGCTTACTGCAACAGCAGCAGACAGTGATGGCACTGTCGATAAGGTTGATTTCTACGTAGCAGGTGCCCTTGTGGGTACAGCAGCGACAAGCCCATACACATTAGACTACACAACGACTCAAGCCGGTTCTTTAGCGGTTTACGCGAAAGCAACCGACAACCAAGGCGCAATGGCTGATTCAGCGCTGGCTTCTTTGACGGTTAACGGAGCTCCAACGGTGAGCACTTGTCGTCCTGATGGCCTGTATCAAACTCAAGGTGTCGATGTACCTTACTGTACGATTTACGATGATGAAGGTCGTGAGAAGATGGGTGCAGATCACCCACGTCGTGTGATTGGTTACTTCACAAGTTGGCGTGCAGGGGACGACCCACAAGCTGCTTACTTAGTAAATGATATTCCTTGGGAGCAACTTACACACATTAACTACGCTTTCGTGAGCATTGGCTCAGATGGCAAAGTAAATGTGGGTGATGTAAACGATCCTGAAAACGCAGCGGTTGGTAAAGAGTGGCCGGGCGTTGAAGTTGATCCTACCTTAGGCTTCAAAGGTCACTTTGGTGCGTTAGCGACAGCGAAGAAAAAACACGGTGTTAAAACGCTAATCTCTATTGGTGGTTGGGCTGAAACCGGTGGTCATTTTGCGACAGACGGCAGCCGAGTGGCTGATGGCGGTTTCTACACGATGACAACCAACGCCGATGGTTCTATTAACCATCAAGGTATCGAAACGTTCGCAACTTCAGCGGTTGAGATGCTGCGTAAGTACCAGTTCGATGGTCTAGATATCGATTACGAATACCCAACTTCAATGGCGGGCGCAGGTAATCCATACGATAAAGACTTTATGGAACCACGTCGTCAGTACTTATGGGCTTCGTACCAAGTGTTGATGAAAGTGTTGCGTGAGAAGCTTGATGCGGCGTCTGCGCAAGATGGTAATCACTACATGTTAACTATCGCAGCTCCTTCTTCTGGTTACCTACTGCGCGGTATGGAAACATTCGACGTAACCAAATATCTCGATTACGTAAACATCATGTCTTATGACCTTCACGGTGCGTGGAACGATCACGTTGGCCATAACGCTGCATTGTTTGATACAGGTAAAGATTCAGAGTTAGCACAGTGGAACGTTTACGGCACTGCGGCTTACGGTGGTATCGGTTATCTGAACACGGATTGGGCTTACCATTACTTCCGTGGTTCTATGCCAGCAGGTCGTATTAATATCGGTGTGCCTTACTACACACGTGGTTGGCAAGGTGTAACGGGTGGCGAAAATGGTCTTTGGGGCCGAGCTGCGCTACCAAATCAATCTGAATGTGCGGCGGGTACAGGCGAAGGCGAGAAGAACAACTGTGGTCATGGCGCAATTGGTATCGACAACATGTGGCACGATACCGATCCGAAAGGTAACGAAATGGGCGCGGGCTCCAACCCAATGTGGCACGCGAAGAACCTAGAGAAAGGTATTTGGGGTTCTTATGCGGAGGCTTACAAGCTTGATCCTGTCAACGATCCATCTGATGTTTTAGCAGGCACTTACACGCGTAACTATGACAGCGTGGCGGTTGCTCCTTGGTTGTGGAATGCAGAGAAGGGCGTATTCCTTTCAACGGAAGATAAACAGTCTATTGATGTGAAAGCAGACTACGTTATCGACAAAGAGATCGGCGGCATCATGTTCTGGGAACTAGCAGGGGATTATAACTGTTATGTACTCGATGCAAGTGGCAACCGAACGTCTATCGATACGACCGAACAAGCGTGTAATAGCGGTAACGGTGAGTTCCATATGGGTAATACAATGACGAAAGCTATCTACGATAAGTTTAAGTCTGCGACTCCATACGGAAACAAAGTGGCGACTGGCGCTATCCCGACAGAAGCGTTAGATATTACGGTTTCAGTTGGTGGCTTCAAAGTCGGTGACCAAAACTACCCAATCAATCCTAAGATCACGTTTACAAACAACACCGGTCAAGCACTTCCGGGTGGTACCGAGTTCCAGTTCGATATTCCTGTGTCTGCGCCTGATAATGCAAAAGATCAATCGGGTGGTGGTTTGTCTGTGATTGCTTCGGGTCATACTCGTGCGGATAACATCGGTGGACTAGATGGAACCATGCACCGAGTAGCGTTTACTTTGCCGACATGGGAAGAGCTTCCTGCTGGCGGTGTGTATGAGCTAGATATGGTGTATTACTTGCCAATTTCTGGCCCTGCTAACTACGCGGTAAATGTCGGTGGTGTTGATTACGCGTTTAGCTTCGAGCAACCAGATCTACCATTAGGTGATATCAGTTCAGGTGGCGGTAACCCTGGCGATGGCGGCACTAATCCAGGTACATGTGATACAGCGGGTTTAGCGGTTTACCCAGACTTACCTCAGAAAGATTGGGCGGGTAATCCAAGCCATGCAAACACAGGCGACCAAGTGGTTCATAACGGTAGTGTTTACCAAGCAAACTGGTGGACAAGTTCTGAACCGGGTAGCGATGGTAGCTGGACTCAAGTTTGTTCTTAATTTAATGCTAAGCAATCTATTTATAGATAATAGAGCGTAGTAATAGGTAATAAATGCGAATGCTTTTAAGTCTATCTATCAGGACTTTAATATAAATTAAGTCATCAATTTAGACGTAAAATTAAAACGCCGAACTGAATCCAGTTCGGCGTTTTTGTTATAAGTCACAGATTACGTATAGAAACCCTTAAAAATATCGACACTCGTTCAGTAAAAAATAAAAACATGATATAAAACAGTCTGTATATAAGAGAAGTCACAGCGTTACCTGAAATTATAAATCTACGGGGTAATCTTGAAAGTCAGACGTAAATACATTCTTAATTTTTCAATTGCGCTCGCCGTCGTGTCGATGATTCTTTCTGCATTTCAATTTAATCGAACTGAAAGGTCATTGTTGGAATCTAACCAACTGTTTTTTAGTACGATTGTGAACGCGAGTTACGATATTGTCGACACCACAGTTAATGAGGCGATAAAGACATATCTCAAAGGAATTACGGATACCGTTGCGTCTCACGTATGGCATACCAAGCCAGAACAAGAAGTTGAGCAGGTAAGCCAAATTGCCCGTGAATTACACATTGGACAATCGGGTTATATCTATTTAATGTCTCCACAAGGTGTCCACCTCTATCATCCATTCTTGCAAGGTCAGAAGCGCGGACATCTTACTCATATCCAAAAACAGCTCACTATTGACTCTGGCATGATCGAGTACTTTCACGCGAATCCTCATGAAATAAGCCGCAGAGCCAAAGTCGCTTATTCGATGAGGCTCCCGAGTGGCAACACTTTGGTTGCGACGACCTATAAAGAAGAACTGATGTATTTGGTCGATCTTGAAGGTTTAAAAGACAAGCTTAGAAAGTACGCGTTTGGTGATAGCGGATATGTGTACATTGTCGATCTGCAAGGTAACTTAGTGCTTCATCCAGATTATGAACATAAATCATTGAAATCCTTAATAGGTTACTCGTCTGAACTGCTTATTGATCGAATCGCCACCAAACCCGAAGGGCACTTCAGTTACTCGATTTCCAGTGACAGTGGCACGACAAATAAAAACATCTTCTACAAGTTTTACCCTTATCTGAATTGGGTCATTTCTGCAGGTATCTTAGAACAAGAGCTTAATCGAAATCACAGCCTCCTGTTTATTAGTTTGATGGCTTTGGTTGTAAGTTTACTGAGCATTATTATCGTGTTGGTGCTTTACCTGCGGCATCGCCATCTCAAAGTTTTGGATGTTGCGAATCTTGATTACCTAACAGGGCTGCCTAGCAGACGGAGCTTTATCGAGCACCTAAAACTGAAGATTACTCAAAGTTCACCTTATCCGATAACGAATGTTGGTATCATCTTGCTTGATATTGACTATTTCAAGCGGGTGAATGATCAATATGGTCACGCTCAAGGCGATCGGGTTATCTGTGCGGTCGCAAAATCACTCCAGAGATTTGCTAACCGCCGTCGTTTGATTGCACGATATGGTGGTGAAGAGTTTATTTTGGTGACGTTTGATTGTGATGAACATGAATTATTTGAACTATCAGAGGCGTTACGGCTATATGTTGAGCAACTTCAAGGCTTGGTGTCTCCGGTGACAATCAGCGCTGGTTGTTGCCATGCTCCGGCACTGACTGATATTGAAACCGCTATCGACAAAGCCGATAAAGCGCTTTATCAAGCCAAAGAGAGTGGCCGCAATAACACTCAAGCGTATCGAGAGAGCGAATATCGCGTTGCTTACATGTGATAGGTTGAAACCCTCGATGCACGTAAAGATTTGATGCACACAAATCGTGATTTTGAAGCTGACAGATACAAAAAAGCCCAAATAGATTGCTCTATTTGGGCTTCTTCAGAATTATTTGAAATGCTAATCGCTAATTTAAGCTTTCGCTGCTTTCATCGCTTCCGTTTTTTTTTCCTTTTGCATTTTTGCAAGGAAGTAGATGTTTACACAAGCGATGAAACCGTTGGTCGCGACAACTGGCCATGCGTCAATCATAACGCCGTATGCTGTAAAGAGTGTACAGCCAACAAAGTTAAGGACACGCAGACGAACGATATCTTTCATTGTTAATGAAATTGCGACCATAATAGACGCAGCGTAACCTAAAATTTCAACCATATTGAATTCCATTGTTTGACCCTCTTAAATTTGCCGATACTTTGTCGGTACCAATTCTTCTCTTCATGAGATGATTGAGGAAGCTCCGTGCCTCGAATGGTCTGGTTTTGTTTAACGGGATGAACTATACCAACTCTGTTTTTGTGATTAAACCCCCAAAACAGACAGAAGTGAAGGTTAGCGATTACGCAAACGTTTAATGACCTTTCTATTAACATAATTACTATTTATGTTGGAGGTTGAATTGATAGTTATTCTTATATGGGTAAGGGGTCCACGAATGATAAAACGATCCATTTGTGCAACAAAAAGCATAAGAAAAGTAGCGCAGCTAGCTTTGATAGCGATTGGACTGACAGCATGTACCACTCAAGAATTGCCGCCAACGCACAATTATGGTGTGGTCACCAGTGGTGATTTTGAGTTCATGAAACACGGAGTGATGACGTACTCGTGGCACCCTGAATCAGAGCAGGTTTACCTTTCTCAAAAATACGATGAAACTGTGGTTACCGATTTAGTGCGTGAGTCGATTCAAGAGCAACTCTCTAATAAAGGTTACCAGTTAAAACAGGATGGTGTCGGCGATGTTGTTGTCGGTTTTGGGTTGGCGGAAGAATCGGAACTGAACGATGAGTCGATCTTCGATACGATTAAGTTATCTACTGGTGTGCCATTTTACGATGGTGAAGGTAAAGTAGCCGAGAAAGGCTCTTTGTACATTGCGTTTTTCGTGCCTAACTCTGAGGTCGTACAATGGCAAGCATTAGCACAGTCTGGCATCCAAACTGATCTAGAGCCAAGCGAAAGAAAACAGCGCGCTACTGGCTTTGTTGAAATGTTATTTAGACGCATTCCTGAGCGATAGAGTTAGGTGTTGGACACATTCGTTGAGTCAATATTAGTTGTTGAAAATATGGTCAGATCGCAGATTAAACTTTTTTATTTGTAACGAACGGTACAAATACGTAAAGCAACGTAAAGTTCGCGCTTCTTTTGCTAGCATTTGTCTATACTGCTCAAAACGTTAACTTAGGTTTGATTCAATGAAACTGTTTTCCAAATACTCTCTCCCTCTATTAAGTATATTCATTGTAAGTAACGCAGCGATGGTAAGTAATGCAGCTATCGCAGCACCTTCTATAGTACCAAGCCCACCTAGCCTAGGCGCAAAAGGGTATGTGTTAATTGATTTTAATTCTGGTGATGTGCTGGTAGAAAAAAATGCACACACTAAGTTAAACCCAGCAAGCCTAACTAAGCTGATGACTAGCTATGTTGCTGGCCAAGAGATGAAGCGAGGCAACATCTCTGCGGACGACCAAGTTCGTATCAGTGAAAACGCGTGGGCGAAGAACTTCCCGGACTCTTCAAAGATGTTCATTGAAGTTAATACTGATGTGGCGATGATGGACCTGTATCGTGGTTTGATCATTCAATCGGGTAACGATGCCAGTGTTGCGATTGCCGAGCACGTAGCCGGTTCACAAGATGCTTTCGTTGATTTGATGAACTCTTGGGCGACTTCTCTGAAATTGGAAAATACCCATTTCGCTAACGCACACGGTCTAGATGCCGAAGACCTCTATTCGACTCCTTATGATATCGCGCTTCTTGGTCGAGCGATTATTAAAGATCTTCCAGATGTGTATGGCTTATACAGCGAACGCTCTTTTAGCTACAACGGTATCACACAGCACAACCGTAATGGCTTGCTTCGTGATAGAAGCTTAACCGTTGATGGCATGAAGACAGGCTACACATCTGGGGCTGGCTACAGCTTAGCGAGCTCAGCGACACAGGGTGAAATGAGACTTATCGCGGTGGTTATGGGCGCATCGAGCGTTAAGAGCCGTGAGTCAGACAGCAAACAGTTGTTGAGCTACGGTTTCCGCTTCTTCGATACGCTAAACCCGCATCAAGGCGGTGATCAAGTGGCTGAAGAGAAGGTGTGGTTTGGTGAGCAAGACACATTGAAACTCGGTGTGGCAGAAGACACGTTCATTACGCTACCTAAGTCAGATAGCAAGAAGTTGACTGCATCCATCGAGCTTAACTCTGAACTTAAAGCGCCAATTGCAGAAGGCCAAACGCTTGGTGTAGTTCATTACACCGTTGATGGTGAAGATGTTCAAACCCAACCTTTGATCGCGCTGGAAGCTGTTGAGCAGGGCGGTTTGTTCAAACGTTTAATGGACTACGTTAAGCTGTTTTTCGCGAGTCTATTCTAAATAGAGCTTGTGGCAATTCGCTACAATGAATAACATAAATATGATGGGCGTTGTGGGTGAATCACAGCGCCCATTGTTAGTTCTATATCAATGAAAACAGCGCACCGCACCATCTTTATTAGCCGTAGCGGACGGTTTCGATTACTATACGCAAAATTTAGTAGTGTAGTCACTTATGACGATTGAGATAAAGAACGTAACTGAGCCTGAAGTAACCTGTGCCAATTGTCAGGCATGCTGTTGTCGTTTAGAGGTTATGATCATCACAGATACGGGCGTACCTGAAGAGCATATCGCTTACGATGAATGGGGCGGTGAAACCATGAAGCGTCTAGATGACGGTTGGTGTTCCGCGGTAGATAGAGAAACATTGATGTGTACTATCTACGAAAACCGACCATGGATCTGTCGTGAGTTCGAAATGGGCTCTTTTGAGTGTGTCGACCAGCGAAAAGAGGTGATGGGTTAGGCTGCGGTTTCAGCTCCTTTACCCATGTTTTAAATCAACATACGATTCTTTTTAATCAGGGCTTTATATCTCGATCTGATATAAAGCCCTGATTCGTTTCTATCGGTTTAGCGTTGTGTGAGTACGAGTCCATTTAGAACTCAGAAGGGACTTCAAACTCCATCCATTCTCCAGTTGTTGGGTGAATCAACTTTAGGTAGCCAGCGTGCAGGTGTAAGCGATCGCGTTTGTATCCGTATAAGTCGTCACCACGAATCGGAACACCAAGCCCTAATGGATGAGCACAGTGCACTCGCAACTGGTGGGTTCGCCCTGTTTTAGGGTACAAGTGAACCTTGGTTTTCCCATTATGAGTGCCAACCGCTTGCCAATGGGTTTCTGCGTTTCGGCCGTGTTCATGGCAAACCAGTTGTCTTGGTCTGTCTGTTATGTCGCCGCGCAAGGGCAGGCTAATATCGCCAGATTTGCCGTCGATTTCACCATCTAACAGAGCTGTATATCGTTTCTCTACGGTTCTATCTATGAATTGCTTCTGGATGTGTTTATTAGACTCTGCGGTCAGTGCCAAAATCAATAATCCAGACGTCGACATGTCTAATCTATGGATGATCAAAGGCCCTGTCGCATTCGGGTAACGCGCTTTAATGCGTGTATAAACCGAGTCTTCGATAAACTTACCGGGAACCGACAAGAACTCTTCAGGCTTATTTACTACTACGATTTCTTCGTCTTCATAAACAATATCAAAAGACTTACCTACAGCAGGGTTCACGATAAGCGGGTTATCTTCTAGTTCAATACCACTCAGCTGGTGGTCGAGGACCTCAAAGCTTTTGCTCTGACAAACAGGGTAGAGGTTTGCGTGTTGTCGAATGATATCTGTAGGCGGCAATCCCCACCAAAACTCAGCCAAAGCTAAAGGTTTAAAACCGTGCTCAAAGGCAAAATTAAGCAGCTTGGGTAGGCAGCAGTCACCTGAACCCTCTAGTGCGTCTTTGCCATCTAATAATTCACGCAGGCTCTTTGGCTCTGCTGCTTGGTTGATAAAGCGATAATGAGACAAACGTTGCGTTTCTAACTCAGCTGAAACTGTTTGGTAGTCTTGCTTGCGGCTTTTGAGATCGCTTTCTATGGCATCAACTTGTGACTGATGTTCTGCGATCTTCTGTTTCCACTCAATTCGAAGTGCTTTTAAGTCTCGCTTCTCTTGGCTGCTTTGGTTGCCCAATTGTTTGAGCAAATTCGCCGCCGATTCTAGATTCCCCGATGCCTTTTCTTGGTTTGCTTGCTCTCTGAGTTCATTTCGCTGAGCTTTGTTCTCGGCCATTGCTAACTGAAAGGCTTCGATAGCTTGTGCTGATTCGATTTTTAACCCTTCAAGCACGGCTAATAATGCGTCTAGGTTGTGTGACTGTTGTAGCTTTTCAATGTCATCCGCTAGTTGCAACTGGCGAGCAAGGTTTGCACTATTTTGAGATTGAAACTGTTCTGAATCGAAGGCTGGTGGAACAAAGTGAATGTTGTTTAACTGAGAGACCAAAGCCGGATCTAGCTGCAAACCTGAAAACGCAGAAAGGTAGCCCAACTCTTGAGTTTGAGGATGTTGAACCAGAAGAACGGCATAGAGGTTACCTTGCGATGTTTCATTCACACCACAGTCCAGCTGTGACTGTTGAAGCTGCTGCATCGCTAATTCGCACACTGGATGCGGAGTATAGTAATACGGGAATGTAAAACGCTCTGGCAGAGCCAACGCTTGATTCGCTGTTTGGTTTAACGTGCGCAGTGGTGTGTATTGAGCAAGGTTTGCTGACATGAAGATCAAACTCTATGGGTATTCTGGTAGAGCTCGATATTGTTGTCGAAATGAAGGCAAATGAGAAGCCAAAGCGGAAGATAAATCAGCTTTGGCTTCATTTAGATTGTTATGTTCATGCTATGGGAGCATTGAATGGAACAAATCTTGATTAGTTAGAGTGTTCTAACTCTAGTTGCTCCGCTTTTTGGTAAGCAGGGTGACTTGCTAAAAGATCACCGTACTTAGCAATATTAGGGTAGAGCGCAGTAGCGCCAAAGTTACCCACGATTTCTACGATGAATGACATCATGAAATCGGCACCAGTGAGTGTTTCACCTACAAGATAAGTTTTGCCTTCAAGTGCTTCGTTAACGAAGGTTAAGATCTTTTGATTTTCGTCGTCGGCATAACCACCAAGGAAGTTTGTCTTGCAGCCGTCTTTCATCACAAAAATCTTAAGCAGCATTGGCAAAATACCTGAGCTTTCAGCAAAGTGTAGCCATTGTGAATATTCAACATACTCAGCTGTACCACGTTCCGGTGCAAATTTGCCTTCGCCAAACTTGTCGATGAGGTACTCAGTAATTGCGCCAGATTCACTGATCACGATGCCATCGTCTTCAATGACTGGAGATTTACCAAGAGGGTGAACAGACTTCAGTTCTGGTGGTGCTAAAAACGTGACACTGTCTCGTTGGTAAGGTTTGATTTGATAGTCGACACCAAGCTCTTCCAGTAGCCAGATGATACGCTTCGAACGCGATTTGTTCAGGTGATGTAAAGTAATCATAATTCTGCCTATTCTATCCTTGAGCTATTTTGGTTCGTTAGTTTTGATAACAAGTTTGCCGAAGTTCTGACCTTCTAAAAGACCCATGAATGCTTGTGGTGCTTCATCTAGTCCTTCAATTAGGTGCTCACGGTAGTGCATTTTTCCTTGAGACAGCCATTCGGTCATTTGAGTTGCAAATTCGTTGTAACGGTGTGCGTAGTCATCAAAGATGATGAAGCCTTGCATCTTAATGCGCTTAACGAGAAGAGTACCCATTAGGCTAGACATGCGATCTGGGCCTTCAGGAAGCGATGTTGCGTTGTATTGAGAGATAAGGCCGCAAACAGGAACACGAGCGCCTGTGTTTAGAAGAGGCATTACTGCATCGAATACTTTGCCGCCAACGTTTTCAAAGTAAACGTCGATGCCGTTGTCACACGCTTTCGCCAGTTGTTCTGCAAAGTCGTCTGCCTTGTGGTCGATACATTCATCAAAACCAAGAACCTCTTTTGCGTACTGGCATTTTTCTTGACCGCCAGCCACGCCAATGACACGACAGCCTTTCAGTTTACCGATTTGTCCAACAGTTGCGCCTACAGGGCCTGTCGCTGCCGCCACAACTAACGTGTCGCCTCCTTTCGGTTGGCCGATATCCAATAAACCCATGTAAGCGGTAAAGCCTGGCATACCCATGATGCCTAGTGCATAAGAAGGGTGGCTTGGCTCTTTACCTAATTTGATAAGACCTTCGCCGTTAGAAACACCATAATCTTGCCAACCTGTGTACGCCAATACCCATTCGCCAACTTCGAAATCAGCGTTGTTTGACGCTTCAACCTGACACACGGTTGCACCAACCATCACATCATCAATAGCAACTGGGTCTGCGTAAGATTTCGCATCGCTCATTCGACCACGCATGTAAGGATCAAGAGATAGGTAAACCGAGCGAAGTAACATCTCGCCGTCATTAATTGTTGGTGCAGTCACTGTCTCTAAGCGGAAGTTATCTTGAGTCGGTGCGCCAACTGGGCGAGAAGCCAATACGATGCGGCGATTGTCTTGTTGAGTCATTGGATGTCCTTAATTTTATATTATGTTCATTTAGAATTAGACCAGTCGTCTAGTCTTGTTGTCTAAAAATCCCGCCGTCATCAAACTGATAAGAGGGCGGGTGATTTCTTTTAAGTTAAAGCAAGTTAAAGCAAGGTGAAGCAAAAAAGAGCGAATAAGGCGCGGTGCGCGTTAGTGACTTTCACCTTTTAAAATTTGTTCGGTAAGGCTTAATGCCGATTCCAAGCTCTGTGAACTCTGGCTTAACTTACTCAATAAGCTGGCGCCTAACCACATTGAGTATAGATTCTGAGCGACTTCTTGGCTGTCTTCAACCTTTATAGATCCATCTTCGATACCGCCGACAATGCACTGCTCGATGGTATTCGTCACTTTCTCAGCACCCTTTAGTAGCGCTTGGCGCATAGGATCAGAAAGATCAGAAACTTCCGCGCTGAGTTTAACGACCAAGCATTTATGAGCATTACAGGTACCGTTTTCGGTCTTCGCCCATAGCGAGAAATAGTTCAAGATTCGCTGATAATGATTACCTTCACCGTGTACTAAAATTGCTTCAATCTTAGTGATGTAGTTTTCAAAATAGTGCTGAATCAACGCCTCGCCAAATTGCTCTTTAGATTTAAAGTAGTGGTAAAACGATCCTTTCGGCACGTCCGCTTCTTTAAGCAATTGCGATAAGCCAACGCCGTTAAAGCCGTTGTTTACTATTAGTTGATAGCCAACATCTAAAACATGCAGGCGTGTGTCATTCGTTTTTTCGTTCATGGGCGGTACTATAGGTTAAATTAGACCAGTCGTCTAGTGGTTGGTTTTCGAGGTTATATTTGGTCGTTGTTAAAGTAGCTAAGTAGCTCAATATCTAAAGAGGCTTCAAATGTTCAGATATAAAAAAGCCCCAACATAGCGCGTATGTTGGGGCTTAAATCAGTTACTTCGATTATTTGATAGAGATTAACTCAACATCAAAAATCAGAGTTGATGACGGTGGGATAGGGCCTGAACCGCCTTTACCGTAAGCCAATTGGCTCGGGATAAACAGGCGAACTTTTTGGCCTTCAACCATGTAAGTCAAACCTTCTTGCCAGCCTTTGATTACTTGCTTAAGAGCAAATGAGATTGGCTCGCCGCGCTCAACAGAGCTATCGAAAACAGTGCCGTCAATCAAAGTGCCGTGGTAGTGAACCGTTACTTTGCTGTTCTTTGTTGGGTGCTCTGTACCAGTACCTTCTTCAAGAACTAGGTACTGCAGGCCGCTTTCAGTCGTTACAACACCTTCTTTAGCGCCGTTCTCGATAAGGAACTGTTGACCTTGTTCGAAGTTTTCTGCACCAGACTTATGATTCGTCCAAGTACGGTAAATCATGAAACCCGCCAAAAGAAAGACAATGATCGGGATGACAAATTTAGACATAGTAAAACCTATTTATATTGAGTGCTGAATTTCGTAGTTAATACAAAATGTGTTAATCAGTGGGAAAAGCCGTGATTATGGTTGAGTCAAAAGGTAGTTGATCGTTTTCGCGATACCAGCAACGTCTTGGTGGCCGGCTGTCAGTACTTGGTATTTACCGTTGATGATAAATGTTGGTACTGAGTTGATCTGACCTTTTACTGAAACTTCTTCTGCTTTTTTAACGTAGTCGAAAAGAGCGACTTGCTGTTCTTTGTTCAGCTGGTATGGGCTAACCAAACCACGAGAAGTAAACGCTGTCTCTAGTGCTTGTTGGCGCTGCTCAGGTGTTGCATCTGCACCCATTTGAACCGCACCAAATAGGTCGTCCATGAATGCGTGGTCAGGCGTCGCATCAAGCTGCATCACTGCTGTGTAGTAGATCATTGCGCTGATTTGAGCGCTTTCGTTGAACGTCACGTGCATCTTGCCAATAGTTTGGTCTGTTAGAGATTCAATCTCTGGAATGGCACTTTCCATTTGACGGCAGTGACCACAGTTAAGAGAGAAGATTTCAGTGATCGGAGACAAATTAAATTCTGTTAGAGCAGTTGGAAGCGCTTCGTATTGAACGCCTTTTTGTGGCTCGTCTGTTTCACTACAACCCGCGATAATAAGTACGGCAGCAAGTGCTGCGATGAATTTAGTAAATGGTTTAAACATAATGTTTGCTCTAGCGTTGAGAAGTCGTGAGATTCTAACTATTTAGTACGAATTGGAAAACAATTATAAGGTAAATAAATGCAAACAGTTCGAACTAGCGAGTTAAGACAGTCTAGTTGACGGTTAACTGTGATCAATAGCACTTTTTTTGATGCAGGCTCTTTTGTCGAAAGTTTTCGTCTAAAGTTTTTCCCTCGGTGCCGATATAGACATTAGTGAATGGTTTATCTGCATGAGTGGTTGGTGAAGTAATGAGATATTTAGCAATAATGTTAAGCATAGCTTTGGCAGGGTGTGAAACGACATTACCAACGGGTATGTTGGGTGATGATATGCTAGAAACTGCGCCGCAAACCGATTACGACTTGATGTATCCTGAATGGGGTGTGGTTCAAACGACTCATGTAGCAAGCAATCGTGGGTACTCAATTCAGAGCAGCACTCATCAACAAAGAACCATCACGACCAACTACGGACGTGGCGTTTCGACTAACGACCCACTGGAAGTCTTTTTAAGACAAAACCGTATCGATTTTGAAGTGTTGCCGGGTAACCATGTGATGGTAAAGCTTGAGCAGCACGTGAACTTTAAAACAGGTTCAGCATTCCCTGAGCCAGCTTATAATCAATGGCTAGATACGCTAGGCAGCTACCTTGCTCAGCGCCAAGATATTGATGTGGTGATTGAAGGGCACACCGATAACACGGGCACAGATCGAATCAATGATCCGCTTTCAGAGCAGCGCGCAAAAGAAGTGAAGGCTCGATTAGAGAGTAACTATGTGTCGAGTCGTTCCATCTATACTCGTGGATTTGGCGAATACGTACCAGCTTGCACCAACGCTTCTGCGCAAGGCAAGGCGTGTAACCGCCGTGTGGAATTGATGCTGATTGTTGCGAAGTAGTGGTTTGAACTTTCGCGCCTAATTTGAAGCGATTAACGCCAAATAACAGACATAAAAAATCCCTCATATTCGAGGGAATTTTTGTATCTAGATTTTGTTGCTTTATTGCTTATGCAAACTGCTTTTCTAAGTAAGTCACGATATCTGAAGATTCGTACATCCACTCAGTTTTGCCGTCTTTTTCGATACGTAGACAAGGCACTTTCACACGACCGCCGCCAGCTTCAAGCTCAGCACGGTGTTGCTCGTTGTTTTTTGCATCACGGAGTTCAAATTGAACCGACTGACGTTTCATCGCGCGGCGCACTTTCACACAAAATGGGCACGCTTCGAATTGGTATAACGTGTGCGCTTTTGCTTGCTCATTCACTTTGCTTTGTTCTTCTTGAGAACGCTTTACACCACGTGGGCTGAAAACAAAATTCAATAACAAGATGACACGACCTAAGAACCAACGGATAAACTTCATAACTCTCTCTACATATTTAAAATTAGCGTTACAATTTGCAGCATTATATACACAAGTTTTGTCAGATGCTCGCAACAAACCGCTAATATCTATTTTGTCCGTTCGATCGTGTGAGACTTAGCCACATTTAGCCCTAAACGCTTCGACAGTCGAGTCAGGTTTGCTCGGTCGGTTTTCAGAACTCGTCCTGCTTGTGCCCAGTTAAAGTTGGCATCTTCCAACACCTCAGTAATGATACTGCGTTGAAAATCGTCCGTTGCACCACGTAGCCCGGCAGAAAGGTCGATCGTTGGTGTTGATAATGGTGTGTTTTTCACCTGTGTCGTCGCAATAGGCTGATCTTGGTCGAGTGGACCACAATCTTCCTTGGTGATTGTCACCAAGTTTTTATTGGTGCTGCGCGCTAACGCTTTCAATGCTGAACGACTGATCACGTGCTCAAGTTCACGCACGTTACCCGGCCAACCATAACGGTTTAGGAAAGAAAGAACGTCGGAGCGGAACTTAACTTGGTTGATACCAAGCTTACGACGCGCTTGTTCTAGGAAGAAACCAGCTAATAAGCTGATGTCGTCACCACGCTCTTTCAATGCAGGTACCGCGATAGGGTACACACTCAGTCGGTGATACAAGTCGGCTCTGAATCGACCGTCTTCAACTTCTTGCTTTAAGTCTCGGTTGGTTGCAGCCAGAACACGAACATCAATGGTTTGGATGTTGTCTTGGCCTACCGGTTGGATTTCGTTGTTTTGTAGAGCACGCAGGAGCTTACTTTGAGCAGCCAAAGGCAACTCACCAATCTCATCAAGGAACAGTGTGCCACCATCGGCCAAAGCAAATTTACCTAAGCGGTTTTTGTCTGCGCCAGTGAACGCGCCACGAACGTGACCAAACAGTTCACTCTCTACTAAGTTTTCAGGAATTGCAGCACAGTTTACGTAGACGAGTGGGTTACGCTTGCGTTGAGATTGATGGTGCAGGGTACGAGCCACAAGCTCTTTACCAACCCCGGTGTCACCATGAATCAAGATATTAAACTCAGACGGCGCGACAACAGCAATGTCGTTCTTAAGCGCGGCCATGGTGTCACTGTTACCAATCAACTCGCCGCCGTCACGTTCCCACGCTTCGACGTTCAACTCTTCGAGTAATTGCTTTGACTGTTTTGCTTGATGTTCAAGTTGCGAGAAGGTCAGTGCCATCTGCATCGTTGAGGCTGCAATAGCCGCTAGCACTTCAAGGTTACGCGCCGGAATATTCGCGAAGACATCAGGTTTCAAGCTGTCTAGAGTCAGAATGCCTAAGAGCTTATCGCCAAATAGCAAAGGCAAGCCCATACAAGCATGCATTGGTAAATCGCCATCATGGTCAATAAGCAAACCATCGAAAGGATCGGGTAAGGAGCTGTCAGCATCGAAACGAACAGGAGAGCGAGACGCACAGATCTCTTCAAAACGTGGGTGTTCTGAAATGATAAAGCGACGACCGAATGTATCTCGGCTGAGCCCTTGCATTGCGATAGGTACTAGCGTGTCGCCTTGAAGGCTTAAAAGCGCGACACAATCACACGTTATGGTTTTGCGAATGGCATCGATCAGGCGATTGAAACGATCTTGATCGTTGACACCACTTGCGAGGCCAATGGTCATTTCCATGAGGGTAGATGCGGAGATATCTTGCATAAAAAACTCTAACTGTGTGTGTTTATAAACATAATAGAGTCTTATTGACTTAAAAAAAAGGTCTTTATGACATTTTTATAAGATGAGTTTTGAGAAGAAAACCAGTAGTGACGGGGATTAATAAAGTTGGCACTGATTGTGCAAAAGATACAGCGAAGCCCAATTATAGCGCTGATTAAACAGACTATTCTTGATCTCAATCAATCAGGTGGCATTAATCAGGTTTCGCGATTTTTTGAAATGAAAACGAGTCAAAATAACTCAGTTTCTAAAAATAACTAAGGTTTCAGAAAATCGATAAGTCATTCTTAATTTTTAGTAGTCAAAATGACATATAGGTCATAAGGCTCAGTGTTCGGAGTAAATTCATGCTTAACAATGCACATATCGAAATCATCAAATCTACTATCCCTCTACTTGAGAGCGCAGGCCCAGCTTTAACTCAGCATTTTTATCAACGTATGTTCACGCATAACCCTGAGTTGAAAGATATCTTCAATATGACTCACCAAAGAACAGGTCGCCAAGGCGTAGCACTGTTTGAAGCTATCGCGGCATATGCAAAGAACATTGAAAATCTAGCAGCGTTAACAACAGCCGTTGAACGTATTGCTCAGAAACACACAAGCTTTAACATTCAACCAGAGCACTACCAAATTATTGGTTTGCACCTGATTGAGACATTGCGTGAACTCGCTGCTGACGCCTTTACTCCAGAAGTGGAAGAAGCATGGACAGCCGCTTACCTATTCTTGGCACAAGTATTCATCGATCGTGAAGCTGAACTTTACCTACAGCGTAAGCAAGCTGTTGGTGGTTGGGAAGCAGCGCGTGAGTTTGTGATTGCAGACAAGATCGAAGAGTCAGCGCTAGTAACTAGCTTTATCCTTAAGCCAAAAGACGGCGGTGAAGTTCTGGATTACACACCAGGTCAATACATTGGTATCGAAGTAAAACCGGAAGGCTCTCAATACAGTGAGATTCGTCAATACTCACTGTCTGATAAGCCAAACGGCAAGCAATACCGTATTTCTGTTAAACGTGAAGGACAAGGCCAAGAGACACAAGGCGTTGTATCTAACCACCTACACGATACGGTTGCTGTTGGTGATGAAGTTAGCCTATACGCACCAGCGGGTGACTTCATGTATCAAGAGCGCAGCAAGCCAGTAACGCTTATCTCTGCTGGTGTTGGTGTAACGCCAATGCAGTCTATGCTTGAGTTCCTAAACACGGAAGATAAAAACGAGCCAGTACTTTACCTTCACGCTTGTGAGAACGTAGGCCAACACTCTTTCACGACTCGTGTTAAAGATATTGTTGCCGACAAAGGTTGGGAAGCAAAAACTTGGTACATGAACAAAGACGAATCTGCATGTGAAAACACGCATCAAGGCCAAATGGATCTAGCGTCTATCTCTGATACTAAAGGCTTTGAAGAGAGCGATTTCTACATCTGTGGTCCTGTTGGTTTCATGAAGAACATCGTGGAACAACTAGGCGCACTTAACGTTGATCGTTCACGCGTTCACTACGAAGTATTCGGCCCTCACGCTAACTTCTAATAGTTCTCGAGAGTTCTATTAACACTCGCCTGATCTATTAAAAGCCTTGCCTATTCAAAAGGTCTCACATTGTGAGGCCTTTTTTGGTTTGGTTGGTTTTGTCTGACATCATCGACTACTGCAGAACACGATGGTTCAGCTAAGATCTTTTCGCTTCTATCTAAGAACGTTTAACCTTCTTAGACATGTAATCGGAATCAAAAAACTCAGGCCAGTACATTTTTACGTAACCGCCTGCAACCCAAATTACTAGGATGGTCGCGATGGTTAGCTCAAAGAAACCAAACTTGTGTAGCCAATACCATTGTGGGTATTCCGCGCCGAAAAATGTGGTTAGACGATGCATGGCAATAGCGCTGATCACGGATGGGAAGGTGACGGCAGCAATTGAAGGTTGGAACTTCAAACGCATTAGGCGGATGTAACACAAGTAAATCAATAGTGTCATGGTGATGGCAATGCCAGACAATGCGCCTGTTAGAATCGGGTCTGGGTTGTCGAAGTTAACCAAGTAAGCGGCTAAAGATAAGTTAACCGGAGCTGCCATGATAGCAAGTGTTGGTCTTGCTCGGCGAGGAAGATTGCCTTCGAACACCAAGCGGTACAACACCACTGGCAACATAAGGAAATAGATACCAATACAAGTGACCGCAAGTGTTTCTGAAAATACTGTGTGCCCGAACTGTGTGCCAGCTAAGGAACTGCTGATCAAACCGACCGGATACAGAAACCAACTCGGTACAATGTTCGACATTTTGAAGTTGATGATCTGAAAACTGAAGAACAACACCATCATGGTAAAGTGAAGCAATAGCGCGCAGAACCAAACTGGGTAGGCGATAGCTGGCGATATCTCGGCTAAATAGTCGCACAGAATCAGTAAAGCCATGCTCATTGGTGCCATCAAGCTTCCACTTAACGGGTGGCGAATATCATTAAGGAAGGTATTAAAGTTCGTTAAATAGCGCAGTAAAACAGGCAGCAATAATAGCGCGCCGAATGCAGCGAGGTAGGGACGAATTATCTCACCAATGCCCGGGATATATAATGCCCAAGCTTGTCCTAACCCAATAACGCCAAGTGCTAAAGACGCCTGAGATGGCGGCACATTTTTTACTTGGGTTAACCTTCTCCAGTTCAACGACTTACTCCGACTTAGTTAATTAAAGACTTTTAGATTATTTGCTTTAGTTAGAGTGTGTAGGTCTTTCATCAATAGATTTTGAGGGCACTCAACTAATTTTGAGTGGATGATACCAAGTTTAACGTTTGCTTTTTTGATTTTGATACGGAATCGGGAGATTAAGCACGTTGAATGTGTGCTTTTTTTTCATGAGTCATTTGTAATTAACGTACTTCCTCTTTCTGAGGGAGATCTTGTTGTCTTAGTTTTTCGTTTTTCAGCGTACGGTTAAGCAGTTGACTGTAAATTGGCTGCCCACCTAACATTTGAGCAATGATTACCGCACCTAAGCAGGTGATGATCAACGGCAGGATCAAGTAGTAGTTATTGGTCATTTCTATAACCAACAGAATACCAGTGATAGGCGCTCGAACGGTGGCGGCGAATAATGCTCCCATGCCAGCAATGGCAAACATACCCGGTTCAATATTCAGTTCAGGAAAGAATGCCGCTGCGATAAGCCCAAACGCGTAACCAAAGAGTGTTCCTAGCGCAAGCATTGGTGCAAAGATACCGCCTGGCGCACCAGAGCCGAAACAAAGCAGGGTTGTGAGGACTCGGCCTAAGAAAATCAACAACAACACATTGGCGCTGTAGCTGCCATTCGTGATGTTCGGGATGATACCAATACCACCACCAGTTAATTCAGGTATATAAAGTAGCAACAAGCCAAAACAACCACCAAGTAGGGTACCTGTCATCAAGTAGCGTTTACGGTCATTTTTGTGTATTGCCACAAACAGGTCTTGCGAAAGTGTAATCAGCTTATTGAAAATCACACCAAACAGGCCGAACAACACACCTAACAACAAGAATAACCACAGAGCATCCAGTTCAGGCGGTTGGTATTGAGGCATAGTGATAACGGCAGATTGTCCGTTGATTGATCGAAAAACGATGTTAGCTGAAACCGCTGAGATGATGACGGCTTTAATTGATATGAGAGAGTAGCGAAACTGTGGTCTCATCTCCTCGACTACAAACATGATGCCAGCCAGTGGTGCATTGAATGCGGCGGCTAAACCACCTGCGGCACCCGAAGCTAATAATGAGTGGCGAGTGTCGTCATCTTTGACTCGAAAGATATCGGTGACCATGCGACCAATACTGCCGCCCATTTGAACGGTTGGTCCTTCTCGACCTAAAACCATACCAGAACCTAATGCGCCCATGCCGCCAAAGAATTTCACAGGAAGTACTCGCCACCAACGAACAGGTCGCATCCCGTCCATCGCGCCTTCTATTTCAGGGATACCTGAGCCCGCAGCTTCTGGAGCGAAACGGTGAACGAGGAAATAGCCAATGAAAGCGAATGCAGCACTAATAAGGAAAGCTGCAAGCCAAAGTGGTAAATAGCTACCGATTTCATCTTTCAGCCAATCGGTACGAGTTTCTGTGATGAAATGAACCGCAACCTCGAAATAGGTGCCCACCACGCCAGCAAGGATACCGACAATGCAAGAAAGGAAAAGTACTGAAGCGGGTGTTTTGTCTCTAGAGAGAAATTGGTTGATAGCATCCCTTGGCATTTTTGCTAAAAGGGATTGCTTAATTCTCTCTCTATTGGTCATTTAAGTTTGGTTCCTGAGTTGATGCGGGGAGGGTCTTAGTAAATTATACGCCTCCTCTGCATATCCTATAGCAGCAAAGATGCAAAGTTGAATTTCATTTATGAAAGAAGTGTATTACATAAATGGAATGTATGGACAATATAGTGGAATCGCCGTCACAGTTTTGATCGATTCTCAGGTAGCAACTTGTATTACGCCAAAAATGAACCATAGTTAAATCGTAAAGCAACATAACGAACCGCAAGGAGAAGTGAGGTTTTACACACAATTTGGATGGATTCAGAAACAAAGTTTTTAGTTCCTCGTTAAATGTTCAGGTCGATATTTAAGGCTTCCTGATTCGCGAACTCACGATTGAGTAACGAGGGTGAGGCGTACTGACAAGTACGCCTTTAGTCCGTCTGGAGCATCCAAAATTCTGCTTTTCACTTCAATTATCTATTTATCTGCTCAAAGTCTTTACACTTCGTTAAGCACTGTATCTCTGTAAATCAGCCTAACCCTCTATTTAGTTAACCCATTCTTCTGCTCGCCAATCTGAGTATAAACAAGCGATTGGGGTCAACTTTTTGGTAATTGAGTATATACTCCCTTAAAAAGGAGAACTGATATGACTAAAAAAGTTCCTACAAACATCATTACGGGTTTTCTGGGTGTTGGTAAAACGACAGCCATTTTGAATCTGCTTAAAAACAAACCTGAGAATGAAAACTGGGCTGTTCTGGTTAATGAGTTCGGGGAAATCGGTATTGACGGTGCATTGATGACAGAGCAAGGCGCTTTAATTAAAGAAGTGCCGGGTGGCTGCATGTGTTGTACTGCGGGCGTGCCGATGTCGGTAGGTATTAATGCCTTACTTCGCCAAAAACCAGACCGTTTATTGATTGAGCCGACAGGGCTTGGTCACCCTAAACAAGTGATTGCGACACTGACTTCCGATCAGTACACGCCTTATGTTGATTTAAAAGCGACGCTTGGTTTGGTTGACCCACGAAATCTGTCTAATGAAAAGTACACCTCGAATCAGAATTTTAATGATCAACTAAATAGTGCAGATGTGATTCTTGGTACTAAGGTTGACCTTGTTCATTCTGAAGACATCGATGTGTTTAACGATTGGGTGACGGATCAAACGCCAGCAAAAGTCTTCCACAAGCTAATCCATGACGGTGAAGTGCCATTGGAAGTGTTAGACATTGAAAGAGTATACGGCAGTGCTTCCTCTCATATTGAAGCACATCATCACGATCACGCTGAACAAGAGCCTCAATTCCAACTTCCTCCCGGTGAAGCCTTCATCCGTAAAGAGAATAAAGGGCAGGGCTATTTCAGTTGTGGTTGGCTATTTGGTGCAGAGCATAAGTTCGACTTCGATGCGCTATTCTCAATGTTGTCGGATCTAACGGCTGAACGTGTAAAAGCCGTCGTGAACACCGACCAAGGTTGCTACGCATTCAATGTGGCGAATCAAGTCGTGTCTGTGAACGAAATTACGCTTGATGGCTTTGAGTCTCGTCTGGAAGTGATCGACTCGCAGTTAATGTCTTGGGACGATCTCGAGCAGATTCTACTCAAGCTGTGTGGCATCAAATAGCGCCATTTTTACTGTTTGAACTGATGATCTCGGTGTTTACTTCGTTGAAGGTGGGGTAAACACCAGATTAAATGAGAAAGTTTGCGTTATATCACGATAAATGTGAGATAAATCACTCTAATTACTTTATAGTGCTCGGCTGAAATAAGAATGTAGGCTGTCTGCTTAAGGAACCCGTAACAATGTCATTTTCCTCTCAAGGTTTTGCTCCTGAATTAGTCAAAGCGTTGACTGAGTGTGGTTATGAAAAACTCACTCCAATTCAACAAAAAGCGATTCCAATGGCTCGTAAAGGCCATGATATTTTTGCTACTGCTCAAACCGGTACGGGTAAAACAGCGGCATTTTCATTGCCTGTTATCCAACACCTTTTGAACAGCGGTAAAAAGGCGTCTAGAGGAACGGCTCGCGGCCTTATTCTTGCTCCAACTCGTGAGCTTGCTGCGCAGATCGCTCAAAACATTAAAGACTACGTTAAATACACGGATCTAAGCGTTTCTGCGGTTTACGGTGGTAACAAGATGTCTTCACAAGTTCGTCAACTAGAACTGGGTGTCGATATTCTGGTTGCAACGCCTGGCCGTTTAGAAGAGCACTTAGAAGCGGGTAACGTGTCTATTGCTAACCTAGAATTCTTAGTATTTGATGAAGCTGACCGTATCCTTGATATGGGCTTTATCAATGCCGTTCGCAAGATCATGTTGGATGTTGAGACCTCTCCACAAATCATGATGTTCTCTGCAACGACTTCAACTCAGTTAAACCAATTGTCTGTTGATATTCTACGTAAACCAAAACGTATCAGTGTTGAGCGTGAAAACTCAACGGCTGCAACTGTTGGTCACGTGGTTTACCCAGTGGATCAAGAACGTAAAACTGAACTGCTTTCTGAGCTTATTGGCCGTAAAAACTGGCGCCAAGTGCTTGTGTTCGTGAACTACAAAGAAACAGCGAACGATGTCGTTAAAGAGCTTAAGCTAGACGGTATTAAAGCGGTACTTTGTCACGGTGATAAAGCGCAAAGCGCTCGTCGTCGTGCTTTAGACGATTTTAAAGAAGGCAGAGCGCGTGTAATGGTAGCAACAGACGTTGCGGCTCGTGGTCTTGATATCGAAGACTTACCACACGTAATTAACTACGACATGCCTTTCCTAGCGGAAGATTACGTTCACCGTATTGGCCGTACAGGTCGTGCTGGTAAACAAGGTCACGCAATCTCTTTCGTTAATCGCGAAGAAGAGCTGACTGTTGTTCAAGTTGAAAAATTGATTCAACAGCGTATTCGCCGTGTTGAACAACCGGGTTATGAACCGAAGAAACGTGATGCTTACATTGAGAAGCTGAACACTAAATCGGCTTACAAAAACCGTCAGGGCCGTAAGAACAACGCGAACGAAGAGCCACAAGATCAAGCAAGTGCTGAACGTCGTTTGACTATGATGAAGCGAATTAAAAACCGTCGTAAGTAAAATTACGGTTGGTACTCAAAAAGAGCCACTGTATTGTGGCTCTTTTTCGTTGTGTCGCTAAATACAAGGTCGCTCCTTACAAAGACAACTCAACAAGCTGAACACTCAAATAAAAATAATTCGATAAGGTAATAATATGGATAGCGCGCTACTTTGGGCTTTTATTCCCACGTTTTTCTTTGTATCAATCACGCCCGGTATGTGTATGACTTTGGCTTTGACGCTAGGAATGAGTGTTGGATACAAGCGCACATTATGGATGATGATCGGTGAATTGGCTGGTGTCGCTGTGGTTTCTATTGCCGCGGTATTGGGTATCGCATCTATCATGCTGAACTACCCATGGCTGTTTACAGGCTTCAAGTTTGTGGGTGCAGGGTACTTGTTCTACTTGGGTGTTCAGATGTGGCGTTCAAGAGGAAAACTGGCGATCAGTACTGATAATCAAACAACCAAAGTCAGCAATGATTGGGACTTGGTTGTTCAAGGCTTTGTTACTGCGATTGCAAACCCGAAAGGCTGGGCGTTTATGATTTCTCTGCTGCCTCCATTTATCAACAGCAGTAAAGATTTAGCACCTCAGTTGATGATTCTGGTTTCTATTATCTTAGCTTCTGAATTTGTTTGCATGACTCTGTACGCGACAGGTGGAAAGAGCTTAAAACATATGCTGGGCAAAGCCGATAACGTTAAGTTAATGAACCGCATTGCGGGCACCTTGATGATGGGCGTAGGTGTGTGGTTGTTCGTGAGTTAACTGTGATTAACGGTATTGAGATTAACGAGAACGGGTAGAGAGATCCCCGACTCAGTCGTTCCTTCTTCTCGAGGGTGACGCGTACTTGGGATGATGACTACTTAGGATTACGGTGAGTTTTGAAAATTCGGATTCTTACTTAAACCGAAGAATGAAAAGAATATAAAAAGAGCGATAGGGCATTTAGCCTTATTGCTCTTTTTGATTTTACTTATCTAGCGAACAGAAACTAGATAGCAGTAAGATTGCTGATCTTAGCTAGATTTGCGTACTAAACCGCGATTTCACCGCCGTCTTCACGGCGAATCACAACAGTTGCTGCTCGAGGGCGAACGGACATTCCTGACGGAGTCTCTTCTGCTGCGTTGTCGCTGTATGGCCAATTACCGGGGTGTTGAATGTTTACAAACAGTGACTTGTAATCAGGACTAATCGTAAAGCCAGTTACCTCACATCCATTTGGACCGACAAAGAAACGCTTCAGTTGTGCTTGGTTATCAGCACCAATTACTGCACTGTTACCGTTGTCGTCTGTTAGTTTAGATGGAACCACTGCTAACATTTGGTCGTTGGTATAACTCGTCACTTCATCTGCGCCGTTATCCGTCTGAATCCATAATATGCCACGAGCATCGAATGCTAAGCCATCTGGGCTCGCGAACTGGTTCATATCAGTAAGGCCAGAACGGTTTGTGTCTGCATCGCTGTTGGCAGGCGAACCGAATACGAAAATATCCCAAGTGAAGTCTGTTGCAGCTTCACCTTCATCCCAACGGATAACATGGCCAAACTTGTTGTTCAAACGTGGATTTGCTGCGTTCGTTTCACTGGTACGTGCAGTGTTATTGGTAAGTGTTAAATATACAGAACCGGTGTATGGATCTACTGAACACCACTCTGGGCGATCCATTGGTGTTGCACCCACAAGGTCGGCTGCTCCAGCTGTATTTAAGATGATTTCAGCCAAAGAGTTGAAATTGTCTGCCAGAACTCCACCCGATAACGTTACGCTATCCAGTGTCAATGGTAGCCACGTGCCAGAGTTGTCTTCGTTGAAGCGCGCCACGTAAAGTGTGCCTTCATCCATGTATTTATCACCTGTTGCTAGTCGGTTTGATGGGCTACCATCTGCTGGATCCCAAGCGACAGCGGATTCGAATTTGTACAGGTACTCAAAACGAGAGTCGTGGCCTGAGTAGAAGACAACTGGCTGACCCTCTTCTAGCTTGCCAAAAGTGCAGCCTTCGTGACGGAAACGACCAAGCGCAGTACGTTTTTTCGCTCGAGCGTTCTCTGTGTAAGGGTCTATCTCAACAATATAGCCGTGGCCGTTTGCTTCGTTACGGTAATCATCTATTGAGCTTGTACCTGTAGGCTCTATGTTAAAGCGAGTGAATTCATCCAAGCGCTCTTCTGCATTGCCAGCCAATGTATCCCACAAGTAACGAGTGCTGGTATCGTCGATACCAATGCGGTCTTGTTCTTCAGTTCGAACGCCTGCATTAACAAAATAGCCGGGCCAGTTCTCTTCACATGTTAGATAAGTGCCCCAAGGGGTGAAACCATTACCACAGTTGTTTAATGTACCACGCGCTTGGCTGCCATCAGGGGAGAAACGAGTTACAGTAAGCGCGGTATGTGCGACTGGGCCAGACAAGTCCATTACAGTCGCGCCAGTGTAGCGGCGGTTGAGTGGATCGGTATCGACCAATTTCCACATGTTGTCTTCCAGTTGAATTCGGACAACTGACACGCCATGGGCATTAATTTCTTTACGTACTTCTTCAACAACAGTGCGGACGCCATCTTGTATGGTTTGGCCGCTAGGGTGCAAAGCATTCGTATCAATATATTCATGGTTAATACACAACAAGCCGTCTACGTTGCTGTCATTTAACGGGAAAAAGTGCATCCCGTCGTGGTGCATACCCAAGGAATTCAATTGCTCTTCGCTTGTGTTACTGCCGTCATCCTTCCATGCACTACCTTGTGCGTTGAGCGGTGTGCCCCATGGGACTAAAACTTGTGCTATGTAACCTTGAGGAACCGAAACAGCATCGGTTAGTGAGCCCGGAATTGAATCAAAATTTAGTACCGCACTAGAGACACCTGAACCATTACCTATTGAAGTATCAGGACTAGAAGAATTACATCCTGAAAGTCCAAATGCTCCGAACGCCGTCATTGCACTGATGCCGAGACCACCTTTCAAAACGTTTCTTCTTGATAGGTTAGCGTCGAGTACTTCTTCGAATGGTTTGTTTTTACTCTTATTGAAACGAGTGCTATCAAATGTTTCCTTGCTCATCTGTACTGCTTCCTATTGGCTGTAATTATTATGGGTTATTTTTAACTAGCTCGGTTATTAATCGATTGGTTAATAACTTGGGTCAATGTGTGAGTCATCCTGAAGCAGTTAAGTGACGTATTTTCATAAATTAGATTAAGCTTTTGTTTCTGTAGCACGATTTTTGCGATTAAGCGTGATGAGCAATACAAAACTCTTGGGAAATGAAGAGGAACTGTGTATAAGTGCTTTATTAAACGTAGAGAGAGCCTGTTATGAAATTAGATAAAATCGAAAACAAAAATCGCCGCCTTCGTAAGAAGTTATACCTAGGTGAATTCGCGATTCTGGGTTTTGAAGTAAGCTGCAAGACATCGATTGCTGATTTTGACCAATATGATGTGTTCATTGATGAGTTCATCGACTTCATCGACAGCATCGGTCTGTGTTTTGGTGGCGGCGGCCTTGAGCTGTTTGAAGGTTTCTTATGCTCAATTGAGCGCTACCGTTCAGTTACAGAAGCAGAACAACTGCAAGTTGCACAATGGCTTGAAGCTCGTGCTGAAGTAAGCAAAGTGGAAGTTAGCGAATTGATTGACGCAAACTACGCGTTCTAAATTGATTCTGTGTTGTTAGCTTAATTTGAAGGCCAAATACGGCTTAGGAAAGAGCAACAACAGGACGCCAGAATAAAGGCCGAATCGGTAAGTCGATTCGGCTTTTTTGCGTTTAATTCGCTCCACTTCTATTTATTACCTTCTTTTGTCCTCCTTCCTACGCAAATGATGAATTGATAGTTTTCGTTTAAATATAAGTACCTTATCGCTACTTTTATTTGCAGTAAGAAGTTTGGATAAACTTGTGAGAGTTTTATGAGAATTCAATGAAGTTGCTGATAGATTTGATCGCCATTCTTAGAGTCAACAACACCACAGTTCGTTCTGGCAAAGGTAACGGTATATCGCTGTTATTCGTTTTGTCGGCAACGATAGGACTCGATAAAGGATGGAATCAAAATGAATAAACGTACTCAAATCAGCTTAATGATCAGCTCGGCTATGTTGGCCTTTGGAGCGGCTCAAGTTCAGGCTGCTGAGCTTGAAGTCACTGTCACTAATGCAACGAAAGGGATCTACTTTACGCCTATCTTAGCGGCGGCTCATGACTCAAGCTTGTTCATGTTTAGAACGGGTGAAACGGCTTCTGCGGAACTAGAATCCATGGCCGAAGGTGGCGATATTTCAGGTTTATCTGGTGTCATTGCTAACGCAGGAGGCGTGGTGGTTGAGAATCCAGCGGCCGGAATCCTCAACCCGGGCGTCGCAACTACGTTTGATATCAGTACTGGTGATCTAGAGTACCTATCATTGGGTGCCATGCTACTGCCGACCAATGACGGCTTTGTTGGTCTAGATAGCTGGAAAATCCCAACTCAAGCGGGCACCTACAAAGTGACTCTAAATGGTTATGATGCGGGTACAGAGGCCAATGATGAGCTGGCGGGCAGCATGCCGAACCCTCCATTCATTACCTTTGGCGCTGGTGGTACAGGTGTAGAAACGGCAGTATCAAACGCTAAGGTTCATATTCATCCGGGTAACATTGGTGATAGTGATGCGGCGGGCGGCATCAGTGACCTCGATAGCAGCAGCCATCGTTGGTTAAACCCTGTTGCAACTATCACCATTGTTGTGAAGTAAGGGGGATGTATGAAAGCTAGAATTCTATTTATTGCTGCATCAGTAGCTGTGTTAGCAGGTTGTCCGGACGATGACGACGATTACTATCGCTATGATGTGAGTGTAACTAACCTCACTCCAAACCAGCCGATGTCGCCACTCGCGGTATTGACTCACAATAATAGCTTCAATCTGTTTGAAATCGGGCAAAGTGCCTCGGTCGATCTTGAATACTTGGCGGAAGGGGGCAGTAATGCACAATTGCTTGCGCTCAGTGACAGTGACGCCAATGTTTATCAAGGCATCTCAGGCAATGGACTGATTCTTTCAGGTGAGCAAGACACAGTCTCTATTCGTGTCGACCCAAATCAAGAAGGGTATATCTCCGTCGCTTCAATGTTGGTGAACACCAATGATGCGTTTGTCGGCGAATCCGGTTTATCGCTCAAGTCCTTGGCGGTGGGTGATACCTTTACCATGAACATGAATGTGTGGGATTCGGGAACTGAGCTGAACGATGAGCTTGCTGCAACGATTCCAGGACCAGCAGGCGGTGGTGAAGGGTTTAATACCACACGAGACGACACCGATGTGGTGAGTTTCCACTCTGGCGTAATTAGCCAAGATGACGGCCTTACGACTTCTACTTTAAGTGCCAATCATCGTTTCCTTAACCCCGGTGCAAGAATCACCATTACTCGAACTGAGTAACAGGGTCAAAGTACGATGAAAGAATTCCTGCTCTGTTCCGGTCAATTGAAAGGTGGGCAGACTCAGAATAGAGCAGGGATCATGAATAGTGCTGCGGTAAATTTGATGGCAAACATATTGTTGGTTGAAGACGATGATGACTTGGCTGAACTGGTGCAGATGCATCTTAAGTTCCAAGGGCATGACGTAATCAGAACCAATGTGATTGAAAAGGCTCAGGCGCTCTATAAAGATGGTCATTTCGATTTGATCGTACTGGATCGTGGCTTACCAGACGGTGACGGACTCGATTTCTGTCGAATGTTGCGTCAGCAAGAGGATTGGACGCCAGTACTCATGCTAACCGCAAGAGACGCAGAGTTAGATAAGGTGTCAGGCTTAGAAGCCGGTGTTGATGACTACATAACGAAACCTTTCAGCGTTCTTGAATTTCAAGCAAGAGTGAGGAACGTACTTCGCCGTTTAAGTCATGTCGAATCAGCCACTCAAGAGGTTGTGACAACAGAATCAATTATGAATTTTGGCGGGCTCACTATTCAACCTGAACGCCATCAGGTGTCACTCAATAATCAAGACGTACCGCTGACCGCTACCGAGTTTACCTTACTTCATTTCTTAGCAAACCGCCCGGGACGTGTGTATAGCAAAGACGAGCTGCTCGATCATGTTTGGAATACTCATCACTCTGGCTATCACCATACCGTGTGTAGCACAGTCAACCGTCTAAGAACCAAGCTTGCGATGCCGAATAGTGATGATGATTTCATTAAAACCGTTTGGGGTGTTGGTTATAAGTTTGAGTCAAAAGCTTAGGTCTATGTGTCGCGTCCGAAGTTTACTAAAAAGCCAGTAACACCTAAGAGTCATCGAGGAGAGAACATGAGTTTCAAATCGCGTTTAGTTTTGTTCACCAGTTTGTGGTTTCTGCTCGTGAGTGTGGTGATTGCTTACACCTATCATTGGCAAAAAGAGACTATAGAACAAAGAACTAAGCAGAGCCTACACAAAGAGCTCGCCGTTCATATGCGCGACGATAATCCTCTGATGATTGGTACCGACTACAACCCTAAAGCGCTCAAATCCATATTCCACACCTTGATGTTGATAGGGCCAGATTTCGATATCTATTTCCTCGACAGTCAGGGCAAAATTACGACTCATGCTGCGCCGGAAGGCACTGTGTTAGCCAACCAGATAGACTTAGCGCCCATTCAACAGTTTTTAAAGGACGAGCCTTATCCCATTCTGGGGGAAGATCCGATCAATCCCGGGGCTCGTAAGGTGTTTTCTGTGGCAGCGATTGAAGAGCTAGGTTCGACCGTTGGCTATCTTTACGTTTTGATTGGCAGTAATCGTCACACTGTGATTGCCAATTCGCAGGTCGACACGCCATACATCGCGCTCGCGGGGCTCATGCTGATCTCTATCTTAGGTTTTGCGGTTGGGGCTTATCTGTTGGTCAAACGTAGCCTGTTAAACCCAATAGAAGCAGTAACTAACAAGTTGCAACAGCAAGCAGACCAAGATTTTCGATTGGATCCGAACTTCATTCATCAAGTACCAGAATTGGTGCCGATTGCACGCTCGTATCAGTTGATGGCGAAGCACATTCAACAGCAATTTTTGCAACTTGAATATCAGTCATCACACCGAAGACAAAGCTTATTACAGCTCAGTCATGATTTGAAAACGCCATTGTCGAGTGTGTTGGGTTATTTGGAAACGTGGAAGATTCAAAACCCGCAATCAGACCCGTTAATTGACGTTGCTTACCGTAATGGCAACAAGTTGTCTGAACAACTCCATTCGCTGCTAGATAGCGCCAAGAATGATAATCCAGTTCCCACCTATCGATACGCATCGATAGATTTGAATGGGTTGCTTAGCGAGTGCTTAGAAACGATTCAGAGTCAGTACCGCCATAAAGATGTCGAACTTAAGGTTGATATACCTGATGGAGTAAAAGCAGCTGGTGACAGTGATTTGCTTGAGAGATTGATTTTGAACCTGTTAGATAATGCATTGAGGCATAGTCCAAGTGGCACCGCGGTGTCGTTAGATGTTGGTTTTAAAGCGGATCCAAAACGGGTGAAGGTGGTGATTCATAATGAGGTTGAACAGGAAGCGCCGAATGGTTCGTTAGGTATCGGCACTAAAATCGCGCAGTCGATACTGATGTTACATCACAGCGTGCTAGAAACAACAAAGGCAGAGAACTCCTTTCAGCAAAGCTTTTACTTGCCTTCGCTATAGCTCTGTCTGCCTTCGGTTTAGCTTGATGTGTTCTTACGTAGAACTAACGCTAAGCGTCTTTACTGTCTTCGTTGCCTTCGTTCACTTTCGCGTAGAAGTGAAGCAGCTCAGTTAATTCTTTAACCCAGCCAAACGCATCTTTAGGTGCGTTTTTTAAGATCTTCTCAACTTTCTCACAGTGCACTTCGATTGCGATTGCTTCTTCAAGGTTGAAAGAGATCGAGTAGAAGTGCCAAAGCAGTAGGCGAGTCATACGCTCGATGTTCTGTTGCGAGTTATCTGACTCTGAGAAGGCTAGGTTCACTTCACCAAGCGCGATAGCGGTCATTCGAAGCATTGCGTCAAATTTCGCTGATTGCATGCGTTCTTCGCTGGTGACTTCTTCTTGCTCGAACGTAAATAATTCCGTCATTGCATCTTCAGGAACAAGGCGATGAATCATTCTTAAACTAAATTCTTCTAGTTCATGGCGAGGCATGGTAATTAAGCAATTTAAGGTGTAGTCGCGTTGCATGGTGTTCTCTTGGATCTGCAAAAAGGTCGGACAGTTTAATGGAGAAGCGAGTTTAGAAAAAGCAGATTTTAGATAAGCCTACGTTTGTAGGCTTATCTGTGTACTACAAGTCCTAAAATCGATGCTTAGGGGAACTGTATTTAGGTTTGAACGCAGTATCAGGCTTTGCTGTGGCTTGGCGGTTGGTACTGCATGGACTGATCGTTTCTCATGAATATGTTGCTCGCGACCAAACTGCCGATGCAAATAGAACCAAGGGCGAGCCAAGTCATCGCATCTGGAATCTCGTTAAAGAGCGGGATCGCCAACAAGGTTGCTACAGCGGGTGTTGCACTGCCAAAAGCGGCAGAGCGTTCAGCCCCTAAGGTATTAACCGCATAAAGGTAAGTGAACGCCGCGATTAAACCCGCCCCAACGCCTTGCACTGCTGAATGAACGGCAAGCTCCGTGAAGGGCCAATTATCGATTGGTGTGTCCATTAGGTGGCTTGGGAGGGTTTCAGTCAGGATTAGGACGAGTAACAGTAAAGTAGAACAGAGAGAAATAAAACCGGCACTGACTAACGCATTAAGATTAGCAACACGGGCTGAGATGGTGAACATCGCCCACATTAAGCTTCCGCATAAAAACAACAAATGACCTTTGGTGTATTCAAAGTTGAAGCTGCTTAAGCTACTCCCTAAAAACAACAGTATGCCGAGCAAAACCAAGCATAAACCGATAACACGGTGTCGGCTGAGTGGCTGCTTAAAAAAGAGTACCGCAATTCCTGTGACAAACAGAGGGAGCGTGCCCGGAACAAGAGCACTGCCATGTGATACTGGAACAAACTGCATCGCCGTTCCTGCAACAAGCAAATAAGGCAACCCGCTACCCACAAACATACCCGTTAGATATCGTTTAGGGACGACGGCAATCGCGATGCGTGCTTTCCACACCAAAGGTAATAACACCAAAGCCGGTATGAGAAATCTTGTGAGAGCGATATCGGCAGGTGTTAAATCTGAATTTGCACCGCCTTTAAGAGACAGGAAAAAGCTCGCCCAAATGAGTAGGGTGACAGTAATAGATAAGTAGCCAAGATTCATAATATTGAAGGAGAGTGGGTGATGACTCATTATGGAATAGTTGTTGTGCCACAGGTTGGCAATTTTTGGCCTAACTTGAACTATCGTTGATGATTTCTGCTAAAATTCACCAAATAATTAACGGATTTAACTAATGTTTGGCATTTGCTATGGATAGAATTAATAGACATCTTCTCGAACTGCTACAAAAAGATGGCAGGTTAACCACGGCTGAACTTGCTGATGAAGTTGGGTTATCACCTTCGCCTTGTGCAAGACGAGTCAAAAGGCTAGAAGAAAAGGGCATTATTGACGGTTATCGTGTGAGCTTGTCACGAGAACAAGTCGGCATCGCAATGAGTGTGTTTGTTGAAGTGAGCCTAAACAACCACCAAGAAGTGTCGATTGATAAGTTTGAAGCGGCCATTGTAGAGATGGAGGAGGTGATCAGTTGCCACGTCGTATCTGGGGCTTATGACTATTTGCTAGAAGTGGTTAGCCCGAACTTGATGGCCTACGAGGCATTTACAAGAAAACTTCAAAGGCTCTCTAACGTGAAAGACATTCATACTCACCTTGCGATTAGACAAGTAAAAGGCAATGCACCACTGCCAATTTATACCGATTAAGCCAAACTCTGAGCAATAACACGAAGGCAGAATGAGCTGAAAACGAAATGGTTTGACCTTGAAGTAGAAGCTCGGTCAATATCAAAACTCATTGATAAATTGTCAGGCTTTAGGCAATAAAAAACGGAGCACCTCGTGAAAGGTACTCCGTATATGATAGGTGCAAAACTTAGTGATACTTAAAGTTAGAGATTGAACAATCCCCAGTTTGTGCATTAATTCTGAATGAAAAAGCATGTGAATGATAATCCACGCCGTCATTCCAAATTGTCTCTCCAAATATCTTACATAGCTCTAGCTCACTTACTGAACCGAACTCTTCCATGTGTTTAGCTACAGATAAAAGTTTACCTCTTATCTCTGCAGTCCATTCCGTGTTACTCAAGCAGTTGAAAGCCATAGTCTTTTGCATATTACCTAGCCAAAATGTTTCTTGTTATTAAGTTATATGAAGATTCATGATAACAATTTTCTGGCGTTTGTAAATCTATTTTGTGATGAATATCTCACATACTCGCTTGCATTGGTCGGAAATTGAACTTCATTGTTGATAGATAGCACATTACTTTTACAACCTATTGATAAAGCTTTGATTAACGAGTTCTTAGAATATTATGAATGGGATTGAGCATATTTATCGGAAAAGTCCAGTCGAACGAGTGAGAGAATCTAATGGTGATTTCAGTTTGACGCATCGTTTACTGGTTGGTTTATGTGGCGCGCTTCATCAATCATCGTCGCTTCTCTGCGGTATTTTGAAGACAGCTGACGGAATTTTTCACTGAGTGTATGGAGATCTCGGGAGAGTGATTGTGAGCTTTGTACGTGCACCTTTGCGCTTTCTGCCTGGCGCGGGAGTTTTGCTTTGGTGCAGTGTTTGGCGACGGCTTTCCATGAATACGCTAGAGATTGAGCGCCTTCAAGTTCTGTAGACACAACATATGCCTGTTGTAACAAAACCTCAGAGACGTCATACGCGGTATTCATATGACTATTGAGCTGCACATTAAACCTTTCTTCGTACTTTGCCCAAAGATCAATGATCTGCTTTTCATTAAAGTGTTTAGATAATAATGTTTGTGATTCATAGGTTGAGAGAACTTGGTTGAACTCTTTGGTGTACTGATTATAGCGACCTTCAAAAGAGAGCTGACGATCCAGCAGCATTTGCCAGTTTTCACGGTCACAATGATTCGCTAGAGCGACATTGGCACTCAAAGTTACGCTTACAATGATAACCTTCCCCCAAAAACTCATGACTTTCCTCTACTTACCGTGCGCTCTATTGAGAGTATAGATGAGCAGCTGCATGAGTTGATGTACACTTGAGACATACCTATAACGGAACAGCTGGTGGATTTGATGAAAAAAGCGCTGATCGCTTTACTTGTGTTGTTGATATTGGGCGGAGGGGGAGGAGCGGCATACTACTTCTTGGTCATGAATAAAGACCCAATCCCACAAGAGAAAACGGAAGAGCCGGCGTTAGAAGCTACCGAGCAATCTGAATCTGACCTCGTACCCATCATGGATCTTCAGCCTGAACCAGAGCAGACGGAATTTTACGTTTTGGAGAGAAAACTAGAAGTGGTCGAGCAACCTGAAATTGATGGCTTGATAACAGATTATCTCTATAAAGGGGAAAAGGTTGAGGTACTCGAGAAGCAGGGCGAATGGGCTCGTATCTCAGACTATATTGTCCTTAAAGATGGCGGCCCACAGACGGCGGAATGGGTCTCTATGTCAGGCTTATCGAATGATGAAGTCATTATTTCGGAAAAAGAAAGCAAAGAGATATTGGATTCCTATTTGGTTAAGTCTGATGATCTCAAGATCCATCAAGAAAAATTCCGTAATTCGGTGGCTAAACTGATCTCTGAAGGGGAGTGTGCCCCAAGTGATTTTGAAGAATTGGGCGGATGGGTGAAATCTGTTAAGTACAGCAATCGAGATGTTTATTTTATTTATTGTGGTGGGTTATCCCTTGAAAACAAAATTTATTTTGATGTAAATACAAATGAAATATTTACGAAGTAAGATCCCACGCTCTATTTAATAATGCTATTTACTAAAGCCCACTCATAGGTTGAGTGGGCTTTTTTGTCTATTCATAATGTTCATCCTCCCCATTTAGAACGTTAATTATATCGAAGGTTATATAGAATAATTAGGAACTATTTATTAATGGCTAATAAGAGTTTTGTTATTATTCTCGTGATCAATCATTTCAAGTTCCCACATTGCATTCTTCTTGAAACAAGCTGAGATATATAGGTTTATCTCATATTAACAAAGACTTACCATCTTGATGATAAAAGTGAAATTAAATAAACCTTATTAATATCAGAGTCTTGCGTTAATTTACATGTGCGTAACATTTCATTAATTTTGGGATGTAAGTCTAATTTTTAATCATAATACGAAAATATTTTATATTTGTAATAATACTTTTTGATTTTGAGTTGTAGGGTTTAATTAAAGCAAAACGTAAAGTTTAATTATCAACTAAGACATTATCTTATTAACATCATTGTTATTTAATTGCTTGTAAGGGATGGAACCATTAATGAAAAAGCTTGCTTTAATTACAGGGTCAAAAGGCGGTATCGGCTCAGCTATTTCCTCTAAATTAGTTGCAGACGGCTATCGTGTTATCGCGACTTATTTTACTGGAAATTACCAATGTGCCTTGGATTGGTTTAACGAAAAACAATTCACCGAAGATCAAGTGAGATTGTTTGAATTAGATGTTACCAATACTGCGGAATGTGCGCTGAGCTTAAGCAAGTTGTTAGAAGAAGAAGGCACGGTGGATGTACTAGTCAATAACGCAGGTATTACACGTGATAGCGTCTTTAAAAAGATGGATGCCGAAGCGTGGAAAGACGTGATTGAAACAAACCTAAACAGTCTGTTCAACGTGACTCAACCTTTGTTCGCTCCTATGTGTGAGAAAGGTAACTGCCGTGTAATCAACATCTCTTCCGTCAATGGTCTTAAAGGTCAATTTGGACAAACTAACTACTCAGCAGCGAAAGCTGGAATGATTGGTTTCTCTAAAGCTTTGGCTGCGGAAGGCGCTCGTAGCGGCGTAACCGTGAACGTGATTGCCCCTGGCTACACAGCAACTCCTATGGTTGAGCAAATGAAGCCTGAAGTACTGGATTCAATCAAGAACCAAATTCCGATGAAACGCTTAGCAACACCTGTTGAAATTGCAGCCGCAGTGGGCTTTTTAGCGAGTGAATCTGGCGCGTACATTACAGGCGAGACATTGTCTGTGAATGGCGGCTTGTACATGCACTAATTGGCAAAACTGAAGGGATTGGAATGATGGAAAAAGTATTTATTGTTGCGGCTAAGCGCACGCCTATTGGTGCATTTACCGGGTCGCTAAAAAACGTATCTGCGGGCGAACTGGCTGGCGTTGCGATCAAAGGCGCACTTGAGTCTGTCGATCTTTCGTTAGATGCGATTGATGAAGTAATCGTCGGCAACGTGATTTCGGCAGGTCAAGGCATGGGGGTTGCTCGTCAGGCTTCCATCTATGCAGGGCTTCCTGAAGAAACACCAGCATACGGTGTGAACATGATTTGCGGAAGCGGCATGAAATCAGTGATGGACGCAGCGGCGCACATCAAAGCACAAGATGCTGAAGTGGTTATTGCTGCTGGCGTTGAAGTGATGTCCCAAATTCCTTTTGTGGTACCAGCGAGCGTTCGTAATGGTCACAAAATGGGTGACATCTCAATGAAAGACTTACTGGTTGGTGATGGCTTAACCGATGCGTTTAATCATTACCACATGGGCATGACCGCTGAGAATATCGCGAACACGCTGAATATTTCGCGCCTAGCTCAAGATAACTATGCCTTAGAAAGCCAACAAAAAGCCGTTGCTGCGATTGAGGCGGGTAAGTTTAACGAGCAAATCGTGCCTGTAGAAGTTAAGCAGCGCAGACAAACCGTCACTTTTGATACCGATGAGTATCCGAAGTCAGACGCGACATTCGAAGGTCTGCAAAAGCTCCGTCCAGCTTTTGACCGTGAAGGGTCTGTCACGGCGGGTAATGCTTCGGGCATCAATGATGGTTCGAGTGCAATTATCTTAGCCTCAGAGAGTGCAGTAGCGAAATACGGACTGACACCACTGGTAGAGCTAACGAGCTACGCACAGTCTGGATTAGATCCAAAGATCATGGGTTTAGGCCCAGTAGAAGCCGTTTCTAAAACGCTTGATAAGGCAAATCTCACTCTAGAAGAAGTAGATTTGTTTGAATTGAATGAAGCGTTTGCAGCACAAGCTCTTGGCGTAATGTACCAATTGTCAGAGCAGCATGACTTACCGCTTGATGAGTTCAAGCCAAAGGTCAATGTGAACGGTGGTGCAATCGCACTTGGCCATCCTTTAGGTGCGTCAGGCAATCGAATTATTGTTTCACTCATCCATGAAATGCTTGAACAGAAAACGACTTATGGCGTTGCTTCACTCTGTGTGGGTGGAGGAATGGGAACCGCTGTTTTGCTAAAAGGTATTGAAGGTTAGAGCCTGATATATCGGTAGCAAGCTTAAATATCGGATCAGCTTTTCAAAGCATCGTGAGTTAATCGATGGGCGTTGGCTGAAACGATAGTGACACAAATTTATTAAACTATGTATTCATCAGGAGTTACTTATGTACACGGATATTTTCAAAACAATTACTGACCAAACTGAAAAGCAATTTGAACCGTACTTAAAGTTCAACAAGTTGGTTGCAAAGAACGTCCAAACGATGACTGAACTGCAAATGAATGCAATGCAGACTTACACGGACATGGGTCTTGCACAAATGAAAGCAGTGACTGAAATCAAAGACGTGACTAGCCTAACGGCGTTCAACAGCCAGCAACTAGCAGCGCTAACTCAACTGTCTCAACAGATGATGAGTGATAGCTCAAAAATGCAAGCTGCTGCAAAAGAGTTCAAAGAAGATGTTGAAACACTAACAACTGAAAACTTGAAAACAGTTACACCTGCATAAATTTAATCGCCATCGAGTTAGCGCAGTGTTTACTGTGAGGCTCGGTGGCGATTTTCCGATTATTGGAGTCATGTTATGTTTCAACACTTCTTTTCGGACTACCTTGTTAAACTTCAACAAACGAACCAGCAATGGTGGGAAAGCTTTGAACAAAACAAGGAAGCCGCGCAATCTCCCTTAAACCAAGCGATGCAAGAATTGAACTTTGATGATGCATCAAAAATCTTCGAGCAAGCCGCCAACCAACCTGCCGTTCTGCTTCAGTTACAATCTCAATGGTGGGAACAGCAACTTAAGATCTGGCAGAATGCCGCGCTGATGGGCAACACCGAGAGTGTTATCTCAGAAGACCGCAGCGACAAGCGCTTTATTGATGAAGCGTGGAAAAACGACCCGTTCTACAGCTTTATCAAACAATCCTATTTGTTGTTCAGTAAAAGCTATATCGACACCATCAACTCGATCGAAGGTATTGACGAAAAAACCAAAGAGCGAGTGGCGTTCTTTTCTCGTCAGGCAATCAATGCACTTTCTCCAAGTAACTTTATTGCAACGAATCCAGAGTTGATGAAACTGACGCTTGAGCGAAATGGTGAAAACCTTCTCGATGGGTTAGAGCAGTTACAAGCAGACGTTGAAGCGAGTGCTGATATCCTCAAGATCCGCATGACCAACAATAACGCCTTCCGATTGGGTGTGGATGTTGCGAACACCGAAGGTGATGTTGTCTTTCAAAACGAGCTGTTTGAGCTGATTCAGTATCATCCAAAGACACCGCAGGTTAACGCGACGCCTTTGTTGATCGTTCCGCCGTTCATCAATAAGTACTACATTCTTGACCTTCGTGAGAAGAACTCGATGGTGCGCTGGTTGCTTGAGCAAGGACATAGCGTATTCATGATGTCTTGGCGCAACCCAGGTGAAGCGCAGAAAGACACTGAATTTGGTGACTATGTCACGGAAGGCGTGGTTAAAGCTGTTGCTGCGATTGAAGACATCACAGGTAAAGAGCAAATCAACGCGGCGGGTTACTGTATTGGCGGCACGGTGTTGGCGTCGACGGTGGCTTACTACGCTGCGAAACGCATGAAGAAACGTATTAAAACAGCGACGTTCTTTACCACCTTGTTGGATTTCTCGCAGCCGGGTGAGGTGGGCGCGTATATCAATGAGACAATCATCAACGCGATTGAGAAGCAGAACGATGGCAAGGGCTATATGGATGGTCGCTCGTTGAGTGTGACGTTCAGTTTGCTTCGTGAAAACAGTCTGTACTGGAACTACTACATTGATAACTACCTCAAAGGCAGCAGCCCGATGGAGTTTGATCTTCTGTACTGGAACAGTGACAGCACAAACGTGGCGGCCAAGTGTCATAACTTCTTGCTGCGAGAGCTTTATCTTGAAAACAAACTGGTTCAAGACAAAGGCGTGAAAGTGGGCGGTGTTTGGATTGATCTCAATAAGATAAAAATACCAAGCTACTTCATTTCAGCCAAAGAAGATCATATCGCTCTGTGGCAGGGCACTTACCGTGGTGCGTTGAATACCGGTGGGAATAAGACGTTCGTGCTTGGCGAGTCTGGTCATATTGCGGGTATTGTTAATCATCCAGACAAGAACAAGTACGGGTTCTGGCTGAAGGACAACCTAGACGACTCGGCGGACGAATGGCTAACTAATGCGACTCATAATGAGGGGTCTTGGTGGACACACTGGAATCAGTGGCTACAAGGTTTTGAAACTGACGAAAAAATCGAACCTTTCAATCAAGGCTCAGAGCTTAACCCTGTGATAGGCAAAGCGCCAGGCAACTATGTAAAACAGGTGCTGCCGATTGTCGATCAAGAGCAGGTTGATAAAGAGACCGCAGAGAAAGAAGCGCCAGAAAACGAAGCTTAGGGTGTTAAGTCACATTCAATTATAAAGATACACAACGTCAGATAATAAAAAAGCCACTGAAATCAGTGGCTTTTTCGTATCAACTCATATCAGAATTATCTGGTAGAAGTTGATGTAATCTCGATTGTTAATCGATTTCTTTGTCTTTACCCATAGATAAAATCCAAAGAGATACGGCTGCAACACCTGCGAAGCCGCCAAGAATGATAACTGGCATAGCGCTGTAACCTAGGATGTGCCAAATTACGCTTTCTAAAGTACTCATTCAATCGCTCCTTATTGCCAGCCTTCAACGCCGTGCATGTCTGGTAGTTTGTGTGCAATACCTTTGTGACAGTCTACACACGTTTTTTCACCAGAAGCTAGCGCAGTAGAGTGTTGTTTCGCACTACGAGGGCTCTGCTCTGAGAAGTCCATGTAATCGAACTGGTGACAGTTACGACACTCAAGTGAATCGTTCTTTTTCAATCGAGCCCATTCGCGTTCCGCTAGGTGAGCACGTCGTGCTTTGAACTTTTCTTCAGTATTGATGGTTTTCGCAATAAAGTGTGCGTATAGCTCTTTAGATGCTTGAACCTTACGAACAATTTTATCGGTCCATTCATGAGGTACGTGACAGTCTGAACAGATAGCACGAACACCAGAACGGTTAGAGTAGTGAATTGTCTCTTGGATTTCAGCAACGATAGGTGCGTGACAGCCAGAACAGAATTCTTCCGTGTTGGTTGCCTCCATACCCGTGTTGAATGCACCCCAGAACAAAAGACCACCCGAGAAACCCAAGAACAAAACAACGCCTACGGCTGCTTTACTTGGTGTCGCGAGTCTTTTCCAAAACGCTTTAAGTAATTTTATCATATATAGCCTCTCTTACAGTCCGGCTACGATTAACGCAGTGAATCTACAGGTTTGAACTCGTTCTCAACTAGTGGCTTAGCATTAGCTTGAGGTACGTGACACTGTAGACAGAAGTAACGACGAGGTGATACGTCTGCAAGTACCGCATCTTCACGGTTCATGTAGTGAGTTACACTCACTTTAGTAGCACCCATTTCTTTTGCGTTTTTCCAACTGTGGCAAGAAAGACACTTGTTAGCGTTAAGAGAAACTTCATAGCTACGAATAGTATGAGGCACTAGAGGTGGTTGGTATACGTAGTCACTCTCAAGTACTTGGTCACGAGGGAACTTTTTGAAGTCATCTGCTGCGCGAGTTGCTTCAAGTTCACTTGCACCACGTAGAGATTCTACGCCACCAATGCCGCCTGGGTTACCCAGTTCAGCTTCAGCTTGAACTGCACCAGCTAGCAAAAGACCAGCTGATAGTAGGGCAGTAATCAGTTTTTTCATGGTTAATTTCTCCGCCTAAAGGCTAATTCTTTGAGTGGACTACTTCTTTCAAAAAGTAACGAAAAAAGCAGTCGCAATATTAAAAACGTCAGATCTACGAGCTAAGTGGTAAGAACATATTGTCCTTAAGCGACCTTAGTGATCTTAACTGGACACTTCTTGTAATCCGTCTGTTTAGACAGAGGATCCGTTGCATCCAAGATCAACTTGTTGATCAGAATTCTTGCATCAAAGAATGGTACGAATACCAAGCCTTGTGGTGGACGGTTACGACCTCGAGTTTCAACACGAACGCGTACTTCGCCACGTTTGTTTTCGATAAGAACTTCATCACCACGACGAAGACCGCGAGCTTTAGCATCAGCAGGGTGGATGTAACAAAGTGCATCCGGTACTGCTTTGTAAAGTTCTGGTACACGACGAGTCATAGTACCTGTGTGCCAGTGCTCAAGAACACGGCCTGTGCATAGCCACATATCATATTCATCGCTTGGTACTTCAGGTGGCGCTTCGTATGGTGCATTGATGATCAGTGCTTTACCATCTGGCTTGCCGTAGAAGTCCCAATCAGAGCCTTTCTTAGCATATGGATCTGAACCTTCTTTAAAGCGCCATAGTGTTTCTTTACCGTCAACAACAGGCCAACGTAGACCACGAACTTGGTGGTAGCGATCGTATGGTGCTAAATCGTGACCGTGGCCGCGACCAAAGGCTGCGTATTCTTCGAATAGACCTTTTTGAACGTAGAAACCTTGAGCTTGTGCATCGTCGTTAAGCTCTTGAGCTTCAGACAGTGGGAATGCATCAACGTTGCCGTTTTTGTAAAGCACGTCGTACATGGTTTTGCCACGGTACTCAGGCATTTTCGCAACCAGTTCTTCACCCCAAACTTCTTCAATAGTGAAGCGCTTAGAGAACTCCATGATTTGCCATAGGTCAGACTTAGCTTCACCTACGGTTTTCACTTGTTGGTACCATGCTTGTGTACGACGCTCTGCGTTACCGTAAGCACCTTCTTTTTCGATCCACATTGCTGTTGGAAGGATAAGGTCTGCTGCTTGTGCAGTAGCGGTAGGGTATGGGTCTGAAACAACAATGAAGTTATCTGGGTTACGGTAACCTGGCAGACGTTCAGTGTTGATGTTTGGACCCGCTTGCATGTTGTTGTTACACATTACCCAGTAAGCGTTGATCTTACCGTCTTTAAGCATACGGTCTTGAACAACGGCGTGAGCACCTGGCTTGCCATTTAGAGTGCCTTCTGGAAGTTTCCAGATGTCTTCTGCAATCTTACGGTGTTTAGGGTTAGCAACCACCATATCTGCCGGTAGACGGTGAGAGAACGTACCAACTTCACGAGCTGTACCACACGCAGATGGTTGGCCAGTTAGTGAGAATGGGCTGTTACCTGGAGTAGAAATCTTACCTGTTAGCAGGTGGATGTTGTACACAAGGCTGTTCATCCATACACCACGAGTATGTTGGTTCATACCCATAGTCCAAAGTGACATTACTTTGATGTTTGGATCGGCGTATTGCTTAGCCAGCTTGATAAGGTCTTCTTGAGATACACCTGACATTTCAGACGCTTTCTCAACTGTGTATTCAGCAACAGACGCTTTGTAGTCTTCGAAAGAGATCGCAGTCATTTCACCTGAGTTAGGGTTTGCTGCTGCTTTCTGTAGTGGATCATCGTCACGCAGGCCGTAACCGATGTCTGTCGTTGCTTGCTTGAAGTTTGTGTGTTTGTTCACGAAGTCCCAGTTAACTGCATCGTTTTGGATGATGTAGTTAGCAATGAAGTTAGCAATTGCTAGATCTGATTGAGGTTCGAAGATGTAACCTGTGTCTGCAAGCTCGAAAGAACGGTGGTAGTAAGTAGACAGTACGTTTACTTTAACGTGTGGGTGGCTTAGACGACGGTCTGTAATACGAGTCCATAGTACTGGGTGCATTTCTGCCATGTTTGACCCCCATAGTACGAATGCGTCTGCGTGTTCAAAGTCATCGTAACAACCCATTGGCTCATCGATACCGAAGGTACGCATGAATGCACCTACCGCAGAAGCCATACAGTGACGAGCGTTTGGATCGATGTTGTTTGAACGGAAACCCGCTTTCATCATCTTAACGGCTGCGTAACCTTCCATTACTGTCCACTGACCAGAACCGAACATACCAACGCCTGTTGGACCGTTCTTCTTAAGAGATGCTTTCCATTTCTCAGCCATCACGTCGAACGCTTTGTCCCAAGATACGGGTGCGAAATCACCATCTTTATGGAACTCGCCATCTTTCATACGAAGAAGAGGTTGTTCTAGACGGTCTTTGCCGTACATGATTTTTGAAAGGAAGTAGCCTTTGATACAGTTAAGGCCTTTGTTTACCGGTGCTTCTGGGTCACCTTGAGTCGCAACCACTTTGCCGTTTTGAGTACCTACTAGTACCGAACAGCCCGTACCACAAAAACGACAAGGCGCTTTATCCCACGTGATTTTTGTTTGATCAGAGCTAGCAATCAGGTTGGTTGCTGTTGCCGGTAGTGTTACACCTGCAACGGCTGCCGCTGATGCAGCTGCGTTTGCTTTCACAAACGCACGTCTTGTCATTTTCATACTTCACCCTCAAGTTGAGAATTGTTGCTTCCAGTTTCTAAATCCGTTTCGTCCAGTCCAGTTTCGATTTGGTGATAAACCAAAGCTGTCCCTAAAACGTTCGTAATATTATTAATTTCTTCGATGGTATCCGTTACAAAACCTTGGTTTTCTGTTTCTAGGACCACTATGATTTTGCCTTCAGGGCTACTGCCGTAAATCTCTGCATTATCGAACTGCTCGATTTGTGCTTTGATCTCGTCTAGATGTTCTGGGCTCACATGCACGACTAAACTTGATATATGCACTTCATTTAGTGCCATAAATTGCTCTCGTTATTTTTGTTTTATGCATTACTCACAAGAATAGCTGAAGTAGGGCAAACTGCTACGCAGGCGCCACAACCGCTACACTCATCTAACTTGATTTTTGGTAGAGCAACACTGCCTGCTCTAAGTTGAAATTGAATGGCCATAGGTTCACACATGTCACCACAGCTTCGGCATTCAACATTTTGCTGCGCTAAACACTTATCAGAGATATGTGCTTTTGCTTGCCAAGGCTCTCCTTGCTTTGGCTTAAAAATGGGTTCGGGACATACATCTGCACATTGATAGCAGAACGTACACTCATCAATAGAGAAATCGACAGTGGGAAAGCCACCATCGCCTACAATGATTATCTTAGTCTCACAACTTTCGATGCATTTACCGCAGCAAGTACAGTCATCCGTAAAGCTTTCTAGATTGTTAATCCAAGGCAAACGAATCTGGCTTGAGTCAACTTTTCGTCTTGAAAAAAGACGGCGTTTTGATAGATCTACCACTAGATACCTATAGATGTTACTAAGATGTTGTAATTTTAGGTCATTATTCTATTAATATCTTGTAATGAGTCCTCACAAGTAGTGTAGTTTTAGAAACAATTGTATAAATACCCCCTAAGGGCTAATTGGGGGTATGTATTGTCTTAGATCAATAAATTACGGAGCGAGTGATCACATATTGAATGGAGCTATGATTTTTGATGTGTGACAATACGATATCGCTGGCGAGTCATTTATCAATAGGAAGGCACTTTTGCTTATAAAACCGGTTTCATCTGTAACAAGTACGATAGCAAAATCTTTGCTCTCTATACTGCTGTTGTCGGTTGCTACGACTGGCTTTGCCATCTTTACTTTAGCTTCAAGTTTGAATGATGCGGAAGCGGTTAACGTGGCCGGTTCAATGCGAATGCAAAGCTACCGTTTAGCCCATGATATTCAAATAGAATCCGTCGATTACGAATCCCATATTCGTGAATTCGAAAGTTCTCTTTACTCGCCATCGATGACCAATTTGGTCAGTTGGAATGTTCCGACAGACATCACAGAAGATTACTATTTAATTATCGGCCGTTGGCATGAACTGAAACAGGTCTTGAATAGCGAAGAGCGCGACCACTATCTCGTGTTGGTTGAAAACTTCGTGGCTGAAATCGATGGCTTCGTTTATAAGCTCCAAGAGTTCTCTGAAGACAAGTTAATAAAGTTAGCGTGGGCTGGTGGTATCGGCCTTGGTGGAATTCTGGTCATATCTCTTTTTGTTGTTCACTTTGTACGTAAACAAGTTGTTAAGCCACTCCATGCGCTCGTTGGAGCCAGTCAGCGGATCAAAAACAGTGACTTTGAGGTGGAATTAAAAGTCACCAACAATAATGAACTTGGAATTCTGACTAAGACGTTTAACTCGATGGCCAAAGATTTGGGCGTGCTCTATCGAAACCTTGAGTCTGTTGTGGATGCTAAGACAGTCGAGTTGCAAAACGCCAACCAATCTTTGCAGGCGCTTTACCACTCCTCACAAGAGCTCACGGTTACGCGGATTGCACCTGAAAACTTCCGAGCGATTCTGCAGCACCTAGTCAGTTTAGAAGGGATAGAGTCGTTAAGGCTTGAGATAGCAGATAATTCGGGTCGTTCATTGATTATGGACGAAGGGTATGATTCGAACTTGGATTATGAAAAATTTGAAATGAAGTTGGATGATAACGAGCTCATCTTGGGCTATTTATATTGTTCATATCATCATGGTCATTCAACCAAGACGCTGATTGAGAGCTTTATCCAACTGTTATCACGAGCGATCTATTATAATCGAGCGCAGAAAAAAGCAGAGCAGCTTATTATAATGGAAGAGCGTGCAACGATTGCACGTGAGCTGCATGATTCACTTGCTCAGTCACTTTCGTATCTGAAAATTCAAGTGACCTTATTGAAGCGCGTGATTGGCAAATTGCCAGAGCAACAGCATCGAGAGCAATCTGAACAAATAGCGTCTGAAATCGGCAACGGTTTAGCTGATGCCTATACTCAATTACGAGAGTTGCTCACAACCTTTAGGTTGACGATAAAAGAGGGTAACTTTGGAGACGCTTTGAGCACCATGCTTGAAGAGCTCAGTGAAAGAACAGATGCAAAGATTAACCTAACCAACAATCTTTCATCCATAGAACTTGATGCACATAGTCAGGTTCACTTGCTTCAATTGATTCGTGAAGCAACAATTAACGCAATAAAACACGCCAATGCCGACTTGATAGATGTATGCTGTATCGATGAGGACGGTGAAGTATTAGTCGTGATTAAAGATAATGGAGATGGCTTTGACTCAAGTAGTTCTAAGATGAACCACTACGGGATGAGCATTATGCAGGAGCGTGCGGCAAGACTGAATGGCGACTTAACGATTGAAGCGGCTCAAGGTGAAGGCTGTACAGTCATATTGAAATATAAAAGTTTGAAGGAAGTTAAAGTTGACGATTTGTAAAGTAATGCTGGTTGATGATCATCCATTGATGCGCAGAGGTATAAGCCAATTACTGAGCTTTGAAGATGAATTCGAAGTGATTGCAGAAGCAAGTAACGGTACTGAAGCAGTCGCTCTTGCCCATGAAGAAGAACCTGACTTGATCCTTTTGGATCTTAATATGAAAGGCATGTCTGGACTTGATACGCTGAAAGCACTTCGTACTGATGGCTCAAGCGCTAACATCGTTATTCTAACGGTTTCTGACAGCCCTGCAGACATTGAAGCGATTGTAAAAGCGGGCGCTGATGGCTACTTGTTGAAAGACACAGAACCCGATGAGTTAATTGAACTGCTAAAGCAAGCACACAGCGGTGACAAGGCTTACAGCAGTGTGGTTGCTCGTTACTTAAATGACGCTGGTAGCCGCAATGATATCTTCGAACAACTGACTGAACGCGAAATGCAAATCCTTCAAGAAGTCGCGAAAGGTTACCGTAACAAGCAGATCGCTGATCACCTGTTTATTTCTGAATCGACAGTTAAGGTACATATGAAAAGCTTGCTGAAAAAACTGCAAGTGCCTTCTCGCACCGCTGCAACGGTTCTGTATCTAGAACGCTATGGTGAAATGAAGTAGGGCTTGTTCCTTTGAGATAACACTATTTCAAGCCTGACTGTTTATACATATCTCGATAGTTTTAACGACGTTGAGAAAGTGATATTAAAAAAGGCGCTGAACTTATTAAGTTCAGCGCCTTTTTGTTTACGCATTTTATATCAGTATTGGTGTTAGTTTGTTCTCGTTCTTTGAGATTAGAAACTTAAGGCTTACGCCGCCATTGGAACCAATACAAGCGTACCGAAGATAACCGTAATAAGACCACAAATTACGGGTACAGAAGTACGTTTTACGACTTCAAATGGGCTGATTTTACCCATACCAGATGTCGCAACAATTACACCAGATACAGGTGAAATAGTACGGCCTAGGTTCGATGCTTGAAGCATTGGGATGATTAGGAACGCTGGGTTCAAGCCCATTTTCGCCGCTAATGATGGAGCTAGTTCTACGAATGCATAGAATGGCGCGTTACCAGAACCTGTCGCGATAGCAGCAGCCACCGTTAGACCCGTGAGGATAAGCATCAATGCAATGCCGCCTGCGCCTGCAGATTCAGCAAGACCGATTAGGTTATCAATTGCACCGATAGACATTAGACCTTGAGCAAATACGCCCGCCGCAACCAACAGCATTACCACACCTTTGAACGCGTCAGCCATGCCTTGGTAGCAAGAGTCTAGATCTTCTAGTGTTTTCTCGCCGTCAAACTTCTTAACAACGTAATCGATAACTGCGCCCACGAAGATAGAACCGACCACAATAGTGTAGATATCAAGTGACAGCCCTGGAATCGTACGACCGTTGAATAGGAAAACGCCGATGATAGGTAGGAATGGAAGTGCAGCGTAGAAAGCCGGCGCCGTTGTTTCGATTTCAGAAACGTCTACTTTTTCCATTGGTGTGTTTTCTTTCTTATCTAGGTATTTGTTCCAGAAGAAAGCCGCACCCGCCATCACGATGATCGCACAGATAGAAACAGGCAGTACCGTTTGCACAGCAAACACATCAAGAGACATGCCTGATTTTTCTGCCGCGATAACCACATCACCAGAGGTTGGCGAAAGAATGATGGCTGCAGGTGATGCACAAACTGCAACTGCCGCTGGGCGAGAAATACCCATTGCCGTCATCATTGGGAATAGGGTTGCCATCAACAGCACACCAAGGCCTGTTGCAGAACTTACTGCTAAAGACATTAGACACGCCACGATGTAAGCCGCAACAAGAAGTACATAGGGAGACTTGATAGCTGCAAGTGGTTTAGAAAATTGCTTTACTACCACGTTGTTCGCGCCGATGTGAGTCATGTATGAAGCGAAACCACATAACAGCATGATTTGCATGCCTAGGCCGCCCCCGCGGTATTGAAGCATGTACTTAACGAATTCTAGTGAGTCGGTAACCATGTTACCTGTTGAAGCTACCTTAGCTGGTAAAACTGTGTGACCAATAAGGCCAGTAATAAGAAGTAGGGCAAGGCCAGCAGTTAATAATACACCCGCTGCTTTATAGCCTTTCACAATAAAGTAACCAACAGCGATAGTAATCACTAATCCGATCAAGAGCTCTAACATAGAAATCTCCACAAAGTTTAAAAAATATAAGAAAGTGTTTCAGAATATGACAATGAATGTACAGAAAACTGCACTGTGGCACGAGGCATAGTTGAGGTTGATATGATCTAAGACAAACATTTTTTTCGATGTTAATTGTGGTTATAAATCGTGATTAACTACTGTTGTTTAGATGTTAATAAACAAACTTTGTAGCTCGTTAGAATATAACTTGGATCACCTTTGATTGTTCTAGTTGCATATGGGGTGTTGTTTTATAAATCGCGAGTGTTTTTTGTACTTTGGAAGGGAACTTGTAACGAAGTGGGTGTTTATCGGAGTAAAGAGGTGAGAATCTTAGCTTTGAAGCTTACTTACATTTATAGATTACTTATGTTTAACGCCTACTTACTTCCCATAAGTAAGCGCTAAAACACAAACTGGTATTAAAATATAATTAGGGTTAAAAATAGCGAGTGGGTTTAGTTCATATCAACGTCAGGAATGTCATTTGAATACGTTGACAGCTCAGAGCAGACTACCTTCTTACAAAAATGAATCATCCCATAGCGAGTAATGAGTAAAAACTCTTCTCTATTCAATGGAATGTAAGGCATGGCGTCAGAAGATAGGGTAGACCCTTCACTTATCATCACCTTTTCGTAAAACGACAACTCGCGACTCGGGATGATTTGTTGGTGTTGGTTCTCATCCAGTGAGATGTCGTGTTGAGTGACAGAGTAAGAGCCCGAAGACGTAAAACCGACTTGTTTAGTCGATACATACAATAGGTCATAACTGTCATTCTTCTTAAACTCGATGTTAATAGCAAACTGATTATGAATCATATTATTAAGAATACAGCTGCAGACATACTCTCGATATAAGGCATTACTTTCAGAAAGAGACATCGTTTCAAGCTTCACTTCGCCTTGGCTCAATACCTTTTTTTCTTTAGGGATCACGTTGTGCTTATTAACCTGAATATTGATTTCTAGCAGGTGACCATTTTTATAGGTATTGAAGTTATGGTTAATCAGCTTAGTGTCGACTACCGCGGCGTTAATCGAGTTCTGCTGAGCTTTGGAAAGGGCAGAAAGCTTTGCTTCACTATCGTTGTTTAATATACCTTTCGATAATTGGTTGCCCTTGGCCCAATAGCTGTAGCTTTGAACCCAATGTACAAACTCTGTCTTGTATTGCTCGATGTCTTGTTCGGCGGCACGCTCGATATTATTGGTGAGGGTGTACAACTTCGACTTGTTGCCTAGCAGCATATCTAGCCATTTGGGTTTGTACTCGTCGAGCGCTTCCATGGCTTTGACTTTATGGTCGAAGCGAACCGTTGGCATTACAGGTGCCGGTTCCATTGCAATCGACTCCCAATTCACTTTTGGTGTAGGAATGGTATGGACGGATTGGATTAAGTGCAGGTGTTGATTGAACAAGGTCACTTCATTGACCGCGTCCTCAAGTTGTTTGGTATTCATCTACATTCCTGTCGACGGTTATTCTTGTCATTTGGCGCTCATTTTATGGTCAAAGCGCGCGAACAGTATTTAAATGAATGTGAATGATCTTTCGTGAGGTTGCTTGATATTGGTTTAGGAATATTTGGGCAGTGGAGAGTCTCGTTTCTGCTTGTTTAAGGAGTATAAATAGCGCGGAGAGAAAGGAATTTAATGAGCTCTAAAAAACCTAACACGTAAGAAAAACAAAACCCTGCGATCAGAGCAGGGTTTTTATTGAATCAGTACTGAGTGACTGGTTAAGCAATGTGCGTCATTTTATTAAGCACAAAGGTTTCAATACAACCTTCAGTCGCAGCCATGTAGTCAGCGATGAGTTGGCTCGCTAAGTGTTTCTCTAGATGAGCTTCAGACTCCCAGTTCTCATGAAAAACGAAGTGAGCAGGGTTACTGTTGTCTTGGTGCAGATCGTAGTTAAAACAGCCGTCTTCAACACGGGTTTTATCGATCAATTTAATCATCTCAGCTTTTACAAGCTCTGTTTTGTCTTCTTTAGAGACGATCGTTGCAATAATAGTCAGTTTGCTCATTTTCAATTCCTTCGCTTTAAACTCGATAAGTTCAAGTAATGTAAGTATAAATTCAGACTGAAGAAAGAGTTCTGAAATCCAATAACTATGGTTCTTAGCATCCACAATTCAAACTCGAGAGTATAGAGTTAAGGGCTATCGGTTACGCTTATTAAAAAGCCCTCATCGAAACAAGAGGGCTTCGTAGGTCTCAATTGAATGGGTTAGTGACTGAAATCAGCCTTTACCCAGATCATTCGGTGATCAGATGATACGTCTTTTCCGTTACCATAATCACCAATTCGTGAGTCATTGAATAGCTTGCGTCCTTCTTCATATGAAGCAGACCAATAAACACCAGATTCAACAATGTTTAATGAAGCGGACGGAAGTGCGTAATCTACAGCAAGTCCAAATGTCGAAGTGATACGGTTTGGCTGTGGGTGAGACGATGATTTATCTACCGCATGTTCAGCGGCACCATAACTTGTTGGATACAAGCTGCCATTGGTGACATCTTGGTTAACTAATGCATCATTGTGCAAGTCCTGCATTACAGCACTAATACCATCGCCATCTACTGGGTCTAGGTTTTGATCGCCCATCATTACAAAGTGTTTACCTTGCTCTAAGCCACCAGTTTTTCCTGAATCGTCATAGATGAATGACTTGTTTTGGATGTACTGGTGCCAGAAGTCTACTTCTGCTGCGTTTTGTTCAATGTTCTTACCTACATCGAAAGCGGGTGGAGTGGGGTGTGACATCAATAAGTGAACGGTTTCTGTACCATCTTTGGTAGGGATTAGGATTGGTGCATCAACGTGGTTCTTTGAAGATAAACGAACTTCTTCCCATTCAGCCGCTGTGTACCACTCGTCACCACAGTCCATGCCTGCAGGGAACTTACTAGGATCATCACACACTGTGATTGTTGGGATGGTAGCACCTTCAAGATCTTTCCATTTAAATTCTTGGAATGTACGAGTGTTGGCCGTGTCGATTTCGTATTTAGACATCAAAGCGAACGCGTACTGGCCATGGTAGAAACCGAAGCCCCAAGCGTCACCGGGAAGTGTTCCAAAGTTACCGTCATTGTCTAAATCAAAACCAAATTCGTTCAGCAAACCTGTATTGGTCGAGTAGCTCTCAAAATACGGGTATGAGATTGGTTCTAGGTTCGCGTCACCGCCTGCTCCTTCGATACTTTGAGCAACAGAAAGGTAGTTTTTCTGGAAGCCTTCGAGTGCTGATTTGTCAGTACCTGTTCCGTCGTTGTTAAACTCAGCCATCATAAGAACATCAGGACGATTCTTTTGAATCACGGCAGCGACGTTACGGATCTGAATAACTTTCGCTGCTGTTTCTTTGTCAGCGGCATCAATCGTGTTATCCAAATAGTCGCTCACTAATTTTGTTTGAGCGCTTGGTTCAATCTGCATTTCCGTTACGAGGTCTTCGAAGGTGGCACGATCAAAAGACAAGTTATAAGTCGCGATCTTTACTTCTTCAGGTTGAACGTAATCTGTGTCACTGCTGCAACCAATCAAAAGTGCAGAAGAGATAGCGAAAGCGATAGATGTTTTTAACAATTTCATAAAGTGGGTCCGCTAATTGCTGAAAGAAATTTGGGACGCGCATGTTATGAGATGGATATCATTCTGTAAGTGATTCTTGTCACAGGCAAGGCTCTGAATTGACATCTTGTTGCATTGAAAATGTGACATTTGGAACTAGTGTCTGTAATTAGAATAAAGACTTAAAATTCATAAATTTAATTAGAACTGTGAATTAAAAAAGCCCTCATAGCAATATAAGGGCTTCAGAATAAGAATCAAACTGTGTTGTTATTGGTGTGTTAAGCGTATTTTTTTGCTTTAAGCATATTGTTCCACTGTCATCGCCCAATTTTTCTTCTGTTGTTCGAAATTCATTTTGATTTGCTGGTAACGAACTTTAAGAACTGAGTGTTCGTACTTCTTCACAACGTCTTCACGTTTACTTTCAAGCAGCTGCTTTTTAACTTCGTAATACTCGTTCATGTTTGATACTAGAGCATCAAACTCTTGTTGAAGCTTCTCCGCGATTTGTTGCTTGTCGGCACGATGCATGATTTTTTGCTGTGTGCGTTTGAGTAGCATTGACGCTTCGGCTTTCTCAATGCGAGCTTGAGGGGTCTTCTTAAGCTTACTTGTCAGTCCCATCAATGAAGCACTTTTGATCAACCACTTTGTAGGATCGTATTGCCACCAGTAGATGCCGTTACGGTAGTCGTTCTCAAAAATGTGGTGGAAGTTATGGTAGCCTTCGCCAAAAGTTAGAACCGCCAACACACCGTTATCGCGGGCCGTGTTTTTGTCGGTAAAAGGTTGGCTACCCCAGATGTGAGCAAGAGAGTTAATAAAGAATGTTGTGTGGTGGTTAAGTACCAAACGAACAGCGCCTACGATTAACAACATGCCAAGTATGTCACCGTAAATAATACCTAACGCGATAGGAACACCGAAGTTCATCAGCAATGCCAACAGAACATAATGTTTGTGCTGCCACATTACGATCTTGTCTTTTTTAAGGTCACGGCAGTTTTCATAGTTTTCATACATTGAGGTGCTGTAGTTACGAATCATCCAGCCAATGTGTGAGTACCAAAAGCCACGTTTTGCTGAGTATGGGTCTTTGTCGTTGTTATCGACATGCTTGTGGTGCACACGGTGATCAGAAGACCAGTGTAGCGCGCTGTTCTGCAGGGCACATGCACCACCTAATGCAAACAGGAATCTTAGGCTTGAATGCGCTTCAAACGCTTTATGTGACCATAAGCGGTGATAACCCGTCGTGATTGAAAGGTTACAGAACGTAAAGCAGATTGCTAGCCATATCCAGTGCTCCATGCCATAGCCAAAAAAGTAGCCATAAACGGGAGCCGCAACAACAGCAAGCAGCATACTAAAAGAGAACAAAAAAATATTGAGCCAGATTAATGGCGGCTTTTTTGTAGATTGTTTGTCGGCACTATTCATTAGCAAATTTCCATTGGGCTTACATCTGTGCGCTAGAATATCAGCGTACACGTGTAAGTCAATATTGAAAGTGTAAACGTGTATTAGTATGTTTTGCTTAAATATTGTATAAAGGTAGTGTGAAATGTAGTAGCAAGTCATAAATGGAAGTACTAAGGGCTAATAAATGGAAATTAAGGTAGCTGAATATAAAGATTATGAGCGGATTGCCCAATTACACGCGGATAGCTGGAAGCTATATTACCGTGGCATTCTTGCTGATGATTACTTAGAAAATGATGTTTTGGAGGACAGATCTGTTATTTGGCAGACTCGTTTGATTAATCCTCCTTTCAACCAACACGTGTTATTGCTTGAAGAAGGCGGTTTACTGGTTGGTTTCGTCTGCGCGTTTGGTAATCACAACTTTGAGCGTGGCACGTTCATTGATGCGTTACACGTAGACAATAATTATCGTGGCCGAGGTGTAGGCAAGCGTCTGTTGTCTGAATTGTCGAAGTGGTTGCAGCAATATTATTCGGACTCAGGGCTTTACTTAGAGGTCATGTCTGAGAACCATCAAGCGATAGCTTTTTATCAGGCGATTGGTGGTAAAGAAGAACTAGAGCAAGTTTGGAACGCACCATGTGGCAGCCAAGTGAATGAAAAAGTGATTTCTTGGAGCTCTCCCGTTGAACTTGAACAGAAAACAGCGAGCGTTGTGTATTCTTAGTCGATTCTTGTTGAATACTGTTTTTTTTGCTGAGTAGCAGGTTCTTAACGAAGCTATTTTAAAGCAGAAGAACAAAGACAAAAGCCCCGAGTATTAAGTTGCTCGGGGCTTTTTTGATTGAATTAGTGGTCGTTTTAATGATTCGCGAAGATGCGTGAAATATTGGGCGATTAATCACACCATGTGATCTTATTCCTACCGCCTTTTTTCGAAATGTAGAGTGCTTGGTCAGCGTCGTCGATAAGCTGCTCGACAGAACCAAGGGCTTGAGGGGCATGTTTCACACCGATTGAAATTGTTACTTCTAATCTAAGGCGAGTAGGGGATTCTAAAAGGGCATTAACCAGCGATTCAATTGAAGCCTCGGTTTCTCCTTGGACCAGCACCAAAAACTCTTCACCGCCGTATCGAAAGCAGTTACTGCTAGTCGGTAGTCGTTTTTGAATCTCATCGGCCAGTTCTTTAATAACCATGTCACCCATTTGATGGCCGTAGGTGTCGTTAATCGATTTGAAATGATCAATATCTATCATGATCGATGTAATGGATCGCTGACGGTCTATGCTCGGTTCTATCACCTGATGAAGATAAAGGCGGTTGTAGCAGCCCGTTAGTGCGTCTTGATAGGAAAGGGCCTCGAACATATTAGATTGCTTGCGAAGCTGAATCGCTTGTTTGCGGAGTTGCTCGGATTGAGCGAAACGTTTGTGTACTTCCAGGTCACGTCTAATACAGGCCGCTGAGATTAGGATGTAAGCCGAGATATAAACGGAAATTGTTTCTATTTCATGCTCTGGCTCCGCTTTATAAAGCAGTGGCGCAAGGCCGATGAGATAAGCCAAAAAGATAAACGACGGCGTAGATATACTGTATCTGGCTGACAATCTTGAAAACGTACCAATGTAGATCATCACTAAAATGATGCCACCTTGGTAATCGAAGTTGTTCAGCTCGATGGCTAGTCGACCGACATAGACCAAGAAAAGTGAGCTAATTACAAGGAAGGCACTTTCTACGAGTTCCAAAACGTTGGGTTTGTTTGTAATACAGCATCTGGCGGCGGCCATCATCAATAAAAAAAGTATGACTCGGAAAATGATAGGCGTAATGCACTCGCTACCAAAGTGGATGTAGTCGGTGACGATAAAAGCACAGAATATTGAGATAGGGATGTAGATGAAATTTATGTACGGCAAATAAATTTCATTATCGAAATAGGTTTTAAATCTTTGATTCTTGAACCCAGAATAAGAGCGCATTGAGAAATTAGCCGAGATTGATACACAATAATTTGCGTAGTATGTCACAGTCTTTGGGATTGTAAACGACCGTTTCTATAGATTTGTCAGTATGTTAGCTAGATCAACAAACGGTAGCAGGCAATATTCACGCTCTATTATCGATAGAGCGTGAATATCTAGAGGCAGGTGTAAGAGTGGTAAACAGAAATTAAAGCAGATTATAAAAACTAATCGCGATTAACGCTTGTTCTTCAAATAACGCTTACGACGCTCTTCTTTTTTCTTGATCTGTTGTTCGGCTTTCAGCGCAGCCGCTTCTTCAACTTCGATCAGCTCTTGTGTGATCATTTCTGGCAACTCAAGCGTTACCTTACCTAAAGTGCCATTACGCAATTCGTGAAGCAGGATTTCTGAACATTTGTGAATGTCGATATGACCACCGGCACGAAGTGCACCACGCTTACGGCCAATCGCTTCCATCAGTTCGATGTCAGACTCAGGCAGCTCTTCAATTTGGTAGCGCTCTTGCAAAAGGTTAGGGTACTGTTTTGCTAGGTACTCTACTGTGTAAAATGCCACTTCATCGTATTCCATTGCTGTATCTTTTACAGCACCTGTTGCAGCCAAGCGGAAGCCACTGTGTGGGTTTTCTACTTTAGGCCAAAGGATTCCTGGAGTATCTGAAAGGATCACGCCATTTTGCAGATTGATACGTTGTTGGCGACGAGTTACCGCAGGTTGGTTACCAGTAACCGCAATCGTACGTCCAGCCAAGCAGTTGATGATGGTCGATTTACCCACGTTCGGGATGCCCATGATCATTGTACGAATGTTTTTGCCCATCTGTTCACGGTGCGGTGCCAGTTTACGTACCAGCTCCATAACGTGGTTAACTTCTTCTTTTACGCTAGTCGTAATCGCAATCGCTTTAACGCCTTGCTCCTTCTCGAAGTGCTCAATCCAACGTTGAGTCAGTTCAGGATCTGCAAGGTCACGCTTGTTCAGCACTTTTACACAAGGCTTATCGCCGCGCAGTGAAGAGATCATTGGGTTTTCACTACTGAACGGGATACGAGCGTCCAGTACTTCGATGATCACATCAACTTGTGGGATAACTTCTTCGATTTCTTTGCGGGCTTTATGCATGTGACCCGGAAACCATTGAATAGACATAGAGATAAACCTTGATAAATATATTTACTGCACATTGTAAGGGTTGGATGATACGTGTAAAGGTATATCTATCCCGACCTTCAATGAGCTCAGTGAGTTTGCTTGAAGTATAGGCGACTTGTTGATGCGCAGTTGTTGGATCTCAGAGCAGAAATTTGTTCACGGGAAACTTGCACCAAGCTTTGAAAGGGGACTTTCCTCAACTGCCATAATGCTTGTTGGTAACTCTAATTTACTATTATCTTTGTGTTGTGGTTATACCTTGAGCTTCATATCAGGTTGTATAATAGTCTCTAAACTATTGATAAAATATGCTTTTCTTAGGCTTTGTTGCGTAATTCAATGGAACTAAATCAAGAGCCTACGATCTGATCAGCTACGTTCACTCCTTCTCGTAGCTCTATGCCTAAACCTCGTTACAAAACAACCAACTGGAAGAAATACAACCAATCACTTATTAACCGTGGCTCTCTGACCTTTTGGATTGATGAAGAGGCAATAAACGGGTGGGCGCAAAGCAAACAGAGTAAGCGCGGGAGGCCACGTCGGTTCAGCGATTTAGCTATCACGACAGCGCTCATGGTGAAACGAGTTTTTTCTATGCCACTGAGAGCTCTGCAAGGGTTTATCGACTCAATATTTAGGCTTGCCCATGTTCCATTAAGTTGTCCGCATTACACCTGCATCAGTCGTAGAGCAAAGCAAGTTGAGGTCTCATTTAAGACTAAAGCGAGAGGAGCAATACAGCACCTGGCCATTGATGCAACTGGCCTAAAGGTTTATGGCGAAGGTGAATGGAAAGTCAAAAAACACGGGACAGATGGCAAGCGTAGAGTTTGGCGAAAGCTGCATATTGCCGTTGATACAAGCACTCATGAAATTATCGCAGCCGAGCTAAGTTTATCGACGGTTACAGATGGAGAAGTCCTCCCGAACTTACTGAAACAAACACGCCGAAGTATCCTTGAGGTGTCTGGTGATGGAGCTTACGACACGAGATTGTGTCATGCTGCTATTAAGATTAAGGGAGCCATTGCGCTTATTCCCCCAAGAGAAGGGGCAGCCTTCTGGGAGCGTGGTCATCCTCGAAACCTCGCCGTGGGTTGCCAGAAGTTATACGGCTCAAATAAGTATTGGAAAGAGCGGTATGGGTACCACAGACGTTCACTATCAGAAACAGCGATGTATCGAGTTAAACAGTTACTAGGAGGACGATTGAGCTTAAGACATTACAATGCGCAGGTGGGTGAGACTTACGCGATGATAAAAGCGTTGAACAAGCTTACTGGGTTAGGTATGCCTGAAACTTGTCGTATTGACTAAGAAACACACGAAATGGGGTAGCTCTATCTATAAATTTAATTACGCAACAAAGCCAACTATATGTGCTTTAAAAAACGGTGAAGTAGTAAAAAAAGTTTATTATTTAGGAGAAGTATGAGTTTTAGTATGATTTTAAGCTGAGAGGTAGAAGCGAAATTATTAGAGAATAATTTAATATTCAATTGGATAGCTTGGTTTTACTCAATACTAATATTGACGGAGATTTTTTATTTAATTGATTTAAATAGAGCTATGGTCTATACGGGTGTTTTGGAGTTTTTGATGGGTTAATGTCATCATGAATGTGACAGTATTATTAACGAAAACACCAATTTGATTATTTAATTTATAAGTTGATTGTAGCGATTTCAGATTTTAATAATGGAGGGCGAATATCTACTTTTTCTTTATTGAAATTAGTTCTTTACAAGAATCTATTAGGATTGATGTGTTCTAGTTTTAATTATCGTGTGCGTGGTGATTAAAAACTTGAATCTGTTATTACTAAGTCATTTACCTTTAGTGACAATACAATGCTGATAAGCCATTAATGTAAATCCAACTTAAACAATAATTTAATGTTTAAATGTTAGAATAATTTTCAGAAAGTATTCTCATAGGCCAAAACGAGATCGCGTTCTGTTCCAGTCAATCAAGTGTGTTTATTAGAAAATTAGCAGGTTTCGAGGGCTATTTGGGCTGTGGAATGGGTTAATTATTTTGCTGAAAGAATAAAGCTTCCCACAGGGGAAGCTCAAATCTAAATTGCTATAGAGGCTAATCTCGTCAAGAGTTAAAGCGCATTTTCTAGCTTTGTTAGGAAAGTAACGATGTCTTCTGAACTGATATCTCTATGGGTAACAAAACGTACTGGATTACCTGGCGACATCGTAATACCTTGTTCACCTAACTCTCGCGCGATGCGGTTAATATCCACAGATTCATCTAACTTCGCAAATACAATGTTAGTTTGAATGAAATCAGGGTTAACAGAGAAGCCTTTTAGCTTGCTTAAACCAATCGCTAGGTTTTTTGCGTTCTCGTGATCATTTTTAAGTTGAGCTACGTTCTCAGTCAGCGCCATTTTACCTGCGGCGGCAAGAATACCCGCTTGGCGCATACCACCACCGACCATTTTACGCAGTCGACGAGCTTTAGCGATGTACTCTTTGTTGCCAAGGAGTAGTGAACCGATTGGAGCGCCTAAACCTTTTGATAAGCAAATCGTCATAGAGTCGAAGTGCTGTGCGATCTCTTTGATGTGTACATCCAGCGCCGCTGCTGCATTATAAACGCGCGCGCCATCTAGGTGCATTTGTAAGCCGTGTTGGTTTACGAACTCACGTGCTTCCGCTAAATAAGACATTGGAAGTACTTTACCATTAATCGTATTTTCTAAACTAAGCAGCTTAGTACGTGCAAAGTGGCTGTCGTCTGGCTTAATCGCAGCAGCAAGTTTTTTAAAGTCTAGTGTGCCGTCTGCGTTGTTCTCAATGGGCTGAGGTTGAATAGAACCAAGTACCGCAGCGCCGCCAGCTTCGTACTTGTAGTTGTGCGCTTGTTGGCCACAAAGGTATTCGTCACCACGCTCACAGTGCGCCATTAAACCAAGTAGGTTAGCTTGCGTGCCAGAAGACGTGAACATAGCGGCTTCAAAGCCTGTTTCGTCTGCTGCCCATTGCTCAAGCTCGTTTACTGTTGGGTCGTCACCATATACATCATCGCCGACTTCTGCGTTTGCCATTACATCGCGCATTGCTTGTGAGGGTTTAGTTACGGTATCAGAACGAAAGTCCATGTTTCTCTCCTAGAGTATTATAGGTAGCCGCAGAGTTGGGCTTTACTTAAACAAGCGATAGTTTTTGTATCGGTGATTTGATCGTGTCGTATTTTGTTGTGTAGTTCTTCTAAGCTCAGCTCGATCACTTCTATGACTTCATCTTCATCACATTCAAAGCGGGTAGTGAGGCTTAGGTCTTTTGCGACGAATAGATGCTGTATCTCATCGCAGAAGCCAGCTAAAGGCGTAACTTGCCCTAAACTTTGAAAAGAAGTTGCACTGTAACCTGTTTCTTCTTCCAGTTCGCGCTGCGCGCATTCAAGAGGTGTCTCATCAATTTCCATAGTGCCTGCAGGTAACTCTAGAAGCCACTTTTTGAGAGAAGGGCGAAATTGATTAATGAGGATAATCTTTCCAGACGAAGTGATAGGAAGAATAACGGCCGCGCCAGGGTGGTTGATTGTTGTATGTTTTACCATGACGTTCGTAGGGAGCGTCACGTTCTCTTCTATAAGAGAAATACTTTTCCATTGATGGATAACTTTACTCATGCAGTCTGGCCACATTCCTTGCCAATTTGTCGATAACTGAAGACGTGCACCACCATAACGTCTATGGTGTCGAAAATAAAAGAAAAATTGGGTTTAGTTATAGATTTCGTTTTGCGCCGTTCGTGATGTTACTCTCATATTTGGAATCTATGATTACATGAAAATTACGACCCTAACCATCTGATATAAATGCAACTCAATAATAAAATACACTTGTAACAAAGTGCTAACAAATGTATAAAAACATATCTACACTCTCAACAGTTAAAAGATTTCCGGAGTAACGCATGAACCCTTCTATTTCCTCACATGCTGACAAAGCGCTACTCTCTGAAAGAATCAATAAATTAGCGCATGCTCTATCCGATGGTGTCTATGAAAGAGAAGACACGATTAAGCTCTGTTTACTGGCGGCTCTCGCCGGCGAAAGTGTATTCCTATTAGGCCCTCCGGGCATCGCAAAAAGCCTTATCGCAAAACGTCTTATTCAGGCTTTTGACAACAGTAGTTATTTTGAATATTTGATGACACGTTTCTCTACGCCAGAGGAAGTGTTCGGCCCGCTAAGTATCCAAGAATTAAAAGACAACGGTCGTTATGTAAGGCTGACCGAAGGTTACCTACCAACAGCACAAGTTGTATTCCTTGATGAGATCTGGAAAGCCGGCCCTGCAATCCTAAACACACTGCTTACTGTAGTGAACGAAAAAACATTTAAGAATGGCAGTGACATTGAACGCGTACCTATGCGCTTGTTGGTTTCTGCATCTAATGAACTTCCAGATGAAGACAGCGGCCTAGAAGCACTTTATGACCGTATGTTGGTTCGCGTGTTTGTTAACCGTATTCAAAACAAACAAAATTTCAAATCAATGCTGACAACCGGTACTTCTCAAGAAGCTGTGATTCCAAAAGGTTTGGCGATCACTGACATTGAGTACCATCAATGGCAGAAAGAGCTCGACAAGCTAGAGCTGACCGATAACTCGTTTAACAAGCTGTATGAACTGAAAACCATGCTTGAAGAGACGGTTAAGAAGCAAGGCTCAGCCTCAGAGTCAGACTTGTATGTATCGGATAGACGCTGGAAGAAGGCCGTTAAACTATTGAAAGCGAGTGCGTTCTTCAGTGGCCGCGATAGCGTGAACCCGCTAGATATCATGCTTCTGCAGGATTGTTTATGGCATAGCCCTGAATCGCGCGATGTAGTTCGTAGCGTGGTGAAAGACTTTGCATTGAACCGAGCGTTTGATCAACAAGAGTCGAAAGCTCAAATTGAGATGTCTCGTGAAGAGTTAGAAGAGATTCAAGACGATGTTGAATCGACGCTATCAGTTTCGCTCTCTATGGAATCAACCAGCGGCTTGTTGCGTAAAGACGTTTACCAGAATGATATCAAGAACGCGAAAATGTACAGCGTGGGCAGTGCATACAATCTAGTGAAACTCGTTATGCTGCAAAGCAACATGTCGGTGTCTGAATCTGAGAAAGGTGATAGTCGTTGGGTATACGTAGCCAAAGACGATTTTGATCGTGTTCTTAAAGAAGGCCACGGTGATATTTACGGTTACGTAAACGAAAATAAAAACCTATGCCGCTTAAAACTCGACTTGGATGCATCGAACCAATTAGTGATTAAAGACATTGCCAATCGCTCTGTCTTGGTGAGCGTTGTTACCACAGATGGTTTGGATCAAGAACTGTATAACAAGTGGTTGAGTGGTGCTGAGAAAGCCTTAGAGCAGTTAACTGAAGCTGAATTCAAGTTAAAACGTGTTCGTACTGAATTCCATGATGCGTTACCTCATAACTATATTGACCCTGATTTACCGAAAGCGATGGAAGCAAGTTTGCAAGCGGTAACGCAAGATCTTGAAACCACGAAAGTGAAGAGTGCAAAGATTGCTCAGCGTATTAAGTTTATGAGTCAGTACTTCGAGTAAGGGGAGAGCATATGTTAGGAGCAGACGGCTTAAACCTCGCTTTGATGGTGGCTGATTCAGGAATCATTGATACAGCGATGAACGATCTCATTGCTCGCTCTCAAGTCATGATGGCTGCTGAGAATAAAGGCGTAAAAACATCAGTCAAAAATCACTTAGTTAAATGGCGTGGTAAGGTCAAAAAGCGCGTAACTAAAGTGTGCGAAACCGACCGATTTCAAGAAGAAATCGCCCTCTACCAAGAAGTGATTCACTGGGATGAACCGCAATTCTTTGATGAGATTGATAGTGTCATCAAAAAACTGGAGTGGCACTCCGCGTTCTATCTACAAGCAAGACGCTTGATGGAAAACAACAAAGGCGTTTATAACGCGATGTTTCCACACTACTTTTGCGACCAATGGTACCAATCTCTTTCTGATGCGATCAAACAAGCTCAAGTAACCGAACTCGAAACAAGCAAAGAAAAAGTCTTAGCCGATCTTTATCAGCGCATGGAAACCATGAAAAACATGGACAAAGTGACGGAGTCGGGTGATGAAGGCAGTGTAGGGCGCTTGTGGGACATGGCATCTGCCAAGTTAAGCAAAACAGACCTTACCATCATGAAACGTCATGCTGAGTTCTTGAATAAGCACAAGGGCTTGCAAGAGATCGCTGAAAAACTAGGCCGTATGGCTGGTGAGGAAGATGATCCTTCGCTACATAAAGCCCCTGTAGAAGAATTGCAGATGGTTGAAGAGAAAAGCGATGAAGCGGTCGATGATATTGTTGGGATTCACGAAAGTGATGACCTCAACAAGATGCTGCCAAACGAAACCATGTTCTTAGCGTACCCAGAGTTAGAAGTCATTTTCTACAAACACTTGGCCGACAAGCGTTTGCTTAGCTATCGTTCGCAAGGTAAATCTCGAACCCTACGTAAAGTCAAAGCTCAAAAGCCAGACAGCAAATCGGTGGACATTGAAAAAGGTCCATTTATTGTTTGTGTTGATGCTTCGGGGTCAATGAGTGGTTTCCCAGAACAGTCGGCAAAAGCGATGGCTTATGCCTTGATGCAAATCGCCTTAGCTGAAGAACGCGACTGTTATGTGATTTTGTTCTCTTCAGAACACATTACTTATGAATTGACGCGACAAGACGGCCTACGTGAAGCCAGTGACTTCCTAAGTTACTCATTCCACGGCGGGACAGACCTTGAGCCAGTGCTAATGAAGTCGATAGATTTGATGATGGGCGACAAGTACAAGAATGCTGATTTGATCGTTCTTTCTGACTTTATCGCACCAAAGCAGTCTGATGAAATGATTGCTCAAGTCGAGAAACTTAAAACGCACAAAAACCGTTTCCATGCAGTTAGTCTTTCTAAGTACGGTAACCCTCAACTTATGACCATGTTTGATCACTGTTGGTCGTATCATCCAAGCCTCGTTGGCCGCTTCATGAAAAAGTGGTAGGGCGCAAACTCCTTAAATGAATCGACTTTGCTGTATGCTTTTTGAATAAAAAGATCGAACATGCAGCAATTTGATTTAAATGTCAGCAAACAGAATTTAAATTCACATTTTTGTTTGACTATCTTCACTCAATCCGTAAAGTAGGCACCCGAACACAGCGGGGCTAACGTTTAGTCGGTTCTAACGTGTTGAAAAATGGCGCCTTGGCAGAGTGGCTATGCAGCGGATTGCAAATCCGTGGACCTCGGTTCGACTCCGGGAGGCGCCTCCATTCTCTTTCTCTCTTATTTAGTTAATGAGAAATTAGACGAATGAAATTGCGATACTAGCTCAGTTGGTAGAGCGCAACCTTGCCAAGGTTGAGGTCATCGGTTCGAACCCGATGTATCGCTCCAAATTTTGTAATGTTGATTCATTTTGACATTAAGATGGTGTTTTACTTTTCAGTAATCGGCATCGCAATAAAGAATTGCGTGCCCTGGTGGTGGAATTGGTAGACACAAGGGATTTAAAATCCCTCGGCGTTCGCGCTGTGCCGGTTCAAGTCCGGCCCGGGGCACCATCTATTTGATTGTTACCTTTTGTTTGGTAGTTTTCAAAAGAGTTGTTCTCTTTAAACACTATTGAAGGCGCCTTGGCAGAGTGGCTATGCAGCGGATTGCAAATCCGTGGACCTCGGTTCGACTCCGGGAGGCGCCTCCATCATTTAGAAAAACCAGTCCTCGTGGCTGGTTTTTTCGTTTCTGGCTTATTCTCTTATTCTCTTCTTATTTCTTATTTCTTATTTCTTATTTCTTATTTCTTATTTCTTCATTTTGCTTTGGCAGCTCGTCCATATCGCTTCCTGCTAGTGCAAGAGCGATAGCCCATATTTTGCAAAAGCCTCTGTACTCGCTTTTTATTGCAAATAAAACCGTTAGCAACAGCCGCCTCCCAAAGTTTTCGATAACCAGGAATACAGTGCTGAGCTTTGCTTTCCCTCCTCAAGTAGTTACTTAAGGACTCATTTTCTGTCTCTCGTTTCGAGGGTTGTCTCGTGAGCCACTTGTAGTAACCCGCTGTAGAAACGTCTAACCATCGACATAAGCGAATAACAGGAAGCTTCACACAGGTTTTCTTTAGGATGTACTCGAACCTTATTCTTTTTGGCTGTCGAAGAAAGCCTTCGCTTCCTTTAAGAAATCATTCTCCAGCTCTGCCATCTCTAGTTTCTTCTTCAATTGACGGATCTCTTTTTCCAATTGAGCAACGGATTTTTCGGGGCCTTGATTTAGTATTGGGAGGGAATTAATCTTCTTCGACGTCATTTGGCATCTCCAATTAGAAAGTAGCACCTGCGATATTCCTAAGGATAGTGCTACTGACTTAACGGTGTCAGAAGAGTTGAGATATTGCTGAACAGCTTCGCGCTTAAATTCGTCTGTAAATTGTCTTTGTGATTTTACTTTCATGACACTTAATACTCTGTATTAAGTGTCTACTTTAATGGGGTCACATCAAGAGACAATGCTCCCTTTGTGGTAGATACGTTTTATTTGATGCGTTGCTTCAAGCTCAACTGGTTGCCCAAAAAATTGGTGCGGTACAGAGTAGAAATGCTTTCTATATTGGATGTGATAATCAGGGGAGACAGTGGCTCGTTTAGTTTCGATATACCCATATGGTTGCGATGGCAGTGGTTTTAACGTTGGGCGGTCAACTCTGTTGAACAAGTCATGTCAATTGACACCAAGCTGCTTCATCTCTCGTTGGTTTAAGTCATACATCAGCTTTCGGATAGCCAGATTCAGCTCAGCCATTGTATGGAACACTTGATGGCGAAGGCGCATCATTATCCAGCGCTCTACGATGAGAACTGCGTTCTCAACTTTGGCTTTATCTTTAGGCTTGTAGGGTCTGGCTGGCATCACGGCAACACCGTAATGTTGTGCCAGTTTTCGGTAGCTCTCATTGAGAATAGGGCTATGACGGTCTGCTTTTTTTACAGTAGATTTCAGGTTATCAGGTACAAGTAGATTCGGAGTACCACTAAAGTGCCATGAGGAAGTGTTCAAGCCCTTGGCTCTCACTCGCCTCGACATAGGTGTAATTTGACGCCCCTAAAGTGGCGACAAATACCTGAGCATGTTGGCACTCTCCTGTATCTGGATTTACAACAGGGACCGTTGGGCCACAGTAGCCAATGAAGAGTTTGTCACCAGAATGGTGAAGTTGGAGATACTGCGTTTTTGTTTCTTTAGCCAGCGTCTATACAGTTCGCAGAACGGCGTATACCCATAGGCTTGGTCTTGATGCTGATGACAATACTCTTCCCAAAGCAAAGCTTTAGTCATCCCTTTACGCTTCAATTCTAAGTAGCAGAGAGTGAAATCAGGTATCACTTTATGCTGAGAAAATGAGCGACCACTAAACAAAGCTTGGGTGATTTTATTTTCATGATGAGTCTCTTCCAGTGGCCAAGTGAGGCCACTCGATTTAAATCGAGATAGATGCTGAGATACAGTGGAATGAGCAATATCAAGGCAAGCTGCGATCTGTCGATTGAAAAGATTGCACTCGCATCGGAGGCGTAAGGTCTCCTTAATTTTATTCATTGGCATTCTCTTTTTTGGCATGATTTATCTTTAGTCTTTCAACATGAAAGACTCAGGTTAAAACTATTGATTTAAAGAAGAAAAGAGGTTTATTTCGGTAAGTCGACCATCGATTTCGGAAATACACCGAAAAGTGGATGATTAAAACCGAAATGAGTGGTCGGCTAGCTCCGAAATATGCACCTTTTTCTCGCGTTATCTACGCCGAAAATTTATTTTTGTGAAAATTGCAAAAACTTTACGGACTTTCTAAATTTTTACGTTCCTATCTATTTTAGGTTGTTTTGTATATTTTTTGCGATGATAAGGCGTAGCCCTAAACCTTTATGAATAAAGCTCAATGGTTTTCATTTGATGTGGTTTTCTTCACATTTTTATCAGTAACTAAGTGTGTATGCCGATTTTGCATATTCATCAAATTGAACCAATATAAGGTGCGTGATACTGTCCTTGTTCGCTATAAAATGTGTGAAATTTTAGCATCATCTATGGATTGTAAGCTGAAATATATAGCTTGTTTGCTAGGGATGTCAGGACGTTCCTAGCGATTGTATGAGTGTCAATTTAACAACTTTATTAGGAAGAATATGCAAGACCAAGGTTTGGCAAACTTCGAGAGTATCGAAGAGTTTAGACGTGCCTTTTTATCAGTGCATGAAGCACGCGTAAAAGCAGGAAAAAGTATTGAGAATAGTCAGAAAACTGTAGAAAACAGTACAAAGGTCGTTCAACACCATAGTTCTTCTCTTAGACGTATCATGTCATCCATTGAGACTTACCTCTCAAAAAATCAATCTGTGATTGATTCATCGCTGGATGATTTGCGCCAAGGCGGTAAGCCTTCTTCTTCTTTGGAAAGTGAGCGTGAACACGCACTAGCATTTACCAATCTACTGAGTCAAGCTCGTCAGCTAACAGATATTTCCAATAAGACTCCATTAGCACAAGACATCGCAGCTCAACTTGCAACGTACAGCAAACAGATCCCTCAAGAATGGCAGCCAGTTGCAGATACTTTAGGTGAGATCCGCGCATCAGAAAATGCATTCTATAGCCACTATCAGCATTTGCTTGATGAAAAAAGAGCAGAAGAAAAACGTCAGCGAGAAGAAGAAGCTCGCTTGAAAGCCGAGGCTGTAGTAAAGGCTGAATTAGCCGCTTCGCGCCGTAAGAGTCTACAAAAGAAACTGATGTGGACCGCGGCATTCATTTTAATGGTAGCTGGCTTTATTCAGACTCAAATGGCTTAAGGTTTTCCGATGATTGAACTAGATACAAAACTTAAAAATGCGGACCTAAAGCGCAAAGAGCTGGGTCAAAAATTCAAACAAGCATTCAGCGGCAGAGCTGATAGCGTTCGAGAAGTGGTCAATTACCTAGAAGAAACGGTATTGCCCAACGCACAAGTACAAGCTGAACAGGCCGTTTCAGCTAGCCACCAAAAGCTTGCCACATCCGTGGACGAGATGGGGCAGGTATTGGCTAGTTTACCCGCACCGCTGCAACCTTGGTTGTCAGACGTTGATTGGAATAACTACGCATTTGATCATAACTACCTACCGCGTAATTTTGTTGTGGGTATGGAAGACATCATCTATACCGATGGTAAAAATGCGGAAAACGTTGTTAGCGTACCGAAAGAGATTCCATTTTATAGCTCTGATTACTGCTATTACTTTGTTCAAGACGAGAACTCAATCAGCATTATTAACGCTTTCGTTTTTCGTCTAGCAACAATGCTACCGTACTCGTCCCAATTCACCCTGATTGACCCAATTAAAATGGGGCAAAGCTTCCCATACACCAAACGTTTGCCGTTTAAACGTATGGTAGATAATGATGTATCCCGTGTACTGGAAGAAATTCTCACAGATATCGTACGCATTCAAAACAGCTACCTTGATAACAACACAGAACGTCTGGTTGATGTTGATGAAGAGATTTTGGGTAACGCAAAGTTTGAACTGATTGTTGCAAAAGACTTCCCGCAAGCGTATGACCGTCGTTCGATTGAACTGCTGGCTAAAATAGCTAACACTGGGCCGAAAGCGGGTAAAATGGTATTACTTGATCTTGACTCAAATGCCGAGTTACCAAACGGTTTATCACTAAAAACGCTTTTTCCTGAGTTGCGCCATGTATACAAAAACGAAAATCAGATCCTCTGGAACCTAGGTAAAGGTTATCGAGATAGCGTTGAAAATTCAGATGTAATGAATGCGATCCTTGACGGCTTAAGCCGAGCAAAACCAAAAGAGACCAAATTGGGCTTTTCCGATGTGATCGTTACCGACCCAAGTCAGTGGTGGCAAGAGAACGCAACGGAGGTGATTTCGGCTCCCATTGGTGGTTCTGGTAGTCGTAAGAACGATATTGAGCTTTGGTTTGGTGAACGTAATAAACAGCCATCATCACACGGTATGCTAGCGGCAATGACAGGTGCAGGTAAGTCTAACTTGTACCATGCGTTTATTTTGTCTTTGGCAAGTCGCTACAGCCCTGAGGATGTTCAGTTCTACCTTATTGATGGTAAGCAGGGTGTTGAATTCCAGAGCTACCCAAAACTGCCTCATGCACGCGTAGTCTCGCTTAACACAAGCCCACAATTAGCTCGTAGCGTACTTCAAGAGCTATTGGATGAAATGAACCGCCGTAACGACATGTTCAAAGAGCTTGGCTTCTCTGACTTTATTAGTTACCGAAAAGCGGGATCCCCAAATGGTAAATTACCGCGTTTAATGCTGATCATCGACGAATATCAAACACTGTTTGAAGATGACAAAACGGGGCTAGGCTCACAGCTAATGATTGCTATCGCATCGCAAAGCCGAAGCGCAGGTATTCACATGTTTGTTGGTTCACAGAAATTCGTGGTGCCGGGCATGTCTCAACCTCAAGCGACATTTAGTAACATCAACTTACGTGTTGCGATGAAAATGAGTGGTGAAGAAATTACGTCATTACAAGAGTTTGGTTCAAAAGGTAAGCAGCTAATCCGCGGTTGTACCGAAACCGGCCAAGTGGTGACGAGCCACAATGGTGGTGTCGATGAAGTGCCATGTGATACCGGCCGTGTGGCATATATTGAAGAGTCTCAGCGCCAACAACTGCTTGATCAATTTATTGCTAAGTGGGCCGATCAAGGTGGCGAAAATCACACCGTATTACTTGATGGCTCAGAGCAACCTCAACTGGTGGATAATGCCCAGCTAAATACACTGTTTGCTCATTACCCACAACGTCCAACGGAAGATGAGTGGATTCGTTACGCGAACCAACCTCAGCACCTTGGCGGTCTAAATGAACACGAATGGTATCCAGTGGAACGCCCTTCTGTTTTCTGGCTTGGTAAAGAGATGAACATCCATGGACAAGCAAAAGTCATATTACGCCGTCGTGCCGGTGAGCACATGGTGTTAGTGGGCGATAGCAATGAAGCTCGTTTAGGTATGCTTGCCTACATGGTGGCTCAAATGCCAATCAATGCATTGGGTGATCAATACCAAGTTCATATTTTAGATCGAAGCATTAAAGGTTCTCAGTGGTATGGTGTTATGGCAGCTGCCAATGAGAAAGCGCTAGCAAACAATGCGACCTTCTGCGAATCCTTTAAAGACTTCGCCCCTCAACTTGGCGCCGTTGCTGCAGAACTGGAAAAGCGTCGAGAAATGGACGAAGAAGAGATGTTAACTGAACCATCAATCTTTATCGTGATAAACGAAGCACAACGTGTGAAAGAGCTGGCGAAGCAAGATAATGCTCACGGTATGAAAGTCCATGTGGATGAAAGCGGAGCGCACTTTGCAACGCTACTAGAGCATGGTTCTGAGTATGGTATCCACTTAATCTTGAGCTTTGATAACGTTCGTTCAGTAATAAAAGCTTTCGATCGCAATGATATTGAAAGCTTCCGTCATAAAATTGCTCTGCAAATGTCAGAAGAAGATAGCTTCCGCCTATTAAAAACTCGTGATGCAGCCAAACTGCAAGCAGACGGTAAGAAGCCTATTTATGCACTTCATATTGACCAAATGCAAAACCGCCCAACGAAGTTTAAACCGTATTGCTACACCCAAGCTGATTCGCTCAAAAGCAACTTAGTGCACTTAGCTCAGCTATACGCTAAGTGGAGTTAATCCATGTCGTTAGATCGAGTTGAAGAGCAAATCCCTTTGTTGCTAGGAGAGCTTGAAGCGCTCAGTAGCCAAGTGAATAAGCAAATCGGTCTTCTAAGTGTTCAGGCAGAGAATACTCTGCCTGAGCTACCAGAAGATATGCAATTACAAATGCAGCGTGACTTAGTAGAAATAGAAGACCTAGCAGGTTTAATTGCTAATGTTCGCTGCACCGAGTTGGCCGACCAACTGCAACATAAGTTGGCGATCATCAGGAGTTATCTGCATGAATAAGCTACGTCAGCAAGAAGCACTGCAAGAGCTCACCATTGTCACGAATCAAACACACACTCAAATCGAAACCTCAGTGGACTCAATGCGAAGCCGTTGGGCGGCGCTGCGAGAAGATTACAATGGCATCGGCGCCGAAGATGTTGAATCTGAAATCACGACTATTTTAGCGCAAGCCGATCAATTGCTGAGTAAATTGATGGAATGGCGTGACTACTGTACTCCTGATTTCCAAAAGCAGCAGGCTGATGCAAGCTCTTCAGAAGCGCAAAGTGAGGAGGAACCATGCAACCAAGATGGTTAGTCAATCAACTGGAAGAGTTGGATTACCAAACCGACTTTCAACTAGAGCTGGTGACATCCTTACTTCATCAGTCTCAAGCCATGAATACGTTAACGCAAGATTACATTGGCCTGGCTAAGTCCGATGTGTTTGCTTGTTATGAGTTGTATGAGTCATTAGAAAAAGGCTATCAAGCGGCTTTAGAGCATGCCCAAACACGTCATCGTCGTGTGGAAGAGCAATTGGATCATGCTATTGATACTGAGACATCAAGCACCACTAGTTTGGAAGATGCGCATAACCTGCGCTCGATTTGGAGTGAACAAACAGATAAAGCTCAGAACTGGTACACACAAGCTGATAATCACTATGCGACCTGTAAACAACAAAAAGAAAGGGCACAACGTGATGATGACGCGGCTCAAAGTCGAAAAGATCGCGCGTATCATGCTTTGCAAGTAGCGAGAAGTCGACCTCCAGTTCGAGTATATGATGGGAAAGACAGTAGTGGCCGAGACGTATACCGCTATGAGCCGCCAGATACTCATGCGGAAGAGATGGCCTATAGCGCGGCATGTGCTCATGCTCAACACTGCCGAAGTCTCTACAACAATGCTGTCAGAGAGCTCGACGCCGCAATACGTGAGCGAAATAAAGCCATACATCAACTCAATGGTGCTCGTGCGGCGCTTTCTGATGCTCGAGAGTCAGTAAATCTTGCTGATCAAGCGTTACAAGTGGCCAATGATGGCAAACGTCAAGCGAACTATAGCCATGATCTCTCTACACAGTGCTTACAAGTATTGGAACAAGTTAGATCGTTGCTCGATGAGTTCAAAAAGACATGCCAACAGCAAACAGATACGGTTTCAAAGCTAGAAAGTGATGCAAACCAAGCGTTTTTGCAATTGCGCAACCTAGAAAACCATCATGAATCGATTCAAGGTGAAGTGTTCTCTTTGAAGTACACGCTTCAAGACAAAGTTTCTTTGCTTATCGCATTTGATCAACCTCTTAGCCGACGGTAGTTTTAGAGTCCATTATGCCTTCATTTGAACCTAGTTATTTTCGAACCACGCTGACTCATCTAGAGGAAGAGCGTGAAAATACATATTACTCCAAGTGCAACTTTGAAGAGCACTGGGAGACGCTGCGTGCGCAATGGAATGATGCCGCAGGGCGCAATGTCGACACACGTAATATTACCGCTTTGGTAGATGTGTATGCTCAAGCTTTAGACCAGAGCCAGCAGCATATTGAAACCACCAAGCAATGCGCTGATTTGTTAGATAGTTTACGCCGATTATTGATTGATGCGGCTCATCATCATGAGCAATACAACCGCTTATTTAATGAGGTAAATAACCAAAGTGAAGATCGCGACCGCACTTTACGTAGTAGTGAAAACTTGACCAAACAAGTGGAACAGCAACAAAAGCAAGTGGCAGCGAAAAAGCAGTCTGCTGGCAACCATGTACCGATGATTTAAGGATAAAACCGTGAAGTTAGTAAGAATACTGCTTAGTAGCTTGGTGATAGCATTGGTCGGCTGTTCAAGTAGTGACAAGCTTCCTAGCAACGATAGTCAAGATGAAGTGACAGGCTTAAATAGCTTGCCTATTGGTGCGGAAGGGCGAGTGTTTAAACTCTCACCTTACACACCACAGCAGGTACAAGATATTCAATATGCACTGAATGCTCGTGGTCTTTATTGGACCGCAGCTCAAACCCCAGCCTATTTGAATAGTCAGGCCTGTCCTATTGACATCTACGCCCACCGTGGGCATTACAACTACCCAGAAAACTCCTCCTCCTCAATCTTAATGGGTGCTATCGGTGGCTTTGACGGGGTAGAAATTGATGTGATGTTAACCCGTGACGGTTACTGGGTCGTCCACCATGACAGTTACACCGGTCGTGCAACAGGACGAACTGATGGTAAGCGCTATCGCATGTCGCGTATCAAAGGGAAAGAATGGAATAGCTTAGTGGTGCGTGACAAAGAGGGCTACTTAACTAACGAGCGAGCGCCGTATGCAATAGATGCGTTTGAACGCTGGGGAAGCAGTTATCAACTTGGCCAACAATTGAATATTGAAATTAAAGAAGATGCCGACATCGTAGAGCTAAATCAGTTACTGCGCATGGCTCGCGAGACGCTTCCGCGTGGCAGTTATTTCTTTAGTTCACTAGAGTTTGATGTATTGAAGAAGATGCGTGAACTCGATAAAAATGTTTACTTAGGTTATGTATGGGAACCACACCCCACTTCGATAGTGAAAGCGAAACAGAGCGCCAAAAAAGCGGCTAAGTCTGACGTGCTTTACCAGAAATATAATCGTCAGGTCAACTGGGTGTCGGACTATGAGGCGCGTAAGCGTTCTCGTAGTAAATCGCAAAAACATTCAGCGAAAACGGTTCGTAATGCCCTTGGAACGAACAGTGGATTGCATGTCGATATTCGCAGCTTTGTTGGTGCATCGACTATTTACACACGCTCTCATCAAGCAGGCTTAGCGCGCGTTGCAACCTACAGCATCAATGGTACGGATTACCATCAAGCTCAATTGACTTACTTGGAAAGTCGAGGCCGCCAATTGCCAGATGAGAGCATCATGGATACCTCTAAGTTTGAGGCTTGCCATCGCTTGTACCCTAACTTAGCGAATAAGGTGCGTTCTTATTCTCCGACGACAAGCTATGGTCGCGCGATCATGACGCTACCCAATAACGCAGACTTCAGTCGTCTTGAAGAGCAATTAATGTACCTAGAAGACAATCACTACATCACATCTAATGGCAAAGTTCATTCTATGGCAAGAGCCTCAAGACCGGCTGTGAAAGTGAAATCGAAGTCGAGCACAAAAACGTCTATTGCCTCTCCACGTGTATTCATCCCGGAGGATGAAGAGTTATCGCTAGAGACAAAGCCCATTCATATCGAAATTCCTAATTAAGAACCCAGTATGGCTACAGAAACGAAACAAGAAAGCGTAAGCAAAGAGAAAAGAGCAAAGCCTAAATGGTTTGCGATAATACTGTTTGTTATGTCGTTATGCTATCTCATTCCAGAGGTAGTGTTTAATGCGAAATTAGTAGAAGTTGCGGGTGGCGGGAGCGTTGATGATCAAACGCTGCACCTTGTTGAACTATTTGGACGCACAATTTCAGGTATTGGCGTTACTTTGTTAATCGCCGATTTGCTGCTTAAAGGGCGACTGGTGAGTTCAGTACCAAGAGCCATTATGAGCTTTTTTCTCGTGGCTTTAGTTGTTTGGCCAACGGTGTTCTTCGGCCAAAAACTTCTTATCGATAAATTTTTAGTTGAACCATCGACACCGCAGCAGCGTCAAGAAGCGTTCTTCGCTTCGATATTACGCTCAAGTTTAGCTGCGAATGTGGTGCAGATATCTGGCCTACCATACGATTCTAAACATGCGACTTCACCAACGGAAATGACCTTCTTAGCCATGATGGGGGGCCTTGTTTATGCCAATGATGAGTTTATTCATCATGTCGATGATAAAAAGCGTCAGATCCTAAATCGCTATATTGAAAATAAAGCGAACAGTCAGTTTGATGAATACTTCAACGACTACACAAGCATGCGTTCTGAGGTGTTGTCTTCTTACAAGCAGTATCAAGCTGGTGTCGATAAGTACAACAAGAATGTACGTCAAGTATTAAGCAGGGCGAATGAAGCATGGGAAGATGTCGAAACGCAGATTGCTCAAGGTTGGAAAGACTACCGCAACGCTGAAAAAGCCTATCTAGCGAGAGCAGAAGCTCGCGCGCAAAAAGTGGCACCGAAAATCTATGACCACTTTGAAGACCGCAACCGCTGTATCGACCGTTACGGTGGTAAAAGCAGTAAACGTGACCGTCTCAACCGTTGTATTACCGATGAAGATAAGCAATACGCAAAAACGCTGAAAAGCGCAGGCATTCCATATCAAGAAATGGACTACTGGTTGAAGCGTGAAATGCGCAGAACCAAAGGTGAAACATCACTGTCTGAAACAGCAATGACGTTAGGCTTGTCTGCGGTACTTGCGGGTTTAGAAATAGCAACCGGTGATGCCGGCAAGCAAGATATTCGAGAAGTATTCACTAACGAGGTCGCTCACTACACACCACGCATCTTAGTACTATGGAAAGGTAAGTTTGAGCGTGAGACGGGATACCCAATGGGTATTAGTGGCATCAAGCAGTTCCGTAATCACTCTGTCACTGCACAAAAGGTGCGTTCGAGAGCAGCGAAAAAAGGTATTAATCTTAAGAAGAGCTGGCGTATTTCTCATATCACAGCATTCAAAAACACCGTAAAAACGCAAGCGCACAAGAAGATCGACCAGAAATGGGATGATGAAATGGCAAGCCGTGGCATGGATATGAAGCCAAACTTATCTTGGAAGTCGTTCCAGACACATCCGCAAATTCAGGCGCGTATTTTGGAGTCAATGAGTGAACGTAATTACGTGAAACCTATGATGGCAGACTGGAATAACAAACAGTTCTACACCAAAGTAGTGAAGGTAAACATCAAGCGTGAAACTCAATATTGGCTTCGCTATATTGAGTCAGTTCGTTCACAGTTTGAAGATGGGGCACCATTGGCAGAAAATGGGAAATCGGCACTTCGCTCGATTATCGTACCGCCCATTTCTATGTCGCTGTCACTATTATTGGTTCTACTTACCGTAGTTAAGCTACCGTTCAAGTTCTGGGCGCTGATTGACTACGACAAAGATTTTGAAAACGATCAAAATCCGTGGGAGAAATATGTCAGCCCAGCATTATCAGCCTTACTGATTATTGCGATGTTTGCTGTGCCTCTGCTAGTGGGGAATTCTAAGTTTACGGAAGAGAAATCGACCACGAGTTACTTCTTAGATCAGTTTGACGAGACAGTCTCGCCAGTTGGATCCATTGCACTTAAATGGGTACTCCATACCCAGCCCATTGTGCAGCCAATTGGGGCTAAGTTTGATGAAAATATGCAGATTACCGCATTGTTCAAAAAAAGCCTAGAGCACTCTATTGGTGAGTTGGACAAGATAGTAATGGTTAAGCTTAACCCGCCGAAAGCATTGGCTTCTAAAGAGGTACGCCAAGGCTTTGAGGATCAAAAGCAGGCGATTACTCAATCTGGTCAGTTGGTCGATTTACCGTTTACAGTTCAGACCAATGCGCCAAATGCCAAAATTCGTGTAATGAACATCAAGCCACGGTATAAAGCGGGAATGAAGCTTCCTTCTGGCAACTACCATGTCGAAGTAAGCGCCTCTGGTTACAAAACAAAACGACTTTGGGTTTCCCACAATAAAGGGAATAGCACTCATCAAGTCAATGTCCCAAAGAGTTAATTAAACCGACTGCCCTACTGAGATGTGGGGAATGACTTAAAAAGGTGCTGAAATGCACCTTTTTTATTTCGTGGTAATAAGTGGTGAGGCTCTGATTGACCATCGATAAATCTCAATAAAAAGCCAAATTATACCAGAACTTACGATTTCTGGTCTGATAGTGGAAGCTAAAGGGGCAGTGAAGTTAGCCACTGGAAACAAGATTAACGACAAGCAATAAGTGATCTTATATGCTCTGAATATCACACTATCAAGTACCAGTGAAAGTGTGTGTGAGTGCTAATTTTTAATCCACTTAGTCAGCGTATAGAAATCATCACCAGCTTTTGTTTTTACCTTCACATAGTGTCTGCTATTTGCGTTGACGACGTTCCCATTATGCTTAAAATCCAATGTACGGTAACTGTTTGGTTGGTTACGTACCTTTTTTAGCTCTTTCATACCAATAGCCAAGGTATATCTACAAATCGTAATATCTGTAATCGCAAATGGCACGAAGCTAGCGTTCAAATGTGCGGTCTCTGGGTTGAAAAAATCAGACACCAACCAGCAGGAATGGCTTGAGAAAGCGGTTAAAAAACATAAAACAAAGCCCTCTAGTTCATCGCCAAAATGTTGATTTCAACACGACGGTTACAAGCACGACCTTGGATGGTTTTGTTATCACAAACGGGGTAACGCTCACCAAAACCTTGTGTTACAACACGTCCAGAAATCACCTTCTGATTAATGAGGTAGTTACCTACCGATTGAGCTCGCTCTTCTGAAAGTGTTTGGTTATTTGACTCATTGCCAGAGCTGTCAGTATGCCCTTTAATCTCCAATCGCGTATCTGGGTATTCAGCGAGGATCAGCGCTACGCTATTCAAGGTAGGGTAGATAGCTGAAGACAGGTGATATGAACCTGAATCGAACCCAATACCATTTTCCATAATAAGCTTAAGTTCTTTCTCGTTAATGCGTTCCACTTGAACACCAGAGCTTACCAATTGTTGGCGTAGTGCTTGTTCTTGCTGGTCCATATAGTAGCCAGCACTGCCACCGACCACGCCCCCAATAGCAGCGCCGCGTAGTGCATCAGAGCTATTTCCTGTAGCTGCACCGATTGCAGCGCCCGCTAACATGCCAGCTAAAGCTCCTTTAGTTGTCGAGTTTGTTTCGGTTTCACCTGTTGTAGCATTTTGTCGTTGAGTCGCTTGACAACCAGAAAGCAAAGCTGCAATAGATAAGGTGACGATTACGCGTTTCATAGAATCTTTTCTCACTAATAGTCGTTGATTAGTTTTGATGATATTGGTCATAAATGAGTGGTAGATGCATTCAATCTATTTACACTCGATACAAAAGAAACGGTAATAATATGGGTAAATGATTTTTTGTTGGACAGTAAAAATACCGCTTTATCGTTTGATTGATTAAGTTCTGATTAACTAAAGATGTGATGTATTACTATTTGAAGAGCGGTATTTATGAGGAATATATTATAGAGCATCCCGAAACTGATGCTCTATAACAGATTAACAACTAGGGTGAATGAATCATTCTCTTTTCACACTGTATTATACCAATCGTAGTAAAGAACTGTTCAGCCTAGCTTGTTAAAATGCTCGATAACTGCGTTACAAATTTGATTGTAGAATAACTGCTTATCGAAAAAAATTGTCGAAAAGAGCTGCCTCGTTCTCACGGCTTAGGTCGCTGAGAGATGGTGTTTTACTCTTGAGTAATCAGCATCGCATGACTGCGTTGCCCTGGTGGTGGAATTGGTAGACACAAGGGATTTAAAATCCCTCGACGTTCGCGTTGTGCCGGTTCAAGTCCGGCCCGGGGCACCATCTATTTGATTGTTATCTTGTTTGGTAATGCTCAAAAGAGTTGTTCTCTTAAAACACTATTGAAGGCGCCTTGGCAGAGTGGCTATGCAGCGGATTGCAAATCCGTGGACCTCGGTTCGACTCCGGGAGGCGCCTCCATCATTTAGAAGAAACCAGTCCTTGTGGCTGGTTTTTTCGTTTCTGGCTTCTTTGTTTCTTGTTTCTCCATCCTTGCCTCTTCATTTCTCCCCTTTACCTTTTATAGACCCACTCTATTTTGATGAGATCCTAAGTTGAACCTTTGTTGATAGACAGGTAAATAAACCAAAGTCACAATTAACCATAATGCTCAATTTGTTTCATTGTTTTATGGGATAACCCAAATTAAAACATATGTATGAGTGATAGTGTCCCTCTTTTATATTTCTTTAATTGTTCTATAAGAGGTTCTTAAATATGCAATTTAGTCTAAAGAGGAAAATGGTTTTCTCTGTAGTTTTGGCGATTGCTGTTACATCTGCCATTCTTCTTTTCATGGGTTATAAGACGTTTCAAACAAACAGCTGGCAAGCAATCGAAAGTGAAAGCCGCAATACGCTTCAAGCTCATGCAAAAGGCATCAGCGACTGGTTTTACGATAAGAAGCAAGCAGTACACGGGCTTAAGCAACAAGTTCAGCTTAACCCTTCAATAGATATCGTTCCTCATTTACGTCAAACCTTGGTATCTGGTGGGTTTGGATTGAGCTATTACGGTAACAAAGAAGGTGAGATGTTTCGCCATGATCCTTCATTGAATAAAGCGGGTTACGACCCAAGAGTCCGAGGTTGGTATAAACAAACATTGGCTGAAAATCGAGCTGTGACAACAAAGCCGTATGTGAGTGTGACGATGCAAACCTTGGTGGTGACACTGACCGATCCTGTGACCGAAAATGGTTCAATCATCGGTGTTGTGGCATCTAATCTTGCGTTAGACAAGCTAATTGAAGATGTGTTGGCTATTCAGGTTCCAGGTAATGGACGAGCGATACTAATTGATAAGCAAGGCACGGTCGTTGCTCATAAGAATAAAGATTTCATCCTTAAGGAAGTCAAAGAGATAGCACCTGAATTAAGTGTTTCTGGATTAAACAGTGCTGCGCAGAACTTGACGACGATCTTTACGCAAGTGGATGGTGCCGAGCGAGTCATCATGGCTGAGCCAATTAAAGGCACTGACTGGTTACTTGTGATTGAAATGGATAAAGACGTACTAGAGCAGCCCCTGTTCGATATGTTGATTAGCCAAATTACCACAGGTTTGATTGTATTGATCGTTATGGCTGTAGCAACCTCATGGTTTGTGGCTCGTCAATTAGTTGAACTGGGTCGAGTGAGTGAAGCATTAGCTGATATTGCGGAAGGGGAAGGCGATCTCACCCAAAGACTACAAGTGTCGAGCCAAGATGAGGTGGGTCAGCTTGCCGATAAATTTAATGTCTTCGTTGATCGACTCCATCAAATGATGCAAAACGTCACTCAAGTTTCTACCGCGATGAACAGCGGTGCCGAGCATGCTAATACCAGTGCGATGAAGCGCAGTGATAGTGTAAGCAAACAACAAGATGAGATCACGATGGTAGCAACGGCTGTGACAGAAATGGCGACAGCAACAGCCGAAATCGCCACGAATGCTGAGAGTACGGCCAAAAGTGCGACTCATTCGGTGGAGTTGAGCGAGCAAGGTTTCCAACAGATGGCCAAAAGCCAATCATCGATCAATGAACTTGCTACTGAGCTAACAAGCGCTGTGTCTATCATCAGCGAGCTTGAAGAGCATGGTCAACAAATCGCGTCTATCTTAGCGACGATTCGTGAAATAGCGGAGCAAACTAACTTACTCGCGCTCAATGCGGCCATTGAAGCGGCTAGGGCAGGCGAACAAGGCAGAGGTTTTGCTGTGGTGGCTGACGAGGTTCGTGTGCTTTCTCAACGTACTCATGCTTCAACAGAAGAGATCGAAGACAAGATCAAACGCTTACAACAAGCGACCAATGGTGCGGTGAAAGTGATGACACAAAGCCATGATATGGCGAAAACAAGCGTACATGACGTGGACATGGCCGGAGAGAGCCTAGCTCAAATCCGTGAAGCGATTCAGATGATCAGTGATATGGCGACTCAGATTGCTTCTGCCGCTGAAGAACAATCTTTAGTTACCGCGGAAATCAATGCGAATACTGAGTCTGTTCGTGAAGTTAGTGATGTGATGGCGCTTGATGCGACAGATGCAGTTTCGCAAGCCGATCAGCTCAGCCACTTAGCTAACGATCTCAAACAGGAACTATCAAGATTTAAACTTTAAGTTCAGTTAAAACCATAAAGAGCACAAGTCATTACAGGCTTGTGCTCTTCTTTTATGCAGCCAGCATCAACTTAATTCACTGCCTCAGTGCTTATCGAAGAAATCTTTGTTACGAATATACTTGCTCATTAGGTGATAAGAGAAAGGCCGGATCAACCAACTGAAAATTGAGCGTCCAAGGCGTATTAACGTCGGTGTGTTTTCATAGATCCTGCCGTTATAGAGCCAAAGTACTTTCCCTACATGCCAATACAGCAGTGGCACGGGCGGCATGAAGGTGACAATATCGATGTCACAACAGATACGGTAGGTTTTCTTGCTCAAACGGTAGTTCTTTTTAAAACTCCAATCACCAATTGCAGGTTGTCCAAAAGTCACAATTCGTTTGATACAGCCTGGATACTTTTGGTCTAGGTAGTCAGCAAATACACAACCAATAGAGCCACCAGAAGAGTGCCCAGTAATAGAAATTCTTTTCCCTTGCTCTAACAAAGGCAAGAGCGTGGCTTCTAAGCGTTCGATAACGGTTTGCCCAAGCTTGTCTTCGTTACGACCTGGTTGGCTTTCTTGGAACATAAGATGATAGAAGCCAGCGTGTACCCGATAGTTCAACCCAATCCTTTTACAGCTTCTGGTCCATAGTGCAAAAGTGAGTAGCCAGTCAGAAACGCTGTGTGACCCCTTGATAACCACGACGACTTCATCTTTGTCGCTGCTCCATAAGACTCGAATCATGGTTTTGCCAAACTGATTCTTTATGATGCGCTGTCCATTAGGATCAAAACCATAACGAGTTTGTTTAAATACTCTAGGGTAGGCGAGGTTGCAGAGCACGGCGTAGCGTTCATATTGGTATCGTTTTAGTGGCTTCACGTTGTCATTTCGTAATAGTTGTTACTTAAAACTTTAGTCTTTGAATGTGAAAAGCACATGAAAACGAGGGAGTGTTTCGTTCATTCTATGGAATCAACAGTATTTAGTGAATCTTCGAACTGGATTTCGGCTTATGAGTTCCCGTTAAAACTCAAAATCTACGTATAAGAACCGTACAAGCTGCACTAAATTCAATCGTTTGAGTTCGATAATTAATCACTTGAATTGAAAGATAAAAATTACTGTTGACGAATTTTTTCTATCCGTTAAAGTACACGTCGTTCTCACGGCTTAGGTCGCTGAGAGATGGTGTTTTACTCTTCAGTAATCAGCATCGCATGATTGCGTTGCCCTGGTGGTGGAATTGGTAGACACAAGGGATTTAAAATCCCTCGGCGTTCGCGCTGTGCCGGTTCAAGTCCGGCCCGGGGCACCATCTATCTAGTTTCTACTTTAAGTAGAGTGTTGAACAAAGAGTGGTTCTCTTTAAACACTTCAATATATTTTTATGTTGATAAAGGCGCCTTGGCAGAGTGGCTATGCAGCGGATTGCAAATCCGTGGACCTCGGTTCGACTCCGGGAGGCGCCTCCATTCTCTTTCTTATTTAATTAGTGAGAAATTAAAAGAATGAAATTGCGATACTAGCTCAGTTGGTAGAGCGCAACCTTGCCAAGGTTGAGGTCATCGGTTCGAACCCGATGTATCGCTCCAAATTTTGTAATGTTGATTCATTTTGACATTAAGATGGTGTTTTACTTTTCAGTAATCGGCATCGCAATAAAGAATTGCGTGCCCTGGTGGTGGAATTGGTAGACACAAGGGATTTAAAATCCCTCGACGTTCGCGTTGTGCCGGTTCAAGTCCGGCCCGGGGCACCATCTATTTGATTGTTACCTTGTTTGGTAGCGCTCAAAAGAGTTGTTCTCTTTAAACACTATTGAAGGCGCCTTGGCAGAGTGGCTATGCAGCGGATTGCAAATCCGTGGACCTCGGTTCGACTCCGGGAGGCGCCTCCACTATTTAGAAAGCCCGATCAGAAATGATCGGGCTTTTTTACGTCTGTAGGAAAGTGGTTTCGGTTTAGATAACTTCTTGTCTTGTCTATCTCCGGTATCTTGCACGGAATTTCTAGGGGAAGGATGCGCGAGGAAATATCTGCGCTGATGAGTCGTGCGGAAGTTTTGTGCGAAAATACCGAAGGGAAAACCTCCGGTATGTCTCTGATCTTTGTCTTGTCGGGCGGAAAGCGTACACGAAGCTTAAATAAAAAAATTAATAGAGTTGGTGGTAACTTTTAGCCGGCAAGTGTTAACTGACATGTTATTAGGCACAAAGGTGTCAGTGATGATCATTACTGACTGTGATCTCGCGAATCGAAGTGGTACTGCCATTTAACTAAGTACGAGCTCTAACTGTCATTCAGGTGATACCGAGATTGTTAATTTTGAGGATATGCACTACGTTACTTTTCATGATTCGGAGAAAAGTGATGGATACTCGTATATTCATAGTGCCTAATTTATCACTCGTCATAAGAGTATTTTAATGCTTCTTTGAATGTCGTTTTGGTGTTGTCTAACCATTCATAACGGCGGCGGTACATAGAACGTTTAGAACGAGACATACCTTCGATGTCGCGGCGTGGTGCATCAACGCTAAGCGAATAGAAGTTACGGTCGTATTCGGTGCCGCCCAGTTCAATCCATAATGCGTCGTAGTCAGTCTTAATTCGCCCATTTTTATAGCGTTTAGCCGCAAAAGTGTGAGACTGTGTCTTCACCGCAAGAATGGTCTCTATATCCCAGATCTGTGCAAGGATACTCAGTAGACTTACCATTAGACTTTTTGGACGTTGGCCATAAAGTTTACGAGTCAGATTTTTTATCTTCTCGTTGCTGGTCTCGTTACTGCGTGGACCTTGCAACCCGCCAATCTTAATGCAACGGATCCCATTTTCATTCCCGAGAATAAAGGAGATTGTGTAGAAGTTACCGTCCTCTTGGCTATGCAGTACTAAGCTCATATCGCCTTCTTTTTGATAGCGCTCTTCATATACCAATTTCACAGTGTATAAGATCTCATTAATCTCAAAGGTCATAAGAGTAAGCCCTATGGAATCTGTATAGATCTGTTTCATTAATGTTGGTGATATCAGCTTTGATGCTGTTTTGTAATGCTCAATAACAAGCTCTGAGCGATCGATAGCCGGGTTGTTTTTGATGATGTACGGGCGAAAAGGTTTTTCCAAAAAGCGATGCGAGCGTGTACACAGTATCTCTAACATAGACTCTTCAATGTTATTAGCCAAGTAGTTGAATGCCTTTCTGTAGAATAAGGCTCGCGCAATAAACTTGATACGGTAAATCCAGATCGGGTGAAAGTTCTCTGCAAACTGCTCCGAGTAAATAGTCTTGCTTTGATGAACGATGGATTTGTTCATGGTCATTTGATGATCAGTCATTAGCCAGTGCTTCTTTTGAAATGAATGACGCAATTTAACGTGATTTAATGTAATTTGACGTAATTTAATGTAACCCAACTTTATACAAAGTTAAGAAGGGCTGCCCAAAAAATACAACGATTGAACAAAAGCTCGAGAATGGACGTATTAGATGTCTTCAAAAAGAGAGAAAAGCAAGCTTAAGTAAGGCTTGCTCATTGTTCGACATTTTTCGCCAATGTGTGTATCAGAGGCTAAAGTGTGAAAAACTCGTCAAGTTGAGCTTGCTCCTGGGAGAGGAATGTTCTGAAAGCTTCGTGCCCGACCTACCTCCGGTGTCTTGTGCGGAGTTTCTAAGGGAAGAGGTACTTTGAATCATATCTCTGTTTGATTAGTAAACACGTGTATGTGAATCAAAGAGTCCAACGCTGATCAGTGAACTGCACTTGTTCAATGCTTGATAGGGTATTCAAGCCATCGCGTGAAGTAACGGTGTCATTGAGCTGAAATTTACCGCCCCCAAGATTGTGGATTTGGTATTCACTTTTAGGACCATGTACTACAACCGTATTAACACCTAAATTTCCGGTTACCTTATTATCATATCCATTGATCTCAATATTTGCGTTATTCTTGCCAGATAGCGTTAGTTTCGTCAGATATTGAGAGTGATGAGTGTAGGGCGTTGCTGGGTCATATTGCATTTCAAAAGTGCCGGTGAATGTATCAGCAACGTATGCGTCGTAAGCCAGGGTTGGAGAGAAAATCTGTTCCGTAATATATTGCGCGTTAGGATCTCTTGTAGAAAAGTCGTCGCGAGTTTTAACTCTGTATAACCCCCACATACCTTCGCCACTATACGCCCCCCAAAGCCCGTAATAGCTATCAATGACGGCTGCAAAGTACTCTTGGTCAACACTGACTTCTTCTTGCCACTCTTCCAAAGTGTCAACTGGAGGTGTATAGGCATTATGTAAAGCCTGAGTCTGTATTGTATTTAGCTCTTTTTGAAATAAAGGTAATGCCGATTCGCCACTTTGAGGGGAGTTAAGAACACCAATACCATAGTCATGGACTAGGTGGAGAATTTCCTCGTAAGACGCATCGCGATGCTCTTCATAATCCTGTCGAACATACCATTCTCCGCCTTCTACTTGAATTTCCTCTTCGAACAAGGGTTGGCCATCCAAATCGTCGTTATATTGGGGCTCATCGTGATAATTCATTAGTTTCAATATTGCGCCATTGTTCGCCATCGCATTTGCAATATCGCGTTTTGAGTCAGCGCTCCCGTATTTAGTGCCATCAACGGGGGTTAGATAGTGGTTGAGAATATTGACTGCTTTGACTATTTGATAATCGCTCAGGCGATCCATAATTAGAATATGGATAGATTTGCCATTGGGGGCATTGACCGCGACATGTCGGTTATAACCTGCTTTGGAATACGCAGAAAACTGAGAAGGGACTGCTCCTATTGTGATCCCGTGAACAACGGATGGTTTGACATTTTCTTGGCTTGCCACAGGCTTGCTTTGGCTTGAACTATTACAACCGACAAGAAGAACAGTGGCAGCGAATGCAGTTAAAGATAACACTTTCATGGGACACATCTTATGATTTTGAACGTAGTGCCAATATACCGAGATGTCGCTTGATATTGGGTGATTACAGTTGCTGTAATACATATCCATACAATGTCTTACAAAGCCCGTGATCCTAACCGTTCTATCATTTTAAGTTGTTAGCGGCCGCGAGTAGTGTCGAGGTATGGATGAGTAAAATGGCGAAGGTAATAGTTTCGTCTGTCATAGACACGTTATGCGTAATAGTGGAGGAGATGGTATTTGCTTTGTCACCATTAATTGATCATATGACTCTTCACAATTACTCATACTTCTTCATGAAGTAAGAGGTTTGGCAATTTGTAGAGTAGAAAATGGAACGGTAAATGAAAATGATTGTCATTTACTTACGTTGTTGCTAACCTATTATGAAACTTTACAACACTCTTTCTAGTGCGCCAAAGTGTATATAAAATCCCGCTAAACCCTATCAAAACCAAGGTTATTCGTTTGCTTAGCTCGATAAACAAGCAGATCTACCTCTTTTGTTCTACCCCTTTCGGGTAGTTCGTTTTCGTAATTGATTTACATCATATTTTCATTTTCTTTCATAATTCATTATTCGTGTAGTTAAGAAATATATAACCTTCAGGAATTCTTATGAGCAAGATGAAGCTAGTCGTAATCGGTAACGGGATGGTCGGTCATCGCTATATCGAAGATTTAGTCGAGAAGACAGATGTTGCGAACATGGACATTACGGTGTTCTGTGAAGAACCACGTGTTGCGTATGACCGTGTGCACCTTTCTTCTTACTTTTCACACCACACTGCAGACGAACTTTCTTTAGTTAAAGAAGGCTTCTACGAGAAAAACGGCATAAACATGCTGATCGGTGAACGTGCAATCAACGTTAACCGTGAGAAAAAAACGGTTTACTCAAGCACTGGCCGTGAAATCCAATACGACAAACTTGTTCTTGCTACTGGTTCTTTCCCTTTCGTTCCGCCAATTAAAGGCAACGAAGGTAAAGACTGTTTTGTTTACCGCACAATCGAAGATCTAAAAGCTATTGAAGCAACCGCTAAGAATTCTAAGTCTGGTGTGGTTGTTGGTGGCGGTTTACTAGGTCTTGAAGCGGCTGGTGCACTAAAAGCACTTGGCGTGACAACACACGTTGTTGAGTTTGCTCCTAAGCTAATGGCTGAGCAACTTGACCTAGCGGGTGGTAACCAACTTCGTCAAAAAATCGAACGTATGGGCGTAAACGTACATACAAGCAAGAACACGCTTGAGATTGCTCCTGAAGGCACTGAAGCTCGTAACGTGATGCGTTTTGCAGACGGAACAGAGCTCGAAACAGATTTCATCGTATTCTCTGCTGGTATTCGTCCACAAGACAAACTTGCTCGTCAAATGGGCTTGGGTATCGCACCTCGTGGCGGTATCGAGATTAATGATCACTGTCAAACGACGGATAAAGACATCTATGCGATTGGTGAGTGTGCGTCTTGGAACCAAACGTTCTACGGCCTTGTTGCTCCGGGTTACAAAATGGCGACCGTTGCTGTTGACCACGTTGTTGGTAACGAAAGCACATTTGAAGGTGCTGACATGTCTGCGAAGCTTAAGCTTCTAGGCGTGAAAGTAGGTTCTATCGGTGATGCAAACGGCCGCACTCCTGGCTGTAAGAGCTACGTTTACCAAAACGAAGAGCAAGAAGTTTATAAGCGTATCATCGTTTCTGAAGACAATAAGAAGCTTATTGGCGCAGTGATGGTTGGTGATACGTCGGACTATGGTGATCTTCTTCAGTTAATGCTGAACGAAATCGACCTACCAGAACACCCAGATGCACTGATTCTTCCTGCGCACGCGGGTGCTGAAAAACCAACACTTGGCGCGGATTCTTTACCAGAAACTGCAGTTATCTGTTCTTGTTTCGACGTAACCAAAGGCAAGATCGCTCAAGCGGTTGCTGAAGGTCACCACACCATTGGTGATATCAAAGCAGTGACTGGCGCAGGTACAGGTTGTGGTGGTTGTATTCCACTTGTGACTTCTGTGCTAAACGCTGAACTTGCTAAAGCGGGTGTGGAAGTGAAGAACGACGTTTGTGAGCACTTTGCTTACTCTCGCCAAGAGCTTTTCCACCTAATCCGCATCGAAGAAATCAAAACATTCGACGAGCTACTTGAGAAGTACGGTAAAGGCTACGGCTGTGAAATCTGTAAGCCTCTAGCGGGTTCTATCCTTGCTTCTTGCTGGGGTGAGCACATCCTTAAGCCTGAACTAGTGAAACTGCACGATACCAACGATAACTTCCTAGGTAACATTCAAAAAGACGGCACTTACTCGGTTATCCCTCGTATGGCTGGTGGTGAAGTAACACCTCAAGCACTTAGTGTTCTTGCGGATGTGGCGGCTGAATACAACCTGTACACCAAAATCACAGGTGCACAACGTATCGGTCTGTTCGGTGCTCAGAAAGATGACCTACCAGCAATCTGGAAGAAGTTAATCGCAGCAGGTTACGAAACAGGTCAAGCTTACGCAAAAGCACTTCGTATGGCTAAGACATGTGTAGGTTCAACTTGGTGTCGTTACGGCGTTCAAGATTCAGTTGGCCTAGGCGTGATGATCGAGAACCGTTACAAAGGCATCCGTACTCCTCATAAGATGAAGTTTGGTGTGTCGGGCTGTACTCGTGAGTGTGCTGAAGCTCAAGGTAAAGATTTAGGTATTATCGCGACTGACGCGGGTTGGAACATGTACGTGTGTGGTAACGGTGGTATGAAGCCTCGTCACGCAGACCTACTGGCAAGCGACCTAGACCAAGAAACATTGCTGAAATACATCGACCGTTTCATGATGTTCTACATCCGCACGGCTGCGCCACTACAACGTACTTCGGTATGGATGGACAACCTAGAAGGTGGTGTTGATTACCTACGTGAAGTGATTGTAGACAACAAGCTTGGTATTAATGACCAACTTGAAACTGACATCGCTGGCCTAGTTGATAACTTCGCTTGTGAATGGACAGATACAATCAACGACGAAGCTCAACTTAAGCGCTTTGCACACTTCATCAATGCTGATGACCGTGATGATAACGTTGTGTTTGTTGAAGATGGCCGTGAACAACACCGTCCAGCAACATTCACAGAGAAACACCCTGAAGCCATTACTTCGAAGCATCAGGGCGACATCATTCACGTTGAACTGGTTTAATTGGGAGACGACATCATGGCATTTACCAAAGTTTGTAAGATCGAAGATATTATTCCAGGTACCGGTGTTTGTGCATTGGTTGGTGGTGAGCAAGTTGCTATTTTCCGCCCAACGAAAGCCGAAGAAGTGTTCGCTATTAGTAATACTGACCCGTTTTTCCAATCAAACGTTTTATCTCGTGGTTTAACGGTTGAGCACAAAGGTGAGCTTTGGGTGGCGAGCCCACTTAAGAAGCAACGCTTTAACCTAGCAACAGGTGTGTGCATGGAAGACGAGAACTTCAGCGTGAAAGCGTATAAAGCTCGTATTACCAAAGGTGCGGTTGAAATCTCAGCATAATCGAATACGTAACAAGATTTGATAGTTCAAGGGTTCTAGTTCCCGACATTACCTTAGTTCGGCAGCTAGAGCCTTTTCCTATCCAATTTTAACTTTTAATTTTAACTTTTTAAGGACAACCTTATGTCTCCTGATTTTAAACCAGCTGAATTCGTTCAAACGATGATCGATGTGGGTGAAGCGAAAACGAAAACAAGTACTCGCGATCTTCTTATTCGAAGCACAATGGCAGGCATCATTCTTTCTCTTGCTGTTGTTGTGGCAATTACGACTATCGTGCAAACAGGCATTGGTATTGTTGGCGCTCTTGTGTTCCCAGTAGGCTTCGTTATTCTAAGTGTTATGGGCTACGACCTAGTAACGGGTGTATTTGGCCTTGCTCCTTTAGCGAAATTCGATAACCGCCCAGGTGTGACTTGGGGTCGTGTTCTACGTTGTTGGGGTATTGTTGGCCTTGGTAACCTCATCGGTTCTCTAATCGTTGCGGTATTGGTTGCTATCTCATTAACGGGTAACTTCTCTTTAGATCCAAACGCAGTAGCACAAAAGTTCATTGCGGTTTCTACAGCTCGTAGCTTAGGTTTTGAAAACATGGGTATGGACGGGTGGATCACGTGTTTCGTACGCGGTATCTTCTGTAACCTTATGGTATGTCTTGGTGTGATTGGTAACATGACAGCGCGTACTGTGTCTGGCCGTGTAGCAATGATGTGGTTCCCAATCTTCATCTTCTTCGCTCTAGTATTTGAGCACACAGTAGTAAACATGTTCCTATTCCCACTGGGTATGATTCTTGGCGCTGATTTCGGTATCGCGACATGGTTGAACTTCAACCTTATCCCAACAATCCTAGGTAACATCGTTGGTGGTCTACTAATGACGTGTGTTCCTCTATACCTAACTCACGCTAAAACAGCTCCTTCTCTAGGCGCTAAGTAATTCTGAATAGGGTGAAACGTAATTTAGTATGAGATTGAAAGCCCCAACGAAATGTTTGGGGCTTTTTTAGTTCGAATGCCTTAAGCATCACCAAGGTGTTGATTCTTATTGAGTAATACCAATCACAGTAAGTAAGTGATCAGAAATAGCGCAGGAAAAAGGCTTGAGAACAAGACAGAATTTTTCGATAAGTAGTTATTCTACAATCAAAAATTCTAACGAAGTTATCGAGCGTTTTAACCAGCTAGGATGAACAGTTATTTACTACGATTGGTATGAAATACCTGCAATAGATCGTTTTGTTATAATTACTTCTATCTTCGTTAGTATTTAAACTGAATATTTATATCAACACCTGATAGTCTAAGGGTTAAGGATTTGGATAAGTCATCATGAATACAGTGACTTATCACATAGATTGAAGCTTGAGATAAAACAAGCAAACCTTCGGAGCACAGCATGTCAGAAGTATCGTCATCGAATGTTAAAGAAGTAAACAAAGGATTTGTTTCATTGGTAGGCGCAGGTCCAGGCGACCCAGACTTACTTACGCTAAAAGCGGCACGAGTGATTCAACAAGCAGACGTCTTGGTATATGACCGCTTGGTATCAAAAGATATCTTGGCGATGGCTAACCCAGACGCAGAAATGCTGTATGTGGGTAAAAAGCTCGATCATCACTGTGTACCTCAAGATCAGATCAACCAATTATTGGTCACTAAAGCCCAAGAGAACAAGCACGTAGTACGCCTAAAAGGTGGTGACTCGTTTATCTTTGGCCGTGGTGGTGAAGAGTGTGAAACGTTAGCTGAGAATGACGTGAGATTTGAAGTCATTCCGGGCATCACAGCAGCTGCAGGCGCAACGGCTTATGCGGGGATTCCGTTGACGCACCGTGATCATGCACAAAGCGTGCAGTTTATTACCGGCCACTTGAAGAAAGATGGCGAAGATATTGACTGGCAATCTCTTGCTCAGCACAACCATACCATCGTGTTCTACATGGGGTTAAAAGAGAGTCCAAACATTCAGAAAAACTTACTGGATAACGGTATGCGAGCGGACATGCCGGTTGCGATCATCGAAAACGGTACTCGCCAAGACCAAAAGGTGTTTAGAGGTGGGTTACGTGATTTGGCTGACCTTGCTAGTGTCGCAAAGAGCCCAGCATTGATTGTTGTAGGCAGCGTGGCTCAGCTCCATGAAAAACTGGCTTGGTTTAACAAGCAAGCTTAATTGTTTGACCTTCTAGTTGGCTCTCTAAGCCACTACTGAGCTCAGCAAGAATCAAATACTGCAGCGGCTGCCTTGTCGCTGCATTTCTTGTTGGCGCATCGGCATTTCGTCAATGATATTGGTGATCTGTTTCCAATCTGTTTTGCCACTCCACCGGTGCTTCTCTTTTCCGTCTTTGCCAATCAAAACAGCGGTGTGTGATCCTTTCGGGATTTCATAAATGCTAGTGACAGCCTCTAAGTTAAACTCTTCTTCTAGCCAAGTCGGGACTGTATAACCACTCTCTGCAATAACCATAATGACGACGTCTCGCTCGTCTAATTGACAGTTATTTAGCAACACTTCATTCAGAAACTCTTTAACGACTGAATCTTCCTTTGGAGCGAAATAAATCACACTGCGGTGCGGCAAAGGCTTTGAGTGAGAATAGGCGGGGTAGGCGAGTACTGAATTGATGGTTAAGCTCATGATTAATACCGTGCTGATGGTCAGTAGTTTAAGCAAACTAAACCAGACACCAGAGTTTGATGGTTGATTTAAAGTTTGCATCGCTTTGGTTGTGTCGATGCTTACGTTCGATTTGTGTGTTTGTCGGTGCAGCATTGCCAACCTCCCTTTAAAAGTTCTAAGCCTCAGTACGATTTGAATGCTACGTAAAGAAGAAGGTGAAGATCAGACCCACCTAAGAAACGTTCAAAACAAATCCACTTACAATAAGCATAGTTAGGATTACGTTAAAGACACTTAGCTTTATGCTAAAGATATTATGTTTACGTTAACGATACCTGGCAGGTTCATTTTTATTGAGTAAAGCGACTCGCATTTTACAATTGAATAGAATAGGGTATACGGAAAATCTAAAGGTATGAATTTATGGAAAACATAGCAATTTTGGTCGACGTTCAGAACGTTTACTACACGACGCGCGATAAATATCGTTCTAACTTCGACTATAACCAGTTTTGGTATGTTGCCACGGAAGGGCGTAACGTTGTTGCCGCTAATGCTTACGCAATCTCTAGCCAAGATCCTAAACAGCGCCAATTTCACCATATCCTTCGTGGTGTGGGTTTTAATGTGAAATTAAAGCCGTTTATTCAGCGTCGAGATGGCAGTGCAAAAGGCGATTGGGATGTGGGTATTGCGTTAGACGCGATAGAACTTGCTGAGACGGTTGATACGATTGTTTTGGTATCAGGAGACGGTGATTTCGAAATTCTTGTAGAGCGAATCAAAGAGCGCTTTGGCAAGCCTGTTGAAGTGTATGGTGTTCCGGGGTTAACTGCTCAAAATCTTATCGATTCTGCCTCAAAATTTGTACCGATTGAAAAAGATTTTCTTCTATAGAGGAAATCGGGCACTTTATAATTGAAATCAATAATAACGATAATTAGAATGCAAACAGTTCTTATTTATCGGTGTGTGTAATGTCTCGCGTTTTAGTTGTTGATGATGATATTCAGTTGTGTGAATTACTGGGTGAAGTGTTAGAAAATGAGGGGTATCACGTTGATACTGTTCATTGCGGTGAATCCGCGCTTGAGTTTATTCAAACTCATCCTGTCGATTTGGTTCTACTCGATGTAATGCTTCCTAACTTAAGCGGCATTCAAGTAGCAAGACGCATTTGTCAGCGTTTTGCTACTCCTATTCTTATGCTAACCGCACTTAACGACGATGCCTCAATGCTCGATGGCTACCAAGCAGGCGCCGACCAGTACATCGCTAAACCTTTCAATGTTCCAGAACTCTTAACCCGTATTAAGGTGATCTTGCGCCGAGTGGGTTTTGAACGCCAAAGACAATCTTTAGCTTCGTCTAATCACGGCTTGTGTGAACAACTCTCTCGTTTGCCATTAACTGGCACTGAAAAAGACTTGCTTGATTATTTGGTCAAAAATGACGGTATTGTCGTCTCAAAATCTGATCTGCAAATCCATGTACTCAAGAAAGAACTGTGTCCTTTCGATCGTAATTTAGATATGCATATCAGCAATATACGTAGAAAGCTCGTTCAGGCCGGTTTGTCTAAACAACATATAAAAACCGTTCGTGGTAAAGGTTACAGTTACCTAGAGTCGGTCGGAGCATGAGTAAAAAACTGCTGCGATGCCCTGATTTTATTACTAAACGTAAAGACGGACTCACTTTCCAATTGTTCAGTTACCTGACCGTCATTTTGGTGAGTATTTTGATCCTGCAAGGTGTTGCTGAAAGAGCCTTGATGAAAGCGCTGCTTAAAGTGCCAGAATCGGTAAAAGCGGAAATGCTCGACCTTGCTTACCAAGCGAATGTGTTGATTGAAGAAGGGGACATGGATGAACTCGCGGACTGGGGTAATGCTCAGCAGTATTATCTGTTCGTCATCGACAAAGACAATCGCCCGATCACACATCGTCACATGCATCCACATTTTGAATTTAAGCTCAAATACTTAAGAACGTTAGATCACCAACTTAGTGATCGTGTGAGTAAGCCCATCTTCGGTCTACCACTGGATAACGGTAAAACACTGGTTATCCAACTACCGCACCAATTTCATCCCGCTAAATCTTTTGCGCCATACTCCTATATGCTTAAAGCATTGATTGCATTGGTCGTATTGTCTCTGTTCTCGATTATCATGGCCAAAAGCCTTCAGCAACCGTTGGATAGATTGAGAGAAGCGAGCCGCAGACTGGCTCAAGGTGACTTCACGGTCAGTGTGGTGTCGGAGTTGAACTCCACCACGCGTGAATTCAACGAGCTTGCACACGATTTTGATCATATGACCTTTGAAATTAAATCTCTGGCTGAAAAGCAACGTCGTTTGATTCGTGATGTCTCACACGAGTTAAGAACACCATTAGCAAGGCAAAACCTCGCACTACACCTGCTGCGCAGCAAGGTTGATGATAAAAGCATTGGTTTGCTAGAACGAATGGAAAGTGAAACAGAAGAGATGAACAAACTGGTGGGTGAGATACTTGAATTTAGCCGCTTAGAAACCTCTCGCTATGACTCCAAGTTAAGTTTAATGCACCTTGAGCACTATTGTTCAATGTTGATCGCGCAGATGCAAAACGATTTAAAACCGAATCAAACTTTGATTGGCTCTCTAGAGACAACGACCTCAATGGTGAACGTTGATGAGAGACTGCTGCTTCGAATGATTGGTAACTTGGTCGGAAATGCCATTAAATACGCGGGTGAGAACGCTCATGTTGTCGTGACGACATACGAACAGGTCACAGATAAACGTTACAGTGTCATATCTGTAGAAGATGACGGTGATGGCATTCCTGAGAACAAGATTGCAGGTATATTCGACCCGTTTACACGAATAGAATCAGCCCGAGACAAACAGTCTGGTGGTTACGGTCTAGGCCTTGCGATTGTTAAAGAAGCGATGGGTGTGATGAGTGGACATGTGACCGCTGAGAATAGAGAAGGTGGGGGACTGAGAGTGAACTTGATGTTCCCAATCGGTGATTAGCTTTCTCTATTGAGAAGAACGCAAAATCGATAATTGTCCCAACTCAGTTGTACTGACTTAAGCGATACCCAATAAAAAACGCCACTGCATCTGCAGTGGCGTTTTTCTTTATGCGCTTTGGTGTGGGCTAGGCGTAGCCATTAATTACGCCTGAGCTTGAAGACAAGAGCATAAGATAAGCGAGACTATGCCTGTTGGCTAGCTAGCTTAACTTCTTCTTCTTTCTCACCTGCTGCTGGGTCGTTGAAGCGAGACTCGTCTAGAGCGCCTTCAGACTTAGCAACGATGATAGATACGGCACTATCACCTGTGATGTTTACTGCGGTACGAATCATATCAAGAAGACGGTCAACACCCATGATAAGCGCGATACCTTCAAGCGGTAGACCAACTTGGTTCAATACCATTGCTAGCATAACAAGACCAACACCAGGAACACCTGCAGTACCAACAGACGCCAATGTCGCAGTTAGGATAACCATCAAGTAGTCACCCATAGTAAGGTCAATGTTGTAGGCTTGTGCGATAAACGCCGTTGCAACACCCTGCATGATAGCAGTGCCGTCCATGTTCACGGTTGCACCTAGTGGTACAGTGAAAGAAGCGACTTTGTTATCTACGCCCATGCGGTTTTTAGCCGTTTCCATAGTTACTGGAATCGTCGCATTTGATGAAGCCGTTGAAAATGCAAACATGATGGCATCTTCCATCTTACGTAAGAACGTAATAGGGCTTAAACCTGTGAAACCTTTTAGCATCGCACTGTAAGTAACCAAACCGTGTAGGAGTAGGGTACCTGCAAGTACTAAGAAGTATTCTGCTAGGTTCCAGATTGCGCTTAAACCAAGGCCGGAGAACAGCTTCGCCATCAAGAAGAACACACCATAAGGCGCAAGGTTCATCAGTAGCGCAACAAGCTTCATGATCACTTCGTTCAAATCAGAGAAAACCGCAGCGATACGCTCGCCAGGTTTACCCGCTGCACTGATTGCAATACCAAACAACACAGCAAATACGATAACTTGCAGCGTTTTGCCCTCAGCCATCGCCTGAATAGGGTTGGTTGGGAACATGTCGATGATTACTTGGCCCAAAGAAGGGGCATCCGCTGATTTGAAAGAGCTCGCAGCAGTAAGATCCGCACCAGCTCCAGGTTGGAACAGGTTGCCGATAGTAAGTGCTAGAGTGATAGCAACGGCTGTAGTACCAATATAAAGTGCAAGCGTTTTGCCACCCATACGGCCAAGAGTTGATAAGTCTTTAAGAGAGCTTGTACCGCACACTAGTGAAACGAAGACTAGAGGTACAACAAGCATTTTTAAACTGGCGACAAAAATCTGTCCGCCTACTTCAAAGAGTCCGTTAACGATGTAGTTGTTAACAAATCCGCTGTCTGCAAAAAGGGATTGAATGGCAAATCCCGTTAATATGCCCACGACCATACCGAGGATAACTCGACCAGTTAGCGACATAGGTTTCTTGGTATTCATTTAGAACACTCCTTATTATTTATAACTTTGATACCTTTTCAAAGTGAGCGGGAGATTAGCAGTCGGTGGATCAAATCGAAAAACAAAAAATGAGTTTGAAATTATAGATGTGATCAGAATCACTGATAATTGTGTAAATTAAACAAATAAAAACAAAATAATTCACCATTTATTTACATTTATCGAGGGTTTTATACATCAATCAGTCGTTTCAAAGGTAGTAAATAAGACAAGACAATATTTGTATTGATCTTGGCAGCTTAGATTGATCAGACCAATGACCTTATAGTGAAATGTTGAATTGATGTTTACAGATCTACACGCTCAATTAACGTATTAAATTGATTTTGTTGAGCTAAAGAAAGCGTGCGTTCAGTGGGCTTTACAAATCTTTACGAATGCAAAGAATGTAAATTTAATGCAAATGGTAATAATTATCACTTATATTCACTCCCGAAATGATTCAGTGGTACCGGAAACGGTTCAACCGAGCACATCGAATAAATAACAAAGTGCTCGTACAAAAGAATAAAAGCGGAGTAAAGGACATGTTTTCAAAGAGCCCATTGGCCTTAGTGATCGGCGCAGTATTAGCTTCACCAGCAGTATTGGCAGAAACAGTAAAAACAGACGAGCACATGGTTGTTGAAGGTCGTGACTACGGTTACAAGGCCGACACGAACACAACAGCAATGCGCATGGAGGCCACTCAATTAGAGACTCCGGGACAAGTTTCAGTAATCGATGAGCAAATCATCGATGAACAGCGTGCAACAACGCTAGGTGACGTTCTTAAGAATGACGCGAGTGTAAGTGCTGGTGGCACAAGCCGTAACCGTGAGCGTTTTTCTCTACGTGGTTTTTCTGTACAGAGCTCTTCGGGCTTCCTCAAAAATGGTCAACAACACTGGTCTCACTACCGCCAACCAATCGAACTTCTAGAGCGTGTTGAAGTACTTAAAGGTCCATCAGGTCTTCTTTACGGTATTTCTGCTCCAGGTGGTTTGATCAACATGGTAAGCAAGAAGCCTACTTACGATACACAAGTAAGCCTTAGCCAAGACATCGGCTCTAATGATCACACTCGCACGACTCTAGATGTAAGTGGCGCATTAAACGATGCCGAAACTTTACGCGGCCGCGCAATTCTATCTAAAGAAAGCTACGGCTCTTGGAGAACATACGGTGATGGTACTGAACCACAAACAGAGCGTTTTGTTGGTGGTGTCTTCGTTGATTACGATGTATCTGAAGACGTGACGGTTTCTGTTCACTACGACAAGACTAACGACGAAGGTAGCGTAGATTCTGGTGCACTATACACACTAGACGGCAACCGAGTGGGTAGCGACAAGCACATTTGGGATGCGCAGTGGTCACAAATTGAAAACGATGTTGAGAACGTAGGTTTTGATATTGCTGCTAACCTGACAAACACATGGTCTTTAAAAACAGGTTTCAACTACCAAGATTTCGAACGCATTGATATGGAAAGCTACCCAAGCTTTAGAAATATGAACCCTGATGGTACGGGTACAGTCACTCAAGGTGGTAACTATCGTCACGATAAATGGCGTTTCAGAACGGCTTACGTCGATCTAACTACAACCGCTGATCTTGCTGGCACAGAGCACCAATTACTATTCGGCGCTAACTGGTTAGGTTACAGCTATTATCGTGGTATGGATCGCTTCAGCAGCGGTGAATACGCACCAGATGCAACGGTACCAGCACCGTCAGTGGGGTCAACATCGCTAGGTAAGATGAGCACTTACGATACTTGGGGTTTCTATATCCAAGATCTGATTACTATCAATGACGAATGGCAAGTTCTTGCGGGTGCCCGTTTCGACCGTAAAGTAAGTGATGGCGTTGCAGAAGAAAACGTAGCACCTAAGCTTGGCGTGATTTACCACCCAGCATCAAACGGTAGCATTTACGCTTCTTACTCCGAAAGCTTTGAGCCACAAGGTGTTGTCTCTAGCGGTAGCCGTAATTACACGAACGATGGCGAACTTCTTGATGCTGCGACAGGTGTGTCTTACGAAGTTGGTACTAAGTGGGAACTGATGGACGAGCGTCTATTCGTTTCAGGTGCGGTATTCGATATTACCCAAGAAAACATCTCGATGGATGTAGAAGACACTTCATCAGGCGATTGGACGAAGACACAAGGTGGCGAACAAGTTCACCGTGGTGCTGAGTTAGCAGCGCAAGGTTTTATCTCAGAAAAATTCTCTATGTCTGGTTCTGCAATGTACTTAGACGCTGAAATCACGAACCATGAAACCTATGAAGGTAACCGTCCAGTTGACGTACCTGAGTTTGCAGCAAGCGTTTGGTCTACTTACGCAGCAACAAACGAAGTTGATGTTAACCTAGGTCTTATCTACGAAGGTTCTCGTTACGGTGATAGTGCGAACACGTTCAAGAAAGATGGCTATGCTCGTGTCGATATGGGTGCAGCATACACACTTAAGTACGACGACTCTCTAGACTTCGTTGCTCGCCTAACAGTAGAGAACGTATTTGATAAAGAATACCTAGCGGGTGGTGGTTCAACTTCTTCAAAATACCAATTTGCAGAAGACGTAGTCATTGGCGAAGGCCGCAACTACATGGCAACACTGCAGGTTAAATACTAATTTGTTTGTAGGGTGTCATTGATAGCTTAAATACTAAGGGGAAGGTTTCGACTTTCCCCTTTCGTGATTCTGCTATTTAGTAAAAATATCCCTAGTAATGCGAGTGACTTTTAATGATAATGAGACCGCTTATCAATAAAGCTCATTTGACCTTCTTCTTATAGTAAATGACGACAATTATGAATCTTTTAAAAACTAGCCTAGCGCTTGCCATCAGTTTGGTTGCAACGTCTTCGATGGCAAACAGCTTGGATCAAGCTCAATCAATTCAAAACAAGACCAATAACGCGTCGGCTTCGAGCCAAAAGGTTATTGATAAAAGCTCACAAGCGACTTTAATGCTGCAAGCTGAGATTGAGCGTCTGCAAGAAGAAGTTAAAAACTTAGAAATCTATCACGACCATCTTGCTGCATTGGTTGAGAGCCAGAATCAAGAAGCTCAGAGCATTGAAGCGCAGATCGACGAAATCAAATATACACGTCAAGGTGTTGTGCCTCTGATGTACCAGATGATTGATGGCCTTCAGCAGTTAGTTGAGCAAGATGTGCCAATCAAGAAAGAACAGCGTCTAGAAAGAGTTGAAAAGCTGCAAGCGATGATGACTCGCGCGGATGTAAGTGATGCAGAAAAGTATCGTCGTATCCTAGAGGCATATCAAATTGAGATGGACTACGGTATCAAGCTGGGTGTTTATCAAGGTCGTGTAGCATTGACCAGTGAAAAAACGATTGAGGCTGATGTACTGCACCTAGGTCGCATCTCTTTAGTCGCTCGCAATCTAAATGGCAACCAATACTGGTCTTGGGATCAAACAGAAGATCAATGGCAAGAGCTTGATTCTTCAATGAAATCTGAGCTGGATAAAGCCTACGATATTGCTGGTCAACAAGCGGCGCCAAGCTTGATTACTTTACCTGTTTCTCTAACTGTTGCGGAGGTTAAGTAATGAACTTAAAACCGTTGGCCGCATTACTTTGCATTACATCTATTTCATTCTCTGCTTTCTCTGCATCAGACACGACTGCTCAATTAGTTAATAAAGCAAAATCAGAGAGTCGAACTCAAGCTTCTCACAACGTGGTTCGAGAAGCGGATTTCAAAAAGACAGAACAAGAGCTCAAAGCGATCAAAGTGCAGCTTGAAGAGAAACGCACCTCAATCCAAAGCGCTACAGACGTTCTGACTCAAACATTCAGCGACAACGAAAACAAACTTGCTCGTTTAGAAGAGAAACTGCGTTTAGAAACGGGTAGTCTCGGTGAGTTGTTTGGCGTCGTTCGCCAAAACGCAAAAGAGCTAGGTGCAGAGCTTAGTTCTACAGTGAACAGTGTTGATCGCGCTGAACATACTGCAACCGTTGAGCAAATCATTGATGCTAAATCATTGCCATCAATGCCACAGCTATCTGGCTTGTGGATGAGTATGGTTGAGCAAATTCAAGCGAGTTCTGAGCTTGGTAAATCTCAAATTGCGTTCATCAACGGTGAAGGCAACACACAAAAAGCTAATGCATATCGTCTAGGTTCAATCGGCCTAGTGACTGACCAGGGCTATGTTAACTGGAACACCCAGCGCGAAGATGCAATTGCGTATTTGAAACAGCCATCAAATGGTCCAACATTCGCGTCGCTTTCCGCACTTGCGAATGGCGACGTATCTAATATCGTTGTCGATCCTTCTCGTGGATTCATGCTAGAACAATTGGCTTTGGAACCTAGCCTAACTGATCGTCTTCAAGCTGGTGGCGTAGTAGGCAAAGTGATTCTTGGCTTGTTGGCAATTGGTTTAATCATCGCATTGGTTCGTGGTATTTCTTTAGCTATCGCTCGTCAGAAAATTCGCGCACAACTGAAGAACCCTGAACAAGCGGGCGACAACCCTCTTGGTCGCGTTCTTGCAGTTTACAACAAAGAGCAAAACCAAACGGTTGAAGCACTAGAGTTACGTCTTTTAGAAGCCGTCGTTGATGAACAGACTCACTTAGAGAAAGGTTTATCGATGCTGAAACTTCTAGCTGCACTCGCTCCTATGCTTGGTTTGTTGGGCACCGTAACCGGAATGATCGAAACATTCCAAGTGATCACACAGTTTGGTAATGGTGACCCTAAAGTCATGGCTGGTGGTATTTCTATGGCGCTTGTAACAACCGTACTTGGTCTTGTTGCTGCAATACCACTACTACTGGCACACAACATTCTCAGCACTCAGTCAGAAAATATTCGCAATATTCTTGAGAAGCAGGGTATTGGCCTTGTTGCTGAGCAGGCAGAAAAGACAGTTGAATCAAAAGCTGTTGTTTCACCAGTTGGGACTGCTGCGTAATGGATATTTTGTCGGGTTCTCTATTACCAGCGAGTTGGTTAACGAGTGACTGGCTGCTGTCTTTATCAAGCTTTATGGAGCAGGGCGGTTTCGTCCTGTGGTGGCTAGCTGCTGTTGTCCTAGTGTATTGGGTGCTTGTGGTAGAACGCGTGCTTTATCTTGCGTTCTATTTTCCAAAACAACGCCAAGCTTGGATTACAAAGTGGCATGAAAGAGAAGATCACTCTTCTTGGCATGCCAAAGCCATTCGTGAAGGTTGGTTAGGACAAGCGAGTATTTTGCTTAACCAAAACTTGAATTTTATTAAGCTGTTAGTCGCTATTTGTCCGATGTTGGGCTTGTTAGGCACCGTTACCGGTATGATCTCTGTTTTTGATGTCATGGCGACTCAAGGAAGCAGCGACCCTAAATTGATGGCTTCAGGTATCTCGTTAGCAACGCTGCCAACCATGGCGGGTATGGTTGCTGCACTAGCGGGCATGTTTGTTCACGCGCGTTTAGCGAAAGTGTGTAACCGTTTAGAATTAAAATTAGAAAAATCTTTAAGGAGTCAACGATGAGACTCGGTCGACGTCATTCTAAAAACGAAGAGGCTCAAATAGACCTTACTTCGATGCTTGATATCGTATTTATCATGCTTATTTTCTTTATTGTGACCAGTTCATTTGTTCGTGAATCAGGGGTTGAAGTCAATCGCCCACAAGCTTCTAACGTAGTAAGCCAAAAGGATGCGGGCATCTTTGTTGCGATTACGTCTGCGAATGATATCTTCATCGATAAACGTGTTGTCGATGTTGAACGTGTTCAGGCGACGTTAGAACATTTATTGCTAGAACAACCTGATGCTTCTTTGGTCATTCAAGCGGATGAACACGCTTATAACGGAACTGTTGTAAAAGTGATGGACGCCGCTAAAGGTGCCGGTGTGAAAAACATTGCGCTTGCTGCTGAAAAGCGATGATCTTGGAGGATCTTTATAAATGATTCGCCTTTTTCTTGCCTTACCGATAGCGGGGGCACTGGGTTTAGCTCTGTTTTCCTTCATGGCTTGGATGGTTGATAATGGCCATCAACGTTCTCCAGAAAGTGGTGATACTTTAAGTTTCAACATGGTGATGGTGGAACAAGAACAAGACGTTCAAAGAAGACAACGTGCCGTTCCTGAACAGCCAGAAATGCCAGAACCACCACCAGAAGCGCAAACGTCTCAGTCACAAGCTGAAGTTACGCCTCTGAATTCGATGTCTTCACTGCCTTCATTGGATTTGAATACATCTGTTGATGGTCTAGCGATTAACGCGCCGACATTTTCTGATTTTGGGTCAAACCAACAGGCAATGCCTCTGTATCGAGTAGAACCTCGTTACCCAGCGAAGGCGCTTAAGCGGGGCGCTGAAGGTCATGTCATTATGTCTTTTACTATCGATGAGACGGGGCGCCCAGTTGATATTCAAGTCACTGACGCAAACCCACGTCGTATGTTTGAACGTGAAGCGATGAGAGCACTTAAAAAATGGAAATATCAACCGAAAGTCGTCGATGGAAAAGCGATAGCTCAGGTTCGTCAAACCGTGAAACTAGAGTTTAAGTTGGCAAAATGATGAAACAGATATGGATATTAGTGGGCGTGTTGTTAATGCCCCTTACAACACAAGCAAAAGAGCTAACTCAATATACTGCTATTCGTGTTCAAAAAGCGCACAAGCTTGCTCAAGATGAACAGGTTAAACAGGCGATTGACGTTCTTGCAGGCTTGGAGCTTTCTAAAGGCTACGACAAAGCGTACGTAGCTCGTATGCTTGGTGTGTTTTACTGGCAAGATGGGAAAACTGACGCGGCGATTAAGCAGCTAACTTATGCCGTCGATACTAATTTGTTGGTCGATGAGCAAGCTTGGATAACGAAGCGCATGCTTGCTGATCTATTACTAAACGATCAGCAGTTTAAAAACGCGCTTCCGCACTATTACGAGTTAGTGAAAACAGCGCCAGAAAAGGAAAAGAAAGACACGCTTTGGATGCGAATTGCACAAGCTGAATACCAAATTGAAAACTGGTCGAAAGTACTAGTGGCCATTGGTAATCATGACAAGTTCAATTCAAAACCAGAGTTGTCGCCTTTATCACTAAAACTGGGTGCACAACTACAGTTAAAGCAGTGGAAGCAATCTATTCCAACACTGGAAAGCCTTATTGAACTTCAACCAGAAAAAGACAACTGGTGGCGTCAACTAGTGGGTATTCAACTAAGGTTAGAACGTAACCGAGATGCATTAAATACGTTGGCGCTGGCCGATCTACAAGGTGTTGAGCTGAAAAACTCAGATCGCCGCTTGTTAGCACAGCTTTACGCGAAACGCGGCATTCCAGAACGCGCAGCACTAGAAATTAGCAAGCTAGATGATGCGAACAGCGATGTTCAACTTCTGGCTGAGCAAGCAACTTACTGGCAGCTAGCGAAAGAGTGGGACAATGCCATTGAAGTGTGGACATTAGCGTCTAAAAAGGACAATCAATACCACTGGAATGTGGCACAGCTATTGGTTCAGCAAGGTTACTACGACCGAGCGCTGGTTGTTTTAGACAAAGTGAAAGACAAAAACAAACAAGCCGACGTCGCATTGGCGAAAGTACGTTCTTGGTACAAGTTAAAGAACCTTGACAACGCACTGGCACAAGCGAAGCGTGCGAACAACATTGAACCTTCTTCTGAAGCAAAAGGTTGGATTAAATATCTGACTCAGCTAAGAACAGTTAGTGATAACGGAAACGTTTAACTGCTGATAGCTAAAAAAAGAAGATAAGAGACAGCACATAGAAACTAGAAATAAGAAAAGCAAAAGGGTGCCATTTGATCGTTCAAATGACGCCCTTTTTTATATATTGAATAAAATTGAGCCTTAGTGCTTCATTAGGCCTTGGTGTTTGAGCGAGGTATGAGCAAAGGCAAAATTAAGGGCTACACATCTCGCCACTGTGCGATCCCGCGATGATCATTCCGTTTTGGTCAGCAACCCAGTTGATAGTGCAGTCACGATAGGGATTTTTGAAAGCATGTTGTGTTTCGCCATTCTCGAGTGGGGTTTGAGTTTCTACCCAAGCAAACGTGCGCGACTCCCAAAATGAAACAGCTTGAGAGTGAGGCGTTAAATATAACTTTTGGGCGTCGGCAATATTGGAGCCGATATAACTCTCGATATGTTCGTCAGTGCCGATAATTTGGCTAGTACAAGCCGTTACCAACAGGGTAAAAGCTAAAATAATAATACGCATTTCAAAATCCTTTTAAACATGTATCGCCATGCTCGTTTTATAGACAATAAGCTTAAACTACTCTTGAACAGATCGTGATGTTAATGATCTTGATAGTGATCTCAGTTCTAAATACTTCCAGTTTTCTTTCCTTGAATGCACGGTGTATCCACCTATTGGTTTCTATCGATGATCTTTCGGCTGAATCAGATTGACGTTTTAACCAGTTATTACCGCCAACTCTAAACGTTAACAAGATTTACATGTTAACAGAGTAGATAAACAGTTCGATTACTTCCCATGTAATGTTATGTAAATTTCCTTACGCTGCTCGGCAAACGTAAACAATGTAAATTGAATGCCAATACGAATGATTATCAACTAAATTGACGCCATAAAATTTATAGGTATTGGTTTGTATGTCGTTAAAAAGTAGGGCGGTTCAATCATGGGCTCGTCGACTTCATGTTTATATTTCAATGGCGCTTCTGTTCGTTGTTCTTTTCTTCTCAGTGACAGGCATCACCCTTAATCGCCCTGAGTTATTTGAATCAACACAACCCAATATCCAACGGTCAACGTTAACGCTTCCTGCGAATTTATTCACGATACAAGAAGGACGATTGAAAGCCGACGAAACGACCTTTGAGAAGTTTTTGTTTGAAGAAGCCAACTTATCTGGCGTTCCTTCAGGTTTAGACATCTACGCAGAGATTGAAAACGGTGAGTTGCTCATCGGCGAAGTGTCTATGGACTTCAAAGGACCAGGCTACAACGCCTCTGTGTTCGTTGACGTGACGTCTGAAATGGTGGAAGTCGAAACCACCAATTACGGCGTTATCGCGCTTTTGAACGACCTACACAAAGGCCGTAACAGCGGTGAAGTTTGGAAGTGGTTCATCGATATCACTGCTCTGCTGATGATCTTTTTTGTGCTGACTGGCGTGTGCTTATTGTTACCTAAGAAAAAAACGCTCAATACCTCCATTAAATGGACGGTGTTTGGGTCTGCAATCTCTCTTGCTATCTATTTTGTCGCCGTACCTTAATTCTTAATTAGCTTGATCAATCAGGTTGATGAGTCAGCTTGGTGAATCAACTTGAAGAGCGAATTAAAGGTTAAACGGATTTAAAAGGTTGTTAAACATGAAAAAAATGAACTGGAGCAAGGTGCTTCTTGCTTTATCTCTTTTGCCAAGCCTAGGTATGGCACAAGCGATCCCTGATACGGCAAAACTTGATGTGAACTTTAAGCTTCCAAAGATTGATACCTCTATGTACGCACGTCCTTATGTGGCGGTGTGGGTAGAGAACAGCGAACGAAAGTCAGTGAAAACCATTGAGCTTTGGGTCGGTAAAGATGAATGGCTTAAAGATTTACGTAGCTGGTGGAGAAAGGTTGGGCGTTATGATCGTGAATTGGTTGATGCAGTGACGTCTGCAACGCGCCCTGCTGGCCAGTACCGCTTCGTTTGGGATGGTAAGAGCGATGATGGCCAAACTCTAGAACAGGGCGAGTACACGGTTCATATCGAAGTGGTTCGCGAACACGGTGGCCGTAATTACCTTCGTCAAAAAGTATCGCTAACAGATTCAAACGCTTCTTATGAGCTAAAGGCGACGGAAGAGACGGGTGAAATCACTCTGAACTACATCGCTAAATAACAAGTGCGAATAGCAAACTGAACAGAATAGACAGCAGTCATCGTAGGCTCAGATAGAGCGACACGGCTAACAATTATAAATAATGGAATTGAACATGATGAAACAGACAAAAATCAAGGCACTTGCACTAGCGGGTGTGATGGCATTCGGCCTAGCCGCAACGACAACAGCACAAGCTCACCCGCGTTGGATACTACCATCTCACTTTACTGTATCGAAAGAAGGCGGTGATTGGCTAACGTTCGACGTGACTGCATCTCACGGTACGTTCGTTTTCGATAAGCCAGCAGGCAGTGAAAACGCTCATGTCATCATGCCAGACGGTCGCAGCGAGCGTCCAAACTTTGTTGTTCGCGGTAAACGTCGTTCAATCTTCGACTTCTATTTTGAAGAAGAAGGCACACACAAAGTGGCGATCAACAATGAGCCTTCTTACTACACGCAATACAAAGCGGGCCGTCGTGACACTGTAAAGTGGATCAAAGCAAACAAAGCGGAACGTGACTCTGTGCTTCCTGAAAAGTCGCGTGACGTGGTAACACAAATCAGTTTCACCCGTGCAGAAAGCTACATCACAGTGGGTAAGCCATCGGATTCAGTATTTAAGATTGAAGGCAAGCTACTTGAAATGAAGCCAGTAACGCACCCTTCAGACATCATTGAAGGTGAACCTGTGACATTCCAATTCTTCTACAACGGTGAAATCCAGAAAGACGTGAAAGCTGAGATCACTCGTGAAGGCACGCTTTACCGCAACCACCAAGAGCAGATTGATGTTGTGAGTAATGAGAACGGTGAAATTACATTTACTCCAGACGTAGCAGGTCGTTACGTAATGAAAGCGAACTACAAAGGTGAGTTGATTGACAACCCACTGGCAGACAAAGCAAGCGCGAACGTTCACCTAACGTTCGAAGCATTGCTTCAATGATTTGTGATATCGGGGTTAGACCCCTGATTAAGCAACCAAAAACTTAAGGGCTCATTTGAGCCCTTTATCGCTCAGTTTACTTCTGAGAATTTGCACTGTGGCTAGGGTACGAACCATGACAATAAAAACAAAACTAAAATCGATAATCACTCCATGCTTGGCTTTGGGACTTGGTTTCGCTGCATTACCTGCGCAAGCACACTTTCCACTGATGAGCTGCTGGTTTGAAGGCAAAACTGTTGCTTGTGAAGCGGGTTATTCTGATGGCAGCAAAGCGATTGATTACGCGGTTGAGATGTACGATTACGAAGACAACTTGATTGCAAAAGAGATGACAGATAAACGCTCTATCGTTGAATTCCCAAATCCTGACACTGAGTTCTACCTTGTATTCGATTCAGGCCATGAGTTTCCTGTTGAAGTCGATGTTGTTGAGATCAGCGAGAAATGATGATTCAAGGTGTACGTGCTGATACGGGTGGCAGAGAAGGTAAATGGGTAGTGCTGAGCATTGTATTCATCCTTTGCTTTGCAACCGTCGCGATCCCATTTCATCAGGCAGAATCTCACGTTAAATCAGTGCTTGATCATCAAATCCTGGTGACTGATGTTGAACAAGAAAACTTGGCAATGTTGTCAGAGTTACGCTTAGCGCATGAAGAAATTCGTGACTTGCGTATGGACTCTGACGGTGAATGGCCGAGTGTTGTGTCACTTAGGGATGAATGGGTCGCGCCATTTGTTGAAGACCAGAGTTGGAAGCGCAAAGGTTCTCATGCTTGGCTATTGGACGAGCGTGGTTACTACTTTTCGACGCCAAGCGAATACGCTGCACAAAGCGAACATGGCTTTGCTGACTCCTTTATTTTAAACGCCAACAGTGTCTCTCCTGAAATCTGGATTTTCTTTGGTGGTGTAGCGAAACAGCCAGATACTTTTGACCAACACACGCTTGAGTCTACCGGTTGGAAATTGGTGGTGAATGAGTCAGAAGTTGCTGATCAGCATGATGCTTCTTCTCATTAACCCCAGATTCTCGAAAAACAAAATGTTCAAAAATAATAAGAGATTTACTATGCGAATTATGACTCTGTTCATGTCGTTATTGGCGGTGTTAATGACACCCAATGCATTAGCAAAAGAATATAAGATCGACAGTGATAAGCTGACGATTGGCATAACCCTTCAGCCTTATTTCAGCTACGTAAAAGCCGTGGTGGGTGACAAAGTGAACATTCTTCCTTTGGTTGATGCTGGATTTAATCCTCATAACTACTTACCGCAACCCAATGATTTAAAGCGATTGAGCCAGATGGATGCGATTGTGGTAAACGGTATTGGTCACGATGACTTCGCGCTTAAAGTGATTTCAGCCGCGCAACGTGATGACTTAGTGGTGATCGAAGCGAACAAAGAAGTGCCTCTACTTCCAGCATTAGGCCAGTCTGTTGGTCAAGGTGCCGTGAACCCGCATACGTTTGTTGGTCTTTCGACAACGATTCAAAAGGTTTACACCATCGCGAGTGAAGTCTCTAAGCTCGACCCAGACAACGCTACGTTTTATCGCAAGAACGCACGTAAATACGCCAAGCAATTTCGTTTTATGAAGCGTGATGCGATGTTGTCATTAGGTGAACTCGATACTTCAGGCATGAAAGTGGCGACCACGCACAATGCTTATGGGTACATTCTGCAAGAGTTTGGTGTTGATGTCGCGGCGGTGATTGAGCCAGCACACGGTGTTGAGCCAAGTGCGAGCCAACTGCAAGATACGATCGAAAAGATCCGCGCTTCGGGCATTGATGTTCTGTTCTATGAGCTCAACATGCCAAACCGCTTTGTTGACACCATTGAAGCGGAAACAGGTGTTCAGCTTTACCGTTTTTCTCACATGACGCATGGCGAATATGAAGACGATAAAGTGGAAGTTGAGATGAAGAAAAACCTAGAAACGTTAATCGAAGCAATGAAATTTGCGGCGGCGAACCAAGTTAAAAGCGGGAACGCATAATGTTAGGTCCATCAATCTCAATTAATAAACTCGGCCTGCAATACGATAACAATGTGATTCTTGATGATATCTCGCTAGAACTTAAAGCGGGTGAGTGTCATGTGATTATGGGACCAAACGGTGGAGGCAAAACTTCTTTGTTGCGATCTGTACTTGGACTTACGCCTTTCTCTGGTCAAATCAATATCCACTGGCCAGAAAAGCCAAGTATTGGTTACGTTCCGCAAAAAGCGACGTTCGAGTCGAGCTTACCTTTGACGGTAATGGACTTCGTATTGCTTAACCAAACGCGAATCCCGTTGTTTTGGCGTCGCAAATCTAAGCAATTGGATCTTGCACTCGCACAGTTAGATCGCGTTGGTATGGCGACACGCAGCGACCGCCGTATGGGACAGTTATCCGGTGGTGAGCAGCAACGGGTGTTGTTTGCTCAAGCGTTGTTGGATAACCCAAGCTTACTGGTGTTGGATGAACCAACGACCGGTATGGATGAGCAGGGCGTTCGGTATCTTGAATCTCTAATTCGTGAATGTGTTGATGAAGGCCGTACGATCCTTGCGGTTCACCATGATGTAACCGCAGTGCGTCGCCTTGAAGCGAATGTGCATGTTGTGAATCGATTCTTGGTGGATAGTGGTCCACATGAACAGGTACTACATCCAAGTAAGATTGAGAGTCTATTCCAGCACTACAGCAGTGGCGCAGCTATCGTTAAATCGAAGGAGGTTGCGTAATGGATTGGTTACGACAACTTGCCATAAGTGGCGTTGAAGCGGGTTGGTTATCAGACAGCTTCATGTATGCGTTTATGGTGAATGCCTTGGTTGCGGCGCTATTACTTGGCCCGTTATTAGGTGGCCTTGGAACTTTGGTGATTGCAAAGCGTCTCGCTTTTTTCTCTGAAGCGGTAGGTCACGCCGCATTAACTGGTATTGCTATCGGTGTTTTGCTTGGTGAGCCACCAGAAAACCCAATTATTGGTCTGTTTAGTTTCTGTATGATCTTTGCTTTGCTTCTTCATTTTGTAAGAAACAGAACCAATGTGCCATACGATACTTTAGTCGGAGTTTTCCTTGCGCTAGCATTGGCAGTAGGCGCGGCATTGCTGATGTACGTAGTACGTAAGATCAATATCCACATGCTTGAGAACGTGTTATTTGGATCGATTCTGACAGTAACAGACCAAGATTTAGCAATTCTCGCAGGCAGCTGCGCGATCATCATTTTGCTCTTGATACCGACGTTCAACCGCATTCTTTTGACTTGTATTAGCCCCGATATTGCCAAGGTTCGTGGCTATAACACCAGCTTCTACGACTACCTGTTTGTCATGATGATCACTCTAGTGACGATTGCAGCGGTGAAAATAGTGGGTGCGGTTCTGGTTGGCGCGTTATTGCTGATTCCTGGAGCTACGGCTCGATTGCTGACTAAACGCATGGGCAGCTTTGTTTTGTTGTCTGCGTTACTGGCAACCATCGCGTGTTTGGTCGGAACAGTATTACCGATGGAACTTAAACTGCCAGTGCCATCCGGTGCTTCAATCATCATCGTTTCTGCAACGTTTTTCCTAGCGGCAACGCTATACCGAATTGTAAGAAAGGCATAATCATGACTTCTTTAATGAATCGTATTTCAAGTTCACTAAAAGCAACGGCTCAAGTGAGTGCGGTCAGCAGCATGTTGTTAGGTGCCTCAATGGTGTCTTTCAGCGCTAATGCCGAAGATATCCTAACCAGTACGCCGGTGACCTATGCGTTGGCGACTGAGCTCACCAAAGGCACTGACATTACGACTGAATACTTACCACCAAAACGCTACGGTATTGATCGCTTGCCTAATTGGTTTGGCACTAAGGGGGCGAGCAAAGTCCTTCAATCAGGAGAAAAGGCGACCGTAGCATTAACGCTGTCATCTATCTGGCAAGCTGATCCTACATTTGTATACGCAAGACAAGGCAACATCCGTTTGGTTGAGGTTGATGCGGCTCAAGCGATTACTCCACGCGCACAAGGTGTTGCAGCGCTGACGTTATCGAGTGGTGATGTGTCTAAGTTCGCGTGGTTAAACCCAACTAACTTAACGCGTATGGCCGCTATCGTGGCTGACGACTTTAAGTTGTTGTGGCCAGAACAAGCTGAAATTATTGATAGTAATTTGCAGCGCGTGATGCTTGATGTTCGTGAACTGATTAACAAGCAACAAGCGGTGTTACTGGATAACGACGTAGATTCAGTATTGTTGCTTTCAGAAAGCTTGGAAGACTTTGCTTCGGGTAGCCAACTGTTTGTTGAAGACCGCATGTTCAAAGCAGAGCTTGAATGGACAGAGCAAGATATAGCGAAACTCAAAGCGATGTTTTCAGAAGACGATGCACTGTGGTTAGTCACAGCGAAAAAGCCGACGACGTTGATTAAGTCACTGGTGCCTAATGAACGAATTCTTGTTGTAGACTCGGTAGACCGTTGGGGAAGTGCAGGCATTAATACAAAAGCGCCGTTCGCACGCTGGGAAGTTGAGCCTTTCAAAGGTTAAGTGGCTAAAACAAGTTAGCTAATAAACCGCTCGTTCAAAAAACACGATCAAAAAAGCAGCCCAAATAGAGGCTGCTTTTTTTGTTCTTGTCCGTAGGCTCTGGTCAGAGTGCTGGGCAAGAATACTGCGAGTTTAAAACTTACTCTGCAGCTTTTGTATCTTTAGTTTCGATACCAGCTTCTTCAGATTCAACAGAAGCTTCTACCGATCCTTCCGCTTGCTCTTGAGCGGCTTTTGCTTGCTCTTCAGCTTCCATTTTTGCGCGGTCAGCTTTAGAAATATAGCGAGGCTTGTTGCTACCATGCAGTTTAGACGTCGCCTGTTTCTGTCTTTTCTTTAGAATTTGATTGATTTTTTTCTTACGGTTCATTGCTGCATAGCCTTGTATTTAGTTTATGCGGTGGAGGATAATCATTTTAGATCTAGAACTCAATATTTACATGCTATCCAGCAAGGAAAATATCACTATGCAGGCAGTCGAGACCGCACGTTTACGATTAAGAATGATCACACCTCAAGATGCGGTGTTTATCCAACGATTATATGGCTCAGAAGATTTCCTGCGTTACATCGGAGACAAGGAAATCAGCGACGTAGTCAAGGCTGTTGAATACATCGAAAACAACATTCTAAAAATGCATCAAGAGAAAGGTGTGTGCTTATTGGTGGTTGAAATAAAAGATCCCTCAACGCCAATTGGAGTATGCGGCTTAATCAAACGAGATAACTTAGAGTCGCATGATATTGGCTACGGTTTTGTTCCTGAAGTCTATGGCCAAGGTTTTGCATTAGAAGCGGCACAAGCGATAATTGAACAAGCTAAGCATAATGCTGATATCGATCATTTAGTTGCCATCACTACCTCTGATAACATTCGAAGTATCGCACTGCTGACTAAGTTGGGTTTTGTGTTTGAGCGAGTCGAGGACGTGTTAAGTGAAAGCGTCAACCTCAACCTGTACGGTTTATCACTGAGTAATTAATCATGTTTCAACATAACAATATTCTGCAAGGCGAACTCGCAACCGAGTACAAAACCGTTATCGCGATGGTGCACATCTATTGCAAAGATCATCACGATGCCGTTCGTTTGGACAACGCGTTATGTGAAGAGTGCGAGCAACTGTTGCGTTATGCCGAAACACGACTTGATCGCTGTCCTTATGGCGAGGCGAAACCAACCTGCAATAAGTGTCCAATTCATTGCTATAAGCCTGACCCTAAAGAGCAGATGCGTTTAGTGATGCGATATGCTGGGCCAAGAATGCTACTCAAGCATCCGATTTTAGCGATACGACATTTGATACATGAGAAGCGGAAAGTGCCAGAGAAGCCATTGCCGAATGTGTCGAACCGCCATATCCGAATGAATAAGAAGTAACACATTGTTTACTGTGTGAAAGTATGTGTAATGTGAAAGTAATCGAAACAAAAAAGGTCTGATTACTCAGACCTTTTTGATGTAGATACACTTCTATCTAAGCTTGAATGCAGCTAGGTAGCTAGGTAGCTAGGTAGACAGGTAACTTATGCCGCTTGAGGCTCGTCGTAGGTCACTGTGAGGTTGTTGATCCAGCGTCGGCTCAAGTATCGGTGCGAGCATATAGCTAACTTCACCACTTCTTCTACCAACATCAGACCATAGATGTATTTGAAATCCCATCCAGCGACAAACGCACCGTAAACACATACTGGAATACCCACCATCCACATCGCGATGAAATCCATTCGCAGGCAAAAAGCGTTATCACCACCAGCACGAATAATACCGTTAATGATCACCATGTTGAGCATACGAATGACTACCGCAAAACACATAATAGTCATTGCAGGTGCAGCGAGTGGGTACAATGCATCGGTAGAAAGGTTTAGCCATGATAGAACATGTTCTTTACCCATAAACAGTAGCAACCCAACGACCGCGCCAAAACCAACGACGGCTTTAATGAATGTTAGACCCATGCTCATCGCGTCATCAAATTCATCACGGCCTAATGAATGGCCTAACAAAACAGAACACGCCACTGAAATACCAAAGAAGATCGAGTAACACAGAGATTCAAATGGTGCGAGCATCGAGAACACCGCAAGCTCAGTCGTGCCCATGTGACCGAAAATCATTTGATATGCCATGGTACCCATTGCCCACAACACAGCATTCATCGTCAACGGCAAAGCAATGCGACGGTAAGACATCCACAATGATGGGCGATGTGGCGAGCTCGGTGTCGTTAATAGCCAATGTTTACGCATACGCATGTAGCTATACATCAAGCCCACTTGAATTAATCGCGCTAAGGTTGTCGCCAATGCCGCACCTGCGACGCCCATTGCTGGAATGCCGAAAGCACCTTTAATAAGAATGAAGTTAAGCGCAATGTTGAGTGCGATGGTAACGCCACCTAATAATAGTGGAGTTACGGTGTCACCTGATGAGCGCATGCTTGCTTCTACCACGACAACAATGTGAGTCAGAAGTAGAACAGGGAAGCCATACCATAGGTAAGTCGCGCCAAGTTCAATCACGGTTTGATCGCTGGTTTGCAACATCATTAAAAACTGAGAACCAAGAGTGATGATTGCAGTAACAGGCAACAGAACTTTTAAGCCAAATATCATCGCAATCGAGGATACTGTTCGTGCGCTTTTTCGGTCATTCTTTCCCCAGTATTGAGCGACTAATGTACCGTTTGCTGAGGCCAACCCTGCCATAATCATAATCGCAACGAAGTGCCATTTTGATGCAATTCCCACAGCTGCAGCTGCTTCCATACCATAATCACTGACCATTAATACGTCAGCAAGGGCAAGAATAGCGACAAGCGCACTTTGCAAAGCAACAGGCAAACCAAGTTTAACGATACGAGGTAAGATACTCTCTGGCTTGTTATTCATAGATGAGTTAGGGTTGATGTTAGTTGTCATAAGCTCTCCGATTTATGGCAGAACTATAGTGTTTTGAGCGAAATAACAACATGTTTAAAAAACAACAAAACCTGTGCGAATCCGTCATTGATTCAATGAGACCAAAATCAACTTGGCGCGATGATGTTTTTCTCGCTGAACAGTGCAAAGAACGTTTTTTGACCGTTGAAGATATTCCAGAGATGAAAAGCTTTGGTGTCTATATGGGCGGTATGGCGAAGCTATATGATGGCTACTGGGTTGAGCGCGAATCCGTTAATGTTCATACGTTGATTTTTACTCAAGAAGGGGGCGGAATTCTAACCACTTCAACCTCGGTACAAGCGATTACACCTTATACGCTGGCGGTTCTTCCTGCCGAAACCCCATTTCGTTTTGAACTCGATCCTCAATACAATTATTGGAAAATGGCGTGGATGCTAACGCCCGATACGCAGCAATGGCAGCACATAGCAAGTTTAGGTCAGGGGATAGTGCCGTTCGGAGAGTGTGAGCAGATCTGGTCATTAATGAACTTGGTTTACTTTGAGATAGGCGGTAGAGCCAGTTACCGTAAGTTGCTCTTGAGTGAAATCATCCGAACGTTGACGGGGTTTGAACCCAAATCGACCAGCACCACAGCACGTGTTCAAGCACTCTATAACGAGATTGAAAGCAGTCTGCACCAGCCATGGACCGTCGCAGGGATGGCAGAACGTGTTTTCATCAGTGAAGAACAGTTAAACCGAGTCACTAAGTCGTTGTTTAACGTGTCTCCACGTAGCAAGTTGATACAACTGAGAATGGACAAAGCGACCAGCTTGTTGAAGCAGCAAGATTGGTCAGTGTCGATGATTGCCAACCGCTTAGGCTACAAAGATCCTTATAACTTCTCACATCGCTTTAAAAAGCATTTTGGTTTATCGCCAAGTCAATATCGAAAGAGTCATCGGGTCTCAGGCTAAACAGTGGGACTGCTGAAGCATCAAATCTATACATAATATAAAACAGTGTTCATTTGCAACATCTAATAACGGCGCAATGCAGTAAATTTACTGTATTGTTCGCCGCTGACGTTATGTACTTTCCTCCTACTTTTATGACAATGGTTAAGGCTTACAAAATTAGAGGTTAGTGATGCCACAAGATGCGACAGAGATACTCGACTTTGAATCAGACAGAAAAATCGTAATTAATATGAGAGAATTCCATACGAAAACGAAACTTGTCCGAAAAGCTGGCTGTGGTTCGATTGTCGGGACGTTATCCGAGCCTCATCGTAAGGTACTTTTTTATCTTTACGAGAATAAAGGTGAGGTGATCAGCAAGGATATTTTGAAGCGTGTTGGCTGGGCTGGCAAGTCTGTCACTTCGGCTTCTGTGCTTGTGGCTATTTTTGAAATACGCGGAATGATAGACTGTAAATTCATCTACACCATACCTAATGAAGGCTATATGTTAGAGACTGACTCCTACTGTTGATAATCTGTTCATATTCTAATAATAAAAATTTAATCTCTTTACCGTATACGCCACTTTCATTATCTTCGATTTTAAACGTCCATTTATAAGTGACGTTATTAAACACATCTCTTAATGAAGTTGTGTCGTTGGTTGCTCTGTTAGGGAATATGAATATGGATACTTACCCAGTAATTGAAGGTAATAAAGTTGAAAGCAATGCGGTATTGGAGGTAAACGGTAAGGTTATTGAGCTAAATACGAAGCTCATACGAAACGTTGACAATGGTTATGTGCTTGGAACGATGCCATTAGCGTACAGAAAAATCATTTTATTTATGAATCGGCATCGCGGACAGTTATTCAGTGTTCGTCAGCTTAAGAATATCGGTTGGGAAAGTGAGAAAGTCACCAATTCGTCGGTAATTGTCGCTATTTCTGAGATACGCTCAATTTTAGGTGATGGTTTGATCTTAACGATCACTGGTGAAGGTTACGTTTTCCAGCCTTAAATAGCATTTGCTTCAGCAGCGTTTTCGTCATTAACACAGTTTTGATAAATCGAACGATTTCAATATATTGAGCGTTAGTCCCCCCCTACGTATCAAAAAGGGCGCTTCCTTCAGGCCAATAGCCTTTAATGAAGAGCCCCAATAATATCGACTCGTTTAGAATGGTCAGAACTGTTTAACCAATTATCTACTATTTACTCCCTGCGATTTACTCATTACCTGCTATATCACTCGCCAGCAATCTGTAGAGGAGAGCGCTTTAGACTTGCGATTAACATGTAAATCGTTGTCGCTAGCAGAGACGCAAACAGGTAAGTAAATAGTCCTGCTTGAGAGTCCATAAAGCTATCCGCAACTAATGGTCCTGCGACTGAACCGATGCTGTAACACAACAGCATAACCTGAGTCACTGATACCAGATAGCTTGGGTCTAAGTTACGACAACCTAAGTTAATCGCAATTGGGTAAAGTGCGAATGTTGCCATGCCCAGTACGAATAGGCTCATGCCTAGTACGTAGAAATCATGGTTTATCGTTAGTACACCAATGCTTGCAACCCCTAGTAGGCTGAACAGAGCCATTAATAACACTTGTCCTATGTGGTGAGATAACCATGTCACCATCGGCTGAACAGCCATACCACCCATAATTACTAACGCCATCAAACCACCAATATCTTGGTGTGCGATGTTGCGCTGAGCGAGCTCTACAGGCATCAAGCCATAAATAGAACCAAGTGTTAGCCCCGATACAATACAACCAATTAGTGCGCTGTGGCTCAGTTTGCTGATTTGCTTAAGTGATAAAGACTTAGCATCGTGAATTTGTGGTGCTGTCGCTTGTCCGTACATCAACACAATGATCGCACCAAACAACAAGGTGAACATTGCAATGAAAGGCACGCCGCCTGTAATACCAAGGTATCCAATGCCAAGTTGACCAACAGCAGATCCGCCGTATAGCGAACACATGTAAACCCCTAAACGTTTCGCACGCTGAGATTCATCACCGCTCATTAGCCAAGATTCTACAATCACGAAGATACCTGCAACAGCCACACCAGCCACAAAGCGAGCTAATAGCCATACCGCTTGGTGTGGGATCAATGGCAATACAAGGATCGTTGCGATGAAGACACTCAATGCAATGACGAACGCGTCTTTGTGACCAACGCGAGCGATCGCACGCTCAATCAATAACGTACCCGCTAAAAGACCTGCATAAAAGGCACTCGCCAACCAACTCGATAGATTACTGTCTAAGCCATACTCAGACAGCATTAATGGTAATGAACTCATTAAGTAGCCTGAAGCGATCGCGTAAAAAGACAATGCAATAACAGGAACAGTTATGCGAGTTGTTGGTTGGATGTTGTCCAATGCAGGAGCCTCTAAATAGTAAAAGAAACGATGAATTTTCCGCGACTATGGGGGAGAAACTGAATTGGGTAAAACGAATAAAAATGGTCGTTAAGATAAAAGAAATCTATCGTGTTTGTTGGCTAAAATACCGTTGTGATATTTCATGTTTTCGCGATATTTTCTGCGGTTAAATAGCCGATAAAGCGTTGTTCAAACGACTATTTAATTTGAAAGAGGGAGAGAGATTCGTTGTATTCATCAGATTTTAATTTAGGGCGTTTAATCGTGTTAGACCACTTCTTTTCGGTATTGTCTGGGCGAGCTTCCACTCCATTTACGAAAGGCATGTCGAAAGTTAGCGCTGTCTGAAAACCCAACGCGCTCAGATATTTCTTCAATGCTCATTTGAGTTGAAGAAAGGTAGTGTCGAGAAAGGTGAAAACGAACGTGGTCAAGTATCTTCTGGTAACTCGTATCGACGGCTTTGAGGTGTCGGCGCAGCGTTCGAGAAGACATCCCCAATTCTGATGAAATAGATTCTATCGAAGGGTAACAGCCCGGTCTCTCTAGCAGCATTTGAGAGACTTTTTCTTTTAGGCTGGTGGACGCACTGACTTTTGCCAACATGTCGTCACACGATTTCAGACACATCTGCAGCGTGATGGTATTGGCGGTAGGAAGAGGCGAGTACAAACTTGTTGCATCAAACTGCCATTCAAGGTGATCACTATTGAATTCAACGGGGCAACGGAAAATCTCTGTGTAGAGGTCGCCGTATTCTGGCTTCGGGTAAGGGAAGCGGATCACTTGAGATGGGAATGGTTGTTGCAGTACTTCTTCACACAGGCTTTGAATTGCGGTGAACCAATATTCGCAACAAAATGGCAGCAGCGAGTCCAAGTCGATCAGCTGCTCGGCTCTAAAGTATCCAACGTTATCTTCTACTGACATCGTTTTTCTAAGTACAGGGCCAGCAAGCTGCAGATATTTAAATCCAATCAGCAAAGCATCTAACAGCGTTTCACTACTGAATACCGCATAACCTAGAACACCAAAGTCGCTAAACCGTGCCTGTTGGCCGACTCTTAACCCTAAACCGCCTTTATCAGTGTTCGCCAATGCGTTACTGAACACCGCCAACTTTTGCGCCAAGGTAATGTGGGTGTCTGGCGTGTTGAGTTGCAGAGCATCAATGTTACTGCCTTCCAATAATGCTTCGATATTGAGGGCGGGTGACATATAGCGATGCAGTAATTGAAGATCAAGAATACCGAATGCTTGCATATCGGGTTCGTAGACTGCGGTGTATTCCATAGGATGCCTCTTGTTGAATATTCCCATCTTAACCGAACTCTTAACATTTACGCTTGTCGCCTGTTCTCACTTTCCCAAGCTTGTTCAAACTTTTGCTTTATGTGTGCAAGGTTTTACAAGGCCTGATAGAGCTGTGTCCGAATATCACCGGTTTTTGTCTTTTTGAAACCTGTTCGAAATGTTATCAAAATGTTGTAATTTGATGGGTTGCATATTGGAACATCTTAAACATTTTGCTCAATAAATACTCTTACCTACATGACACACCAATGTGCAGGCTTTGATAGCAACAAAGACAACACTTATTACAACGATTAAAACGTCTAAGGCGAATGTGACCGCTAGGTCAAGCCGAATAAGGAGATCATGGATGCACAATCTTGCTGTTAACTTGGAGCGCAGCGCTTCGCTTTTTCCAACTAAAGCCGCTCTGCGTATGGGATCGGATGAAATCAGCTTTTCTCAGTTAGAACAACTTTCTGGAAACGTGGCTGCTAACTTGAAAAGACTTGGGTTGCAGAAAGGAGATAAGGTAGCGTTGTCATGCCCGAACGTGACTTACTTTCCGATAGCCTATTACGGGATTCTAAAAGCGGGTTGTGTAGTCGTGCCTTTGAACGTGTTATTCAAGGCCAGAGAGATCGCTTATCACCTTAATGACTCTAACGCGAAGGCCTATTTATGTTTTGACGGCAGTGAAGAGCTTCCAATTGGTCGCTATGGTTTACAAGGTTTTGAGCAGGCAAATCAGTGTGAATATTTTATTGAGATGCCACTCCCAACAAGCTCAGGAACTCCTTCAGAAGCACATCAGCAACATGAATCGATTACCGACTGGATGGCACAACCTTTGGCTTCGTTTGAGTCTGTGGCGTGCAATGGTGATGATACAGCTGTAATTCTGTATACCTCAGGTACTACAGGTCAGCCAAAAGGCGCAGAGCTTTCACACACCAACATGCAAACCAATGCGATGTCGTCACAATATTTGATGAGATTGGAATACAGCGATACGACAATGGCCACGCTCCCTTTGTTCCACAGCTTCGGCCAAACCGTCATGATGAACGCTAGTGTGTTAACGGGTTCAACCATGGTATTGATTCCGCGTTTTGAACCATCGTTTGTGATTGAACAGATCATTAGCCACAAAGTCAGTGTGTTTGCGGGCGTACCTACTATGTATATCGCGTTGTTGCGAGCAGAAGAAGAGTCGTTAGAGCGCTCTGAACAAGTCAAACACAGCTTAAGGCTTGGCGTGTCTGGTGGGGCTTCTATGCCGCTTGAGGTTATTCGTCAATTTGAATCTCGATTCGAACTTCCAGTATTGGAAGGTTATGGGCTGTCTGAAACTGCGCCAGTTGCTACCTTTAACCATATTGATGGTGATCGCTTGTCGGGCAGTGTTGGCCAACCCTTGTGTGGTCACCTCATCAAAATAACAGACATACAGGGTAATTCTGTCGCCATGGGAGAGTTGGGCGAAGTTTGCATCAAAAGTCCAAGTGTCATGAAAGGCTACTATCAAAGACCAGAAGCCACGGCGGAAGCCATTAGAGATGGTTGGTTCCTAACAGGAGATATCGGACGCACCGATGAGCATGGCAACTTGTTCATTGCTGACCGAGTGAAAGACATGATTATCCGTGGTGGCTACAACGTGTATCCGCGCGAAGTTGAAGAAGTCTTGATGTGTCATCCTGATGTCGAAATGGTCGCAGTTGTGGGCGAGCATCATGATCGCCTAGGCGAAGAGATTCACGCGCATGTGGTGCTTCATGAACATACACAATGTGATAGCCAAGCACTGATAGCTTGGTGTCGTGAACAATTAGCCGACTACAAATACCCTCGCAAGGTGTTCATTCGTAAAGCTCTGCCAATGACGGCGACAGGCAAAATTTTGAAACGAGAATTACACCCACTAGAAATAGCGGAGATGACCAATGGATAGTTATGATTTTATTATTGTTGGCGGTGGTTCTGCGGGTTGTGTCATGGCTTCGCGGTTGTCGGAAGACCCGAATGTCACTGTTTGCTTGTTAGAAGCGGGCGGTAAAGACACGAGCCCATTCATTCATACTCCGGTTGGCGTGGTGGCAATGATGCCAACCAAACTGAATAATTGGGCTTTTGAAACCGTTAAACAACCGGGTTTGAACGGCCGCAAAGGTTACCAACCGAGAGGCAAGACACTTGGCGGCTCTAGTTCTATCAATGCCATGATGTACGCTCGTGGGCACCGTTATGATTACGACACATGGGAAAGTTTGGGTAACACTGGGTGGGATTATGAATCGTGTCTGCCTTACTTTAAGAAAGCAGAAAATAACGAAGTTCACCAAGATGAGTATCACGGCCAAGGTGGTCCATTGAATGTGGCTAACCTTCGATCGCCAAGTCCGATGTTGGAACGTTACTTAACAGCATGTGAGTCGATAGGGGTTCCTCGTAATGAAGACATCAACGGTGCTGCTCAATTTGGTGCGATGCCGACTCAGGTGACTCAGATTAATGGTGAACGATGCAGTGCTGCCAAGGCTTATTTAACGCCAAACCTTTCGAGGGAAAATCTTACGGTCGTGACCAAGGCAACCACGCATAAGATCTTGTTTGAGGGGAAGAAAGCGGTTGGGATCGAGTATGGTTCTAACGGCAAGCGTTATCAGATCCGATGCAACAAAGAAGTGATTCTATCCGCTGGCGCCTTTGGTTCCCCACAATTGCTGTTATTGTCGGGTGTCGGCGCTAAAGGTGAATTGGAGGCGCATGGTATCGAACAGGTTCATGAGTTGCCTGGAGTGGGTAAGAACCTTCAAGACCATATCGACTTAGTACATTCGTACAAATGCAGTGAAAAACGTGAAACTTTCGGTATCTCGTTGCAAATGGCCTCTGAAATGACCAAAGCCTTACCGCTCTGGCACAAAGAACGCCGTGGCAAGATGACCAGTAATTTTGCAGAAGGGATAGGTTTTCTCTGTTCAGAAGATCATATCGCCGTGCCGGATTTAGAGTTTGTATTTGTCGTCGCTGTGGTTGATGACCATGCCCGAAAAATACATACCAGTCATGGATTTACGTCTCATGTCACCTTGCTACGACCGAAAAGCATAGGCACCGTAACGCTCAATAGTCGTGACCCTTATGATCAGCCTAAGATCGACCCTGCGTTTTTCAGTCATCCAGAAGATATGGAGATTATGATTAAGGGCTGGAAGAAACAGTACCAAATGCTAGAAAGCTCGGCGTTTGATGATATCCGTGGCAATGCTTTTTACCCAGTCGACGCAAGTGACGATAAGGCTATCGAGCAAGATATTCGTAACCGTGCGGATACCCAATATCATCCAGTCGGAACCTGCAAAATGGGGACTAATGATGATTCGCTGGCCGTGGTAGATAACGATCTTAAAGTCTATGGGTTGATTAATTTAAGAGTCATTGATGCTTCTGTGATGCCGACATTAGTGGGAGCGAATACCAATGCGCCAACCATTATGATTGCCGAGAAAGTCGCAGACCAGATCAAACAGGAATACGAGTTAGGTAAGCAAGAAGCTGGCATTAAAGCGAAAGGCGAAGCTGTGGTTTAAATCAAGAAGTTAAGTGATAACCATTAATAAAACAGTAGGTTAGAGAGTCTTGGTTTGATAAGACTCTCTAACCTATTTTTGTGTGCTTACTTAGAATTAAGTAATGCTAAATCGATAGCTTAACTAATAGTCTAAATAATAGTGTTATTTGGTTAGAGCTTGATTAAGCCACTGATCAAATTGGCCTTTTGGTAACGCACCGTTAATCGTATCGACACGTTTGCCATCTTTAAACACCATCACCGTCGGAATACTTCTGATTTGGTACATTGCGGCAAGCTGTTGCTGAGCTTCAGTATCAATCTTAACGAATCGAACATCTCCAGAACGCTCTTTTGCAACGTCGCTGAACACGGGCGCGAAGCCCACACATGGGTTACACCATGTTGCCCAGAAATCGACAACTACAGGTTGTGAACTGTTCAAGATAGATTGGAAATTAAGTGACGTTCCCTCGATAGGAGCGCCATCGAGCAGTGCTGTTTTGCACTTACCACAAGTTGGGCTTTCTGAAATTCTTTCTGAAGGAACTCGGTTTACGCCATTACAAGAAGGGCAGCGTGTGTTGAATGTAGACATAACTTTCTCTTTTTATTGCAACTCCGTGGCTAACGCGATTTACGAATCACGCACAGAGCGCTTATACTGTTTAAAACAAGAATACGATACTTAAATAAAAACAAACAATAAACAGGTAAATGATGACAAAATTTTACGCCGAAATTACTGGCTGGGGAAAGTGTCTGCCACCAGCCGTGCTGTCCAATGATGATTTAAGCACTTTCATTGATACGTCTGACGAGTGGATTCGAACTCGAACTGGTATCGAAAACCGTCGTATCAGTCATGTAAATACCTCTGAACTTGCGACTGTTGCAGCGAAACATGCAATGGCGTGTGCTGGCCTAACGGCTGAAGATATCGATCTTGTTATCATCGCGACGTGCAGCCCAGACTCACTTATCCCAAACACCGCATCTAAGGTTCAACAGAATCTAGGCATTAAGAGTGCAGCGGCTTTCGACCTTAATGCGGCATGTACTGGCTTCATTTACGGTGTTGAAACGGCGACTCGACTGATTCAAGCGGGTAACTACCGCAACGCTATCGTTGTGGGCGCAGAACGTTTGTCATTCTTCATTGATTGGACCAAGCGTGATACCGCGGTTCTTTTCGGTGATGGCGCTGGCGCTGTGGTTCTATCCCGCACCGAAGAACAAGTTGGCTTACAAGAAGCTCAGATCGGTTGTGATGCTGAAGGTCGTGATATTCTAGCGGTACCAAAATTCGGTACATCTATGGATCGTTTTGCTGCGGACAACGGTTATTGGGACTTTGACTTCGTTGGTAAAGAGATCTTCAAACGTGCAGTGAAAGGCATGGGCGCAGCGGCACATACAGTATTGAGCCGCACTGGTATCTCAACCGACAACATTGACGTTGTGATTCCGCACCAAGCGAACATCCGAATCATTCAAACTCTGTGTGATATGGCGGGTATCGATCGCGATAAAGCGTTTGTTAACATCCAAAATTACGGCAACACATCCGCTGCGACTGTACCAATCGCATTGTGTGAATCGCTAGAGCAAGGTTTCGTTAAGCCTAACGACAATATTCTTGTTGCAGCGTTTGGTGCGGGTTTAACGTGGGGTGCTGGCCATATTAAATGGGGTAGCCGTGTTGAGCCGCTAGGTCAATCAGATGCTAAGCTTCCAGAAGCAGATAAGTCGGCTTTAGAGCTTTTAGAAAGAGCCATTTTACACTGTAAAACGCGTCCTAATTCTGAGAATGGGTAGTAGCATCGCGCAAGTTCGTTTTATGACAAAAGCCGACCTTGATGGGGCGGCTTTAGTTCACCAAGCTACTTTTGTTCGACAGCAAAACTCAAAATATTGGTTACAATGTAACTTAAGCGCTGCACCACGCTTTCTTAACTTTGTTGCGGAGAGTGAAGGCGAGGTCGTGGGTTACATCATCTGGGTTCAGAAAAGCGGATTTAGACCTGAAGCTGTTTTAGAACTAGAGCAACTTGCCGTGCTCGACGCTAAAACATGTATTGGTGACCACCAGAGCAGACAACTTTGCACAAAAGCTTTATCAATCGACGCTGGGTGCAGAAGTCGAAACCACGATTTCAAACCTGTACTCTGCTGATGAAGTGCTTATGATAGTTCGCAATGTAGGTGAGCGAATCTGATCGCTGAGTTTTTAGAACCAATTATAATCAGCGGTATAAATTGATTTACGTTTAATTAGGGACTTCTACAGTCCCTTTTGTTATTTCTTAGGAAGTGTTTTGAAGAAAGTTTTAGCAATAGGCTACGTTTGGCCAGAACCGAATTCATCGGCGGCTGGCAGCCACATGATGTCTCTTTTACGTCTATTTAAGAGACAAGGTTGGTCAGTTGAATTTGCAACACCCGCTCAAGAAACCGAGCACATGATTGATCTCTCTGAAGAGGGCATTACAAGCCAATCTATACAGTTAAATTGCGATAGCTTTGACGATTATATTGAAGAGCTGCAGCCCGATGTCGTGATGTTTGACCGTTTTATGATGGAAGAACAGTTTGGTTGGCGTGTCGAGAAAGTATGCCCGAATGCCTTTAAGTTACTGGATACGGAAGACTTACAGTTTCTACGTAATGCTCGACACGAAGCCGTTAAGAAAGAAACGGAACTGACCAAAGCACACTTGTACAGCGACTTGGCTAAACGTGAAATTGCCGCGATTCTACGCTGTGATCTTTCGTTGATCATTTCAAGTTACGAGATGGAACTTCTTCAATCTGAGTTCAATATCGATCCCAAACTGCTTCATCATCTGCCTTTCATGGTTGATCTTAATACGCTACCTGAAAGCACGAAAAGCTTTGAAGAACGTAAGCACTTCATGACGATAGGCAATTTTAGACACGCACCTAACTGGGATGCTGTGCTTCAGTTACAGAAGATTTGGCCGAAGATTCGCAAACAGCTACCTGACACTGAACTTCATATTTATGGATCGTATCCGCCGCCAAAAGCGACTGCATTACACAACCCTAAAACCGGTTTCCATATCAAAGGTTGGGCAAAAGACGCTCAAGAAGTGATGGAGCAGGCACGTGTGTGTGTTGCACCTCTACGATTTGGCGCGGGAATTAAAGGCAAGTTGCTTGATGCGATGAAGTTACAAACTCCGAATGTGACGAGCGAAATTGGTAGTGAAGGCATGTTACCGCAAGGTGAGTTGCAATGGCCTGGCGCAGTTGCAGGCGATATCGACGAGTTTGTTGAAGCTGCCGTTGCCCTCTATAAAGATGAAGAGAAGTGGCTGAAGGCACAAAGCCAATGTCATGCGATCCTTGAAGCGCACTACGAGCAGAATCAACTGGGTGACAAATTGATCGAGCGTTTGATTGCGCTAGAGTCCGAGCTTGAATCACATCGACTGGATAACTTCATTGGCTCTATGCTGAAGCACCACAGCATGGCGAGCACTAAGTACATGTCGCAGTGGATTGCTGAGAAGAACAAGATCAAATAGCTGTTTTTTTTCCAAAGACAGAATAAATCTTAAGCCCTTAGGTTAACGCCTAGGGGCTTTTTTATGGGGGACGCTTTTCGACTTTTGGCTTTAGACACTAGATTTGCAAACCGAAACATAGCGCGTTACATTAGCATTGACTAATTTATATTTATTAGTAAACTCTAATTTAAATAGTGGTGAGTTAGATTTGAGTTTGTGGATAGGAGAGGTCAGTGATTAGTTTTATACCTTGGGATGCATTTTTTGGTGGCATGCTGCTAGGCGCGTCGGCAATTGTTCTGATGTTGGGCATCGGGCGAGTTGCGGGAATCAGCGGAATCGTTAGTCGCTTATTGCCATCTAGAAAGAATAAAAGCTTAGAATCAGGATCTGAATCCAGCTCGGACTTCCGCATTGAGAAAACCGAGAAACATTGGCGACTTGCTTTTGTTGTCGGAATGGTTGTGAGCGGTTGGTTGTTGATTCCAACTGGCTATCAACTTCCTCAGTTAGAAGAAATCAACTTTGCAGTGGTTATCATAGCCGGCCTTTTGGTGGGCTTCGGCACTAAGGTTGCAAATGGCTGTACGAGCGGCCATGGCATTGTGGGAATGGCACGTTTGTCTAAACGTTCAATTGTCGCGACTTGTGTGTTTATGGGTGTGGCAATGGCAACTGTGTTGGTTAAGAATCTGATTGGTTTGGGGGCGTAATGAAAAACTCTTCGTTTACTATCGTTATTGGCTTGCTCGCAGGTCTTCTTTTCGGCTCTGGCATGACCATTTCAGGCATGGTTGATCCGAACAAAGTACTTGGCTTTTTAGACATTACTGGCGACTGGGATATCAGCTTGGCATTCGTGATGGGTGGAGCGTTATTGGTGTTCGCACCGTTTTATCATCTGGTCATTAAAAAGCGCGCTCAAGCCATCAATGGCGAGCCGTTAGATAGCCATAACAATCCGCTAATCGACAGAAAGCTGATTCTAGGTTCAACTGCCTTTGGTTTAGGTTGGGGGATTGCAGGCTTTTGCCCGGGCCCTGCAGTAACCAGCCTTAGTGGCGGTAACCCAACGGTATGGCTGTTCGTCTTAAGCATGCTGGTGGGAATGTGGCTGGCGGGACGTACGAATAAAACCTGCTAGCAGTGTGGATATTGCTTATCCGATAGGCTGATATGACCATTTGAGAGGTTGACTCGCTTTAAGTAAAAAGCCAGTCAGCCTCTTTCCGTATCTACTATTTTCGATTATCTGAGGATATCTGAAACTTATTTGTTGATCGTCGTTGAAACTGGGCAATGGTCGCTAAGTTTGTAATCAAGCACATCCTGCGTTTCAAATACCTTCTGCTTTGCAGGAGAAGCATTTAGCGACTTACTCACTACAATATGATCAATCACAGAGCGGAACTGGTGCGTGCGATGGTTATTGCGGTTAGATCGCACCTTACAATCTGCTCGAGTTTTTCTTGTTGCCAACTGGGCATCGGTATTTTGCGTTATATCTTTCCACATCCAATCTCTTGAGTAGGATAGGTTATGGTTGAAGTCGCCTAGTATCGCGTAATCCTGACCGTTTCTTTCTCTTTGTTGAATCCACTTATTAAGTTGTTGTGCTTGGTCTTTAAGTCTTGAACAATCGCGGTTCGACTTGTAAGCGCCGCTGCAGCCCGCTTTTAAATGTACCGATAGCATATGAATGGGTTTAGTCTCTGTTTCTATAACGATATAGCTGGCAAACCTAAGCTTGCTGTTAGAACTCGATTCCAGAGGAAAGTCAGCGTAGTCGGTGAGGGTTACTTCTTTACGAACCGCAAACCCAGTGTATTGGTTCACTTCTTTGAACTGGCGGTTACTGTTTTCTGGTAATGCTCGGTCAGACATCAATATCTTGTATTGATCACTAGCCACACGCTGAATGGCATTTACGTCGTCGACTTCTTGAAAGGCGACCACATCCGCATTTAAGGATTGAAAGTATTCTTCAAGTTTGTCGAAATCAGCTTGATCACGTTGGGCTGAAAACTTATTCACAGCCTCGTTGGTTGATAACCATTCGATATTCCAACTGGATATGGTCAAAGGTTCAGCAAATGTCTGGCTACTGAGTAAGCAAGCTAACATTATCCAGTTTTGAAGTCGTTTCATCCCAAATATCCCTAATTTTGTCGTCCAATTTAGTTGAGCCGTTATCCTACAACACTTACCAAAAATTCAACTCTTTTTAGTAATTTTTTTATTGTTACATTGTTTCTTTTCGACTTGAGAACTAGCGTAATAATATTGAATTGATCTTAGTCAGCGTGAGAGTTTTATTGATCCAAATCAATACTCAAAGTTGGTGGTTCTCGTTAAATACGCCACAATATCTAGTGTTAGTTAAACGATAAATCGCTCTATATAGTGTGTTTGTGGATAAGTCTGTGAATACCTCAAGAGTAAGGAGAAGTGGTGAAATCAATCGTAATCAAGCGTGATGGCTCAAGAGCTCCATTCAGTAGAGATCGCATCCAAGCTGCAGTGGAAGCAGCGTCAGACAAAGCCGATAAGGAAATTGCTATTTATGCACTGAATGTGGCATTAGCAGTTGAGTTGAAGCTCGAAGACTACGATGAAGTTCATATCTCTGAAATTCAAACCATGGTCGAGAACGAGCTAATGCAGGGACCATACAAGTCTCTAGCTCGTGCCTACATTGAATATCGTCATGACCGCGACATCGCCCGTGAGAAGCAAAGCGCTTTAACTCGTGAGATCGAAGGTTTGATCGAAGAAAGCAATGTTGATCTGATCAATGAGAATGCCAACAAAGACGGTAAAGTTATCCCAACTCAGCGTGACTTGCTGGCGGGTATCGTGGCTAAACACTATGCAAAAACTCACATTTTGCCGCGTGACATCGTACAAGCTCACGAGTGTGGTGACATTCACTACCACGATCTAGATTACGCACCGTTCTTCCCAATGTTTAACTGTATGCTTATCGACTTGAAAGGCATGTTAACGCATGGCTTCAAGATGGGTAACGCGGAAATCGACACACCTAAGTCGATTTCTACGGCAACAGCGGTAACTGCGCAAATCATCGCGCAAGTGGCGAGCCACATTTACGGCGGCACAACGATTAACCGTATCGACGAGGTTCTAGAACCTTACGTGATGGCGAGTTACGAAAAGCACTTATCGCTAGCGAAAGAGTGGGACATTCATAGCCCAGAAGCTTTTGCTATCTCTCGTACCGAGAAAGAGTGTTACGACGCGTTCCAATCTTTGGAATACGAAGTAAACACGCTACACACGGCTAACGGTCAAACACCATTCGTTACGTTTGGTTTTGGTCTAGGCGAAAGCTGGGGTTCAAAACTTATCCAGCAATCTATCTTGAAGAACCGCATCGCAGGTTTGGGTAAGAACCGCAAAACAGCGGTATTCCCTAAACTGGTGTTTGCAATCAAAGATGGTTTGAACCACCAGAAGCAAGATCCAAACTACGACATCAAGCAATTAGCGCTTGAGTGTGCGTCTAAGCGTATGTACCCAGACATTCTTAACTACGACAAAGTAGTAGAAGTGACAGGGTCATTTAAAACGCCTATGGGTTGCCGTAGCTTCTTGAATACTTACGAAGAAAACGGTGAGTTGATTCACGAAGGCCGTAACAACTTAGGTGTTGTTAGCTTGAACTTGCCACGTATCGCGATTAACGCGAAGCAAGATATGGTTAAGTTCTACGAACTGCTTGACGAAAAACTGAAGCTGGCTCGTCGCGCTCTAGAAACTCGTATTTCTCGTCTAGAAAACGTGAAAGCGCGTGTTGCCCCAATTCTATACATGGAAGGTGCGTGTGGCGTTCGCTTGAAAGCAGACGACTCTATTGCCGATATCTTCAAGAACGGCCGCGCGTCTGTTTCTCTTGGTTACATTGGTATCCACGAAGCGATGACAGCACTTTACGGTACTGACGTTCACTTGTACGACGATGGCGAAATGCGTGCTAAAGCGCTTGAGCTGGTGGAGTACATGAAACGTGAAGTGGAATCTTGGACTAAAGAGACAGGTTACGCATTCAGCCTATACGGCACACCAAGTGAAAACCTATGTAGCCGTTTCTGTAGCATCGACACCAAAGAATTTGGTGTGATTGATGGCGTAACAGACCGTGGTTACTATACAAACAGCTTCCACTTAGATGTGCAGAAGACAGTGAACCCATACGACAAGATCGATTTCGAGATGCCTTATCCTGAAATCTCTAGCGGTGGTTTCATCTGTTACGGCGAATTCCCGAATATGCAGAAGAACATCGAAGCACTGGAAAACGTATGGGACTATAGCTACAAACGTGTTCCTTACTACGGCACCAATACGCCGATTGATGAGTGTTACGAGTGTGGATACAACGGTGAGTTTGACTGTACAAGTAAGGGCTTTACGTGTCCTAAGTGTGGCAACCACGACTCAACCAAAGTGTCGGTGACGCGCCGTGTTTGTGGTTACCTTGGTAGCCCAGATGCACGACCTTTTAACTTCGGTAAGCAAGAAGAAGTTAAACGCCGCGTGAAGCATCTTTAACCTAACGAAGGATCTTAGTTAAGGTCTGCGATCTTTAGCTAGTTAACTTAGAAGATCTACGTTTCAAGAAATAAGATTGGTATCGGCGCTATGTCGGTACCAATTCTTTCGTTTCAGTTGTTACAGCATTTCGCTTCAAACTATTAAGCAATAACGAGTTTTCAATACTGCCTTATGAATTATCACCAATATCACCCAATCGACGTTGTAAATGGCCCTGGAACACGCTGCACTTTGTTTGTGTCGGGTTGTGTACACCAATGTCGCGGGTGTTATAACCAATCAACGCAAAGGTTGGACTCTGGGCATTTGTTTACTCAAGAACTGCAAGACCATATTATTGCTGATCTCAATGATCCGCGAATCAAGCGTCGTGGTTTGTCGCTTTCTGGTGGTGATCCTCTGCATCCTGCAAACGTATCTGAAGTGTTTAAGTTGGTTCAGCGTGTGAAAGCAGAATGTGAAGGTAAAGACATCTGGATGTGGACTGGCTATGAACTCAGCGAACTCGATGAAAAGCAGAAGCAAGTGCTTGAATACGTTGATACCTTAATTGACGGTCGCTTTGAGCAAGACAAAGCAGATCCAATGTTGGATTGGCGTGGTAGTTCAAACCAAATCATTCATCGATTTACTGACTTATAAGCGTGTTCTGATTTAGTACTTTCGTAAACAGAAACAGAAACAGAAACAGAAAAAAGGGCATCATCGTTAGCGCAATGCTACGAATCAGCCCTTGGGTGTGAGTTCTTTTGAATCGATCGCCTGTACGTCTATGTCAGTTTGGCGCTTGCTTAAATAGGAATGTGCTCAGGCTCGTCGATTAGGTTGTTTATCCATTTCTTAGATTGAATCCTATGACTGGTCAGAACTATTTTGGCTAGCTCTTCCAGCAGCACAATCATTAAAACCCATTCTAGCGGCCAACCCAACACCAGCGCAGTAAAGTAGGCAAGGGGAATACCGATTGCCCATTGGCCAAACAGGTCGATGAAGATGCTGTAGTTGATGTCTCCACCACTTTTCAGCACGCCACCAATACCAACCATATTGAAGACTCTTAGTATCATGCCGAGTGCCATGACTAAGGTGACGTTAACGGCCGTGTCTTTAAGCTCTAAGTGAGTAAGACCGATCATGTATACGATCGCTGGTTTAGCAAACCAGCAAAATAAGGCTAGTAAAGCCGCGAGCCCACAACTGACCAAGACATAACCCCAAGCAGTATTCTCAACACGTTGATAGTTCTTCGCGCCGATCTCGTTACCTAAAATGATCGAAGCCGCGACTGCAAACCCCATGAACGCCGAGATCAAGATGCTTTCGACAGGCGATAACAGTGAAATGATCGCAAGCTCGCCAACACCCATCTGACCAACAATAACGTTATAAATCAGAATGCCACCCGCCCAAGCCGTGTCATGAATCAACATCGGAATCGCTATCTTGAAATACTTCTTTCTATGCTTAGGCAATATTGCATCGCGCCAATTGCTTAGTGTTGGGAATAGGTGGGCGTAGTGTTTCTTTGCCATAACAAGCAGGGCTATCGTTTGAAAGAATCGAGACACCGTAGTACCGATCGCCGCGCCAACCACACCTAACTCTGGGAAGCCGAATAATCCGAAGATCAGAAATGCATTGAGAATCGCATTGATGATGATCGCCCAGATGCTGATCTTGGTAGGTAGCTTGGCTTCGCCGACCGATCGCAGTGCGCTTTCTAGTGGCACTACGATAGCCGTACCAATAAGGCTGGCTCCTGTTATCCAAAGGTAATCCGTTGCCAATCGGACGTAATCAGGGTCTGAGGCCACTACAGACACCACTGATTCAGGAACCAATGTATAGATGAACACAAAGGGGATGATGGCAAAGATCGACAATGCCCATGATTGCGCTAATGTGCGTCTAATTCCGTTGAAATCACCTGCGCCAAAACATTGCGAAGCTAGCACGCTCACAGCTCCGCTAATGCCGGATACCATGATCAAGTTGAAGAAGAAGATGCGGTTGCCAACGCCAACAGCGGCGGTTGCAGAATCACCCAGTTGGTTAACCATAAAAATATCGACTACGCCAAGTAATGAAAACAACATGGTTTGTAGCGATACAGGCAAACCGATGTGTAAAAGCTTTTGCCAAAAATCTTTGTCTAGATGACGATATGTCGAGCGCATCGCATTTCCCCTGTGGTTAATATGCGAGAAGTTTATCGGCATTTGTTTTGCCTGTATTGTTCAGGTTCATCACAAACTTTTGCCAAACTATCTATTTTTAAAAGCTGTCTATTTTTCAAAACGATCTGTTTTAAAAATCATCTACTTCAAAATTATCGAATGACTAATGTGGCGATTTAATTGAAGACAAACCTAATGAGCGACCAGTGAAATGAGTGAGAAACACGAAAGGTATGAGATCTCTGATCTGACACACCAAGAGTTTGTCGATCAAAGCCATGTATTGGCATTCGAAGAATTGGGTATCGTTCAGTGTGGGACGGCGTCGTGCCGAGATTTCTTTTCTGTCCATCGGAAGAATCCACAGAAACACATGCTGCTATACACGGTTAGGGGCAAAGGGTGGTTAGAAAGTGGGGCGTGTCGCTATATTCTAGAGCCAGGGTCATGCATTATAGTTCCTGCGGGCACAGAAAATGGCTTTGGGATTGAAGAAGAGACATGGCAAATCGCATGGATCTTTCTCTCGCCCGATAAACAATGGGACAAAGTGGTGAGTGATGAAGTGAGTTACACGTTGTCTCCGGCCGCAGAAGTCGTCTCGTCGTGCATTTACACTCTATTGAGAAGCATTGCCTTACCCATCAATTTGGGGGGAGCGATCGCCAATCACAGTGTCGCTCAAATAGAGTACATGATTAATGCCCCAGTCCCGCAGCAGCAATCACGTAATTTAATTCGTTTAAGACGCGTGTTCGACAACGTACAAAAGCAGCTCCATAAAGAGTGGAATGTTCACGAGCTTGCGAGCTTGTTCCCGTGCTCAGAGCCGCATTTCCATCGTTTGTGCCAGCGCTATTATTCACACAGCCCAATGACTCATATCATGCGCATGAGAATGGAATACGCAGCACGTTTATTGAAATCGAGTGACTGGTCGATTCAACACATCGGCGAGATTGTGGGTTATCCGAATGCGGCTAACTTTAGTACTCGATTTAAAGTTTGGTCGGGAATGACACCAAGGCAATTCAAACAAGACATTTAGCCGAAAATCAACAAGGTACTTTTTAAACAAGCTACTGATCTTTTGATTAAGCATTAAAATTGTTCGAAATTTGCGCTGTTTCGTGACGTAAAATGACCAATCTCTGATTACTTATTTTAACTAAGCGCTTCTATTAAAAAATGTTTCTGATTTGTCTACGATAATGTTAACGTGAAACTCATTACTTGAATTTCAAAGGGTTGTGACTTTCATGTTTTCACATCTACCAAAACCAACTTTAGATCCAATTCTATCTCTTTCTGTTGCTTACCGCGGCGATACTCGTACTGATAAAGTCGACTTAGGCATTGGCGTTTACAAAAACGACCAAGGCGAAACACCGATCATGAAAGCCGTTTCTAAGGCTCAAGATATCGTTGTTGAAACACAGAAGACTAAAGCGTACGTTGGCCTAGCAGGCTGTGAAGAGTTTAATCAGAGCATGGTTGCTCTGCTGCTTAAAGGGACTTCTGCAATGGATCGAGTTGCTGCGATTCAAACACCGGGTGCAAGTGGTGCACTTCGCATGTTGGGTGACTTAATGAAAGTCTCTCAACCAGACACCACGGTTTGGATTTCAAACCCAAGCTACGTTAACCACAAGCCGGTGATGGAAGCGGCTGGCTTAAAAGTTCGATACTACAATTACTTCAGTCCTGAAACGAAGCAAGTTGATACTGCTAAAATGTTGGATGACCTTTCAAAAGCGGGTCCATCAGACGTGGTATTACTGCACGGTTGCTGCCATAACCCAACGGGTGCGGATATCGACTTTGAAGCGTGGCAGGAAATCACCAAATTATCGCAGAAGAATGGTTTCTTGCCGTTCGTTGATATCGCCTACCAAGGCTTTGGTGATGGCCTAGAAGAAGATGCTAAAGGTCTTCAACACATGGCTAACAATGTCGAAGAGATGTTAATTACAACATCTTGTTCGAAGAACTTCGGTTTATACCGTGAAAGAACGGGTGCCGCTATCGTGATTGGCAAGAACAGCGAACACGTTGGTAATGCTAAAGGTAAGCTTCTTACACTAGCTCGTTCAACTTACACTATGCCGCCAGATCATGGTGCCGCTTTGGTTAAAACAATTCTTCAGAATCAAGAGCTAACATCGATTTGGAAGCAAGAATTGAGTGAAATGCAGCAACGTTTGTTAAATCTGCGCCAAAGTTTATGTGATGAATTGCGAAATACTTATAACACGTCACAATTTGACTTCATTGAAAGCCATAAAGGCATGTTTAGTGTACTAGGCTTTAAAGAAACTCAAATGAATCAATTACGTGAAGAATATGGAGTCTATGGTGTTGGTGATGGACGCATCAATATCGCAGGCCTTTCCGAATCTCATATTCCTTATGTAGCAAAAGCGATAGCCAACGTTTCAAAATAGAAGGTGACTGAATGTATAACTGGAAAGCGATTGTAGTTTTAATGCTAAGTGGTGGCCTGTTTGCTTGTTCGGCTACAACTCAAGCTCCTGTTGAGCCAGAGCAAAAGCCTCAAGTAGAACAACCTGTTGTTGATGACTCTTCGAAGACTGACGCAACTGAAGGCGAGAAAGTAACCGAACCTACGGAAAAGCCTGAAGAAGTAAAATCGACAGAGCCAGAAGCGAAACCAAAGCCTGAAGAAAAGCCAGCTCCAAAGCCGACTAAAACAAGCGATGGCAAACTGATTCTTGGTGAAGAAGAGTGGGTGTTTGTTCCTGGCTTGAAAGAAGCGTTTAAAGCACGTGTAGATACAGGTGCAACAACATCTTCAATCAGTGCGGTTGATATTGTTGATTTTGAACGTGACGGCAAAGACTGGGTTAAGTTCAAAATCGAACACGACGGCATCACAACGGAAGAGATCAGCTTACCGGTAGAGCGTTGGGTTAAGATCAAGCAGTCGAGCGCGGAAGGTACACAGCGACGTGCTGTGGTTGTCGCTTCAATTCAAATAGGTGACCTGAAAGACAAGACTGAGTTTACTCTAGCGGACCGAACGCATCTTTCTTTCCCACTTCTGTTGGGTAGAAGCTTCTTTAGAGATGTTGCGGTAGTGGATGTAAGCCAAAAATACGTTCAAAAGAAAATTACTAAATAACAAGTTCTGCTCGTCATCAAAGCTTTTCGTTTTGAAGAGCTATGGTTTCAAAAGTGACGAGCTTAAAAGACTTTTAGTGTTGATACAATGAGATCCCTTCTAGTTCTGCTGGAGGGGATTTTTCTATTTACACCCCAATAACGTATGAAAAGCATCTAAATGGTCTATGTTTACGATTCGTTTACTGTTTAGCCTCGACAACGTGATCGAGATCTCTATATAATCCGCGCTTCGATTTTTGTTTAATCCATACTTTCGTACTTCTTATTTAGGTTCTTGAAATAGCCTAATAATTATCTGTCAGTACACGCTTAGGAATTAGTTCTTTGATATCTACCGCGAACATCACAATGCAATTTGGCGCAGAGCCGCTGTTTGAAAACATCTCTGCTAAATTTGGTAACGGCAACCGTTATGGTTTGATCGGCGCTAATGGTTGCGGAAAATCAACGTTCATGAAAATCCTAAGTGGCGCATTAACGCCAAGCTCGGGCAACGTTTCTATCACTCCAGGAGAAAAACTGGGTGTGCTAAGCCAAGATCAGTTCGCTTTCGAACAGTACAGCGTTATCGACGTTGTGATCATGGGCGACAGAAAACTTTGGGAAGTAAAACAAGAACGTGACCGCATTTACTCTTTACCAGAAATGAGCGAAGACGACGGCATGAAAGTCGCAGAACTTGAAAGTGAATTCGCGGAAATGGATGGCTACACAGCAGAAAGCCGTGCTGGCGACATCCTAATTCAAGCGGGTATTGAAGAAGAGTTCCATTTCGGCTTGATGCAGCAAGTTGCTCCTGGTTGGAAACTGCGTGTGCTATTGGCACAAGCTTTGTTTGCAAACCCAGATATCCTGCTTCTTGATGAACCAACCAACAACTTGGACATCCACACGATCAACTGGCTTGCTGAAGAGCTAAACCAGCGTAAATGTACAATGATCATCATTTCGCACGATAGACACTTCCTGAATTCTGTGTGTACGCACATGGCCGATATCGACTACGGTGAGCTCCGTGTTTACCCTGGTAACTACGAGTACTTCCTAGAAGCATCTGGCTTGATTCGTGAACAGCTTCTAGCAAGCAACGCTAAGAAAGCGGCTGAAATCAGCGAGCTTCAAGATTTCGTAAACCGTTTTGGTGCTAACGCATCTAAAGCAAAACAAGCAAGCTCTCGCGCTAAGAAAATGGACAAAATCACGCTTGATGAAGTGAAATCATCGAGCCGTATGAGCCCATCTATTGATTTTGGCGAAGGTAAGAAACTACACCGTCAAGCGCTTGAACTTCAAGACCTTGGTCACGGCTTCGATGGTGAAACATTGTTTGCTGGTGGTAACATGCTACTTGAAGCAGGTACTCGTCTTGCGGTTATCGGTGAGAACGGTGTGGGTAAAACCACGCTGCTACGTTGCCTAGTTCAAGAGCTAGAACAAAATGAAGGTATCGTTAAATGGTCAGAAAACGCATCGGTAGGTTACTGTCCACAAGATAGTACGTCTGACTTTGATAACGACCTGAGCATCTTCGATTGGATCTCACAATGGCGCACAGTGAAGCACGATGACCTGATGGTACGTGGCATTCTAGGCCGTTTATTGTTTACTGCTGATGATGCAAACAAGAAAGCGCGTAACTGTTCTGGTGGTGAAAAGAACCGTCTGTTATTCGGCAAGCTAATGATGCAAGACATCAACGTGCTTGTAATGGACGAACCAACTAACCACATGGACATGGAGGCAATCCAAGCCCTTAACGACGCGTTGAAGGTTTACACGGGCACGCTGATCTTCGTAAGCCATGACCGTGAGTTCGTTTCTTCACTGGCAACACACATCATCGATGTAAAAGATCAACAGCTAGTGAGCTTCCAAGGTACTTATGAAGAGTACTTAGATCATCAGAAAAAGATGCTGATGGTTAATTTATAAAGCAAGTCGCTGGCTCAGGTCGTGAACGACTAAAAGCCAGCGAAACTAACAAACAAAAAAGCCCCGAACATTAATATGTTCGGGGCTTTTCTATGTAATACGTATAGCTATTTATTACTCAGTAATTGAAATCTAGATTAGAATCCGAATCGAGCCGACATTAAGATTTGGTGGCCATATGTGCCGTTATTGCGCATATCAAGACCAACAGACAGTTGATCAGTTGAATGGAAACGAGCACCGATACCCACAATTGAACGAGTGTCATCGTTGTCGATCAGTTGACCAAGGCGTGCGTTAACTTCAACGTTTGCCATTAACCACGCTCTCAAACCGATGTTGATTTCAGTCTTGATGTGATTGTCGTCATTACGTTCAATGTTGTGTAATAGCATTTGACCCGTAACGTCAGCAAATTGACTAATTGGGCCGTTGAACCCCATACCTACCGCTGCATCCCAGTCACTTTCAAACTCTGAATCGATACGAGCAACAAAGTGAGAGTTCTGAGTGAACATTGTTGTGACTTCACCACCGAAAGTACTTGGGCTAGTACCCATGCGCAGCTCGAATGTGTTGTAGTTAAAGTTGTTTGCAGACGCAGAGAATGAACACAGTGCAGCGAGTCCTAAAAGGACAGTCTTATTCGTGCAACCTAGCATGGTGACTCCATATAAATTGTATTTTTCGGCAGTATAATACAAAAAAGCCTGCAATATGCAGGCCAATTATTTGAAGTCAGTATTTTTATATTAATCGCTTATAGAACCTGGATGTGGTCCACTTCGATTTCCGGTGTATTGCCGCCTTCATATTCGCCGAAGATACGAACTTTTGTATCAGCGGTCAGTGGTTGTGCTAGGCGGATATCATCATCCAGTTCGATTTGAATTTCACTCTGGCCATCAGAGAAGACAAACGTGTCATTCTTTAGTTGACGAACAATCTTGCCATCCACAATTGCTTCTTGCTCTGCGAACATGCTTGTGTCGGCAAGTAGTGTCGCAACAGAAACGGTTTCAATCGGTCCAGTATAAGCAATAGCGCTTTCGTGCTTGCTGTTGAGATTATTATTGTTGTGGTCACTAGCCATTGCGAAAGTAGGAGTAAGGATAATAGTAGATGCGATAGCTAATACAGTTTTTTTCATGGTGAATCCCTTAATGTTGTTTTTAGTAGAAACGTTTTTCTGAATTTGAAACGTTTCTTTTCGTTAGTACGTTTTTTGTTGAAGCGCCTGTTATCGTTCACAAGCTTCGTTTCGATGGAGCTATTAAACAACACTGGGGTTGAATCCAGAGTGAGTAACGCATTCATTTTCCATTCATTTTATTGAGCATCTACTCGGCAATGACGTTAAGATGGAGGCAGAGAGAGATTGCCCAAAGCTATAAATTGAAAATTAAGAAATTAAGAAATTAAGAAATTAAGGATTTAAGTAAAAATGCGAGCACCATTAAGTGCCCTTATGGTTCAAGGGACAACGTCAGATGCCGGAAAAAGTGTTTTGGTGGCAGGTTTATGCCGTGTTTTGGCAAGGAAAGGAGTCAAAGTGGCACCTTTCAAACCACAGAATATGGCCTTAAACAGTGCTGTGACAAAAGATGGTGGCGAAATTGGTCGCGCTCAAGCAGTTCAGGCGCAAGCTTGTAATATAGAGCCAACCGTTCACATGAACCCTGTATTGCTAAAGCCTAATTCAGATACCGGCGCGCAAGTGATTCTGCAAGGCCGAGCGCTGAGTAACATGGAAGCGATGGGATATCATGATTACAAGAAAGTTGCGATGGATACGGTTATCGATTCGTTTGACCGACTTTCTGAAGAATATGAAAGCGTGATGATTGAGGGTGCGGGTAGCCCAGCCGAAATCAATCTTCGCGAAAATGATATCGCTAACATGGGATTTGCAGAGACAGCGGACATCCCAGTGATCATCGTTGCTGATATTGACCGTGGTGGCGTTTTTGCGCATCTCTACGGCACATTAGCTCTATTGTCTGAATCCGAACAAGCTCGTGTAAAAGGCTTTGTGATAAATCGTTTTAGAGGCGATATCGCACTTCTTCAATCTGGCCTAGATTGGTTAGAGGAGAAAACCGGCAAGCCAGTTATTGGTGTTTTGCCATATCTGCATGGTTTTAACTTAGAAGCGGAAGATGCCATTACCTCTGCTCAAGAGTCTGACGGAGAAGCTAAGCTTAAGGTGGTGGTGCCAGTGCTAACCCGAATCAGCAACCATACAGACTTTGACGCGTTAAGACTGAATCCTTCGATTGATTTACGTTATGTCGGTAAAGGTGAACGTGTAAACAACGCTGATTTAATTATCTTGCCGGGTACAAAGTCGGTAAGAGCAGATTTGGATTACCTAAAACAACAAGGCTGGGATAAAGATATTCAACGCCACCTGCGCTTAGGCGGCAAAGTAATGGGTATCTGCGGCGGCTATCAAATGTTAGGTAACATTATTCACGATCCTGATGGCGTTGAAGGGGAACCCGGCAGCAGCGAAGGGTTAGGATATCTGAATACTGAAACGACCCTTACACAGAAGAAAACCTTAACCAACGTACGCGGCACTATGACGCTGGATGGCAAAACAGCACAAGTAAAAGGGTATGAAATCCACGTAGGCAAGACTGATGTCAAAGAAACAGTCTTACCGGTTCAGTTAGAATCTCGCAGCCTAGATGGCGCTGTGAATCAAGATAACTCGATTTTTGGTACTTACGTGCATGGCGTATTCGACAACAGTGATGCGTTATCGCTGATTTGCGAATGGGCAGGAGCCAGCGATATGACCGCGATTGACCACGAACAGCTTAAAGAGCTGGGTATTAATCGAATCGCTGATGCCATCGAAGAGTACTTAAATCTTGACCTGCTTTGGCCAGAATTAACCGTTTAAGCCGCCAATTAGAAGTTAACTAAAGAACCTAAACGAACAATAGATAAGTGATAACAATGATAAAGCGAGTCTTCCTTTTAACCATGGCCTTAACTTCGGCATTGAGTTCTAGTCATCTTTTTGCTGCCGAAAAGCTACGAGTTTACGCTGCATCGTCGATGACTAATGCGGTTAATCTGTTGGTTGAAGAGTTTGAGAAAGACCATTCTGTCGATGTGATTCCTGTGTACGCGAGTACGTCGTCTTTGGTACGACAAATCGAAAGAGGAGCACCAGCAGACATTTTTATCTCGGCAAATGAAAAATGGATGACGCATTTAGTCGATCGCAAATTTGTTTCTAGTGACAATGTCACAAATCTTTGCGAAAACGAATTGGTACTGATTTCACCGAACGAGACATCGGTAACATTAGATCTATCAAAAGGTGAGCAATGGGCTGAACTGCTTACTAATGAAAGGCTTGCAGTGGGTAACACCATGTCGGTTCCTGCTGGTATCTATGCAAAAGAAGCGTTAGAAACGTTAGGTGTATGGGACGATGTGAAGACTCGATTAGCACCAAGTAACAATGTTCGTATGGCCTTAGCCTTAGTCGAGCGTAGTGAAGCTAAGCTTGGCATTGTCTACAAAACGGATGCGTTGCTTTCTAAAGAAGTAAACCTAGTGTCGGCCTTCCCATCAGATTTGCATACGCCAATACGTTACCCTGTAGCGAAATTGAGCGATAAAGTCGTTGCAGAAGAGTTCTATACTTTCCTAAAGAGCCAAAAAGCGAAAGACTCCTTGAACAGTTTTGGATTTGAAGTGCGTTAGATGATGTATTTATCGGAATACGAATACCAAGCCTTAATGCTGAGCTTAAAAGTCGCTGGATTTGCCATCTTATGGCTTATCCCAATCGGCATTGGTTTAGCATGGCTACTTGCTAAGAAGCAATTTGTAGGCAAGAGCATTGTAGAGAGCATTGTCCATTTACCCTTGGTACTTCCACCTGTGGTCATCGGCTATTTACTGTTAGTGATGATGGGCAGGCAAGGCATCATCGGCTCGTGGCTTAATGACGTGTTTGGTATTGTGTTCAGCTTTAGCTGGAAGGGCGCAGCACTCGCTTGTGTGGTTGTGGCGCTGCCATTGATGGTTCGCTCTATTAGATTGAGCCTAGAAACCGTAGACAGTAAACTTGAAGAGGCTGCTGCTACATTAGGCGCTTCACCTCTTCGTGTGTTTTTCACGATCACTTTACCCTTGATGATCCCAGGGATCATTACCGGCACCATGCTTTCATTCGCAAGAAGCCTAGGGGAGTTTGGCGCGACCATCAGCTTCGTTTCAAATATTCCCGGAGAAACTCAAACCATTCCATTGGCTATGTATACCTTTATTGAAACCCCTGGTGCGGAAATGGAAGCGGCGCGTTTGTGTGTCATTTCTATTGTGATAGCGCTGGGTTCATTGATGCTTTCTGAGTGGCTTAACAAAAAGTCGGCACAACGCTTGGGAGGCAATGCATGAGTGCTTTGATCCTTCAGTATCAGCAACAACTTGGTGAAACCTTCTTTGATATCGATTTGGAATTACCAAGTAGCGGCATTACGGCAATCTTCGGTCGTTCTGGTGCGGGTAAAACCTCACTTATCAATGCGATCAGTGGCCTTAAACAGCCCGATAAAGGTTTGATCAGCGTATCTGGCACCACACTGTTCGATAGTCAAAATGGCATTAATTTGCCGACTCACAAACGCAACGTCGGTTATGTGTTCCAAGAGTCGCGATTGTTCCCACACATGAAGGTGACGGCGAACCTTAAATACGGCATGAAAAGCGTCGATAAAGCGCATTTTGACCAAATTGTCTCGTTGTTATCTTTGGGTTTGTTACTTGATCGTTATCCAGCTCGCTTATCTGGCGGAGAGAAGCAGCGTGTGGCCATTGGCCGTGCACTGTTATCTAAGCCAAGCATTCTGTTGATGGATGAGCCTTTAGCGTCTCTTGACTTGCCTCGTAAGCGCGAAGTGATGCCATTTCTGGAAAACTTATCCGAAACCGTCCAAATACCGATCATCTATGTCACTCATAGCCTCAATGAAATTTTACGCTTGGCAAATCACCTTGTGATTATTGACCAAGGCAAAGTGATTTCGTCGGGTGTGACGGAAGAGGTTTGGGCATCGAGAGCCATGCAACCTTGGCAATCTTTCTCAGAGCAAAGCTCGTTGTTTGAAGCGACATTAGCGGAACACAATGACGATTATGCGCTGTCTCGCCTGATGCTAGGAAAGTCGACGTCGTTATGGGTTCAGAAAGTATCGAGTGAGCTTGGTACGACAGTGAGGCTGCAAGTTAGGGCAAATGATGTCTCTATCACGCTAGAACAGCCGAAAGGAACTTCGATACGTAACATCCTTCCTGTCACCATTAAAAGCGTAGAGACGCACCAACAAGGCACAAATAAGCAGAGTGTCGCTGTCGAGCTAGAGTTAGAGTCTGGATGCTATCTATGGGCAACCATTACATTGTGGGCGCTGGATGAGTTGAATCTAGAAATCGGGCAGCGTGTTTACGCTCAAATTAAAGGTGTGAGTGTCGCTCAAAGAGATATTGCGGTAACGCATTAAACCTGACAAGGTCAGCTTTTCGATATTGTCGCGATACTGCCGGTTCTAGGTTCTGAAAATACGATCTTGATTCCATGAATGGATACATGCGTCATTTTTATACGGTATAACTGCCAGTTTTGAGCCACACTATATGAGTGTTAATGCTTTTTATTTGTCGAATTATACAAACATTAGCAACAAGAAAATACAGACGTAACGATCGACGAACAGCAAGACGTACAGAAAATAGCGGATATAAAAAAGCCGCGTGTTTAATGCAACATGCGGCTTAATCTTAAGTATTACTGTTAGCGCTCTGCCTAGATTTAGGCGATTAGCGACTTACTTAGTAAAAACTTCTTTGAAATCACGTTTCAAGATTGCATCACGACGAGCTTTCTTGATTTGTTTAACCATGTCTTTTACACAGTTGTGTAGAACTTGGTCTAGCAGTTGAGCACGGTACTCTTCTTTTTCTTCGTCAGTCATGTCTTCTGGAAGTTTAAGAGTAGGGAACTCTTCCATCACGTTAACACCAGCGAAAGCTTGACTAACTGAGATTAGAGCGTGGAACTGTTCGAAGTTGTCTAAAACATTTTGTGCGCTTGCTGGAAGGCTGTCCCAAGCTTCGCGTACTGCTTCTTCAGACACTTCGTGAATAGAAGTAACCATAAAGTGCATCTCTTTTGGCACGCCATCAAATTCGATAACTTGACGAAGTTCTGGTGAGATGGTGGTTAAATCGATTTCTTGTTGTACGTTGTTTGTAGCGTCTGACATAGTATTTCTCTTTAAAAAGAAACAATGCTAAAAAGATCTGTAAAAAAGTCAATATAATATAGAGATTAGGGCATGATTTAAGCCCAAATTTGAGCTACTTTGAATATTCAACACTAGATAAAGGTGATGTGATGATAGAAAAGGGATCTTCGATGCGTATATTGCTGGTTGATGATGTTCAACTAGATAGGATGCAACTTGCTATCCGACTCAAGCAACTGGGTCATATTGTGGAAGCTGTTGGTAGCGGAAAAGAAGCCCTGAACGTTTATTCTGAGTTTGATCCTGAACTTGTGTTACTTGATATCAGTATGCCAGAGATGGATGGTTTTGAGGTGGCTAACGAGGTTCGTAGGCAATTTCCAGAATGGGTTCCGATCATCTTTCTAAGTGGCCACGAAGAACCTGAGATGATCGCGAAAGCGATTGACGCTGGTGGTGATGATTACCTGATCAAACCGGTAAACAAAGTTGTTTTAAATTCTAAGTTGATTGCGATGCAGCGTATCGCGCACATGAGACGAGAGCTAAAACAAAGCACAGCCAAACTCGAAGAACTGAACATCCTTCTGCAGCAACAAGCCAATGAAGATGGCTTGACCAAATTGAACAACCGTCGATATATGGACACTAAGCTTGAAGAGAGCATTGCGTGGCATGGAAGGCGTAATATACCCATGACAGTTATATTGCTAGATGTAGACTTCTTTAAGCCTTACAACGATAATTACGGTCATATTCAAGGGGATAAGTGCTTGCAAGGGCTTGCCGATACCTTGAAGCAGCTTTTTGTACGTGCGGGAGAGTTTGTCGGTCGCTACGGCGGTGAAGAGTTTGTTCTTATCCTAAGTGACACAGACAGCGATGCTGCTATGTTGCAGGCGACACGTATAAAAGAAGCGTTGCATGAAATGGATTACGCTCATGAGCACTCAACGGTATCTGATAGAGTGACAGTGTCACAAGGTGTACTATCATTTGTGCCTGATGGGGGAGAATCTATCGCCTCTATTTACGAAAAGGTCGATCAAGCGCTTTACCAAGCGAAACAAAGTGGCAGAAATACCTTCATACAACGCAACATTTTGGAGCTTGCTCGTTAGTTGGCGAGCTCTTTGAGATATTTGAATTTATACTTTACTGGCGTTTTAGCTAGGAAGTGCTTTAAGTGATAAGAGAAATGCCAGATTCAAAGTCATTTTATGTGACTAGCACATGTTGGACGCTTGCGGTTCCTCTACTTTTAACCGCAGCTCCTCTATTTTTAACTGCAGTGCCAACCACCGCTAATGCTAACTCCCTATCTGATCTCTTCCGTAAGGATCTAGAGCAGCGCTTTGCCACCAGTGTATTACTCAACGATAACGATGTTTTCACTTTTGGTATCAATAACTTCGATCCGAACAAAGTGCTGAGTTTGGACAATGACGACATTGGTTCGAACGATTCGGTGAGTCGTCGACAAAACATCACATCTCTCAGTCTTCCTTACACATTTGAGCTACCAAGTTACATAGAAGACAACCATCAAGAGGTAACGCTACGCCTGTCAGCGTTACGAATTGAGAATGATGTGGAATATGCGTCAACAATCAAAAGTGACTTTCAAAAAGAGTCAGTGATTTCTGGTTACGTGGCGTTTGCCAATGTGTCTCAACTCAACGAACACTGGAGTTTCAGCTCTGCAATTGGTAATCATATTTCTTATTATCGTAATGACTTTGAATATCGGTCTCCACTACTAGAACCTATTCAAGAACAGTTAGACGGGGTCTATTACAATACCGATGCATGGGCATACATAATTGAACCAAAGATCAAGCTGACCTTTGAAGACAAAAATGATTGGGGCAGATATAAACTCAGTACCAGTTGGCATTACTTTAATGGCTTCGGATGGGGCGAAGCCAATAACGGCGATATTGGTCATCCCGAAGGTTGGTATATCGCAAATGAAGCCAAGATTTTCTATGACTTAATACGCTGGGATAAGAACATTACTTCTATGTACTCCAGTATAAGAAGAATTGATATTGGTGGTGACACCGTGGCTTCTATGGGGACAACATCTTACTACGAGGGCAGCGTAGGTTGGTTGCTTAACCCAAACCTGTTTAATGACTGGGTTGATAATGTTGGAATTGGGTTTACGATCAATTACGGAAGTAGTCTGAAAGGAGGGAGCTTAGTTATCTTCTTCAACCAAGATTAATCTCCCTCTAGTCTCGTTATCGACACTTACGTTTAGCTATCAACACACAGCTTGTTTCGGCCGGTTTCTTTCGCTTTGTAGAGTGCCTTGTCAGCAAGCTTCAATACTTCTTCAGGATGCTTGGTGGTTGTGCTATCAGACAGCCCAATACTCACCGTCACGTTTACCACTTCCGATGGTTTTCCGTTCTGACCACGATTTTTGATACCCACTTCATGATCGTCGGGGCGCTCATGGCTATTCCGAATCGTCATGTCGTAGTTTTGAACTTCGGAAATCAGAGCTTGAAGGTGCTCTTTAACTTGTTCCGAATGTTTGCCTTTGAAGATAATCGTGAACTCTTCTCCACCATAGCGATAAGCTTTAGCGCCGCCTGTGGTTTCCCTCAGAATACGCGCCACCAGTTTTAACACATCGTCGCCAATGTCATGGCCGTAGGTGTCGTTGAATTGCTTAAAGTGATCGATATCGACCATCGCCATCGAATACTTACGCCCTAAGTGCTTCATATCGACTTCTAAGGCGTGTCGACCTGGAATGTTAGTCAGTTGGTCATTAAAGGCCATATCATGACTAGCAGACATCACATAGACGATGATCAACGTGCCTGACAACGAGAACATGGTGCTCGAGATGTACTGAACGTCGAAGAAGATGAACGCACAAGAAGAAAGCAGGATAGCGCTATAAACCACAACATCGATAGAGCGGTTATACACCAACACTAGAATGGCAGTAAGGCCAAGTAAGCAAAGGCTATACAACACCAAAACAAAAGGCAGTTTGGAGAAGTCTCTGACAATAAACAGAAGACCTTCACTCCATGATTCAAAACCGCCGGCATGGAAGTGAGAGACGATCAATTGTGCCCACACCATAAATAGAATGAGAACGATGGCGTAGAGCAGCATCGACTTTGAGTTTACGCCGTTATCAGGGAAGGCATAAACAAGTAAGCAAGTGACAGGTACTAATGCCGCAAGTAACGAGAGCTCTAATAGCGTTGTGCCATTATTGAGAGGCGTTTGTAAGCGAACTTGGATGATTAGATAAGCGACAAGCATGGTCACCGATACCATCGCCATTCGACCTTGTCTGAATGTGTGGCATAGCAGGACCGCAACGCTCAATAAAATGTAAGGGAGGTTGCTAGCAAACCCTAAATTTGAGTTCGTCACGAGAATGACGTTGTCCATACCAACGAGCAAAATTGTTAACAGGACTAAAGGGAAGCAAAATCGAAACATGCTCGACGTTACAAAAGATGATGCCATTTATGTGGTGAGCCTAACTATATTGATGATCTTATTATTTAATACTATGCGTAGGATACGGTTAAACAAGCGATTGCCAAGCTTTTTACCTAAATTAGAGCAAAAACATAGCCATAGGTCGCTATTGGTGCAATCATTTTTATATGTATTTGAGTTGCTATTAACCATAGAACGAACTACACAGTATATATGAGAAATTAATTAGTCGTTATAGATACTTAGAAAAATCTAGGTGGTTTGTACTCAATGGTTACATGATGACCAACAAGCGAGAACTGTAAATCTGTAATGAAGTTCGAGTAAGGTCTAGAACGGAATTAATGTAAGTTCTGGGATAAGGTTGTTGATTGATCAAAACTAGGTCATAAACAACCGCTACAAATGGAGGTGTGGTATGCAAATTAGTGTTGATGTACATAACTATATGGAAACTCTGGTAGGTCATGTTTTGGCTACCGAGGAATATGTGTCTAGTTATACCAATGAACAGTTGGCCGACCTCGCGTGCTTGGCTTTAGGTCAGCTAAAACCTATCTATATTCGTTTTGATATCGATTTTCTCTCAGCATTGCCAGAAGACAAATTGGTGCTCTATAAACGCAATAGCGAGATCGCGGTCAAAAATGCTGAAAGTATGATCATTGACGATCGAAGACGCGAACGTGACGACAATGTGCCCGTTATATTTAGTCAACACAATTTTGATGATGACGTAGAATTGCAATGGTACGAAAAGCCGTTGTTGAACCGTAAACAGTCATGATAGTTTAGGGTGAATACGGTCATTTAAGGAGTAAAAAACGTGGGATTCTTTTCTAGATTATTTGGTGGCAAAGAAAAAACCGAACAAAAAGTAGAGATTGAGCCAGTCGAATATAAAGGTTTCAATATCTATCAAGATGCCATTGCAGAATCTGGTCAATACCGTGTTGCTGGGCGAATCGAGAAAGAATTCGACGGTGAAATCAAAACTCACCGTTTTATTCGTTCAGATGTTGTTTCAAACAAACAAGATGCCGATGAATTGATGCTAAAAAAATCGCAGATGTTCATCGACCAAATGGGCGACAATATATTTAGCTAACCAAATAGGGTTAGAATTGATGTTGGTCATAATTTAGAGAGCTTTCAGTGTATATGCTGAAAGCTCTTTTTAGTTTTAGGGACAAAGAACAGCTAGTAAGTTGTTATTTAAAGGATTATTTGCAAGTGGTTTGACCTCTTCGTTCGAGACGGTCGTCATTTCTTCAAATGAAGCGCTCAAATTCCATCCAAATCGTTATAAGTAATAACTTTTCCTGTTCTTTGAACAAAACGCTTGAAGTATTAGTTGTCGTTAGATACAAACGAATAAGTCATTCGTGCCAATAGTCAAGGAATAGCTATGCAAATTGGTGTACCAAGAGAAACGCTCGCAGGTGAAACGCGAGTCGCTGCTTCGCCGAAATCGGTAGAACAGCTTCTAAAATTAGGATTTGAAGTTTGTGTTGAATCACAAGCAGGTGCGTTAGCAAGTTTTGAAGATGCAGCTTATGAACAAGCTGGAGCAAAAGTTGTCACCGCAGATGAAGCTTGGAAATCCGATATTATCTTTAAAGTTAACGCTCCGATCGTTGACGAGTCTAAAAATGAAATCGATCTTCTTAAAGATGGCGCAACATTGGTCAGCTTTATTTGGCCTGCTCAAAATCCAGAATTAATGGAACAATTGTCCAGTCGTAACATCAACGTGATGGCGATGGATTCTGTTCCACGAATTTCAAGAGCTCAGGCGTTAGATGCATTGAGTTCTATGGCAAACATCGCGGGTTATCGTGCTGTTGTTGAAGCGGCGCATGAGTTTGGTCGATTCTTCACGGGTCAGATTACGGCTGCGGGTAAAGTTCCACCAGCAAAAGTACTTGTTGCAGGTGCTGGTGTTGCTGGCCTAGCGGCAATTGGCGCTGCGGGTAGCTTAGGTGCGATCGTTCGTTCATTCGATGTTCGTCCTGAAGTTAAAGAACAAGTTGAGTCGATGGGTGCTGAATTCTTGGAAGTGGATTTCAAGGAAGATACCAGTGCTGGTGACGGCTACGCAAAAGAGATGTCTGAAGCATTCAATAAGAAAGCCGAAGAACTTTATGCAGCTCAAGCGAAAGACGTTGATATCATCATTACAACAGCGCTGATTCCAGGTCGCCCGGCTCCGAAGCTGATTACCAAAGAGATGGTAGACAGCATGAGTGCAGGTAGTGTGATTGTAGACCTTGCGGCAGCCAATGGCGGTAACTGTGAATACACGGTTGCGGATCAAGTCATTACAACGGCTAACGGCGTTAAGGTGGTTGGTTACACTGATATGGTTGGGCGACTGCCGACTCAATCATCTCAACTGTATGCAACGAACCTAGTTAACCTGCTGAAACTGCTTTGCAAAGAGAAAGATGGCAACATCAATATCGACTTTGAAGATGTTGTTCTGCGTGGTGTTACTGTCGTTAAAGAGGGCGAGGTCACTTGGCCAGCTCCACCAATTCAAGTTTCAGCTCAGCCACAACAAGCTAAGCCAAAAGCGGCCAAACCAGAGCCTAAAGTTGAAGAACCTGTTTCTCCAATTAAGAAAGCGGCGGGTATGGCGGTAGCTGTTGGTGCATTCGCTTGGGTAGCTTCGGTTGCTCCTGCTGCGTTCTTATCTCACTTTACCGTTTTTGTTCTCGCTTGTGTGGTGGGTTATTACGTAGTTTGGAATGTAAGTCATTCTCTGCATACGCCTTTGATGTCCGTGACTAACGCGATTTCAGGCATCATTGTAGTAGGTGCACTGTTACAAATCGGACAAGGAAGTGGCGTCGTCACGTTCTTATCATTTATTGCCGTATTAATTGCAAGTATCAATATCTTTGGTGGTTTTACCGTGACCAAACGTATGCTTGAAATGTTCCGTAAAGACTAAGGAGTAACAGATGTCTGAAGGATTAGTACAAGCAGCTTATATTGTTGCTGCTGTATTCTTTATTATGAGCTTGGCTGGGTTATCGAAACAGGAATCTGCGCGTGCAGGTAACTATTACGGTATTACTGGTATGGCAATTGCGTTGATCGCGACGATCTTTGGTCCTCACTCTGCAGGTATTGTATGGATCATCATTGCTATGGTGATCGGTGGTGGTATTGGTATCCACTACGCAAGAAAAGTAGAAATGACTGAAATGCCAGAGTTGGTGGCGATTCTGCACAGCTTCGTAGGTATGGCGGCGGTACTTGTAGGTTATAACAGCTACATCGATCCACCTGCTACTGTTTCTATCAACCCTGCAGATATTCATGCAGAGCACGTGATCCACCTAGTGGAAGTGTTCCTTGGCGTGTTTATCGGTGCGGTGACGTTCACGGGTTCTATTGTTGCGTTTGGTAAGCTTCGCGGCGTGATCTCTTCGTCTGCATTGAACATCCCTCATAAGCACAAGTGGAATCTAGCGGCTATTGTAGTTTCTACACTACTGATGATCATGTTCGTTAAAGCGGACGGCAGCATGTTCGCGCTAATGGTGATGACGCTTATCGCATTCGCATTCGGTTACCACTTAGTGGCATCGATTGGCGGCGCAGATATGCCAGTAGTTGTCTCTATGCTGAACTCGTACTCTGGTTGGGCAGCAGCCGCGGCAGGTTTCATGCTTGCAAACGATCTGCTTATCGTAACAGGTGCATTGGTTGGTTCGTCGGGTGCGATTCTGTCTTACATTATGTGTAAGGCGATGAACCGCTCTTTCATCAGCGTTATTGCTGGTGGATTCGGCCAAGAAGTGGTTGTGTCTGATGGCGATGAAGAGCAGGGTGAACACCGCGAAACATCAGCTGAAGATGTGGCTGATATGCTGAAAAACTCTAAGTCAGTAATCATCACTCCTGGATACGGCATGGCAGTAGCTCAAGCTCAATACCCAGTGCATGAAATCACTGAGAAGCTACGAGCGCAGGGCATTAATGTTCGATTTGGTATCCACCCAGTTGCAGGTAGGTTACCGGGTCACATGAATGTACTGCTTGCTGAAGCAAAAGTGCCTTACGATATCGTTCTGGAAATGGACGAAATCAACGATGACTTCGATGAGACAGATACTGTATTGGTAATTGGTGCGAATGACACCGTAAACCCCGCAGCACTTGAAGATCCAAACAGCCCAATTGCTGGTATGCCAGTACTTGAAGTTTGGAACGCTCAGAATGTTATCGTATTCAAGCGTTCGATGAACACAGGTTACGCCGGTGTGCAAAACCCACTGTTCTTCAAAGAGAACACGCAGATGCTGTTTGGCGATGCTAAAAAGAGTTGTCTAAGTATCTTAGAACATCTATAGAGAGCACCTCTAAACAATCTGTAACAACTCGATAAGGAGCTCATTTGAGCTCCTTTTTTATCTTACGAAAGCGACTCTATGTGTGATCTCAGTTGATACGAAGTTGACGAAGCCTGATGCAAAACTTGTCGCAATTGAGGTTGGGCTTGCCAATCAGCCTACTAGTACGTATGTACAATGTGGCCGTAATATATTGGCCTTTATCTCTGTAGCTCGCCATTCTCACTGTTTTTCATGCGGTTAAAAATTTATCTTTGATAGCGAATGGTATATATTTGGTTGATCTATATGAATTTGCGTTGGTTTGTGATCATCAAAAGAACATTTACTCTTCTTATCGCTACGTTGTCTGTGTCTGCAAACGCATTTGCTGACTCTTTACCTGAGCGTATCGATAATTTCACCAAACTCTTTGATCATGAAACGGCAATCGAATCTTACGATATTCGAGTGCTACAGGCTGATTACCCAACACGTTTGATCATGCCGTCTTCTATGCTGCCACAAACAGCAGAGTACCCGTTAAAAGACATTCAGCGCTTATACCAGTTATCAAAAACCTGTAGCGGTAAACTGCCGTTAAGCCCTTTGATTACTGAGCCTTTAGTTTTTACTCGTGCAATGTGTAAAGGCACCAAGCTTTCTGACCGTTGGTTTAGCCGTAGTGGTTTGATTCACCCTGGCGGCGGTTCTTATGCGGCACGATACGTTGAGAAGTACCCAGAAAAATTCGACTCTCTGAAGCGCTTTATGCATATTCAAGAGCGACCAAACACCGAACACGATGAACTACTGTCTCGCTTGCAACAAATGGATAGCGAAGCAATCACCGCGCTGTTAGCGGGTGCGAGTATGTTTGTTGAGCTTGATGAGATGTGGGTAAAACGCGGCGACAGATATTACCTGTATAAAAAATCAGTCTGGAACGAAAATGCCACGCTTGCTGGGTTATCGTTTAGCTTGTCTTCAGAAGGTAAAAGCTGTTTTGTCCAGCGTGGTAATGTGTGTTGGGAAATAGAAGATCATTCAGAGCTTCTGCAAGTCGCCATGTTTATCTTGGTTATTGCCAACATCATGCTTGTCTTAGGTTGGGCGATTTACCGCTGGAACAGCAAGAAACAAGAGATGAAGAGTCGCATGCTGGTTCTTCAAATCCTAACGCACGAATTAAGAACGCCGATTGCGAGTTTGTCATTGACGGTGGAAGGGTTCAGGCGTGAGTTCGAACACTTACCAGAATCGGTATATGATGAGTTCCGTAGACTGTGTGAAGATACACGCCGTTTAAGACAGTTGGCGGAAGCAAGTAAAGATTACCTGCAATCAGATAACCAACCGCTCGCAACAGAGTGGGTGCCAAGTGTTGAAGAGTGGCTCCAATACAAAGTTGAAGAAGACTTTGCGCCGGGGATTGAACTGCGTGTAAACAAAGATATAGCTGCAAAAGTGAACGTATATTGGTTAGGAACGTGCATCGATAACCTAATCAGAAATGCCGTGAAATACGGTGTGGCTCCAGTAATTCTAGAACTGAATACTTCTGACAAGAAGCTGACATTCAAAGTTATAGATAATGGAGACTTGTCTCGCAAAGATTGGGGGCAACTAAGAAAGCCATTCGTAAGCAAGAGTGGACTCGGTTTAGGTCTGACGATAGTGGAATCTATGGTCGGAAAAATGGGCGGTCACATGACGCTTATTGGCCCCCCAACAACATTTATTTTGGAGATACCTTGTGAAACAGACATTGCTTCTCGTTGAAGATGACAAAAATTTAGCTGACGGTTTATTAGTTAGCCTTGAGCAAGCTGGATATGAATGTTTGCATGCAGAACTGATCTCTGAAGTTGAAGGCTATTGGGAACAAGCGGATCTAGTGATTCTAGACCGTCAACTTCCTGATGGTGACTCAGTAGATTCACTTCCAGGTTGGAAGAAAAAGAAAGATATCCCTGTTATTTTGCTAACGGCTCTCGTGACAGTAAAAGACAAAGTAGCGGGCCTAGATTCAGGTGCAAACGACTACTTAACAAAGCCATTCGCAGAGGCTGAGCTGTTTGCTCGAATTCGAGCTCAACTTCGACTGCCAGACTCTGAAGAACAAGATGCATCAAAAGTGATCGCTCAGAATCTTGTTATCGATAAAGCGACACGTGAAGTGTTTTTCAATGAACAAGAAGTAACGTTAACGCGCACTGAATTTGACCTTCTACTGTTCTTGGCAAGTAACCTTGGACGTGTGTTTACACGTGATGAACTGCTTGACCATGTATGGGGTTACAACCATTTCCCAACAACACGTACGGTAGACACGCACGTTCTGCAACTAAGACAGAAACTGCCGGGTCTAGAAATTGAAACGCTGCGTGGCGTTGGTTACAAGATGAAAGCGTAATGAGAATAGCCTTACTTCCACTATTAATGTTTTCTTGCGTAGCGGATACCGCGCAAGCAACGGATTGGTTTAAGAGCAGCGATGCTCTGACTCAAGTTCATAAACATCTGCTAGATAATGATTTACCTCAGATGTTTGATTCATTAGTGGAAGTTTGGCAAATCAACTCTTCTCAATCACGAGAAGATCACCTCAATGAACTGTTCGATCAAGCATTGAACAAAGATTGTGGTAAAACGCTCACCAGAAAAACACTCCCAGATTGGATCAGTTCCATAGTCGTCAAAAGACACATCATTCAAAGCCCTGGCCGAGATACCTTTCGTGTATCGATTAATGTCGAATCCGAAAACAACATTCAAGACATTACCTTCGAGAAGTGGGTCGATAAGATCGTTTCTTCGGACAGTGAGTTAACCAAAGACAGTGAAGTGGTTAACAATGCATCGGTGAGTCTATACCGCAAGCGTTACAATTTAGCCTCTCAACTTGAATCCGGTTTATATCGTTTAAGCGTAAAAGATGATGGCGGAAAGTCTTGGAGCACTTGGATTGTTTTGGGTGAAGTTGCCATGCGTCAACAAGTTCGCTGGGCATCAAAAGACACGTGGCGAATCGATAAAAAAGAACTACTCAATCCTTATTGTCCACTTCCTAAGCTCGAAATCGGTTTGTACGATTACGTTGATGAACACTATGAACAGGTGTGGGGCAAGAGCTACGAATCTGATTATCCAATGAACCTCACTGGCGAAGAACTTCCCAATGATCGCTATGTTTTGGCGGTTTCAATGGTACATTCACGCTGGCAAGGTGACATAGCGATAGAACAAGCACAAACTATCAGTAAAACTTATGATATTTCTAGCGAAGAAGAGTTAAAGTAATTTAAAATTGTGCCGTTAACTATGTAAGGGATCTAACAAAGATAAACGGCATGAAAAAAACTACAAAACTACTCGCAGCGTCAATTGCATTCGCCAGTCTTCCTCTTTCAGCAGCAAACTACGCCATTGAAGCGCGTGGTGATGCGATGGGTGGCGTTGGTGTTGTTTCAGCAAACTTCCTAACAGCTCCATTCTATAACCCAGCACTTGTTGCGATTTATCGTCGTAATGATGACATGGGAATGATCACGCCAAGTTTCGGCGGTACCTATAATGACCCTAACGACATGAAATCGAATATCGATAGTGTCGTTGATGCGTCAAACACCGCAGACTTAGATGCAGCGCTTAACAAACTTGATGGAAACCAAGCTAATGTAGAATTGGGTGGTGTTGTCGCGTTTGCTCTTCCTAATCAGTTTGTCGCGGCAAACCTTTTCGCTAAAGCTTATACAGAATCATTTGCGACTCCTAACGTTTACACGACAGGTTCAGATGAAGACAAAGTAGAATTGTCTACTGTTGAAGCGGTTTCAATAGGCGTAGCAGAAGTTGGCCTTTCTTTAGCAAAATACCAAACCTTTATGGGTCAACACATCTCATTTGGTATCACACCTAAGATCCAACGCATTTATACGTATAACTATGTTGCGTCGGTTAATGATTACGATTTGTCCGACGTTAGAGAAAACAGCGATGGCGACACTGCATTCAACATGGATGCCGGTGCACTTTGGTTCTTCGGCCCGTTCCGAGTAGGTGTTGCAGCAACTAACTTGATCTCTAGAGATATCGAAACAAAAGACACAACAAGAACACTTACCAGCAGCACAAGTAGTGCGACACACCAAGTTGGTGGTAAATACACTTACCAACTAGAGCCGGTATACACAGTGGGTGCAGGTATCGTTTCTGATTACTTTACGTTGAGTGTTGATTACGACCTAAACGAGACAGAGAAGTTTACTTCGTTCGAGGACAACGAACAGATGATTCGTGTTGGTACCGAAGTCGATCTTCTACGTCAGCTTAAGTTAAGGGGAGGGTACTACAAGAACCTGGCTTACTCTGATTTAGAAGGAACAGTCACAGCCGGTATTGGTATCTCGCCACTCAACTTGTTCCAGTTAGATCTAAGTGCGAACTACACAAACGAAAATGCAATGGGTGCTTCAATCAATTTCCTTGCTAGTTACTAACAGTCCTTATATAGTTCTGCTCCTAAATAAAGGAGTAGAACATGCTAAACGACTTACCAACCCTTTCTCACGAAGAACAACAGAAAGCTGTTGAACGAATTCAAGAAATGATGACTCAGGGCATCAGCACAGCACAAGCTATCAAAATCGTTGCTGAGCAAATTCGTGAAGAAATGAGTAATAAAGAAGAGTAGGGCATCAGCCCTTCTTTTTTAACACCTTAATGCACTATAACTAAATATATTACCCCTCTAGTAGATTATCTCGTACATACCCACTCTTTAGTTACCCTAAATTCCGACCTAATCAAAACTCTTAAATCTAGCTTATTCAGTAAGTTACAGCGGAGTAATCCACTTTGTAAGCTTTTCTCGGTTTCTATTTGTAATTAAATTACAGTAAGATCTGAAAGTAAAACAATTGCCATTTTAGGTGTCAGTATTTATGTCACCATGCCTAAGTGGTTCAATATATGGCGTTTTTTAAGGCTAGTGACGTTGTGACTTCTGTTTTTAGCGGATACGAGTGTATGAATGTTCACAAGCAGACAAATGAGGATTTCATCTAAAAACAGTGCGAGATAAGTAGCGACGGTAATGTTCAAAACCGATACCGCGAGTGACCGAGCACTGGTTAGAGCAAGCTTTACTCGCCAATACGTGACTGCAGAACAAGTGCTAAGGAAGCTTAGAGGCGTAAGGAAGAGCTGTTTATAGAGCGATTCAGGAACGATACGTATCAACCTGAGAATGCTATTGATGGCGTTATTACAGATGGTGTTATAGCAGATGGCGAGAGCGCGCTTATAGGTATACGAATCGATTAGAATTCTGATGAGCCAACAAAGCTTATGATGGGCTTGTCTAGTTAGCGCTTAAGAATCTAACGGCCGCTTAAGTGGAGAGTCGATATCGACAAGGTATTAACTGCGTGTTGATTGAGTAGTGGCCGAGAGTTGAATGTGGAGCTGCAGTCCAGTCTAGCGAGCCTTAATAAAACGTAGCGACTTGGTTTCGTCCGTTGTCTTTAGCTTGGTAGAGCGCTTTGTCTGTACGCTTGATGGCAGCACGTATCGATTCATGCTCCTTAAGCTGCGTTACTCCGGTCGAAGCCGTGACTTTAAGCGCTTTAGGCCAAGGGCTTTGCTCCATTGCTAGGTAAAAATTATCGATTGATTCATTACACTGTAGCGCAGTTTGTTCGAGACAAACGAGTAGAAACTCCTCACCACCCCAGCGATAAAGCACGTACTGCTCACCAAGGCTCTTGTTCGCCGTTGCGACAAACTGAATAAGTACTTTGTCACCCACTTCGTGGCCATGTTGATCGTTGATCTGCTTAAAATGGTCTAAATCAAACAACGCGATGTGAATCGTTTTTCCTTGTTGCGCCAACCATTCGAAATCATAGAAGGTATCTAAAGCTTCGGTTCGGTTTCTACATCCGGTCAACGGATCGGTTGTGGCCTTTACCTTTAGCTCTTCAATTTCTTGGGTTAAATGGCGTTGTTGCTGTGCTGAACGCGTTTTGTTTCGTTGTGCAATATGTAAAGCACAAGCGACATAGTAGATCGCGTATACCACCCATAGTCCAACCAATAGCTCACCTAGCAAAGCCTTGCTGATGATTTTACCGTGGAACACAATACTCGAGATGTTAAGTGAATGATGCCCAGCAAGCGTGCTGGCACCAAGCCCGAGTTCAACAGATACCGCGTTCGTAATGTCTACAGCGCTATCAGAAACAGGGCGGTTATAATGATCAATCCGCCAGAAAGGAACATTGAAGTAGTCTAAGTCGATGTGGTTTTTATCTGGTAATGAGAAGTCTAAGCGATTGAACTTGTTCGACATAGCATCGCCTTTCACGCTGTAATTCTTGTCGTAATTACGAATGTAGAAGCGAAACCTTGGGTCTTCTTGGCCTTGGTAATCCATATTAATGGTGACCGAATCGAACGTAGAGAGATCGAGCCCTTTACCTTGTGTCGATATAACGAACTCAATTTCACAGAATGGCAAGCTATAGGTTCGTTCAAAGTCACACTGTAACTCAATTCCATCTTATGACCTTTGTAACAAGCCAACGGTGCCACCATCGTGGTCTCTGTCTGTGTTAACGCGTGTAGGGTATTTGTCTGGTGTAATAACGAGGCTCTTATTCATGAGCGTATTAAAAGAGATCAACGACACTAGCGTGATTGCTAGGCAAAAAATCGAAAGGAATATGTTGAGTTTTCGGAATGCTTTGTCGCTCATGATACTAACCCGTACACGTGATTCGAATGTAATGCGCAATGCCTTAGAGTTGGCGCAATCGGAGATTAAAGTATTAGCATTGATAAAATTGCTATACCCAAAACTGATCCAGAATTGACGTTTATACAGGAAAGCGCACCATTAGACCAAATTCAAGTTTAAAAATTGAACGCAGACTCTTGATTCTGAATGTTATTTGCTCAATAAGTACGGTTTTTACGGGGGTTATAATTTAACTGTGTATTTATACAGTTAAATTTAAAGTGGCTCGGTTTGTGTAATCAGAGCTGTGTGTGCGAGCTTTATGGCTTGCTGTGATAACGAGGCACGAGGCCACTGTTTACTGTTCATCAATTAAAGCGGAGGGCAGTTATGTTGCAGTGTCACTTTTTGGAACTCGTTTTATCGAAACACTTTGTTGTCTATGAGAGCGTTCGTACCATTCATTTTGTCTTTTAATCCCATTTACGCGCCCTATGTTGAGCAAGGCTTTAACGCGTTGCAGAACATCCCTAACTCTTATTGGTTTATAGTCGGTGCTGTTTTGGTCGACACGCTAGGCATGTGCGTTATTGTGCGTTATCTCCTCGAGTTTTATGTCTCGCGATGGAAGGGGAAATGATGGACTTTATCGACACACTGATTATTGCATCCATGACAGGCGGAGTCTCAAGCCTTGGCACGATTGCGGCTTTGAAAACGGACATCAACTGGATAAAGCGAGTGCAGCAAGACCAAGAGCAACGGATACGAAAACTGGAGATACCTAATGAAAGGACACAAGTGCAAGGGTCGACGACCAAACGGCCAACTTAAGAAAGGTCACACGCTCAAGAACGGGCGCGTGGTGCTGGCGAACACCACACGAAAACGTTACAAGAAACGCCGATAAATCACACGAATCAAAAGAGCCTCTTTGTTATAAAAGTGGCTCTTTTTGCATGTCGTCTATAAGAGACTGAGCTGTAAGCATCTAGTTTTACATCCAATGATTTAAATCACTGTTATAATTAGAGTTTATGGTTATAATTTATCCCCATAAAGCAAACTAGGAAGAAATCTATCACATTGATAGTGAAATATTGTCCTAATAAGTCATTAAACGGACGACGTAGCGGTTGAATTGCGTTTACGTTGTTTAACTAGGCGTTACATGATTTTTTGGTAAAATATATAAAAAGGTCAATCATGAAGCTTGCAGTAAATGTCGCTTATAAATTTGTTAATTTTGGCTGTGTTCAGCGTGACCTCGATGAAAATCGTTTGTGGGACTATGTTATATACCCTAGTACTTTCTATTTTGATAATGTCACTAACCTACAAGAGAAGTCTGTTTTAGAGGCTTTTAAAGAATATCCAGAACATTATCCCCATATAGCCAATGGTTTTTGTGTCGGGAATAATCTCAATTTCATCACAAACGAAAACTACAATGATGATGACGAAATCATGATGCAGTTTGTCGATATGCAAATTTATGCGTTAACCCGCTTTCTGAGTCCTAGTAGAGATTCAGCTAATATTTTAATCAATTTTGAAGAGTATGTTTATAAATTACCTCAAATAAAAGACCAAACACTGAAGCTCGATGATAATGAACTAAGGCGGATTAGTGAGCTTCATTATAATGTAGTCCCAATATTTCATGATATACAAAATCGTTTTCATCGGTATGGTTGGAAAGATGGGCGGCCAGCGACATCATTAGCTTTGATCGCTGATGATACTTATGAGGATTTTGGTTTTGAGGCTCATGTCATAATGCAAAAATTTAGTGGAATGTTAAAATTACCTGAAGGCGAACTCTTCAATAAATTGAATCGTGTTCCCTTGAGGTAAGCGCTTAAGACAGACTTTTTAACCAGTTTTTACGGAGCAATTTTTATCAGGTTGGTGTCGCTCACTACTTAAGCCTGCATTTAGGGAGAATACATGGATTCATTGTACAATGATTGGTTCTCAACTGGAGCAGCAATAGCCGTTTTAGTTGGTCTGTTGCCTTTCTTGAGATTTTTTCATGAGCTGGTTTCATCTCACAAGCAGTTCAAAGTGAAGAACTTAGAGTTGTTGTTCCATAGTTTTGAAAAGGAAGTTAACCCTGCAACGAGGTTGGTCGTCGAACAACAGTTTCGGTTACTCTTTAAGTATGAAGCCAACTATGATGCAATTTGTGTTTTGCTGTTAAGTCAAAAGCCAACTAGTACGGTCGAATTGTATAAAGATGGTGGTCAGTACTTGGTTTGTGAAGAAGGAAAGTTTCGCTTCAAAGAGCAATATGTTGATGAAACAAAGCGATTGCGAGAGTACTTTTATAGACCACTAAAAAACTTCACCTTGTATATGGTGTCAGCCTTACCCGCCGCTTTTTTATGTGTGGCACTCATCTCACTAGTCACGACGACAGAACTCTTTGAATTAACGATTGGTCTTCCTAATTTGGCTTGGTATTTAATATTAGTAGCTTTCGCTGGACTGTTTATGAGAGTGGCTTACCATAGGATCACAGATACACACAGCATCAAGTACGCGGATGAACTTTTACTGCATTATGAAAGCGCTCACGTTAAAAGGGTTGAGCTAACATTCTGGAAGAATATAAGTAAAATGATTGAGTATGATGTAATACGCGGTGTTTTTATGCGCTAAACTTGTAAGATTAAGAGTGATACAATAGTATCACTTTAATCTTCAGTTGGAGTTATTCTCATGAAAGTCGAGCTCGTTACTTCCCTTAAGCGTCAAGCGACTAAAATCCTCGCCGACCTACACGACACCAAAGAGCCCGTGTTGATCACCGAGCATGGCAAACCTTCTGCATATTTGGTTGACGTCGATGACTATCAGTTTATGCAAAACCGCTTGGCTATCCTCGAAGGGATCGCACGTGGTGAGCGTGCCATTTCTGAAGGCAAGGCGCTGAGTCATGACGAAGCCAAAGACAAGATGTCAAAATGGCTGAAGTGATTTGGAGTGAGCCCGCGTTATCTGACCTTAACGATATCGCAGAATACATTGCTCTTGAAAATTTGGTCGCAGCCAAACAACTCGTTCAAAACGTCTTCGACAAAGTTGAACGCCTCGTCGATTTTCCTGAGTCTGGGCGTCTGCCTCCTGAGCTCGATCACCTCAATTATCGCGAAGTCGTAGTGAATCCATGCCGGGTTTTCTACAAGCAAGAAGGTGACAAAGTGTACATCTTGTTTGTCATGCGCGCTGAGCGAGATTTACGTCGATTTTTGCTGAGTAAACAGTAAAGCGTTTTTGCCACCTCTGGTAGGCTGATGGTCTACGCAGACGAGGGTTCGACATGGTGAAAAAGAAAAAAGCACTTCATTCTCAACGTCCCACCAAACCAGTGCCTTCATGGACTGAGGCCAAATTGGTCACCATTCGACGACACCGTATTGAGGGTGAATTGAGCTTCGGCGTATCGACTATCTTTCGGCAGCAAATCTTACATAATTATGAGCGCGTTTGGAACAAAGTCTTGTCTAAGAAGCGTACCAACAAGCGATTTCTGATCTGCTAGAGCAGGGCAACGTCGTGTTAAGAGTCGAAGACTAAATAGCTTTATAGATTATCAGTCAAAACTATTGAGGATTAGTTAGGTTAAGTTTGGTCGCACATTCAGGCGTGAGGTCAAAGTGTATCTAAATCCATTCCAATGATGATCTAGGGGCAAGTAACCACTAGAGTGAATGTTTGTGAGTTTCGGTAAAGTGACTTAACCCATGTGAACATGTCTGTTCGTGACATTGCGTAGATCTGAAGAACACAGAGTAATCCAATAATCTAACCAACAAGCACAAACTTAGAGCGAGCTGTAAGTTGGGTTTAAAAAACTCAGCATGAAAACTTACAGACGAGCTCGTGTGAGAAAACTTAACTGGTTTAGTGGATAGCCCAAAACAGAATTCAACGTGTGTAGCCAACAAGAAACACGGTGGCGTGTGTAAAATCTGAAAAAGAAACGACAGCAATGCCCACAAGGTTTACACACAGCGCGCTGAATCATGAGTACAAAACAGATGTAAGCAGACCACAAGAACATTACCAGGCAAAGATGGTAAACAAGCTAGAACGATAAGAGAACAAATCGGATATGCATATCTAGGTGGTAAGTTCCCAGTCGAAATGAAGCTATCATTACAAGACGACCAATCTGCATATAAATCAGGAAACTACAAACTTGATAGCTCAAGCTTTACCGTGAATAACTTCGGTGGACTGGAATTAAAGCGCTTCGGCATTAAGCTCGTGAGGTCGATGAAATAATGGAAGATCAAGTCATGAAATCTGATGAACTCCAAGAAGTCATTAACTGGTTACACAACGATGTAGATAAAGCCGTTGATGATGCCAATGATGTAGTTGCCAAGCGTCAGTACAAAAAAGTCTTCGACAGCTTGGAGTTATTAAAAAAAATGCTGCTCATGAGTGAGTCCAACCATAACTATGTAAAAATGCTTGGCTATCGAGATGACACAGACCAAGTTCAATGTATGGTGTCGAATGTTGTTGGCTTAAACTTCCAAGAAGTGAATGAACTTGCTGATGAGATATTCTTAGTTGGTGACTGGTTCATGTCAGTTACAAGCGTTGATAAAGATGAAAACCACAACGTAAAAATCTATGGGCCATATGAGACAGATCAGAAAGCAATGGAACATGCTCTAAAACCTTGTCAGTAACAACGTTCAGAATCTCTGTATGAGCCCAGAAAGCCCCTCAAAAACAAACTAGCCTAAGTGCGTATTATGTACGTTATGTTAAATAAGTCGGGTTTGATGTTTATAAGGCAGGACTCTTTGTGTGATGCCCTGCCTTTATTTGGTGTCGATATTCTCTGAATTATACTGTGTATTTAACCATATTGCCTATTTACCATAAAATACCTAATATCCAGTGATAATAATCTTCGATTTTAACCCTGGTATTAGTTAGAGATTAGCCGCCAGCAAATTTAACTTTGTAGCCTTTCTTTTCAAGGTGCGCTTTGATCTTGTCGCGCGCGTCACCTTGAATTTCGATGTTACCATCTTTTACTGAGCCGCCGCAGCCGCACACTTTTTTGAGTTCTGCTGCCATTAGTTTTAACGGTGCGTCATCTAGGTCTAAGCCAGTTACGACAGAAACGCCTTTGCCTTTACGGCCTTTGGTTTCTTTTTGGATTCGAACGATACCATCGCCTTTAGGACGTTGGACTTTCTCTTCTTCAGGTTTAATACGACCTGTTTCTGTTGAATATACTAGGCTCATAAATTACTTCTTTTGTTGCTCTGCTTTTTGTTTTGCGAGTAAGTAAGCTTCTATATGACGCTGGATTGCAATCTTGCCGCCTTTGATTAAGCGACCGTTAAACATGCAATACCACGCATTAGGCTCACCGGTGTCATTCTTGATTTGGTAGCCGTTGAAGTTTTCAGTCGAGCCACCAGTTCCTCTCGACTTATTTAATGACGTGAATTCTTTTGGATCAATAATAGACGCGGTTTCAATCCACCAATCAATACTCTTTTTTACGGCAGCTAGGTTGCCCTGAATAACGTTGTTTTTTAATTTAGCACGCCAAACTGTGTTATTAGCATCTATCGATTGAAGATGGACGCTTCGGTAAATTGAATTAGCCATATCTATTAATCATCTTTTTGTTTTCACTACATTAATCATAAGTATACTTATAATGATATCAAGCATAATATGGTAAAAAAACCTGTTGAGGTACGGTAATTTGAGAAAAAAAGTTCCTATTTTAACCGACTCTGTGATAATTAATTCATTTGTTGAAAAATTAAAAAGGCACGCGACAATTGAAATTATAGATGAATTGACAGGATTTCAATACTCTCACAATTCACTGTTGGGTATCTATAGTGATTGGAATCGCTATCATGCATTCTGTACCAAACATCGTATTAACACACTTCCCGCTTCTATAACCGCTGTGCGTCGATTTCTTGAGATGGAGTCCAACGATAGAAAATACGCATCCTTGAAACGTTACACTGCAACGCTTAGTATGTTACATACTGTGTTGAGCTTTGCTAACCCGATCAAGCATAGGCAAGTTCGCTTTACCCTGCTCCACTTACAATCTCAAATGGCCGGTGACGCCAAACAAACCAACGCTATGACATCTGTGCATCTCACTGATTTAAATACGTTACTCTCCCATGATAAAGCAAACTTGAAAGAGATCAGAGACATCGCTATTTATAGACATAATGACCCCCACGAGGTGCTAGCCTCCAATTTCGTGGGTTAGCGTAAAGCCAGAGCCATAATTAGTGTGTTCAAACAACTAAATTTGGAGGCTAGCATGAATAACGATAGCATAATTTTCATTGGCTTAGATACGCATAAGTCATTTATCCAAGTCGCCGTCTTGCAAGAGCAACGCGGGGCTACACCTGAACATTTGGGACGGATAAAGTCTAACAAGTCCGCCCTCATTAAACTCACACAACAACTGCAATCTAAATATCCAAAAGCCACCCTCCATTTTGTCTACGAGGCTGGGCCATGTGGATACTGGACATACCGATTGCTCACCAGCCTTGGCCACTGCTGCTGTGTCATCGCTCCTTCCCTTATTCCAAAGAAATCAGGGGATAGAGTCAAAACAGATAAGAGGGATGCTGCAAAACTTGCCAAGCTTTTTAAGGCTGAAGAGCTTACGCCTATTTATGTGCCTGAATCTGAAGACGAGGCGATAAGAGATTTATCAAGGGCTCGAGAAACCGCGATGAAAGATCTTAAAGATGCAAAATTCCAACTCAAAGGCTTTCTTCTACGTAATAATGTACAAGCGACGGTGAATGATAACTGGTCTAAAAAGCATCTACGGTGGCTAACCGACCTCATTCTTCCCCATCACAGCCAACAGATTGTATTGCAAGAAATGATCATCACCATCAGTGAGCGGATGCAAAGATTACAACGGTTAGATAACGAGTTATTACACCAAGTCAAAAACTGGCGTTACTACCCTGTTGTCAAAGCCATTCAAGCTATGCGGGGGGTGCGACTCCTTGTTGCTCTCGGCACCATTGCCGAGCTCGGCGACCTACGTCGCTTCGACCATCCCAGAAAACTTATGGCTTATGTTGGCCTCGTACCGACTGAAAGCTCCAGTGGCGGTAAAACGAAGCGAGGGAGCCTCACCAAATGCGGAAACAGTCGAGCACGACGGTTGCTTATTGAGGGCGCACATACTTATAAGCACAAAGCTAATATCTCCGTCGAACTGCAACTGCGACAAGAAGGACTGCCCAAAGAAATTGTCGATATTGCTTGGCATGCTCAGCAACGATTATGTCGCCGCTATCAACGATTACTACAAAAAGGCAAACATCGAAACGTTGTCGTCGCCGCTATCGCAAGAGAAATGATCGCGTATATCTGGGCTATCGCAAGAGAGGTGGTCGTTAGCGCAGTCGAACCAAAAACACGGATTGCAAGGCTGCCTGTATGAGAAAAGAATTAGTGTTAACGCATTGGATAGAGCATCGGGTGTGGCACAAACACCGACGGCGTTAGGATGGCAATAAAGCTCGCGCTTTATTGAACCACGAGCATAGACTGAAGACAGGTGCCACGACGAAATAAGTAAGGTAGGCGCTGCTCATCTCGCGATGAGTAATCCACGTATATCAGCATGAGAACCGACGAAATTACTTGCTTCATCTATGCGTTAACACTATCTCAAAATAAACAAAAGGCTCTGAAATGTGGGAGCAGAAACTTCTACGTTTTAATTGACAGTGGGGGTCATATCAACGTTATGTTCGAGTGTGCTTTAAAGCGCTCAGAACTTAAGGCGTTGTCGATTACCGATGTTGAGTACGTTGAAGATCATTACCAAGTAACAGTCAAAGATTCAGCTTATCAGTTATCACAAATAGCCAGTGTTGCACTTCAACGTTGGCTTTCGTTTACTGGACCACAAGACGATTTGCCTGTGTTTCGTGCGATAGACAAGCATGAGAATATTGGTTTACAGCCTTTAGATGATTCGTCCATTTACCGAATATTGAGAAGAGCAAGCGACTTACTTCAACTTCCAGAAAACCACCATTTCTCTGGAAATTCGATTCGTGTTGGTGCCGCACAAGAGTTGTCGAAACAAGGTCTTAAGGTTAGAGAGATTCAGGACTTTGGTCGCTGGCTTAGCCCTGCCATGCCAGCCCAATATGTGGGTTTCACGGGAACGGCTGAGAGTGAAAAGATGAAGTTTAAGGCGCTAATACCTTGGCAATAAACGGTTCGTAATTACTTGGATATTGTTACTTGGATATAAGTTGTGGCTAAATGATAGATTCGTAAAAAAAACGGCTAGCTTTAAAAACAAAAAGTGCCTTGGCGAAAGCTTAAGGCACTTTTGGGTTCAGCTCTAAGTGAACGAAAACGAGTTAGAAACCTAAGAAAGGCTTGTTCTCACGCAGTTCTCTAAGAACTGGCTGAATTTGTGGCCGTCATGCTCAACCATTTTAGGGAACATGGAGATTGGCGTCATACCTGGGAAGGTGTTGACTTCGTTCAGATAGATTTCGTTGTCTTGCGTTAAGAAGAAGTCGATACGAGATAAATGGCGGAGCTTCATCTGTGTAAACACTTTTCGAGCGCTTTCTGCAATCAGTTCACGCTGCTCATCAGTGAGGTTGCTTGCTTCAACTTCAGTGATCGAGTGACTGTCTGCACTGTACTTCTCTTCGTAAGAGTAAAATGCGCCGTTCGGTGCAATCACCTCGCCCGGTTTGCTGATATGTAGCTCGCCATCGATTTCATAAGCAGCAACTTCTAGCTCTCTAGGCACCACTGATTTCTCAACCAATACTTGGTCCGAAAAAGTGAACGCCTTGTTGATCGCTTCGCTTAAATCTTCTACTTGGTTAACTTGGTAACAACCTACGGAAGAGCCTTGACGGGCCGCTTTCACGAACACTTTACCCCAATTTTCAAAGGCTTGAGTCGCTTGTGAGTGAGCTTGTTCATCGTTTTCTGATAAGAATAGATAAGGCGTGTTTGGAATGCCAAGCGCGTCGTACCAAAGCTTTGAAGTGATTTTATTGAAGCTGTTGTTACTTGCTTCTGAACCACAGCCTAGATACGGAATTTTAGCCATTTCAAACAGTGATTGAATATCACCGGTTTCACCTGGGAAGCCGTGGATGCAAGGCACAATGAAATCGACTTTAGATGCTAAATTGTCACCGCGTAAGGTTTGATCATTAATATCAAGATAAACCAATTCACCTGAATCAAGACACCAGCCTTCGTTTTTAATTTCAACTCTTACAACGTTAAAATCTGCAACGCTATTGAGTTGTTCAAAAAGGTAATTAGCTGAAACTAAAGACACTTCATGCTCTGAAGATCCACCGCCGCAAAGTAGAAGGATGTTTGTGGTGTTCATGGGTAAATTCGGTCCTTGAAACTAGGAATAGTGACTTCAATGATAAACAAAAGTCGAGATAGGTACAGTGTTTTGATTGTTAAAATTGCGTTCGAAAGAGCGAGCGATTAACTATTAAACAAAACAGCGAGTCTTAAAACAAAAGAAGGAGCATTTGCCCCTTCTTTATGAATTAAAACTTAGTTCAACTTGTTAAGCGTTGGGTATTCAGAGTTCTTGATGTCATCAATGCTCTTAACAAACGGCTTCAAGTTTTGGAAAGTGCTCGGCAGCGTTGAGATTGCCTTTTTAGCTTCTAAGCGCGTTGCATAGTCACCATAAAGTACGGTGAACCACTTAGTGCCGTTAACCATTTTGTAGTTTTCCCAAACTGGCTGAGAAGTCGTAGGTAGCATTTTCACGAAAGAATCGACTTTACTTTGGCTGCCAACAGCAACAACTTGAACTGTGTAACCAAAACGCTGGTTCATGTCTTGTTGTTTCTTCGTTGGTCCTGTCACTAATGCAACTGGCTTAGCTTTAGTCGTTTGAGTGACTTTCTGTTCAACAGGTTCAGTTCTGATCACGCTGACAACGTTTTCTTCAACAACGCCTGTTTGCTCAGATTGAGATACAACTGGAGCTTCAACTTTGGCCGTCTTGTACTCTTCTTGATAACTATCTGAAGTGACATTGGTAACGTAGTCGTCAGATACACATGCAGCCAAGAGCAGTGGCAAAGTCACAATTGCAAATTTTTTCATGGAAAGCTCTATATCCTTAATAATAATTACTATAAATCATGCCGATACGTCGGTTTAGAATCAAGTTAACTTTGAGATTATACACCATTAGTGGGTGACCTATTTCACAAACTTTATGCAGTGTCTGCTTATTCATCTTAATTCGGTGAATTTGCCATCAACCCGTTAGTGAAAAGTAAGTTACGATGAACTTACGTGCATTGCTAGGATATGTCTATGAATCATCTTGATCCCCTACTTAAACCCCGCTCAATCGCTGTTGTTGGTGCTTCTCAACGAGAAATGCGTGCAGGATATATCGTCATGAACAATTTGTTGCACGGGGATTTCAAAGGTGCGGTGATGCCGGTTACGCCAAAATATGACTCGGTGGCAGGTGTACTCTCTTACAAAAACATTTTGTCGCTGCCGATCGTTCCTGACCTTGCGATATTGTGTACCAATGCGACTCGTAATGTCGCCATTTTTGAAGAGCTGGCTGAGAAAGGCATAGCTTCTGTCATTGTGCTTTCATCCGACATGCAACAACAAAGTGATAATGGTGAGACGTATGACGCAAGATGCCTGGCGATAGCCAAAAAGAACAACATCCGAGTGCTTGGCTCCAATAGTTTGGGGGTGATTGTCCCTTGGTTAAATTTGAACGCATCATTCTCTCCAGTAACAGCATTACCTGGTAAAATCGCTTTTGTTTCTCAATCTGCTGCTGTGTGTACCACGATTTTAGATTGGGCTAATGACAAAGAGATCGGCTTTTCAGCGTTTATCTCGATAGGCAATGGCAGTGATATCGAATTCTCGGAATTATTGGATTACCTGAGTACCGATTCTCATACTGAAGCGATACTACTTTACGTTGATAGCATTACTGATGCTCGGCGCTTTATTTCTGCGGCGCGTGCGGCATCGCGAAACCGACGCATTCTGGTGTTAAAAGGCGGTCGCACGGCGAAAGGCAGAGCGGCGGCCATGGCCCATACTGGCGGTGCTGACACTTTAGACATTATCTATGACTCTGCGATCCGACGTAGTGGCATGCTACGAGTTAAGAACTTACATGAACTGTTTGCTGCGGTAGAAACACTGACTCATTCAGTGCCCTTGCGTGGTGAGCGTTTGGCTATTGTTACCAATGGGGGCGGCCCTGCAATTATGGCAGTGGACACCCTATTTGAGCGTGGTGGTAAACTCGCAGAGTTATCTGAAGAGACACTCGACCAATTGAACAAGGTGTTGCCATCGAGTTGGTCTCATAGCAATCCTATCGATATTGTTGGTGATGCTGGTGATCAGCGTTATATCGATACCATAAACATCTTACTCGATGGCGATGAAGCGGATGCGATTCTTATCATGCATAGCCCTTCAGCAATTGCACATTCCGCTAAAACGGCTGAACGAATTATTGAAGCGATTAAAAAGCACCCTCGCCACAAGCGCTTTAACATCCTCACGAATTGGTCTGGTGAGCTAACAGCAAGGCCTGCACGAAAGCTGTTTACCGAAGCTGGTTTCCCTACCTATCGAACCCCTGAAAGCTCAGTGGTCGCATTCATGCACTTAGTCGAGTACAGACGTAACCAGCGTCAGTTAATGGAAACGCCGACTACGGCAGAAAAAGTACATATTGAAGATCTAGCAGATGCGAAAAGTTGGATAGAACGACAACTACTGGATAAAGATACAGTTAGCCTTGATACTCACCAAAATAGCCAGTTTTTCAAGAGTTTTAACCTCGATGTGCTACCGACATGGATTGCTTCTGACCCAAGTGAAGCGGTACACATTGCAGAAACAATTGGTTATCCGGTTGCCGTAAAACTTCGTTCGCCAGACATTGCACACAAGTCAGACGTTCAAGGTGTGATGCTCAATTTGCGAAACAGCAGTGAAGTTGCCAATGCGGCTCAGGCAATTCTCGATCGTTCTCAATTATCCTTCCCTACAGCGCACATCCATGGCTTGTTAATTCAAGGAATGGCCAAGCTCGCGGGCGGCCAAGAACTGCGTATTAAGGTTACAACGGACGAAACCTTTGGCCCTATCATTTTACTTGGCCAAGGTGGCTCTGAGTGGGACGAATCGATTGATGCTGCGGCTGCTTTCCCACCGCTTAACATGACACTGGCGCGTTACTTGATTATTCGAGCGATAAAAAGTGGCAAAATTCGCCTACAAAAACTGCCTAACCCCATTGATATAGAAGGTTTGTCTGAGCTGTTGGTCCGTATTTCTCAAATGGTGGTGGATTGCCCAGAGATACACGATTTGGATATACACCCAGTACTAGCTAATGGAGACAAATTTACGATATTGGATGCCGATATTATATTGAAAGCCTACGAAGGTGATCCACAAGAAAGACTGGCGATTCGCCCTTACCCTGTAGAGCTTGAAGAGCGCATCCAGTTAAAAGATGGGACAGAAGTGTTGCTGCGCCCTATTCTTCCCGAAGATGAACCGCTTCATGCTGACTTCATTAACCGTGTGTCTAAGGAAGATCTCTATAAGCGTTTCTTTAGTGATGTCGGTGAATTCAATCATGAGGCGTTGGCGAATTTCACTCAGATTGATTTCGATAGAGAAATCGCCTTTGTGGTCGTTCGTAAGGAACAAGGTGTGCCTGCGATCATCGGTGTTTCAAGAGCACTAATTAACCCTGAGAACACAGACGCCGAATTCGCAATATTGATTCGTTCTGACCTTAAAGGTGTTGGTCTAGGTCGCATTCTTATGACCAAGGTTATCGATTACTGCTGTGCGAAGCAGACCAAGCAGATGTCGGGTATGACGATGCCAACCAATAGAGGGATGCTGACACTAGCTCAAAAGCTCGGTTTTAAGCTAGATATCAGTTTTGAAGATGGTACTGCAGATATGGTGTTACCGTTACTTTAACGCCCATGTCTTTTTAAGATGTTGGATACACCAAGACTTGGCGTCGCCCATTTTGTTGCGTCGCCAAGCCATAACAATATCGATCGGTTGTGGTTCTGTACCGGAGATCTGCTGTAGTACGCCAGATTCAATCAAAGGTTTAGCGACACTATTCGGTAAGGTGCCAATCCCTAGTCCTGATGTCAAAGCCTCTACTTTCGCAGGAAAGCTTGTCACGGTTAAACGTGGCTGTTTCTCTAGAATATTGATGCTTAGTGCTGGCTGATCGCGTGCGGTGTCTGCAATGGCAATAACCCTGTAACTTTCTCTCGCCTTCTGATCGAATTCACCAGAACGCTTGTGAACATAGTGGCTTGATGCCGCGACCCACACCATCTCCATTTTACCAATTACGTCACTTTTCATATCGTTTGGAATTGTATCGAGCTTAGGGCATACCAATAAGTCAGCACGACCATCTGTGAGAGATTCCCAACAACCCGCTAAGATTTCCTCTTGCAAACGAACGCGTGTTTTACTGATTTTTCCTAGTTCATCTACCAGTGGGAAAAAGTTAGCAATCGGGATAATGCCATCAAAGGCGATGGTCAAATCGAGCTCCCAACCATTGGCTAGAATGCTTGCCTCGTTAACAAGACGTTCTGTAGCTCCAAGAATGATTCTACCTTGCTCAAGTATCAACTGACCCGCTTCCGTGAAATTTGCACGGTGGCCTGAGCGGTCAAAAATCATGATGTCTAGATCTTGTTCAAGCTTCTGTATTTGATAGCTGAGTGATGAAGGCGCTCTGTCCATTTCATTGGCCGCGGCGGCGAAACTTCCACGTCGGTCGATGGCGTCTAGGATGTGTAACGCTTCAAGTGTTATTGGACTATGCATAGCTTTCCTACTTTATAAATGAGACTTGAATCACAAAAACAGAAGTATTCAGGATGTGAATGGAACTGTAAAAGTCTTTTTAATACAGATATTTAAGAGTATTAATTATGAATTAGTTGATAAGATTGAAAATTACTTAAATGCAAATAATAGTAATTATCATTTAGATCCAATATTATCTCTCGCAAATCAAGATAATACTATGGAACTAAGGTAACTATCAGATGTATAAGCAATCCCTACTCTCTGCTTCAATCGTTTTAGCGCTTTCATCAACATCAGCCTTTGCTGACGATTATGCCCTATTTGATGAGGTTGTTGTATCTTCGACTCGTACTAATCAAACACTTATCAATACAGCAGCTTCTGTTACTGTCATCTCGGATAAGCAAATTGAAGAGAATATGGCGAAAGACGTGAATCAAATCTTCGAATACACCCCGGGTGTAACGATGAACTCAAGCCCTCGCCAAGGTGCACAAACCATCAACATTCGTGGCATGGAAGGTAAACGCGTTAAGATTTTGGTCGATGGCTCTTCTCAGCCAGGTTCATTTGATGGTGGTCCATACGCATTTATCAATTCTAGCGGTATTTCAATCGATCCCGACATGCTTAAAAGTGTCGAAATTATCAAAGGTGCTGCTTCAAGTTTACACGGAAGTGATGCTATTGGCGGTGTTGTTGCTTTTGAAACTAAAGACCCTTCTGATTTCTTGAAAGGTGGCGAAGACTTCGGTGGCCAAGCGAAACTGTCTTACTCTTCAGAAGATAACTCTTTCAGTGAGCACGTTGCATTAGCTAATCGATTTGGTGACTTAGAGACATTGGTTGCCTACACTCGTCGTGACGGTGAAGAGCTTCAAAACTTCCGCGACTCTAATAACTTAGAGAATTACGCAGTAGAAGATCAAGACACATCTGCAGATAACCTATTGGTAAAATTGCAATACCAATTGAACGAAAGCCATCGTATCGAGTTTCTAGCTGAGCTAATCAAGGATACTTCTGACTCTGACATTTATCACTCAAGCTACGATAGCTACACGGGTGCAGATGATACAGAGCAAAATCGATTTGCGATTAAACACATTTGGTTCGCTGATGGCGCTATCGCTGACACAGTGACCAGTAAAGTGTCATACATATCTAAAGAAGAAAATGGTGTGACGAAGCGCTTTAAGCCTGCGGGTCCAGGTATGCCACCTTGGGTGCCAGCTAACAACGATAACTTACAAACAAAAGACTATGAATACACCGAAGATAAGCTTGAGATTGAAACACAGTTAGATAAAGAGATTAACAACCATTACTTAGTTTACGGGGCAACCTATACACACAGTGACATCAGCAATACCAATATGGAGTACAACTCTGATACTGCGACGGATGATAAGCTTTATGTATACACTCCTGATGCTAAAGAGCAGAAGTTTGGTCTGTTTGTACAAGACGAAATTAGCCTAATGAACGACAAACTTGTTGTTACTCCAGGCGTTCGTTTCGATCACTTCTCTACAGACCCTGGTAAAAATACAGGTGAGTCACTTACGGACTTCTCTGATTCTGCGGTAACTGGACGTTTAGGCTCAACATACAAACTTACTGATACAGGCACCATTTTTGGCCAAATTAGCCAAGGCTTTAGAGCCCCTTCTTTCGATGAACTGTACTACACGTATGACAACCCAGGACATGGTTACGTAAACGATCCAAACCCGGATCTTAAGTCAGAAACCAGTATCTCTTATGAGTTAGGTTACCGTCATAATACACAGGCTTCATCGTCTGAAATTGCGGCTTACTACAGTGATTACGATGATTTCATCGAAACAGTGGTAACGAAAAAAGTTGGCGGAACTACACACTACTCTAACGTTAACTTAGATTCGGCAACAATTAAGGGAGTTGAATTCTCTAACACGTTACTATGGGATGTTTTGGTAGGTGCACCTAAGGGGATTTCAACTCACTTCGTTGCTTCATATACAGAAGGTGAAGACGGAAACGGTAATGCACTGAATAGTGTTAACCCTTGGAATGCTGTACTAGGTCTTAACTATGATGCTCCAAACCAAAACTGGGGTACTAGCCTTAAGTTAAACTACACAGCTAACAAGTCTGGTTCAGACATCAACTTCGATGACGAAAGCGGCGGCAACGCTGGTCAAGCTGAGCTTCCAAGCGCTGCGGTTGTTGACCTGACAGCTTACTACAAGCCAATGAAGGATCTTACTATCCGTGGTGGCGTATTCAACTTAACTAACGAAGAGTACTACCGTTGGAACGACATTCGTGGCGATGATGAGCTTTACAAAGAGAACTCTCAAGCGGAAAGAAACTACGGCATTTCAGCTAAATACGAATTCTAATTCGTTAGTAAGCTGAACCACAGAAACGTATACAGCAGAGACTAAAAAGCCAGCTAAATGCTGGCTTTTATTATTTCACTAAAAATTGTATCAAAAAGGGATAAAGTGAAATTACTTCTCTGCCATCTCTTTCTTAACCATAACTGCAGCAGCAATGATGAAAGTGATAATTAGGCCTAGTTCCATGATTAACTCCAAAGAAAATTAACATTAAACATATAATTCGCGAGCATGATAACAACAACCGATACAGAATGATACTTTTTAACCACTAATTCACTTTTTATTCGATTTAGATCAAAAAAGATGCCCTAAAGTATCTTTTTGTATATTAATCATTCATGAAACTACTAGATCAGCCAGGGAAACCATTAGGATTCGTTGACTGCCAGCGCCATGTATCTTCCGTCATTTCAGTCAATGTACGCGTCGCATTCCAGCCGAGCTCTTTCTGAGCTTTAGCAGGGTCTGCCCAACATTCTGCGATATCACCTGGGCGACGATCGACCAGTTTATAAGGGACTTGTTTACCGCTCGCTTTCTCGAACGCTTTAACCATATCTAATACACTCGAACCGTTACCAGTGCCAAGGTTGTAGATATGAAGACCGTCTTTACGCCCTACTTTCTCAAGCGCTGCGATATGACCATCAGACAGATCCATGACGTGGATGTAATCACGAACACCAGTCCCATCTTTTGTTGGATAATCGCTACCAAATACCGATAGGAATTCACGGCGGCCCACGGCTACTTGAGAGACAAATGGCATTAGGTTATTTGGAATACCTTGCGGGTCTTCACCTAGCTCACCACTTGGGTGTGAACCTACTGGGTTAAAGTAACGCAGCAGTGTAATGCTCCAATCTGGATTGGCTTTTTGGAAATCGGTTAAGCACTCTTCAACCATTAGCTTACTACGACCGTAAGGATTGGTTGCGCTTGTTGGAAAATCTTCTGTGATAGGCACACTCGCAGGATCGCCGTAGACCGTTGCTGAAGAGCTGAATACTAAGGTTTTCACACCAGCGTCACGCATTGCATCAACAAGAACTAACGTACCGTTCACGTTATTGTCATAGTATTCAAGTGGCTTGGCCACAGATTCACCAACCGCCTTTAGGCCAGCGAAATGAATAACGGCTTCAATGTTGTGTTGCTTCATGGTTTCAGTCAAAAGCGCTTTATCACGAACGTCACCTTCAATGAAATTAGGGCGAACACCAGATACTTTTTCGATACGCTCTAGAACGCTTGGTTTACTGTTATACAAGCTATCAAAAAGTACAGGTGTCATTCCTGCGTTGATCATCTGGATACTTGTATGGCTACCGATGTAACCCATGCCACCTGTAACTAAAACATTCATGTTTAGCAGACCTTTTAATTAAAAATATTCAACCTATCACTTATGATACAACAACTTAGGGTGAGCTCACAAACACCTGTGCCTATTTACCCTCACGAGCGAACACAAACTGACCTTTTCCTTTGCGTTTCGCTTGGTACATAGCCTCATCAGCAACCTTTAGAATCACGTCAATATCACGCTCTGAGCCCTCAACTAAATGGATACCTAAGCTCGCCCCAACATGGAGTGAACGCTGTTTATAATTCACTTCTTGCCCGATCAGATCCAACAATCGCTCGGCTAACTTCGCTAATAAGACTTTGTTTGTCTGTTTAATAATAAGAACAAATTCATCACCCGACAAACGTGCAACCAAATCCCCCGCTCTTACCTGAGATAATAACCGGTTTGACACTTCTTTAAGGATTTCGTCACCCGCATCGTGACCATAATTGTCATTCACTTCTTTGAAGCCATCCAAATCCAAGTAAATAACAGCAAAATGCTGATTTGAATAGTGGCTCGACGTGACAACATCATCCATAATCTTATACAGCTGCGCTCTATTCGCTAACCCGGTTAATGCATCGTGATGAGCCAAGTGTTCGAGTCTTTCCATCTCTTTAACGTTGGATAAATCAGACAGCGTTAATACCATATCAAACTCGTCTTTCTCGTTGTCTGAGGCAATTCGATTCACTTTGACAAACATTGGAACTAACGTGCCGGACGCGCTTTTCTCCCACACTTCGCCTTGCCATTGACCATAGTTGTCTAACGAACTGCGAATTGTCGGCATCAATGATGAAAATTGCTGCCACGAAAATACTTCAAATGGTGTTTTGCCCACCAGCAGATCAGAGTGATAACCGAGAAGTTGTGTGATCGCCGGGTTAACCATGGTTATCACATTGGATGAGTTGAGCACGATCAAGCCGTCTTTACTGTTTTCGAAAACACCCGCAGCAATACGTTGGCGACTCATGGCCGTTTCTATGTCGGTGACATCTTGGATTGCATAAAGAATACGACCATCTTTTGTCAAAGAACGACTGCTCACACGAAGCCAGCGTTTTGATTGAAAGAGATCGGTGGTTTCCAGCAATTCGTCATTAAGTTCAATATTGGCATCAATAACATCTTGTAAGTAACCCGTTTGCTTGGTCGCGATCAACTCTTGGATCAACAAATTCTCAAGAAAGGCTTCCGAGCATTTAAAAATATCCCGAGTAGCTGCGTTCGCATGAAGAATGAGCCCTTTTTCATCCACCACCAACAAAGAGTGCTGAACGGTTTCAATGACCTCATTTGCGAATGATTTTTCTTCTTGTAACTTGTCTAACGTAAAATTGATTTGGTTATCGCGATGTTGAAGCCTTTCTAACATGGTATTGAAAGCTCGAACCAGATCGCCGATTTCATCGCGGTTCGTTACGACTAATTTAGGCTGCTTCGAACGACGCTCAACAAAGGCTTGCATCGCCTCATTGAGGTCAAACATCGGTTCGATAATCAAGCGTTGCACCAATTTGACCACTACTCCGCCTAACATCACCAGAAACAACAGGTAGACGACCGCAACCTTGAAAATATTCGTTAAGATCGAATTAAACGTCTCTTTCGATATTGTTACTCTCAAGTTCGCAATCACTGCGCCATCCAGTGTCACTGGAACGAGCAAGAAGATGAAATGCTCAGAGATGGCAAATTGATGATCGGCGATATCGTCTAATTCTTCTGCGTTTGGCCTTGGAACCAGAGTGTTGCTCACCTGATAGCTGGCAAAAAGCTGTTCGTTGATGTCATAGAGCTTCACTCTAACAATATCTTTATCTGCGACGAAAGCTGACAATATTTCCTGAGCCGATGACTTGTCTTCAAATAAAATCGCAGCTTGTAAGTTATAAGCAACACCTTGTGCCAGCACTTTAACACGCTGGATAAGACTCTCTTTTTCCCTTTCAAAAGTGACAGTGTAATTTACTGATTGAATCGTGACAAAAGTGACTGCGATAAAGATGATAATAGGTAATATCAGTTTGTTTTTAATCGATATGTTATTAATGAAAGACAACATTATTGGCCCTCCACTATAGCGATTCGTAACAGGTTTGAGCCAATGACGTAGTCACCCCGCCTTGCGTTCTCTAGGTTGATCTTAGGTTTGAGCTTATTATCGATGTGCGTGAGTTCAATGACTCCACCTAGGTCCGTAAAGTTAGGAATGTCGCTGATTGTCACAGTATGTGGCGAGTGCTCTTGACTACGAAATTGATCATTTTGACGATCAGACAAATACGTAATATCACACTTAGAAGTAATCGACTGTTGAACTTGGATATCGAGTGAACGAATAGATTTACCCTCGGTAATTGACGTCAGCACTTGGCTTACCTTTTCATCGCCAATCACACAAAAGTTCACAGCGTTCATAGAGCTTTCATCATTCCAACGTATAAAATTCGCAATTCTAAAAAGGTACACCGCTTTCACTTCATAAGGTTTGAAGCTTGCCGCTGAGGTGTTCAAAGGCACGATAAGCATCGTTAAAGCAGCTAAGCCTAGTTTAGAGAAGCCGAGCTTAAAGCGGTGCTTAAGCCATTTAGAATTCATGAGAGATCCTCACATACACCGATTCTTGATTGACGCTTTTCTGAGATGTGAATTCAGCTTGATAGCCGTCACTCTTACCTATGTTTTCAACAACCACTTCAATTAAAGGCGCTGCGGACGATTTTTTCCATGCAAGACGCGCATCAAAGGTTATTTCATGTGGGTAAGACTGCCATTCATATTGAGTGCCATCGCCTGCTTCCCAATAGTCTGGGTAATTCACATTAATGTACTGGCCTATCACATCGAATTGCCAACTTTCGGTTATATTCCACATCAACTGTGCCGTGGCTAAATGTTCATTATCAATATCGTAATAAATACTCGTTTGAGGGCTAGATTTAGGGTCGTCACCTTTATTCTTACCTTCTAACGTCGTATAGGCGTAGCTCAGGTAACTGGCTAGATCTGCGGTGAGCTGGTAACTCGCGCCTAATTCTAAGCCATAAGTTTTTGCTTTATAATCATCAGACAGCGCACCGACATAGACATGATTCGCGGGGATATCATTTGGGTCATAACTGTGGAAGCGAAGGTTGTCATGTTCACTCAGGTAAATCGTTGCATCGAGTTCGAAATTTGAATTGTTTGAGTAGCGATAACCCATTTCCGCCGTTACGACGTTCTCTGTTTCAAGACTCGAGCTTGATTTATATACATCTAGGTAGCTGTTGTTTGAGTCAGCATTGTAACTATTAAAATAATAGGTGGAATTGGAATCCATATAAGATGGTGCAACAACCGCACGGCTAAGCCCCGCCCATACGGAGTGACGTTGAGTTAACTTATATAAACCACGCAATTGAGGTGAAAGCTCAGTTGAATCATTCTGTGTAAAGTGTTCAACCTTAGCACCAAGAGTAATAGACAGCGCTTCCGTCATTTGAATTTGAGACTGTATAAAAGCGTTCGCAATATAATCGTTGGCAGATTGGATGTTGTAAGCTCGACCGTAGTAATCAGGGTTGTACCAATCCACGTCCGAAACTTGGCTTGAGGAGAAATCAAGATACATATATCGCAGGCCACCGCCGAGTGTTAGCTGATGGTTTTCCGATAGTTGGTTGATATAAGTAGAGTCAAAATCAAGGGTCGAATAGCTTCCCGGAGCGTCTGGCGCATTATCCTCATTATATTCACCCCATAACGAATATGAGAGTGTCGAACTTTCATCAAAATGGCGAGAGTCGTTGAATTGGACGTAAACAGATTGACTCTTGTTATCGAAATCATTGGCTTGTGATCCGACAAACGATCCTGAGTTATCATATTGGAACGTATACAACTCCGACTCATAAAAGCTCTTCTCACCACCAATACGTAATGACCAATTTTCTTCTGCATTGCTTGGCTGAAATACCATCCCTGCCGTTTGTGCTTTCCATTTTTCAGATTCGTTTGTGCGATACGTCGGTTCTTCTCGGTACTTATAAAAGGCACGAGCATTCACACTGTCGTTTAGGCTTAATCCCTGACGAACACTAAATTCATAGTTATCAGTATTAGACGCGACACCGGAGAGATAAGTCCCCTGCGTATCATTGGCAGACTTAGTAATTATATTGACAACACCATTAACCGCGTTGCCTCCCCAAATTGTTCCGCCGGGGCCTTTTAGTACTTCGATGCGTTCGATGTCGGCTAGCACATAATCAACGTCGCTCCAATACGTACCGCCATAGACTGGGCTAAACAAGCTTCGTCCATCCATCATCACGAGCATCTTGTTATATAGCCCATCATGAAAGCCGCGCGTCGAAACAAACCACGAGGTCTCGTTAAACTTGGTCACTTTGAGGCCGGGTACTAGCGTTAGGACTTCAGCAATGGTTTTCGCCCCACTACGCTGAATTCGCTCATTAGAAAGCACATACACCGACGAAGGAATGTCAGTGAGTTTTTGTGTTACTTTCGAAGCCGTTTCCATTTCGACATCTAACATAGACAACTCTTCAAGGCTCATCGACATGAGCTGGTCTAGAGAGTTTTCTTGAGCAGAGACAAAAACAGGTGTCGTTAATGCTAGTCCTAAGCAAACCTGGCGGGATATCATGTGCTCACCTAATATACAGATAGATATTAATCCTTTAATCAATAGTTCAACTATATATGAAATGCCATACTGGTAAATTTACGGTGTCGAAAGTTTGAGTTAGGTCACTGTTTATTTATGGTATTTATAAGACCGTCATTACTTACCTCAACGTAAAGGATTAGCACCACGTGACAACGAAGATTTTGCTTAATTGCGACATGGGAGAAAGTTTCGGCAATTGGAAGATGGGCGATGACGAGTCGGTCATGGAATGGGTCGATATGGCAAACATCGCTTGTGGCTTCCATGCGTCTGATCCGCACGTTATGTCCAAGACGATAAAACTGGCACAGCACTATCACACCCAAATTGGTGCTCATCCCGGTTATCAAGATCTCGTTGGATTTGGTCGCCGTTCTATTCCACACACCATGGACGAGATCAGTGAACTGGTGTGCTATCAAGTCGGTGCATTACAAGCCCTCTGCCGCTATCACCAGACCTCTGTTGGCTATGTGAAACCTCATGGCGCCCTTTACAACGATATGATGTCAAACATCGATGTGTTTAATGCGGTAGCCCAAGCCGTCGCTGAATTTAACATCCCGTTGATGATTCTCTCTTCATCAGACAATCAACAGTATTTGGATATTGCTGACGACCATGACTTGCCTCTCTTGTTTGAAGCGTTTGCCGACCGTGCTTATTTAAATAACGGACAATTAGCGCCACGTACTCAAAAAGGCTCGGTTTACGTCAATCAAGACGATATCTATAACCAAGTTATGCAAATCATTAACTATGGCTCGGTTACGACTTTAGAGGGCGAAAGATTGCCTATTGAAGCCGATACCATCTGTGTTCATGGCGATAACCCTCAATCCATCGCATTAATTAGAAAAATCAGACAAGACCTCAACGCTTTTAATTAGTATGAAGCGTGTGATTGGTATGAGGCATGGTCTAATCACTCGCCCAACCGGGCACCTAACTAATTGCTCGTAAGATCTAATTGTTTTGTATTGGCTTGGACACGGAAGTGAGACACGCCAAGTAAGCTAGTAAAAGGCAAGATAACAAACGTATGGAAACGAAATGACGACGAATCAGATTGAATTCAATATAGCGCCAGTCGCGGAATGCAGCGTTTTGGTGACCTTGACACTATCGCCTTCAAATAATCAATCTAGCGCCGAATATGCGCAGTACATGGCTCACTTTTCCGATGCCATTCGCCAAAATTTAGCATCGGTGTTGATGAATGTGACGCCGGCTTACCACACAATATTGGTTGATTACCTACCTTATCGAATATCGGAACAGCAGCTCATTAAACAGCTCAATAATTTGTTGAGTCACGCTCTGTCGTCCTGTTCTAGTGTTAGTAAAACTCGCGATACGATTGAGCTTCCTGCCTATTATTCACCAGAAACGGCGCTTGATTTAGACCGATATCAAGACAAAGGTGTGACTCTGGACGATATTATTCAATATCACACCTCACAGACATACAGCGTCAGTGCGGTTGGGTTTACGCCTGGCTTTGCGTTTATGTCGGATGTGGTTAATGAGCTTGCCTTGCCCCGTCACTCCACACCCCGCTTAAATGTGCCCAAAGGCAGTATCGCCATCGCGGATACTAAAACAGCGGTGTACCCTTCGGATTCACCGGGCGGCTGGAATATTATTGGCAATTGCCCGCTTTCGTTGTTCGATCATAGCCAATTGAAGAACGCCGACATCATGCAAAGACCGCTATCTCTACTTAATGTCGGTGACACAGTCCGTTTCATCGCGATTTCAAAACAAGAATTTGTAGAGTTGGGTGGAGGCATCGTAAATGACTGAGATCAAAACTAAACCAACACTGACAGTGATTAAGCCCGGCCCGTTGAGTTTGATTCAAGACTTCGGTCGATTTGGTGTTGCTCATCTTGGATTAACGCAAGGTGGACCGGTTGATGATTACTCTTATAGCTGGGCCAATCATCTATTGGGCAACCCAGTAAACCAAGCGGCGTTGGAAATCACGCTTGGGCAATGTGCGTTACGAATCGATTTTGATTGTGAGATGGCGCTATGCGGGGGTGATTTACAAGCAAAGCTCGATGGTAAACCACAGGCTAACTGGCGCACTTTCCAAGCTTTTAAAGGGCAAGTTCTCTCATTTGGTTTGCCTAAAAATGGTCTAAGGGCGTATTTAGCCATTAAGGGCGGTTTCGATGTTCCATCAACTCTTAATAGCTGCTCTACAGTGACTCGTGAAAAGATTGGTGGATTAACGCAAGATGGAGAGCCATGCCAGCAAGGGCAACAAATCGCTTTTACCCAACATCAACTCTCTCGCCCGTTTAAAGCGTTGAGTGTTACCTTCCGATACACGCCTGATTACAATCTACCCGTAAACCTACGAGTGATTGAAGGCTATCAAAGCGAGCTATTCTCCGAGTCAGCAAGAGAGATTTTGTATAACTCGCAGTATCACGTTGACCAAAACTCTAATCGGATGGGTTATCGACTCAGTGGCGAGCCCGTAGACTCGCCTGACATTTCGCTATTGTCAGAAGGCATTGCCCTAGGTGCGATTCAAATCCCCCAAGACGGACAACCTATCGTGCTGCTTAATGATAGACAGACCATAGGTGGTTATCCGAAGATTGGGTGTGTCGCTAGGATTGATTTACCTCGCTTGGCACAAGCAAAACCTGGACATGCGATATCGTTCAGCAAGGGTGATCGCTTAGGCTTACAAGATGTTTGGTGCCAATGGGCTCAGTTTTTTGGCTACTAGTTTTTGCGATGTGTTATGTGCTAATTGCTATGTAGCTCAGAATAACTAGCTAGGAAGATGTCGTTTTGATGAGTTTCGGTATCTAAGTCGGCTTTGGAATGAAGATTCGGCTTACCTATTACAGTAAGCCGAATTGAAGAAGTTAAGCGCTGTCGATGATGATAGGCTAATTATAAGCTATTAAGCGTGATCTTGACCTGACACCTTGGCAAGCGCTTCTGGATATCCACGTTCTTGTGTCAATTCTATCGCTCTGTTTTCAATATCATTTAGATTAAGTGACATTGTCACCGAGTGCGTATCTTCAATAGATACCGCCTCTGATACGTCAAACCATTGCTCAGCAACCTTTTGTGCCGCTTCTAATGTTGAAGAAGCTTTCACGACTTCAAGTCGAGCATAGCGCTCACCACAGAATGAAACGTCTGAAGCTCTTAAGCTTGGATCGGTTCCCGGAATCTGTTGTGCACCAAACAAAGGTTTACCACCGACCAATGCAGAGCTGAAACTTGGGATGAACTGAGACATATGCGTTATTGCAGCGCGAGTTCTTAATTCAAGTTGCTCTTCACTCCAACCCGATACGATTTTCTTAAGCAGCTTCGAAGGCAACTGTGGCTGTGACGAGTCTGTTGACGATGAAACAAGCCCTCCCTCGAATAGAGTAATCCCTTCTGTCATACCGTGAAGTTGGAACACACCATCAGCATATGGCGTTAATTGCGCCATGCCTTGCGGTGTGCCTCTAGGGCCATGGAAGATAACCTCTGGCCACTCTTCCTTACATTCTTGCGAATATGGCCACTCCGTAACGTATGCAGCTTTAAACTCAACAAGTCTTTGCTGCTTAGAGCCAACAAAGTCGTCCACGATACCCGTTTCAAACCCACTCGCATTAATCAAGTAATCGGTCGTTAGTTGGCAGCTTTGGTTTTCGGCATCGGTATAAGTCAAAGACCAACCTTGACCTGTCGACTCAACAGATTGTAATCGGCTGTTGGTTAACACAGTACAGTTAGGTTGTTGCCCCAAAGAGAGTTGAGCGGTCGCAGAAAGTCGGAATACGCTCCAGCCATACTCTTGGACCACCGCAACAGGATACTTAAGAGTCTCTAAATCCGTATGTTTGGCAAAAGGAATGCACCAATCATCAAGCGATGTTGGTTTCAGAGGCTGCGTTTTTGCAGAAAGTGCTAATAAACCTTCTTTGCTGTACAGCTTATAATACTCTTCCGGATCACCGAGCACTTGGTTGCTTTTATCTTGTTTAACAAGATCGGCATAAGCGCTTTTGATTATCTTGAGGCGAGGAAGCAGATCTAATGGCTCTCCACCATCACTATGCGGCACGGCGATGATTGTCGGACGAATATTGATCGTATGAGGAAATAAGCGGACGGTATCAATTGACTGCGTGAGCAACTGAAGACACTGCTCTACAGAAATATCTCGATACAAATTGCCGCCAGCGTGCAGGTGGCAAATTGGTGGACCATTAACCAAACTCGGCCCTTTTTCTAAGATAGTGACCTTAAAACCCAACTCACTAAAGTGAATCGCGCTCGTTGTTCCGGCAATACCACCACCAACAATGGCAATAGAAGGTTGATTTGTATCCGTTTTGTTGTGGTTCATCGTGTTCTGTAGAATAAGATTAACTGCCTCTATTCTACTTTTGTTCTGCGATGAATTAAAACACATTTTTATCAAGGTCTTAGATAGGCGGGATTTAATATCTATGTAAAAAACATAAATAATCTCTTGACTCAATAACTCCAGATAGAGTTTTAAAGGTTATTCTAACAGTCAAATTTGTCCTAAGTGACGCCACATAAAGGCTGCCTCAGTACTCTTAAAACATAGAGGTTAACTTATCCCTAAAGTTATCCACCGTTTTTGTGGATAACTGTTGATAACGTTCTTGCTAAGTTGCGCAAACCCTTTGTTTACAGGGACTAACCTCTGTTCATTAAATCGGCATTATTAGGCAATTAGTTTTAAAAAATGCTAAAAACAGTGGAATCTAAGGTGCGATATTTTTTACTTATGCTATCGGTTGGTTAAATAAAAAACGGTCTAAAGCGACGTATTATAAATAGTGCATGACTAAGAATAAATAATCTCACTTTTAGACCGTTTTAAGCGCTTGGCTAGATCTCGCTAGCGACTAACCAAAATCCTTGTTTACTGGTGCCAACAAACGTTTGATTAAGCTATTCACTACTGCAGCCAATGTGATAAACGTCAGCATCGGTAGCGCTATCCACAGCATCGGGTGAAGTGAAGGTTGTAACTCAAAGCCAAAATTCATAACGCCTGCCACACTGAGCTCAGAACCGAGCGCTGCAATTGAGCCTGCGACTAACGCCATTAACCCGTACTCACACCAAATAGTATTGAGAATTCGCTTCCTACTTGCGCCTAATGTTCGATACAAGCGTATCTCTTGTTGTCTTTGAGATAAGCTCAATCGCAATAGAGTGAAGATAAGCAACAGCCCCGCCACCACACCTAACGCCGCAAGTACCGTTATCGACCAAACAATCTGTTTGAGCAGCTCTTGGATCTTGCTACCCATCTTGCGAATATCCATCAAACTCACGGTTGGATGATTTCGAGAGAGTTCATTGAGCATCTGATTGTGTTGTTCTTCTAATCTGAAGCTCACGAGCCAAGTAGAAGGAATTGAGCTCAAGACATCTGGAGTAAAGATGAAGTAGAAGTTCGGCTTCATTTCACGCCACTCTACTTTGCGGATGCTATTCACCTTGGCCGAGACATTCTGGCTGTTGATTGTGAATGAAAGCTCATCGCCAATCTTTAGGTCAAGTTGCTCCGCGACATCCGATTCCACAGATACGCCCTGCTCTTGTGTCCAGCTGCCTGCTAAAACTTCATTGTACTCAGGTAAGGTATCTCCCCAAGTGAAGTTGATCTCACGGCTTAGTGCGTCTGTTTCTCCAGAGGTATCACTGTATTCTGACGCTTCAACACCGTTTATCGTCGTTAGTCGTCCTCGGATAATTGGAAACGCTTGAGTACGCTCTACTTCGTTTGCATCAATCGTCTCGAGATAACTGTCTTTCTCATAGCTTGCAATGTTAAGTGCAAACGCATTCGGTGCGTTCTCTGGTAAGGTTTGCTGCCAATCTGACAGTAAATCACTTCTTACCAACCAAATGATAGACAGCAACATCAGTGAAAGCGCTAAAGAGCCAAATTGAATCCCAGTTGCTAATGGTGTGCGATTAATTCGGCTCAATGCTAAACGCATAGAAGTCGATGTCGGCAACTTACCAACCAAACGCAGAACAAGCGTACTAACGACCGCAAGCACTAAGAACAGGCAAGCGATACCCGCTAGAACTATCCATACTAATAGATTGTCGCCATACATCAGCATCATTGGAATAATCGGTACCAGTAACAAGAGGTATTTGTTGTAGCCTTCATTGGACTGGTGACTTGATTGGATAACGCTGATTGCCGAGGTGTTGACCAAGCCAATTAACGGGATACCAAGAGCAGGAACACCAATTAAGATGCTTGATAAAATCGCCAAGATAGCCGGTTCAATACCATAGCTAGGAAGTGGCGTTGGCAATAAGTCGCCCAGAGGTATACGAAGCAAAAACTCTAAGCCGATACCGATGGTTATTCCCAGTACTGCACCGATAACCACTAATAGAGATACCTGTACAGACAACCATTTAACGATCCACTGCTTGCTTGCACCTAAACTCTTAAGCATCGCGATGGTTTTACGACGACTCGCAACATAATGTTGGCACGTGAGTACCAAAGTGGTCGCAGCCATGATCACAACAATAGCCACAGTTAACGACAGATATTGAGTCGTGCTCTCGAACATATCATTAGTGCGACTTGCAGAATCTTGAGTACGCCAGCGATCACTTGGCGTTAATTCTACGCTGTCTTGCGCGGCTTGCAGTTTTGTATCATCACCGTTTAGAAACAGCCTAAAACTAACACGACTGCCCGGTTGAATCGCTCCCGTGGCATCGATATCGCTTGTATGAATCAGCACGGCTGGCATCTGTTGGAATGGGTTAAAGCTTAAGCCTGGTTCTTGAGTGATTCGTCCAGTTATCGCTAGATCGGCATCGCCAATAGTGACATTGTCACCAATCTCAACCTCTAACTGTGCGAATATGCGCTCGTCTAGCCAAAGTTCACCCGGCTTAACATGGTTACTTGATGCTTTGTCAGCGCCCTCTAAGATCATTTCACCGCGTAACGGGTAATTACTTTCAACCGCTTTCACCGTCACTAACTGCATCGAGTTGTCACTGAATGCCATGGTTGAAAAACGAGTCAACTGAGAGCTTTCTAATTGTTCAACTTGAGTGAGGTCTAACAAGGATTGTGGAACTGGGTTTGCTGAGATAAACACGCTATCGGCAGTAAGCGCATCTTTGCCCTGCTTAACAATTACCTGCTCCATACGTTCGGCCAACGCCGACAATGCAAATACACAAGCAATAATAAGCGTTAAAGCGATTGAAACTGGCCACAATTGACCGTGTCGAATCTCTTCGATACTCCATGAAAACAGGCGTTTATTCAGTCCGTTTGATGAATTCAATTTAGACTTCCTCTATCTGACCGACATGCATCTTAAGCGTTCTTTGGCAACGTTGTGCAAGCTTAGGATCGTGTGTCACCAAAACTAACGTTGTGCCGTGTGATGCGTTCAATTCAAACAACAACTCAACAATTTTGGCTGCCGTTTGTTGGTCTAGGTTGCCCGTGGGCTCATCAGCAAAAAGGATTTTTGGCTTAATCATAAATGCGCGCGCCAACGCGACCCTTTGTTGCTCACCACCCGATAGCTGCGACGGCAAGTGATCAAGCCTGTCTTTCAAGCCTACTGATTCAAGCAGAGCCGTCGCGCGTTCGATGTCTTCGTCTTCTCCCTTCAACAAACAAGGCAACGTGACATTTTGTAGCGCAGAAAGGCTTGGAATTAATAAGAAGCTTTGAAATACAAACCCTACCGATTCACTGCGGATCTTAGCCCTTGCCTCATCATCAAGTTGTGAAAGTGGCTGTCCTAATAAACTGATTTCGCCTTTCGTTGGTACATCAAGACCAGCAAGCAGCGTCATTAGGGTCGACTTACCCGCGCCAGACGTGCCGACAATCGCGACAGTTTCGCCTTCACGAATATCGATATCGACGTGCTCTAGGATTGTTAAATGTTCTTGATTAGTAGACACTGTCTTCGAAACAGCTTCTGCTTTAATGATGGATGTATGCATGACTCGACTAATTTCCTTTTTATTCTTTATTTTATTTTCAACCGCTTCTTTGGCTCAAGATACCGACTTAGATTCTAAGTTACTGGTCCTTGGTGATAGCTTGAGTGCTGGTTACAACATGGACATCAAACAGAGTTGGCCAAGCCTGTTACCAGACGCGTTAGCAAAGCATGACAAAACGGTAACCGTGGTTAACGGAAGTATTTCTGGTGATACAACGGGCAATGGTTTAGCTCGCTTACCACAATTGCTTGAAGAACATGCTCCAGACACCGTTCTTATTGAACTTGGTGCGAATGATGGACTTCGTGGGTTCCCACCTAAGCTGATGTCTGCGAATCTTGATCAAATCATTAAGCAGATAAAAGCTGCGGGCGCCAAACCTATAATGATGCAGATTAAAATCCCACCGAATTACGGAAAGCGTTATAACCAACAGTTTGAATACGTTTTTGCAGCGCTTGCTGATCAACAAAACGTACCACTTTTGCCGTTTTTTCTAGAGCATATCATCCTCAAACCTGAGTGGATGATGAACGATGGACTGCATCCAAAACCAGAAGCTCAACCTTGGATTGCTGAATTTGTCGCCGAAGAATTATATCAGTATCTTTAAGTTTTAATGGTCTAGCTCAATATATTTTACACAGCTTTACGTTAGCCTGAGTGCATATCATCGTTAACTGTAAGGTTATTTATGCTTGTCGAACCTGTTATCAAGGGTGTGGTAGCCAAAAGCGCTCACCCTCTTGGCTGTCAAGAAGCCGTAAAGCAACAAATCAAGTTTGTTAAGAGTGCGCCGCAAATCAAAGATGGCCCTAAACGAGTACTGATTATCGGCGCTTCCTCAGGCTTTGGCCTTGCCGCTCGTATTGCCCTTACTTTTGGCGGCGCAAAAGCTGACACTATCGGCGTCTCATTCGAGCGCGGTCCAAACGAAAAATCCCTAGGTAGTGCTGGTTGGTACAACAACATCTACTTCAAAAAAGAAGCCGAACGAGAGCAACGCACTGCTATTAACATCGTTGGCGACGCATTTTCGCAAGAAACACGTTCACAAGTTGTCGAAGCCATTGAAACCTATTTCGAAGGTGAAGTGGATCTAATTATCTATAGCTTAGCTGCAGGCGTTCGTCCTAAACCAGATTCCGATGAGTTTTGGCGCTCTGCCATCAAACCTATTGGTGAAAGCGTAACTGGCGCAACCATTTCTCTGGAACACGACAACTGGGTGACCAACACACTTGATGCTGCGACGGAAGAAGAAGCCGAAAGCACACTCAAAGTGATGGGCGGCGAAGATTGGGAACAATGGATAGATGAGCTCATCAACGCTGAATCTATTGCTCCGGGTTGCAAGACAATCGCGTTTTCTTATGTGGGCCCAGAAGTCACACACCCTATCTATTTAGACGGTACATTGGGACGCGCTAAGATCGACCTTCACCAAACCAGCCATGCTCTTAATCTAGAGTTAGCTAACTTTGATGGCAACGCTTACGCGACCGTCTGTAAAGCCCTAGTCACTAAAGCGAGCGTTTTCATCCCGGGACTCAGCCCTTATTTACTTGCTTTGTATAAAGTGATGAAAGAGAAAGAGACCCACGAAGGTTGTATCCAACAAATGCAGCGTCTGTTTAGCAGTAAACTCTATGGTCAATCAAAAGTACCACTTGATGGTGAGCGATTGATCCGTATGGATGATTGGGAATTAGACCCAGAAACCCAAGCGCACGTAACTGAACTACTAGAAAAGATGGATGAAAACAACTTCCAAACTTTAGGTGATTACCAAGGGTTTAAAGAGGAATTTCTGCAATTAAATGGGTTTGCTCAACCCTCGGTTGATTATAGCCAAAAACTTAATACAGAAGATTTTATAAAGTTAAAGCCTTAAACGAAAATTATCTCATTACTGAGACCCGGATTCACATTTGAAAACCTCTGCATAATTGCGGAGGTTTTTTCGTGCAACATTTCTTATACTTACTAAACGTAAGGTTCATAGTTTATTTGGTTCATCATAATTAACACAGGATGTGTTGATGCATTTAGCATAATTGACTCGGAGTCATATGAAGAAGATAAAAACAGTAGACTTAGATATCCCAGACGATATGGTGTCTGGTTGGCAAAATATTGTCGACCTCTTGGCTCAAATCACTCAAGTGCCCGCCGCACTTATCATGCGTGTTCACGCCAATTATATTGAAGTATTCTCGACCAGCCGAAATGAAAATAACCCTTACAACAAAGGTGATTCTGAAACCCTAGGCAATGGGCTTTACTGTGAGACGGTGATGGATTCCCAGCAGCAACTTGTGATACCCAATGCGCTTGCCGATGTTGATTGGGAAAACAACCCCGACACGAAGCTTGGCTTAATCTCTTATTGTGGCATTCCGCTGCTTTGGCCGAATGGTGAATTATTTGGCACTATCTGCATTTTAGACTCGAAAGAAAACCACTACACACCCACCTATATCAAGCTTTTACAGAGCTTTCGCACCTCGATAGAGTCTCAGCTTAAAACCCTGTTTCAGCATGCTAAGCTCACTCAAATGAATAGAGACTTAAAAAACCGTGTTTACACTCGGACTAAAGATCTTGCGAGTCTTAATTATTCATTAAATCAAGAGATTGATAAGCGAAAAGCTGCAGAACAAAAGATCAATTTCCAAAAGAATCACGATCTCGGTACCGGCTTTTTAAACCGAAACGCATTTGAATCTCGCTTAAACCACAAGCTACTGTCACAGAGAAGGCTGACAGACAGCTCATTTGCAGTCGTTCATATTGGTTTTACCAACGGTAGACGCATACAAGCACGATATGGCTATAACGCGTTAGACCAAGTGCTTGTTGAATACCGAAAACGCATCGACAGTATGTCTGATATCGATGTATTAACTGCACGCCCTACTTCGGTCGATCTCGTATTGGCATTTAGCGTTAAAGATTTACACCATCGACTTGAAGAACTTTGCCAGACGCTCGTTAAAGTTGGTCATTCAGAATTCGACATCGAAAGTGACAAAGTGCATTTGCACGCGTTTATTGGGATTGCAATTACGAACGACGAAGATGACGCGGAAAGCATTCTGCAGAAATCTTCTGAAGCGATGTTAGCCTGCAAAGATTCAGGACAAAAGTTCGCTTACTACTCTCAATCCCATACCGAAGAACAAACTCACATTAATAAGATCGAAGGCTATTTGCTTCAAGCCGTTCGTAATGATGACCTTATGCTCTACTTTCAACCCAAAGTTAGCCCGTTGACGCATCGCTGGGTCGGTGCTGAAGCTTTGCTTCGTTGGCGACATCCTGTTTTGGGTGATATCTCTAACGAAACCCTGATCCACATGACTGAACAAAACGGTTTGATTTTCGAAGTGGGCAGCTTTGTTTTACGCAATGCGATTGAAAAAGCCAAAGAGTGGTCCGAATACGTTGAAGATTTCAAGATGGCTGTGAATGTGTCTGCAATTCAACTCAAGAACGTACACTTTGCGGAACAAGTGGTTCACCTACTCGAAACCTATCATTTAGAGCCTCGTTTCTTAGAACTTGAAGTTACGGAGAGTGGACTGATAGCAGATGAAGTGGTTGCCAAGAATACCTTGGGGTCTTTGCACGATATTGGCGTTACATTGTCACTAGATGACTTCGGTACGGGCTACGCCTCCTTCAGTTATCTGAAGAAGTTCCCATTCGACACCATTAAGATTGATAAGAGCTTTATCGACCAAATGCTCAACTCACACGAAGACTCGGAAATTGTTCGTTCTATTGTCCAAATTGCCAAAAAGCTCGACTTAAAAGTGACGATTGAAGGCATAGAAACGGAGGTTCAGGAGCAATTTATTATTAATGAAGGCTGCGATGTGGGCCAAGGTTACCTTTACGGAAGACCAATGCCGAGCCAAGAATTCGAACACAGCTTAATCAATCAAAACTATTTGGGGACAACTCGTTACGCTTAAAGCGAAAAAGAGCCGTTAGTTTTGGATTTAGGCCTACTTTCTCTTTACTCTAAAGGTGGTGATTTTTATAATCGCCGCCTTTCTGTTTTTATCTTTCCCCTTATATAGGCATTCCTCGTTATGGATCAGTTGACTGCAAAGCTTAAAAAGCTCGAAAAACAAAACTACCGTGCATATCAACAAATTAAAGGTCAATACGACTTTGCTGATTTTGAATTACACATCGACCACATCCAAGGTGACCCATACTCGTCAGCTTCTCGTTTTCGTGCAACGCGCGCGTGGTCTTTGACCGGGTTAGATTGGCTTAAAGAAAAATCTTACGAATACCAAGTAGCCGCTCGTGACTTTATCGCACGTAGCTTCTCTGAGTTCGCGAAACAAGAGTCGACCGTTTCTATCGCGCTGACGGGTCAAACCGTATTAGACAACACAGCTGTTGTATTCACAGACCACGGAATCGAAATTCGTTTCCGTATTAATTTACCAGCTGATGGTCGTAGCATTCTTGCTAAGAAAGCGAACAACATCATCACTTTCTACTTACCGAAGTTTATTCGTCGCGCGACGCTTGAGCGTGAATTGAATATCGATGCAATGATCAAACATTGTGAAACGATTGAAGACCAAGAAGCGCTGCGCGCTCAATTGGATGAAAACAACCTAGCGGCATTCGTTGCAAACGGCAGTGTGTTACCTCGTATCGCGGGTAACTGCGACCTGCCAATGAAAGACGCGGTACCTTTCGCGGCTCCAGAATCATTGAGTGTTACGTTAAATACTCCAAACCAAGGTGACGTGACTGGCTTAGGCATTCCAAAAGGCATTACGCTGATCGTTGGTGGTGGTTTCCATGGTAAATCGACACTGTTGAACGCTGTTGAACGTTCTATCTACAACCATATTCCTGGTGACGGTCGCGAAGGCATTGTAACTGCGATTGATACGATGAAGATCCGCGCTGAAGATGGTCGATGTGTGCACAGCTTGAACCTGTCAAACTACATCAACCATTTACCAATGCAGAAAGACACGTCTGATTTCAGCACACAAGATGCGTCAGGCTCTACGTCTCAAGCGGCTTGGTTACAAGAATCGATTGAAGCCGGCGTTCAAACTCTACTTATTGATGAAGATACGTCAGCGACTAACTTCATGATTCGTGACGAGCGTATGCAAGCACTAGTGTCAAAAGGCGATGAGCCAATCACACCACTTGTTGACCGCATTGGTCAACTTCGTGAAGAGATGGACATCTCTACCATTGTTGTAATGGGCGGTTCTGGTGATTACCTAGATGTAGCGAACACTGTGATTCAAATGCACGACTACCAAGCGGTAGATGTGACAGAAAAAGCAAAAGACGTGATTGCTCAGCACCCTACTCAGCGTACTAACGAATGTGAAACTGCTTTAGAAACGTTTATACCACGTTCATTGAACCGTGCTTCACTCATGAACATTCTGACTGACGGTAAGTTCCGTGTTAACGCGAAAGGCAAAGAGTCACTGCGTTTTGGTAAAGAGTTCGCAGACCTTTCTGCGCTTGAGCAGTTAGAATCACCGTCTGAAGTGAACGCGATCGGTTGGGCTTGGTTCCAATTCGCGCAAACTCCAGGTTGGTCAAGCAACCCTGCGAAAGAGTTCAACGCTATTTTAGAAAACGAATGGCACGCTAATATGCCTAACTACGGTGACCTAGCGAAGCCAAGAACATTAGATGTGATGGCTGCTCTGAACCGTATGCGTAAATCTCAGTTCAAGCCTTCGAACTGATTTCGTTAAATATCGGATTTATTGTGCTTCTAGGCTTTTGAAGTTCCAAGCTTCCAATTTACTAAGCTACTAAGTCAGCAAATTAACGGTATACGGCTCTCATTCTGAGGGCCGTAAATCTTTCTAACCTCTATTTGCCCAACTTGTAGTGTTATCAAAACTCTTCAACTCTAAAAATTCACAAAACTAATCTTTACATCAATTACTTATCAACTTTTGTAATAAGAAAATTAAAGGCGCTGTTTACCGCCATCTAATGCTGTCGTTCCCTAAAATCATGACACAGCTTTTACAAAACCCTAGTGATATTCAGATAAAGTCCCGAGTCGACAAGTGTAACCAAATGTAACAAACCCTTGAGGCTTCAATGAATCATAAACGCGTTAAGATGCGTGACCATAAAATCGAAGTGAACCTATTCAAAAACCGCGTAATCGTCGCATTTTGTGGGATCTTGATGTTCACTCTTGTCTTAGTCGGCAACCTATACCGACTTCAAGTTGAAAATTTTAAAAGCTATCAAACTCGTGCCGATGGTAACAGGATCAAAGTGTTGCCTATCGCCCCTACTCGTGGGCTGATTTACGACCGCAACGGCGTATTGCTTGCAGAGAACAAACTTGTCTTTGATCTGACTATGATTCCAGAGCAAACCGATGATGTCGATGCAATGCTCGCCAAGCTAGACAAATACGTCCCACGTGATGCCGAGCAGATCGCTCGTTTCAAAAAACGTTATCACAACACCCGCCGTTTTAAATCAGTGACCATTCTAGAGAACTTAACGGAAGAAGAGATTGCGAAGTTCTCTGTTCATCAGTACCAGTTCCCCGGGTTATCTATCGATACCAGCTTAAAGCGTTTTTACCCGAATGGTGAGGTTCTTACCCACGTTCTTGGTTACGTGGCGCATATCAACGATAGCGATCTAAGAAAACTTGAAGAACAAGGGATAGATGCGAATTATCAAGCTACAACAATTATAGGTAAACTCGGCGTTGAGCGTTATTACGAAGATATCCTACATGGAACCAAGGGCTATCAGGAAGTAGAAGTAAATAGCCGCGGACGAGTTGTTCGAACGATTGAATACGTGCCGCCAGTAGCCGGCAAAGATATCGTGCTAAATATCGACCTTGAACTGCAAAAATACGTTTTTGAGCAACTTGACCATAGAACTGGCAGCGCAGTTATTCTCGATCCGAAAGACAACAGCGTGTTGGCAATGGCATCAAGCCCGAGTTACGACCCTAACCTATTTGTCGACGGTATTTCGAGTAAGAACTATCAACGCTTATTGAATGACCCTGCTCACCCGTTGGTTAACCGCACCACTTTAGGTGTTTATCCTCCCGCTTCAACCGTTAAACCATTTATGGCTGTGGCAGGACTGCAAGAACATGTCATCTCTGAAGATACCATTCGTAACGACCACGGTGTTTGGAGAATTCCTGGCTCTAAACGAAACTCTAAATCATGGCGTGACTGGAAACGTTGGGGGCACGGACCTGTCGATGTCACTCAAGCCATTGAAGAGTCGGTAGATTCATTCTTCTATCAAACCGCTTTCGATTTGGGTATTGACCGAATTTCAAGTTGGATGAACCGATTTGGATTTGGTGAACCGACAGGCATTGATATCTATGAAGAAAGTACCGCCAACATGCCGACTCGAGAATGGAAGATGATGCGTTATCGCACCCCTTGGTATCAGGGTGACACAGTACCGATTGGTATTGGCCAAGGTTATTGGACTTCGACACCGATGCAACTTGCTAAAGCAACGTCAGTATTGGTTAATCATGGTAAGGTGATGCCACCGCATATCTTACGAGCTACCTTAGACCACGGTGAAGATTTCAGTACCCAAAAACTTGTCGAACCGGAGCCAATGCCCTCAATCACCGAAGTGCCGGATAGAATTTGGGATGTACCAATCAACGCGATGCGACTCGTGAACCACGGAAGTAGAGGCAGCGGCAGACGTGCATTTAAGGGAACTGACTATACGAGCGGCGGAAAATCAGGAACTGCACAAGTCTTTGATCTTGCGAAAGATCAGGTCTACAACTCGAAGAAACTCGCTAGGCATTTACTTGACCACGCGCTTTACACGGCTTTCGCACCGTATGAACACCCTGAATATGTCGCAACTGTGGTCATTGAACACGGTAACGGCGGTTCAAAAGTCGGTGCGCCTTATATCCGTAAAGTACTCGACTATGCCTTTGAACATAAAAGTGGCGAGAGCAAAGATCACTCCTAACACCAACAACTTAAGTCGCTACAACACATAACGTAGTTACCCAAAACATAACGTAATGACGACAAAGCCCCACTTGTGTCACTCACAATGTGGGGCTTTCTGTTTTAGGGTTCTAAGCAATTAGACAGCTAAAAATGCCTGTCGATTATGAGCTTCTTAATACATGCCATGCTTCACAGAGCGTCTGAAATTTTGCGGTGTTGCCTTCGTCTCTGTCCGGATGCCATCTCAATGCCAGTTGTCGCCAACGTTTTCTAATTTCATGGTGTGTCGCGTCTAAAGGTAACTCAAACAGGTTCAATGCTCGACTTCGATCCATATCGAGTTCATCACCACCCACATACTTTCTGTACCGAGTCCAAAATTCGTTCAACAGCCTTTTGACTTCGCCTTCATCCGCTTCATAGTTAACCCAATTAATGTAGTATTCTCGAAGTGGGTCTTGATGATCGATGCTGTGACTGCTTCCGTGATAACGACCATTCATCAATTCGATGTCCATCGCTTGGACTTGGAGCCAACCATCTGGGTGTAAGGTTTCTTGAAGCTGATAAAGCGCATTCATGATAAGGAAGTTCTTTTTAAACAACTCTTTCTCAGGCACAGCATCCAACACTGGCACAAACCCAAGGTCGTTCAGATGAGCTGCCAATGTGTGTACTTTCCATCCGCTTGGCTTTTGCTTAAGCACTTCCATTATCGGCCAAAGCAATGGGTTTTCCATATGGCAATGAAAGTTTGCTCTCACATCTTGATGATTCGACATAGTTGACTCAGTTAGCTTTTCTGAATTAATGGATTTCTAGAACAGTGGAGAATATAAGTAACCTATTTCGCATCCGTTGCGTATCTTCTTTAATTGAAAGCGATTTTCTACGATTTGTCGAGCTTAAGGACAAACAACTTTCTAACGCTTGGCTTAAATCGTCAAAACTGAGTACCATTTCGTTGAATGCAACCGTTAGTAATAAAGCCGCTCTTTTTTGGTCCGGATACAAAAAAGGTCAGCGATTTAGCTGACCTTTCACATCTATCCCAATTTTAGGGACGAAGCATTGAACTTACTAGATAACGCCAAGCTCTCTTAGACGTTCCATTAGGTATTCGTTTGCTGTGTACTTTTCAGACAGCACTACTTCTGGTTTCGGGTGAAGGAATAGAGGCAAAGAGATACGAGACTTCTCTTGGCGTTCACCTGATGGGTTGATTACACGGTGAGTTGTCGATGGGAAGTAACCACCTGACGCTTCTTGAAGCATGTCACCGATGTTGATGATCATGTTACCGAAGTCACATGGAACATCTAACCACTCGTTATTTTGCGCTTTAACTTGAAGGCCCGGTTCGTTTGCAGCAGGAAGAACTGTCAGTAAGTTGATGTCTTCGTGTGCCGCAGCGCGGATTGCACCTGGCTCTTCATCACCTTGCATTGGTGGGTAGTGAAGCACACGAAGCAGAGTCTGTTCACTGCCGTTGATCATTTCTGATAACGCAATAGAGAATTTCTCTTGTACTTCTTTAGGAGCATGAGCTTCAACCCAACCTAGCAGCTCTTGAGCAAAAGCATTCGCACGTTGGTAGTAATCTAGAATCTGTTCTTTCAGCTGCTCAGGAATTTGGCCCCAAGGGTATACGTGAAAGTACTCTTTGATGTCTTTTACAGTGTGGCCCTTAGCAACTTCAGACACTGAAGGTGGAAAATATCCATCTTGTGTTTCAACATTAAAGTGGAAGTTCTCTTTTTCTTCAGAGATGAAGAATTGGTACCAGTTTTCGTAAATTGATTCAACAAGCTCTTTCGGGATTGGGTGGTTCTTAAGCACACCAAAACCAGTTTCACGTAGAGAGCGAACAAATTGTTCTGCTGCGTCGTCAGCAAGGTAATCGACAGTTTCCAGTTTCATGACTTTCTTTCTTGTTATGTAGCAATAAGGCGATTTTAAGGATCGCTTTGTTGTAAATCAAACTTTTGTGAAACTCTAGCAACCGTTTGTCTAGATACTGGGCGACAACGCTATTTTTCAACAAATCTGGTAATTAAAGCTCAATTGAACGCTGTTCATTATTGTGTAAAACTAATAAAAACTTCGACGAGAGATCTTGATATGACAATCACGCCACTTGCTCAAAATCGACCATTACTGTCATTGACGACGCTGTATCTGATTGTGTTTCTATTTTCAGCGTTTGCTCCATCTTCAAGATCGGTATGGATTGCCGAAATTGTCCCAGCGCTTGCGATATTGGTGGGAATATGGTGGTTATCAACAAAGCTCACCTTCACTAAGACAGCCTACGTTTTGATGTTTATCTGGCTGATTTTGCATACGATAGGCGCGAAATATACCTTCGCAGAAGTGCCATTTGATTGGTTCAACAACATGATAGGTTCTGAACGGAATAACTTTGACCGTGTCGCGCATTTCTCTATTGGCCTTTATGCTTACCCACTCGCTGAGTACTTGATTCGTAAAAAACTGGCTCAACCGGTGCTGGCATGTTTCTTTGCGCTATTTGCGATTATGAGTGTTGCTGCAGGTTATGAAATTATCGAGTGGTGGTACGCGGAGATCGCAGGTGGTGATGAAGGTATCGCATTCCTTGGTTCACAAGGCGATATTTGGGACGCACAGAAAGATATGCTGTGTGATACCACAGGCGCAATTGTCTCACTATTACTTCTTAAGCTTCAAGGGCGTGTCAAAGCTTACTAAGCTCAATTATTTACTCTGAGTATCAAAAGCAACGTTGAAATGCCACACACAAACCGTGCTGTGGCATTTTTTGTTTCACCATGACGGGTTATTTCATCGTTACCTTGCCGCCAACAAACTTGTAGGCTGGTGTACCTCGAACCAAAGTGTCACGCGCAAATTCAATCCCGCATTCAGGGCACACACATGGCTCTGTCGTGAAATCTTCAACGATACGCTCCTTAAAACATTTCACGAGTGCACCTTTGCCACCTTTCCGATACTTAAAAAGCTGCGTTTTACATTTGGCACAGAAAATCTGAACCGTCTTGGTCGGTTGTTTCTTGTTTGGTTTAGCCATAAAAGTTAATGATTGAACTCTTTATTTCTTAAGTTTAGGGGCGACAAGAACCAAGCTTATCCCAAGAAGTATAACGGTTGATGAGACTATAAATTGCATGGTGACAGGTTCAGATAAAAGTAATACGCCACCAAGTGTCGCGATAACTGGAACAGAAAGCTGTGCAATAGACGCAACCACGGTATTCAGTTTTTTCACTACGTAATACCACAAACTATAACCGATACCAGAAGCCACAGAGCCCGATATAACCGCGTAAATCAAACCTTGCTCAGTGATAGACACTTGCGTTAACGCATTAGGTATCAAAACTAATAAGCTCAATGCCACAAGGATAACTAGCGAGCTGAATCCAAAGTTAGCGGTGGTCGATTGCAGTGCGTTTGACGATTTCTTTCCTGCCAATGTGTAAATGCCCCAACCAACTCCGGCCAGAGACATCAAGATAATAGAAACTAAGTCGGGTGCTTGAGTCGATTCCGTTGGCATTAACAAGTAAACAAGCCCTGCCACAGACAACAAACATCCGCACCACTCAATGAGTGACATTCTGTTTCCAGAAAACAAGTGCGCGGCAATCATCGTAAATTGCACTGCGACAAACAACACCAGCGCACCAAGACCTGCTCCGAGCTCTAAGTAAGCAAACGAAAAACCAAACATATACACGAGCAGTGACAATATTGATGTTAATTGAAACTGTGATTTGAGCTTTGTATATAGCGATGTGTTGTTTGCTAACTCACGTTTAGTTTTAGATTGGGAAGATAAAGCTAATAAAATCAGAAGAGTAAGCGCACCAGATAAGATGCGCACGATCGAAAAGCTCAAAGGATCAATCGTTTGATCCATTAAGGCCCAGCGACACAAAACTGAATTAGCAGCAAATGCCACCAGCGTAATAAATGTAACCATCAGAGTTTGCATCGTTTTTTCCTAAATGAGTTTTCTTGGATTTCAATCAACGTCAGGCTTCACCCAAACTTGGCTAAAGTCGAACCATCCGAGTGCATTACACTTAGCATTTTGCAACGTACCGCATTGGTCTTTGTTTACGCCTAGCCAACAGTGAAACATTGGGATCAATTGGTTGCTTTGTACCAGTTGCTTACCAAGTTGTCTCGCTGGAAATTGTTCAAACTCGCCGGAGCGCCAACGATCAATCATGTGGCACCATTGATCAAAGTCTTCTGCTGGGCTCGATTCATCCAGAAAGCTGTAATCCATCAACCAACCGGCCAATGCATCGTCTCTATTGTTGGCAATCCCCATTGGGTTGATCCAAATATCGACATCATCAGCGTGTGGTGGATCGGTTTCGTAACCGAATAGCTCAACATCGACATTGTACTGCTTCAACACAGTGACGATCGCTTTTGCAAGGGTTGGGAACATCGGATGTTGGCATTGATACGCCAATTTGATACTTGGTTTAACACTTGCTGGTGGACAAACCGGAACCTTTAACTTGATGTCATACCAACCGGGTTTAATTCCGTAAGCATGCAAAACACCCAAGTCGATAACGGTCTCTTTAGGGATATGGACAAACAAATCAGACGCATTTAACGCGTTCGATAGAAACTCAGCCCAAGCTGGAGCTTGTGCGATACCCTTCTTTCTATTCAATAGTAAATACGTACAGCCCGGATCAAGTTCTACTTCATCATCACTATCACCACGGTCTGCCATTATCGGCTTAGAAAGGCTTGGGTAAACCATTGAAGAATAAGCCTCATCCACCACCCAAACTTCAACGCGATCAATTAACGGTCTGAAACCAAAGTACCCATTAAAAGCGGTTAACACGAGTTGTTTCTCGTCGTTCTTTTCAATGCGATAAGGTCCCGTTCCAATCGGTCGAATATCGTAGTCTTCACCACGTAAAGTGATCGGTAACGTGACTTTAGCGACCGATTCCGTTAGTGCGAGCGGAAAATACTTGTCTGGACGTGTGAGAAAAACATCTACTACACAGTTTGCAGGTGAAGAGACATCTTTGATATGAGAAAACATGTTGAGTGGTTCGAGCGCTAGCAGCGTATCCACAACATGATTGGTTAACAGAGGTTCGCCGTTATGGAAACGAACACCAGGCCTCAAAAAGAACCGCCATTGATGATCGCTGATTTTTTGCCATGAATGAGCGAGATCGGGTTGAAGTTGGTCATTCTCATCTAGACGAGTCAACCCACTGAATACCTGACAAGCGATATGTTGCTCTGAACGACGCATCGATTTGGTTGGGTTAAGCATTGAAAGCGGTCGGTAATAAGGCAAACGAATAACTTGTTCGCCTTCTTGATACTGTACGCCCAAGTAGTTTTGAATAACTTGCGTGAGTTTAGCAGCATTGTGATCAAGCACTGACAGCGCCTGTCCAATTTTTCCTTCCTGCAAGTAGCGCCTTGCTAGGTTCTCGCTGACATCACAACGATTCTGTTTAAAGATAAGTTGAGATAACTTCCCTCGACCAGCTGCAGGTAACCATTCTACCCACCCTTCTTCTTCAAGCTTGTTGAGTACCATTCGGGCATTACGACGGGTACAACAAAGCACATCCGTGATGTCGTCGAGTTGAACATCAGAATCTTTACCATCGAAGTATTCAAACAGGGTTTCAAATTGAACGCGAAGTCTTGGGCTGCTCATAAAGAGGAAAACTTATTCAAAGGACATTGAATTCAGTTTCCCTATTTTATGGCGTAAAATCAATATTACTGACACGATTTTATTGTGAATTATTAAGTACGACATCCTAAGATGTTATTAAATCTGAAGGGGTAAGTGCTTTTACCGTAAAGGATTACATTACATCACAGCCAATTTCATTGGCGATTTCACGGAGCTGCTGTTCATCGTCTAATTTTATCGACCATTTACACTCAGAACCGTTAGCTGAAACGACATTTGCCCCTTTTCCGATCAATTGAATTGCATCAACTTGGGCTTGCAGCGTGACTCTATGCTCACCATCTAAACGAACAACCAATTCATGTGCGGTTGCGATGACTTTTCCACTTTTAAACGTTATGACCATGGGCTTCTCGGGTTACTTCTTTAAATACTGATTGCTTGTTCTAAGTACTGATTACTTCTTCTAAAGACAAAACCAGCGTACGACTGCCTAGTCTGTTATCGCTTATGTTTCTTAACGGCAATGGTTAAGCGGCTGGTACAAACTAAGCGTTGACGATCATCAGTGATATTGATCTGCCATACTTGAGTAGAGACACCCAAATGAATAGGCTCAGCAGTACCGATGACGTGTCCTTCGCGCATTGATCTTACGTGGTTAGCATTAATATCGAGACCAACGCAATAATAGCCTTCTGGTACGCAGAAGTTTGCAGCCAATGAGCCAAGCGTTTCTGCTAGCACAACCGACGCGCCGCCATGAAGCATACCCAATGGTTGGTGCGTAAAATGACAAACCGGCATGGTTGCTACTAAAGAGTTGTCATTTACTTCAGTGTAAACAATGTTGAGGTGTTCAATTAAGGTATTTTTTGAGGTCGCGTTGAAGGCATCTAAGTCAACGGGCTTTTTCCAAATACTCATGTGGGTTCCTTAATTATTGATCTTGTTATCACGTACATAGCTTTTTCTATATCACTGGCTGTTAGTTATCTTACAGCCCTTAGTTATTACGCAAGTTGATGTTAACATGCATAAAAACCGAATACACAGAGGATATTGTATGACGTCATGGATGAAGTTTGCCTCGCTTCTCACACTAGCCGGCCTGACCGCATGTAGCGCTTCCCCGACAGGAAGAAACCAACTGCTGCTTTTTTCAGATCAAGATATGTCTCAGCTTGGAGCACAATCTTTTGAGCAAATGAAGAAAGAACAGCCAATCAGTAAAGATGCAAAAACCAACGCTTATGTTCAGTGCGTAGCGAACAGTATTACTCAACACATCCCTAAGCAAGGCTTTAGTGAATGGGAAGTCGTTGTTTTTGATAGTGACCAAGTAAATGCGTTTGCCCTACCTGGTGGAAAAATTGGCGTATACACAGGTTTACTCAATGTTGCTGTTAATCAAGACCAACTCGCAACGGTTATCGGACACGAAGTGGCTCACGTTCTCGCTGACCACAGTAATGAACGTCTATCTCAATCTCAAATCGCTAATACTGGCCTATCTATTACTAGCGTCGCGTTAGGCGCATCAGAATACAAACAGTATCAGGGCATGACAATGGCTGCGTTAGGCTTAGGTGTTCAATACGGTGTTGTTCTACCTTATGGTCGAACTCAAGAGTCTGAAGCCGATATTGTAGGCTTAGAGTACATGGCTCAAGCTGGGTTCGATCCAAAACAAAGTGTCGATTTGTGGCAAAACATGGCGAAAGCATCAGGTGGTAACCAACCGCCAGAATTGCTGTCTACGCACCCTTCCCACAGTACGCGTATCAAAGATCTGCAGGCGACGATAAAAACGTTACCTAAATCAGTCTCTCCAAGGCCAAATTGCAAAGCGTAGTCTAAGTTAGAACCGCTTAGCTAGTGTAAATACAAAAATGCCCTATCCATATTGGTTAGGGCATTTTTAGTTTCTTGCTAACTATCAGTTCAAGTGAACTATGTTGCCAAATAAATCCAACAATAGAAACTCATTGGTTAAGTACCAAGAATTTGTAATGGTAGGCTTAATAGCTGATCACCAGTCGATGCAAAATACCAGATAACACCGATCAAACTGCTTACTAAACCCACATACCAAACGAATGACACGACTTGACCGTATTTGTCTAACGGTAACAAATGACTGTGATGACGCCCTTTCCATTCGAATAGTATTTCAACACTGCCCATGATCAATAAGAAACCAAACAAGGTTAAATTCAACTGATAACTCAATACCACACCAGCAACGGCAGCCGCGACACATAATACAATGCCAAGCACACTGTTCATCGAGAAACTGATACTTTTAAGAACATGACCGCCATCAAGAGGCAAAATCGGCAGTAGATTGAACAGGTTTAACAAGGCATTAAATACCGCAAGCCCAGCAAAGAACATCTCACCAGTTACCCAGTACAATACAGTAAATATCAACGACAATATCAAACCAAACAGTGGTCCCATGATCGAGATAACCACATCTTGCCAGCGCGTATTAATCTTTTCGTCGGATAACGCCAAACCACCAAGGAATGGTATTAAATAAATGCCCTTTGTTTTCATACCAAAGTATTTCATCGCTCTGATATGACCATACTCATGGAACATAAGGCAAGCGATCAAGGCTAGTGCGAACTGAATAGAAAACAGCCATGAATACGCCGCTAAACTCGCAGAAGCAAGTACGACCTTAATTAGCTTTGCGCTTTTTAGCGCTTTCATACCAAGTGATACTAAACCGATTAAGCTAAAACGCTTCTCTGGTTTAGGTGCTACAACGGGTGTTTGTTGCTCGATATCTTTAGTATTACGAGTGCCTTCAGTAATGGTTTGGCCATTAACTGACGCTTTATACGTCATCTCAAACGGTTGCCATTGAACCAAGGCTTCAACGTGACACTGCAACGTATCTTCACCAGCACGTAACGTAAATGTATGAATTCGAGCGTTATCTAACTCCGTAGTTGCATCAAGTTGCGACACTAACGTATTGTCCCAAAATAATTGCTGCCATCCTGCCATTGACCCTTCTAAACGAAGTGGCTTCCCAAGAAATTCTACAGCGAGTAATTCCAAATTTAAATTCCAATCTAATGACTTTCAAAACGAATCAACATTATGCCGATTTAGTGATAAACGGTAAACATAAACAAAACTGTTACATATTGAGCAATTGGACACTATTTATGCCGATAGTGCGCATAAACATTCTGGTCACACCTCCAACTACGAACAAGTCATTGATTACATGCATATTATTGATGTTAAAGCCCCGCACCCTAAAAATATAACTTCACAAAATGACAACTCATTCTTTGACTTTACATGAAACATGAATTTAACATGTTATTTACATTAGAGCATCGTTCACAAGAATGCTCCCTGTGTTTTCAACAATAAGAATGAGATTTGATGCCCTAGGAGGGTCAAGGATGAAAACAATACAACGCTCTCTCGTTTCACTTTCTGTGCTATTTGCATGTAACTCACTTGCGGCTGGTTTCCAAGTTGCTGAGCACTCTGCCTCAGGTCTTGGTCGCGCATTTTCAGGTGAAGGCGCGGTAGCGGACAACGCAAGTGTACTAGCGAGAAACCCCGCCGCGATGACCCTATTTGATACAGCCCAATTTTCAGGCGCGGTTTCTATCGTTGATCCAGAGGTAAATATTACTCAAAACAACGTCCCAGGTTCTGGTGGTCAAAGTCAAACTTCAAAAGATGTGGCTCCTCTCCAGGTTGTTCCAGCAGCTTACTACATCAGCCCGATTAACGATAAGTGGGCTTGGGGTATTGGCATGTTTTCAAATTACGGAGTTGCAACTGACTATCCTGACGATATATATGCAGGAGACTTGGCGGGTGATACTTCTCTTGTGTCTGTGAGCCTTAACCCAAATGTAGCTTACAAAATTAATGATCAGTTCAGCATCGGTGGTGGTGTAAACCTAGTTTACGCTGAAGCTGAATTAAATCGTCACCAAGGTTCCATTTCAAATATTACGGGGGATCCAGCTTCTACAAAACTGATCAGCATGACCGGTGAAACATTCGCTTTTGGTTGGAACGTGGGAGGTTTATACGAACTGAACGAAAATAACCGATTTTCTATCGCTTATCGTTCAGAGGTAGATCTTGACTTTGACGATGGCGACTTTACTGATTATACAGGCGGCATAGTACAAGGTAACGCGACAACGACAACAGGTCGCCTTAAAATCACCTTGCCTTCAATTATAGAAATCTCAGCTTTCCATCAACTCACAGACCAATGGGCTATTCATTACGGATGGCAACAAACTGGTTGGAGCAGCTTTAAAGAGCTTAAAGCAACAAGCCCAGATTGTACCAATGGGGAGTGTTTCAAAAAAACAGAGCATTACGATGACAACAACCGATACTCGCTAGGCGCTACTTATCAGTTGAATAAACAATGGACATTAAGAGCAGGTTTGGCTTATGACGAACAAGCTGGTGAAGCTACGTTGAGTATCCCAGACAGTGACCGTTACTGGTACAGCGCTGGCTTTACTTACCAATACAGCCCTGACCTTTCTATCGACGCCGGCTTCGCACTTGTACAAAGTAAAGATGGTGACTTCACTGAGACTAATCAGCTAGGTCAAAAACTTGAGTTCTCTGGTGATGCCGTAGCTTACTTATCTGCAATTCAAATGAACTACACCTTCAACTAAACGGACTATAAACATGAAAAAGTTATTTAATATTTCGCTGCTTGCTTCAGCAATGTTTCTTGCCGGTTGTGGTGATGACACATCTAGCTCCGGGGCTTCAACAACAATTCAATATGAGCAATATATTCAAGATTCACTTGCACGAGCAACGAACATCAAGTTTCAACTAACCGGTGCTGATATTGCTGTTCCTCTTCCTAGCTTCGCATTAATGGATGCAACCGATGGGACACTTGGTTTACCGACTGGTGATGATGACTCATTAACTAACCCTATCGCAGCAATGAATACAATGGATGGCTGGTCAACTTCAATGCCAATCATCATGGATTTTGAAGGTACTGGCTTAGCTGACGGTGTAGCTACTGGCGGGGTTTACCTATTAAAGCTTAGCGACTCACTCACCTCTGAGACGGCACCAACTGTTACTGGCGTATTGGAACAAGGCACTCATTTTAATGTTCTGTCTAGTGCTTCAACCGACACCTTTACGATAGTTTTCAACGATTCACTCGCTGCTTCGAGCGAATACGTGTTGGCGCTATCAAATGAACTCACGGATGTTAATGGTGATCCTGTTGGCATGTCGGCAAGTTATGCTGCACTAAAATCTAGTGCGGTAACGTATACTGAAGGTAGCCTAGCTCAAGCACAACAAGTCACTCAAGGTGTTGAAAAGATCTTCGCCGGAGCGACTGCAGCAGGTGCGATTAACCTTGATACTGAAAACATCATTTACTCTACGTGGTTTACTACAGAGTCTGTCGGCGATTCTCTTTTCGCTACCAAAGCGGCTACAGCAACTGGATTGGCCTCAGCAAATCTTAATGGTGTCTGGAAAGGCGGTGCGAACCCTAACTCTGTTGACCTGACAACAGCTTATGTGATGCAATTTGGTACTACAGAACTGTTCACAACAGCTTTAGCAAACGATACTGACTTTGATAAGTATGTTGCAGGTAACGATGCAACAACGATCGCAACCCTTAAAGGCGCGATTAATGGATTGTATGGCGCTACTGACAACGTTGATGTAACCCAAGGTTTTGTTCAATTACCCTATTATCTAGAAACTAGTGCTACTGAATGGAACTCACAGCCATTCGAATCGGGCATGCCTAGCTTAGCAAAAATTTCAAGTGCTTTAAGTGATAGTGCCGAGCAAGCAAATATGGCTACTCAGTTAGCTGCTGCTGGTATCGACACAAGCATATTAGCGACAGAGCAAACCGAACAACTAAAGTTAATCGGATTAAACTTAACGATGGCCGATGGTTCTCCACTTGATAGCGAAAGAGTTATTACGAAATACTCTCCAGTTCCTCAAGTTAAATCATTAGAATCTGTCGAATTCTTGCTATTTACGCCTAATGGTACAGATCCTACTGATATAGTCATTTACCAACACGGTATCACCTCTGCAAAAGAAAATGCTTACGCGTTCGCTTACAACCTAGCGAGAGCTGGAGTTGCTGTCTTAGCTATTGACTTACCAATACACGGTACTCGTAGTTTGGATGACCAACGTTCAGCAAATGCCGATGTCTTAGCTTATTTAAATCTTACTAACTTGCCTGTAGCGCGTGATAACGTTCGTCAAAGTGCACTAGATATTATGGGTTTGAGAGCTTCATTAACAGCATCTTTGAAAGCTGGTTTACTTACTAGTTCACCTTTGCAGGGATTTAACATAGCTACTGGCTCACAAGTTAAGTTTCTAGGTCATTCGTTAGGAGGTATTGTCGGAACGACAGCTGTTGCGTCTTCTAACCGTACGTTAGGTAGTACAACTGCTGATGCTCTTTATTCATTCAGCGCTGCTGCTATCGAAAACTCTGGTGGCCAAATATCTAACCTTCTGTTGGGTTCACCTTTCTTTGGCCCACAAGTTAAGCACAACGTAGCCTTAGGGGCTTCGACAGAGTACGCAAGCTATGCAGCTGCTAGCTGTACAAACAGCTCGGATAAACTGTGCTACGAAATGTTTGAAGGCAGTGCAACCACAGCACAACTGGCAACAATGACCGCAGCATTCCAACAGTTCGCGTATGCAGCTCAAACCGTGTTAGATACTATTGACCCTTACACAAATGCTGATTACTTGTTGGATGCTACTACTCCTATGCCAATCTACATGGGTCAAGTGCAAGGTGACGAAACAGTACCAAACACCGTTGCGAATGCTCCTTTTGCTGGAACAACACCGCTTGCTACAAAACTTGGCTTAACAGTTGTAGATGCAAGCAATACAATGCCAAACGGTACTAGCGACTTTGTTAAATTTGGCAAAGATGCTGTTCACAGCACATTCGTGGCACCGCAAGATGATACTACGCCTCTACCATTAGATTTAAACCATCACGTAAGTATGCAGACGCAAGCTGTAGACTTCTTAATAGATAATGCTTTAACTGCAGCGTCTATTACTGGTTCCGTATTGGAATAACAACGAGTTTTAAATGAAACCAATGCCAGCTTAACCGCTGGCATTTTTGTATCTGTCGTTCGAACAATCTCCCTCGTTAACCGTTTGCATAGAACCTTAAAACACAAATGGTTGATCTCAGCTAAAATTAATCAAGACAGAATACCGTACGACCTCTTTCTTTATTGTAAATAAAGTGGATAATAGCCTCGTAATTTAATACCTAATAAATGTGAGTCCATTATGTCTTCTGAAGCTACTATGCTAGAACGCTGCCAATCTAAATGTGAACTATGTGGTTCTGATTCTTCTCTTACTGCATACGCAGTGCCGCCACACAGCCACGTAACAGTGGATCACGGCATCATGGTATGTGACAAATGTCTTGGTGAGATTGACGATCCTAAAGATATCAACCACTGGCGTTGTCTTACTGACAGCATGTGGAGTCAAGAGGCGCCAGTTCAAGTAACTGCATGGCGTCAACTTACTCGTCTGAACACAGAAAGCTGGGCTCAAGACGCGCTAGACATGATGTACCTTGAAGAAGAAACATCAGTTTGGGCACAAATCGGCATGTCTGCTGATGACAAGCCTCTTGATGTAAACGGCGTTGAACTTAAGAAAGGTGACGACGTAACAGTAATTAAAGACCTGCCAATCAAAGGTACTAACCAAGTGATTAAGCAAGGTACTGTTATCCGCGGCATCAGCGTTGGTGACGATCCTAAGCTTGTTTCTGGTAAAACAAACGGCGGTCAATCAATGTACGTAATCGCTGAGTTCTGCCGTAAGAAGTAATTCTTCTTTTAGCTGAACAAAATCTAAAAAGGCGCTGAATAGCGCCTTTTTTCTTGGAAAAATTTCAACTCATGAGTTGTTCTAGAAACCACTGCCTATATTAAAGTAGATAGCTCGCTCTTCATGGCTCTGCGCGTAGTCCATACCAAGGTGTAAACCGTAACGTCTTGCGATTTGATATCGGAAACCGACACCTCCTGCATTTACCGTACTATCCTGACTTATCTTGCTATCTTGTTTTGCATTACCAGAACCGTAGAACCCAGAAACCTTCCAGCGATGATTAATGCTATACGTCAATTGCCCTTGTATAGTTTCAATCTCATCCCCTTGATAACGGTAAGAAGACACACCACGTAAAGAAACATAAGGCTTCGCTGTTGGTGATACAAACAGATCTTTCGTAAGCGCTCCATAAACCCCGCATTCTAATCGCCTAACACGAATAATAAGATCAAGTCTCCAACCATGAGGAGATTTGAAATGGGAAAACGACACACTAAACAAGAATGGCAAACGCTTATCGAACAATCTGAATCGAGTTCATTGTCAACGATCGCATTCTGTAAGCTCAATGAACTCAATCCCTCAACGTTTTATGCTAAGCGCCAACAACTCAAAAAAGCGGATGTATCTCAAGGCTTTGTCCGAACAGAGGTCGTCGAAAAGACAACGAAATACCAAGCTCAAATAGCAACCGCTAACATGACCCTTCTCGTCAATGATGTTGAGCTGAGTATTCCTCAAGGCACGCCTGCAACCTACCTAGCAGAGCTCATCGGGGCGCTGTCATGAAACGCATGCTGAGCGCACCAGACATTTATCTGTATCGTGAGAGCGTCGATTTTAGAAAGTCCATCAATGGCCTCGCTGCAATTATCGAAAGTGACACCGATTTACCCTTGGGGAGTGGCGCACTGTTCCTGTTCACCAACAAACAGCGCGACAAAATCAAAGTGTTGTACTGGGATAAAACAGGCTTCGCCCTGTGGTATAAGCGCCTCGAAAAAGCCAAGTACAAGTGGCCATCAAAAGAGAAAAATCAGGTATTTACCTTGACTCAATTTGAGCTTGATAGGCTGCTTTCTGGCTTCACAATTATCGGCCATAAACCTGTCACAATAAACGATTTTACAATGACTTAAACGATAATAAAGCCTTATCCACCAAGCGTTAACGGCACGATTTTAGTATAATCAATGTCATGAAAAAGACACTAAATATCGACCCAGAAAGTCAAGATATTGCCGAGCTACAAGCGATGGTGAAAGCACTGATGCTCTCGAATGAGCAGAAGGAATCACAATGGCAACAAGAGCGTCAATCGCTGCTTGAACAACTCAAGCTTGCCTTCGACCGTCAATTCGCGAAACGCTCGGAGGCGTTAAAGCCTTACGATGAATCTCAAGGAGATCTCTTCAACGAAGTGGAATGTGAAGCCGCTAAGGAAGAAGAGGTTGAGGTCACGACCACGACCACGACCATAACGAAGAAGCGTGGTAAACGTAAACCACTTCCAACGACCTTGCCTCGAGAGGTTATCGAACTCGATTTAGACGACCATGAAAAGCAGTGTTCATGCTGCAATCATAACCTACATAAAATCGGCGAAGACCGCAGTGAGAAATTAGAGTTCACACCAGCAGTGCTTAAAGTGCAGGAATATGTCCGCCCTAAATATGCGTGCCGCGAGTGCGAGAAAACAAAAGACAATAGCCGCATCGTTCAAAAGCCAGCCCCGCAGAGTCTTATCCCTAAGAGCTTCGCGACAGAAAGCTTGCTTGCCAATATCATTCTGGGTAAATACCAATACGCGATGCCACTTTATCGGCAAGAGTCGCTGTTTAATCAGTCGGGTATCGAGCTATCACGCACCACCATGGCAAGGTGGATTATCCAAGTCAGTGAGAAGTTCGAACCTTTATATGAAGCGCTGAAAGACCATCTTCTTCAACAAGTAGTGGTTCAAGCGGATGAAACGCCGCTTAATGTGCTCAAAGAAGAGAAACAGTGTTACATGTGGCTCTACTGCTCGGGCGCCGACTCACCCGAAGCCGCACTACCGAATATGAAAAATATCGCCTTGTACGACTACCAAAACAGTCGCGCGAGGGCGTGTCCCGTGGACTTTTTAGGTGACTACAACGGTTATCTACAAACCGATGGCTACGCGGCTTATGATGGTCTGCATCACGTCACCAATGTAGGGTGCTTAGCGCATGCTCGTCGCAAGTTCATGGATGCGAAGAAGCTTCAAGGGAAAGGTAAATCAGGCAAGGCTGATAAGGCGCTGGCTAAAATCCAAAAACTCTACGGGATAGAATCACGCTTAAAAGGTGCGCCTGCCCAAGAGCGAAAAGCAGAGCGTCAAGCGTATGCCAAACCGATACTGGATGAACTTTACGAATGGATGACGACCCAGAAAGTGATAGGCTCTAGTGCACTAGGTAAAGCGATAAAATATACGCTCGGACAATGGCCAAAGCTCATTCGTTATATCGACGATGGTCACTTATCTATCGATAATAATCGCGCTGAACGCGCAATTAAACCGCTGGTCATTGGCAGAAAAAATTGGTTGTTCTCTGACACACCAAACGGTGCTGGTGCGAGCGCGATGCTTTACAGCATCGTCGAGACCGCGAAAGCCAACGGACTTATCCTCTACGACTATCTGGTCAAGTGCATGAAAGAGTTGGCGAAAGCAGAGCCTGATATCGACGCACTCCTACCTTGGAACTTCAAACATTAGTAATATCGCCCCGTGGGTTCATGGGGCGGATACGATCTTTCTGTTCGAAGTTTTGATAGTTTGCGGCCAAGCCTAACGTCCATTTATTGGTGATTGGGATATAAGCTTCACCATCAATGTTGAGATTACGGTAATTGTAATCACTGCCAATGGCATCATCATAAATCATGTAATCAGCAGACAACTTATAGCCCTTAGTCGGATAAAATAGGTTATCTCGCGTGTCATATTCTACCTCTAACCCTAAACCTGACGTGACCGATTCGTTACCCAAGAGTTTATCTAAAAGTGTATTTTCGAATTCAATTTCAGACTTTGCCAGTAATTGCTTTATACCCAACATCCAAGGTGTATTTCCGAGTCTAAACTGTACCTTTTGAGACAGTACAGCAACGGAAGTTGATGTGCCTATTCTCAGGTCATGGTCAATCGGTGCCCAATCGATTGATGTGTACAAATCTAAATTCGCAACACCAAAACCGCCCCCCCCAGTATAACGAATAGCATCATTCATCCATGAACGTCTATGGCCACCAAAGACAAACCAAGTATCATTTTCTGTACCGACTGCGCCAACCACTGACATTGCAGAAGGAACAAGCTGCGCACCACCATCTATAGCAGAGAGCGCTGCCTGCTTTCGTTGTCGCTTTTCTTCATCCGTCTCATGTAGAAACAAGCCAGCTACACCGCCACCGTAACCCACTGCAGGCTCGGTAATCAAAATTGGAATAGGTAAAAAGCCCGTCGCATTTTCTGCGATGTGATGGCCCATATCAAATTTGCCATCCACAGGATCGTAAAAAGACGCCATAGTAGAAAAAGGGATCAATAAAGAGCTTGAAAATAACGCAAGCACACCACTGCAGTTCATATTAATTGCCTCAAAAAAACCGAGGCGCGAACCTCGGTTGAAAATTTGCTTCCGTGCAATAAACATTAAAAATAATAACATTTTGCTACAAAGAAAGTTCTTTAGCAGCGCAAGCATAATAGCTAGCTCTTAATATTTCCCCTACTCTCATATGGAGGGTCTCGCCCTACAAAATCAAATAATCCATAGATCGTATGAACGAAAAAGGCTCATGTAAATGAGCCTCTATAAACAAATAAACTGTGTTCTTGTGGGATTAATCTCGCTTTAGCAATCGCTCTATGTTCTCTTTAATAACGGATAATACCGATGACTTAACTTCGCTAATTTGTTTAGAATGAGGGCACCATAGTGCAAAGCCAAATTTAAATCCTTGTTCCATTTCAGACGACTGTATAGGTTCGATGTCGTAATGCGAAAATTCAGAATGAGCGAACGTTTTTGGTAGAAGTGCCCATCCTAGACCTGCTTCAACCATTTTGATAACCAGCGCTAATTGGTCGACTTCTTCATTGTCAGAACTAATGGTTATTTTTTCGGACATTCCTTCTTCAATGAAGGATTTTAAGACAAACTGCTTCGCATTTCTTAGCGCTAAAAGTACATCTTCTTTTGCCAAAGCAGAAAACTCGCCATTTTTTTGAACAAAAGGAAAAAATTCTATATGGCCTAAAAAGGTGGCATCAAAACTGTGTATTCCACGGCTGTCATGCACGTTGACCAGTCCAAAATGATACTCACCGCTCTGAAGTCCTTGTTTAATGTCTTTCTTATTTCGTACTAGAAAATTCACTCGTATCATCGGGAAATCACGACGCAACTTCTTTCGAATATCCACAAGGATTTGATGAGGTATCACACTTGAATAAGCAAAAGTAATGTTTTCCAAACCGCCATAAGATAAGCTCAAGGCTACCTTGTCGAAAGTGCGTGCTTGTTCAATTGTTTGCTTAGCATAGTGATAAAGGTGATGCCCGTCTTCCGTTGGTTCTACCGATCGACCGACTCTTTCAAAAAGGCTGACTGCGAGTTGATCTTCGAGATTAGTAATCACTTGCCCGATTGTCGTTCTGTGCTTGTTGAGCTTAACGGCAGCTTTACTGAACGAAAGCTGGTCATAAACGGTAACGAACGCGAGAAGTTGTTCAATGCTGAAATTCATTTTGATGTGCTTATTTTTAATCGTTATATATTTAAATTATCACAGGCTGACGAAATATCTACTTTGTCATAATAATAGTGAGATGAATTCGTCTAGTTGAAACAAAAAAACCTACTTAAGTCAGTAGGTTCTATCATTGAGTTGTAGCGAATAACTTAAATGTACTCGATAACTCGAGCTAGGTAGTTAAAGTCGCCTGAATCACCGTGGTAATTGCGGTAAATATCGACACTAAAATATCTAGGTTGATCCGCTTGAATATGTTCAGCAATACGCTGCTCAATGGACTCTAGAGTTTCACCCGTTTGCGAGTGAATGTATTTCTTGCTGCCCTTCTGAAGTTGGCGTTGCTTAGGTTCTTTATGTGTGATGTAGTTATTCACTTCTACCCACTGACCAATGTAATCAATTGTCACGTAATCTGAAGTCTCTTCAACCATCACCAACGCTGCTTCTTGTTGAACATCGACCAGTTGTAGCATGTCGTTATTTACTTTTTGCTGTTCCATTGAGGATGTGTTTTGTGCCATTGCAGCGCCAGACGTTGCAATAATAAGTAGCGTTAATGCCGTTTTTTTCATTTTACAATATCCCTAATTAAGGTAATTCGGTTACCCAAGGTTTGCCCTGAGTTGCTTTGTGATAGCCATACTCGTATATGGTTAATAGGTAATGTTCATCAAACATGTCTTTGGTTTGTTTGGCGTAACCAAAATCGTGTTCAATGTAAGTAAATTGCATATCAATATTGTTGGCTTCACTGATGTATTTCATTCGATATAAGTCACCACGAGTTTGAGCAAGAGTCAGGCTTGATACGCTCTTCGCTACCAAATCTAGGCCCTTGTCTCGTAACGAGTGGTACGGCGCTTTCAGTGCACCATTTCGAATCACATCAAGCTGTGGTGGTGTTTCTAATCCAAGTGCATCTGAGATCTGTTGATAGTCAAATTGCGATGGATTGAAGAACACTTGAGCCGCTAAGCCACCATCAACGTGTAACTCTTCAAAAGTTTCACCTTCATGTTCCACATTGATAAACTGCGGTGGGAACACTCCAGGAATAGATGCACTTGCGGCCAAAACCTTATAGATAAGCTCGGATTTATTTGGCATGTCACTGTTTGCAATTGCGCCCACATTCCAAATCACAAGCTCGCCGGAATCAAAATGTGTGCTGCCAATGAACAGACGCTTACCATTTCGATGTTGCTCTGCAATTTGCTCAATCATCGGTTCAGGGAACGCCGAAGCAATGAACTGATACAAGCTTTCTCCATCAGTAAACGCATCTTTAAAGACAGTGTTCAGAAAATTCTTTTTGCCAAGGACTGACTTGTCATTAATATTCAACATCACTTCCTTCATCTTCGGAAACGCATCTCCCCCGATGAACACAAACGGTGCCATTAACGCGCCTGCGCTGATGCCTGTCACTATGGAGTAGTCCTTCAGCTGGCCTGATTCTTCAAGCCCGATCAAAATACCGGCACCAAAGGCTCCGTTGGCGCCACCTCCTGACAACGCAAGAATGTTCAGTTGATCGCCTGATACGGTAATCGGCGTGGTTTTATCATCTGCAGAATATAAGAAATCTGGCGCCTCGTTAGACCAAATACGCAGTGGCTCACCTACGGTAGAGGTATCTTCTACTACTACTTCTTTGTAATTATCTTTATTTACACGTAGATCCAGTGTATGAGGTGAACTACAGGCCACTACGAGGAATGACAAAGCAACGGTAAGACTGGAAGAGATTAGACGGTTCATATTTAGGCTCATTTAATTTTCTCTAATGTGATTCAGAGACTCTGTTTAATAAAATTTGAAAACAGAAAAGTTAATAAATAGGAATAAAGTGAAGTCCATCTCTTTGTGGTCGTAATATAGCTAGAGTAAGGCTTAACTCGTAATCTTGTTTGTAGGACGCTATCCATCGAATAGCCATCGCCACCACATTTAGAGTTAAACGCTCTAGGCTATTTTGACTACGTTGAAATCGTGGGTAGGCTCAACAAATTCATATTGAGCATTAATCGTTTGTAGTTCCCAAGTGCCATAGCTCTTAGTCAGCTCCAATACACCGTAGACGGCGTTGTTTGCGTGACGGAATGCAGCCACCGGAGACATTTTTTTCATTAACCCTGCAGTAAATATGCCTGAGATAAGATCGCCAACACCAACTGGTTGCTTATCAAATTCAATATTCGGTCTTTGGACTAAATAACATGCCTTTTTCGTTGCGAGGATCATGCTGAACGCGTCGTCGGGTAATGAATGCAGATGTTTCACTAACACCATCTTTGGTCCAAGTTCCAATGCTTTCTTACAAGCGGTAACGGCATCATAAAGCGAGTGGATTTTGGTATTGGTCAATTCACTTAGCTCAAATTGGTTGGGCACGATCGCATCAGCAATCGGCAGTAAGTGTTTGGCTATGGCAGCTTTAACCCCATCATCAACGATACAACCTTTATCTGGATCGCCCATTACAGGGTCACAAATATAGAGTGCGCTGTGATTTTTATCTTTGATGAGATTTACCGCTTCAGCAACCGCTTTGCATTGGTCTGCACTTCCCTGATAACCCGAAAGAACCGCGCCACAGTCTTTCAATGCACTGATGTTGTCTAAGCCTTGAATTAAATTTCGAATATCGTCTGAACCAAATGTTTGTCCTGTCCACCCTTGCTCATATTGAGTGTGATTAGAAAACTGAACAGTATGGATTGGCCACACATCAAGCCCCATCCTTTGGATTGGAAAAACCACAGAGCTATTGCCTGCATGCCCAAAAACCACGTGAGATTGAATAGAAATAATGCTTTTCATACGCCGCTCTTTTTTAGTTTAAATTGGATTTTTAATTACTTGCGAAAGACGACTAAATAAACACAACGGAACGTCAAGATAAGCAGTTGTTACCTGCTAACCACTGTGCTTATTTGGTCGGAATAGCCTCGACATCGCCGAGGCATATTCTTGGTAAGTTTGACTAAAACTTATTCGCCTTGAAACTCAGCGAAGTGTTCGTCTAACACCTTGCGCGTTGCGCGACCAATCAGTTCGTACTCGTGGTGAGTAAGGTTAGCCAAAGAAACGCGAACAGAAGCGTGTACTACATCGAAGCCTTTGCCTGGAAGCAAGATAACGCCTGTTTCGTGTGCAAGTCGGAACAGGAAGTCTTTGCCCTTCTCGTTCGTTTTGAACCATTCAACGAAAGCTGGGCCGTACAATTTGCCGCCCAAAGTGTCGAGCTCAAGCAATGTGTAGTAGTCCACACGATCTTTGTTTTCTTCAATTTCTACACCCATGTTTTTGTACAGAGTTTTGTAACGCTCACGAATGATGCGTTTGCACGCTTCTTTGTAGTTTTGCTCTGAGTCCATGAGGCAGTTCAATGAGAACAGCGCCATTTGAACTTGTTGTGGTAGTGAAAGACCCGCGGTGTGGTTTAGTGCAACACTTCGGCTGTCTGCAACAATACGATCGATGAACTTAATACCGCGAGGTTCTGGATCTAACGTCTTGTATCGCTCATCCAGTTCAAGTTGACGCGTTTCTGGTAGGCTACGCATTGCATCATCGAACACATTGTTGTGTTGAATCGCAATCGAGCCAAGGCGCCAGCCTGTCGCACCGAAGTACTTAGAGAATGAGTAAACACAAAGCGTGTTGTATGGAAGTTTGGCAAACAGAGAAACAAACTCGTCTGCGAATGTCCCGTACACGTCATCGGTGATAATGAACAGATCACTACGTTGGGTGTTAACGAAGTCTGATAAGTTATCAAGCGTCTCATCAGAGAACTTCACTGATGCAGGGTTTGCTGGGTTTACTACACACAACAATTTAATGTCTTTATCTTCTAGCTTCTGGATTTCAGACATAGGAAGCTGCCATGTTGTCTCGTCTAAACGAAGCTCTACGATCTCAAGTTCGTATTCCGAAAGCTCAGGAATCTCTAGGTAAGGTGTGAAGATTGGTGTGATTAACGCAACCTTATCGCCTTTCTTTAGTAGACCGTTGTGAAACATGGTTTGGAACGTATACGTCATTGACGCCGTACCACCTTCAGTGGCAAACAGATCGAAATCCGTTGTCATTGGCATTGGGCCGTACATCTCTTCTGCTATGTACTGTTTTACAACCGTTTCGATATTCGTCAGCATACGTGGCGGCACTGGGTAGTTACACGCTAAGTACGCGTTAACCAGTTCATTCAAGAACACTTGCTTCTCGATGCCTAGGCGATCTTTTGCGTAGCTCAGAGCTTTTTCAATGAACTGAACACCTGGGTTCTGTTGATTATTGTTTGCGTAAGAATCAAAACGCTCAACAATACCGACACCATCTGGGATGCCGCCAAAGCTACCGTCTAAATATGAATATGTACGCTCCGCTTCCATTACGGCGAATTCACCTAAGCGAATAAACGCTTTACGTGGCAATGTTGCTAGGAAGTTTGGATTCCCACGGCCTGCATCTAATAAAGCACGGTCTGGTACTGTTTGTGCAACTTCAATTAATTTATCTTTCAATTCAAATGGGCTTAAATCAGCAAATTTTGAAAAATCGATAGTTGTATTTTGTGTAGTCATGATATTTACCTAATTATTTAATATTGAACACTTTCATTTAAACAAAGTGTTTTACTTGAGTTTGTTTATTCGAGCCTAACCAATATTTTTATTTGGCAGGCCTTTTAATAAATTGATAGTTCTTTTTAAAAATCGTATTAGATGTGTAGTTTTAATTACATGCCTGCGTTAACGGTAATAATGCCGACGATAATAGGTCCCCATAAAGTCAGTAACACGTTCGCTACAGCGTAAGTCACAGTGAAAGAGAACACTGGCGTTGCGTTGCCTGCTTTTTCCATCAATGCTGCGAAGGCTGGGTTTGCACTTCGACCACCGGTCACACAACCTAAAGCTTCAATTGGGTTCTTGATCTTCAAAACAAAGTAAGAGAACAAAAATGAAATAATCTGTGGAATGATAGTAACTGCCATACCTAAGAACAGGAGTGACATACCGTGTTCTTTTATGGTGTCAACCGCTTGAGGGCCAGCTTCTAGACCAACGATGCCAACAAATGCTGCTAAACCAAAATCACGAATGAAGTTCGTAGCGCTCGCTGGGAACTGAGCCACATGTGGATTTCGGCTACGTAACCAACCAACAAGTAAACCAGAGATCAAACAACCTGCACCAGAACCAATCGTTACGGGGATACCTGCAATTTTAAAGCTGATTAGGCCAATCAGAAGACCCAACACCATACCGAAGCCCATTACAATGAAATCTGTCGTGGTTGCAGAACCCATGCGCTTACCGATGTGTTTTTCAACTCGGTTGATGTCTTGAGCAGTACCCGTTAATTGAATAACATCGTTTTTCTCGACAATCAGGTCATCAGTAATGTCCATTGAAGTACCTGCACGCATGTAGTCTGTCACATACACGCCGCGGAATGAGCGCTCGTTTGAGCTGTCTTTGATTTCTTTTAGCGAGTGACCTATTAGCTTGCGGTTATCAGCGATAAGTTGACGATTTTCTTCAATAACTTCATAGCTTTCCGGTAATGCTACTTCATTGCTTTGTGCCTTGTTCTGTAGCTCATGAACCGCATTTCTACGGCCGGTAACCACAACCAGGTCGCCTGCTTTAAGCGCAGTGAACTTGTCTGCACTTAGCTCTTTTCCGTCGCGCTCAATAAGTTCGATACACGCAGCAAGTGATGATTGATTCAGTTGTGCTAGCGTTTTCCCAACCAATTTATCGTCGTGAGTTACTTTAAAAGCACGTGTCACTAGAGCGGTGACTGCATTAAATTCGCCGTCTGCTAAATCGCGTTTGCCGTTAGAGTTTTTCTCTTCTAAAGCGATAGCTTCAGAACGGATGTCCCACTTCATGAGTGTTGGGAATACCCAAGTCACCATCAAGATCGGGCCGAGCGAACCAAAGATGTATGTTACAGCGTAACCAACGGCAACATTAGTTTGCATTAAGTGTTTGGCTTCTTCAGTTACACCACCTAAACGTGCGATCGCATCACCTGCAGTACCAATGATCGCAGATTGAGTTAAGCCACCAGCGGCTAGACCTGCAGCTGTACCTCTATCTAGGTCAAATAACCATGCAGCGGCAAGTACACACAATAAGCCAGAAACCGTCATGACAACCGCAGATAGCAGAATGTTGATGGTTCTGAAGTTAAGGGCTTTAAAGAATTGTGCACCGCCCTGATAACCTACGGCATAAATAAACAGCGCAAAGAAAATACTTTTTACGCCAGGATCTATCTGAACACCAAATTGCCCAATTATTACGCCCATTAATAAGGTTCCGGCTACACCGCCTAATACAAATCGGCCGATCGTAATTTTACCGACCATATAACCTAATGAGAGTGTAATAAATAGTGCGACAAATGGTGCCATGTCAAACAGATTAGAAATAATGTCCATGACAAATTTACTCTTGTTACTAAATATAAGGAGTAAATAATCTAACGAATAAATTAATACTGATATTTGTTGGATTATTCAATTTAATAAAGCAGCTCGTTGCTTCGAACCGAATATTAAGAACAAAAGGTTTTATTATGTAATCCCATTTGATGGATCAAATCATCGCTTCGACTATTTGATGAGTGAGAGTAGCGCGGTTTATACCAAAAGTTGTTGTTTTAAAAGGACTTAACCAAATGTGAAAAATTTGAATTATTTTGGAAATAAATTTCAACTAAGTATTATTACCCCATGTCGTATCCCTTTCTTTCCTTAGCCAGCAGGCTTTGCAGCACTTAACAAGGATTCAAATCGAATCGTAAACCAGTATGGTCTTAAATTTGATGGATCTAATCCTCTATAAGCGATTATCACAATAAACCTAACTCCGTTATCTTTGCATTCATCAAACAAATAGAGAAAAGAACCATGAACACAATGCCACATGAACTTGTGTGGGGTGAAGTCTACTTCCCACCGCTGTTATTGGTTGTCGCACTGGCTTACATATTGACAATGCTAACAGGGTCAATCGCTACAAGGTTTGGCCTGCATAAGTACGTCGCCTTTCCTGCAATAGCAGAACTGAGCTTGATCGTGATTTTCACTGGCGCTATCGGCCATTTTATTACCATTTTTTGAGGCACTTACTGTGATCAAACGTTATCTCATCACACTTTTATTATTGGCTGCTGCGGGAACTGTCGTTTATAGCTATTATCAGTCTTATTCAAGTAACCCGTGGACCAGAGACGGGCAAGTTAGCGCTTATATCGTCTCGATTACACCTCGTGTAACGGGCCAAGTGATTGAAGTGCATGTCGAAGACAACTCGAAAGTAAAAAAAGGCGATCTTCTTTTTGAGATCGACCCGAGTATTTACAAAGCTACCTACCGAAAAGCCCTTGCGACCCAAAAACAAGCGCTTGCCCTACTCGCCAAGGCGAAAAACGAAGAGCAACGCGCCTTGAATTTAGAGAAAAGAACGCCCGGAGCAGTACCCGTTCTTACTCTAAACAACTTAAACAACGCTGTAGAAACCAGCACCGCGAATGTCGAACTGGCAAAAGCTAATGTAGAAGAAGCACATCTTAACCTTGAGTACACCAAGGTATATGCACCTACTAACGGCTATATTACTAACCTGAACTTACGCGTGGGTTCTCAAGTTGTCGCGAATTCACCTGTGGTTGCGCTAATTGATGAAGATAGCTTTTGGATTGAAGGTTATTTCAAAGAGACAGATTTAGTCGGCGTCGATGCTCAGGACACAGCCTATGTGACCCTAATGATGCACAACAATGTTCAACTAGAAGGACATATCAAAAGTATTGGCTTTGGTATCGCTAAGCAAGATGGCAGCACAGGTAATGATTTATTGCCAAACGTGAATCCAAACTTCCAATGGATACGTCTCGCTCAACGCATCCCTATCAAAGTTAAGTTAGACAAAATACCAGAAGACGTACAACTACGTGTTGGTATGACTGCCTCGATTAAAATAATCAAAAATAGCTAGGTGATTCTTATGTTCACTGCATCGACTAAAGACGCGATTAAAGCCGCACTATCTATCGTTATCGCAATCTGCCTAGCGTTGTGGTTTGGTTGGGAAAAACCGTATTGGGCGGCGATAGCCGTAGCAGTGATGGCATTGAACGAGAGTTTCGCCCATTCGATAAACAAAGGCCATAACCGGTTAATGGGAACCTTGTTAGGGACGGGGTATGCCTTTTTTCTCATCGCCATGTTCCCTCAAGATCGGTTCTTGTTTCTCACATTTTTCACCCTGTTTCTTGGCGTATGTATCTTCATGTCTAGCGATGAAAAGTACGGTTATATCTTTTCTATTGGATTTGCCGTGTGTTCAATTGTTGCTTGCATGGGCGGGTTTGATAGCCAAACCACCTTTCACTTTGCTGTAGTTCGACTTCAAGAAACACTACTGGGTGTCGTGGTCTTCTCTTGCGTGTATCGCCTCGTGTGGCCTGTGAATACAGAGCTCAATTTTGTACAACGTTTCGAAACCAGCAAACAAGCGTTGTTAGATGCTATGGAGAATACAGACCACATCGACATTGCCGCGCTTGAAAGTAACACCGCGAATATTGATAAGCTGTATCAACTTTTAGATCTGCCGCTGAGTGGTAGCTACCATCTTAAGGAAAACATTCAAGCGTGGCGTTTGCGCATCGATGAAATGGCGCATATTCAAGATGCATTACTCAAACAAACTAGCAGCGAATCAGGCTTGGGTATCCAATGGTCGGTTCTTACCAACAACTTGAATGCGTTCGATATACGGGTACCAAACCAATCACTTGTTGAAGGTGAACCCAATGCAATGGGCGATTATAAAGAAGTCTCTTGGCATCATGCTCATCGTACGTTTGTTGAACATTTAAACGAAGATGGGCGCAAAGTGCTGCAAGGCGTGTCGATGTTTATCACATCACTCTTGATTTGGATTTATCTTCCCGTGCCGGGCGGTTTTATATTCCCTATGTTAGCAGGTGTATTCTCTTCGATGGTGCCGACCATGCCACCAAGCATTATTAGAGATGCCTTTTATGGCGTGCTGGGCACAGGATCAGTGATTCTATTGCAATACATCTTTGTGATGCCATTAATGACAGAGCTATGGGAGCTCGCCCTATTCTATTTCCTTAACATTATGGTGATATGGAAAGTGTTCGCGACACCTAAGCTCATGATACATAGAATTTTGGGTATCAACTTATTGGTTGTTCTTACATCTGGTGCGCTCAACCTCACGCCGGTATATAGAATAGAAACGCCACTATTGATGCTGGTGAATATTATGATCATTTTGATGATAGCTAAGCTGTTTACTGATCTATTTAGAGTGAAGGTAACCGCTTAAAACTCAATACATTTACCACTATAACACCACGGCCTGCAAAGTATCTCACTAAGCAGGCCGTTTTTTTACCTGATAAAAACAACTACAAATCAAAGTCTTAGAATAAAAATCAACTAAAGTAGGATAGCGTCCATCAAACGCGATTAACGCGATCTGTCACCTACTCTTAAAATCCTCTCATTGATTGACGCAATGCATTTTTAGTCGCGACATTCACACTAGCAATCCTAATGGATAAATACATAACAACTGAACACGAAGTTCAGTTTTACATCGACTGTGTGAGCCTCGAAGGTTTGAGGTTACTCAGCGTGGAATCCGTCATGAGTTTTTTTGAAATCCGCAACAGCGCCCGTAAGACCCATACTCTTTCTGTGTTAGCGAGCGCTTTATTACTTACTACTCCCACTTTTGCGTCAGCAGCGGAAACCAAGACTTACACCGAAGTCATGGAGCAAGGTCGAGTACTGTTTGACAAATATGGTATCAGCCATGACTTACCAAAGCTTGCAATCAGCTCACTTGTACAGGGGGAGCACCTAGTTGAACACGCACATCGTACTCTGAAAGTTGGTGATGAAGTTCGTGACTCAAGCGTTTACCTCGTCAAGAACACCGATAGCAAAGGCAACATCGATCTTCGTATCAAATACAACCCAGAAGAACTGGATGATAACGAAAATCTGCTAGATGAAATCGAAGCGTTCACACGTACCGAATATCGCTTACGTGATTATGCAGAAAGCTTTGATTCATCTTCGGTTCGCGTGAAAGAAATCGACGACAACAAGATTACCATCAACTTCAACTATTCAAAGTATGGACTACCTCAAGACATCGCGTATTTCCGTTTTTTGAATGTCGACATCGAGTTAATCGATGGCGAACCCAAGCGAATGCTGATCACTAACGATAAGCCATTCAAACACCACGTATACAAAGTAGAAACTTATCGTCAAGAGATTGAGTTCCACACATTGGATTCAGGAAAGGTTGTTATTGCTAGTAAAGCGACTGAAGTCGTAGGTACTTCAAAGAATAAGCCTATGAAGATGACGAGTTTAATTGAGCCCGTTGCACTGTATGAAGACGACAACGGTGTACAAGTTGTGAATGAAGCCAGACTTCAAGAAGTCTCTGACCCAAGAATGCAAGAAGCAAGCGTCAAGCTAGACCGTGTTTTTCCATTAATGGGTGACATGGTGCGACGTCAGGGCATTGATTTACCTCTTCCATTCGGCGTATCAGTAGCTTATCGCAACCAAGACATGGACATTCCAATGACTGATTACGTGATTGGTGGTGTTCGCTTGAATGACTTATTTGATCCTGAAGATAGCGTTGCGACAGTTAAGGCTGAGAGTCTTTCGATACGCGGTGACGTTAATATCCTGCCATTCTGGAATGTATTCGGATATGTAGGAAAGGTAAACGTTGATGCGAACGTGGATGCCTCTTATACCGGCGCTGCAGGAGACTATTTAAAAGACAAGCTCAATGACAAACTGCCAGGGCTAGGTAACGCGCTTTGTGAAGGTGTCTCTGCCTTATGTAACAGAGGCCGTTTGAATGTACCACTGCATCTTGAATATGACTTACGCGGTGCGGGCACCACGCTATCTGTTGGTTACAAAGAGTTCTTTGCCTCAGTGACAGGTACCTATTCACAAACACGCCTGAAAGGATTGGATGATTGGGGCGACGGCATCGTCACTATTCAACCAATGTTGGGTTATCAACTAGTTGACTATCGCGCTCAGTTTTTCGTTGGTGCCGAATACCAAGGTTTAAATTCACGTATGCAAGGCACCGTAAAAACCGATGACATCGAATTTGATTATGACGTTGGTGTCGACATTAACCAGTGGGCATTCTTAACCGGATTCAACAAGCAGATTGGCAAGCATTACAACATGACTATGTTGTACAACAAGGGCGAAACGCGCTCGGCTGTAACATTGAACCTTGGTTATCGCTTCTAACCCTACATCATACATTGAGTGGTCACGGCCACTCTTGATGGGTGGCGTCCTACTTATGCGATTCCATCAATCAGTTAAATGTATTTAATATACATCCCATAAGAAAACTACATACATCCAAGCACGACAACGGTCGACGATAGCGCACGGAATTGCTGGTTTGGTAACAACAAATAACTGTGGACGTAATAATGAAACTCAACAAACAATTAATTCCTGCTGTGAGCATCTCAATGTTACTCGCTGCTTGTGGTAGTGATACAGAACCGACTGTTCCTATGCCAAACAAACCAGAACCTTTAGTACCGGCACCTGCTGAACAGTTTACTTCGCAAATCGGCGAAGTGATGATCAAAGCGACCAAACAAGAACTTGTTGTGTCTTCTAATTCTGAAGAAGACAAACTGTCTTCAGTTGAAATTTTTAAAGGGATTCGTTTTGCGGAAGCCGAGCGTTTTGAACACAGTAACTCTATCGACTTAACTGATCTGATGAACTCTGAAGGTATAGTCGACGCCACTTCATTTGGTGATGCATGTATGCAAATTCGCGCTACTGAGCAAGCTCAAAGCGAAGACTGTTTAAACCTGAACATTTGGCGCCCAGTAGGCGTTGATGCTGATGCAGATCTACCAGTTTATGTATTCATCCACGGTGGTGACTTTGAATACGGTTCTGGCTCTGAAGCACTGGTGCACGGTGACACCGTGGTTGCTCAAGGAAGCGACGATGGTAAGCCGTTCATCTATGTAAGCTTAAACTACCGTCTTGGTCAATTAGGTACTCAATGGATTAAAGGCGCGAACAAAGATGGCAACTATGGCCTAGGTGACCAAAAGCGTGCCATGGAGTGGGTACATAACAATATCACTGACTTCGGTGGTAATGCTCAAAACGTAACCGTTATCGGCCAAGGCTCAGGTGCCATGTCTATTGGTTTCTTGCAGCAAGATGAAGATATCGCAGGTCAATATTTCCAACGTGCCATCATGCAAAGTAACCCGTATGGTTTTGAATACCCTAGCTATGACGTAGCTAAGGGGCGCAACAATGGCTTTGGAGTAGACACTTCTATCGACGAAATCATAGCATCGCAAGAAACAGCGTTGAATGGTATCGAGCAGTTAAAGAATTGGTTGTTAGGTTCTTTGCAGATCCCACTTCTGAGCCCAACAGCAGATGAGACTCCAATGTCAAACCTGATGCCTTATGCTCCTTACATATTGTGTGAAAAAACTAAATTCTTGAGTGGCTGTAGCGAATCAGCAGAAACACCAATGCAAACTGGCTTCTCAGTACCAACGGTTCTAGGTGAAAATGCACATGAAGCGAATAGCTTTGGCATGTTATTTAGCGCTACATTCTTAATTCCGACGGTCATCGAGTTATTAACAAATGATGAGCCTGAACTGCTTACTAACGAAGACCCAGCAAAGCTTGCACTTGCAATGGTCAACTGGCTAGAAGAAGAAAACAACATCGTTCTTCTGAAGCAAAAACTAACTGAGCGAGCAAGTGATGAAGCTTCGGCAGAGCTTGCACTGCCAAGCAGTGCTTACAGCGCAGTAACTGGGTTATTTTATGGTGCTAAGCTAGAAGGTAATGTAACTGAAATGATTGGATGCATTGATCCCAATGATATTGCGGGTACCGTAGGTTGCTTGGTCGACATTGTTGATATCACTGGCCACCAGCAAACCCAAGATATTCTGGCTCTAACTGATTTCTACCCTAACTCAGAATCTGGTATAGGTGGCGCTCTTAACAACATGAAGCAATTTAAAACCTTGCTGAATGATACACTATTCAATGGCCCAGCTCGTTATATGGCAGCAAACAGCGAAGTAGAAGCAACCCTATACCACTTCGAGCACAAACCAGGCTTTAACATGTGGAACTACAATACCTTACCAAATGAAGAAGGTGAGTATGGCGAACTGTCTATCATAGATTTATTTAAAACCATTGGTTGTATCAGTGGTGCGTGCAACGGTTCTGAGCTGCCATTTGTGTTTAACAAATCGGTCCGTTTTGATGGTAGCGAAGTAAAACCTTCAAGCAAGGACAAAGCATTAATGAACGAAATGTCGCGTTTTTGGTTTAGCGATAAATTGTTCCAAGGCCACCAGTACAGCGATACAGCCGACAATGTACTTTTGATTGATGGTGCAGAATTCAGCGAAAACAGCACTACCTATGACTGGGACTATGTAGCAAACCCAGGTGTTGATCCAACGCTTAGTGAAGGACGCTTAAGCGGTCTAGAAGATCAAGGTCTTATGCCTTGGCAGTGGTACCTAAACTAAACATACTCAACACCCCTTCTACTGTAACGGCCAGCTCGCTGGCCGTTTTTATATCCAAATTTTACGCTCAAACGCAGGTTAGTTATGACGCTTAGCAAACTAAAAACAACATGCACAATGATGTTAATTGCTTTAGTCACAGGGTGTGCCCAACCTTATCCCGATGTTGAACCTGACTTCGAAGCAAATTGGCAAAGTACGGAACACCAAGCAGAAGTGTACCTGATCCCGACTGCCCCAGAAGCCTTCGCTCGTCGTATCGACCTCGTTCGCCAAGCACAACATTCGATAGATATGACTTACTTCTCTTGGGAGCGTGACACGTTAGGTTTGATGCTTCTAGATGAGCTAAAGCAAGCGGCGGATCGTGGTGTACGCGTCCGACTGACCTTAGATGACCTGCTGGTTTTTAATGACAAATGGTTAGCGGAATTGGACTCACACCCCAATATTGAGATTCGACTTTTCAACCCTTTTGAATCACGAAAAGCTGGCTGGGTTGGTCGTGCGTTCAACTTCTCGACTCATCAAAAACAACTGGATAATCGACTTCACGAGAAGTACTTCAATGTTGACCACCAATCAATGATTTTGGGCGGAAGAAACATTGGTAATGATTACTTTGGTTATAGCGAAAATGCCAATTTCTTTGATATGGACGTTCTGTTTCGAGGTACGGTAATAGCGTCTTTCGACCAAAACTACCAAGCTCTTTGGGAGAGCAAAGTATCCGCCCCATGAACCCACGGGGCGATATTGCTAATGTTTGAAGTTCCAAGGTAGGAGTGCGTCGATATCAGGCTCTGCTTTCGCCAACTCTTTCATGCACTTGACCAGATAGTCGTAGAGGATAAGTCCGTTGGCTTTCGCGGTCTCGACGATGCTGTAAAGCATCGCGCTCGCACCAGCACCGTTTGGTGTGTCAGAGAACAACCAATTTTTTCTGCCAATGACCAGCGGTTTAATTGCGCGTTCAGCGCGATTATTATCGATAGATAAGTGACCATCGTCGATATAACGAATGAGCTTTGGCCATTGTCCGAGCGTATATTTTATCGCTTTACCTAGTGCACTAGAGCCTATCACTTTCTGGGTCGTCATCCATTCGTAAAGTTCATCCAGTATCGGTTTGGCATACGCTTGACGCTCTGCTTTTCTTTCTTCGACAGACGCACCTTTTAAACGTGATTCTATCCCGTAGAGTTTTTGGATTTTAGCCAGCGCCTTATCGGCCTTGCCCGACTTACCTTTGCCTTGAAGCTTCTTAGCGTCCATGAACTTTCGCCGAGCATGAGCTAAGCACCCCACATTTGTCACTTGATGAAGTCCATCATAAGCCGCGTAGCCATCGGTTTGTAGATAACCGTTGTAGCTGCCTAAAAAGGCAATAGGGCACACCCTCGCTCGACTGTTTTGGTAGTCGTACAAGGCGATATTTTTCATATTCGGTAGTGCGGCTTCGGGTGAGTCGGCGCCCGAGCAGTAGAGCCACATGTAACACTGTTTCTCTTCTTTGAGCACATTAAGCGGCGTTTCATCCGCTTGAACCACTACTTGTTGAAGAAGATGGTCTTTCAGCGCTTCATATAAAGGTTCGAACTTCTCACTGACTTGGATAATCCACCTTGCCATGGTGGTGCGTGATAGCTCGATACCCGACTGATTAAACAGCGACTCTTGCCGATAAAGTGGCATCGCGTATTGGTATTTACCCAGAATGATATTGGCAAGCAAGCTTTCTGTCGCGAAGCTCTTAGGGATAAGACTCTGCGGGGCTGGCTTTTGAACGATGCGGCTATTGTCTTTTGTTTTCTCGCACTCGCGGCACGCATATTTAGGGCGGACATATTCCTGCACTTTAAGCACTGCTGGTGTGAACTCTAATTTCTCACTGCGGTCTTCGCCGATTTTATGTAGGTTATGATTGCAGCATGAACACTGCTTTTCATGGTCGTCTAAATCGAGTTCGATAACCTCTCGAGGCAAGGTCGTTGGAAGTGGTTTACGTTTACCACGCTTCTTCGTTATGGTCGTGGTCGTGGTCGTGGTCGTGGTCGTGACCTCAACCTCTTCTTCCTTAGCGGCTTCACATTCCACTTCGTTGAAGAGATCTCCTTGAGATTCATCGTAAGGCTTTAACGCCTCCGAGCGTTTCGCGAATTGACGGTCGAAGGCAAGCTTGAGTTGTTCAAGCAGCGATTGACGCTCTTGTTGCCATTGTGATTCCTTCTGCTCATTCGAGAGCATCAGTGCTTTCACCATCGCTTGTAGCTCGGCAATATCTTGACTTTCTGGGTCGATATTTAGTGTCTTTTTCATGACATTGATTATACTAAAATCGTGCCGTTAACGCTTGGTGGATAAGGCTTTATTATCGTTTAAGTCATTGTAAAATCGTTTATTGTGACAGGTTTATGGCCGATAATTGTGAAGCCAGAAAGCAGCCTATCAAGCTCAAATTGAGTCAAGGTAAATACCTGATTTTTCTCTTTTGATGGCCACTTGTACTTGGCTTTTTCGAGGCGCTTATACCACAGGGCGAAGCCTGTTTTATCCCAGTACAACACTTTGATTTTGTCGCGCTGTTTGTTGGTGAACAGGAACAGTGCGCCACTCCCCAAGGGTAAATCGGTGTCACTTTCGATAATTGCAGCGAGGCCATTGATGGACTTTCTAAAATCGACGCTCTCACGATACAGATAAATGTCTGGTGCGCTCAGCATGCGTTTCATGACAGCGCCCCGATGAGCTCTGCTAGGTAGGTTGCAGGCGTGCCTTGAGGAATACTCAGCTCAACATCATTGACGAGAAGGGTCATGTTAGCGGTTGCTATTTGAGCTTGGTATTTCGTTGTCTTTTCGACGACCTCTGCTCGGACAAAGCCTTGAGATACATCCGCTTTTTTGAGTTGTTGGCGCTTAGCATAAAACGTTGAGGGATTGAGTTCATTGAGCTTACAGAATGCGATCGTTGACAATGAACTCGATTCAGATTGTTCGATAAGCGTTTGCCATTCTTGTTTAGTGTGTCGTTTTCCCATTTCAAATCTCCTCATGGTTGGAGACTTGATCTTATTATTCGTGTTAGGCGATTAGAATGCGGGGTTTATGGAGCGCTTACAGAGCAAATATGTTGTTCCCATTCAAGAACGAATCAAAGTCAAAGAACAAGGTCGATACAAAGCATTTACTAAAGCAATGAACAAAGGCGAGAAGAATAAAGAACAGATCATTTTCGACGTTGAGAAACAGATAAATCACTTGAGTGAACCAGAATTTATTAAAGCATCTATAACGCCTCTATTTGATTCGTTAAAGAAGCTCGATGACAACAAGCCTTACTTTCGTCTACGTACAGAGCACTTAATGAAGCAAAAAGTAGCGACGCCGTCTAAGGCTCTAATTTCTACGCCTTATATGGTGCCCAGCGATAACCAGTTTGTATTTGTTGATGCGCTTAGAGAGAACCAAGCCGAAGTCACCTTACTGACCAACTCATCGGCTTCCAATGACTCCGGTTTTGTTCCAGCGTATTACGAGAAACACCGTGAGACTTTACTCGACAAAGGCGTAGGCATCTATGAGTACAAAAGCCAGGCTATCAATGATGATCACTACTTTCATGTTGATACCTACTACCACAACAAAACAGTAATTTTAGATGACCGAGTCACCTACATTGGCTCTTCTAACTTTGACCCAAGGTCAGACTTTCTAAACGTTGAGTTTGGTGTGTTGATTGATAACCCAGAGTTTGCGCAGAAAGTGACACACTACTTAACGCGTCAGAAAGAGGATTTGTTCTGGGCTGTTTCGCGAGCCCAATCAGGCGAAACTATTTGGACTTCAGGCGAACAAACACACAAGAAGAGCCCAAACTACAGTTCATGGAACAAACTACCGGATTGGTTATTTCGAAAAATGAATGGCGAGTTTGAGCTGTAATCCAATGGCTGAATGCTTGTCTTAGCTAGAGCAAAACTCTGTAAACTAATCTCTGAACCATAAAACAAAGAAACCGCGTCACATGCGCGGTTTCTTTGTCTGAAGAAAAACGAATCTTACATGCTTGGTGTAATGGTTCTATTGTCCACGTTATTGACCATTCTAACGTAGTTTAGTAGGTCCGCATCGTAAGTATGCCCACATCCTCCTGCCGTTGATAAATACCGACTTTCAACTCTGGATTCGACTCTTTAATTGGCTTGAATACCCATTAGCGAGAGCTCAAACAAAGTACGAGCATCAGAATTGAGTACCCAAAGAAAAGTGAATACGAAACTCATCGCCTTCAGGGGCATCTAAGCCATAAGCGAAGTCGAGTTTTACAGGCAAAAATTGCGAGTTCCAAATCAGGCTAAGGCCAGTACCACGCTTCCAATCAGCTTCATCATCAAACGCATCGCCAACATCGAGAAACGCGCCCACCCAAATTGACCGATAGACCTGATGCTGGTATTCAAGGCCTGCCGTTAACATGTAGCGCGCGCCGGTTAATTCACCGTTATCGTCTTTTGGAGAAATCGATTCATAACCATAACCGCGTAAACTTCCATCACCACCAGCAAAATAACGCAGTGAAGACGGTACTTCCGACAACGATTTAGCAATGTTAATACCGATGTTTGAACGAAAATGCAGCTTCTGACTGTCACTAATATCCCACGAAACAACGCTGTTTCCTTCTAAGCGAAGCAGCTTTGAATCAGAAAATAGATTGGGGTCAGAATACTCAACGGAATAGATGTGTCGATGATTGAGTTCTAGTTGATCATTCTTACGATCTACTTGAGAAAAACTGATGCCAGGTAGCAGTAATTGCGATTGGTCTTCCTCAGACGCCTGGCGATACTGTTCATGTAAGTATTTGACGTAAATAGTGCTTTGCCAATCGCTGTCTAGTTGCCAGTAACGTTCAAACTTAAGATCGTTTGAAAAGCTATTGGTGTCTCGATGATCAATTCGTTTTGACTCAAACTGAATTCCAAAGTAATCGGTCGTGACTTTCTCTGTTGGGATTTTATAACCCAACTGCAGTGATTGCTCTTGTTCAGACAAATACGTTTGTGTTTCAAAGCTGTGCCCTCTTCGGTTGTACCAAGGCTTTGACCAGTTGAGAGAGGCACGTAACCCGAGATCAGTAGAATAACCTCCTCCCACTTGTACGATGTTACGAGAGCTTGGCTCAGCAATGATTTCGATTGGCACTTCTAGATTATCATCAAGGTGGTTAAAGTCACCGTGTACAACGACACTACGAAACCACTGCGTTTCAGACAAATCAGACTGCAGTTCACCTAACTTGATGGTGTCAAAGTCGTCACCTTGTTTGAATGTCGGAATTTTTCCGATGCGGGTAGGTTCAACCCCATCTTCAGGAATGCTGATAGAACCAAACTTGTAGCGTGGGCCACTTGAAAAATGTAGGTAAATGTTGGCGATGTTCTCACTGGGAATAACTTCAAGCTTCGACTCGACAAACTGACCGTCAAAGTAACCTTTACGCTTTGCTAAGGAGAAAATCGCATGTTTAGTTCGGTCATATTCTTGGTGAGATAATGTTAAGCCAGAATTTAAACGGCTTTGCTTGAGTATGTTGATGAACTCTTCATCTTTACTCGCTTCTCCTGTGACTTTTACAATCGATTCCGCAATGTACATCACAGGCCCAGAATCGATGTTCAAGTTCATGTGGTCAGTATCATCAAGTTCGATATCTATCTGAGGGTGATAGTAACCATAAGGGTTAAGTGCGTCTTGGATTCGTTTCAATAGCTTAGTATGCGATAGCTGTGAAACTGGGACATCAGCTAACGGCTCTAAGTACAACTCTACATTTTCAGTAAGGGTTTTGTTCAACCCTTTAACTTTAAAGTCCGCGCCTATCGCAGACGCCTGAATAACCATGAGAAGTGAAGCTGCCAGTATGATTTGATTAATCGAGGTATTCACGCAGTTACCCAGTTGCTAAAAACCTGAATAGGTTATGAGCAAAGCGTGAAATTGCTGAATCTCTTATGGAGGACGTTATCCTACAAGGCAACTTGGTTGATTTTAAATATCAGGACATCCGTATTCTATCTATTTACATTCCCCATGCTTTAGGCACAAAAAAGGCGCCATTAAGCGCCTTTAGAATATCGACTGTTTACCGATTGTTGATCAGTTATTGTTTAGCCACACATCTTGGTTTTGTGCTGCTTTCTTCTTCTTTTTCTTCTTGCCTGTGCCAGCAGGTGGCGCAACAGGCTTAAGCGCTGCTATCAACTCAGCAACCGCTTCCGCATCTACCTCAAAGCCTTCGATTTGCTCACGTTCAAGACGAATCTTGTTCTTCTTCTCGATGATTTTAAAGTGGTGGTAATCTTCGTGATCAATCAGAGATAGCGCAAGGCCAACCTCACCCGCACGACCACTTCGGCCAATACGGTGCATGTAGTCTGATGGGCTACGCGGTAAATCAAAGTTGATAACCACTGGAAGCTTTTCGATATCCAGACCACGTGCCGCGATGTCTGTCGCGATCAGAACGTCGATCTCGCCAGATTTAAAATCTTCAAGGATACGAGTACGTGAGCCCTGCCCTTTATCACCGTGGAAGACTTCTGCAATGATGCCACGTTTGTAGAGCTTGTCTGCTAGGTGTTCACAGCTGTTCTTTGCATTAACAAAGATCAGTGCTTGGCGCCATTCATGTTGCTGAATCAGATGCGCTAACAATGCTGTCTTACGGCCTTTTTCTACTTCGAATACACGTTGAACCAGTGTGCTCGCATTAGCACTTTGAAGTTGAACTTCAATTGGATCTGTCAGTAGTTCGTGAGTAAGCGTTTGAACTTGTTCCGGGAACGTTGCAGAGAACAATAGCGTTTGCTTCTTGCTTGGCAGTAACTTCAAGATTGCGTCTAGTTCTTCTGTAAAACCAAGGCTTAACATACGGTCAGCTTCATCAAGCACTAACGTTTTAACTTTATCAAGCTTGACAGCATTGCTTGAAATAAGGTCAAGCAGACGACCTGGTGTCGCCACTAAGATATCAGTACCGCCACGTAGCGCTTGCATCTGAGTGTTTACCGATACACCACCAAATACACAAACCGTTTTGATCGCACCATTGAAGTGTACTGCGTAAGACTTAACGCTGTCAGCCACTTGCTTAGCAAGTTCACGAGTAGGAACTAAGATAAGACCAGACACAAAGTTACCTTTGCCTGCTCTGCGGTCTAAAGGTGAATCTTCATGGATTTGTTGTAACAGCGGCAGTGCAAATGCTGCAGTTTTACCTGAACCCGTATTTGCACCTGCAATTAGGTCGCGTCCTGCTAACACACTTGGAATAACTTGCGCTTGGATAGGCGTTGGCTGTTGGTATTCAAGCTCTGTTAAACGAGCCATCAAAGGAGAGATTAAGCCAAGATCAGAGAAGTTGGTTGGTGTTGTGGTGTTAGTCATTAATTGCAGGAACTCAAAGCTAAAATAATAGCGCGCTATATTAACGTATTTCAGCAGTATTACGTAACTAAATCGCCCTTTCGCTTCTATTTCCCCGATTAATACCCGTCAGAAACCAAGTTATCGATGCTAGAACCTCACTACTCACCGTATCCACCTCGTTTACATACATTCTTACCTTTATCATTGTCGCATTCGACGTGTGACATACCGTGATCCTTGTACAAAGCGAATTGAATGGCGCTCAAATAAAGACCGTTATGCCTAGGTTTTTCTTTCAGGTTCTGAGTTTGTGAAGAGATAAAGTTTTCTTTCAGATACAAAAACGCCAGCGTAAGAAGCTGGCGTTTTTTAGATTCTGTATTTCTTTTATTCTATGCGTTTACGCTTAGATTAACGGTTAATACCGATATCGCGTTGCATGTGACCAGACAGGTCGCTTGCGTAGTAACTACGTGGAGAGTTGTCTACGAAAAGAATATCAAAAATGTGTGCAATCAATCCTTTGAAGTTAACCGCGTAGGTCTTCTTATCCATAGAGTTAGGAACAGCGATAGTATTCATTTGTACTGCTTGAGCCATGATTGCCTCTCTATAAATTTGTTAATGTGTTTCGTTCTGATGACAAGAATAATAGGTGATCTTTTGCGGGTTAAAAAATGACTAAAATTAGACTTTGAGATTAGTTTTTCTAATAAAACAAACCATTAACAATACCAAAAAATACATATGCACCCATAGTGACTATAAATTCAATATTGTGTTTAAATCATGCATTTAGTACAAATACCCCGCAAACAACAGTGGCTGATGTCACAGGAAATTTACATAAATAAATTTCCCACTTCATCAGCCACGTGTTCATTATCGACTTTTCGATAAGTTATATTTGTTTTTAATTTACTTGTTCAATACCTGGCTTCTTCGCATAAATCGACGCTATAACCGCAATCGTCATGGTAAAAATGAGTACAGCGAGCGACCAGTAAGTTGGGATAGCCCATTCACTGTCAACCAATAGCATTTTCACACCGATAAATACCATGATGAATGCCAGTGCAGGCTTCAAGTAGATGAACTTATCCATCATGCCTTGCAGAACAAAGTACAAAGAACGAAGGCCAAGCAATGCAAATACGTTTGCAGCCAGTACTAAGAATGGCTCTCGCGTAACGGCGAAAATTGCAGGAATAGAATCCAGTGCAAACATCACATCCATAACCGCAATGGCACCAATCACCAACATCATTGGCGTGAGTACCCATTTAGTGCCTTGCTTGATCATCAACGCGGGACCATGGAAGTCTTCTGTCACAGGCATCACTTTACGAAGTAACTTCTCAGGTAGCGTATTCACACTCTCCTCTTCGCCCTTGTCTAGCGCCAGTTTAATACCCGTACCAATTAGGAATGCAGCAAATACATAAAGCACCCAATGGTATTCAGCCAATAGCTGAGCACCTAATGCGATCATAATTGCACGAAGCACCAATGCACCAATTACGCCCCAAAGAAGCGCACGAGGTCTTAGATGTTCAGGAACTTGGTACTGGGCAAAGATCATCGCGAAAACAAACAAGTTGTCTACGCTCAATGATTTTTCTAGCAAGTAACCGGTAATGAATGACACGGTTGCTTTTTGGGCTGTGTATTCACTATTCGGCGCATAGATGTCCCAAAAAAGGTAAATGGAACCAGCAAATAAAAACGCGAGCACAAACCAGAAAACGCTCCAAATTGCCGCTTTCTTGATGGTTACACTACCACCACGAGTCTGATAGATATCAATAGAGACGAGAATGACTGTCAGCAGGAAAAAGCCCGCATAAGTCGTCATGATTGGCGATGAAAAAAAGGATTCACTATTTGTAGATAATAGAGATTGAGTTGAGTTCATTATTCCTCCGGGCGGAAGAACTGTACAAAGACCTTCCGCAAACAAAACTATCAAGTTCCACGACGGATCTTGATTGTGATTGCGTTGGTCTCGTTGAAGTGAAATATGGGATTTCACCTTTACATACCGGATAGACTCTTGGCCTAACGAGATGACGATATGTAAACTTGCGCTAACTACTCCCCAAACGCGTGGATAATATTCCTCTATCTTTGTTTCGTCTAGAAAAATTTTCGGAAATAAATAAAAAAGGAGCAAAACGCTCCTCATTTATTTCTATAGGTTTGTCAAAACGACATTCGTATTGATTCTGAGGATACTACTGAGAGGGTTAACCCCTAATACCGTTACTCATGATACAAATCCGTTACTCAATGATACAAATAACGAACGAGTCTTGTACGCGCTTTGTCTTACAGTTAATTAAAGGCACGCTATGTTATAAACCTGCAGCGGGTACCAAGTACACTAACGCGGACCAAACCGATACCCAACCGACAACCGCTACCGCATCTAACCAATCTTTCTTATCCATGCATATCTCCACAAGAAGGCGACCTGCAGAGATAAAGCATAAACAATGCCAATTTTATAAATAACCCAACGTAATAACATTAAGCATCTGCATCAGTTGTGGTTATCTAAAACACTCCAAACAATTCAGCGGCTCGTTGTGTTGCAGTGACTCTGGGTGGTCTTGTAGAAACTCGATGAAACAGTCAGCCATTGAGTCGGTCGTAACCACGCCATCACCTATCATATCCAAGACGGCGTTATAGCCCTCTTTTCCTTTCATGGTATAGGCTGACGACGCGCCTCGGTAAATACGGTCACGAGAAACAGCCTGCCAGCCCAATACTTCAGAGTGAATTTCTAAATGGTGAACCCTATGCCCTAGAGGTGCTTCTTTGTGGTAACAAAACCTCAAGTTATGCGTATAAGGAAAGCTGCCTGAACCTGTCCCTACAACGCCATTATCCAAAGCATTGTTGATTGCACCTTCAAGCATGCCTGCGATCGTTTCACCCTTTACTTCATACACACCAATGGGTACGGCAAACGGTAGTAGTTTTCCGGCAATATCGGCAACAGAGACGTCGCCGCTATTCAGTGAATTTCTAACACCACCTGCGTTGTGAATGGCAAATTCAACCTGATGACCTTTTTTGTTCATTAGGTAGTGAAATGATTGAGCAACTAAGGGCGCTAGTTGGCTCGGGCCTTTCTCGTCCGGGATACGTATGTGGCGCAGTTTTGTATCTGCATGAGCAATAACTTGTTGCTGAAGCTTTCGAACTCTCGGCTGATATTTATCCGTAAGAATGCTCTGAAGTTCCGGATCTTTTTTACATACCGCAATATTGGGGTGGTTGTTCAAAAACTCACACGCCATATCGTGGGCATCGTCTTGCCCTACTTCACTCAATTTTGCGTCTATAAACAGTCGACGGCCTAATAGCAGTTCGTTCTTACCGTTAAAGTGAGTCACTTTGCCTTTAGTATCGAACTCAATTTCGCAGTGTCCTAGACTCATTGCATGGAAACCCGCTTGCACAACATAAGTGTCACCGATTTTCACGCCGTAATCATCATCTTTAACTAAGCCAATATCAGAGAAATCACCTTGTAAGCGATGACTATGACCACCAACAATGACACCAATACCTGTTACGTTGGCTGCTAACTCTAAATCAGCTTCGTAACCAAGATGGCTAAGTAACACAATCTTGTTGATACCAGCTTTATGAATCTGCTCAATGGTCGCTTTTGCTGTTTCTAAAGCATTTTCAAATGGTGTATCGATATCTGGATTAGCAATGCCTGCCATCTTGTCGATGCTTAAGCCGAATATTGCAACCTTCTCGCCATCAAACTCTTTCGTTATAAAAGAAGCACTTCGCGTTTCAGTCAGATAAGGCTTAACAATTTCGTTGTCCGCTAAGGTATGAGTTTTATTGATATCCTCATTCGATAGATTCCAGTTACCGGCCAACAATGGGAATTTGATTCTTTTCGCGAAAATCGCAACGGGCTCATTACCCATATCTAGCTCGTGATTGCCAAGCGTCATGGCATCTATATTAAGGGCATTCAACAAATCGGCGTTGGCTTTTCCCTTGAATAAAGAAAAGTACAAAGTCCCCTGGAAGCAGTCACCAGCGTGTAGGAACAGGGTTCCAACCTTCTGACGCTGGGCATCTTGTTCTATTTGTTTAAAGCGTGTTGAAATTCGAGCAAAGCCACCTGCACTCACATAAGGTTCAATGATGTGGTTGTTCATTTTAAGTGATAGCTGTAACGAGGTTGGTTCAAAGTATGAGTGGGTGTCGTTGATGTGTGCCAACACTATTTTTGTCGGCTTATTCTTTTTAGTCATATTTTCTTCTCTCTTTGTCCCTTCATACTAGGTCGAGAATCATGACAGAATCGTGAATTTTATGAAACTGCACTGCAAAAAAATACTCGAGATAGATCAAAAATCTCGTTTCGATCCGTATAAATAAACAGCGGGTTTTGTGACAGGTGAGCATACCGGATTGGTATTTTTCGATTATGATTAAAGATATCTGTTAGCTTTCAAACAATTAGCAGAGCCTTCCGTTAGGAGTAAGCCTATGCAACTAGAAAGAATCGAGATTTCTGGCTTTCGAGGTATTAAGCGCATGTCACTCGCGTTTGATGAGCTAACCACGCTGATTGGTGAAAATACTTGGGGTAAGTCTTCATTATTGGATGCCCTTTCCGTCGTTCTTCCCTCTGACGGTGTGCCATATCACTTCGAAATGACTGATTTTCATGTCGATTACTCGGTTTCACATCCACAGTCTCAACATCTTCAAATTGTTCTCGCATTAAAAGCCAATGACAAGAGCGAACTCAACGCTGGTCGTTATCGCAAACTCAAGCCGATCTGGGTTCAAGATGAGTTTGGTGTGTTTCGTATCTATTATCGAATCAGCGCGACACTAGAACAGTATGAAACAACCACACACTATGCATTTTTAGGGCTGGACGGCAATCCGCTCAAACTTCATCATTCTGAGAAGCTCGCTCAAGAACTCATGACTTTACATCCCGTAATACGCTTGCGTGATGCAAGACACTTTGATCGTCCTTTCAACAGCAAATCCCTTAACCACAACGCTCACCTTCCTAGCAATGGTCATGCGAATTCAAATGGTAACGGGGCGCATCATGCGAGTAATGGAAATGCTACAAATGGAAACGGCGCCAATAACGGTAATGGACGCCAAGCAAGAATAGAAAAACGAATCGACAACACCTGCCGTCGTCTCATGGCGATACCCGGACATGTTAATAAAGGTGAAATGCGCAGTAGCCTAGAGTCGATGCAAAGTTTGATTGAGCACTATTTTTCTTTCAAAAGTACTTCTCGTCGTAACCCTAGAAAACAGCGAGACGGATTGCTTTATTCTGCGGGTACCAATGATCAGAGTATTCATCAACTCGTCGAAGAGACCAAAAATAAACAAACCCGCTTATTATTCATGGGATTACTTAACGCTTATCTACAAGCTAAAGGGCCAAACGACTTAAGACGATGTGCGCGCCCTCTTTTGATCCTTGAAGATCCAGAAGGTCGATTGCACCCAACACACTTGGCAAGGGCTTGGAGCTTAATGCAGAAATTGCCCATGCAGAAAATCCTCACCACCAACAGTGGCGATCTACTTGCAGCCGTACCATTACAATCGATTCGCCGATTGGTACGTCAATCAGACAAAACCATCGCTAATCAACTCAACATGAACCACTTCAGTAAAGATGAGCTAAGACGAATTGGTTTTCATATTCGATTCCACCGTTCAGGAGCACTGTTTGCCCGTTGCTGGCTATTAGTAGAAGGTGAAACAGAGGTTTGGTTGTTTAATGAGTTAGCCAACCAATGCGGATATAACCTTGCTGCGGAAGGTGTGCAGATTATCGAGTTTGCTCAATCAGGCCTCAAAGCACTGATTAAGGTCGCGCAAGAGTTTGGCATTGATTGGCATGTGGTAACTGACGGCGATGCGGCGGGTAAAAAATACGCAGCAACGGTGCTATCGAAGCTTGGTAATGATCAGGAAAGACATCGACTCACGGAACTGCCAGATAAAGATATCGAACATTACTTGTATATGAACGGCTTCGAGAACTTTTTCCGTGACATGGTTAAGATTCCCTACGATCACCCTATCCCTCCAAAGAAAGTGGTTGCCAAGGTATTGAAGAAACATGCAAAACCCGACCTTGCACTCGCCATTGTTTCTCATTGCGAGAATCAAGGACAAGAATGCATTCCACTTTTGTTAAGGTGGACATTAAAACGCGTGATCACCATGGCGAATGGAAATACCTAAGCATAATTTGTCTTATAGATGCTATCAGTTACTCTACTGATGAAATATTTAGCTAGTCGCCTCAACCAAAAAAGGCACACCAAACGGTGTGCCTGTATAAATCGATATACAAATTAATTGGGGGTTATCTTGCAAGAGTTCACAGTGACTAAACTATCCTTTGCTCAACGTTTTGATTAAGCTTTTGCTTGTTTAGCATGTTGTTCAACAACTTCCGAAGATTGAGTCGATTTCTCGTGAAGCCATAGCCCCGTTGCTTTCATCAAGTATCCAAATACACCACCAAGCAGTAAAGATGGTACTACAAGTTGCCAATCGCCACCTGCAGCAAACGTCGCACAGCAACCAATAAAGGTTCCAGGGATATAACCGAGCCACGCTTGTTTTGCTTGAATACACATAAAGAAAGCCACAATAGCAGTAATCATGTAGCCTAAAATCTCTAACCCTGCGAAGGTTGAGCTTTCGATAATCACCATTGCCCAGAATACGCCTGTCATGTTGGTCAATAAGCTTCCTGCTAGTCCTTTAACACCGCCTGTTGGCGAAGCAAAGTAGCTGGTGCAACCTAGGAAACCTGCCCATGACAATAAGCCGAAAGAGATAGCTATCCATCCCCAAAGACCTGACAAAATACCTGTTGTTAATGAAATCGCGACTAATGTACTCATACTATTTCTAAAGCCTAATTACGTCATTGAACGCAACCGGATTTAGCCTCACTTAAAATCAAGTAAGCATACTATGGTAAGAACGCCTTCATTTAGACGATCTCGATCACATTAATAATGTACGCAAATGTGCATTTATCACTAGATAGAGACCGAAATCGCTTATTCAACACAATCGGTTATCAGCATTCTATCAATTTATCGTTACAGAACTGACGGTTTGCCTTTCATCATACGCTTGCCTTCACGCTTGATACATTCAGCAAGTGGGTTTTCTGCCATGTCGGCACGCCAAATGAATGAAAGCGTACGTTCCATCTCAAGCTCTGGAACATTCAAGGTCACAAGCTGACCTGATTCAACAAACTGCTCGACGTCTAGATAAGGTAAACACGTTAAATATGGGCCGTTTGCTACCAAACTTCTTAAAACAGGAACGTGTTCATACTCTCGCCAAACATCAAGATCACCAATTAAATGATGAATAGAGCTATCAAAAACTTTGCGAGTACCCGAACCGTGTTCGCGTAATACCCACTTCGCTTGCTCTAGTTGCGCCAAACTCACTCGTTCACGCTTCGCAAACGGGTGATGGGCGGATGCAACCACGGTTAAATGGTCCGTACACCACACTTCTTGGTGAACTCGGCTGTCGTCACAACGACCTTCGATAACACCCAAATCATATTTGTAATCTAATACGCCATCGATAACGGCATCGGTACTTTGTACACCGAGCGAGATTCGCATCTCTGGAAAGTCGTTATCAATAATACTGATGAGGTCTGGAACCAAGTGTTCTGCGGGTGTTTGGCTCGCACCTAATTTAAGCTCTCCGCTCAATAAATGCTGCTCATAGAAGCCCATTTCTATTTGCTGTGCGTCTTGCAGTAAACGCTTCGCTTTTGGCCTTAGCCACATACCCCAATGAGTAAGAGCCATTTGCTTGCCCTGCCTTTCAAACAAAGGCCTGCCGAGCATTTTTTCCAACTGAGCAAGAGACATACTTGTCGCTGATTGAGTCAACGCCAACTTGTCTGCTGCAATACTAACACTCCCGGAATCTGCCACTGCATCAAATACCGCGAGTTGCTTTAATGAATAACGCAAAATTCATCCTTAATGCTTTTAATTATTTGTGTCCTGATGCTCGTTTTTTATCAAGCCGATGAGCAATCGATTTCATTCTACTCGTAACCCAATCTATATCAATAAATTTGATGTGGTTTTTAAAAATTATCAATTTTACCTCTACCTCGCTACCCCCTAATCTGGAATGGCAGGACACAACGAGCCCTGCAAAACATTACTGATTAACCATTACGGATTAACCAAGTCATTAACACTAGGAATTACACATGACGGATTGTTCAAGGGGGGGATATGGCAACCAGCACTTCTGAAAATCATCAACTGTTCTCACCAACAGAAATGATGGCGGAAGCAGAGAAGTTTGCATTAAGCAAAGCAAATAAAACCAGCAGCATGACATTGAGTTTAGCAATCATGGCTGGCGCATTCATCGGGCTTGCTTTTCTATTCTACATCACGGTAACCACGGGCAGCGCTGATGCTGGATGGGGATTGAGTCGCTTAGCCGGCGGTCTTGCATTCAGTATGGGTTTGATCTTGATTGTGATTTGTGGTGGAGAGCTGTTTACCAGCTCAGTGTTATCAAGCATCTCATGGGCTAACAAGCAGATCACCTTCACTAAGATGCTGTCTATCTGGGGCAAGGTGTATGTCGGTAACTTTATCGGTGCCATGTTCCTATTAGCTTTGGTAAGCGCAGCAGGTTTGTATCAACTGGATGGCGGGCAATGGGGCTTAAACGCTCTGAACATTGCTCAACACAAGCTACACCACAGCCCTGTTCAAGCATTTGCTTTAGGTGTGCTTTGTAACTTGTTGGTGTGTTTAGCGATTTGGTTAACGTTCAGCTCTGCTAACGCAATGACCAAGGCAATGATGACCGTACTACCCGTAGCAATGTTCGTAAGCTCAGGCTTTGAACACTGTGTGGCGAATATGTTCATGGTTCCACTAGGCATCACGATTCAAGCATTCGCACCAGAAAGTTTTTGGATGCAAATTGGCGCAACACCAGCCCAGTACGCAGACCTAAACATCATGCAATTTGTCACCGCGAACTTAATACCAGTGACAATCGGAAACATCGTAGGTGGTTCAGTATTGGTCGGCTTAGCCAATTGGAGCATTTACCGTCGCCCACAACTTAAAGCAGCAAAAATTACCGCTATTACACAAACAACAGAAATTACGTCAGTTAAGGAAATTACTATGAACACAGCAACGACTATCAAGCAAATCATGAACACTCAACCAATTACACTGAGCGTAGAAATGCCTACATCAGTCGCAATTGATTCCCTTCTAGACGCTCAACTTGTTAGCGCTCCTGTTTGCGATGTTGAAGGTCGTCTGGTTGGTATCTTCTCTGTTCATGACGTATTGGTGGACCTTTGGTGCCAAGATTACATCCCAACTAAAGGCCAGAAAGTCGTAGACCTAATGAGCCGTGACGTTGTGGCTATCGATGCAAACGACAAGCTAGTAGACGTTGCTGAGTTCCTATGCATCGACAAAGAGCAACTTTACCCGACAACAAGCATGGGCTTCGCAACTCGCCTGACTTCTCTTTCTCTAGAAGAGCGTGCAAAAGCAATGAAAGTAAGCCAACCACATATGCTGCCAGTGTTAGAAAATGGCGTAATGGTCGGTGTGTTGACTCGCATTGAAGTGATGCAAGCACTACGTCCAATCTACGGTGACCGCCTAAACGTGGTTCCACAAGCTGAACTAGAAACGGCTTAACTAATCGTAAGTTGAACTAATAGGGATTAGTAGTTCAATTAGATAACTCAGTCATGGCAACGTTGACTGGCTAGGGGTAGATGGTGGCTTTTAACGTACTAAACGGTTTGACACAAAACAAACCTAAACACGTTGCCATTTATCTCAATAAAAAAGGCGCAAAGTGAAAACTTAGCGCCTTTCTCTATATTCTAGCTATTTTGCTACTTTCCCTGTTACTAAATAAATAGCTAACTGCTGACCTATTTAGTATCGACCAAACTTTGATGTTTCTAGAAAATGTTGATACCTGTCAGAGAGCTAGAAAGCTAGATTACTTCTTTACGCCTTCAACATGTAGATCCATATCTACATAGCTTGAAGCGCCCATTACTGGAATGTTGAAGTCAGCAAGCTCTAGACGAGTTGTACCAACGAAACCTGCACGCTCACCGCCCCATGGGTCTTGACCAGCACCGATGAATTCAGCTTCGATAACGATAGGCTTAGTTACACCGTGAAGTTTCAGGTCACCCATAACTTCAAGTTTGCCGTCACCTTTATCAACCACTTTTGTGCTGTTGAATGTCGCATCAGAGAACTTACCAGCGTCGATGAAATCACCGCTACGGATATGCTTATCACGTTCTGCGTGGTTCGAATCAAGGCTTGTAGTATCAACCGTTACGTTTACTGTAGACGCTTCAACGTTGCTTTCATCAAATGAGAAGTCACCTGAGAATGTGTTAAAACGACCTTGGATAAAGCTGTAACCTAGGTGGCTAACTTTAAAGTTAACTGAAGCATGCGCACCTTTTGTATCAATCACGTAATCAGCGGCGTTCGCAGCGAAAGGCATTGCCATTGCAAATGCTAACCCTGTAGCGATAATTGACTTTTTCATTTTGAAGCTCCTATCATTTTTCGTAGCGTATCGTCTTTGTCGATAACGTGGTGTTTTATCGCCGCTAAGGCGTGCACTGATGCCATGATGATCAGTACCCATGCAGCATAGTAGTGAATCGTTCCTGCGAGATCAGATTGGTTTGCAAACAGTTCACCCATACTTGGTACAGTGAACCAATTGAAAACCTCTATCCCGCGGCCATCTGATGTCGAAATCAAATAACCTGAAATAAATAAAACCGCTAAGTTGATGTACATGAAGCCGTGAGCGATCTTCGCTGCTGCAACTTCATAGCTTTTACCTTCCACTTTAGGTGACGCGGTAACTAGCTTCCAAACCAAGCGGATAACGGTAACAGCAGCCAAAAGAATGCCTACCGAGCGGTGATAGTCTGGCGCTGTTTTATACCACTCGCTGTAGTATGAAAGATCAACCATCCACAGGCCTACACCAAATAAGCCAAATACCGCGAGAGCTGAAATCCAATGCATCGCTCTTGCTAAAGGGTTGTAATTTCTAACGTTGTTGTCCATGCATCTCTTCCGAATGTTAACGAGTAGTGTAGTTTCGAAAAGCGTACCCTACACCAAGTTTGTGTAACATATTATTTACCAAGCTTTACATTGGTAACATTATTTCAAATTAAACGAGTTATTCAAATTATTTGAACAAGTTTGGGGTAAACGTTAGATTTCAACGATTTGTTCGATCTCGTAAAGCTCATCTGAAATATCTAACATTTTACGTTCCATGACTTTTTGAGCGTCTTCTATCCCTTTGTTGTAGTAAACCGCCCCAAACTTTTTACTTATGAAATCGACCAAGAATTCTGTGTCGAACTGGCCAAGCTCCACATCGAGTTCATCTTGCAGGTATTTTTGAAGAGTATGCGTAAGCTCAGACTTTTGCTTCGAATCTAGTTGAATGGTCATGAATGTTTCCAAATAAAGAGTAAGTAGATCAATTGTGATTTGCTAACTAGACTATAATCGAGGTAACTAGCTAGAATTCCTCATAATTTAGAATACAGACCAGTAGAGCGCCAGTGCTATCAATAAAATCACTCAGCAATGGTTAATTTTGATAGAGAGATCAAGAACTCGCACTTTGACAATAGGTAACGGCACCGCAAGTACCGTACTATTGCCCATCAATAAGATAGTAGCTGTGTATAAGGGACTTCATTGTTATTAGATCTCGTGATTAAAAGCGTCAATCATTTTCAAGACGATTGTCTAAAACTCTGTGAGCGTCATTACCCTACGGTGCATAACCAAGGGATCAGTGAGCATCACATCGGTAAAGCCTTTGCCCGCCGAATGGAGCACACCTTCGTTAGCTTTAATCATGCAAGCAACATCAGCCCACTTGAAATGCTTTCCTCTGGCGAAACGCCTCGACACTTCCGAATATCTTCCGAGATCGGTACCGTTTGGATGATCAGTCATCATATGGTGAGTGCCGGGAAAACCTGTCGTAGAAAGTTGATGTTAGACATCCATAATTGGCAACAAGAGTATGGATTTTCCATTCAACCCAATGACGTTTTGATCATTGTCTCCGACCATTGGATTAGCCGAAGTAAAAACAGTGGTGAATTACTCCATTGGTGGATGGGTGAGCTCCCAGACGAGGTTACGGAATATAGCCAACAAGGTATCACGCTAAGAGAGAGTGATTCTCAATTCGCCACTGAGTTAAATAACAACTTTAAAATCAGCCCTTGCTTTATTAAATTTGGACACCCTTTAAAACGGTCAGGAAATCAACAACTGGTTCGTAAATACCTGCAACTTTATGCGGTACTTCAATGGCAGTAGGAATACGGGTCAACTTTTTCAATCAGTTTTGAAAGTACATTGTTAGACCTCTATCCCAATATTTTATAAAAACACATATCAAGCCCTACCCAATAATCAATCAAAGTTTATCTTCGATAAAATAATAACTTATCAGATCATCTTTCATATTTTGAGAAGTAGATATCATTTATATGCAAGCGGAGCTGCTTGTTGATATTGCAACTTTGACATTCCCCCATAACCTGGGGCTTTGTCCCTACTTTTAACTGGTGTATTTACGCTGAAAGCTTATATTGATTGATGTTGATATGAGATAGATTACTCAGAGATTAAATTCACAATAATCATTATTAATGGTAAATGATAAGTAATTTTAATGACTAATATCAATTATCATGCTGTTTTTTCGTTAATTATATTTATTTAAATATTGGCTCTACAAATGAGTTTTTATTAATTGACAATTTACTTACACCTGTCAATATTGTGACAGCCGCGACATGTACGTCCGCCATTGAATAATCCCTCTTTACTAGCGACTATGATTTTATCAGACAGAAGTGAATTTATTAGCTGTATATCCGTAGATGCTGATATGCAGTTTATTGCGAAATACCAAGACCTGACGCTTAGAAGCGTCTATCAACCTATATTCGACTCTTCTATGACTCAAATAGGTGTTGAGGCTTTGGTGCGCATTTCAAATAACAAAGGTGATATTGTTCGTCCTGATCACTTCTTTCATTCCGACGAAACTTCAAGCACAGACAAAATCAATGTCGAGAGGCTGAGTCGAGCGATTCATATCCGTAACTTCGCACAATCGACAATCCGTCATTTACACCTATTTTTGAACGTTCTTCCAAACGTTGGGGAGTTGTTTGCTGCAGAAAAGGTCAGCGATAGCTTGTTAGCTAAACGCCTTCACGAGCTTAACCTTTCATGCGACCAGATAGTGATGGAGTTGGTAGAGTTGAATGCAGAAAGTGAAGAGCGTTTGAAAGATGCCGCCCTTTCGCTTGCGGATAATGGCTTTCAAATAGCGGTCGATGACTTTGGAACACAAGCATCAACCGAACAGCGCGTTCGCCACATTAACCCTCATATCATCAAGATAGACCGCTCGGTTATGTTGGACTTTGAACAAGGCGACACTCGAGAAATGGTGCTAGTGCTTGATCTTGCAAACCAAATTGGCGCAAAGACTGTGATTGAAGGCATAGAAACCCAACAACAACTCGAAGCGATGCAGGGCTTAGGCTTCAATATGTATCAAGGCTATCACTTAGCCATGCCAAAGCCGATTGAATTAGACATACGCCTCGCAATCTAGAATCGCCCTATCCTTCTCAAAGCCGCTTGAACATTGAGTAGCGGCTTTTTTAATGCTTGCCTATTCGTACCCTCTTGCCGCTCTCACGTGTCAACACATTTCAGGACGGGACAACACGCATAAAAAAACCCAGTCAAATTTGACTGGGCTGGCTTAAAAGAATCTGTTTTATATCATTCCCTAATAACCCGCAGTGGACGGTTTGATTCTATATAAAATAGCGAACATCACCGGTACTACTATTAGCGTTAGTACGGTAGCAAAGCCTAAGCCTGCCATGATTGTAATCGCCATCGAGCCGAAAAATGCATCGAATACCAAAGGAATCATACCCAAGATAGTCGTCAATGCTGCCATAGATACCGGTCGTACACGACTAATCGCACTGTCGACAACCGCCAAATATGGGTCTTTACCTGTTGATAGTTCAGTGTTGATCTGGTCAAGCAGTACGATACCGTTTTTCAAGATCATGCCGCTTAGACTTAGTAAGCCCAAGAACGCCGTGAAGCTGAATGGCATATTAGTTCCTAACAGACCAATCGAAACACCAATGATAGAAAGTGGTACCGTAAACCAAATCACAAGTGGCTTACGAAGCGAGTTAAACAGAAGCATAGTGATGATAAACATCAGCAAGTAACCCATTGGCAGTGAACCAAATAGAGATTCTTGTGCGTCTTTTGAGCTTTCGTATTCGCCACCCCAACTGATGCTGTAGCCTTCTGGTAGGTCTAATGCTTCTACCTTTGGTTTCACACGAGCAAACAAGCTTGCTGGCGTTTCATCACCAAGTACATCGTGGTCAGCCAGTACGGTTAACGTACGCTTTCTGTCACGACGTTGAATCAGTGGTTCAGACCATTGAAGCTCTACACCATCAATCACTTGCTCAACCGGAATGTAAGTTTGTAGCGATGGGCTCCAAATCTTCACATTGTTCAGTGATTCAAAGTCAAAACGCTCTTCTTCAGGTAAACGCGCAACGATAGGTAACATATGAGTACCATCACGCAGTAAACCGATGTTGTAACCGCCGAACGCCATTTGTAACGTCTCAGACAAATCAGTTTTTGAAATGCCAAGGCGACGTGCCTTTGATTCGTTAAACAGTGGCACTAGCTCTTTGGTGCGTTCACGCCAATCGTGACGAACATTTCGTGAGCCTGGATCGGCAAGTAAGACATCTTCTACTTCAACTGCAATGCTACGCAATACTTGAGGGTCAGCACCGATAATACGCGCTTCAATCTTTGAAGCCGGCGACGGACCAAACTCAATCAATTTAAATTGGAACGTAGGTTGTTCAAATTTATTGGCCAAGTCTTGGTCTAGCCCTTCTAGGACTTTAAACATGGTGTCTCGATCAGTCGTTCGTACCTGCAGTTGACTATACGCTTCGTAACTGTTCTCTGGTTGGTATGTCAGCGCAAAACGTTGCATGCCCTGTCCAACCGTTGTTGCCACAAACTCAACGTCGTCTTGCTGGCGAATGTAGCTTTCAACCTTTTCTGTCTGCTTGATCGTTTCACGAACATCGGTGCCTTCTGGCATCCACATGTCTACGTAAAACATTGGCGTGTTTGACGGTGGGAAGAACTGCTGCTTCACCATACCAAAACCGACAACAGAAACTGCTAATAGCGCAACCATACTGACTACAGTAAGCCATCTAAATCGAAGTGCTACTTTCAGGCACGCACCGAATACAACAAACAGGATGCCTTTGTATGGGTCTTCGTTCTCATCAACCTTGTCTTCTTCTTTAAGCAACATCTCGGCAAGGAATGGCGTTAGTGTTAGTGCAGTTACCCAACTCAAAAACAGTGAGAAACACAGTACCCAAAACAGTGAACCCATGAATTCGCCTGTCGCATCTTTCGACAAACCAATCGGTGCAAACGCGGTGATAGCGATAATGGTAGCACCTAACAGTGGCCATTGTGTTTGCTTGACGATGTCTTTCGCTGCTTGAAGCTTGGTTTTGCCTTTCTTCAAGCCAACCAAAATACCTTCAACGACAACAATCGCGTTATCCACCAGCATACCTAGCGCGATGATCAAAGCACCGAGTGAGATACGGTGCAGTTCAACATCGTTGTAATCCATCAAGATGAACGTACCGAACACAGTCAGTAGCAGTACTAAACCGATGATCAAACCACTGCGTAAGCCCATCGCGAACAGAAGTACGATGATAACAATTGCTACCGCTTCCACTAAGCTTATCAAGAAATCAGCAACGGACTTGTCCACTTCTTGTGCTTGGTTGTAGAAGTAATTCAACTCAACACCGGCTGGCTTAATGCTTTCTAAACGATCAAGTTCTGCATCAAGCGCATTACCGATTTCCACCACGTTTACGCCCGATGAGAACGCAATGCCTAGGTTGATTGCTGGTTTGCCATTGTAAGTTAATACGTTACCTGGCTTTTCTTGGATTCCGCGAGTGACCTCAGCGACATCTTTCAAGCGAATTAGGTTACCCGTATCGCGGCCATGAATGATTAAGTTTTCTAACTCTTCAACCGTGCTCAGCGTGCCGTTAGGTTTGATGGTTAGGCTTTGACCATTGAGCATTACCTCACCAGCCGATACCACACTGTTTTGCTGTGCGAGCAATGCTGTCACCGTCGACATGTCTAGATTTAACGCCGCTAAACGCTCAAGTGACATCTCAACGAACAATTGCTCTTGTTGGTCTCCTGCAATGCTTACTTTGCCTACGCCTTCAACCAGTTCGATTTCACGTGTGAGGTAATCAGCATACTGTTTGAGCTCGACGTAATCGTATCCATCACCCGTCAGCATAATCATCACGCCAAACACATCACCGAAATCATCAATGATCTGAACTGAGTTGACGCCACTAGGAAGCGTGGGCTGTAGATCGTTGATCTTGCGACGCATTTCATCCCATATTTGTGGTAGCTCGTCTGGACCGTAGTCCATCTTCATGCTCACCATAATTTGAGACATACCATTCGACGACGTTGAGGTAATCTTGTCGATATAAGGCAGCTGTCTTATCTCTTTTTCAAGCGGGTAAGTCAGCTCTTCTTCAACTTCCATTGACGTAGCGCCAGGGTAAGTTGAAATAATCATTGCATCTTTAATAGTAAAAGCTGGGTCTTCCAAACGGGATAGATTACCAAAAGACGTCACGCCACCAATGGCCAATATGACGAGAAATAACCAGCTGATTACTTTGTTTTTTATTGAATATTCTGCGATGTTCATTCTGCTTTTCCTGACAATTTGATTCCGTCACGGAGTTTTCTTAGATTCGAGTTTACGAGTCGATCACCTTGCTCAACACCGTGAGCGATTAATGCGCCTTGGCCACTGATCTTGTCGACTTCTACTTCGCTTTTGAATGCTTGTCCGTCTTCCATTTTCCACACATAAAACTGATTCGCTTCAGAACCCGCTTCTAAAGTTGTCATTGGTAATTGGTAGCCTTGAACATCGCTCAAGCCAGCTTTCGCCATATCCACGTTCACCGTAACGCTGGTGCCCGGCAGGATTTCGTTTTTAGGTTGTTGCATCTGCATCCAAAATTCGTAAGTACGCGATTGCGGGTGCAATTCACTGGTGTGCTCCAAATACGTCAGTGGATATTGGCCAGTGTGACCGCCAAAGGTCGCCTTAGGACGATAGCTATTTGAACGCATGTCTGGACTGATCGATGCCAAGATCGAATCTGATACTTGAATTCGTACATATACCTTGTCGTTCTGGTACACGCTTAATAGTGTTTCCCCCGGTGTCGTGTTTTCGAAACGTTGCTTGTCCACGGTAGAAACGGTCCCGGAAAATGGCGCTAAAAGCTCTGTGTAACTTAGCTTGCGCTCTGCAGCCGCCAAATTCGCTGATGCCAGCTTATAGTTAGCCGTTAGTTGGTCTAGCTCTGACTGCGACAACATCTTGCTACCAAACATCTCCGTACCACGGGCTAACTGCTTGCTCGCCAGTTTGAATTGAGAGTTAGCGTCAGTAAGATCTTGGAGATACGTTGCGTTGTCTAAGGTCGCAAGTAACTGCCCTTTTTCGACGTTGTCACCGGCTTCTACCAAGACTTGTTGGATTTCGCCTGCGAGCTTAAATGCCAAGGGGGTCAATTCAGCGGGCATTACCTGACCGTTAAAACTTCTGAATTGATCAGTCAGCGGCGCGCCAACTTCAAAGGTAGAAACTAGCAGAGGGCGTTGTTCACGGTGTACGGCTTCACTGTTACAGGCTTGAAGCAACATAGCCGACGCGACAACAATTGATAATTTGGAAAGGTTCATTAAATACCTCCCTCACATAACCAAGCTTTTACTTGCTGTCCATCGGATAACACATCCACACCCGCTTCAACGATAAGGTCGCCAGACGACAACCCATCAATAACCTTGCCTTGCTCATCAAGAAGGACTTGTACTTTAGAAATCAATTGAGAGTCAGGGTTATAGCGCCATAGCTCACCATGGTCAGCTTCTTTGGTTAACCAAGCTGAATCAACAATGCCAATACCGTAGTCAGATTTATGCTTCTGAACTTCAACTTGCGCTGTCATTCCAGAAAGTAAATTGATGCCTTCCGGCTTTTCGATGGATACAACCGCTTGGTAGCTGTTGGTGTCTTCATCTGGTTGTGTAGAGATTTCTTTAAAGCGAGTCGGGATACGAATACCACGGTGGCTATCCATCACAACCCACATGTTTGAGCTCGTTAGGTCTTGAATAGAACGGTCTTCAAGCTTTGATACTGGAATTGAAAACGTCACGTCCATCTCACTGTGATTCAAAATATTCAGTACAGGCTGCTTTTCTGCGATCAATTGATATTGTTTTCCAAACACCATCGATACCACGCCATCGAATGGAGCAACTAAGGTGGTGTAGCCAAGGTTTGTTTTTGCTTGGTCCAACTCAACGTCAGCGGCAGTAAAGGTGTTCACGGCTTGGTCGTAGTAATCGGTACTGACTAACTTTTTCGCGTACAACTCAGAAGCTTGTTTGTATTGGCTATTCGCAAGATCAAATTTGGCTTGTGCTGCATCAACCGCAATACGGTAATCCGTCGCATCTAATACGGCGAGCACCTGACCTTTCTTCACTTCTTGTCCCATGCGAACATCAAAGGTTTCAATGTCGCCTCCTACTTGGAAGGAAAGCGCAGCACGGTCGGTTGCATCCACTTTTGCGATAAAACTATCAAGCTCGATATCTGTCTGTTGGGGGATCTCAAACAGCTTTACTGGCTTAACAACTTGAACGGTTTCTTCTGACTGAACCTTATTACATCCGGTCAAAGAGCCTGCGAGTAAGAGTGTGGCAAACGCCACTCCTAACTGCTTACTCGTCTTCGTTTGAATAGACAAATTGGATTGCATTATGCTTCTCCATTTAATTATTATGATTTATTACACAGGTGGGCAGTATATTGAAAATTTTAGATTCCACAAGCTTTACTTTCCACCTGTGCAGTATTTTTTATTTCAGTAAAAACAGTGTAGAATGTGGTAATCAGGTAATTATGTGAAATGAAGATGACCGAAAAGAAACAAGGTAGAAGAAGTGCAAAAGACGCTGAAGAAACGCGTTTTTTGATCATGAGCGTTGCCGCGGAGATGTTCTGTGACTCAGGTTACGATCGTGTATCACTACGAAACATCAGTGAAAGAGCAGGCGTATCACATAGCCTTATCCGCCACCATTTTGGTAGCAAAGAAAAGATCTGGCATGCTATAAGTGATTGTTTACACGATTATTTTCAGTCTTACATCAGTAAGATTATGGAAGAGCTACCAAAAGATGTTGCGCCAAATATCGCTATCTACCTGTTTAGCATGCGTCTGTTTACCAACATGATTCACTCACGTAGGCCAATGCAACTTATTTCAGACTCTGTTCGCCAAGAAGACAACCTTGTCGATTACTTCATCGACAATGTCGGCGATGTTGAAAAAGAGATTAACGGCCTTGCCGCTGAGTACAATGCAGCTAACCCAGACAAAATGATCAACATTTACGAAGTTAAATGGCAAATGATCATGTACGCAAACGGCGCTGTATGCCTCACTCCCTTTATGGAAAGCACTTGGAATGAAGGCGATATGGTTACCTCTCCTGAAGATGCGCTACTTAAACATTGGCAGCTTTTCAACACGCAGATGGTCAGCAAGTTCAATATTGATGAAGAGTGGGTTCTAAACCCAACCTCGATTGAAGAGCTGATTTATGAAGTGCCCTGTGTATGGAAGTGTAACCAGGAACATAAAGCTTAATCGGGTTCATACCCATTATGAGCTTTTAAGATACAAAAACGCGCCGTTACAGAAGTCACTGTAACGGCGCGTTTTTATATGTATAGATCTTTAAACTGGAGCTTTGTCCAGCTGGTTAACGACGTGCTTTACCGCGGTTTTGGTGAATCTTAAGCTTTGCTTTCATCTTACGTTTTTCTGATGAACGGCTTTTGCTGCGACCACCACGATCGGGCGCTAGATCTTTTTCTAAGCTTGGTTCAAAGCCCTCTAGCCACTCTTGAGGCAAGCGCGTATCAAGTAATCGCTCAATATCACCCAATAGGTAAGCTTCGTCCTGACTCATCAAAGAGATCGCTAAACCACTGTTGCCCGCACGACCAGTTCGTCCGATACGGTGAACGTAATCTTCTGCTTTGAATGGCATGTCATAGTTCACAACTTGTTCTAGCTGCTGAATATCAATACCGCGAGCTGCTACATCCGTTGCGATCAACGCACGAACTTTGCCTGACTTGAAATCGTCTAAGGCTTTTTGACGCGCACCTTGGCTCTTATCGCCATTGATTGATGCCGCTTTAATGCCGTCTAACTTAAGCTCTTTAACGAGAGCATCAGTGCCCTGCTTAGTCTTAGTGAACACCAACACTTGTTGCCAGTTTTTTGAACCAATCAAATACGCTAATAATTCACTTTTACGCGACTTATCTACCGGGTAAACCATCTGTGTTACGGTTTCAGCGGTGCTGTTTTTTGGAGTAACTTGGATTTCACTTGGCTTTTGCATCATACGGTGTGCAATCGCTTTGATTTTGTTATCAAAGGTTGCAGAGAAGAACAGGGTTTGACGCACTTCGTTCATGCGAGAAAGAATACGTTTGATGTCAGGCATGAAGCCCATATCTAACATACGGTCAGCTTCATCCAGTACCAGTACTTCCGTTTGGCTCAACATGATGTTTCTAGTGAACATGTGATCAATAAGACGACCAGGCGTCGCGACAAGAATATCTGCGCCACCGCGTAGGTTATCAGTTTGCACCTTCATGCTAACGCCGCCGTAAGCCACCACGACTTTAATGTCGGTGCCCTTTGCGTAGCTAGTTAAGTTATCGAAAACCTGTTGTGCCAATTCACGAGTTGGCACTAACACAAGAGCACGAACGAGCTTAGGGTTCGGAATAACGTTGTCTTTCGTCTCGATTAATCTTTGAATAATCGGTAAACCAAACGCGGCCGTTTTACCTGTACCCGTTTGAGCACCAGCCAGTACATCTTTGCCTTCTAATACCAATGGAATCGCTTGTTCTTGAACGCTGGTCGGAGCCATAAAATTAAGCTCTGATAGTGTGGTAAGAAGATGCTCAGATAATCCTAGTTGGTTAAAAGATTTTGTAGATTCAGACATAGTATGATGCTCAAAGATTAAATAGGCGCGGATTGTAGCAAACCTGCATTACACTGTTTACCTTTCCTTTTGATTTTTCTTCATTTGAAACGTATTAAACTGCTTAGCTTCCTCTAAAACGTTGGGATAAAGCTCATTAAAGTGACACTGCAACGTATCATAGTGACGTTCGAGGTCATCGTAACATGCCTCGAGCATACCGAGCTTAGGCCTTCTCAACGCCATTCGCTGCAACACCACCTCTATAGATGACATGTCTTGATAACTCTCTAACCATCTATGCTCAGCCATTTTCTGATGAACCATAACGAAATTTTCAGGCCAGTGTGGCTCTTGATGTTCAAAGATCTGCTCATGGCTATCGAAACAAAAACGCTCTAATGTCTGCTGCGAATATTGAGCCCAATGATTGGCTAAGCAGTGATCCCAAAATACATCGAGTGCGATAGGCGCAAAGTGTCGTGTTTGGTCTGAGAAAAGTGATTTTGCAGAACGAGATACATCATGACGATCAGTATAGCTATCAACAAATCGATGAAGCCTAATGCCGTCAGAAAGCGAATCAGAATAGTGTTTATTAGGGTCGCCTTTAACAAAATCACCCAACAGGTTACCTGCTAAGTTGCTGTTACAGTGCTTGGCGATGTGAAGGTGTGCGAGAAAGTTCATTGAACCTCATTAAAGTATCGAGAACTAAGTAACATGGTAAACGTACTCGTTTATCTTCGCGAACTTTAATGAGGATAGTTTTGATATGACGTGTGAGCGAAAGAGATTTGCTCAGTTTAAGAATTGTCTAATTTGAGAACGTTGAACTACAAAAACTTTTAGCTAAGGAAGCTTTCGTTTAAGTACTTTTGCTTAAAAAGCTCAAGTTAAAGGTTTAAAAGCTTAGTTCGAAGACTTAAAAAGTTCTTCTGCTAATTGTTTAACTGTTTGTTCATAGTCAGATAAATCAATGCCAATTTCCATAGCATCTAACAACTCAAGACTTTCGTCATTATAAGATTGGTCACTCATTGTGCCCCCTCTATTCCTTGATGTGGACATAATGTCCTGTTAACTAGTACACCATCTTGGACTTATATTATGTCACTTTGATGAACGCACTCTACTCTACCCATTCCATATTTATAGCTTGAAGCTACTCGCGATCATTAACGCTTATTTACGTTAAAGGGGTATACGCGAACGACATATGTACTGCTACCTTACACCAAGTACAACAAATTACTCTACAAATTTTGAAGCAGATCATGGTCAAACGTTTGCTTAGACATTTCTGATGCCCTGTCACTCATTATTGTAAATATTAATTTACAGTGGATATTTTTAATTACATTAGAGATTGCATTTGGAATTAAACTCAATCAGAATACTTGAAAATCGAGATATTCTTTGGGTTTATGCGCTTAATCTAGAAGAATCACAATGAAAACACACTCTAACGTAAAGAATTATATACAATGAATAAATCAAAGGTTTTTGGTAGTACTTTGATCATTGCAGGCACCACTATTGGTGCTGGCATGCTCGCTCTTCCACTTGCTTCTGCAGGTATTGGCTTCTCAACTTCGCTTTTCTTAATGCTGTGTCTTTGGGCATTAATGGCCTTTACCGCTTTATTAATGGTAGAGCTTCATCAATTCGCAGAATCGGACGCAACCCTACACACTTTAGCTCACACAATTTTAGGGAACAAAGGAAAGTGGATTGCGAGCTTCGCCGTTATGTTTCTGTTTTACGCTTTATGTGCAGCCTACATTGCGGGCGGTGGTGCTCAATTCAACCAACGTATTTCGGATATTGCAGGCATTAAACTCAACGGCCAAATCACAACCCTTCTATTTACTCTGTTAGTTGCCGGTGTTGTGACGATTGGTACACACAGTGTTGATAAAGTTAACCGCGTTTTGTTTGGCTTAAAGCTAATCGCGATGGTTCTAGTGCTTAGCTTTCTAGCACCCAACATTACTTCTCAGTACCTAATGAGTATGCCTTTGCAGCAAGGCCTGATTGTTGCGGCGATTCCGGTTGTGTTTACCTCTTTTGGCTTTCACGGCAGCATTCCTTCGATTGTTCGATACCTTGATGGTGACGTCCGTTCTTTACGTAAGGTCATGATCATTGGTTCTGCATTGCCTTTGGTCATCTATGTTTTCTGGCAGAGCGTGACTTTAGGCGTGATTAGCCAAGAGCAGCTATTGTCAGACACCAGCTTGGGCGCACTGTTAGTCTCACTGTCACAGACCGTTCATCAATCTAACCTTAGCGTGATCGTTGGTGTATTTGCCGATCTTGCACTGTTAACCTCATTTATTGGCGTGAGCTTGGGCCTATTCGAATTTATGGGTGATTCATTGAGCAATAAGCTAGGCAGCGCTAAGCGTGTCAAAACAGCATTGATCACTTTCGTTCCACCACTCGGTTTTGCTTTGTTCTACCCACAAGGCTTTATCATGGCTCTGGGTTACGCAGCAATTGCGCTAGCAGTGCTCGCAATCCTGTTACCGACAGTGATGGTTTACAAAGTTCGTTACACTGATTTCGCCGTTAATGGCCAAAATACTCAAGAGACTTACCAAGTATTAGGTGGAAGCAAAGCGTTGTTTTTAGCGGGTAGCTTTGGCGTGTTTATCATTGCAATTCAAATCCTTATTTCAGTAGGGTTACTACCTTCATTAGGCTAATAAACCTATACGCAGTATAAATGCTTGATTGAGATCTCATAAACGATATGTTGGTATCATTAATTTTCACAATTAGTCGATTGGTATCACATTTTTATTGAGGTCGGTTATTTAGAGTCCACGGTAAAGGATTTACCGTGGAGTTTTTATGAAAGAAGTACAATTTCGAACGATAGACAAACTGTTTATCAAGATGTCGATCAACGACAAGTTTTGGGTCATTTTCTTAATCTTTTTTGCCGCTCTGGCAAGCCTAGCTGGACTGAACTACGTCAACAAAATGGAACACATTGACGTAACTGCAAAACAGCAGGTCGAGTATCAACTGCAAGGCATTTTATCAGCATCAGATTCCCCTGCATCTGTTCGCTCTGTTAGCCAGCAAACTCGCGCTCAACAAACCACTATTTCAAATAATGGTTCTGTGACTGCCACAGCACTCGCACAGGATGGCAACTACTACTCACTTACCGTTTCAACTAACGATATACAGAATCAAAAGCAGCAAGCACTGTACACTTTATTACTTAGCTTCTTGTGGTGTGTGCCTTTTGGTCTTTTCTGTTACTGGGTAGCGACTTTCCTAGGCGGCGCACTTTGGGTTCTTTATTCAACGACTCAAAAGATTGGTGATGGTGACTTAACATCACGCCTTGGCTTCCACCCTGGCCGTGATGAATTCGGCACGATTGGTTGTGCGCTTGACCGTTCAATGGACACGCTTAGTGAGTTAGTCAACAACGTAAACCACAGTGCAGCAACGCTAAGCGAAACATCGGCTTCTTTCGAAACAGAGATGAAGCGCAGCGAAACACAAATCATGAGCCAGAATGCGTCTCTTGACTCTGTAGCGACAGCAATGGATCAGATGACAGCGTCAGCCAATGAAGTCTCTAACATCTCCGCACGTTCGACAGAACAAACAGAGCAAGATGCTCAACAAATCAACGATAGCCATGCGAAGGTCCAACAAGCAATCTCAGAGATCACCACCCTTTCTTCTTTGATTGAGCAAACCTCATCTTCTGTTACTAGCTTGAATGTGAATACGAGCCAAATTAACGAAGTCATCACGACGATTAACGCTATTTCAGAGCAAACTAACTTACTTGCTCTGAATGCCGCGATTGAAGCGGCTCGTGCAGGCGAACAAGGCCGAGGTTTCGCAGTTGTTGCTGATGAAGTTAGAACACTGGCAAGCCGCACTCAGTCGGCTACTGTTGAAATCCAAGCGATGATTGAGCGCTTACAACAAGAGAGCCAAAATATCGCGAAGATCACCGAACAAACGGTTGATCAAGCGCAAACCAGTAGCCAGCTGATTTCAAATATTGGTCACGACGTAAACTCTATTGCAGATTCAGCTCAAGCACTGATGGATATGAGTATCCAAATCGCAACATCGGCAGACGAGCAAAGCAACGTAGCCAATACCATTGCAGCAGAACTTAACGATATTCGCAGTCAATCCGATGTGATTAAAGAAGTGGCTCAAAACTCTTCAAATGGTGTATCTAGGCTAACAGAAGCGTCGGTTTCTCTGTCTCAGACGTTGGCACGCTACCGCACTTAAGACTCAACTGGCGACTAGCGGCGTCAATTGAAAACAAACTAATGAGGACTCGTAATGGGTCCTTTCTTTTTGGCTTTTGTTTAATAACATTACAAGAACCATGGTTAATAACGATGACATTATCAATTACCATGAAGCAAGTCGCAAAGGCGAGATTAAGAAGTGTCAGAACTGTCTAATATTCGAGCTTAGGAGTAATCTAATTGAACGGGTCTTTTTTCGCTTACCCTCTTGCTGCAGGTGACACATAATGAATAAAACAGAAACACCAAACACCGACGAGATTACATGCCCTTTGTGCCAACACGACGAGTATCTGCTTTCAGAAAGTGGAGAGAAGTTTACTTGTGCATCTTGCGGTTTCCATACCAAACAATTTAGTAAGGTAGTCAGCCTTCAATTAAGCTCTACCCCACCAAAGCTGCAGAATTCGATATACCACAATTTGAGCAGTGCTTGCCATTAATCCAAACTGAAATTTCTTCTAAACTGTAGATATCCTGAGCCGCGAGTTCTGCTGAGTCGGCTTCGGGATCTACGATTGCTTCATCAATACTCGGGCGCAGTCGAAACGATTGGATACCCGCACGAACACCCGCTTCAATTCCTTTTAAAGTATCGTCCACATAGATACACTCATTGGGTAAAAAGCCCATATTCATGGCTGTATACATAATCAGGTCAGGTTCTGGCTTCCAGCTGTTGGCATCAAAAGCTGAAAACACTTTACCTTTGAAGTCGTCGAGCATGCCAGTCATCGCCAATGAAGACTCAACTCTAGATTTCGGTGCATTGGAAGCAATACAAAACTCGATGTCTTGTCGTTTGAGGAATTCAATAAGTTCGATAGCGCCATCCATCGGCTTTAAATGACGCTGGAACAGTGCTTCTAATTCAGTGCGATATAACGGTTCAAGTGTATCAATTGAGATAGATAGCCCAAGACGTTCTTGTGTATCCATTAAGATGTCGGCTAACTTCCCGCCTTGAAAGTGCGCGTAACAGTCGTTGACGTTTAGCTCTGCCCCAAAGCCAGTGAAAACGTTCACCAAAGCTTGACAGCACAGCTTTTCACTATCTATAAGTGTTCCGTCACAATCGAAAATCACACATTTAGTCTGTTCTAACCGCATAGGTATCTCACTCAGATTGAATCCAAGTTTTATCCTATAGTGTTCTTTCAATGGGCGAGATGATTGAGGTAACAGTTTGCAGATACAGGCTTATTTCTCTTCGCGAAATATGGAGTTGATCACTTTATCGCCCGGCATAAGCAACAGTTTTCATCAAATTAACCCAGATTCTACGAAATCAAATGCTGCGAATTTGACATAAGTGTCTCTATTTCAGCGACAAATATAAATCACCACTTCCTAGCCGGATCGTGGTGGATAGATAAAGAAACCAAGACGTATAGGCTACTCAGATAGAACGACAGTTAGCTAACAACCGACTCTTCTAAGAACTTAGCTTCAATCGAAGGTACAGACGCATATTCTACAGTTCCAGTATCGGGATACGAATCTCGGATGGCGACAAACTCGGGCAAGTGTTTCAGTAGCAGTTTGGTTAGTTTAGGGTCAAATTGATAGCCACACTCTCTATCGAACAAATCGACGACCATCTCTAATGGCCATGGCTCTTTGTAGCAGCGGGCACTAAGCAATGCGTCAAATACATCGGCTACCGCAGTAATGCGAGCAAACAAATGAATTTGTTCACCTACCTTACCATTAGGGTATCCAGTGCCATCCCAACGCTCATGATGTTCGTTAGCAATGATTGCTGCGAGGTTGGTAATATCACCCGCTCCGCTCTTCAGTAAATTGTAGCCCGCAGTGGTGTGAAGTTTCATTACATCCCACTCTTGGTCTGTCAATTTACCTGGTTTATCCAAGATAGATTCCGGAACCGAAATCTTACCTACATCATGCATCGGGCTTATGATCTCAATCATCTCGACCTCGCGATGGCTCAAGCCACGATACTTGGCAAGCAATGCGGATAACTTAGCTACACGCTTAACGTGATTACCCGTCTCGCCAGAGCGAGTTTCAATGGCTTCACCCAACACATGAATCATGTCCTTTTGAACATTCAAAGTTTGTTTCTGTAGAGCAAGGATTCGCTTGTTCTTTTTTGCCAACTCTTTCTTTTGGCGCAGGGTAATAAATTGCATCACGATAATCACGCTCAGCCCTGTAATGACCATGATTAAGCCCAACAACAATTGAAAGTTCTTTTGTAAAAAGGAGGAAGGCTCGTTAACAATCACAGATCCTGTCGGCAGTACATTATCACCAATACCAAACTTTTTAAGCGCCGGATAATTGAAAACAAAACGCTTGTTGTCACCGGGAACTAAAGGTGTAGAAAAATTAAGAGGCACATACTTATCCAATGCACTAACGGCCTCTTCGCCCATACTTCGCGAGTGGTTTACATAGCCTCCGAGTACATCACCGACTATATTAAACTGCCATAACGCAAACACTGGTGCGGCGCTCGATGCAGATAAGGTTTCCGCGACCTCTTGATAGGTATGATATACACCTTGATCTAACTCAGTATTGTAGTGGCTCAGTAAGACCGCATCGTCAACAGAGACCCCTTTCAAGAACTCACTTGTTTGCTTGAGCGACAAATCGCGTATTTCTACCAAATTAATCGATGGAAAGTCTGCCATAATATGGCTTATATCTTTACGGATTAGTTCAGAAGTGACACTGTAATCATTGATGAAATAGAGGTTCTTTAGATTAGGTCTTAGTTTAGAGATCAGCTTAATATTGACGTCTATCTGATCGTTCTCATAAAGCACCGTCGCTCTATCAGACACCGCATACATGTCGGTACTGAAATCATTGATGCCAGCAGCAACGACAGGTGTTGAGCGATCAATCAAATTAGGCAGAGATTCAAGAAAATTGGCCGCGTTATCGTCCGTCGCAATTACGCCATCAAACTTATAACCTGCATATTTCGCACGTAAGTAGTTCGCGAGAGAGTCGTAATACTCTGGGCTGTGAACACGCTTAGAATCCAAATACTCTATTGAGAGTTTAACTTCGGTTTGAGACTGGCTGAACGCACTGTCTATCCCTTTCTGGAAGTCAGCAGTCCATTGATAAGAAGGTTCGTATGAGTGTAAAACTAGGATGCGTTTTATATCCCAGTCGTTAGCAAAGCTGAGTGAAGAATAAGCGCTAACACACAATACAGCGATTGATATCAATAGCTTGCACATACAATACCCTTTAAATAAGACGGGGTATTGTACTTAGATTAACGCTTTGTCAAAGAATCTTTAGTTCTCGATCCATACTTTATCGCAAGAAGCATGATCTTGTGCCCAAAAATCGTGTAACTGCTTAGCAAAGTTGTTGATACTTTGACCATTTCCAGCAACGACATCCGAGATCAATAGGGAACCATCCGCTTCTGTGACGATAGCGCTCGCCACAACTTCACCGTTTTGAGTACCAATATATAATACATGATCGTCAGAAAGCATAATTTGGCTCAAGAACTCAAGCATGTGTGCCCTTTCGATTTCATCTTGGTAAACGCTTGCTTGGTTGAGTGAAAATAGCACGGTCAATTTATGGAAATCGACTTTATGCAGTTCATCAATTTGGGAAGGAGTTTGATCTTGTGCTAGGAGTTGGTATGTCTTGGATGGAAGTTTGCTTTGATAAAGTTCACGGCCAAGGAGGCTCTCTTTTGCGGGGTAAGCAATATCGAGCTGACTAAATAGCCATTGGTTTTTCTTGTGTGCAATTTCAGGTATTTCGTTATTCATTCTTTTAGTACCTACGGTTAGTATCCCCAAATATCGCAGTTATTTGGAAGACATACGGTCGGCTGAGGTGCCGAGCTACAAGCAGAGAGCATACAGAGCATGACCAAGGCCAACAAGTACTTTAAATGCTTCATATTTTTCATTATCCAACAACATCCTTTAAGAACTTAACGAAAAGCTCTACACTCGTATCCAAGCTTTCAATATCCTTATAGTAAACAGAACTATATAAATAAAAAGGACTTCTTATGAAAAAAGCCTTAATAGCAGCAGGTATCGTGACAATGTTAGCTGGCTGTTCGGACAACGAGGTTGGCGACGTCTCACTGGGTTTCTTCACAATGAAGGATATCAAGATGTCTTCATTAGATGACGATAAGATCGCGGGTGTTACCTGTCATATCGCATCAATCGAAGCAAACCTTAGCCTTTCTGATCCAAGTGATAGCTCTATCTCTTGTCGTCAAACAGGTGAAATTACACCAGAAATGATTGCTCAAATAGACAAGAGTAAGTCTGGCGAAGTGGTATTCAAGCAATCGAAAAGTATCTTCTTTAAAACAATGAAGGTTCGTCGTATCTACGATGCAGAGAATCAGTCGCTGCTTTACTTGTCTTACACCACCAAAGAAACAGAAGGTAGCTTCAAACACAGCCTTTCAACTGTTCCACTATGGGGTACAGAGGCTTACGTTGATCCAGCGACGTTAGTGCAGCCAACCGAGTAGTTTCAAACATATAGTTAGTTGAATCACCTGTACAGACATTGTGCAGGTGATTCAAAATGTAATAAAAATGAAAGAAACAGAAACAAAATGTGATATCATGCGGCAAAATTTTTTCACTGTATTTTTCATATGAAGTTTCCTGGACAGCGTAAATCTAAGCACTACTTTCCAACTCACGCACGTGATCCGTTGGTCAACCAAATTCAACAGACGCCTAAGCTTCACCGCGCAACGATTGTCGGTGTTGGCCAAACGATTGTTGATATCGAAGCCCGTGTTGACAACGAGTTCCTAGAAAAATACGAGCTGAGTAAAGGTCACTCACTGGTATTGGAAGAAAGTAAAGCAGATGCGCTGTATGAAGAGTTAGTTGAGCGCGGTTTGATCACGCATCAATATCCTGGCGATACTATCGGCAACACACTGCACAACTATTCCGTACTGGCAGACAGCAAATCTGTCCTGCTTGGTGTGATGTCTAAAAAGATTGAAGTTGGCTCTTTTGGTTATCGTTACCTTTGCCGCACTTCTTCTCGTATGAATCTAAACCACCTACAAACTGTTGATGGTCCAATTGGGCGTTGTTACACGCTGATTTCTGAAGATGGCGAACGTACGTTTGCAATCAACGAAGGCCACATGAACCAACTTCTTCCAGAAAGCATTCCTGAAAAAGTGTTCGAGAAAGCGTCTGCATTGGTTGTGTCGTCATACCTAATGCGTGGCAAACCTGAAGATCCGATGCCAAAAGCGGTACAAAAAGCGATTGAATACGCGAAAGCGCACAATGTGCCTGTTGTACTAACACTTGGTACTAAGTATGTGATCGAAGGCAACGCTGAATGGTGGCAAGAATACCTGAAAGAAAACGTAACCATCGTCGCGATGAACGAAGACGAAGGTGAAGCGCTAACGGGCGAAAAAGATCCTCTATTGGCTGCTAACAAGGCACTTGAGTGGGTTGACCTAGTTCTATGTACTGCAGGTCCTATTGGTCTATACATGGCAGGTTACACTGACGAACCAGCGAAACGCGAAACCACACTGCCATTGTTACCGGGTAACATCCCTGAGTTCAATAAATACGAATTCAGCCGTGCGATGCGTAAGCAAGACTGTAAAGACCCAGTAAAAGTGTACTCTCACATTGGCCCTTACCTAGGTGGCCCACTTGAGATTAAGAATACCAATGGCGCTGGCGATGGTGCACTTTCAGCACTACTTCACGACATGGCAGCAAACAGCTACCACCACGTGAATGTACCAAACTCAGAGAAACACGAGCACACTTGTCTAACTTACTCTTCACTGTCTCAAATTTGTAAGTACGCAAACCGTGTAAGCTACGAAGTGTTGACTCAGCACTCTCCTCGCCTTTCTCGTGCATTACCTGAGCGCGAAGATAGCTTAGAAGAAACATACTGGGATCGTTAATATACCATATTAGGCAGTTACCTCTTAAAGGTTAACGCCAAGTGAGATTACCCATTCCTTGAAGGGCTGCCTATATGCAGCCCTTTTTGTATTCAACACCAATATAACGGTAGCTGAAGGTAATCATATCGAATATTTTGCTCGTTTAAGATTTGATCTCGCGCAATGACTCTTTAGATCTGTTATCTTCCAGCACATAATTCGTGTGGTTTGCCTTTACTTGGCAAATTTATACAGTACCATCGCCACGCAAACGTTTACGTACCACCTTTCGGTTCTGATATAAGGATCAAATATGCTGTCTGATATTGATATTTGTCGCTCTACTCCCCTTAAAAACATCAGTGAGGTTGCCAAGCAAGCTGGCCTGCACCACAACGAACATCAGCCATTAGGGCAATTCAAATCTAAAGTGTCTCTCACATCACTTGAACGCCTCGCCAACCAACAAGATGGTAAGTTAGTCGTAGTCACGGCGATCACACCGACACCTCTTGGTGAAGGCAAAACCGTCACTACTATCGGATTAGCACAAGGCCTCGCAAAGATTAACCAATCTGCAATGGCCTGCATTCGTCAGCCTTCAATGGGCCCGGTATTTGGTGTAAAAGGCGGCGCAGCGGGCGGTGGTCACTCTCAAGTTGCCCCTATGGAACAATTAAACCTGCATCTCACGGGCGATATTCATGCTGTTACGGCCGCTCACAACCTCGCCTCCGCCGCCATTGATGCACGTTTGTATCATGAACAGCGTGAAGGGTTAGACGCCTTTGAAACGCGCTCAGGCTTAAAAGCACTGAATATCGACCCAAGTAGAATCGTTTGGCGACGTGTACTTGACCATAATGATCGCGCATTACGCATGATCACGGTTGGCAAGAACGAAGCAGACAAAACAATTAACGGCTTTGAGCGAGAAGATGGATTTGATATCTCAGCCGCTTCTGAACTAATGGCCATTCTTGCTCTAGCCAATGACCTTCAAGATTTGAGAAAGCGCATCGGACGAGTGGTACTTGCTTACAACAAACAAGGCTTGCCGCTAACCGCAGATGACTTCAACGTTGCAGGCGCAATGACCGTGACCATGAAGGATTCTATTGAACCAACATTGATGCAAACCCTTGAAGGCGTTCCTACCCTAATTCACGCCGGGCCTTTCGCGAACATCGCACATGGTAACTCTTCAATTATTGCCGATAAAATAGCGTTAAAGCTGAGTGACTTTGTGGTAACTGAAAGTGGTTTCGGCTCAGACATGGGCTTTGAGAAAGCGTGCAACATAAAAGCGAAAGCGTCGAACAAGAAGCCCGATTGCGCTGTGGTTGTCGCAACCTTACGTGGATTAAAGGCTAACTCTGGTTTATACGATTTGAGACCGGGCACTCCATTACCAGATTCAATCTTTAATGATGACCAAGACGCGCTAATTGCAGGCTTTGAGAACCTAAAATGGCACATCAACAACGTTAAGCAATACACAGTGCCTACAGTTGTTGCGATTAACCGATTCCCACAAGACTCAGTTCAAGAGCTCGATGCTTTGAAACAGATGATCACCGACTTCGATCAAGGCGTTAGCGTTGAAGTAAGCGAAGCATTTGGTCAAGGTGGCGAAGGGGCAACTCAACTGGCTCACGCCGTGGTAAAAGCTTGCCAAAAACAGAGTGGATTTAAGCCTTTGTATCACTCAGAGCAAAGCCTAGAAGAAAAGCTGATGGCAGTCGCTGAAGTTGGCTATGGCGCAGCAAGTATTACTCTATCTCCACTGGCTAAAAAACAACTGGCCGAATTCAAACTGCATGGCTATAACGACCTATCGGTTTGTTTAGCAAAAACACCATTATCGATCTCGACAGAAGCACACGTAAAAGGTGCACCAACCCAATTTGAGGTGCCCGTTAGAGAACTAAAATTGTGTGCAGGTGCGGGTTTTATTTACGCTTTATGCGGCAATGTGATGACCATGCCAGGCTTACCTGACAAACCGGCGTTCATGTCGTTAGATATTGATAGTAATGGAAATATCGTAGGCCTAAGCTAGATGCTCTTAGCTAGATTGATGGCAATTAATCGCGATTAATTTGGCTTAGGTTTCGGAGCAGTGTTCTATACTGAGCAATCATTTACTAACTAAGTGGTTGCTCAACAATCAAGCTTAAGTGCAAAAAGTTGCAGTTAAATCGTAGTTATATGCGAATCTTGTCTTAACTTCTGGGTCAAGATCACATTAAAAACCCTATAAAATATATAGTATTGCGCTGATTCTTTGAGGACAGTGATGAATACAAGTATAAAAAAACTAGTCAGCCAATTTCTATGTACCATCTTTGCCCTAGGACTAGTCCCTGCCCTCTACATCAATTCTGAACTTGACAGAATTGATGCTCAGCACACTCTAAATATTAAGCAGTCTAGCCAAAATCAAATCGAATACAGCTTTCATGAACTCGCTGTTATTGTTGAGCAAATCTCTAACTCTGTTCCTTCAATCGCCGACTCTCAAACACTACTCCGAGCGATTCGAGAACCTTCTATTATCCATAAAGAAACCCTGCAAGATCTTTGGGTGATGTTAGCTCGTGGCCAAAAATACTATTCCCAGCTTCGTTACCTCGATCTAGCTGGCAACGAAGTGTTTCGCGTTAATTATAAAGACAATCAAGCAATCGTGGTTCCAGATAGTGAACTGCAGAACAACTCTTCGCGTGATTACTATGAGGTACTACAGCAATTAAAGATTGGTGAGATTAGCTCTCGCGGTATTAATCTTGAAGTCGAAAACGGAGAGATCGTTCGCCCTTTGATTCCAGCGCTACGCATTATGACGCCAGTCGCTGAAAACAAACGCATTATTGGTTACTTCATCGCAAACCTGAACATGCTTGAGATTTATAAGCGCCTTCACTATCAAATTGGTGCATCTTCTGCTGTTCCTATTATTCTCAACAAAACCGGACACATCATCATGGGGCCGGATCCTACGGAATCTTTCGGACATGTAATTGAATCACGTTCAGAGCAGACTTACGCAAAGTTATACCCTGAGCTTTGGACTGCGATTCAAGACAAGACATCTTCGAGCTATTTCGATGGTGAGAACTGGTATTTTCATTCCGACATCAGCCCTAAAATCAAACAGTTTGAAGGCCCTATTTACATGGTTCTTCACATTGAAAATCAGCAGTTCAGCAGTCAATACCGACAAGAAAAACAAGCGATCGTCGTTCAGATCATCACCTTGTCTTTCTTGATTTCGATGATCTCCGCTGGCTTCGTATTGTGGAACAGCAACCACAAGAAGAACAGTATCGAGAGCCAACTTGCTAAGGCCGCAATGAATGGCATGTCTGCCTTGGTGATTACCGACAGAAACAACCGAATCATCAAAGTAAACCAAGAGTTCACCCGTGTGAGTGGCTACGAGTTAGAAGACGTAAAAGGCCGCCAACCGTCCATGTTTGCCTCTGGTCGCTACAACGAAGAGTTCTACATCAAGATGTGGAGCATCATCAAAGAGAAAGGCATGTGGGAAGGCGAAGTGGTTAATCGTCGTAAAGACGGGTCTTTGATCACGGAAATATTGCGAATCCAAACCATTAAAGACTCGAAAGACGTGATTCAGTTTTATGTCGCTTCATTTGTGGATATCAGTAAGCACAAAGAGCTAGAAAACAAACTGAGAAACCTGAGCGAAAAAGATGCATTAGCTGGATGTTGGAACAGGCGTAAATTTGACCTTGAGCTTCGAGATGAATGCACTCGCGTTAATCGTTACCCTACTCGCGAACAATCTTGTTTAGCCATTTTGGATATTGACTACTTCAAACGTATCAACGACAGGTTTGGGCATGATTATGGTGATCGCGTCATTCAAACCGTTGCTCAGGTATTACAACGAGAATGCCGTGAAACTGATTTTGTGGCTCGGATTGGTGGCGAAGAGTTTGGCGTTATTCTGCCTCATACCACAACAGAAGAAGCTGAGTATGTACTTAACAGATTGAGAATCGCAGTCAGTATTGAGCTCGATAACGTGGTGACGGTCAGTGGTGGAATTACCAACCTGACCAACGACCCTGCTCTTAACTACAAGTGCGCCGATTTAGCACTTTATGAAGCCAAAGCAGCAGGTCGAAACAGTGTGTGCCTGTTCCTAGACAGCGAAATGAGCGAAATCGCCTAACAGAAAATCAGTATTGTTCCGCTAGGCTATTAGTTTGGCGGTTTAACAACCCAATCCTTGCAATCAGCTTGGTGCAGGATAGAACTCTAGTTTGTTCCCCTCTACCACTAGAATACAATCCATGTTCGCAGCATGAGCAGCCTGCTTACCTAGGTTCGTATCTTCAAACACAACACACTGCTTTGGCTGCAAACCCATACCAAAACACGCATCTAAGAAAGTATCCGGATTTGGTTTGTGATTCTTAACGTCTGTTGCTGTCACGAGAATATCGAGCTTACTCAAGATCTCTGTCTTATCCAGTAACTGTTCGGCACTTTTACGTTGACTGCCCGTTCCGACTGCAATCTTCTTATTACCCAGATGCTCTAACAACAGAGAGTGAGTACAAGGGATAACGTCTCCTTTGTCTTCGATAGCCGCAAACGACGCCATTTTAAACGTAGAAACCGCTTGTGGGTCGAGCGACAAACCGTACTTGCTGTTCACTTCACCCACTATCTTATAACTCGGCATTCCACCTAAACTGTGTAACCAAGACGCTTCAAAATGAAAACCAAACTCTTCTGCTGTCTGCTGCCATGCTTTCACATGAGCAGGCATTGTATCGATCAACGTACCGTCCATATCAAAGATTAATCCTTCATACGCCGTTAAATCTATTTTCATCACTACTACCACTCTTTAAGAAAGTTACTGATACCATAACCAATATTCAGTATCATGACCCCATATTACCGTTCAAAATGGATGTTTATGTTACAAATATCTAACTCTGTTTCGATTCAGGACTGGGAACTTCAGTTAACTGCGATCAGAGCACAAGGAGCAGGCGGTCAAAACGTCAATAAAGTATCGAGCGCGATACATTTACGTTTTGATATCAAGCACTCCACCCTACCTGATTTCTATAAAGAAAAACTCCTCGCACACAAAGATAGCCGCATCACTAAAGACGGTGTGATTATCATTAAAGCGCAACAATATAGAACTCAGGAACAAAACCGAGATGATGCTTTAGTGCGTTTGAAAGAATTGATCTTGGAAGCGACAAAGGTTCAAAAAGTAAGAAGAGCAACAAAGCCAACGCGTGGTTCTCAGAAAAGACGTTTAGAAAGTAAAAAACAAAGAAGTACCACCAAACAGCTACGTGGAAGAGTGAACTGATTGTTTCATGTCCCCCAGTGAGCGCATCACCCATGAAACAACCGTTCTAACTCTGTTATCAGAAACAGACTACTTCTGTTTTTTGACCGACAAAATCAGCTTGATCAACAACAGGCGCTCTTCGCTGGTCAGCAGACGACTGACCGCCGCTACATCTTCCGCTGTCGCTTGTGATGCACCAACAATATCAAGCACCACATCCAAATCCGTCACTTTTAAGGTTCTGGTGATTGAACGATACTGAGACATCTTGATGTCCGCCTCGCCGCGTTCAATCCTTTGATAGGTTTTTAAGCTCATTCCTGCACTCGAAGCTAACTTTTCTTGAGACAAGTTGGCTTGTTTCCTACGCTCAATCAGCGCCATGATTATGGGTTCTTGTGACATAAGATCATCCTCAAAAGACAGTTATGTCCTAAATTCAGCAAGAAGCAGACCATATTGACTTGTGATGGTTTACATAAGCTATCAAAGGCATATTATTCGCTTGATAAAAACCGTTACGTTTCATAAACCTTCACACTGATATCAGTTGTGAACGTACAGGCTAGGTAACTTGAGTATTCAAGTGTTGGGAAATTAGAAAAATTGCAAATTGCGAATAATAAAGACGTCATATTGGAAATTGCGAATCGTTATAAATTGGCATTTCCTTGCATTAAGCACGCATTAGAAACGGACAATACCCGCTCAGAAATTATTGCAGTGCAGCATAGGCTGCTGACTTACAAAGAAGTGCTGTTGCACGGAAGTATGTTGGAAGAGAAAGAATTGAAGCAGGCCTTTTCTGCTCTGAACCAAAATGAAAAAGGTGTCGCACAAAGCGGTATTCAAAACATCAACGACGCAGTAAAAGAGATGGATGTGATTCTAGAAAGATACAGCCGAAAAACGTTTGTAGAACTGACTAACTAAGCAACTAAGCGGGTAAATGACTAAACAGCTAAACCTGCAGACCTAAAAAAGTCGACGCTATCGTTAGATACAGCGTCGACTTGTTCAAAACATTGAAGTTCTAACGTAACACGGCTTTTCTAAGACCCGCGAACAACATCAGCATGCCTAAAAAACCAAATGAAACACTACCACCACTGCTACCAGAGCCAGTCGATGTACGTGCATTCACATAAGCTGTTCGCTTAGCATCAGTAGAAACAAACTTAGCGGTTTCAGTACCAGCAATAACACTGTCAATCCAAGCTTCATAGTCTTGGATTTCCGTAAATACAGACGTTACGGTTGAACTTCCACCACAAGTATCTGGTCCAAAGCTGGTAATACCAACTTGTCTGTAATCAGCACCATCTTTCCAATACACTGGGCCGCCTGAATCGCCTTGACACGTACCACCGTACAAACCAGAAGTAGCCCTGTCACCAACAAAACAGATTTGATTATCAGTTAACGCTGAACCATCAATAAAGGCTGAAGCACAAGTAGCGTTGTCTACGTAATTCAAGTCAGCCTTCTGCAACAAAGTTGTCCCGTCAAAGCCTGATCGTGTATCACCATGCCCAACAGCAACAAAGTCATTAACACCAACACGGTAACTCTCATCGGAAGGGCGCTTAACCACATCGTTAACTGAATCGATATTAAGTGCGCTTTCTAACTTAAGAATAGCAACATCATTGCGTAATAGATCACTCAACGCATTTGAATAATCACTGCGATAGTAAACTTCTGAGACTCGCGCTTTTTGAATGTTCCCATTAGGAAACTGAGAAGTATCTTCAATTTGAGGAACGACAACCGTAAATAACTGCCCTTCTTCATTGCCGTAAATACAGTGTGCCGCTGTCAAGATATGGTAATTATCTAAAATAGTCGCACCACAGTAAGGGCCTGTAGAGTAAACACCATCATAATCAATACGATCAATGAACAAGCTCGCCATTGAAGGAAATTCAGTCACTGAAGCGTTACTACCATTCACGATATAAGGTGTGACACCCACATCAGGAGCACTCTCGGCCGTGTTTTCCGTTGCCAATACACTAGATGTATAAATCAACGGTGCTAATAGCACTAAAACGGCTTTACGAACCGGACTCACTGTATAGTTCACATTCATAGTTAACTCCTTGTAACCACTACGACTTATTTATAAAAATGATATGTGGCCACCATAACACGGCATAACCCTGAGTATAGTAAGTATTTGTAACGATATGGCCACATCTCTCATTTTATAAACGAAATTTCAGACGACGTGTCTTTAGCCAATACTCAAAGTTATGTACGTTACCAAATACAAAAAAGCCTACCGTCAAACATCTTAATATAAAGAGGTAAACAATAGGCTTTCATTTAACTTAGTGGTTTCTCTTAAAAGAGATTAGCCACGGAAGTAACGTTGAGGCACGAAAGGCATTTTTTCTACTGTCATTGGTAGTTTCTTGCCACGAACGTCAGCGAAGACTTCAGTGCCAATTACTGCTAGGTCTGTACGAACGTACGCCATAGAAACAGGCTTGCCAGCGTTAGGGCCTGCTGTACCACTTGTTACTACGCCAATCTTGTTGTCTTCAGCATCGAACAACTCAGCACCTTCACGTACTGGTGCTTTAGTTTGGCCCACTAGACCAACGCGCTTACGTTGAACGTCTTTCGTTGCGATTTGCCCAAGGATGATATCAGCACCAGGGAAACCGCCTGCACGTTCACCGTCAGTACGACGCACTTTCTGAATACCCCATAGAAGGCTAGCTTCTACTGGCGTTGTTGTTGTATCTAGGTCGTGACCGTATAGACACAAACCACACTCAAGACGAAGTGAGTCACGAGCACCCAGGCCAATCCACTCTACTTCTGCTTCTGATGTTAGTTTACGAGCAAGTGCTTCAGCGTGATCGTTCGGTACTGAGATTTCGTAGCCATCTTCACCGGTATAACCACTGCGGCTTACGATGCACTCTACGCCATCGATATCGACTTTTTGAACATCCATGAACAGCATGTCGGCAACGCTTGGTTGGAAACGAGCAAGAACTTCAGACGCTTTAGGGCCTTGAAGTGCTAATAGAGCACGATCATCAATCACTTCCATTTCTACGTCTGCAGGAAGGTGAGCCGTTAGGTGGTCGATATCTTGTGTTTTACACGCCGCGTTCACAACAACAAATAGGTGATCGCCAAGGTTAGCAACCATAAGATCATCCATGATGCCGCCCTGTTCATTAGTAAAGAACGCGTAGCGCTGCTTACCAGAAGGCAGGTCGATAATATCTACTGGAACCAGAGATTCTAAAACAGCGGCTGCGTTTTCACCGTGTAGACGCAGTTGCCCCATGTGAGAAACATCAAAAAGACCGGCAGCGTCACGAGTGTGTAAGTGCTCTTTCTTTACACCTAGTGGATACTGAACTGGCATGTCGTAGCCAGCAAAAGGAACCATTTTTGCACCGACTTCAACGTGAAGCGCATGCAGAGGTGTTTTTAGTAGGTCTTGATTAGCGTGTTCTTGAGTCATTTTATTCTCCATGAAGCGTTGCAGGCTTTCCAAATCGAATCTGCCGCTTATATCTCTATTTAGAGTCGCCTCTAACGATATGGGTTAACGTTAGAAACAGTAGATAGTAAAAAGTGATGTCTTCTATATAGGCTTTTATTACTAGCGATATAAAAAGAGGCTTCTGTATAAAAGCTATACGACTCACTTTCTAAGAATTCACTTCAGTAAACTTCAATCAACATGAGTAAACCGTGTTCACTATAGTAAACAAGCCTGAGTCAGTTTTACACCCTTAACAAGATTAAAACAGCTCAAAATGTGACATTTAACAATTTAAAAACAATTTTCAGTCGCATACAAAAACGCGATATTGATGCTTTTCACACCAATATCGCGTCTTTTGGCAAACGTTAGAAACAAAAGCAAACGTTTGCATTCATTATAAGAAATTCTAACTTTGTTAACTTATTTTGCAGTCACCCACAAAATCAGTGCATCTTCTGTACTAGTAGAAATCAACATATGTCCCATGTTGGCGTCGTAATACATGCTATCACCTTCGCTCATGGGTACCGGCTCATAGAATTCTGAGTAGAACATCACATCACCAGAGATCACCATCAAGAACTCCTCTCCATCGTGGCGAACCCAATCGTTATACTCTTCAAAGGTGCGTGCTCTCACTCGGCTCTTGAACGGCATCATCTTCTTATTCGAAAGTTCTGTCGCCAGCAGTTCATGCTCGTAAGTCGGAGTTGGGTGAGGTTTACCCTGGCCTGCTTTAGTTAAGTCACGACGTCCTGTTGCCACTTTTTTTCTCGGTGGCTCAAAGAGTTGCGGCATGTCTATTTGCAAACCCATCGCCAGTTTTTGCATTGCTTGAAACGTTGGTGAGATCTGTTCGTTCTCGATTTTGCTGAGTGTAGAACGCGCCAAGCCAGTTCTTTGGCTTGCTTCTTCTAGCGTGATCCCAAGCTTGCCGCGGATATCTTTAATACGCTGGCCAAGCTTAAGTGGTTCGATATTCTGGTCTAACGTTTCCTTCGCCAACGTTAAAGATGGGTACTCATCATAAATGTCTTCTGACATAGGTCCCTCATTCATTTCTTGCTTCCTGTCTATTCATTTCATTGTTGCATGAAGCGCTTTGTTGATTAAAGAGCACACAGAGAAATAAAGCGTGCTCCCTGTAGCAAAACAAGAAAAGTTGTTTCCTATTGGAAATTTTTGTTGAAAATTGATTTTATCGGAGCTATGTTATCGACTTGTTAGATGAAGAGATGCTACTTCAGCTTGCAGCAAATGATAGATTTAACATTTGTAAGAGCTGTTTTTTACCCGAACTTTTTGGGAAACAATTCGTGCTGCATTGCCCCTACAACGATCGCTTAGATGCTGTAAGAGTATATTTATAACGCAATTCACGTTTATCTATACCTATATAGCGCAAACGATACCGATGCAGAAATCAACGTAAGACCTAATGGACTATAAAAACAATCACCATTAGCTTAATGAAAGGTCTCGACAATGAACGCTTACCAAAACCATAGCTTAGACAGTTTTTTCTCTACGAACCTATCTGCGACTGACGACGCAGTATTTGCTGGAATCCAAGCAGAGAACACTCGTCAAAACGAACAAATCGAACTTATTGCTTCTGAGAACATCGTTTCTAAAGCAGTAATGCAAGCTCAAGGCACTTGCCTAACCAACAAATACGCAGAAGGCTACCCAGGCCGTCGTTACTACGGTGGTTGTGAGCACGTAGATACTGTTGAAGCTATCGCAATTGAACGCGCTAAACAGCTGTTCAAATGCGAATACGTAAACGTACAGCCTCACTCAGGTGCTCAAGCGAACGGCGCAGTTAAACTTGCCCTACTTCAACCTGGCGACACTATCCTAGGTATGTCTCTTGACGCTGGTGGCCACCTTACACACGGTGCACGTCCTGCAATGTCTGGTAAATGGTTCAACGCAGTTCAATACGGCGTAGACCGCGACACTCTTGAAATCGATTACGAAACGGTTCGCGCTTTAGCAATCGAAAGCCAACCTAAAATGATTATTGCTGGTGGTAGTGCTATCCCACGCGTTATTGATTTCGCTAAGTTCCGCGAAATCGCTGACGAAGTTGGCGCAATCCTAATGGTCGATATGGCACACATCGCAGGTCTTATTGCGACAGGTGCTCATCCTAGCCCACTACCACACGCACACGTTGTGACTACAACAACGCACAAAACACTTCGTGGCCCACGCGGCGGCATGATTCTTACTAACCACGAAGACATCAACAAAAAGATCAACTCTGCCGTGTTCCCTGGCCTTCAAGGCGGCCCACTAATGCACGTTATCGCAGCTAAAGCAGTGGCGTTTGGCGAAGCACTTGGCCCAGAATTTAATACTTATATTGATTCAGTGATCGACAACGCAAAAGTTCTTGCTGAAGTGTTGCAAACTCGCGGTTGTGACATTGTGACTGGCGGAACAGACACGCACCTAATGCTGGTTGACCTTCGTCCTAAGGGCTTGAAAGGTAACGTAACGGAAGAAGCATTAGAGCGTGCAGGGATCACATGTAACAAAAATGGCATACCATTCGATACAGAGAAGCCTATGATTACTTCTGGCATTCGTTTAGGTACGCCAGCTGGAACCAGTCGTGGTTTTGGCACTGAAGAATTCAAACTTATCGGTGAATGGATCGGCGATGTACTTGATGGCTTAGTTGAAAGCCCTGAAGGCAATGCTGAAGTTGAGCAACGTGTTCGCAAGCAAGTTAAAGAGCTTTGCAAACGCTTCCCTCTTTACCGTTAAACCGTTTTTAAGATTTAAATTAAAACCTCATAAATTTTTGGAGAATAAGCAATGGACAATACACTAAAGTTTGCAGACAGCCACGAGTGGGTAAAAGACAACGGTGACGGTACTGTGACTATCGGTATTTCTGAGCACGCTCAAGAAATGCTAGGTGACGTTGTGTTTGTTGACCTGCCTGACACTGGAGACGAAATAGAAGCTGGTGAAAGCTTCTCTCTCGTTGAATCAGTGAAAGCAGCTTCTGATATCTACGCACCAATCTCTGGCGAAATCGTAGAAATCAACGAAGAATTAGAAGATAGCCCTGAGTTAATTAACGAAGAATCTTATGAAGGTGGCTGGATTGTTAAAGTGAATATGTCTGATGCGTCTGAACTAAACAACCTTAAAGATGCGGAAGAATACCTAAGCTCTATCGAAGAAGATTAATAGGTAACCTCATTACGATAAAGCTGCTCTTGTGAGCAGCTTAATTTTAGGGGCTAGCTCACGGCTCCAGAGAGAAAGTAGAACATATCATGACTGAATTACTTCAAAGCCAATTACTGAAAGACTTGGGTACTCAAAACGAGTTTGTTGCTCGTCATAACGGCCCTAATAAAGCAGACCAGCAAAAAATGCTTGAAGCGATCAACGCGACTAGCTTAGACGCACTGATCGACGAAACGGTTCCTGCACAAATCCGTCTTGAAAAACCAATGACACTTGCCGCGCCACTGAGCGAAATGGACATGCTGACCTCTCTTAAAGAGATCGCTAACCTAAACCAAGTGAAACGTACTTTCATTGGCCAAGGCTACTACAACACATTCACTCCAAACGTTATTCTACGTAACGTTTTAGAGAACCCAGGCTGGTACACAGCTTACACACCATACCAACCAGAGATTTCTCAAGGTCGTCTTGAAGCTCTACTCAATTACCAACAAATGGTAATGGATCTAACAGGTATGGAAATCGCGAACGCATCCCTTCTTGATGAAGCGACAGCGGCTGGCGAAGCGATGACACTGTGTAAACGTGCTGGTAAAAGCAAGAGCAAAGTATTCTTCGTTGCTGACGATGTTCACCCTCAAACACTAGAAGTTGTTAAAACTCGTGCTGAGTACATCGGTTTTGAAGTAATGGTTGGCGCTCTTGAAACACTGCCAGAGCAAGACGTATTTGGTGCGCTTCTTCAATACCCTAGTACTACGGGTGAAGTTCGTGACCTAACAGACATCATTGCGAAAGCTCAAGCTAACAAAACACTGGTTACAGTTGCAACTGACCTACTTGCTTCTGCTCTACTTAAGCCTGCGGGCGAAATGGGCGCAGACGTAGTAATCGGTTCAGCGCAACGTTTCGGCGTTCCTATGGGTTACGGTGGTCCACACGCTGCATTCATGGGTACTCGTGAAAAGCATAAGCGTACAATGCCAGGTCGTGTAATCGGTGTATCTATCGATACTCACGGTAACCAAGCGCTACGTATGGCAATGCAAACTCGTGAGCAACACATCCGCCGCGAGAAAGCGACATCGAACATCTGTACAGCTCAAGCACTTCTAGCAAACATGGCGTCTTTCTACGCGGTTTACCACGGTGCAGAAGGCCTACGTACTATTGCTCGTCGTACACACCACATGACAGCTATCCTAGCGGCAGGCCTGACTAAAGCGGGTTACGAGCTAACGAACAACAGCTTCTTTGATACTATTACGCTGAACACAGAAGACAAGACAGATGCACTGTACGCGAAAGCGCAAGCAGCAGACATCAACCTTCGTCGACTTGTTGGCAAAATCGGTATCAGCTTAGATGAAACAACCACAATCGACGACGTGAATGCCCTGTTCGCAATCTTCGACGTGAAAGAAGACGTTCAAGCACTCTCTTCTGACATTGCATCAAACGAGTTTGCAGCAATTCCAGAAAACTGCCGTCGTGAATCAGAGTTCCTAACTCACCCAGTATTCAATACGCACCACAGCGAAACGCAAATGATGCGTTACCTAAAACAGCTTGAGAACAAAGACTTCTCACTAACGCACGGCATGATCCCTCTGGGAAGCTGTACGATGAAGCTGAACGCTGCTGCTGAGATGATTCCAGTAACATGGCCTGAGTTTGGTTCAATTCACCCATTCGCACCTCTAGAGCAAGCAGCTGGTTACACAGCGCTAGCGAAAGATCTTAAAGAGAAGCTATGTGAAATCACTGGTTACGACGATTTCTCACTACAGCCTAACTCTGGTGCATCTGGCGAATACGCAGGTCTAATCGCAATTCAACGTTACCACGCAAGCCGCGGTGAAGGTCACCGTAACGTTTGTTTGATTCCAAGCTCTGCGCACGGTACTAACCCTGCAACGGCATCTATGGTTTCAATGAAGGTAGTGGTTGTTAAGTGTGATGAAGATGGCAACATCGACATGACAGACCTAGCAGCGAAAATCGAGAAGCACAAAGAAAACCTATCAAGCATCATGATCACTTACCCTTCTACGCACGGCGTATACGAAGAGCAAGTGAAAGAAGTGTGTGAACAAGTACACGCAGCGGGCGGTCAGGTTTACCTAGACGGCGCGAACATGAACGCTCAAGTAGGTCTAACTTCACCTGGCTTCATCGGTTCAGACGTATCTCACTTGAACCTACACAAAACATTCTGTATCCCACACGGTGGTGGCGGTCCGGGTATGGGTCCTATCGGCGTTAAATCGCACCTAGCACCTTTCCTACCAGGTCATATCGAAAACGGTGTACAAGGTTCTGACTACGCGGTATCAGCAGCAGATTTAGGTAGTGCTTCAATCCTACCTATCTCTTGGGCTTACATCGCAATGATGGGCGAACCTGGCCTAACAGACGCGACTAAAGTTGCGATCCTGAACGCGAACTACGTGATGGAAAAACTACGTCCTCACTACCCTGTTCTTTACCGTGGCACTAACGGCCGCGTAGCGCACGAATGTATTATCGATATTCGTCCACTTAAAGAGGACACAGGCATCAGCGAAGAAGATATTGCTAAGCGTCTAATGGACTTCGGTTTCCACGCGCCTACTATGTCTTTCCCAGTAGCTGGCACACTAATGGTTGAGCCAACTGAGTCTGAAGATTTAGAAGAGCTAGACCGTTTCTGTGAAGCGATGATCGCAATCCGTCACGAAATGGCAGCAGTGAAAGCGGGTGAATGGCCACTAGACAACAACCCTCTAGTGAACGCACCGCACACACAAGTTGACCTATCAGGCGCAGAATGGGATCGCCCTTACTCTCGCGAACTGGCTTGCTTCCCATCGAAAGCAACCAAGAACTCGAAGTACTGGCCAACAGTTAACCGTGTAGACAACGTATACGGCGACCGTAACCTAATCTGTTCTTGCCCAAGCATCGATAACTACGAAGACTAATTCGTAGCGGCACTAAGCAGCGAAACATAACAAAAGGCGAACCAAACGGTTCGCCTTTTTGTTTTCTGAAATCTAAGGCTAACAAATGCATTGACCTTACCGTAAGGGAAAGGTTTAAGGTGAAAGGAATCCAATGATGAATGAGGACACAATTATGGGATGTTGCAATAAAGCGCCAAAAGGTGGAGCCCCTCTTGGCTTGCTTCTAAAAGTCACGCTTGGGATTGGTTATGCTGGCTTTGTGGCAGTAAGAGGTTGTATTAAGCCTCACAAAACTCACAACTACGAACCTTTCTAGTTACACAAAAAATATAATGTGGCGTTGTAAACCTGTTATATACAATTATTAAGGCATATGACTAAGCTGCGTAGCAATATCAGCAGCTGTAGGTGCAGTAATAGCGTAATACAAACTTACCGCACCGATAACAAAACTTACAATTGTAATTAAATACGCGATGGTTGCCTGCTTCTTAGTTTTTCTCTGTTCCTCTAAAAGCTCTTGATACTTTGTTAAAAGGTTAGTGACTGGTGTTAAAAGATGCTTATCCGTTTCAGAAGTAGTGTTCGATGTTAATTCCAAAATTCTAGACAGTGACGGTTTGACTTCATCGGGCATAGTGTCAAAAGGTTCTTCCTTGTGTATCTCACTGACTAATTTCTTTAGCTTTTCGAAGCTACCGCTATCAGAGATGTCTTTGTAAACACGGTAAAGAGCAAGCCTCGAATTCGACGGTGATAAATTATGCGCTCTTCCGATCAACACAATATCCTGGGATGTTAAATTAAAACCACTTTCTAATTTAGACTTCAAATCTGCTTGCAGACGCTTTCTATTTTCTTCTTGTTTTCTTACGCTCCAAATTATCAATCCAAAGAACACGATTAATACAATTGCATAAAGACCAAATACCACATATTTAAAAACATCACTCATGTCTTTGATTCTCCTCCAAATCACACGTGTTCCAAAATCATTCTTGAGGCTTTCTATGTCCGTTCTCCATAGACCCACTGCTGTTTAATATCGTATATTTTCCCACAGAGACAATTTATATGAGAAGGATCTTTCAACTTTAAGTAATTAATAAATGTAGTGTGTCCGCAATCGCACGGAACCTTAACTTGAAGTGGCTCAAATCTGATCTGAGTTCCTTGAACCTCAGTTACTACATACAACATCCCACATACAGAACTCAGGCATCGAACATGCTTTCCAACTTCTAAATTATGTGTTCTATGATAAATAGCATCACCGCATGACTCACATTTAAAGTTAACGACCTGGCCAATGTTGGTATCAAAACTCGATTCAACAATAGGAGTTAAGTCTTCTATTATTTCTGATAAATCAGAAGCCAACCTGGCACTTTTCTTATTGAAATCAGTCTGCTGCAATAGCGTAGGGGTATGTAGATAACTGCCTAGCTTATTGTATGTTTTCTTTAAATGTTTGGAAGTAAGTGTTCTATGGTTACCTGAAAAAACAGTTTCTCCAAGACTACTGTCTGACTTCTGCTCGAAAATGTGGAACGTGTAATCCTTTACCGATTTTGGTTCGATTTCTTCCAAAAAGTCGAATACACGTTTTGGCTGCCAGCGTGAAAATTCACTCTCCGGAACAAATTTCTTATACATTTTTAGCTTGTCATAAGCGATCGACTCAATACACTGCCTTAATTCAAGACATGCATATCGAAGTGATGCATCATCAGCTTTTTCGACTAAAATCATTGCCCTTTGAAGGCATTCATTTTTGTGAAAGTTATACATGTAAACCGTTATCCAAAGTCACTAGGAGCTATTAGGCAGAAAAGGAGCCTAATCTGTTATGCTACCAATTGTACTAGCCCCTCCCTTTTCATAACAACCACCTATACCGTGGTCTTAGTGATAAGCGTAGCAAATATAGAAATTACCTAACCAATGTAATCCCAGTTAGATCATAAGCTTATGAGCTTTATAACTTTGTATTAATCATCAGAACCTATCCCTATCTCATAGTAAGTTAAACTCGATAAATCCAATGCTTGACCCTATACGGTAAGGTGTTTATATTGTCGCCCGCCCAGCGGGGCACATCCTAAAATGCACACCGGCCATCCTGCCATCATTCGTGTATTTATATTGGTGTTGTGAACTTCCATGCTAACGAAATTTCGTCCTTTTACTCGTGAATCGGGTGCGCTTATGCATCTTTCGATTCCAATCATTTTGACTCAAATAGCGACCCAAGCGATGGGATTTGTCGATACGACAATGGCTGGCCAAGTAAGCCCTGCCGATCTCGCCGCTATTGCACTTGGCACCAGCCTTTGGATTCCTGTGTTGCTGCTACTGCGTGGGGTGATTATGGCGTTAACGCCTGTTGTCGCTTACCACCGCGGCGCACGCGACTTTCAAAGTATCTCTGTCGAGTTCTTCCAGATGGTTTGGTTGGCATTAATTGCTAGCGTACTGCTTATCGCTTACTTGGTGAGTGCGAAACCGATTTTAGAATGGATTGGCGTAGCCGCTGAGATCATTCCAATTGGCAGTGACTATGCGTTTGCCCTAGCCTTTGGTGTACCGGGTATTGCCCTGTTCTACACCTTGAACGGCTTCTGTGAAGGTATGAACAACACCAAAGTACCGATGATCATTTCGGTAATAGGTTTGCTGATTAATATTCCAGTCAACTACGTGCTTATTTACGGTAAGTTTGGCTTCCCTGAAATGGGCGCTGTGGGTTGTGGCTGGGCAACAAGCTTAGTGTATTGGTTAATGTCGGGAATGCTCTATTCCTACATTAAAGGTCATCACCACTACAAAACCATTATTAGTTTTGCAGACGCTAAACCAAAAGCAAAAGAGATGCTTCACCTTCTAAGATTAGGTTTACCTATCGGGATGAACATCGCGGTATGTGGCAGTATCTTTGCGGTAATCGCGTTGATGATTGGCCGTATTGGTGCAGAGAACGTGGCAGCCGCGCAAATTGCACTTAACATCTCGAGCCTGACTTACGTGATTCCTATGAGTATCTCATTTGGCATTACGATTCGTGTTGGACATGCACTAGGCGAGAAGGACGAACTAGGCGCAATTGAACGCAGCAAAGTCGGCATCTTGGTTGCGGCGTTGATTTCATTACTTTCAGTTGCGATGTTCCTTCTGTTCCCTGAGTGGATCATTAGGCTTTACACCACCGACCCTGCGATAAGCGCAACGGCAGCGGTATTGTTGACCTTTACAGCTATGTATCAATTCAGCGATGCATTGCAAACGTCTGCTAACGGCGCACTGCGTGGCTATAAAGACGCTAAGATCCCGATGATCTTAGCTATCGCTTCATATTGGGGCTTGGCACTACCACTGGGCATGGTGTTGGGCTTAACAGACCACATTGTACCTGCAATGGGTGAAGAAGGCTTTTGGATTGGTATCCTAACGGGATTGAGCGTTTCAGCGACGCTGATGTTAATTCGCTTGCGATACGTGATTAAGAAGCGTGACTTGCCGCCAGCAGATGCAGCAATAGCAAACTAAGATAGCTCATTAAGCTAATACAAAAAAGCGCGTTATTGCTACTCGGCAATAACGCGCTTTTTTATTGAATTTCTATAAGTCAGTTAATGTATTTGGGTTAACATTCGTCATTCACTACACGAACGGTGCATTCACAACCACCAGCAGGACATTCATTTCCGGTTACTCGCCCACCAAAAGAATCGTAAAGAACATAACAACCTTGGCGCGTTTCTAGATCCGCGTCAGTTATGTTCGTACTATCTAATTCAGCTTGAGTAAAATCGTAGTCATACCCGACCACAGTGTGTCGATTACCAAAATCAGAAGTTAAGCTGTCATCATCTGACAAAGTCATAAAGTCGATCATCGTCAATTTGTCGCCCGACTCTCCCCGGCTCTCTGGGCAAAGCGTTCCCCAATCAACCTCAACGCTACCGATACCAAAATCGATTACATAGTTACTCTGATCACCTGGGTTTGTTGCGTCAGGGTTAAGCCCTACAATAATCGCTTTAGAAGTCACCTGCGTGATAACGCCTTCCATTGCACCAGCAACCCCCTCTAGTACCGCTTCTCTTGCTGACTCTTGAATATTGAGGAACCTCGGGGCAGCGGTAACGGCCAATACTCCGAGTATCACGATCACAATGATTAATTCCATTAAAGTAAATCCGTTTTTCTTCATAACACCCACATCAACTGACAACTACAGATACAATTACTGAATGAATTATCAATAACTATACATCGTGATGAGATGCGGAACACCTTATGTGTCGCGTCAGAGTTGTTGTTTAGTCGATTTTTAGACCTTGCGCATGGGAGGATAAAAATTAGCGCCTTGTTGTCGCTGTCTTATTTGATCGCGTTGTTTTGAATGAGCTAAATTGTCACGATATTACACTGCAGGCACATTCTTCATTTCTGTTGCGCTCTATCGGAGTATCTGTGTCGGCATATCGCAAAAAAAATAGCGCTCATGCAAGACATAAGCGCTATTCAATAACTGGAGACTCAACACATCTCTTAAAGAGATATGTTGAGAAGTCTAGATTTTAAATGAACCGACATAACGATCGAGAACTTGTGACAACTCTGCCAGCTGCTGGCTTGATTGCTCTAACTTCTCACTTGCGCTCAAACCGTTTTTGACTGAGCTACTAACCGTATCCATGTTCATATTAATTTCATTCGCTACCGCTGATTGCTGCTCCGTTGCCGTTGCGACTTGCGTGTTAATATCGAGAATAGCCAATACTTGCGTGGAAATTTTTTCCAAAGCTTGGCGAGCCATTTCAGTTTCAGTCGTACCCTCTTCAATTAAGCTCTTACTATTACTCATCGAGCTAACAGCGTTCTTAGCTTCGGTTTGAAGTTGGTTGATCATAGTGTCAATTTCATCGGTAGATTGTGCTGTTTTTGTCGCTAGGTTACGAACTTCATCAGCAACGACAGCAAAGCCTCGGCCAGCTTCACCAGCACGTGCAGCTTCAATTGCAGCATTAAGTGCCAGCAAGTTCGTTTGCTCAGAGATACCTCGAATAACATCAAGAATAGTACCGATCGACTGGGTATTATCAGCAAGGCTCACGATGATGTCAGAAGCACTATTCATTTCGGCTTCAAGGTTCGAAATTGAAGTCGTGGTCTTCTCAATCGTCTTATGACCTTCTTGAGTTTCACTCGCTGCCATGTTTGCCGCGCTTGCAGCACCAGCTGCGCTAGATGCAATTTCATTAACCGTGGCAATCATTTCATTCATAGACGTCACGACCAACATAGTTTGTTCGTTCTGTTCTTGCCCTCTTTGCAATGCTTGCTGCGACTGTTCACGAAGCCCAATAGCGGTCTTATTTAATTCGACACCCGTATTCACTGTTTGCGTAATTATCTCGTGCACCTTGCCAACGAACACATTGAAAGCCGATGAGATTTGAGCAACTTCGTCATTCCCTTTGATTGGCAAACGTACTGATAGATCACCATCGCCTTCAGAAATATCATGCAATGTATTTTTCAATACCAAGAGAGGTTGCATCAGTTTGCTAAGAAGAAGTGATAGAACAACGAGACAAACAACAAAAATGAAAACCATTGAAGCGAGCTGGTAGCTGATAATGCCATTCGTTGCTTGGCTAACCTCTGTGATCGGGATACCGATATCAAAAGTACCGTACAGCTCACCGTTGACGTAGATAGGTGCCATGATGTCAAACACCCACACTTGTTGAACATCAGCGTACCATTTCGAATACTGCTGTACGCCTTTGGTCGCACCTTTAACGGTATAGCTATCTTCATAAACTTTATTCAGTTTATTTTTGTCGCTGTGAGCAATAGCACTTACGTTACTATCAATAACAATGGCATAAGTGACATCAGATCGCTGTTTCAGCTCGCCCACCAGCTTTTGTAAATCTTGAACTGGATTGTCCGAATTCTCTAAGATATACCCAGCATTCCCAGCCAAAAATTCAGCTTGAACTTGAGATTTGTTCAATATTATCTCATCAATTTTTTCGCTTGAAATGAAATAAGTTGACGCCATACTCGCAGCGACGGCAATGCCAAACATAATAAAAACGGCAAATAGGATTGTTTTCTTCATTTAGGTTGTCTCGACGCAAGTTTGTTAAAAGTTCTCTAAAGGTTTCAAAAAGCGAAACCAAAGCTCGCACGTTTTATCTCGTGTTAGAGCTCCCCACTAGTCCTTTATCTGTAAAAATCTCGATAACTTTAGCTAAATCATACGAAAAACATATGTTAATCACACTTACCTAACATATGAGTACATTCAACGCGAAACGAGCACTTGGAAATCTGATTAACAAATAACAGCCCTGCTTAAGAGGTATAGGTGAATAGCGAGTAGAAAATAGAGGATAGAAAATAAAGAGTAGGTTTCGCGTATTGACCCGCAGAACCAGTACCTTGAGAAATGTTGGAGGCTTGATGCAACCGTTCACTTGTGAGTACTTAATATTCTCGCCTCTAGTTGATGCGACAACAAAAAAGCGAACCTTTGGATTCGCTTTTTTAGTTAAATTAAGTCGTGTTTATCTGTTTATCGCGAGATAAGATCCAGCTGCAATCATTATCCCACCAGCACTTTGATTTAATCTTCTATGTGCGCGTGGTGTTTTAAGTAATGCAGACATTCTGCCCGCACCCAAAGCAATCAGCATTAAACCAGACATCAACGCAACAGACGCTAAAACGGACACCAAGACGATATCTTGTGAACGTAAAACAGTCAGATCCACGAAAGTCGGTAAGAACGAAATATAAAACAGAATCACTTTAGGATTTGATGCGGAGATCAAAAAGCCTTGTGCGAAACTTGTGAGTGCCGATTTCTGACTTTGTTTGGCAGCGAGCTCCGCTGAACCTTGCACTTCAGGCAGACTCTTAAACATCTTGTAGCCCAAGTAAATCAAATAAGCGGCACCAACGTAGCGAATCACCTCAAACGCAAAAGACCAATTGTCAGCAATCGTCGCTAGACCAAAACAGGCTAAAACAAGATAAATAAGGTCACTGCATATCATTCCTAAAGAAAGAGTGATGCATTTTCGCCATCCCTGAACCATGCCACGAGCTAAAATGGCAAAGACTCCAGGTCCTGGAGTGATACCAAATATAAACATGGCAATAAAGAATGTAACTGCACCTTCCAATGACATCGGCTTGTCCTTACTTATAACTCAGCATAATTGATCCAGAACGTACCATGCAACCTTGATTCTGGTAAAGAACGTTTTTGACTAACAACGATTCGCGCTGCGCATGTTTTGAATAAGTGTCACACGTAATTTACCCGCTAAGCATGCCTAGTACGCAAGAACCAAGGTATTTTTCGTTAAGACATAAAAAAGGCGAACCTAGTGGCTCGCCTTTACAAAATATTGACTACAAATCAGTGCGACAAGATTAGTTCGCTATTGGTGACAGCAGTTTAGGGTTTACGACTATATTTCTCACACCGTGTGCATGGTCTTCGTTAAAATCGTTTCCTTCACACCAGTTACCAACCGTCGCGATATTCACTTTTGCCACTTGTGGACGCACGCTCCAAGTCACTTGGAATGGCGAACCTTGTTCATTGTAACCTGGGCCCGTTGTAGAACCTGCGTATTGAATCGCTGAGCCAGTATCTTGTGGGATATTTGGTGCTTGGTGCAAACCGTTGACTTTAGAGTGCTTAGCCAGTGCTTCAAAGTCGAGTGCTTTGTCGTCATTCACCAATACGTAAACTTGGGTTTCTACACGCAATTGCGGGTTGGTAATCGCATCGTTGAAGCAAGCGCCAAGCGTTTCACCCGGTTCGACTTGTGCGGTTGAATACACGTAATGCACCTCGATGGTGTCGCCCGAATGTAAAGAACCATGATCGCTCGGACAAACCTTGCCCTCAAATGGTTTCAGCTCAGCAGAACTTAGCTTGCCTGTGTATTTAAAGCCACTCTGGAAACCTTTGCCATCACCGTTACCAGCGTATTGAGTAAACTCACCACCTTTGTGCTCTGCGTTCTTATGGAAGTGAATATTACATAAGTTCATGGCTGTTGAATCTGGCGCATCCGAAAACAGGCGAGCATTAGTACCCTCAAGTGAACCCAAGTCACGAGGAGCTTGTGGGCCAAAACCTTTCCCTTGAGTATTTTCAGATAGATTCGCTCTTTGTTCAGCGATAACACTGTCTGCTACAGCCTCATGGTTCCCCTCAGATGCGTTCGCTTGAGCAGCTAACATAACCATCGCGACGCTTAAAAATGCACTCTTATTCTTCATATCTCTTCCCTAGAATATTGATAACAAAACCTAAATAACGGATTTAACCGCAAACATACTACTATGCTCACAAGTGAATATCAGACATTGTCTTTGTAAGATTAGATTTCACGGCTTACTTTTGGGAGAGTATTAAAACCCTTGATGCATATAACAAGTCAAACACGGTAAATACGGCGAGTCCATTCCAGAACGAACAAATACCTACTTCGCTGACAGTCTCTTGACTCAGCCGACAAACAAGCAAACGACACGCTCTAACCAGAACTACAACCAGAGGTAACAGTAAGTTTTTGATATAAAAAAGGCGAACCGTTTGGCCCGCCTTATTGACTGATTCGATGTTATTCGTTCTGAGTTCTTCACTCAACCATGACCTGTGGCAAATATTCCAAAGGTCAAGATGTTCAATGTGTCTGTCACACCCTCTAACGATTTAATGACTTTCTTAGTCGGCTCATTGTTAAGTAATAGGTAACTTCCAAGCCCTTTCTCATTGTCGGTCTCGACTTTATCTTCAGTCACTTGTTTAGCCGTTACTTTAGAAACATGTACTTGAGATGCACTTCCTTGAGTAGCATTAGCTTGAGAAGCTTCAACTGGTTCAGTTTGTGTCTTACCGTTTATATTGGATTCTTTAACTAAATCAGCATTTGTCTCATCAGTAGACTCAGCAATGACGTTTAGATTCGTCTCTTCTTCGATAGTGTTAGACAGAGTGTCTTCGTTGCTCGATGTTTTTTCACCGATTTGCTCATTACTCGTTGTGGAGCAAGCGGTTAAGAAAAACAGACTAAAGATGAATGTGACTAGGTTTCGCACCATGACGATAAGGCTCGAATTAATAAAACATTGTTCAATTGTAATTTATTTGTCTTGCTACATCTAGATCAAGCGGCTTTGAGTGCGAAGTTATTTACTCGTAAACAAGCCAAAAATGAAGTTTGACTCTGAAACCTAGTAATTCGAAATCTCAATCAGATTGCCATCAGGGTCTCGAACATAAACGGAGACAATTTTCCCCGTCGCACCTGTTCGTTGTACTGGCCCCTCTTCTATTGTGACCCCTTGAGCTTCAATATGTTCTATCGCCTTTGCCATTGGTGTATTGGTGATAAAACAAAGGTCAGCACTACCCGCTTGCACGTGCTGCGCTTTTGGTTCGAACTCATTACCTCGTTGATGAAGGTTTATCTTTTGGCTGCCAAATGATAACGCTAAGCGACCTTCTCCAAATTGGATAGGCTTCATACCTAACACGCTCTGATAGAAATCCACCGTCACGGTTAAGTCTTTAACGGTTAACACCAAGTGATCTAAATGACTGATTTCCAATTTATTCATCCTTGTTTCGTCGTTACTAGATATTGCATGCTGAATAAGCCTAAGGCACATATTCTAATGTTGGACGTGCTCACACAAGATCAGCATACATCTTCACCTCTCACTTTGAACGAATAAAGGGAGCACAGACTGTGCTCCCTTCTCATCGGTTTTAGCTCACTTAAATCACTTTATGTCGTTTTAACTAGTAACAAGAACCTTCAAATACCCAATACCAATAGTTATTGAACGGGTCTGCTCCCCAGTTATCCGCAGACGCTGAGAATCTGTTGCCATAGTATTGAACTGCCGTACCTGCTGGATAATAGTAGTTTGGGTTCCACTCTTGAAGATTATCGCACAAACCTTGTGGCTCAGGTTTAGGCGCTTCTAAGTCAGCACTGACCGCAACATACGCATCCATCGAGCCTTTAGAGCCAGAAGCCATCACATATATATCAGCACCCTGCACGCCATTTAGACCACAATATTCACGATTACCTTGATTGGTAGAGGCGCAATCGTAATCATTTAGTGATGCTGGTCGACCGACTGCAACGTACATGTCTACATCACCGTATCCATTGTAAGTTTGAACCCAAACTTCATCGGCCGGTGCGTTCTTAAGTACAAACTGTTGCTGATCATCACCTTCTGCCTGAATAGGTGTCGGCATGTTTATCTCTAGATCCACGACGCCAGGTGTTGGTGTTGGTGTTGGTGGATTAGGATTCGGGTTTGGCTGACCAGAACCACAGTTTTGTACATCAATGCCCACTTCGTTAAATGCAGACTTCACCGCAGAGGTCTCATAACCTAGCTTTTCTGCTGCTTTGCACACCCCATTGGCACCTTGTTGGAAATCCGAGTTTGGTGTCCAGTAAAGTTGGTTCGCGGTTGCGTAAGCCTTAAACGCTTTTTTGATGTCCCAACTGTTGCTTGTTGCTAGGTGGTAGAACGCTTTATTAAAGATCCCTGAACTATGGTGAACATCAATGCCATTGTAATACTGGTTGATGTGACCGATAGACATACCATCTTGGCTCGGCTTAATGAAATAACGCATTGCATCGCTATGCTTCATTACATGTTCACCCATCTTCCAATTGAAACTACCGTGCACATATTCACTTAACGCTGCTGCTGCCACGTCCGAGAAAGATTCATTCATTCCGCCCGACATGCCACGATATTCAAGACCCGAGTTTTGCTCAGTAAAGCCATGACTCACCTCATGAGCAATCACGTCCCACGTCGCTAATGGATACATGGATTGGTTGCCATCACCAAACGTCATTTGGCGACCATCCCAAAATGCGTTTCCATAGTTCGAGCCATAGTGAACACGCATCTTTAGCTTTTGTTGAATGGGACGAGTGTTCAACCAATCTTGGTACATGTCGAACACACGTTGACCAAAGTAATGTGCATCGTTCATTGGCGCATACGCACCGTTGACGGCACGATAATTATTAACGTTGCTCCCACCATTATCGTTACAACTAAATTGATGTACTTGACCTGAGCTCTGTTGGTTGTTCATGTTAAGCGTTATTACGTCTTGGCTGTCCATCTGGCAATACGAGTTGACTTTGAATCCGCCAAACTGTGTATTGGAGCCAAAATAATAACGGCCACTTTTCTGGTTTCCGCCCGGTCCTTCTGCCTCAATGAATGCAATCCCTTCCCACTGGTCGAGCAACTCGCCAGATTTCGCGTCAACGAGTGTAATCGGTCGTGACGGCGCCATACCTTTCGTTTGTAGGAAATCAATCTTATAAATAAGGCGTGCTTGTTGCTGTTCATCAAGCCAAATTCCAAGTTCAGTATTTGGACTGTGAATGGTCGCTGCCGCTACACCTTGATATTGTGATTTAGCAATAGCGAGTGCTTGCTGAGCGTTGATCATTGGCAATGTTGAGCCGATATCAGCTTCGATATCCGTTAACACTTGTCCATCTACTGCTTTAGCAATGCCCTTCTGGGAAAGATCAACCACTACCGATTGACCGTAAACCGGAATCCCATAGTGGAGTTGTTTCTTACGGAGGAGTGTTGTTGTACCAGTATCCACACGACTTGCATCTTGGTAAGCAAGTGGTTGGCTTACAGCGGTAAAACCCTGTGTTGTTTGATTGAGTACTGTAGATAAATCGACTTGCGAGTAGTCGACAACATTGGCAGCTTGAGAAGTAAACGCTATCGGAAATAGCATTAGTAAATGTGCACCACGCATACGTCACCTTTATAATTATGTTTTTATAAATTCACCCACCGGATGAGCGCGCATCTTAACGATAGAAACTCCATATAAGTTAATACACCTAATTGCATATGTGATATCGATTCAGAACATAACTCCTAGTACAATTAAAAATGAGAATGGCAGTCAAAAATCAATAATTTCTTATACTTATCAACAACTCAACAAATAAACCTAAAATATGAAGGGGTATCTGATTTTCGATGATATGCACAAATTTCATGCTTCAAATCGTTACGAGATTCAGTATCGATATCGATTGTTAAATAACAGCACCAACTCACCCTCACAAGGTTCAACTCCCGCAATTACACAAGATGGTATCGAGTAGAATAATGATGAGGGTGTGTTGGCGGTGGTTGGGACTTAGTGTTTGGTTTTGTTGAGCGTGTAAGTGACCAAGCTATCGTCCGCTATCTTAAACATCCAAGTATTATCGTTGTCGGTAAACAGATACTCATCCTTGGACGGGGTTTGCGTCAGCTTAGCGATGAACTCGGATAACTGAGGCTCGTATATACGAAAACTCCCCTCAGAGGTGTTGATATCTAAGTCGTTATTCACTTCAATTTGCAAAGTTGAGCTAGGCAAGATGTCGGGCAACCAACCTCTATCAAACAAACGATCTTGTTGAGCCAATTCGTAAGTTGCGTACTCGTCAGTGACCACGTCAGAACAGCCCGAGGCTAGAAGTAAGATTGGGAGTAATAATTTGGTTTTCATTTAGTTCCATCATTTGAAGAAAAGGCCTCGTTCACTCGCCCAGCCATAAAAGCATGAAAAAATCAGCAAGCGAGTGACAAGTGCCGTTACAAAAGCGATGTTATAAATTAATCATTATTCCCATTCAACGTAATTGACTTTATTTACATATAACCCACACTTAAACCATTGATAATATTAATGTTAGGCACCAGCATTTGTGTGCTATAAATAGCCTTGCAATCAGAGTATATTCAGCCCAAACACGCCCTTTACATCAAATAATACATTTGTTGTTCTTTCTCTCGATACCTGCGTGCCTTTGCGTAAGATATCAATGAGCTGAGCCTTGTCGTCTAACAGTTCAGTTCGGCGCTTTCTAATCGGTCGAATCATATCCTGTAGGCATTCTTCCAACACCTTCTTAGTTTGACCATCGCCCAGCCCACCTTTTTGATAATGCTCTTTTAGTTGACTGACATAATTAGCGTCTGCGTGAAAAGCATCAAGATAAGTGAACACGATATTCCCTTCTACCTTGCCAGGGTCTTCAATTCGTAGGTGATTTGGGTCGGTATACATGGATTTAACAGCAGCTCTGATCTCTTTCTCTGTCGCACCCAAATTAATGGCGTTGCCCATCGATTTAGACATCTTACTTTTTCCGTCAGTACTCGGAAGTCGTGAAGCATTGCTAAGCAGTGGTTTACACTCATTTAAGATGGGCTTGCCCGCGAGTGAGTTTACTTTTCTCACGATCTCGTTGGTCTGTTCTAGCATTGGCAATTGATCATCGCCAACAGGAATCAAGGTTGCGTTAAACGCCGTGATATCAGCCGCTTGTGAGATGGGGTAAGTCAGAAAGCCAGCCGGGATTGAGCGGCCAAATTCCTTGTTCTGAATTTCACTTTTGACCGTTGGATTGCGTTCCAAGCGAGCGATAGAAACAAGATTGCTGTAGAACATGGTGAGCTCAGCTAACACCGGCAACTGTGATTGCAGACAAATCGTGGTCTTGGTCGGGTCGATACCCACCGCAAGATAGTCAGCGACTACATTGAGAATGTTGGAAGAAACCTTCGAAGGATTATGGGCGTTGTCGGTAAGCCCTTGCATGTCGGCAACCAATATCGTTTGGTCGTGAATATGCTGCAAAGAGACTCTTTGTTTAAGTGAACCGACGTAATGACCCAAATGCAAAGGCCCAGTAGCTCTATCGCCAGTCAGAATGATTTCAGGTTTGTTGGTATTGTTCTTACTGCCAATATTATTGCTGTCGATATGGCTGTTTGAGTTGGTATTCATGGTGTATCTCCAAGTTAGAAAGGCTACTGGAGATAAAAAGAGGCGACATTTTTGATGACATTCTTAGCTACCGTCCAGCAGCTAAAGAATGTGAGTATTCCGTGCTGCTCTGTTAAGAGCACCACCAAAAGAAAATTGAAGTTGAAGCGGAAGTAAATTTCATCCTAAAAACGTATCAATAATGGCCGTGAGTCACAACCATTATTTACACATTGTCTTGCTACAGCCAAACAAAGCGTTGATATGACCCCCACTGTCAATTAAAACGTAGAAGTTTCTGCTCCCACATTTCAGAGCCTTTTGTTTATTTTGAGATAGTGTTAACGCATAGATGAAGCAAGTAATTTCGTCGGTTCTCATGCTGATATACGTGGATTACTCATCGCGAGATGAGCAGCGCCTACCTTACTTATTTCGTCGTGGCACCTGTCTTCAGTCTATGCTCGTGGTTCAATAAAGCGCGAGCTTTATTGCCATCCTAACGCCGTCGGTGTTTGTGCCACACCCGATGCTCTATCCAATGCGTTAACACTAATTCTTTTCTCATACAGGCAGCCTTGCAATCCGTGTTTTTGGTTCGACTGCGCTAACGACCACCTCTCTTGCGATAGCCCAGATATACGCGATCATTTCTCTTGCGATAGCGGCGACGACAACGTTTCGATGTTTGCCTTTTTGTAGTAATCGTTGATAGCGGCGACATAATCGTTGCTGAGCATGCCAAGCAATATCGACAATTTCTTTGGGCAGTCCTTCTTGTCGCAGTTGCAGTTCGACGGAGATATTAGCTTTGTGCTTATAAGTATGTGCGCCCTCAATAAGCAACCGTCGTGCTCGACTGTTTCCGCATTTGGTGAGGCTCCCTCGCTTCGTTTTACCGCCACTGGAGCTTTCAGTCGGTACGAGGCCAACATAAGCCATAAGTTTTCTGGGATGGTCGAAGCGACGTAGGTCGCCGAGCTCGGCAATGGTGCCGAGAGCAACAAGGAGTCGCACCCCCCGCATAGCTTGAATGGCTTTGACAACAGGGTAGTAACGCCAGTTTTTGACTTGGTGTAATAACTCGTTATCTAACCGTTGTAATCTTTGCATCCGCTCACTGATGGTGATGATCATTTCTTGCAATACAATCTGTTGGCTGTGATGGGGAAGAATGAGGTCGGTTAGCCACCGTAGATGCTTTTTAGACCAGTTATCATTCACCGTCGCTTGTACATTATTACGTAGAAGAAAGCCTTTGAGTTGGAATTTTGCATCTTTAAGATCTTTCATCGCGGTTTCTCGAGCCCTTGATAAATCTCTTATCGCCTCGTCTTCAGATTCAGGCACATAAATAGGCGTAAGCTCTTCAGCCTTAAAAAGCTTGGCAAGTTTTGCAGCATTCCTCTTATCTGTTTTGACTCTATCCCCTGATTTCTTTGGAATAAGGGAAGGAGCGATGACACAGCAGCAGTGGCCAAGGCTGATGAGCAATCGGTATGTCCAGTATCCACATGGCCCAGCCTCGTAGACAAAATGGAGGGTGGCTTTTGGATATTTAGATTGCAGTTGTTGTGTGAGTTTAATGAGGGCGGACTTGTTAGACTTTATCCGTCCCAAATGTTCAGGTGTAGCCCCGCGTTGCTCTTGCAAGACGGCGACTTGGATAAATGACTTATGCGTATCTAAGCCAATGAAAATTATGCTATCGTTATTCATGCTAGCCTCCAAATTTAGTTGTTTGAACACACTAATTATGGCTCTGGCTTTACGCTAACCCACGAAATTGGAGGCTAGCACCTCGTGGGGGTCATTATGTCTATTTACACAGAGTCGTAATTCTAGCGAACATGGCTTGGTTGATTGAAAAGTGCGTATTCAAAAACGCCAATTGCGCGAGTGCCGATTCAGCCGTTCTGTCATAGCCTTGTGTGAACGTTGGCAATAACTTAGCAAATTGAGGGAAACGCGCCTCTAGCCTTCTATCCGACATAAACTCATCAACGAATTCAGGCTCAGACTGTTCAGTTTGATCCACAAGATCAATCAAACGATCGAGTGCGTAAGATTGAACGAACCGACTGCCCGACAGCTTTTCGCCTCGGTTATAACGAGACATACCCACATAAAGATTGGTTAGAGCCTCACCAATGATCCACTCTTGGGAATTAGTGTCTGTCTCCCCTTTTATTGGTGGAACACAACACTGCGTATCAAATTCATGTTGCTGCCAAACAATACGCCCTTCAGCAAACGGAATGTGCGCTAACTCGTGGGGTTCAAACACTGCAAACTCACAAAAGATTCCGTCAGCGTACAGGACTTTATAGCCATCGACGTTGTTTCTCACCGCGTAGTCGATTGGGTGAATATCAGATAGCCAATGCAAACTGTCTAAGAAATACTGCTTGTGCCCTGTTTGCACTATTGCGAAAAAATCGACATCTGAGTACTCATCCAATCGCTCCGTTTCAATGCCAACAGAACCGAGCCCCAATAAGGCATGTGCCTTACCCGAAGCTTTCATAGATTCCCCAATGGCATCTAGGCGCTGTAAGAGTTTTTCTGGTGTATTTGACTGTTGTGCTTGCATCTCTCTATCCCTATCAAGTTGAATGCCACTCAACCTAACTGATAGTTAGAACATCTATGAAGCCTAATTTATAAAATATGTGTTTGGGATAACGATCTGCGCAACTTATTACTTCCGTTTAAACCCATAAATCATCAACCGGCGTCCGATTTTCTATCTGATTTACACCGAAGACTTAGCTAAATACGCGGCCATTTCTTGCTCTGGCACCATGCCGCCGCCTGTCGCCCACACAAGATGTGTCGCGTTGGTTAACGTAGAGTCATCAATGCCTAACCTTTCCAGAAACTCACTATTTTGCTCAACATGAATCGCACCCGGCATACCCGCTAGCGCTGAAGGCTCAAGTTTGATGGTGCCGTTTTCAAATCTAACCTTATTTACGATCACGGGTTGGCAATTAGCACTGTTAATGAACCTAATATTCCCAATATTAGCTTTGATGATCTGGTTGCCTAAAATCAGAAAACGCTCATCTTCAGCCAACAATAACAAGCAACAAGACAAACCTCTGCCGATGAAACAGATGATTAAAAGCGGCGTAGCGTGGCAAGTAACGTTAGCGCTTGGGCTTAACTCATTTACCTTCTACTCTTTGGCTGGCTGGTTGCCACAGATATTGAACGATCTTGGCTACAGCGAAATCGACGCGGGCTACATCTACGGTTTCCTTCAATTTTCGACTATGGTTCCGGGGCTGCTGTTACTGCCGTTATTAGCCAAAAGTGACAATCAACAATGGCTCATCACTCTGTGTGCATCGAGTGTATTTGTTGGATTGATTGGTCTTCTGTATTTGCCTGAGTTTGCGCTCTTTTGGGTGGGACTGTTTGGATTAACCAACTGCTCGACGTTTATTATCGCTCTCTCTTTTGTTGGCTTGCGTACATCGAATAGCAGCCAAGCCGCATCATTGTCGGGTATGGCTCAGGGAATCGGTTATGCATTGGCAGCCACTGGTCCTACGTTGGTGGGTAAGCTTCATGCTCAAACCGATTCTTGGAGTGTTCCTATTCTGTTGATCGCATCTGGTGCCTTTGCGTGCACGATTTTCGCGGCACTGGCAGCACGAGATAAGAAAGTGAGCGTTTAGGCAAACAGAATGATTATGGTATCGCGACTTTATTTGCTCTCGACTCTATGGCTGACGACGGTTTTGATGTATTCACTTGGCGACAAACCAAATTTGCCTTTAAAGCGCTGACTAAAACGCCCTTCCGATTGGTAACCGCAAGACTGAGCCAACATCGCCACGTTCTGTTGTCCGTTTTGCATCAGATAAAGCGCGTGACTCAAGCGAACTTCAGCCAGTACCTCTCGATATTGCATACCCTCAAGTTTGAGCTTTCGAATCAGTGTCGCTCGGCTCATCGCAAAACGCTCCGCAACCGACTCTAGCGGATGCTTCTCATCTGGTGAATGTGAAAGATAGTGGCTGAGCTTTTGGCTAAACGAGACGTTGGCACTGGCAAACAATTGATGCAACACCCCTTTTTCGGCCAATTGCTGGTACAAGCCCTGTAACCAAAACTGTTGAGTCTCTTTGCTCATGCTCTGTGTATCAAACGAAAACAGAGCATTGAGTGAGTCTTGTAAGTTTCGATCCGCTTTTACTGTAGGCAGTCCCAGATCATTCGAACGTTCCTCACTAAAATCAAGCATCGCCTGAGAAGGTTGGAATTGAAAGCTGAACACTCGCGACAAGAAGCGCCCTTTGTGGGGCATGTTCTCAAAGCTTAGTGAAGCTGATGCCTCACACAACAGCAGCTCAGAGTGTGAGAGTTCGGCCGCTGAACCTTTCCAAAACAGGCGCTTACTGCCTGTAATGATCTGAATGATACTAGGGGATAGAATCCTCACATTACGCAGCTTTTGTAACTGCTCTGCACGAAAGATCGTCACTTGATATTGATGATTCATCTCACCCCCCTTATTTACTTATTATGTACGTGTATAAGCTTTAACGTACATAAGCTATTAACGTGTATAAGTTGCGGTCAGTTTAGCTTTGTCTAAAGCCATGCTGTTCAACGTGAATCCAACCACAGCCGACGGCGTATTTTCGTCGAGGTTAAGTTTGTCCGTTGGTAATGCCCAAACCGTGAACTGGTAACGGTGCATACCATCTTTTTCTGGAGGACAAACGCCACCGTAGCCAACTGTACCGTAATCAATGCGACCTTCTTTGCCACCGACTTTAGAGATGTCGACACCACGAGGTAGCTCGCTCACTGTTGCTGGAATATCAAACGCGACCCAGTGCCAGAAACCACTTTCAGTTGGTGCATCTGGATCATAAGCCGTGATTGCAAAGCTTTTGGTTCCTGCTGGAGCATCTTTCCACATCAACTGCGGTGACAAGTTCTCGCCATCACAGCCCCAACTTGAATATTCAAACGTCTTCGCCATTGGGTGACCTTCTTGAATATCATTACTCGTTAATTCGAATGCCTGAGCCGAGCCCGCTGTTAAGATACTAAGTGCCAATACTGATTTAATGAGTGTTTTCATGGTGGTTCCTCTGATTAGGTATGAACCCAGTATAGTCCCCTCCATTCGTTCAATAATGACAATAAGTACACAATTATCTAGTTTAATCCATTCGAATGATACTTACTGTATTTTTGATTTATTATTTTAAAACATGACCCACTCGACAATTTGTTGTTAAAGGAACACTTGTTGACATTCAGGTTACAAATCACGTCCAAAACTCTTTAGACTCGCCCCACGACTTTTAACGAGAATGATTGGATGCGCAGGTTTACCTTAGCCCTTGGCTTGATCTTTTGGCTCCCAACTCTAGCCAATGCCCAAAGTTTGCAAGACAAGTGGCAAACCCTGTATCAACTGAGCTGGCAATCATCCCCAATCCTAGTATCTCAACAAGAGTTGGCTCAGTATCCGAAAGTTCTGCTTCATGAACGTAGCCGCTATCCTGATTTCAACCAATTCAGTTGGGACGACATCGCAGCGTTAGCGTCAATACAAGATCACTGCCGAGCGATTGAAAGCAATAACCCTTCATTACATAACGCCATCGAGTTTGAGCTCGCTTTGTGTCAGCAACAAGCATTGGATTCCATTTGGTTTGCTGCACACTCCAAACGACACCCTGCAGGTGGTAGTTTTGCTGATCGTTATTTGGCAGTTTACCCCGACGTAAGCGAGCAAATACGCCCGTTTTTGAGTATTACCAACCCACAGCACCCTCTATATACAAAGCTAGAAGCGCTAACTGTTCAAGGCAGAGAGGCATTGCTCAATGGATACCGCGCTTGGCAACAAGATGATGTGCTTTGGTTAAGTGGCGAACAAGGCTGGAAAGCCATTCCCTTAAATGTTTGGCAACCTATTGCAGAGCAGCAAGAGGTGTCTTTGACGGGTGAAACCTGCACTTTTCGTTACAGCAACGTGTGCTTAAGTGAGCCTAGCAATGACAACCTGATCATGAAAACCTTGATCTTTTTATTACTGTTTACGTTGCTTTCTGGGCTCGCTAGAGTCTTATATCTAAGAACAAAACAACGAAAAGAGAGGCAGTTCGTTTTACAGCTTCTTACTCATGAACTGCGCACGCCCATTACTAGCCTAGGCTTAACCGTCGAAATGTTTAGGAATCGCTACGATGACTTTTCTGATGAAACTCAAAGTGCGGTTTGGCGTTTAATATCTGACTATCAAAGGCTCTCTCAACTCACCGAAAACAGCAAAGTGTACCTAAGTTCGGATCAGTCAGAGCCTTTGTTGAAGCAAAACGCTTCATTAGAAGAGTGGCTCGATCATGTCTGTGAAAAGCACAATATTTCTTATCAATGTGAAGCGCGTGAAGTCGAACTTAACCTGCCTTATTACTGGCTAACCATCTGCTTGGATAATCTAATCAAGAATGCCAAACAACACGGTAAAGGTAAGGTTTTGGTAAAGGTCGAACTCGGAGACAAGCTGACGATTGAGGTACAAGACGAGGGGCACTTCCCTTCTTTTCTGCAACGGTTTGTATCTCGAGCAACACCGAATATCAATCACAGACAAGACAACATGGGCATTGGCCTCACTATTGTCGAACACTTGATGAAACAAGCGAATGGCCATCTCATTATTCTTCGTAACCCAACCCGATGTATTTTGGAAATAGCTTATGAACACCCTACTGCTGATTGAAGACGACCATCTACTTGGACAAGGCCTCGTCAGCTTCTTTGAGTCCAATGGTTACCCATGCCTTTGGGCGAAGGATTCAGAGAGTGCCAGTAAACAATGGTTCCGCGCCGATCTAGTGATACTGGATCGACAACTCGAAGACGGTGACAGCTTGCGACACCTGCCTAATTGGCTACTCCTCAAAGCGCTTCCTGTGATTGTGTTAACGGCTAAAGTGGAAGTCCAGCAACGCGTAGAAGGCTTAATGGCTGGTGCCAAAGATTACGTGACTAAACCATTTTCGAACGACGAATTGCTCGCTCGAGTCATTACCCAACTTCATCCGTTAGGGGTGAGCCAACTAAATTACGCCAACATTGAAGTCCGCTTGTCTGAACGAATCGCTTATTTGGATGAAAGCCCGATCACGTTAAAACCTAAAGAGTTCCAGTTATTGGTCTTGTTTGTTCAGAACCAAAGTCGTGTGTTTCACCGAGATGAGTTACTCAACAAAATTTGGGGTTATCAGGCTTTCCCTAGCACTCGAACTATTGATAATCACATACTGCGCTTACGCCAGAAGCTGCCCACATTGAATATAGAAACACATCGCGGCGTTGGTTACCGCTTGGCTGGGGAATCATAATGAAAGTTACTTCGTTAACCGCACTGCTCTGCACATTGCCGCTCGCAAGTCATGCGGCTTGGTTTACTGACACGCCATTGCAGCACACCTATCAATCGTTGCTTGATGGTCAACCTCAAGTTGCATGGCAAGAGCTACAAATCGCACTCGTTCAACAAACACTCGATAGTGAGCTTTGGCTGCCAGTCAAACAAGAGATATTAAGCCAGACTCAATGTGGCACCTCACTAAAACAAAGTGCTGAGCCAAAACACCACATTCAAGTCAGCTTCATTCGACGCTATGGCCTGTCATCGCACGGTTATCAAATTAAAGTCTCTGCCGAGCAACTCAACAAAGGCTTAGAAACCCAAACTCTTTCTTTGGTATCGCCTAAAGGTAAAATCCTTCTCGATGGGCAACTCACTTCCAACAATGAGTACCAGGAGATTGAAACCAATGAAATGTTCATCAAACCCGAATCTGGTGTTTATCAACTAAGGATAGGTTCAAACCACTACCCTATTATTGTCGCTTTAAATGACAGTAATCGATGGCTGACGCTCGAAAGTAAACTCAGCGAACCACATATCGTGCTCTCGCCTCCAAAGGTGATCGACAACTGCCCTGACGCTAATGTGAACTGGCAATGGTTTGATGAAAACTACAACCTGTTAGGTTACAAATTGCCAATCAAAACAGCGCAAGCACCCGTTCCCTCAGAAGGTCCACTTGGAACCAAAGCCAAGCACCTGAGTGCTTCGGTTGAAATGTTTGAATACCAAGGCGCTATTGAAGTCCAATATGTGCAACGCGTCGCCGTGCCTTTCTAATGGAACACCACTAAAGCCAAACAGAAAATAGAGACATATAGGTGACAAAGCACTAGCACTACTTAGGTGTAATAACCGTACTTACCCTTTTCGGAATCTAAATATGCTCAGCGTACGTCACCCACTCAATCTTTTTACTTTTGCCATTGTGGCTCTAACAACAGCTTGTCTGTTTTCATCCAATGCACAAGCGAGCCAAATAACGCTCACCAGTAACAACAATACCGTCTCTATTTCATCGAATACTTTAGAGATAGATTGGAACGGCTTAAGCGTTAACAGCGGCGTTCTCACTGTTGATAGCCAACCACAGAAAGCGACCAATCTGGTCATTGGCTTTTCCGATAAAGCTTACTCAGAAAAAATCGCCACTTGGACCTTAGTACCCAGTGGGATAAAAGTTGAGGCAGAACTAAATCAAGAACAACTCACTTTTCAGTTCAGTTTCCCTTCAAATATACAGGTGAAACGTAACCAGCCCGTAGAGTTGGCGTGGTTTGATCTAGCAGAACAACAAACTCAGACCCTATTTCTTCCTTTTAGCGAAGGCATGCGTGTACCTACAAATAACAAGCTTTGGGGTAGTTATCTAGTCGACAACCATTCTGGAAGCAACACCACTCAAGACCTAAAGATGCCTTTTTGGACAGCACAACAGAACGACCACTTCATTAGCTATCAGATGATTAATGCGACCAACAATCAACTGCTCTTTTCAGATGCATCCTCTAATGCCTCCTCAAATACAAAGACCAAAATTGATATGAAGGCATCACACCAATTTACGATGCTCAATCAGTCACAGCCTTTTATTGTTCGTATTACCCTCGGAGACTCGTGGTTAGATGGTGCCAAACAATACCGAGATTGGCGCATCAATAATGACCAGTCTGAAACACTTGTAGCAAAGCAAAAGCGCAATCCAGATGTAAGTAAGTTGATCGGCGCGAGCCACGTTTATTTGTTTGGCAAAGATCCACTAAGCGTCCAAGATGTAAGCGACTGGTGGGGATTGAAAAGCTGGTATCTAAAGGGCTCTAAACTCAACGTTTCCAAGGAAGCAAAAAGAGAGCTTTCATCACTCTCCAAGGGTAAAGATTGGTTCAGTCAGTACCACAAACAGTTATTGTTGGACTCTATTAGCCAGTCGTTGCAGGTGTTATTTCCAATCGGTAATCCGACACTCGAAAGCAATACGATCAAAGCTCAATACGTGGCAGCGCAGAACAAGAAAAATTGGTTGGTTGAACACGCCTCCCCCTACCTAAACTCGTCAGACACTTGGGGACAAGCGTTGTCTTCAGATATGGTCGCCAATCTAAATAAGGCAGGCTTAAGCAAACTTTGGCTCGGATTTGATAATTGGATGCCAGCATTCTATCAACCTAACGCTGTGAGTCTGGCAAAACAGTCAGGATATCTGGTCGGCACCTATGACTCCTACAACACAGCCATTCCTGCTAAGCTGAACGACAACTGGCTAACCGCTCAATTACCAGAGCCAATGCGTCAAAGTTGTGCCATTGAACTAGCGGATGGCAGCCTAAAAAAAGGGTTTCGAGGTAACGGATTCTATCTTAATCCGAATTGCCATTTAGATTACGTAAAGCAGCGCGCTCAAGACATTATGAAATTCGGCAACTTCAACAGCTTGTTCTTAGATGTTGATGCAACCGCCATGGCACGTGAAGATTACAGCGGCTCTATAAACAGTCATAGCAAGAGTCATAGCAACAGCAATGTCAATGGCGATACAAACGAATCGGATATGCTTTCTGCCTTCAACAACCGAATGCAGTGGCTAAGCGAGCAACCATCGTTAGTATTAGGGTCTGAAGACGGCAACAGCCTAACAACAAAAGGCATCGTGTTTGCACACGGCTTAGAAACGGTTGGTTTTGGTTGGACAGATAAAGACATGAAAGAGAATCGCCGATCTCCCTATTACTTAGGTCGTTGGTACCCAGACCACAAGCCTGACTTCTTCTTTAAACCCGCCGAGGTTAAAGAGCCCTACAAGTCGCTACTGTTTTCGCCACAATATCGAATTCCGTTATACCAAGCCGTTTTCCATGATGAAGTAATCAATACGCACCATTGGCACTCAGACAGCCTTAAGTTCACTAATGTACAAGCAGAACGTGACTTAACCGCGATGCTGTACAACACACCACCGATGGTTCACTTGACCAGAGATGAAGCTTTATCAAGTCCAAGGATCAAAGCACTCAAACGCTATCAAGATGGCTTTGAACCGATGCACGAACAGTTATGGGATAAAGAGTTGGTCGATTTCGACTGGTTAGATAAGAACGGCGATGTTCAACAAACCGAGTTCAGTGACGGGAGTAAGATCATAGCCAACTTCTCCAACAAGGCATTTCGTCACAACGGTATCGATATTGCAGCCCTGTCGGTCAAAGCTATATTAGTGAATGGACAAGTCGTCGACTGGCAGCCCAATCATAGTTAGCTTCAATACGGTTTAGACAAAAATGAATAATAGGAAGCTTAAGCACTTATTTAACCGCTAATGTTCAGCCCGTTACTTGTGCTTCCTATTTTGAAAGGCAGTCAGTAGATAGTCGATAAAGACCTTTTTACGTTTCGGCATCAACTGCCTGTCTGCATACACTAGGCTTACTGAAACTTCTGGCATCTCATACTCAGGTAACAAACGAATCAGCTTCCCTGTCTTGAAGTGCTCACGACAAATGAATTCAGGAAGCACCGCCAAGCCGAGCCCATCCACACACGCTGTTAGGCATGCCGTGATGGTATTCACTCGCAACTGACACGGCAGATCGATCAAAATCGACTCACCGCCTTCTAATTGCAAATGCCACTTAGGTAGACGTGCCGCCTTGTTCACCACTTCAATCATCCTAAATGGAGGCTTAAGGTCATCGGGTGAAGAGATTTCACCGAACTGTTCTAAATACTCAGAGCTGGCTACCAATACACGCTTCGATGTTGTGAGGTAACGAGAAACCAAGCTCGAGTCCACTAGCTCACTAATTTGTGCGTAAAGATCGATCCCCTCCGCAATGATGTCGACTTCTCGATTTGACAGTTCTAAGTTCAAAGTCACGTTTGGGTGCTCTTTTAGGAAACTGTGGATGTATGTGGCTAATACTTGATGTCCCAATTCGACAGGCAACACAACATTCAACTGCCCTCGGATCAAATCCTGATTGGCAGAAACCTCTAACTCAGCTTGGTTCATGATCTCTTGCATCTGCATGCTCGACTGATAAAAGCGCTCACCCTCTGGCGTTAAAACTAAACTTCGTGTCGAACGAGTGATCAACCTCACACCTAGGTGCTGCTCCAGCTCGTCAAGCTTTCGGCTGACGGTCGACTTGGTCATGTTCAATGCTTCAGCTGCGTGCGTGAAACTCCCACAATCAACAACTTGTGTAAAAACAGTCACAGCATTTAAGTCCATCGTACTTCTCCCAAAGCCCTATTAGTAAGATTATTGCAACAGTGTTTCCCTTTTTTCCTATCTTATCAATCAATCGAATTCATTTACAATTCGTTACATCTAAATAAAAACAAAATGAGAAATAAAAAATGACAGAGAACAACAACGCTTCGCAATCAGTAAGCACAAAAAAACGTAAAAAAGCCCCGCTTATTGCTACTGCGATCATGCTGTCATTAGGTCTAGCTGGCGCCGGATATTGGTACGGCTATGGCCAATACTTCGAATCTACCGACAATGCCTACCTACAAGGCGACATCACGAATATAAGCCCGAAGGTGTCGGGTTATATTGTTAAGTCTTACGTGAGTGATAACCAATCGGTTAAACAAGGTGACTTGTTGGTTCAAATCGATGATCGTGATTACCAATCTGCACTTGCTCAGGCGAATGCGCATTTAAGCGTCGTTCAATCAAGCGTACACAACCTGATCGCTCAACAAACGTTACAACGTAGCCAAATAAATCAAGCCGAGAGCCGTGTTGATTCCGCACAAGCTGAATACGAGCGTGCAATCCAACAAGTCGTGCGTTCTCGTAGCTTATTAAAGCGTAACTATGCTTCGCAAGATGAAGTAGACAGCATGGTCGCACAACAAAAAGTCACCCAAGCAGAACTTGAAGAAGCAAAAGCAAACCTCGTCGCAAGTAATGATCAACTAATCGTGATTGCGAGTGAAATCGAACAAGCAAACGCATCCGTGACTGAAGCTCAAGCACAAAGAGATCAAGCACAACTTAACCTTGATTACACCAAAGTTTACGCGCCAGCGGATGGCGTGATTGGTAAACGTAGCGTCCGTGAAGGCTTGCTGATTCAAGCTGGCGCACCACTTATGAGCTTGGTACCAAACAACCAAGTGTGGATTGAAGCCAACTTCAAAGAAACTCAATTAAGCGGCATTCACAAAGGCCAAACCGTAGAAGTCGAACTGGATGCCTTTCCGGGTCAGCCACTTGAAGGCGTGGTAGACAGTTTCTCCCCTGCAACTGGCGCCAAGTTTGCGCTCCTACCACCAGAAAACGCGACAGGTAACTTTACTAAAATCGTTCAACGTGTACCGGTGAAAATTACCATTCCAGATCAGCAAGAATTGAAAGGTAGACTGCTTCCTGGTTTGTCTGTGGTAGCGACCATCGATAAACGAGGCTAGACCATGAGTAACGCTGGTGTTGTCACCCAAACTAATGATGATGGAGTGGTTTCTAGGCGCCATTGGATCGCCCTATTTGGCGGTTTGATTGGTGCGTTTATGGCGATCTTGGATATTCAAATCACCAACTCGTCTCTCAAAGATATTCAAGGTGCGCTGTCTGCCACCTTAGATGAAAGTTCGTGGATCTCTACGTCTTATCTAGTCGCAGAGATGATCGCTATCCCACTCAGTGGTTGGCTTTCTAAAGCACTCGGTAAACGCCGCTATATCACGTGGACGACGGTCATTTTCACCCTTTCATCTTTGTTGTGTTCGTTCTCTTGGAACATGACCTCGATGATCGTATTCCGTGCGATGCAAGGCTTCAGTGGTGGTGCTTTAATCCCACTAGCTTTCTCGTTAGTGATTCAGTTATTGCCTGTTAACAAACGGGCTGTGGGTATGGCACTGTTTGGCGTAACCGCGACCTTTGCTCCATCGATCGGCCCAACATTTGGTGGTTGGCTGACGGAGAACTTTTCATGGCACTATATTTTCTACATCAATATTCCGCCTGCTTTGCTTGTGATCACCATGATCCGATATGGCTTGGATGATGAAAAGCTCGACCTTGGCACGCTGAAAAAAGCGGACTGGTTTGGTATTGCCACCATGGCGTTAGGGCTAGGTTGTTTGGAAGTGGTGCTAGAAGAAGGTAACCGTGAAGAGTGGTTCAGTTCGAGCTTTATTATTGGCTTGAGTATCGTGTCGGCGGTGAGTTTGGTTTATTTCGTGATAAACGAACTCCAACACAAAAAGCCATTGGTTAACCTGCGGCTATTGCGGGATGGGCAATTTGCTATGTCTTGTATCGCCTATTTGATTTTGGGGATGGCGTTGCTTGGCTCTATCTATGTGCTGCCGATGTATCTCACTCAAATTCAGCAATATAACGCGATGGAAATTGGTGAAGTGCTAATGTGGATGGGTTTCCCACAACTTCTGATATTCCCAATTGTGCCCAAGCTAACACAGATAATTAAGCCTAAGTACTTGGTGACCTTTGGCTTCGCAATGTTCGGTTTCAGTTGTTACGTGAATACGCACATGACAATCGATTTTGGTGGCCAGCAGCTGATTTTGTCTATGGTCCTACGTGCTATTGGTAGTCCGTTTATCATGGTTCCGCTGTCTTTGGTTGCCATGAAGAACATCAGTAAAATGGACACGCCAGACGCATCAACTTTAACCAACGTGATGCGAAACCTAGGTGGTGCTTTCAGCATCGCGATTATCGCTACGCTATTGGATAACAAAACCCGTGAGCACTTGGCACACATCAAGGAGTCGTTACCTTCTGTGAGTCAACTTGGCTGGCAGACGCTTCAGCAACAACAAGCGTTTTTCATTCAGTCAGGAAGTGATGCTGCAACGGCGATGCAGCAAGCGCAAGCAAGCTTACTTGGTACAATGCAACGTGACGCTGCCATCATGGCTTACAACGATGTGTTCTTAATGATGACGGCGTTCTTGGCTCTAGCGGCAGTATTGATTTTGAACATGCATGATTAGCGCTAGTTTTTTAGTAAGAAAACAGAGAGGTAAGCTTATCGGCTTACCTCTTTTTTATTTCTAAAACACGGATAACCCCACAAAAATAAGGTAAACGCAGCCTGCGTTTGAAGGCTTTCATAAATGTTATCGAATACTCTTTAATTACCAATAGTTTATTGAGTGTTTGTATGTGATATAGGCACCTTGACAATGTGCAACCTGACACCTAAATTAAACATAACATTTGGTATTGAGGAAAATGGATTTGACCTTACCAACAGACCTGCGGGTTTTGATTGTCGACGACTCTAAGAGCGCAACAATACTTATTAAGCAGCAACTCTCGAGCTTGGGCATTTCACATGATTGCATCTTTATTGCGACCGATTATCGACAAGCCATCAAGGCGGTCGAGACGCACTCATTTCATGTACTCCTCATCGATTACCACTTAGAACAATCCTTCACGGGGTTTGAGCTTTTGGGGATCCTCTATCGAAACAGGCTCATCGATCATACAGTCGCCACGATTCTTGTTTCTGGGGATATGCGTCAGGAAACCGTATTGACGGCCCTTTCTGGCGAAGCACATCACTTTGTTTCTAAACCGATCAATACTCAATCTTTAGGCAAGAAGATTCAAAGTGCTGTGTCCGTTTCGAAGAAACTCACCCAACTGAATGACTTATATCCGATCACTAATTTGGAGCGATTGACACAAGCGTTAGCGATCTCCCCTAATGGCAATAGCGTTCAGTTTGAAGCGACATTGATTGAACACTTAATTGGAGGCAAAGAATGGGATTTGCTTTCAAGCACAATCGACAACTCGAACACGAAAATGCACCCGACCAAATTAGTCGCAGAGGCATTAATTCTAGACAGCTTGGGTAAACCGAACCTAGCCATAGAAAAGCTCCACAATTACCTGATTGCTCAGCCGTTGTCATTAAACGTTATTGATTGTTTAAGCTGCATTTATGAAAAACATAATATGTTACTGCCCGCGCTTAAACTGGCCATAAGAGCGTTTGAAATGACGCCTAGCATCAGTCACCGTGCGATAAGAGCAATCGACTTGGCAGAAAACGTCGACAACACCCTGATGCTTATCAAGCTTGGTGAGATGTACGCGACGCATATATCGTCTGCCGACATTGATATTATTCATTCCATTAGCGCTCACTTCAGTTCACTAAAGGCGACCTACCAACGTGAGACACAATTAAAGTACAAACGCATTCTGCTGGAACATGCTAATCAATTCACAGAGTTGGTAAACCTCAAACTTCCGGTAAAACAACAGCAACAAGTTCTGGCCAGCCTTGCCCTATTTCAAAGTAATATTTTACTCATTGAGAACAGCCCTCAAGTTGCTCACAAGAAAGTGATTCGAGCCTCGACACTGTTAGCAAATAACTTTTACAACCAACCCACTCACTTATTGCTTCAATTGCTGCCTCTTTTAACTCACTTTGGCGAGTACTCCCTGTACCACTTAGTTGCAGAGTGCTTAAAAGCTCGAGGGGAGACAATAAACCATCAACTCGAATCACAAGATGTAGACCCTTCTACTTGTGTAAATATCGAAAATTCCGATTCCATCCAAGAACTAAAGGACTACATTCACAATTACCCATATTCAATTGCGGCGAAACTTGACTATATATATGCCGTCCATAAAGCTCATATAGAAGAAAACCTTAGACACGAATACTTGAAACAGCTCGCACAGCTAGAGCTTCCACCAAGATGGAGCCAATGGCTCAGTGATTCATTAAGATCTGGTTTTTCTACTAGGCCGCCCAGCCCATTTTCAACATACAGCCGACAGGAGTCTATATGCTAGATTTTGATGCCCTAAATGCCTACTTAGATAATGACAAAGAAGTGATTTTCGCTGTGTTGTCTGTGTATCAAGAAGACCATGGCAATTCATTAGAAGAGATACAAGAACTGGTACAGCAACAGGATTGGGGCAAGCTTCATTTTACCGTACACACATTAAAAGGCATATTAGCCAGCTTCGGCGAAGAAACCGCCACCGTGGCCTTAGAAAGAGTCGAGCAAAACACACTTAATAAGCTTGCACCTCAAGATGATGATCTTTCTGTTATCTACAGCGAAATGAAGATCATCAACAAACAAATCGATGAGGTGCTAAGCACTTATTAGTCAATTCACTGAGCTTTTAGTAATAACTTTTAGTCTTCAGTAATAGCTTTTAGTATTCCGTAACAGCTTTTAGTCTTCACTAATAGTTTTTATAGTTTTACGCAGCAAACAATGTCAGCTGAACAGGTTAAAGAGCTGAGGTGCTTTGGCAACATGGAACCTCGACTCTTGCCACGTTCTCCTCATTTCCCCTATCAATTATATGCCGCCCGCTCCTATAAATTCACTCGATTTATCTACATGCACCAATGCATAATACATAATACATAATACATAATACATAATACATAATACATAATACATAATACATACTTTATAAACCATGCATGTCCATGTTTCCTATGAAAAACCGACACGTTCGATGAGATGTAAAACGGTTAAATACTTGTAGATCTTTTTGTGACGTAAGTATACGAAATTGCATTTTATTTATTGGTAAAGAAGAAACTGTTATCTACACTCTAATGAAACCAAGCGTTAATCACTTGGTGGCATAATAATAAAATGAAAAAATAAAACGTTCAGTCGGCTAAAAAAGGACAAGGAAATGAACAATGACAGTTTTGCTGCGTTTCAGGTGCTCACGGATGAAACACCCATTAAAGAATCATTTTCTACCACTGCAGAACCTTATGCTCACTATCTAAAGGATATTGTGGGGATTGATTTGCTGTCGCGTGAAGATGAGGTGTATTACGCAAAATTGAATCGCGCGGGTGACAAGCAAGCACGTGACATCATGATCGAATCAAACCTGCGACTTGTTGTAAAAATCGCAAAGAGTTACCTAAAACGTAAAGGCAACAACTTCACGCTGCTCGACCTGATCGAGGAAGGTAACATCGGCTTAATCAAAGCAATCGATAAATACGACCCCGAACCCGGTTATCGCTTTTCGACTTACGCCGTATGGTGGATTCGAGAGAATATTGAAGCGGCATTGATGAACAAAGGTCGTACTGTCCGATTGCCCGCCCACGTATGCAAAGAAATAAACAGCCTCGCGTCCAAGAAGCTCGATGTAAGTAAAAAAATGAGTAAAGAGATTTCGATTTCAGAGTTGTCAGACAGCTCTGGCGTAAAGGCAAAACGTGTCGACCAACTCGTGGCGCTTAGCGGGTTTATTGACGTGACAACAACGGTTGGTTTCAGCCACGCACCGATAGTACTTGAACAGTGTGAAAGTGAGTATATCCCTGACCCACAAAAAGATTGTGAAGATCAGTCTTTTACCCAAGCTCTAGAACAAATCATCCATACACTTCCTCCAAAATTACAAAAGGTGCTAATCCACCGTTTTGGTTTCTTTGATAACAACGTGAAAACGCTGTCTGAAGTCGGACAAATGTTGGATGTGAATGTTTCTAACGAGCGTGTTAGACAAATGCAGAAAGAAGCAGTCGAGAGAATTCAAAAACGACTCAAATTTGATGGTTGGGTGTAAGTGGCTTTGTTGCGTAATTCAATGGAACTAAATCAAGAGCCTACGATCTGATCAGCTACGTTCACTCCTTCTCGTAGCTCTATGCCTAAACCTCGTTACAAAACAACCAACTGGAAGAAATACAACCAATCACTTATTAACCGTGGCTCTCTGACCTTTTGGATTGATGAAGAGGCAATAAACGGGTGGGCGCAAAGCAAACAGAGTAAGCGCGGGAGGCCACGTCGGTTCAGCGATTTAGCTATCACGACAGCGCTCATGGTGAAACGAGTTTTTTCTATGCCACTGAGAGCTCTGCAAGGGTTTATCGACTCAATATTTAGGCTTGCCCATGTTCCATTAAGTTGTCCGCATTACACCTGCATCAGTCGTAGAGCAAAGCAAGTTGAGGTCTCATTTAAGACTAAAGCGAGAGGAGCAATACAGCACCTGGCCATTGATGCAACTGGCCTAAAGGTTTATGGCGAAGGTGAATGGAAAGTCAAAAAACACGGGACAGATGGCAAGCGTAGAGTTTGGCGAAAGCTGCATATTGCCGTTGATACAAGCACTCATGAAATTATCGCAGCCGAGCTAAGTTTATCGACGGTTACAGATGGAGAAGTCCTCCCGAACTTACTGAAACAAACACGCCGAAGTATCCTTGAGGTGTCTGGTGATGGAGCTTACGACACGAGATTGTGTCATGCTGCTATTAAGATTAAGGGAGCCATTGCGCTTATTCCCCCAAGAGAAGGGGCAGCCTTCTGGGAGCGTGGTCATCCTCGAAACCTCGCCGTGGGTTGCCAGAAGTTATACGGCTCAAATAAGTATTGGAAAGAGCGGTATGGGTACCACAGACGTTCACTATCAGAAACAGCGATGTATCGAGTTAAACAGTTACTAGGAGGACGATTGAGCTTAAGACATTACAATGCGCAGGTGGGTGAGACTTACGCGATGATAAAAGCGTTGAACAAGCTTACTGGGTTAGGTATGCCTGAAACTTGTCGTATTGACTAAGAAACACACGAAATGGGGTAGCTCTATCTATAAATTTAATTACGCAACAAAGCCGGTGTAAGTCGTAACCCCGTTGAGAATTAGTTGAAAATAACGTAAGTAAAACAAAGATCCTTTAGGGTGAGCCTCCAAGCTTGCCCTTTTTGTTTGCCTGATTCGCTAGAAAAACAAAAAGATCTTAAGCACACGAACCCTAAGTCGCTAATAGCTAATAGCTAATGGATAATGACAAGTGCCACAGCATTAACTTACCTTAGAGAAGTGACTCGCTCACTGCGCAAAATGAGATAATTGATATAAGTGGTTTCAAGGCAATCTTGTTCCCACACAGATAAAATCCGTTTGGCCGCAAAATAATAATCTTTGTTTCTCAACAGCATCCCAACGGTGCCGCTGAGCTTTTCAAATCGAACGTGATCGCTCGCAGAGATGTAGTCATCTTCACTTTCAATAATGGGTGCTAAACCATCAGCAAACCAATTATTCAATATTTCTCGCATCTCTAATTCGGACTCAGGCACATCCACACTCGACAACTCACGATGTTGAGGTGGTGGCACGATGTACTTCGACGCTTGCGGTGAACTGACATAACGATACATGTCGTCCCTCCTTTCTAACTAACTCGTCTAATAATTAAGGACATTTTTATCTGTTCTCAAGTTTATTTAGCGAAAAAACAATATTATTTAGAAGAACAAGCAATAAAAAAGCCATGCATCAATGACCCCACATGGCTTTAGTGAGGGCAACTTTACGCTGCCCTATCTACTTGTTGGTTTAGACTAAATGTCGGTTCAGACTAAAACCAAGTTCTCTCGATTAAATCGAGCTTTGGTCGAAGTCGTTGCCTTGATCGGTACCAGTTTGAGAATCTGAATCGAAGCTTCCAGAGTCGTCCGTGAAGTCAACACCTTGGTCTTGACCTCCTGAACTTGTCCAGTCGCTGCCTCCAGATTCCATACCCGCCATGTCCGGTTGCTGCTCTTGGGTAGAACCTTGCATGGTGTATTGATCATCGACCTCAACTTCAACAGAACCGCTAGCACCGTCTATTGAACTACCCAATTCGTCGTAACCTTGGAATTGGATCTCGCTAGTACCTTCATAACCTTCTGGAAGTTCAACGGATACAGGCTGCTCTAGGTTGCCACTGATTGTGAAGCTACCATCACCGTTATCCAGTGCGTTGCTCACAGTAGCGCCCTCAGGTAGACCAGACATATCAGCGTAATCAACCGATTCGTTACCACTTACCTCATCTGGAATCGAGATAGAGATGGTATCACCCGGTGCCGCGGTTACATCTGCTGTACTGTCTTCAGTTTCAGCATCTTGAGCTTGGTCATCAGCTTGTTGAGCCACTTCCACTTGTTGCTCTTCTGTTGCTTGAGCAGCTTGGACTTGTGGTTCATCACTTTGTACTGAATCATCTTCAACTTGGATGCTTAAGCTATGACTTGATACTTCACCGCCGTCGTTAACTTCAACATTCATCGCTAAGTTGCCATCGAAGTCTTCGTTCGGCCAGTAAGTCCACTCACCTTCACCTGATTCGGCAAAGAAGCCAGCATCGTTCGCGTCTGCAACATCAACAACTTGTGCAGAATCACTCACGCCCAACTCATCCACCAGCTGTGCATCCGTGATAATTAGTGAACCATCATCAGCTAAGGCATAACCTTCACTCGCCGCTGCTTCATCTCCGCCTTGGATATCCACATTGAAGAAGCTTTCGATGCGATTTTCGCCATCGGTCGCTATAAATCCAACTTGAACATCACCGGTGTAGTCTTCAGCAGGTGTGAATTGATAGTTACCTTGGTTATCGCTCTCAATTACGCCCTGACCTTCCATCAAGCTTACTGACTCAATGCTCATGCTATCGCCTTCTGCATCGCTCAGGTTCGCTAACATGTCTTCATCAGTGAACGACAAGGTTGCATCAGCTGCGATTTCCGTCGTTGTGATGCTGTTAACTTCTGGTGCTGCATTCTCTTGTGAGTCGCCTTCTTTCACGACTACGCCAGTTTGCTCATCATGAAGCACGCCATCTTTATCAACTACGTACGCAATGTCTGCTTCGCCCGTGAAGCCTGGTGCTGGTGTGAACGTCCAAGTGCCATCGCCATTATCGACAATCTCACCTTGGCTGCGGTCGGCAAGATGAACCAGTTTCACTTCATCATCGCTGTCAGCATCCACATTCTCAGCCAAACCAATTAGGTCGTCCGCCGTTAGGATGATGGAATCACCCGCTACAGTTTCGAAATCACCTGAATCGATACCATCATCAAACGCTTCCGGCTCATCTCCGTAATCAACCGTTGTTGCACTTACGGTTACGAAGAACTCACCATGGAAGTCTTCAGGAGGCGTCATTTGAATGTTTGAGATATCCCAGTCGAACAGGTCGATGTATTGACCCGGTTCGGTAATCATCACGGTATTCACACCATCGGTTACCTCGAATCCAACAGGGAAACCTGTCATCACCAAGTTACTTAGTGTTTCTGAGTCATCGACTAGGCCAACGTTCAGTCCCAAGTGACCCGTTTCATCTTCACCGAAGACTAATGGACCGTCATGGTCGGTGGTAATTACCGCACCATCTGCAACTGGACGTACGAACACAGGAACATCAAGAACCGTTTCGAACTCACCATCACTCACGACAACTTGTAGGTCAGAAACACCCGCAAAGTCGCCTGTTGGGGTGAATGTCCAAGTACCATCACCGTTGTCTGTTACTTCTCCGCCATCTTCACCGTCTGCGGTGATAATGCGAGAAACAACCAGGTCAGCGGTATCAATGTCACCGAACAAGTTCATCAAGTCGCCAGCATCGAAGGTGAACGCGCCATCTTCGTCTGTGGTCATCATTGCGTTGCCGACATTGAATGGTGCGTCGTTAACCGGAATGACATCCACATTCAGCGACCCATCAACCACCTCTTCACCGTCAGTAGCTTGATAACCCAGTTCTACTAAGCCATTAAAGTCTTGAGTAGTCACTAAGTGATACATGCCGTCTGGTTGCTGAGTTAAGGTCGCGTTCGCTGGTGCTCGAACAGTGATGCTCTCGATGCTGATCTCGTCGCCATCAAGGTCTGTTACTTGACCCGCGATGTATGCTGGGTCAATCACCATGACCACATCTTCTTCGCCTTGCATCTCAATGGTTGGCGCTTCAGGTGCATCATTGACTGGCGTGACATCGATGTTGCCGTCGACTGAAATTGTCTCTTGGCCATCGCTAACGTTAAACGTCATTGGCACATCGCCATTGAAGTTCTCGTTTGGTGTGAATGACCAAGTACCATCTTCGTTATCTAGCAACTCACCTAAGCTAGGGTCGATTTGTAGACCAGAAGCTGACAGCTCGTCTGCGGTGTTATCGATGTCGGTAGCTTGAGCTAACAACATGTCTTGTGTGATAAGAATGGTGCTGTCTTCGGCTGTAGTTAGTTTCACATCCTCAGATTCAGGTCCATCGTTCACAGCCAGAACTTCGATTCCTGCCGTTGTTGTTGCAGTTGCACCGTCATCATCGGTCACAACCACATCTAGGCTGATATCACCATTAAAGTTCTCGTTTGGCGTGAAGGTCACAGACCCATTATCGTTTTGAACCAAGGTGCCGTCAGAGCCTGAGTAAGTAACGCTTTCAAGCGACACTTCACCATCAACGTCAGAACTGTTAGCAATCAACTGTTCAGGGCTGATTGTGATGGTGCCATCTTCGTTCATTTGGTAAGACGTAGAACCCGCTACTGGCGCATCGTTAACATCCGTTACCGTCACACCAATATTGGCATCGACTGTCTCAGTGCCATCAGTCACTGTGAAGCCAAGGTTTACATCGCCATTGAAGTTCTCGTTCGGAGCAAAGCTATAAGTGCCGTCACCGTTATCCGTGAACACACCCTCTGCGCCCGTGTAAGACACATCAGTGATAGACAGGTCATCACCATCAATATCCGCAGTGCCTGCTAATAGGTCAGCGTCAGTGAAGGTTAACGTACCATCTTCCTCAACGGTAAAGCTCTGGTCAGCAGCCGTTGGTAAGTCATTTACTGGGTTAACGGTTAGGTCTACGCCAGCTAGGACTGTCTCGATACCATCTGAAACATCGAAGCTTAGATCTATGTCGCCGTTGAAGTCAGCATCCGGAGTGATCGTAAATGAACCATCATCGTTCGCTGTTACGGTCGCATTGTCACCTGCAGATAGGTTGCTTGCGGTTAGTGCATCACCATCAACATCGGATGCGTTAGCCAGCAACTGCTCTTGAGATAGCGTAATTGAACCGTCTTCATCAACCGAGTAAGCCACGTTTCCGGCCACTGGTGCGTCGTTAACTGCAATAACTTCAATACCAGCGGTGGTTTGAGCCGTTGCACCGTCGTCATCAATAACGGTCACATCAAGGTTGATGTCTCCGTTAAAGTTTTCGTTTGGTGCGAACGTTACCGAACCATCTTCATTTTGAACCAAGATACCGTCTGCACCTGAGTAGCTCACGCTATCAAGCGACACTTCACCGTCCACATCGGAGCTATTGGCAATTAACTGCTCAGGGCTCAATGTAATGGTGCCGTCTTCGTTCATCTGGTAAGACGTTGCACCCGCCACTGGTGCATCGTTAACGTCTGTTACCGTTACGTCGATGTTTGCATCAACCGTCTCTGTACCGTCAGATACTGAGAAGTCCAGACTTACTTCGCCATTGAAGTTTTCATTTGGAGCGAAGGTGTAAGTACCATCACCATTATCAGTGAACACACCCTCTGCGCCTGTGTAAGACACATCAGCAACTGAAAGCTCATCACCATCAATATCAGAAGCACCCGCTAGCAGTTGCTCGTCTGTAAAGGTAAGTGAACCATCTTCTTCAATGGTGTAAGCGACATCTTCTACAACCGCGATGTCATTCACTGGATTCACAGTAAGGTCGGCCGTTGCAACAACCGTTTCAGTACCATCAGAAAGGTCGAAGCTAAGGTCAATATCACCATTAAAGTCGGCATCCGGTGTAATAGTAAATGAACCATCATCGTTTGCCGTAACGGTAGCGTTATCACCCGCGGTTAGATTAGCCGCGGTAAGATCATCGCCGTCCACATCCGATGCTTGAGCCAGCAGTTGCTCTTGGCTTAGCGTGATTGAACCATCTTCATCCACTGAGTAAGCCAAGTCACCTGACACTGGTGCATCGTTAACCGCGATAACTTCAATACCCGCAGTGGTTTCAGCCGTTGCACCCTCTTCATCAGCAACGGTGACATCTAGGCTGACATTGCCGTTAAAGTTTTCATTTGGAGCGAAGCTGTAAGTACCATCACCATTGTCAGTAAAGATACCGTCTGCGCCTGAGTAGGAAACGTCGCTAACGGATACATCACCTTCAATGTCTGAGCTGTTCGCAAGAAGCTGCGCTTCAGAAATGGTAATCACGTTATCTTCGTCAACGCTGTAGGTCGTTGAACCTGCAACCGGCAAGTCATTAACAGCAATGACGTCGATACCTGCGGTTGTTTCAGCGGTTGCGCCATCTTCATCCATAACAGAGACATCAAGACTGATGTCACCGTTAAAGTTTTCGTTTGGAGCAAAGGTGTAAGTACCATCACCATTATCAGTGAATACACCATCAGTGCCGCTGTAGCTTACATCGCTGACAAACACTTCCCCTTCAACATCCGAGCTATTCGCCAGAAGTTGTGCATCGCTTAGCGTGATACTGCCGTCTTCTTCAACGCTGTAAGCGGTGGTTCCAGCAACCGGTACGTCATTAATTGGGACAACTTGCACATCAATGTTTGCCGATACAACATCGGTACCGTCACTGACATCGTAAGTTAGGTCGACATTACCATTGAAGTTCTCGTTTGGAGCGAAGGTGTAAGTGCCATCGCCATTATCCGTGAACACACCGTCGGTGCCTTCGTAATTAACCAACTCGACAGAAAGGTCATCGCCATCAATATCGGTTGCACCAGCCAATAGCTGTTCATCAGTGAAGGTTAACGAGCCATCTTCATTAATGGTGTAGTCATGGTCGTAAATAACCGAAAGGTCATTAACTGCTGTTACGGTAACGTCAAGTTCCGCAGGCGTAACCCCTCCGTTGCCATCGTCCACGTTGTAGCTAATGGAGAATTCACCGTTGAAGTTCTCTTCCGGAGTAATGGTGTAAGTGCCGTCACCATTGTCAGTGATAAGAGCGTTTTCAATTGAAACATCTCCAACACTTGGTTCGTTACCACCCGTCTCACCAGAACCATCACCTTCATCGCCGGTTAGCAATTCAGAGATATCAATGCCGTTTTCATTCGCGAGCGCTTCTTCTGCCGTTGGCAAGTCGAATGCATTTTGAGTGCCTACATCTTGGCTTGGAACAATAACACCGTTCACGATATCGAATACATGCCAGTGGTCACCCGATGGGTTTTCAGATAAGTCAGGACTAAAGGTTTCAACCAATGTATCGCCAACAAACACCTGAACCTGTACATCTTCAACACCATCCACATCCCAACTTCTGCTGGTGTAGTTGTGTACTGAATAGTGCATATCAGCATCTTGATAATTTGGAATGGTGATGGTTTCAGGACCACCGCCATTCGTGTCATCCACATCTTGCTGAACGACATTACCTTCGCCCAAATCGTGGCTCATGTCGCGATAGTAAATGTGGTCTAGCTCATTGCCATTTTCTGTATCGTAGAGCCATAAATGGTTGTCCATATCACGTGGGCTTTCACCCCATGTGACCACGATACGCATATCTGTTTCTTCAAGTACTTCAGATATTGCAGTTACGCCACCGTTGGTATCTTCACCAGCTGGAACTAGGAAACTACTGGTAATAGAGCCGTCTTGTTCAATAGTAACGGTACCTTGGTCAACGACTGAACCTGTAACAGAGTAGTTTCCTGAGTCATCCGTTACTGTGGTGTAGCTATTGCCAGCGCTGTCGGTCAGGGTGACTTCTGCACCAGACACTGGATTACTGGTTTCAGCATCCAACACTGTACCGGTTACGGTTGTTTCATCGCCCTGCTCTCCAATAATTGCGGTCATGTCATCGTCTTCGATGTCAGTCGCGAATTGTAGGAGCTCTTCTTGAGTAATGGTGTATGAACCATCTTCTTCAATGGTTATCGCCACATCAGCAGAAACAATTGGCGCGTCGTTAACTGGGTCAACGGTTAAGCCTAAGTTAGCTGCAATTGGTGTGTCGCCATCACTGATGCTGTAGGCAACGTCGATGTAGCCATTGAAGTTTTCGCTTGGAGTGATAGAGAACGTACCATCGCCATTATCGACAATCGTTGCATCGTCACCCACTAAGGTTAAGTCGGAAGCGACAAGGTCATCTCCCTCTATATCAGCGGCATTCGCAAGTAGCTGTTCCTGCGTGATAGTGATGACATTATCTTCATCAACGTTCGCGTAAACATCAGATGTCGTTGGCAAGTCATTGACTGGGTTTACCGTCAGATCGGCGTTCGCCACAATTGACTCAGTGCCGTCCGAAATATCAAAGCTTAGGTCGATATCACCATTGAAGTTAGCATCCGGCGTTACCGTAAAGGTGCCATCGCCATTATCAACAACGGTTGCATTATCGCCTGCACTTAGGTTGCTTGCGGTCAGGTCATCGCCATCCACATCAGAGGCTTGAGATAGCAACTGCTCTTGAGTCAGAGTAATCGAACCATCTTCATCAATGCTGTATGCCAAGTCACCCGATACTGGTGGATCGTTAATTGGAAGAACATCAATACTTGCGCTGGTGGCTACTGTCGCACCGTCTTCATCTGTCACCACTACATCGAGGCTAACATCGCCATCGAAGTTTGCGTTCGGTGCAAAGCTGAATGTGCCGTTACCGTTGTCAGTAAAGATACCGTCAGCGCCTGTGTAAGTAACGCTATCAATCGCCACTTCGCCTTCAATATCCGAAGAGTTCGCCAACAGTTGCTCTGCACTGATGGTGATAACTTCATCTTCGTTGACTGAGTAACTGGTTGAGCCTGCGATTGGCGGATCGTTAACCTCAAGTACGGTGATTCCCGCGGTGGTCGCTTCTGTTGCCCCTTCTTCATCGGTAACAACAACCGCTAAACTCACATCACCATTGAAGTTCTCGTTTGGAGAGAAAGTGTAAGTACCGTCACCGTTGTCTTCGAACACACCGTCACTGCCAGTGTAAGTCACGCTATCAATCGCAACCTCACCTTCAATATCTGAAGAGTTGGCTAATAGCTGTTCGTTACTGATCGTGATTGAGTTGTCTTCATGCACAGTGTAAGACGTGCTGCCCGCCACTGGTGGATCGTTCTCAGGCGTCACGCTCACATCAATGTTGGCATCAACCGTATCTGTACCATCAGAGACTGTGAAGCCAATATTCACATCACCATTGAAGTTCTCATTTGGAGCGAAGCTGTATGTACCGTCACCATTGTCAGTAAACACACCTTCTGCGCCTGTGTAAGACACATCAACGATGGATAGGTCATCTCCATCAATGTCCGCAGCGCCAGCAAGTAGATCTGCATCCGTGAAGGTTAGTGAGCCGTCTTCTTCAATGGTGTAACTCACATCATCAGCAGTCGGTAGGTCGTTAACAGGGTTAACCGTCAAGTCACCCGTTGCTTGAATGGTGTCAGTGCCATCAGTGATATCGAACTGCATGTCGATATCGCCGTTGAAGTTCGCATCTGGCGTGATGGTGAATGAACCATCTTCATTCGCTTCAACCGTCGCATTACCATCAACAGTCAGATTCGAGGCTGTTAGGTCATCTCCTTCAACATCACTTGAGCCCGCTAGAAGCTGCTCTTGGCTGATGGTAATCGAACCATCTTCGTTCACCGTGTACGCTTGCTCACCTTGAACCGGAGCATCGTTCACCGCAATCACGTCAATGCCTGCAGATGTTTCTGCCGTTGCACCGTCGTCATCGATAACAGTTACATCTAGGCTGATGTCGCCATTAAAGTTCTCGTTCGGTGCGAACGTGACTGAGCCATCTTCGTTCTGAGTTAGGATGCCATCGGTACCCGAGTAGCTCACGCTATCGAGTGACACTTCACCATCCACGTCTGAGCTATTCGCAATCAACTGCTCTGGGCTTAGCGTGATGGTGCCATCTTCGTTCATTTGGTAAGACGTTGAACCTGCCACTGGTGCATCGTTCACATCTGTGACTGTCACATCGATATTGGCATCTACTGTGTCTGTACCATCAGAGACTGTGAAGCCAATATTCACATCACCATTGAAGTTCTCATTTGGAGCGAAGCTGTATGTACCGTCACCATTGTCAGTAAACACACCTTCTGCGCCTGTGTAAGACACATCAGCGATGGATAAGTCATCACCATCAATGTCGGTCGCACCTGTCAGCAAGTCTTCATCAGTGAAGTTCAAGGTGCCGTCTTCGCCAATGCTGAACGTTTGATCTTGTGGTTGTGGAAGGTCATTAACTGGGTTAACGGTTAGGTCAGCCGTCGCAACCAGCGTATCTGTACCGTCGCTAATGTCGAACGTTAGGTCAATGTCACCATTGAAGTTCGCATCTGGCGTAATGGTAAAGCTGCCGTCATCGTTAGCAACAACCGTCGCATTACCATCAACAGTCAGATTCGAGGCTGTTAGGTCATCCCCTTCAACATCACTTGAGCCCGCTAGAAGCTGCTCTTGGCTGATGGTAATCGAGCCATCTTCATTGACTGTATACGCCTGCTCGCCTTGAACCGGAGCATCGTTCACAGGCAGAACATCTATGCTTGCGTTGGTCGCTACGGTTGCGCCTTCTTCATCAGTAATGACAACATCAAGGCTTACATCGCCATCAAAGTTAGCGTTAGGTGCGAAGCTGAATGTTCCGTCACCATTGTCGGTAAAGATACCGTCTGAACCTGTGTAGTTAACGCTATCAATCGCCACTTCACCTTCGATATCAGAAGCGTTCGCCAACAGTTGCTCTGAACTGATGGTGATAACTTCGTCCTCGTTGACTGAGTAGCTGGTTGACCCTGCGATTGGCGGATCGTTCACCTCTAGTACGGTGATTCCCGCTGTGGTCGCTTCAGTTGCGCCCTCTTCATCGGTAACGACAACATCAAGGCTAACTTCGCCGTTGAAGTTTTCGTTTGGTGAGAAGGTGTAAGTACCGTCACCGTTGTCTTCAAAGACACCGTCAGCGCCAGTGTAAGTCACACTATCAACGGCCACATCACCTTCAATGTCTGAAGAATTAACAAGTAACTGTTCGTCACTGATGGTAATGGAGTTGTCTTCATGAACAGTGTAAGACGTGCTACCTGCAACTGGTGGATCGTTCTCTGGTGTCACGCTGACATCAATGTTGGCTTGAACCGTATCCGTGCCATCTGACACATCAAAACTGAAGTTCACATCACCATTGAAGTTTTCGTTTGGCGCAAAGCTGTAGCTTCCGTCGCCATTATCAGTAAGAACACCGTCCGCACCTGTGTAAGTAACGCCTTCAACCGATAGGTCATCTCCATCAATGTCGGTCGCACCTGTCAGCAAGTCTTCATCAGTGAAGTTCAAGGTGCCGTCTTCGCCAATGCTGAACGTTTGATCTTGTGGTTGTGGAAGGTCATTAACTGGGTTAACGGTTAGGTCAGCCGTCGCAACCAGCGTATCTGTACCGTCGCTAATGTCGAACGTTAGGTCAATGTCGCCATTGAAGTTCGCATCTGGCGTAATGGTATAGCTACCATCATCGTTAGCAACAACTGTCGCGTCTCCATCAACCATTAAGTTAGAAGCAGTAAGGTCGTCTCCGTCTACATCGCTAGCTTGAGAAAGAAGTTGATCTTGGCTCAAGGTAATAGAACCGTCTTCCTCTACGCTGTATGCCAAGTCTCCTGATACTGGAACATCATTGATTGGTAAGACATCAACCGTAATATGAGTATCAACTTGAGCGCCGTCTTCATCTTGAATGGTCACATCCAACTGTACTTGGCCGTTGAAGTTTTCATTCGGTGCAAAGCTACATGTGCCGTCACCATTGATTGAGAAGATTCCGTCTGGGCCGTCGTAGTTGATCTCAACAAGTTGTACGTCACCTTCAATATCAGAGGCGTTCAGCAGAACTTGAGACTCATTAAAGGTCAGTACCGAGTCTTCATCGATAGTGTAAGACGTTGGGCCAGCAACTGGCGGATCGTTCACTTCTAGAACCGTAATGCCCGCAGTCGTCGATACGGCTGCATCGTCTTCATCCACAACAACAACGTCTAGGCTAACTTCGCCATTAAAGTTTTCGTTTGGAGAGAAGGTGTATGTGCCGTTACCGTTGATTTCTAGAACACCGTCACTGCCACTATAGGTAACACTATCAATCGCTACTTCCCCTTCAATATCTGAAGAGTTCGCTAGCAATTGTTCGTTACTGATCGTAATGGAGTTGTCTTCATGAACGGTGTAAGACGTGCTACCCGCAACCGGTGGATCATTCTCTGGTGTCACGCTCACATCAATGTTAGCGGTTACCGTATCGGTACCATCTGATACATTGAACGAGAAGTTCACATCGCCATTGAAGTTTTCATTTGGTGCGAAGCTGTATGTGCCGTCGCCATTATCGCTAAGAACACCATCTGCACCTGTGTAGAGCACGTTTTCAATCGACAGTTCATCACCATCAATATCCGACGCGCCGGCAAGCAGGTCAGCATCGGTGAAGAGTAACGTACCGTCTTCTTCAATCGTGAACTGTTGATCTTGCGCTTGTGGCAAGTCATTAACCGGATTCACGGTAATGTCTAGGCCAACTTGAACTGAACCACCATCGTTATCGATGATATCGAAGTTCAGGTCTAGGTCACCGTTGTAGTCGGCGTTAGGCGTAATGGTGTAGCTGCCATCATCATTGTGTTGGATGGTCGCATTTTCATCAGTAGATAGATTGATAGCTTCTAAGTTGTCGCTATCGATATCACCTGCTCGTGCTAGCAATTGCTCTTGGCTTAGCGTGATGGAGCTATCTTCATTGATGGTGTAAGCCAAATCGCCCGATACTGGCGCATCATTGATTGGCAATACATCAACGTTAATGTGTGTTTCAACCGTTGCGCCATCTTCATCTTGAATGGTCACACCCAGTTGAACCTGACCATTGAAGTTTTCGTTGGGCGCAAAGCTGCATGTACCATCACCATTTACAGTGAAGATACCGTCAGAGCCATCGTAGTTAATGCCAACAAGTTCTACATCGCCTTCGATATCCGAAGCATTCACAAGAATCTGAGATTCACTGAACGTCAGAACCGAATCTTCGTCAATGGTGTATGACGTTGGACCCGCAACCGGTGGATCGTTCACTTCAAGAACGGTAATACCTGCTGTGGTTTCATCAATTGCACCCTCTTCATCTGCAACAATCACATCAAGGCTAATATCACCGCTGAAGTTTTCGTTAGGAAGGAAGGTATAGCTGCCATCGCCGTTATCTTGGAACACACCATCAGTGCCACTGTAAGTCACAGTATCAACCGACACGGCACCTTCAATATCCGAAGAGTTAGCTAACAACTGTTCATCAGAAATTGTGATGGCGTTGTCTTCATTGACCATGTATGAGGTTGAACCCGCAACTGGCGAATCGTTTTCAGGAGTCACACTCACATCAATGTTAGCGCTGACGGTTTCTGTGCCATCAGACACATCGAAACTGAAGTTCACATCGCCATTGAAGTTTTCATTTGGCGCAAAGGTATAAGTACCATCACCGTGGTCGGTCAGTACGCCATCACCACCTGTGTAGCTAATACCTTCAACGGTTAAGTCGTCGCCATCAATATCGGTGGCACCGGTGAGTAGGTCGGCGTCTGTAAATTGAAGCGTACCGTCTTCTGCGATACTGAATTGTTGGTCTTGAGGAACCGGCAAGTCATTAACTGGGTTAACAGTAAGATCGGCGGTTGCTTGAACCGTGTCAGTACCGTCAGTGATGTTGAATTGAATATCAATGTCACCATTGAAGTTCGCATCAGGTGTGATGGTGAAACTGCCGTCATCGTTAGCTACAACCGTCGCATCACCACCAACTGTTAAGTCGCTTGCGGTTAGATCTTCGCCTTCTACATCGGACGCTTGAGACAGCAGCTGATCTTGGCTTAGTGTGATTGAACCATCTTCATTAACGTTGTAAGCCAAATCACCAGACACTGGCGCATCATTGATTGGTAATACGTCAACATTGATGACGGTTTCCACTTCTGCACCGTCTTCATCACGAATGGTGACATCAAGCTGTACTTGGCCATTAAAGTTCTCATTCGGAGCGAAGCTACAAGTGCCATCACCATTTACTGAGAAGATACCTTCAGGGCCATCGTAGCTAATACCAACAAGCTCAACATCCCCTTCTACATCTGAGGCATTAAGCAACACTTGAGACTCACTGAAGGTCAGGACTGAGTCTTCATCAATGGTGTAAGACGTTGGGCCTGCAACCGGCGGATCGTTCACTTCAAGAACATTGATACCCGCAGTCGTCGCATCGGTCGCACCATCTTCATCAGCAACAACCACATCCAGTGCAATTTCACCGCTGAAGTTCTCATTTGGCGAGAAGGTATAAGTGCCGTTACCATTGATTTCGAGGACACCGTCACTACCAGAGTAAGTCACGCTGTCTATGGATACATCACCTTCAATATCTGAAGATGTTGCCAATAGTTGTGCATCAGAAATGGTAATCGAGTTATCTTCATTTACGGTGTAAGAAGTAGAACCCGCAACTGGAGGATCATTTTCCGGAGTCACGCTAACGTCAATGTTTGCAGACACGGTATCTGTACCGTCTGACACATCGAAGCTAAAGCTCACATCACCATTGAAGTTTTCGTTTGGCGCAAAGCTATATGATCCCTCACCCAAGTCAGTCAGTACGCCATCAGTGCCTTCATAAGTGATGCCCTCAACCGTCAGGTTATCACCTTCAACGTCTGTCGCGCCTGTAAGCAGATCCGCGTCTGTGAACAGTAAAGTACCGTCTTCTGCAATACTGAACTGTTGATCTTGAGGGACAGGCAGGTCATTAACTGGGTTAACGGTTAGATCCGCAGAAGCCTGAACGGTGTTAGTGCCATCTGAGATATCAAAGCTGATATCGATATCGCCATTGAAGTTCTCATCTGGCGTGATGGTAAAACTGCCATCGTCGTTTTGAGTAACTGTCGCATCACCACCAACCGTTAGGCCAGTAGCAGTTAGATCATCGCCTTCGACATCAAATGCTTGAGACAGTAATTGCTCTTGGCTTAAACGAATCGAACCGTCTTCATCGACTGAGTATGCAAGGTCGCCAGACACTGGCGCATCATCAACCGCTGTTACGCTTACATCAATGTTTGCAGCAACCGTGTCTGTACCGTCTGATACATCGAAGCCGAAGTTTACATCACCATTGAAGTTTTCATTCGGAGCAAAGGTATATGTGCCGTTACCGTTATCAGTAAGGATACCGTCGCCACCATCGTAGGTAACGCCTTCAACGGTTAGGTTGTCGCCTTCAATGTCCGTCGCACCGGTTAACAAGTCGGCATCAGTGAAGATAAGTGTGCCGTCTTCTTCAACACTGAACTGTTGATCTTGAGGAACTGGCAAGTCATTGATTGGGTTAACGGTTAAGTCAGCAGAAGCTTGAACCGTGTTGGTGCCATCAGAGATATCGAAACTGATATCTATGTCACCGTTGAAGTTCTCATCTGGCGTAATCGTGAAGCTGCCATCATCATTAGCTACAACCGTTGCATCGCCATCAACTGTTAGGCTGCTGGCTGTCAGGTCATCGCCTTCAACATCTGACGCTTGCGATAGCAGTTGCTCTTGGCTCAAACGAATCGAACCGTCTTCATCGATTGAGTAAGCTAGGTCGCCAGACACTGGCGCATCATCAACCGCTGTTACGCTTACGTCGATGTTCGCTGACACCGTATCGGTACCGTCAGAGACATCGAAGCCGAAGTTTACATCGCCATTGAAGTTTTCATTCGGAGCAAAGGTGTACGTTCCATTACCGTTATCAGTAAGAATACCGTCGCCACCATCGTAGGTCACACCTTCAACCGTTAGGTTGTCACCTTCAATATCGGTGGCGCCTGTTAATAGGTCAGCGTCCGTAAAGATTAACGTGCCGTCTTCTTCAACAGAGAACTGTTGATCTTGAGGAACTGGTAAGTCATTTACTGGATTAACCGTTAGGTCTGCAGAAGCTTGAACCGTGTTAGTACCATCAGAGATATCAAAACTGATATCGATGTCACCGTTGAAGTTCTCATCTGGCGTGATCGTGAAACTACCATCATCGTTAGCTACGACTGTTGCATCACCGCCAACCGAGAGGCCGCTAGCCGTAAGGTCATCGCCTTCCACATCGGATGCTTGCGATAGAAGTTGCTCTTGGCTTAAACGAATCGAACCGTCTTCATCGACTGAGTATGCAAGGTCGCCAGACACTGGCGCATCATCAACCGCTGTTACGCTTACATCAATGTTTGCAGCAACCGTGTCTGTACCGTCTGATACATCGAAGCCGAAGTTTACATCACCATTGAAGTTTTCATTCGGAGCAAAGGTATATGTGCCGTTACCGTTATCAGTAAGGATACCGTCGCCACCATCGTAGGTAACGCCTTCAACGGTTAGGTTGTCGCCTTCAATGTCCGTCGCACCGGTTAACAAGTCGGCATCAGTGAAGATAAGTGTGCCGTCTTCTTCAACACTGAACTGTTGATCTTGAGGAACTGGCAAGTCATTGATTGGGTTAACGGTTAAGTCAGCAAAAGCTTGAACCGTGTTGGTGCCATCAGAGATATCAAAACTGATATCGATGTCACCGTTGAAGTTCTCATCTGGCGTGATCGTGAAACTACCATCATCGTTAGCTACGACTGTTGCATCACCGCCAACCGAGAGGCCGCTAGCCGTAAGGTCATCGCCTTCCACATCGGATGCTTGCGATAGAAGTTGCTCTTGGCTTAAACGAATCGAACCGTCTTCATCAATTGAGTACGCTAGGTCACCTGATACCGGAGCATCATCAACCGCAGTAACACTCACATCGATGTTTGCAGATACCGTATCGGTGCCATCTGATACATCGAAGCCGAAGTTTACATCACCATTGAAGTTTTCATTCGGAGCAAAGGTATATGTGCCGTTACCGTTATCAGTAAGGATACCGTCGCCACCATCGTAGGTCACACCTTCAACCGTTAGGTTGTCACCTTCGATGTCAGTCGCACCAGTTAACAGGTCGGCATCAGTGAAGATTAACGTGCCATCTTCTTCAACGCTGAACTGTTGATCTTGAGGAATTGGCAAGTCATTGATTGGGTTAACGGTTAAGTCAGCAGAAGCTTGAACCGTGTTAGTGCCATCTGAGATATCAAAGCTGATATCGATATCGCCATTGAAGTTCTCATCTGGCGTGATGGTAAAGCTGCCATCGTCGTTTTGAGTAACTGTCGCATCGCCACCAACCGTTAGGCCACTAGCAGTTAGGTCATCGCCTTCTACATCTGATGCTTGAGACAGCAATTGCTCTTGGCTTAGACGAATCGAACCGTCTTCATCGACTGAGTAAGCTAAGTCACCAGATACTGGTGCATCATCAACTGCTGTTACGCTTACATCAATGTTTGCAGCAACCGTGTCTGTACCGTCTGATACATCGAAGCCGAAGTTTACATCACCATTGAAGTTTTCATTCGGAGCAAAGGTATATGTGCCGTTACCGTTATCAGTAAGGATACCGTCGCCACCATCGTAGGTAACGCCTTCAACCGTTAAGTTGTCACCTTCGATGTCCGTTGCACCTGTTAACAGGTCAGCATCTGTGAAGATTAACGTGCCGTCTTCTTCAACGCTGAACTGTTGACCTTGAGGCACTGGCAGGTCGTTAACTGGGTTAACGGTTAGGTCTGCAGAAGCTTGAACCGTGTTTGTGCCATCTGAGATATCGAAGTTGATATCGATGTCACCATTGAAGTTCTCATCTGGCGTAATCGTGAAACTGCCGTCATCGTTGGCTACAACCGTTGCATCACCGCCAACCGTTAGGCCGCTAGCTGTCAGGTCATCGCCTTCCACGTCAGAAGCTTGTGATAAAAGCTGCTCTTGGCTTAGACGAATCGAACCGTCTTCATCGATTGAGTATGCTAGGTCACCCGATACTGGCGCATCATCAACTGCAGTTACGCTTACGTCGATGTTCGCTGATACCGTATCGGTTCCGTCTGATACATCAAAACCGAAGTTTACGTCACCATTGAAGTTCTCGTTTGGCGCAAAGGTGTACGTACCATTACCGTTGTCGGTAAGAATACCGTCACCGCCATCGTAGGTCACACCTTCAACCGTTAGGTTGTCGCCTTCAATGTCCGTTGCACCTGTTAACAGGTCAGCATCTGTGAAGATTAACGTACCGTCTTCTTCCACGCTGAACTGTTGATCTTGAGGCACTGGCAGGTCATTAACTGGGTTAACGGTTAGGTCAGCTGAAGCTTGAACGGTATTGGTGCCATCTGAGATATCGAAGCTGATATCGATGTCACCATTGAAGTTCTCATCTGGCGTGATCGTGAAACTGCCGTCCTCGTTTTGAGTAACGGTTGCATCACCACCAACTGTTAGGCCGCTAGCAGTAAGGTCATCGCCTTCAACATCTGACGCTTGCGATAGCAGTTGCTCTTGGCTCAAACGAATCGAACCGTCTTCATCGATTGAGTAAGCTAGGTCGCCAGACACTGGCGCATCATCAACCGCTGTTACGCTTACGTCGATGTTCGCTGACACCGTATCGGTACCGTCAGAGACATCGAAGCCGAAGTTTACATCGCCATTGAAGTTTTCATTCGGAGCAAAGGTGTACGTTCCATTACCGTTATCAGTAAGAATACCGTCGCCACCATCGTAGGTCACACCTTCAACGGTTAAGTCGTCGCCATCAATATCGGTGGCACCGGTGAGTAGGTCGGCGTCTGTAAATTGAAGCGTACCGTCTTCTGCGATACTGAATTGTTGGTCTTGAGGAACCGGCAAGTCATTAACTGGGTTAACAGTAAGATCGGCGGTTGCTTGAACCGTGTCAGTACCGTCAGTGATGTTGAATTTAATATCAATGTCACCATTGAAGTTCGCATCAGGTGTGATGGTGAAACTGCCGTCATCGTTAGCTACAACCGTCGCATCACCACCAACTGTTAAGTCGCTTGCGGTTAGATCTTCGCCTTCTACATCGGACGCTTGAGACAGCAGCTGATCTTGGCTCAGTGTGATTGAACCATCTTCATTAACGTTGTAAGCCAAATCACCAGACACTGGCGCATCATTGATTGGTAATACGTCAACATTGATGACGGTTTCCACTTCTGCACCGTCTTCATCACGAATGGTGACATCAAGCTGTACTTGGCCATTAAAGTTCTCATTCGGAGCGAAGCTACAAGTGCCATCACCATTTACTGAGAAGATACCTTCAGGGCCATCGTAGCTAATACCAACAAGCTCAACATCCCCTTCTACATCTGAGGCATTAAGCAACACTTGAGACTCACTGAAGGTCAGGACTGAGTCTTCATCAATGGTGTAAGACGTTGGGCCTGCAACCGGCGGATCGTTCACTTCAAGAACATTGATACCCGCAGTCGTCGCATCGGTCGCACCATCTTCATCAGCAACAACCACATCCAGTGCAATTTCACCGCTGAAGTTCTCATTTGGCGAGAAGGTATAAGTGCCGTTACCATTGATTTCGAGGACACCGTCACTACCAGAGTAAGTCACGCTGTCTATGGATACATCACCTTCAATATCTGAAGATGTTGCCAATAGTTGTGCATCAGAAATGGTAATCGAGTTATCTTCATTTACGGTGTAAGAAGTAGAACCCGCAACTGGAGGATCATTTTCCGGAGTCACGCTAACGTCAATGTTTGCAGACACGGTATCTGTACCGTCTGACACATCGAAGCTAAAGCTCACATCACCATTGAAGTTTTCGTTTGGCGCAAAGCTATATGATCCCTCACCCAAGTCAGTCAGTACGCCATCAGTGCCTTCATAAGTGATGCCCTCAACCGTCAGGTTATCACCTTCAACGTCTGTCGCGCCTGTAAGCAGATCCGCGTCTGTGAACAGTAAAGTACCGTCTTCTGCAATACTGAACTGTTGATCTTGAGGCACTGGCAGGTCATTAACTGGGTTAACGGTTAGGTCAGCTGAAGCTTGAACGGTATTGGTGCCATCTGAGATATCGAAGCTGATATCGATGTCACCATTGAAGTTCTCATCTGGCGTGATCGTGAAACTGCCGTCCTCGTTTTGAGTAACGGTTGCATCACCACCAACTGTTAGGCCGCTAGCAGTAAGGTCATCGCCTTCAACATCTGACGCTTGCGATAGCAGTTGCTCTTGGCTCAAACGAATCGAACCGTCTTCATCGACTGAGTAAGCTAAGTCACCAGATACTGGTGCATCATCAACTGCTGTTACGCTTACATCAATGTTTGCAGCAACCGTGTCTGTACCGTCTGATACATCGAAGCCGAAGTTTACATCACCATTGAAGTTTTCATTCGGAGCAAAGGTATATGTGCCGTTACCGTTATCAGTAAGGATACCGTCGCCACCATCGTAGGTAACGCCTTCAACCGTTAAGTTGTCACCTTCGATGTCCGTTGCACCTGTTAACAGGTCAGCATCTGTGAAGATTAACGTGCCGTCTTCTTCAACGCTGAACTGTTGACCTTGAGGCACTGGCAGGTCGTTAACTGGGTTAACGGTTAGGTCTGCAGAAGCTTGAACCGTGTTGGTGCCATCTGAGATATCGAAACTGATATCTATGTCACCGTTGAAGTTCTCATCTGGCGTAATCGTGAAACTGCCGTCATCGTTGGCTACAACCGTTGCATCACCGCCAACCGTTAGGCCGCTGGCTGTCAGGTCATCGCCTTCCACGTCAGAAGCTTGTGATAAAAGCTGCTCTTGGCTTAGACGAATCGAACCGTCTTCATCGATTGAGTATGCTAGGTCACCCGATACTGGCGCATCATCAACTGCAGTTACGCTTACGTCGATGTTCGCTGATACCGTATCGGTTCCGTCTGATACATCAAAACCGAAGTTTACGTCACCATTGAAGTTCTCGTTTGGCGCAAAGGTGTACGTACCATTACCGTTGTCGGTAAGAATACCGTCACCGCCATCGTAGGTCACACCTTCAACCGTTAGGTTGTCGCCTTCAATGTCCGTTGCACCTGTTAACAGGTCAGCATCTGTGAAGATTAACGTACCGTCTTCTTCCACGCTGAACTGTTGATCTTGAGGCACTGGCAGGTCATTAACTGGGTTAACGGTTAGGTCAGCTGAAGCTTGAACGGTATTGGTGCCATCTGAGATATCGAAGCTGATATCGATGTCACCATTGAAGTTCTCATCTGGCGTGATCGTGAAACTGCCGTCCTCGTTTTGAGTAACGGTTGCATCACCACCAACTGTTAGGCCGCTAGCAGTAAGGTCATCGCCTTCAACATCGGATGCTTGCGATAGCAGTTGCTCTTGGCTCAAACGAATCGAACCGTCTTCATCGATTGAGTATGCTAGGTCACCCGATACTGGCGCATCATCAACTGCAGTTACGCTTACGTCGATGTTCGCTGATACCGTATCGGTTCCGTCTGATACATCAAAACCGAAGTTTACGTCACCATTGAAGTTCTCGTTTGGCGCAAAGGTGTACGTACCATTACCGTTATCAGTAAGAATACCGTCACCGCCATCGTAGGTCACACCTTCAACCGTTAGGTTGTCGCCTTCAATGTCCGTTGCACCTGTTAACAGGTCAGCATCTGTGAAGATTAACGTACCGTCTTCTTCCACGCTGAACTGTTGATCTTGAGGCACTGGCAGGTCATTAACTGGGTTAACGGTTAGGTCAGCTGAAGCTTGAACGGTATTGGTGCCATCTGAGATATCGAAGCTGATATCGATGTCACCGTTGAAGTTCTCATCTGGCGTGATCGTGAAACTGCCGTCCTCGTTTTGAGTAACGGTTGCATCACCACCAACTGTTAGGCCGCTAGCAGTAAGGTCATCGCCTTCCACATCTGACGCTTGCGATAGCAGTTGCTCTTGGCTCAAACGAATCGAACCGTCTTCATCGATTGAGTAAGCTAGGTCGCCAGACACTGGCGCATCATCAACCGCTGTTACGCTTACGTCGATGTTCGCTGACACCGTATCGGTACCGTCAGAGACATCGAAGCCGAAGTTTACATCGCCATTGAAGTTTTCATTCGGAGCAAAGGTGTACGTTCCATTACCGTTATCAGTAAGAATACCGTCGCCACCATCGTAGGTCACACCTTCAACCGTTAGGTTGTCACCTTCGATGTCAGTCGCACCAGTTAACAGGTCGGCATCAGTGAAGATTAACGTGCCATCTTCTTCAACGCTGAACTGTTGATCTTGAGGTACTGGTAAGTCATTTACTGGATTAACGGTTAGGTCAGCAGAAGCTTGAACGGTATTGGTGCCATCGGAGATATCAAAGCTGATATCGATGTCGCCATTGAAGTTTTCATCTGGCGTAATGATGAAGCTGCCGTCCTCGTTTTGAGTAACGGTCGCATCGCCGCCAACTGTTAGGCCGCTGGCTGTTAGGTCATCACCTTCCACATCGGATGCTTGAGACAGCAGTTGCTCTTGGCTCAAACGGATAGAACCGTCTTCGTCTACTGAGTAAGCAAGGTCGCCTGATACAGGTGCATCATCAACCGCTGTTACGCTCACGTCGATGTTGGCTGATACGGTGTCGGTGCCATCTGACACATCGAAGCCGAAGTTTACGTCGCCATTGAAGTTTTCATTTGGTGCGAAGGTGTAAGTATCATTACCGTTGTCGGTCAGGATACCGTCGCCACCATCGTAGGTTACACCTTCAACAGTAAGGTTGTCGCCTTCAATATCGGTGGCGCCTGTTAATAGGTCAGCGTCCGTAAAGATTAACGTGCCGTCTTCTTCAACAGAGAACTGTTGATCTTGAGGAACTGGTAAGTCATTTACTGGATTAACCGTTAGGTCTGCAGAAGCTTGAACCGTGTTGGTACCATCAGAGATATCAAAACTGATATCGATGTCACCGTTGAAGTTTTCATCTGGCGTAATGATGAAGCTGCCGTCCTCGTTTTGAGTAACGGTCGCATCGCCGCCAACTGTTAGGCCGCTGGCTGTTAGGTCATCACCTTCCACATCGGATGCTTGAGACAGCAGTTGCTCTTGGCTCAAACGGATAGAACCGTCTTCGTCTACTGAGTAAGCAAGGTCGCCTGATACAGGTGCATCATCAACCGCTGTTACGCTCACGTCGATGTTGGCTGATACGGTGTCGGTGCCATCTGACACATCGAAGCCGAAGTTTACGTCGCCATTGAAGTTTTCATTTGGTGCGAAGGTGTAAGTACCATTACCGTTGTCGGTCAGGATACCGTCGCCACCATCGTAGGTTACACCGTCAACAGTAAGGTTGTCGCCTTCAATATCGGTGGCGCCTGTTAATAGGTCAGCGTCCGTAAAGATTAACGTGCCGTCTTCTTCAACAGAGAACTGTTGATCTTGAGGAACTGGTAAGTCATTTACTGGATTAACCGTTAGGTCTGCAGAAGCTTGAACCGTGTTAGTACCATCAGAGATATCAAAACTGATATCGATGTCACCGTTGAAGTTCTCATCTGGCGTGATCGTGAAACTACCATCATCGTTAGCTACGACTGTTGCATCACCGCCAACCGAGAGGCCGCTAGCCGTAAGGTCATCGCCTTCCACATCGGATGCTTGCGATAGAAGTTGCTCTTGGCTTAAACGAATCGAACCGTCTTCATCGACTGAGTATGCAAGGTCGCCAGACACTGGCGCATCATCAACCGCTGTTACGCTTACATCAATGTTTGCAGCAACCGTGTCTGTACCGTCTGATACATCGAAGCCGAAGTTTACATCACCATTGAAGTTTTCATTCGGAGCAAAGGTGTACGTTCCATTACCGTTATCAGTAAGAATACCGTCGCCACCATCGTAGGTCACACCTTCAACCGTTAGGTTGTCACCTTCGATGTCAGTCGCACCAGTTAACAGGTCGGCATCAGTGAAGATTAACGTGCCATCTTCTTCAACAGAGAACTGTTGATCTTGAGGAACTGGTAAGTCATTTACTGGATTAACCGTTAGGTCTGCAGAAGCTTGAACCGTGTTAGTACCATCAGAGATATCAAAACTGATATCGATGTCACCGTTGAAGTTCTCATCTGGCGTGATCGTGAAACTACCATCATCGTTAGCTACGACTGTTGCATCACCGCCAACCGAGAGGCCGCTAGCCGTAAGGTCATCGCCTTCCACATCGGATGCTTGCGATAGAAGTTGCTCTTGGCTCAAACGGATAGAACCGTCTTCGTCTACTGAGTAAGCAAGGTCGCCTGATACAGGTGCATCATCAACCGCTGTTACGCTCACGTCGATGTTGGCTGATACGGTGTCGGTGCCATCTGACACATCGAAGCCGAAGTTTACGTCGCCATTGAAGTTTTCATTTGGTGCGAAGGTGTAAGTACCATTACCGTTGTCGGTCAGGATACCGTCGCCACCATCGTAGGTTACACCTTCAACAGTAAGGTTGTCGCCTTCAATATCGGTGGCGCCTGTTAATAGGTCAGCGTCCGTAAAGATTAACGTGCCGTCTTCTTCAACAGAGAACTGTTGATCTTGAGGAACTGGTAAGTCATTTACTGGATTAACCGTTAGGTCTGCAGAAGCTTGAACCGTGTTAGTACCATCAGAGATATCAAAACTGATATCGATGTCACCGTTGAAGTTCTCATCTGGCGTGATCGTGAAACTACCATCATCGTTAGCTACGACTGTTGCATCACCGCCAACCGAGAGGCCGCTAGCCGTAAGGTCATCGCCTTCCACATCGGATGCTTGCGATAGAAGTTGCTCTTGGCTTAAGCGAATCGAACCGTCTTCATCAATTGAGTACGCTAGGTCACCTGATACCGGAGCATCATCAACCGCAGTAACACTCACATCGATGTTTGCAGATACCGTATCGGTGCCATCTGATACATCGAAGCCGAAGTTTACATCACCATTGAAGTTTTCATTCGGAGCAAAGGTATATGTGCCGTTACCGTTATCAGTAAGAATACCGTCACCGCCATCGTAGGTCACACCTTCAACAGTTAGGTTGTCGCCTTCAATGTCCGTCGCACCGGTTAACAAGTCGGCATCAGTGAAGATAAGTGTGCCGTCTTCTTCAACACTGAACTGTTGATCTTGAGGAACTGGCAAGTCATTGATTGGGTTAACGGTTAAGTCAGCAGAAGCTTGAACCGTGTTGGTGCCATCAGAGATATCGAAACTGATATCTATGTCACCGTTGAAGTTCTCATCTGGCGTAATCGTGAAGCTGCCATCATCATTAGCTACAACCGTTGCATCGCCATCAACTGTTAGGCTGCTGGCTGTCAGGTCATCGCCTTCAACATCTGACGCTTGCGATAGCAGTTGCTCTTGGCTCAAACGAATCGAACCGTCTTCATCGATTGAGTAAGCTAGGTCGCCAGACACTGGCGCATCATCAACCGCTGTTACGCTTACGTCGATGTTCGCTGACACCGTATCGGTACCGTCAGATACATCGAAGCCGAAGTTTACGTCGCCATTGAAGTTCTCGTTTGGCGCAAAGGTGTACGTACCATTACCGTTATCAGTAAGAATACCGTCACCGCCATCGTAGGTCACACCTTCAACAGTAAGGTTGTCACCTTCGATGTCAGTAGCACCTGTTAATAGGTCGGCATCGCTGAAGATGAGTGTGCCATCTTCTTCAACGCTGAACTGTTGGTCTTGAGGCACTGGCAGGTCGTTTACTGGGTTAACAGTTAAGTCTGCAGAGGCTTGAACTGTGTTGGTGCCATCTGAGATATCGAAGCTGATATCGATGTCACCGTTGAAGTTCTCATCTGGCGTGATCGTGAAGCTTCCGTCATCGTTAGCAACGACCGTTGCATCACCGCCAACTGTAAGACCACTAGCAGTTAGGTCATCGCCTTCTACGTCAGATGCTTGAGAAAGTAGCTGTTCTTGACTTAGGCGAATCGAACCATCTTCATCTACTGAATAAGCTAGGTCGCCAGACACTGGCGCATCATCAACCGCTGTCACGCTCACATCAATATTGGCAGATACTGTATCGGTGCCATCTGATACATCAAAACCAAAGTTTACATCGCCATTGAAGTTCTCGTTTGGTGCGAAGGTGTACGTGCCATTACCGTTATCAGTAAGGATACCGTCGCCGCCATCGTAGGTCACACCTTCAACAGTAAGGTTGTCACCTTCAATGTCGGTAGCACCTGTTAACAGGTCGGCATCAGTGAAGATTAACGTGCCATCTTCTGCAATACTGAACTGTTGATCTTGAGGAACTGGTAAGTCATTTACTGGATTAACCGTTAGGTCTGCAGAAGCTTGAACCGTGTTAGTACCATCAGAGATATCAAAACTGATATCGATGTCACCGTTGAAGTTCTCATCTGGCGTGATCGTGAAACTACCATCATCGTTAGCTACGACTGTTGCATCACCGCCAACCGAGAGGCCGCTAGCCGTAAGGTCATCGCCTTCCACATCGGATGCTTGCGATAGAAGTTGCTCTTGGCTCAAACGGATAGAACCGTCTTCGTCGATTGAGTAAGCTAGGTCGCCAGACACTGGCGCATCATCAACCGCTGTTACGCTTACGTCGATGTTCGCTGACACCGTATCGGTACCGTCAGAGACATCGAAGCCGAAGTTTACATCGCCATTGAAGTTTTCATTTGGTGCGAAGGTGTAAGTACCATTACCGTTGTCGGTCAGGATACCGTCGCCACCATCGTAGGTTACACCTTCAACAGTAAGGTTGTCGCCTTCAATATCGGTGGCGCCTGTTAATAGGTCAGCGTCCGTAAAGATTAACGTGCCGTCTTCTTCAACAGAGAACTGTTGATCTTGAGGAACTGGTAAGTCATTTACTGGATTAACCGTTAGGTCTGCAGAAGCTTGAACCGTGTTAGTACCATCAGAGATATCAAAACTGATATCGATGTCACCGTTGAAGTTCTCATCTGGCGTGATCGTGAAACTACCATCATCGTTAGCTACGACTGTTGCATCACCGCCAACCGAGAGGCCGCTAGCCGTAAGGTCATCGCCTTCCACATCGGATGCTTGCGATAGAAGTTGCTCTTGGCTTAAGCGAATCGAACCGTCTTCATCAATTGAGTACGCTAGGTCGCCAGACACTGGCGCATCATCAACCGCTGTTACGCTTACGTCGATGTTCGCTGACACCGTATCGGTACCGTCAGAGACATCGAAGCCGAAGTTTACATCGCCATTGAAGTTTTCATTCGGAGCAAAGGTGTACGTTCCATTACCGTTATCAGTAAGAATACCGTCGCCACCATCGTAGGTCACACCTTCAACCGTTAGGTTGTCACCTTCGATGTCCGTTGCACCAGTTAACAGGTCGGCATCAGTGAAGATTAACGTGCCATCTTCTGCAATACTGAACTGTTGATCTTGAGGAACTGGTAAGTCATTTACTGGATTAACCGTTAGGTCTGCAGAAGCTTGAACCGTGTTAGTACCATCAGATATATCAAAACTGATATCGATGTCACCGTTGAAGTTCTCATCTGGCGTGATCGTGAAACTACCATCATCGTTAGCTACGACTGTTGCATCACCGCCAACCGAGAGGCCGCTAGCCGTAAGGTCATCGCCTTCCACATCGGATGCTTGCGATAGAAGTTGCTCTTGGCTCAAACGGATAGAACCGTCTTCGTCGATTGAGTAAGCTAGGTCGCCAGACACTGGCGCATCATCAACCGCTGTTACGCTTACGTCGATGTTCGCTGACACCGTATCGGTACCGTCAGATACATCGAAGCCGAAGTTTACGTCGCCATTGAAGTTCTCGTTTGGCGCAAAGGTGTACGTACCATTACCGTTATCAGTAAGAATACCGTCACCGCCATCGTAGGTCACACCTTCAACAGTAAGGTTGTCACCTTCGATGTCAGTAGCACCTGTTAATAGGTCGGCATCGCTGAAGATGAGTGTGCCATCTTCTTCAACGCTGAACTGTTGGTCTTGAGGCACTGGCAGGTCGTTTACTGGGTTAACAGTTAAGTCTGCAGAGGCTTGAACTGTGTTGGTGCCATCTGAGATATCGAAGCTGATATCGATGTCACCGTTGAAGTTCTCATCTGGCGTGATCGTGAAGCTTCCGTCATCGTTAGCAACGACCGTTGCATCACCGCCAACTGTAAGACCACTAGCAGTTAGGTCATCGCCTTCTACGTCAGATGCTTGAGAAAGTAGCTGTTCTTGACTTAGGCGAATCGAACCATCTTCATCTACTGAATAAGCTAGGTCGCCAGACACTGGCGCATCATCAACCGCTGTCACGCTCACATCAATATTGGCAGATACTGTATCGGTGCCATCTGATACATCAAAACCAAAGTTTACATCGCCATTGAAGTTCTCGTTTGGTGCGAAGGTGTACGTGCCATTACCGTTATCAGTAAGGATACCGTCGCCGCCATCGTAGGTCACACCTTCAACAGTAAGGTTGTCACCTTCAATGTCGGTAGCACCTGTTAACAGGTCAGCGTCGGTAAAGACAAGAGTTCCGTCTTCCTCTATTTCAAACGTTTTATCTTCAGGAACCGGCGCGTCATTAATTGGACGTACCGTTAAATCAATTGCGCTGCTAATCGTTTCTTGGCCGTCACTGATGTCGAAAGTAAGGTCAAGTTCACCATTGAAGTCAGCTGAAGGAACTACTGTGAAAGTACCGTCACCATTGTCTTGAACGGTTGCATCAGCACCAACTTGAACGTTAGAGGCAATCAGTTCGTCCCCATCTACATCACTTGCGTATTCGAGTAATTGTTCTTGAGTGAATGTTATGGAGCCATCTTCATCCATGATGTAAGCTAGATCTTGCTCTGCTTCTGGCGCATCATTTTCACTTTCTACTTGGATTTTGAACGTTTCGCTTACTGTTTCAGAATCAAAGTCATCCTCTACTTCACTGATGGTCTCTTCATCTGAAGCTTGAACATCAACGGAAAATGTCTCTTCGACTGTCTGTGAATCGAGATCATCACCGACTTGTTGCTCACCCGATTCAGAAGATGTAGAACTCGGCGCTGCAGAGGTACGTGCAGCTTGGCCTTGTTCTTCATTACCTTCAGCGTCTGCTCCACCTGTCGCAGACTCTGCGTTATCGCCACCTACTGCTTGAGCGCCAGCACCCGCTCCGCCACCACTGCCAGCAGCATTGTCCGAGCCAGCTTCAGAAGCGGCCCCACCAACTACATTGGATTGTGCAGCGTCTGAATCTCCATCACTTTCTGGCGTCTCTTCTTGCACAGCCGCACCAGAAGTAGAGGCATCTTCAGCATTACCTGCACCACTCGGATTTTCGTCTAAAGCCTGGTTAACTTCGTCTGCCGCATCCGTATTTTCAGCACCCGTCGCTATTGTCGACGCAATCGTATTTTGTTGATTTTGTTGATTCTGTTGTTGGGAGGGCGTACCCGCGTCGTTCGTGTCCGTTTGTTCTACCGCGTCATTTAGATCTTCATTTTGGTTGTTTTGGTTATTTTCGCCTGCCATTACAGCCTCCGTTGCTACTAGCTAACTGATCGTATTTATAGAGGCATTAAAGGACATCATTTTGAAAAACCAATTTTTTATACAACATTTTTCATAATTTATTTTTAAAGAGAAAGAATCAAAAAAAATTTGAAAACTGCCTTTAAAGATCCTTAGTTATTGTGATTAAAGCAATTAAGGCAGTGGAGAGATGATAGACATGACGAATTTGTTGCGCTCGGTCGACAACAACCACAAAGGGCTGCAATTGCTATTAGGCGACTTTTACAATGACTTTTCTGACGCAGCCCTAAATATAGAAGCGCTTCATAAAGGTAATCGTTTTGATGAACTCAACAGTTACTCAAAAAAATTGAAGACCATCTTAACGTTGCTTTGCGACCAAGACCTCCCGCCCAAAATGGCCAAATTGGAACACTTGAGCAGACACGAGTTCCCTGCGCCGGAAGAGCTTATAGAGGATATAAAAACTGAATTGCACAACGTCAATCGACAAATCAACCACTTGTTGGATATTAAGGAAGTAATAGATGGCAAGTAACCGAGGTCAGTCATGAGCAATAACCAAATAGAACATCACCTCAGAAAAGCACTTGTTTCCAATAATGAGGCTTCTAAGGTCACAGCTGATGACACTATTGTGCTTGCTAGTGCCATGACCAGCGTTCACAAAACGTTGCTCATTATATTCTTGCTCGCTTTGGTCGCTATTGCGGTGGCGTCACAAGCACGTATCGACATTGTTGTTTCTGTACGTGGGGAACTGCTATTGGAATCGGATGTTGAGAAAGTTCAACATTTAGAAGGCGGGATATTAGAAGAATTGTTAGTCAGAAAAGGGGAAGTCGTTTATGAGGGCCAACCTATCGCTCGCATACGCTCACTCGACCGTAACACTCAACTTGATACCGTCAATACTGAAATTATTCAGATAGAGCTCGATAAGATTCGTTATGAAAGCTTACGCGACATGGAAGAACCTAACTTCGATGCCTTTATTGAGGAATACCCTGAGCAGGTTCAGGTCAACATGAATACCTGGAGGCAAGAGTTCTCTAAAAACCGTTCAAATGAAGAGCTCATTACTCACGATATTAAGCACAAAAACTCGTTAATCAGCTCAATGTTAAAGCGCCGAAAAAGTTCAGAGAATCAGCTATCTCTGATACGTAAGCAGCTCAACATCAAAAACACCCTCTATAAAGAAGAGATGGCGTCTTATGTCGACGTTCTTAACATGAAAGTACAAGAGTCTAATATGGTGCGTGAGATTGAGAACCTTGACGAATCGGTGATGAATGAGCGCTTCCAACTCGACAAGCTTGAAAAGCAACACCGTGACTTGGTTGAGAACCGAAACTCTGAGTATCAAGCGCAAATCATTCAAGCGAATAAAGACCTCAAGCTGAAGCGAATCTTACAACCACAGCATTCCGACAAGGTTGATCGCCTAGTCGTCTACTCTCCGGTGGATGGTGTGGTCGACAAACTGCACTTCAATTTCCGTTCTGCTGTGATTCCGCCAGGAGAAAGTATCGCCGATATTGCACCGATCAATAACTCCCTTCACGGTGAAGCGAAGATCCCACGTAAAGACATGGGATTTGTCGAAATTGGTCAGGCAGTGAAAGTGAAAATGGATACCTATAACTTTGCAAAATACGGATTTGTTGAGGGAACCATCGCCTCAATCAGCCGTTCATCATACGAAGAAGAAGACGCTGAATTCTATTTAGCAGAGATTGAAATTGACCGAAACTTTCTTGAGCGAGGAGGTACTCAATACAAGTTATCACCTTACATGGAGTTTACCGCCGATGTGAAAACAGGCTCGCGTCGCGTGATAGAATACGCTGCAAAACCTGTGATGTCAGCCATCGAGGATGCTTTCGATGAGAGATAATCGATGAGCGGAAAACCTTCGTACAATATTTCCGTACCCGCTCTGCGTCTAAGCATACTATTTAGCGGGGTATTGGCTGCGCTCGCTTTCTATTTATACTTTTCTTGGTCAAAAATAGACTCAGTCGCACAAGTACAAAGCGCCCCACTGCTCATACAAGCCCAGAAGCTTAATCAGACCATAGAACAAGATATTCAAACTCTGCAACAGTGTTTAAGTACCAACACTTGCGGTACTAACGAATTCAACCTAGTTAACTTAAAGCGTGAAATTGATGAGTTTCGCTCTTTAGCCTCGTTGAACAAAACCGAGTTCAGCTTGGTTGGAGCAACTGAATACACGCAACTGGAATTGGCGATTAATCGTTTCTCCGATAGCCCAAAAACACGTAACGACTTATTGGGCTTGTACCTTTCATTGACCAATAACTATCTGCAGATGGACGACAACTATCGCACCATGTTTAACAACCATGCGAATGACTTAATGTCTGAGAAAAACGAGTTCTTTATCTGGTTGTTTATGGTGGCCGTGATATTGGCTGTGATTACGATTCTATCCAACTCAGTTGCTATGTTGAAACTGAAGAAATCCAGCTCGAACGAACGCGAAATCGACTATGAATTCGATGCCCTGTATCAAGAGCTGAAGCAGCTAGATTTACAACGTCTTGAAGAGCTTCTTAATGAAGTTAGCATCAACCCCAAGCAGCGTCAGATTTACTCTCATCTCAAACTTATTTTCAGTAAATTAGAAGACCAAAAGCGCAATAACGATCTCTACAAACAGTTGTATGCGCTGATCGGTTATGAGATTCGCGGAATTACAAACACCATCAACGGTGGCGTCCAATATCTGGTTCAAGAAACCGATGAAAACGGCGTGTTGATGGCGAACGATATTACCTCTGCGTGTAGCACACTATCTGAGTTAGCAGAAAACTATAATCGCTTGATATCACAGGGTACGGAAAGCAAGTCGAAAGAGTTCTCTTTACTGAGCGTGTTATCTGAATTAATGATTCATATCAGTGCCAAAGTACAACGTAATGAAAGCCAACTTGACTGTTTTATCTCTGACAACTTACCGAATCGTGTTGCAGGCCAATCCACCAGCTTATTCTGGATACTGTTCCTTCAACTTTCTAACGCTATTCAACTCAAATCAAATAAGAAACTGTTTGTAACGATTGAATCGGGTGCGGCTTCAGACATGGAAAATACCCGTGTCACCATCAACCTCAACTTCTTATCAACACTGGATGTTTCTGTTGCCAAGCTCAACAAACTCCATTGGAGCGCACACAAAGACCATACAGCCAGCACAGATGACTTAGCGAAAAGTGTTCTGAAGGATTACGGATATTACGAGAGCCACTGGTTCCAGTCAGGGGCTCAGGAACGTTTTCAGATCGAGCTTGATCTTAAGGCTAAGAACTTCCACACAGAGAAAACTCGCTTCGACGGCAAGCGTTTACTGCTTTGCGCCAATACACAAGTTCGGATCGATGTAATGAAGAAAATGCTCAGTAACTTGGGGCTTGATATCACTGAAATCCGCACTGCAAATGAGTTATTTTCAGCGGCGAAGACCTTTGGTGAGTACGATGCCATCATGCTGACCGATACATTTGAACCCAACAAGCTGCCATCACTGAGCAAAACGGTGAAATCTCAACTTAAGAATCATCCAAATACCAAGCTGTTGCTGTCTGTAACCAATACTCAGCATGCACAAGAGTGTCACAGCTTCGTCGATAAGATCATCAACTCCCCTGCGATTCCTTATGAGTTTATTCCGAACTTACTCACCATTATGGAAGCAGAAGCATCAGAAGAGCAGATGGAAAACAGTTCATTCCTTATCGTAGAGGATGACCGAGTTCAACAGATCTTACTTAAACGAATTTTGACCAAACAAGAGTATGAACCAGACACGGTTGGCGATGGTGCCGACGCAGTTGAGCACTTCATGAATAAACGTTCTGACATCATCTTCATGGACTGCATTATGCCGGGTATGGGCGGCATTGAAGCGACCAAACGCATTCGCCAGTTTGAACAAGAGAACGAGAAAAACCCTTGTACCATCATAGGGGCAACCGCATTGACCAGCAGTAACGAACACCAGGCTTGTATTGAAGCCGGAATGGATTACGTGATCAGCAAACCTTACAAAAGCGACCAAATCATCAAGGTGATCAACAAGTATGTGGCGGTACAGAAACTTAACTAGCAGCATTATGGCTGCGCTTGCATTCAGCACGATACCTTCAGCATCGGCGACGACCCTGCTTGAGGCGGTAGAACTCGGCCTGCAAAACAGCCTATCCCTTCGCGCCAGTGATAAAGGTGTGGAAGAGAACGAATACAACATTGGGATAAGCCGCTCTAAGTTTCTTCCTTCACTCAATGGTGCAGCTGATACTACATGGAATGAGAATGAAACCTTGTTATCGAGCGTGCCCGATGAAACCTCTATCTATAACTCAAACAGCTACAGCCTTTCCCTTTCTCAGTCGATATTCAATCTTGGTGATATTTTCAAATATGGCACGGCAAAACTCGACTTCAATATTGAAGAAATCAAACACGAGAACAAAATCCAAAGCACCATCTCTGAAATCGGCTCTCAATACTTCGAGTATTTGAAAAACAACGCGCAGATAAAAGCGACCAAGGTCGAGCTTAAATCGTCTGAGACTCGTGAGCATCAGATGAGACGCAATGTGGAGCTCGGCAATACAGCCGCAAGCGAGCTGTACGAAGTTATCGCTCAGAAAGAAGGCGTGTCGAATCGATTAAGAACCTTGCAGAAAGATCGCCGTGTCATTCTCAACGGGCTATCCATTCAGATTCAGTACCCTATCACTCCATCACAAGATATATACGAAAGTGTGCCTTTAAAAGAGATAAACGAAAGCGAACAACACTCAATCATGGATCAAGCATTAAAGCTCAACAACGACTTGTTAGTGGCGAAGAAAAACGTCGAGAGAAGCCGTAGAAGCTTAAAAGAGAGCGGTACAAACTTCTTACCTACCGTGTCGCTTTCAGCCAATTATCGTCACGATGACGCCAATAACTACGATAAAACCGACATCACTGCGACAGGCGAAAGCAACTCAACTAGCGTTGGCTTGAATCTAGCCTTGCCTATTTTGTCTGGTGGTTCTGATTACTATGGATATCAAAAATCATCGACGGCAATTGAACGTACCGAGCTGCTTTATCAAGATTCGCTTTACACCACCCGTAACAGCGTGAACACCTCTGTGCTCAACATTAACGATTTTTCGCAATCGATAAGCAGTTACGAGAACATCATTCGCGCCAACTATGCGTCTTACAAAGGTATTCAAAGGGCATACCAGTTAGGCACCCGTACAATCACCGATTTACTTGCCGCAGAAAGTAAGCTTTTCAGCGCCTTAAGAGATTATGAAAGCGCACGATACGACTACATCATCGAAACCATCAAGCTTGAGCAAGTTAAGGGCGTGCTCTCGATTCAATCGATAGAAAGCATCATGCAATTGATGAGTGATATCGAAGGACGAAACAATCAAGAATTAGTGCCTAAACACCTTCTCTCAACTGAGTCGTTGAAAACAGGAGGTCGCAATGCAAACTGAGCAGTTTTCTCAAAAAATCAATATGGCAGATAAGTGTTATCTGACTTTCTCTACGATAATTTCCACTCTATTTGGCTTGGTACTGCCCTTCTCTATTCTGATCATTTTCGACCGAGTATTACCCAACCAAGCACAGGATACTCTGTTCTTATTATTCGCGATTATCTTGATTTCCATCTTCCTCGACTATCACTTAAAAAATCAGGAGGAAAAGATATCTTCCGTCATCATGAGGCAGTTTGAGACCAACTTAACCAACAAGGTCTTCCAATCCATCTGTTTGGCTGAGATCTCCAAATTCCGCCGTTTAGAACCGGGGGAATACCTAGAACGGATCTCAACCATTCCTGAGCTGAAAACCTTCTTTGGTGGCGAGTCGGTTCGAGCGCTGATCAACCTTGCCGTCAGCGTAATAACCATCCTTATTATTGGCCTCATCAACATATGGGCTGGCGTGACGCTTCTGATTGCCTCGCTCATTTTAGCTATTTTCGCTTGGAGCCTTTCTAAACAAAAGATTGGCAGCCTACAAAATAAGTCAGACATAGAAGGCTTAACGACTTCTAAAATCATCGAGATCATTTCTAGCCCGCTGGATATCAAAGCGCGAAACATGGAATACCGCGTTGAAAGCCTGATGACACAAATGGTCGAGGAACGTGAAGTTGAAAACATCAAATACGAACAGATTGAATCGAACTTCGGCTTGATCTTGGCGCTCATCCAACAGCTTTCAATTGCTTGCGTTGTTGTAGTACTAGCAACCGCTGTTATCAACATGGAATCAAGCCAAGGCATCATGGCAGCGATCATTATGCTGACCAACCGTTACTTCGCGCCTTACCAACAAGTAATGCGTACTGCGAGCCGCTGGGAATTAAATAAGCTCCATATCCAACGTATCGCGGAACTGCTTGAACTGGCAGCGTCTGTTGAACATCAACATGAGACAACGGAAGTAGAACGTATTTCTGTTAAATATTCTGAAAAGCAGCGTATTGAATTCGAACTCGGACAAGCTTATTTACTGACCGGTAAAAGTGGCACAGGCAAGACCCATCTCGCCAACTGTATTACGCGGCAGAACAGCGATAACAAACTGGATATAATGATTAATGACACGCCTCTCGATGATGTTAACTATAACGTTTGGCGTAACAGTGTACTGATGGTTGATAAGACCAGCTCGTTCGTAGAAGGGACGATTATCGATAACCTCACCTGTTTCCGCCCAAGCTTGAACAATACGGCTTTCGCCTTATGTGAAACCATGAAAATCAAGGCTCAAATTGATGGGTTGCCTGCAGGTTTCTATACCGAACTCAAAGGTCACATGCGTAACCCATTCTCACGCCAAGTAGGTTACGCCTTATTATTGGTTCGCGCCCTGCTCGCCAGTAAGCGTGTATTGATATTTGATGATATCGATTGTGTCTATGATGAGGAATTTGCACGAGTGGTGCTGACCAGTACCGCCTATCGTGCCAATGACAAAATCCTAATCATCGCCAGTAATAAGATGGACAAACTAAACCACCGCCTCAAACGCGTAAAACTTACCGGAGGTGATCAATGAGCATCCTAGTTGACTTCAACAATGTTCCGCAGCGGGTGTTGGACTTTGAAGCAAGTGGTTATGATGAACGCTACAGTCAGTCACCGCTGATTCGTGGCTTAGCTTACACCCTGATAGCACTGGAATGGGAAGGCACACCGTCTATTCTCAGTGACGCTTTTATTCCTAAACAAAAAGACAGCAACAGTTTTACTGCGACTATAGAGCGTCTTGGATACCGTTGTGATGTGACCAAGCTAAAAACTCTCGAGAATATCGATCAGTACCCTCACCCATGCTTTATTGAGATAGAGAACCTTAGCGCCATTTTCTTAGGTACTAAGGATGGAAAGTTGCTCCTGTTTGATTACACGAACAACAACACCATTGAATACCCAATGTGTAAAAAGCCCTGTTTGCTGATTTCGATTAGCGAATATTCTCGTCTATTCCGCGAACCACCGCCGGAATCGCAAGACAGAAGCAATTGGATAAAATACGCTTTCTATCGTTATAACAACGAACTTAAAAGCTTGATCATACTGAGCTTCGTCATCAGTATACTGGGCGCGTTACAGCCCTTCTTTATTATGAGTGTGTATAACTTCGCGCTAACTTCGAGTTCTCAAGCAACACTCTATTGGCTAACTTTATTTGCCATCATTGTTGGCTTCTCTGAATACTTTTTTAAGAAAATGCGCGTCAACATTATTGCGACCTCCGGTAAAGATCTCGCGGTGCACATCTCACAAGCCGTAATATCGAAACTTCTATGGCTGCCCTACGCGATGACATCAACCGCTGGGGTTTCGTCTCAGTTGGCTCGTTTGAAAGATATCGACACCTTCCGACGCTTAGTGACCGCAGAATCAACGCTTAGCTATTTTGATATGCCGTTTGTAATTGTATTTATCATCGCCATTGCCCTTATGTCGGGTACGGCAGCGCTTGTAGTGATGGGTGGCTTAATCTTGATGTTGGTGTTCTGTGTGTATTCTCGCTATATCTACTCGCAAGCCACATCCAAAAGCTCGCGCGCCAATGCGATGGTCTCGTATCAATGGAATGAAATCCTTCGTGGTATCAAAACTATCCAAGGCCTTCCTTTACTTCGTGTCGTTCAATCTCGTTTCAGTGCTTCACATATGCAAAGCACCAGTGATGCCGAGAACGTTGCCGTGACTAACAGTAAGATTCAGGCTGCTGGCGGCAGTTTGATCCAGGTGATTGGTACTGCAAGTATCGTGACCGCAGTAATCGGAGTAATGGAAGGGACTTCTGATGCTGGTGCGATGCTCGCGACAGTGATATTGGTTTGGAAGGCGTTAGGTCCGATCATGGGTATCTACAACTCAATTTCTAAATTCCAGTCGATTAAGGCTTCATCAGCACAGATCAATAACTTAATGTCGATGAATGACGACAAATTAACCTTAGAGAAAAGCCCGCCTATTCGCCTGTTCCAAGGCAGCATTGTAGGCAGCGGAGTCAGTCACCGATACGCAGGAGCCGCGACGGGTTTAACTAACTTGGGGTTCAAAATCCCACCCAGTGCAAAAGTGGTCATTTGTGGCCCAACAGGCTGCGGAAAAACCACCTTAATTTCAATCATTGCTGGGTTAGAAGACCGCTATCAAGGCGCAGTTTCTGTCGATGGTTACAACATTAAACAGTTCAATAGCTACCGTTATCGTACCTCGATTAACTACATCCCTTTTAATTTGCATATTTTTGAAGGCTCACTCGAGACCAACTTCATTCTACATAACGGGCTGATTCCAACAGACAAGATGCAAGAGATGGTGAGCTTCTTCGAGTTAGATGAATGGCTTCCGGAAGGCTTGGCTACTCAGTTAAGTGTCGACAAATGCAAAAGTCTTCCGAATGGAATTCAACAAAAGTTGCGGCTGGCGCTTGGCCTAGGTAACTGTGAGCAATCTCTGATTATCATTGATGAACCGTTCAACGGTGCAGAGCAAGAAAACGCTCAATACTTTAATCGCCTGTTCTCCGATAAATTGTTGAATAAGACCGTGATTTTTTCGACTAACGACCCTGGTTTGATCGCAACATCAAACATGAGTTTAGTGTTAGAGCCGGATGGGAATTTGAAATATTTTGGCTTAACAGACAAATACTTAAACAGCTTAAGCTAAAACCTCAACGCTTAATCACAATTCGCTATTTAGGGAAATGGATATAATTGACAAATTCATAAGCGAGAGGGATGATTCGCCCCAATACCACAGGTAACAAGGAAGAATATGTACACATTCGTTGCAGACAAGCTTGATGTAGCTTACTTATCCGCAATCCCTGAAAACCACCAACTTCAGGAGTGCGATGTACCTGAAGAAGAGATGGAGCTTCGAGAGATCGTTGAGGTTTGGTATGAGTCTGCCTTCCTACCCGCTTGCAATCTTCAGAAAATAGACATTGAGAACAAAGCAGAGCTCACCGTCGTACAAATGCACGTATTCAGCAATGATACGAGCACACTCGCCTTCCTACTCAAAAACAGAGTGTATCGCGCCGCACTTAATAGAATGCTCGGTATTTGGACATTAGAACCCTCTGCAAAAACCGTATTAGAGCAACTTCTTTTCGAATTAAGCCTCGATAGCAATCGTCCTCATTAATAAGCTTTTTAAGTAATTCATCAATAAGCATAAAATTAAACAAACTGCCAAACGCTATAAATTACTAATAAAAGAACGCATTTCAAAATAAGCTCTGGAATCACAAGAACTTATACCCCTCCCACACTTGCGTAAAATTTACCGTTTCAAAGTTTCCATATCGGCATTTTTATTCTACTGTTTTTATATAACGACAGTTGGATGGATCCTTATATGGCGATTACGGTCTGGAATAACCTTTCAGTCAAACATAAACTCTTTGGCTTAGTTCTACTTCCCATTTCATTATTACTCTTCCTAGCAGGTAGACAGGCTTATATATTAACGACTCAGTTAACCGATTTTGAACGAACCAATCAGTTATCTGTCTATCTTCAAGATATTTCTATTTTGTACAGAAGTACCTTAGCCTCTAGCCCTGAAGAGTTTGCTACTCAAAGCAACCAAGTAAAGGCAGAACTTAAAAACCTGTCTCCCATCATTTTTTTAGACGCATCTGATGAAATGAATCAACTTGTTGCCGATTTCAGCGAAGCGACCTTATCGACGATGCAAGCGACTGACACTTACGATAAATTGGATGCCCTCGAATGGCAGAGCGATTTATACAAGCAACTGTTACTTGAAGTAGAGAAAGTCCCTTTTGAAAACACTAAACGTGAAATTCAACAGCACCTCACTGCCCTTCAACAACTTGAGTGGTTGATGTTTTGGTCGAACGAAGAGTTCAAGCTTGGTAGTTCACTGATTGAGATCTTCCAAATCAGCCAAGAGTACGACCCAGAACTCGCCGAACAGATCAAAACCTTGAGTGAAAGACAGCAATTGTTCTTAGAGCGCTTTGTTTCATTGAACGCCAACGAACATCAAGTTTCTTTGATGGTTGAAGTGTTTCGAAATGATGTGTTTGCTCAAAGCCAAGAGATAAGAAGCGCGCTACTCGACCTAAATACAATCAGCCAACTGACGCCACAAGAAGTGTCTGTCGGCTTAGAAGCGATGAGCGCACGGCTCAACTTATTACAAAGCCTTGGCGGCGTAATCAAGCAAGAGTTCCAACAAGAAGTTGAGCAAGCCATCTATGACGCACAAATACAACGAACCCTGTTTATTTCAATCGTCGCTTTGCTGGCAGCGATTGTTATGGGTTTAACTCTTAGCTTGGCGAGACAAGTCACTAACAACCTTAATTTGGTGTTAGCTTTCTTAAAAAGCGAAAATGATGACACGCGCCCTTCTCTAGATAAATTAATCCAAGGTAAAGATGAACTCAGTCTGTTTGCTCAGCAAGTTGAACGATTGACCATCGAACGAGAGCTCGCGAAAGAGAGATTGACGGTAGCAAAAGAAGACGCAGAGAGAGCCAAAGAGGATGCCGAACTCGCGAAAGACCACGCAATACAAGCCAGCAAAGCAAAAAGTAGCTTCTTGGCCAACATGTCTCATGAAATTCGCACCCCGCTCAATGGTGTTATTGGTATTTCGGAAATCCTCGCAGATACGCCGCTTACACCGACACAACGTGACTATGTTGATACGATCGAAACTTCATCCCAACTGCTACTTAGCTTAATCAACGATATCTTAGACTTCTCTAAGATTGAGTCTGGCATGCTATTAATCAGTCCGCACTCTGCATCGATTAGAGAGTCGATATACGACATCGCCTCTATTGTGGCACCAAAAGCGAAAGAACAAAGAATATCGATTAACGTTGATATCAGCCCAGATACACCAGCACGCGTGATGATAGACGATCACCGTTTAAGACAGATCTTGATGAACTTTATGTCGAATGCGGTGAAGTTTACGGCTGAAGGTGGCGTCACATTATCAATTCAAACGCTCAACAAAGCAGATAACAATGCCACCATTCGATTTGCTGTACGAGACTCGGGTATTGGTATCGATTCAAAGCAACAAAAACAGATATTTGAACCCTTCGCTCAAGAAGACGATTCAACCACACGTCAATTTGGTGGTACTGGTCTTGGTCTAGCCATCAGTACACAGTTAGTTGAACTGATGGGAGGCCAAATTCAACTCGACTCCGTCAAAGGTGAAGGGAGTTGTTTCTACTTCGACTTGGAATTGCCTGTTGACTTGATACTGCCAAAACCAAGTTCAGCAACAGCTGATATTTATGTACTGAGTAACGAAAACATGTTCTCCGAGCGAATCGAGTCCGACCTTAACCTTTATGGTTTGAAGGTTACCGATAAAACGAATGATATAACGGCAATTACAGAGCAGCTCTCCACTCAAAAACACACTAAACCTATCACTGTCGTTTTCGCCGAAGATGACGCATTCCTAGCTAACACCCACGCAGATAACTTAGCTAAGCTGCACCAAAACGGCATCACAATCTGTTTGATACGTTCCTTTTTAAGTGAGCCAGCGGATCTTGGTGATAGCGTTACAGCACAAGTCGCACAGCCCCTACTCGGCTTGCGTTTAATTAAAGCTATTGAGCTTTGTGATACACGAGGTTTGGCGGAACTAACAGAGGCAAGCCAGCCACAAGTTGAGATCCAACATAAAATCCTTATCGTTGAAGACAACAAGATCAACCAAAAGATTGCGGGGCTTCATGTAGGAAAGAGTGGTTTTGAATTCGAGTTCGCTAATAATGGTCAAGAAGCTGTGGACATGTTCACCGCTAATCCTCATTACGCGGCGATACTCATGGACTGCATGATGCCGGTTATGGATGGCTTTGATGCAACAAGCAACATCCGAAGAATTGAAAAAGAAACGGAAGCGACGCGACGCATCCCTATCATTGCATTGACCGCCAGTGTCATCGATGACGATATTCAGAAGTGTTTCGACGTTGGTATGGATGACTATGTACCAAAACCATTCAAGTTCGAAATGCTTAAAGAGAAAGTGCTCACCGCGGTAGAAGCTATGCCACTACCAGCTTCCTATAAAGCTCAACCGAAGAAACAACCTGCAACTGTCACTCCGATTATCAACGGGGCTGCGACCAAACGTACTTTGCCTGAAGAAGCGGAACAAAACGCAATTCCGAGCAAATCAGAGAGAATCTTGCTAGTCGAAGACAACCGCGTCAATCAAAAAGTAGCTTCTATCATGCTGAAGAAGGCCGGCTACGCCTTTGAAATAGCAGACAACGGACAAATTGCCGTTGATATGTACCAGAACGACAGTAGCTTCGACATTATTTTGATGGATTGCATGATGCCTGTTATGGACGGTTTCACCGCAACTAAGGAGATTCGAGAACACGAGAAAAACCAAGGCTTAAGCAAAACTCCTATTATCGCGTTAACCGCCAGTGTTATCGATGATGATATTCAAAAGTGCTTTGATTCCGGAATGGATGGGTACGTAGCGAAGCCCGTAAGAAAAGAAAAACTGTTCCACCAAATAGAAAGTGCGACTTGTTAGGAGAAACCAATGGATTGGATCAAAACAATTAAAACACTCTCGTGCAGAGCGCTGCTACCCGCAGTGATAGCGTTGTTGGGAAGCTTACTCCTTCTCAGCCCCGCTCATGCCGCAGAAGATTACGCCATATTCTCTTTAGACTCTGGGTTTGAAGAGATATCGGTAAACAAAGCGAGAAAGCTATACCGAGGAAAAACCAAGCGCCTCAATGGCAAACGTGTAGAACTATCAGACTGGCCTGAGAACAGCGCCGAGAGAGAACAATTTTATCAGCTTTTACTTGGAAAAAATGCTGCTCAAATGAATGCACATTGGGCTGGGTTATCTTTTTCAGGCAAAGCGCGTTATCCAAGAGAAATCAAAACGGCATCAACCGACAGCTTAGTGGACTGGCTTGATGACAAACCAAACCGTATTGGTTACTCCCCACTCTCTTCGGTTCCTCAAAATGCCAACGTTCTCTACGTTATAAGTTCGGAGAAATAATATGAAAAGAATAATTACGTCAGTGTTATGTGCCTCAATGGCCTCTCCGGCTTTTGCGAATATCGAACTTACCGATAATTTATCCTTGAGTGGCTTTGGCTCAACGTCTTGGGCAACATCGGATAACGATAATCCATTAATCATCAACCGCGGTTTTACTGATGAGAGCTGTTACGACTGTGATACCACATTTGGTGTTCAACTCGATTACTTCTACAATTCATTCAAAGCTTCCGTGCAAGTTGTCAAGCCACCCCAATATGATTGGAGTGAGCCTCAGCTAGAGTGGGCTTACTTAGGTTATGAATTTAATGACTTTGATGTCAGCGTTGGTCGATTACGACTACCATTATTCCTTGCCTCTGAGTACTACTATGTGGGCCAAGCCTATATGACAGCAAGGCCACCGACAGAGGTATACAATTCCGTCTTAGGCATTACTGCGTTCAATGGTATTAAAGTGAGTTGGACTCATGATGTCAGTGACGAAGCAACGCTATTACTCTCCCCCTTCTTCGGTATAAAAGACAAAAACGAAGTCGACTTTAATTCGAGTACTGAGCTGGAATTTGAAACCAATCGAATGTTCGGTGCCAACCTTCAATTGAGTGGTGAAAATTATCGTTGGAATTTATCTTTCCTAGATTCAAATTTTGACCAAACAGTAAAGATTAAAAACGTTGGTACCCTCCCAACAGCAGACAACCAACACATTCAACTTTGGTCGTTAGGTGCTGAGTATGAATTAGGTCAAGCGGTGCTTGCAAGTGAAGGACAGATCAGTGACTTCTCGTCCTCGATGTACGCGAGTTTGGGCTATAGACTAGATTTATTCACTCCATACGTCGTTTACGGAGCAGAGTTTGATTCTCACGAACACCTAACAGGAAACAGCTACCTAATTGGTGTGGATTACGATGTGTTACCAAACGTGTCTATCAATGGTGAAGTGCAATACTTCGAAGCTCGCAAGTCAAACGGTGCGTTTGTCGAAGATTTTAACGCGCTCACTGGCTTTGATGACAAAGATGCCGTCCTTTACACAATCATGTTGAGTTTCGTTTTCTAATCATGAGTAAAAATCATCGTCAATAGAAATAAAAGCCCAAGCTAATCAAACAGTCTGGGCTTTTTTATGTCTTTGAATTGTCATGCTTAACAAGCCATAACATTGATCTTAACTATCCTTTAATTCAGAAGCATTTAGGTGATTTAGTCACTAATGTCAGAGCCGTCAGCATTGTGTAAGAAGGCTGTAAAGTCACGAACTTCACTACCTTAAATTGGTCAACCTAAAAGCGAATAACAGATACCTTAAACGGAGAACGCATGCGAATAGCTACTTTATCTTTAAGTTTGGTTTCAGCGGTCGGTTTCGCGGCTGAGCCAAATCCTTTTCCAATTACGCCAGACGAAACTGGCGAAGAGTTTATGGTAAGTACAACGAATCCATACGTAAGCAGCACTGGGTACTCGATACTCAAAAAAGGCGGTAATGCAGTCGACGCAATGGTGGCGATGCAGATGACCATGTCGGTGGTAGAACCAGATATGACAGGGATCGGTGGCGGTACTTTTGCGCTGTTTTATCAAAAAGACAAAGACCAATTTCTTGCTCTCGATGGACGTGATGAAGCGCCCTCAAGTGCGACTCCAGATATGTTCATGGAAGGTGGAAAAGCACTCAGTCGAAATGAGATTTTAGGACCAAGATCTGTCGCAGTTCCCGGCACGCTCCGTTTGCTCTATAGCACTCATCAAGAATACGGAAAACTGCCATGGTCAGAGCTTGTTCAGCCTGCCATTGAGCTTGCCAGTAAAGGTTATGCAATGAACAGCTACACCTATGACATCGTGGTTCGTGAGCAAGAACGATTGATTGAAGATCCAGAAATCAAAGCACTCTATTGGAATAACGGCGAGATTAAACCAACAGGCACTTTGATGACCAATTCAGAGCTTGCCAACACACTGACCAATATTGCTCAACAAGGCGATAAGTACCTTTATGGTGGCGAGTTTGGTAAGCACATCGTTGAAACGGTCAACAGCCGTATCGACTCAGACCACGCTAAGCTCTCTATCGAAGATTTTAAACAGTACCAAGTCAAACAACGCGAGGTTATCGAAAGCGACTATCGAGGCAATAAAATTGTCTCGTTTGGCTACCCTGCCTCTGGTGGCGTGATGGTTGCTCAAAGTCTTGAAATGCTAGAGGCCTACGACTTGGCAGACATGTCCAAAACCGATGTGGAACCTTGGCGCTTAATGACGGAAGCAATGCGAATCGCAAAAGCCGATCGAATCGCTTATGCGGGCGATCCTGATTACGTTGAAGCCCCTGTGAATGCCCTGCTCGACAAATCCTACATCGATGAACGACGCAAACTGATCCCTGAAAGTGGCATTGCGAAAACAAACCCGGAAGCAGGCAAGCTATCCGATACTGATTACGCTCAGTATCAAGGGTTTGAGAGCCAAGATACCGGGCACATATCCATTATCGACAAAGACGGTAATGCCATTGCTATGACTAGCACCGTCGGCACAGGTATGGGTTCAGGAGTAATGGTCGATGGTGTAATTCTTAACGCTCAAATGGCGAACTTCTCCACCAAACCCACTATAAACGGTAAACCGACTCAAAATGCCATCGAAGCAGGTAAGCGACCTCGTTCCGCCATCACACCGTTAATGGTTATGGATAAAAAAGACGACCTGCGTTTAGTTGTCGGCTCACCAGGCAGTTCGCAAATTCCGGGTTACGTGTTGAAAGCCGTGGTAGGAGTTCTAGATTGGGATCTGTCTGCGCAAGAAGCCATTGACCTTCCAAACATCCAATACGGCACCAAGATTGATCGCACCAAACCTTATGACCCAACGGGTTTACTCGTCGAAAAGAAAACCTACGCTGAAATGCTAGTACCAGAGTTCATGCAGCTCGGTTATCCGGTGCATGTCATTCCAGTCGTTAGTGGCTTGAATGCCATTGAAGTCAAAGATGGCAAGATCTATGGCGCGACCGACAGACGCCGTGCATCAAGCTCTATGGGTGAATAATAAAACGAAATGGGCAAGTAACAGGCTTGCCCTTATTTGGTCTTTAGTTGCTTGAACCTTATCTAAGCAGTTCATGGATGCGAAAAAGCCAGTCGAACGTGTCGACTGGCTTTTCATTATAAGCTTCGCTATTTACTCATTAGGATATTATGAGCTTGGCGCTACTCGTTTCTCTTTCAACTGATCAATAACATAGTCAGGAGCCACTTTACCTAGCTCACCCAAGCAATCATCGGTCTTTTGATTGCCGTAGCGCACATAGATATCGCATACCGCATATAACTGCTCTGGAGAACCAGAGATCAAATATGCTTTCTCGAACGATTTAGTCGACTTGTCGATATCCAACTCTTCTTGTAATACCCCATTTAGGTACCAGTAGTAGCTGTTATCTTTCGCTAGCTTCGCAGCCACTTCAATCTCTTTGGCTGCCGCAGTTTTGTCTTCAAGGCGAACCAGAGTCAACGATTTCGAATAATGCAGCGCGGCGTTGTTTGGCACGCTCTCCAAACCACGATCTAATACTTCGACTGCTTGCTTATCTTTGTTCTGAGCTCGAAAATTATCTGCGTAGCTCAACCAAACTTGCGCTTCTTTTGGATGCGTATTGATCAGCTCTAGATAAACCGTTTCCGCCTTATCCCAATCGTTGTGCCATCGAAGCACATCAGCAAACAGTAATTGGTACTTTTCAGATTCTTGCGTTTCCAAGAAGCTAATAAGCTCTGTGACTGGTGGTTCAATTTGTGCTTTCTGCTCGTCATCCAATGCATTGAAGTCACGGACTAGGTTTGACGTTGCCGTGTGGCGAACCATGGTATCGCTGTCTTTTAGCAGAGGTGAAACTAACGCCCAGCGATGTTCAAGTTGGTAAGGTTCAGAACCGATAACCGCCGCTTCACGCACTTCAGGGTTTTGATCTTTTAAGCCTCTTGCCACCGCCACCAGCGCATTTTGGCTTGGGTATGAAGCAAGCTCTTGCAGTGCACCAGTACGATTTTCAACAGATTGGTTCTGATCTTGTGCCATGTAAGACAACTGCTGAATACGGGTTTGAGTGTCCGTCATTTCAAGCACTTGATTGATATTTTGTGCCGGCGCGTCAACCGTTTGTTGAACGCTATTCGCAGCCATCGCAGACGTTGAAATCAATGCGGACGTTGAAACCAATAAAGCAACAGCCGTCGCTAAACTCTTCTTCATCATAGTATTACCTTAAACTGGAGAACTTAGCCTGTCCTTAGACACGTATTTAATTAAAATTCGTTAGGCTCTATAAACCTAGACACTGAGTTAGAACTTGGTCTCGAACGTAGCTTGTTGCGTCCGTTTTGCACGATGCGCCATCAATACTGAGTCACTGAATTTGCCATGAGCCACAGGGTGCCCCATTGCACGTGCAACATAAGCCATAGACTTATCAACGTGGGAAAAGAATTTGTGCCAACCTGCACACAAATAGTTCAGACCCGGCTCACCAGCACGAGTTTTGATAAAACGGTTCTTAGGACACTCGCCATGACACGCAAACTTGTAGTCACACTGCTGACATTGACTGGTCAGCGTGCGTGATTTAGCGAAACCAAATTTCTGTTGTGGTGCGCTGTATGCGAGGTCATCAAGCTTCTCGTGGTGGATGTTCCCAATTTTATATTCAGGGTAAACGTAGTGGTCACAAGAAAACACGTCGCCGTTTGGCTCCATCGCTAAGCCTTTACCGCAAATCTCATTCAAGGTGCAAAGCGGGTTCGGACGACCAATCCACGTTTCTAAACTCGCTTCAAAATACTGAACGAACACTTTACCGATGTCATTCTTTGCCCACTCGTCAAACACAGCAATCAGGAAGTTACCCCAAGCCAAATCAGACACACACCAAGATTCCATGATCGAATCTTTATGGCCAGGGATCAAACGCTTGTCACCTTGCTTAAGTTGCTCACTCACTTGAGACGTTTGTGGCGCAACGGTTCTAAAGGTTTTCTGCTCAACGATAGGAATAAACTGCATTTGTGGAGACTTCACCACATCGCGAAGGAAACGATACACTTCTAATGCATTTTGGCTGGTGAGGTTGTTCACGCAAGTCAGGGTAGCGAATTTCACTTGATGTTTGTGCAGCAACTCAACAGCCGCCATTACTTGTTTGAAGGTGCCACGCCCGGCTCTGTTAACACGATACGCATTGTGCAGCATTTCAGGGCCATCAATACTCAAACCAATCAGGAAGTTATTCTTTGCTAAGAAACGACCCCAATCGTCATTGAGCAGTGTGCCGTTAGTTTGTAGGTCGTTTGAAATCAATACACCCTCAGGTTGATACTTTTTCTGTAGCTCAACCACACGTTCGAAATACGCTAACCCCAGCATGGTCGGTTCACCGCCCTGCCATGAGAAGATGATTTCTGGTGTGTTTTGACCTTCGATGTATTGTCGGATGTAGGTTTCTAACGTCTCATCATCCATTCTTGGAGAGCTGCCTTTCTTGTACTCCAACAAATCTTGCTTACTTAGGTAGTAACAATATTTACAGTCAATGTTGCACGCTGCGCCAATCGGCTTAGCCATGACATGCAAGCGCTTAGACGCTTTACCGTTATATTGGGGACCTTGAGTAATATGCATGATTTACCTACCTATTTTAGTATTCTGGACCCATCATAATTCCTATTCGATCAGGTGACATGTTATACCCTTTATAACCAATAGGAATGACCTTAAACGTTAGAATTAGACCCTATTTCGAACATCTGAGGCACGTGATGAAATTTCTTAATTACAAACAGTTAGCAACAATTAGCAGCGTCACCATGACTATTCTTCTGAGTGGCTGTGCAAGCGTGCCTACACACCCCATCGCCCAACAAATTGACCAAGAGATGGTGTTGGTTGAAGGCGGCACATTCACCATGGGGTCGAACGATCCAGAAGCGACCAAAGCAGAGCGTCCTGCACGTAATGTAACTGTAGATAGTTTCTATATTGCGAAGTTTGAGGTGACTCAAGAATTGTTCGAATCGGTAATGGGTTCATCTCTCAGTTATTTCCAAAACCCACAAGTTCCAGTCAATAACCTTAGCTGGCAACAAGCGAACTACTTCGTCGAGCAATTGAACGAACTTACAGGCGAAGAATACCGTCTACCAACTGAAGCTGAATGGGAATTTGCAGCCAAAGGTGGCAACAAAAGTAAAGGCTATACTTACAGTGGTTCCAATAACTTAGATGATGTTGCGTGGTACTCAGCAAATTCTAAAAATAGCGCACATCCAGTCGGGCTAAAGAAACCAAATGAACTAGGCTTATATGACATGACAGGAAACGTGGGCGAGTTTGTTATCGATGCCTTCGATGACACCTTCTACCGATTCGGTCCAACAGACAACCCTAACAACGCAAAACACAGCGACGTTGGTTTATCACACAAATCGGTTCGCGGTGGCAGCTTTGCTTATGACGAAAATGAATCTGAAAGTTACCGTCGTGACTTCGCAAGCCAATCGATCACTATGTCAGATATGGGGCTGCGTTTAGTTAAGGATGTGAACTAGCTAACGAAGCGAACTAACTAAAGATGCCGAAGGTTATGGTTCACTAATCGTCACCAACAATACTAAAAATACGATTCGCACTGCATACACGTTAGAAATCTGGCCAAACATTAGAACTCAGCGGCAACAGTGAATAAGGAAACTCTATGCAATACACCAAGCTTTCAGGACTAACCCTCGCGTTACTCTGCGCTCTCCCAGCTTCAGCTGAGGAAAAGCCAAATCTAGTCCTTCAAATCACGGTAGATGGCCTGCGCGCAGATCTAATCGAACGATATAAGCACAACTTCGGTGAAGGCGGTTTCCGGTACTTAATGGATGATGGTACCTACTACACCAACGCAAACTACCAACATGGCAACACGGAAACAATCGTGGGCCATGTGTCGCTTGCAACAGGTGCTCCACCAAGCGTACACGGCATGGTAGGTAATGTTTGGTATGACCGTAGCGAAGAACGTTTGGTGTATAACGTAGAAGACGGTAACTACCAAATGCTGACCTCTGGTGCAGGTGTCGATAAAGCAACAGAGATCGACCCAACGCAGAAGACAGCACAAGGCGATGGCCGCTCTCCAGAGCCAATACTCTCCACCACGTTTGGTGACGAACTGACGATTTCCAATAGTGGAAAATCAAAAGTGTTCGGTGTTTCAGTGAAAGACCGTGGCGCAATTTCATTGGCAGGACACAGCGGTAAAGCCTTCTGGTTCTCCAAAGCACAATCTGAGTTTGTCACCAGTAACTATTACTACGACGAGTATCCAGATTGGGTATCGCGCTGGAACGAGAAAGCGATTGCTGCTCAGTATTCCAAACAGAAATGGGAGCTCTCATTACCGCGTGATAAGTACACGTTGCAAGAACACGATACCGAACACAAAGTGAAACTCGGTGACTTCCAACGCACCTTCCCTCATCCTTATGGCCCGGCAAGCTACAAATACTACAGCACCACCCTAACCGTGAGCCCTGCTGGTGACGAGATCACGGAAAACTTCGCTAGCACCTTGTTGATGCAAGAGAAGCTTGGTCAAGGCGACGTGACTGATTATCTGTCAGTGAGTTTCTCTTCAAACGACTACGTGGTGCACCTTTACGGCCCTGAAAGCCTAGAAACAGAAGACAACCTTATCCGACTTGATAAAACTCTCGCTAAGCTTTTCAAAACCGTGGATAACCAAGTCGGGCTAGAAAACACATTGATTGTGCTGTCTGCCGACCACGGTGTACCTGAATCTTCACCTGCGGCAAATGCGCTTGGCTTCAATCAAGCTCAATACTTCAATAAAGACACACTACTCTCGAGTGGTGTTGAGAAACGGTTGAAGGATGAATTTGGTTTAACCAAAGACGCGATTCGCTTGTACGCACAACCTTATATCTATCTGAATCATGATCTGATCGCTGAGAAGAAGCTTGATCTAGCTAAGGTACAAGAAGCCATTGCTGATGAGATTGCAAAAGTGAAAGGTGTTGCGTTTGCTGTATCAAGTAGTGACATTGCGGCTAACCGAGTACCGGATACGCATGTGATGCAGCTAATTAAAAACAACTACCACCCTGCTCGTTCTGGCGACGTGTACGTAGTATTTGCACCGCGCAGCTACATTAACGACATGGAAGGCCTTCAAATTGCCTCTACCCATGGCTCTCCGTGGAAGTACGACACGCACGTGCCGGTGATCTTTGCAGGTTACGATGTTGAAGCCAAGAAGGTATCGCGAGCAGTGACACCATATGATATTGCGCCAACGCTTTCGAACAAACTGGGAATCACCCAACCAAGCGGGTCAATCGGAGAAGTGCTACAAGAGATCACTGAGTAGACTCAATCTCTACGGTTTCGTGAGCTAGATGTCGAATCCGGAACCCACTCAATAAAAGAGCCGTTTATCTATTTCTGACTCACTGGGTCGAAACAGATAAGCGGCTCTTTTTGATTGATAACGGATAGAATGAATCGAACCTAATTCTTGCCCGAGTAACGAAACGCTTCTCTGGTTAGCTGATTTAATTGATCGTCATTCATCTTGTTGTGCACAACGGTGATACGACCTAAGTAAACCAACGGGACTTCTGCCTCTCGCTTTTCCAAGTGAAACTTAATCGCTTCGGCCGTTGCCACACCAAGGTCATCACTCATTCGCATAGGCGTCGCGTCTAATTCATCTGAACGAATCTTTTCTATCTCTTTTGCAGTACCGCCCCAACCCGTTACATAGATTTCAGACAACATGTCAGCCTTGTTTAAAGCATCCACCGCTCCCATGGTCATCGCAGTATTGGCATTGTGAACCATGGTCACCTCAGGGAAGTTACCAAGCACTAAACGAATCCCATCGGCGCCACCTATCTTCTGGTATTGCCCGAAGTGCTCATACACCGTTAACCAATCACCTTTTTTCTCTACACAATCAATGAAACCTTGTGAACGTTGAGTATCTGTTATTCCCGGGATCCCTCGATTTGCTGAAAACTCGACTTCATTTCCCAGCTCTTTCACCACATGGTCACAAAGCACCTCAGCCCCCATAGCGCTTGAGAAATCAAACCAGCTGTCTGGTTGATGTTTCCATTGCTCATTCGGTGTGTGAAACGCCCAAATAAAGGTTTTGAAATCTTTTGAAGCGGAAAGTTTTTGAATGTTACCTGCTTGGATACCCAATTCAGAAGGACCAAAAATGACGAAGTCATAAGGCGTCTCAGAATTCAGGACTTGCTCGGTGTATTGGGTTTGTAATGAGTGCTCAATTTGCCTTGAGGTAAACTCACTGATCTCAAAAGGCAGTTCCAAAGCGATGAGCCTTTCCTTCAATGCGGTGTAATTTCTTGTCCAAAAGTCAGAAATATCTGCACTTGGATAAATCAGCGCAATTCTTACCGGTTTTTCTACCGAAATCGGAGCTAATGAAATTGGCTCGCCACTTACAGTCTCTTGAAATTTTTCAAGTTTCTTTACATCAGCCTCCGACCTTACCCCGTCAGCATTGACGTACAAAGGGAGGCAAAAACACGCTGTCAGTAGGGTTGGTAAAATATTTTTATAAAGTTGACCCGGCATAACTGTTACCAAATGTTTGAATGTTTATTAACAATATTATTAATATAGAGCGATTATAAGTTAAAGAGTTTTATAAACCATATGAATAAGAGATTAAATTTTGCGAGTTTGTTGCTCGCTACTACTTGCTACTCTCAGAGTTTTGCGGGTAATCATGAAGACGATTTCTTCCAATATGCTGAAGAAAAAGTGATGCGAGCGGTTTCCAACCAGAGAACTTGGGATGGCCCAATGCAAGGCCCTGCAGTGCGTCATGAAAAAAACGTTATTTTTGTCGCGTCTGATTTACGTAACGGTGGCGTTTACGGGGTTGGTAAAGGTATCTCCGAGGCCATTTCAAACATCAATTGGCATCTGAGGTTCATTGATGGCTTAGGCTCAGAAGTACGCCAAGGTGCAGCTATCCGAAAAGCGATTGGCTTTGAACCCGATGCCATTGTTCTTGGCGGCATTGATGCTGTTCGACACAAAACCATTTTGAAACAAGCGGAAGACCTCGGAATCGTTGTTATTGGCTGGCACGCGACTGAGCTGGTCGGTGGCAACCCAGAAATCGGCTTATACACCAACATCACCACCGACCCTCTCGATGTGGCGGAAGTGGCCGCGCTACTCGCGATTGTAAACTCAAACGGGCGAGCAAAAACCGTAGTGTTTACCGACCCGAACTATGAAATTGCGATGATCAAAGCCAACGCGATGGTCAACACCATCAAGCGTTGCGGTACCTGTGATGTACTTGAACTGAACTACTTACCACTCGATAAAATTGCCGAACAGATGCCTGCAACATTGAAGAACCTTGATGATAAATATGACGAGAAAATAACGCATATCTTAGCCATCAACGACCTCTACATTGATTACGCGATCCCTTCTTTGGAGTCTAATCTCGAAGAGTATCGGTTAATACCACAAAACATTTCAGCGGGCGATGGCAGCAAAGCCGCGTACAAAAGAATCAATAGCGGTCAATTCCAACTGGCGACTGTACCTGAGCCCTTATATCTACAAGGTTGGCAAATTGTCGACGAACTCAACCGAGCATTTAACCAAATGCCTCCAAGTGGCTACTCAGCCCCTGTGCATCTCGTCACGCCTGATAATGTTGAAGAACTCATCAGCCAGTCAGACAAAGGCATCTACGACCCTAAAAATGGCTACCGTGAAGCGTATCTGAAAATTTGGAAGCCACAATGAAACTACCTCAGATAAACATCACCCAACGGCTCATTATTTCGAATCTGGTTTCGCTTTTGATTGTGAGCCTTGCGGTCATCATGGTGATCCGCTCGCTCTATTACGTCGAGTCGACGCTCAAAACGGAAACCTCGACACACGTGTCAGATTTGATTGTTAACTCTGAAATCAGCCGACGAGTGTTTACGCTCACCTCTCGAGTTAAGCTGCTGGAACAAACGTTTCTGTTTAGCGAAACCACGCTGTCTGAAGAAGCGTTCAATGTTGATTTCCAACTGCAACGACTGAGAGATCTCTCGACCAACGAAGGTTTCTCGCAAAAGATCGATGCCTTTATCGATAACTTCCACCGCTTTCTGGGCAGTTCGCTAGCACTGAATCGAATTCTTAAGCAGACTAATCAAATCGACGCAGCATTAGCCGAGCAACTTGATCAACTCGAATTTGCTATCGCCGACAGCAAGCTAAGGCACTTAGACCAACCTAATTTCATCCGTTATAACAATGAATTAGATCTCATCAACATGCTACGAGAGTCGTTCCTCACCTCGGGTAAAATGGTCGGTGACATTCACAGCCGTATCACGCCAGAAACGGAGAAAGTCCTGCTTATTGAGGTCGAGAAAGAACTCGATATATTTTTGCTCCATTTAGAAAACGTCGATATCGAAACCTCAGCGGTGATTGCTGAGAAGAAAAAAATTCATCGAACGGTAAAACGATACAACGCGGCTTTAAAACGCATTAGAGCGAATCTGGAACAGCGTTGGTTGGTGATGGCATCACTGTTAGTTGCCCAAAGTGACTTGTTGGAGATGGTAGAACAAACCGAATCACGCGTACAAAACCAAGCCTTAGAACTGACAGACCAGCTTGAACAAGAGATTGGTCTATCAAGGCTCAATGCGATTGTTATCAGCATTTCAGCCGTCGTGCTATCGATGTTGCTGGTTAGCCACGTTGTTAGACACCACATTCGAAAGCCACTCAATGCACTTAGACATGGCTTCGACCGTTTAGAATCCGGTAGCCTCAAAAACCCGATCAACTTGGGCAGAAGTGACGAATGGTCTCACTTAGAGAAAGCCTATAACAACATGGCTTCAAGGCTGTCTGAGGCCTATCTCGACCTCACTGAAGAGAAGAAGAACTTCGACTTTCTTGCTCACCACGATCCGTTGACCAACTTAGCGAATAGATTGTTAGCCACCAAACAGTTAGATAAAGAAATTAAGCTTTCGAGCGAGAACAATGCGCCCTTTTTACTGTTTTATCTCGATATTGATGAATTTAAGACCATTAACGACTCCTTAGGCCATGCGCCCGGAGACAACTTATTAGTCAATGTCTCTGACATCTTGAGTGGCCTAGTCGGCGATAAAGGCTTTGTTGCTCGAATGGGTGGCGACGAGTTCTTGGTGGTGTATTCCAACATTGGTTTAGAAGAAGGTGAGCCGATTGCCGATCGCTTGAATCAAGCATTAAGAAAGCCGTATTACATCGATGATAATTCTATCTTCGTCTCCGCGAGTATTGGTGTTTGTGAGTACCCTACTCATGGTTTGGATCGTGAAACCTTAATTCGCAACGCGGATACCGCCATGTATCACGCCAAACGTAATGGTAGAGATCAATACAAAGTCTACGCGGATAAAATGACCCATGAAGTGAACGACTTAATCGAAACCAACATCGGACTTCATCAAGCGATTGCTAACGACGAGCTTGAAGTGTTCTTCCAACCTAAGGTCGACTTAGACTCACAGGGCATTATTGGCGCCGAAGCACTTATTCGTTGGCGACATCCTAAATTGGGCTTACTGCCACCGATTGATTTCCTTGAGGTTGCGGAGAAAAGTGACCTCATTATCGACATAGATAAATGGGTGTTTAAGAAAGTGGCAAACTTGATCACTGAATGGCAACGAACGGGAATAGACCTACAAGGCGCGATCTTCTCAATCAATTTCTCAGCGAGAATGTTCTATATGACAGACCTCGCCGAGCAGCTACAAGTGATATTGGATGAAACGGATTGCCAACCTCATCAATTGCTGCTTGAGATTACCGAAAGAGACATGATGCGTGATTTTGAAACCTGTTCGAGAACCATTGAGGTACTTCATTCTAAAGGTTACAAGATCGCTATCGATGATTTTGGAACGGGTTATTCTTCGTTGTCGGTGTTGAAGAATCTTTCCGCCGATTGCGTAAAATTAGATCGAAGCTTTATTGAAGATATTAACTCGTCAAAAGTAGATTATGAGATTACTTGCGCGGTTCTCAAGCTCGCACAAATACTCGACTTTTCAGTGATTGCAGAAGGCCTTGAAACCCAGAGCCATGTGAAGACACTGCGCCAGATCGGTTGTAAATACGCTCAAGGCTATTTCTTTGCGCGTCCTCTGCCAATTGATGACTGGTTATCTTACTTCTTGCTTAATTCAGAGCAAACGCAAAAAGAGGCATAACAAATCTTAGCGGAGGGAATGACCCTATCGGTCGATCACTCCGTTTGCCCAACCGAAGTGGTTTACCGGTTTTTCACCAAACAAGGACTGTTTTCTGGCAACACCAAACAAATGCTGGATGGCATGACTTCAAAACGTATTTGGTTGGAACGATAAGGTTCACCATCAAGGTTAATGGGCAGTGACTGAGGAAAATCGATCTCTAACCAACGAGCTTGAGTATGGACAATGTACTTGCCATCGTCCGCCGGATGTTTGAGCTCTTCGATGACTTTTGGCAAATCAGAAGCCACAAAGGTTTTGACCAAAGTAAGATCCATCAAGCCGTCATCAATCAATGCTTTGGGTGCTAACTCTTGTCCTCCACCCGCTAAGCGACCATTACAAAAAGCACCAACCAGGATCTCCCCAGTAAAGCTGCCTTTGTCTATGGTCAACGTGCCACTGTAAGGCTTAAAGCCGAGTGCTTTCACCACACCTGTTAACGTATACGCGCCACCACCAAGAAAATCTTTAAGCTCGACTGGCGTTTCAGCTGTGACTTCAGCACCAAAACCCGCCGCAGCGACATTCATAAAGTAGCGGTCATTCGCACGCACGCTATCAACCGCAAACGCCTTGCCTTCCAGCGCTAACTCAAAGGCCCCCTGAATATCATTAGGTATTCCCGTTGCGGTAGCAAAATCATTCGCAGTACCCATCGGGATAATCGCCAATTGTGGTCTCTCACTGACACGGAACTGGTTGAGCGCGTTAACGGCTTCATTCACCGTTCCATCGCCACCCGCCACAATCAGGCGCTTAACACCATCGCATATTGCCTCGCTTACCAAACGGAACATATCCGACGATTCCCAAGTCACTCTAACTTGCAGGTCAATATCATTGTCCCTCACCGCAAAGATGGCTTGCCTTAATTCCGGGATATTGGCTTTCTTTCCGTTTAAAATCGCGCGAATGCTTTCCATGGCTATGTCCTTGTATAGGCTAACTTGATAACTCTTTTGCTGCCGCTTTGATCTTAGCTCGTAACCACTTATGGCTTGGTTCATTAGTGCGGCTTGGATGCCAAATCATACACATATCGAGGTCTTCCAACTCGAAGGGTAATGGCAGTGTTTTAACCGAATACTTTTCAGCAAAACAACGCACCGATGAAATAGGCATTACACCGATGTACTCAGAGCCTTCGATAACAGGCAGCATCTCTACAACGCCCGCTGCACGATACACGATTCTACGTTTCTCAAGGTCACTGTAGTGCTCAGAGCTCAATAAGCTTTTGCGCGCATGCCACCTTGATACAACCACATGTTCGAGCGCTAAGAACTGTTCCATATCGATGGTATCGCCAACCGTAGGATGATCACTACTACACACCACGACCAACTCTTCTGTAGAAATCACCTCGTGCTTAAGCATGGTTCTTCCTTTAGGCGTCATATCAACAATCACGTCATGTCTTTGAAGCCTTAAATCAGACTCATAGTCTTCGGTAAACAGAGGATGAACCTCTAACGCGATACCTGGCGCAACTTGGCTGATTAACTGCATGACTTTTGGCATCATTTCGTAGCTCGCCGCCGAGACGCAGGCAATGGAAAACACACGGCCAGACGTTTTAGGATCGAAGTCTCTTGATGCAGATAAAGTAGAAGTAAAATTTTTAAGTGCAGCGGCCATTGCAGGATAGATATCAATCGCGAATGTGGTTGGCTCTACGCCTGATGTGGTGCGATGAAACAGTGGCTCATCATAGATATCTCTCAACCTTGCAAGTGCTTTACTCACTGCTGGTTGGCTTATATCCATGCGATTAGCAGCTCTAGATAAGTTCTGCTCTTCATAGATAGCAACAAATATAGGAATTAGATTTAGTTCGGTACTTTTCATACAGTTCCATATTAAAGAAGCAGGTTCCCCATAGTAGAGAACCTGCCGATTATGTTCGATGCGAATGACTAAAGTTTGCTACTTAGTTCTATCTTTTAAGTCTGGCAAGGCTTTAGGGATTTTCAAGCGGTCAAAAATTGAACGAGAATTGCTTGAGTTTGATTTGTCATTAGGTAAGTTACGTAACCCTCTCCACAAACGAGTAAATACGTTTTTGTCTTCACGCCCTTGTTGGAGGGATTCACTGTCTTCTAGCCAACGCTTTTGTCCATTCAATTTACCAAGTTGTGCTTTATCCAGCTCTAGCTGAGAGGTTTCGTTTCGCAATTGACGATAGATAAAGGTTCTTAATGCAGGCCAATTACCTTGCTTAAGTAAACGACGTAGTACCAACCAACCTGGTGTTGGGCGGTTCGCATAATAACGTTTAACAGAAACAAAGCACGCCACACTGAACAACAGTGCCAGACCAACGCTAATAAACACTGACATGTAAGCCTTGATGAAAGATTGGACTGTGTGTTTGGCTTCAAACACATTCCCTTTTATCACCACGGTTTCAAGGCGTTGATTCTTGCTGTCCCACCACTGAAATGAAAACTCTGGCAACGTAAATTCACCGCCCTGCTGAATAACATAAACCGTCTCCTCAATTCGACTGGAACGGTAGTTACCACGATCTTGAGTATCATCTAAACGATTAGGCTGCGGATAAGCTTGGTACTGCTGGGTCGATTCATTGTTCAACACATCCGGCAGTAATACAGACAAACTGTCTTTGGCCTTGATGGTTACCGTTCGAGTAATGGCATCGCCTACTTTTAAGTTTTCACTCGAGCGTAGCCATTGTTGCTCTGTATCTACTTCTGTTGCAGAAAACCAAGGCGATTCATTATCAAGTAAACCTGAAGGTAACGAAGCTTCAAACTTAATTGGCTGCGTGTAAAGCGTGCCGCCAACGTTAGAACCATCAGGTGCAGAAACTTGGACGCGAACCGGCACGGTTGGAATGACAAACTCGCCAGAAGTCATCGGATAAAGTGTCACTTCCCATCGTTGACGCGACCATGTAGTGCCATTGACCCGTTCCGTGTAGTTAGTTGCGAGTTGGTTACGTTGCTTAGCAATCACGTTAGGGATTTCGATACTGCCGATTCGAGTCCCTCCTGTTAACCAGCGCGGCGTCGCCACCTCAATATTTAGAATTACCTGCTCATTAATGCTCACTTTAGTCTGCGTTATCTTATCGCCTGACTTTGGTTTTTCCCCTACCCAAGCGATAAGCTCCACATCACCACTTTCTTGGAGATCGAAGATATCGGCAGCAGAAGCAACCGCAGGAAAAAACCAACTCAACATAAGAGTCATCGACAGTAACCACTTATGGGCTCTGAATCGCACTCTCTTTGATTGAATGGCTTCAAGAGCTAAATCATATCGACTCATTGGGTTTGCTCCTGTTTTGATGCCTGTTCCTGTTTTGACGCTTGTTCGATAGAAGGCGCAGGATCTCTTAACTGAATTTGGAATTTGGATTTCAAGAAGAACTTAGGATCGGCTTCTACTCGCTTCAACCACTTGTCGGCAAGCTCTTGGCTGCCCAAAATCTCATTGGCGTTAAGTGTTTCCTTAAGCATCAATTCTGCGACCGTTTCCTCTTCAGCGCCATCACCCGTTCGTGGCTGATCGTCTTCGAGTTCTAAAGACTCTTCAGGGCCATCAGTTGTGCCTGATTGGCTTTCACTGGTGCGGTTTACCTCTTCGACAATCCCGCTAAGCACAGCAAGGTTATTTTCCACATCCGTTCTTAGTTCAGGTGAAAGATCCTCTTTCTCGCTTAGTGACTTCAAAAGGTCTCGCGCCGCAAGGTATTCACGCTGCCTAGCTAACGCACTGGCTGCATTGTACAAACCAAGGTCAGTTTTGGTTTGCAAGAACGCACTGTGAGCGAGCTTAAAATCACGAGCATAGTAATAAGCCGCGCCCTTTCGCATTGGGTCAGTAAAATGTTTTGCTGCTTGAAGGTACTCCTTCTGATTCAACAAACGTTGACCTTGTTGGTCGGGCGTTAACCATAAATCCCACCACCATTGAGCGGTCTTATCCCAAGCTGTAAGCGACTCCACCACAACGGGTTTCTCAGCAGTTAAGTTGACTGTTTTCGCCAAAGTGCTTGGTGAATAAATGCTGCCCGAAATCACTAAACCAACGACACACCACTGTACCAACCATCCTTTTCTGAACCACAACAACATGATGATCGCCATTGGAATAAGCAGGCCATAGCCCATGTCTTTCCATGGCATAGAAGATTCACCGTTAAGTTGCATGTTTCTTTCAACCGCTCTGTTCAGTTGTTGGATATCCGAATCATCAACGGTCACTTCGATCAGTCGTCCACCCGTCTTACTCGCTAAGTTACGCAGTGAATCTAGGTCGACAGGATTATCGCTCACCACATTACTGTTCCCTGCGGCTAGAATGAGCAACTGATACGCATTGTCGTTAAAGAAGCTCTCGAACGCTCTGATGGTACTTGGGTTTACACCATCCGACACCAACAACACTGACGAACCTAGCTCACCAGACAATTGCTGATTTATGAGTGGCAGAGCTTCTTCTGCTGACTTACCTGATACCGGCATGATGTCAGGTGTGATAGCCGCAAGAAACGGTTCGAATACCTTGCTGTCTTGAGTCACAGGCATTGCAACGTGTGCGCTGCCTGCGTAAACCACTAAGCCCGTATTACCGCCCTTGCGAGCTGCTAATAAGTCTCTAATTTTCTGTTTAGAGCGTTCCAAGCGACTCGGTGGTAAGTCTTTAGCGAGCATGGATTCACTATTATCAAGCACAACCAACATCGACGCTTTGTCTTCACCAAAAGGCGAAGCCTCACGCTGCCATGTTGGGCCAGAACAGATGATGATGGCGATAGTTACAATCACCACCAATAGCTTCAATGGCAGCTGCTTACGCCAGCCTGTTTCGCCAATCGTCAATGCATCACGTAAATGTGCCGGTAGAATGTCTTTCCACGTTGGTTTTGTCTCTTCTCTCCAACGAACCCATAGCAGGAAGAACATCGGAATAAAGGCTGACAACCACAAAGGTCGGATAAAATGAAACTGGGTAAAGAACTGTTGTATCGTGAGAGAATCAGGCATCACTCTCTCCTTTCAAGTTCTTAGTCGAAGAAGTGGTCAGCGATCTTCGGCGTATCGTTGCTAAGCTGAATGCGGTCAAATACATCACTACAACAATCGCCATCAAATAGTGGTGCAGCCCCTGTTTAGGGCGATAAGTGGTACTTTCATATAACTGAGGTTCTAGCTCACCAATCTGAGCGTAGGCTTTGGTAAGTTCGTCGCGGTTAAGCGCTTCAAAGGCTTCGCCACCAGACTCTTGAGCCACTCGTATGATGGTTTCCATATCCAAAGCCACTTCACCAACGGTTTGTGGGTCACCCATGGCGATCACGTGAATACGAACGCCTTTCGCCTTCGCCACTTTGGCGGCATCAATCGGTTCAACAAAGCTTCCTGTATCATTACCGTCTGTTAATACGATCACGACTTTCTCTTTTTCGTTGGTATCAACGTTTGAATCTTGAACGGCAGCACTTTGCTTTTCACTCTGTTCAAACACCTTGATCGCCAAGCCAATTGCATCGCCTAAGTGCGTACTTTGCCCTGCCATCGCCACGTCGGTTTGATTAAGCAGTTCAAGCCATACCTCTTGGTCTGCGGTAAACGGCGTTTGTACGAACGCTGCATCACCAAACAAGATCAAACCGAGTCGGTCTCCTTTTCTGGTTTTTGCAAAGTCGGCTAACACCTCTTTGGTCGCATCTAAGCGAGAGATTTTATCGCCTTGTTTAGAGGTAAAATCTTGCTCCGCCATTGAGCCGGATAAATCGACCACCACCATCACATCACGACCCAATTGTTCGCGTACCTGTGGCTCACCAAGAATGGTTGGTTTCGCTAACGCGCACATGACCAATACCCAAGTAATAATGAGCGTGGTTCGTTGCCACCAGCTTGGTGTTAACTGGCTTGCACCTTCTGACGGCGCTTCCCCAATCGCTTCAACCAATTCTCGGAAAAATGGCACTTTAATCGCCATTTGTTTAGTTCGATAAGCAGGCACGGCAAAGTAGACCAACAACGGCAGAGGCAGCGCGATAAACCATAGCGGGTGCGCAAATTCAAAGCTGGAAGATAAAACATCAAACATTGTCTTGCCCCTCAACCGTTACCTGTACATTCGGTTTCGCTTGTAGATCTGGTTTATGAAGTTTTAGCCACATCATCGCGGTTTGAATCACCTCTAAACGCTGTTCAAAGCTCAAACGGACACTAGGGTCAATTAAGCTCTGCATCCATAATTCTGAGATTTCACCGGCAAAGAACGCATTACTGTTTTCACTCGTGTTGGCGCTAACAGGCAGATAAGCGTTCAGACGATTCACATAGGCTTGGCCAAACAGCTTGGCATTGCTGCTGTCTAGGTAACGAAGCACCACTTTCAGTACCTTGAAAGTTCGCTCGGTTGAGTTCTTGTCTCTTGCATCCAACACCATGAGCTCTTGAAGCGCTTCTTTACGATAACGGTTATTCCACCATCTCTGCGCCAAACGATAAGCCAGATAGATGGCGACCAATAACAGAATAACGCCGAGGATCTTCCAACCAATGGTTTGCGGCATCCAGCTCACACTGTCAGGAATCGCTACATCGTGCAGTTCGCGCAGGATATAGGTACTTGGAGGAGTATGTTCAACAGCCATTTAGCGCCCTCCCACTAGCTTCTGCAGCTGTGATATGTGATTGCCCGACGTGTCTAATTCTATATAAGGGAGGTTTTTCATCGCCATCAATTTAGCAAGGGACTGTTTCTGAAGTGCCGCTTTCTGAGCAAGACTTTCACTCGCGAGGTTTACCTTAGATTGGCTATCCAGATTAAGTTGAAAACGACCATCACCCACCACCCAGTTTGCGCTTGCAAGATCTTGAGGCAATGAGTGTTCTAATGGGTCGGTGACCATAATGGCCAAGATATCGTTGTGTTGCTGTAACTGCTTTAGTCGATCGAGATGTTGTTCTCGGCAGTCTCGCCAGTCACTAATGAATATCAAGGTTGATTGCTTGAGTCTCATTCGTTTGATCAGTTCAATCCACTGGCTAAAACCAACACCCTCGCTGTCACTCACACTCACGTCTAAGCTTTGATTAGCCTTGGTAAGATGCTTTAACTGAGCCAGTAAATCAGACTGTGAACGCTGCGCTTTGGTATGAAACAGTTTTTGATGTGAGGCTAAAACGAAGCCGACACGGTCACCATCTTTTAGCACTCGCCACCCACACAGTGCCGCCACTTCGGCAGCCACAACGGATTTCATGGTGTTTTGAGAAGCAAAAAACATCGAACTGCGCTGATCGACACAGATCATCACATTACGGTCTTTCTCTTCGGTGTAACTGCGAACATGCGGCTTCCCCGTTCGCATGGTGACTTTCCAATCGAGATTACGGATATCATCACCCAATTGGTAATGACGTAATTCTTCGAAGTTCAAACCACGACCACGGAACAAAGAGTTATGTCTGCCCGAAAGTACGCTGCCCGCTTTTAAATGAGGTAACAGTGAAAATGACTCAGCTTGAGCCTGAATTCGCACTAACCTTGAATAGTCACAGTACAGTCGAGGATCAAGGCCTTGTGGTTTGGGAGCTTGTGTTGGCTTCGCCATGACGCCCCCTAGTTATCCGATCTCAACATTATCAAGCAGTTCTTCAACCACTCTTTGATGGTCAACACCATCGGCCAATGCATCGTAAGACAATGAGAATCGGTGACCTAATACGGTTGGCAACATGGCACGCACATCGTCTAATGTGACGTGGTCACGCCCTTGCAGCCACGCATAAGCGCGAGCACATTTATCCAATGAAATAGATGCACGAGGGCTTGAACCAATTTCAATCCATTTCGATAAGTCTGATTCTGGATAACGCTCAGGTTTTCGTGTAGCCATTACCAAAGCCACGATGTAGTTCTCAACTAAATCGGAAACGGCAATGTCTGGAAGTTGGCGGCGCGCTTCAAGCACCAATTCAGGTTCAATATGCTGTGGAGTTACAAGTTCCGAACTTGTCTCGCTACCGAGTTCCTCACTGCGCACAAGTCGAATGATGTCGCGTTCAGCTTCATCTTCTGGATAGTCGACCGTCACTTTCATGATAAAACGGTCCATCTGTGCTTCAGGCAGTGGATACGTACCTTCTTGCTCTACTGGGTTTTGCGTAGCGAGCACCATGAATAGATCAGGTAGGATATGAGTTTGACCACCCACCGTAATCGTCCCTTCCGCCATGGCTTCAAGCAGAGCCGCTTGTACCTTTGCAGGAGCACGGTTCACTTCATCGGCTAAAACAATACTGTTGAAAATAGGACCCGGTTGAAAGTGCAACTGAGGCTTTCCATCAAGCTCTTGATACACTTCTGTACCGGTTACATCTGATGGCAGCAGGTCAGGCGTAAACTGAATTCGACCAAAACTGGTGTTCAGTAGGTTCGCCAGCGATTTCACTGAACGAGTTTTCGCTGTACCGGGAAGTCCCTCTAAAAGCACATGCCCATTAGTCAATAACCCTATCACCAGAGCCCGAACGACGTGGCTCTGACCGATAACACTTTTCTCTGTTTGTTCAATCAGTTGGTTTATTGCTTGTTGCGCATGGTTCATAGGTCTTCCCTTAATTAAATCTGGCTGCGTACATCCTACTCACAAGCCCCATAACTATTAGTTATACACGTGATAATTGTTCATCAGCGCGATAAGTTATAAACGTGATAATTGCTCATAAGCGCGATAATTGGTTACAAGCGGAATAAGCAGCAAGCACCATAGCTAAGCTCACCTCATCGCTTTATTTAAACTTAGCTTTCAATTGGTTAATGGCCTCCGGCGGTGCCACTTTGCTCAGTGATGAAATACATTGCTCAAACGCCTTTGGTACGCCCGGTATATGGCTGTTTCGCGCCAACACTTCACACTGGGCATACAAGTGCTGTGGGTTGCGGCTAAATTGGTAAGCCTTGTGCAGTGATTGACTTGCCGCAAGCACATCCGATTTCTCCAAAGCCAATCCGTACACATACCAATATTGTGGGTCGGTTTGTGCAGTTTCAGCAGCTTGTTTAAGGTAGTCCGTTGCTTGTTCGTAATCTTTCACACGAAGCAGAGATAATCCCGTGCTGTATGGTAATACACTCGATTTCGGCTGAGCTTCAATACCTTGCTTCAAGGTCGATAACGCTTTTTCCTCGTTACCTTGCGCGCGATACAGATCCGCCAAGTTGGCGTAGCTGTTTTCGAAGTAAGGCTCAATCTCGATAGCACCTAAATAAAATTCAATTGCTTTATCGTGCTGACCTAAATCTCGGTAAACATTTCCTAGATTAGTGCGTCCAAACCCTCTGTCGGCATTAAATTGCTGTATCTCAATGTACTTTTCCAGTGCAGGTTTGATTTGGTCTTTCTGCAGAGGATTCATTTCTCCCCAGTAACGTACCAATGCACCTGCGGTTTCTGAACGAATCGACAATACAGGATCTTTCAGCAGCGGTTCTAGAATCTGCCAACGGTCAGTAAATGGGAAACCAGACGAGCCTTGCACCACACCCAAACGGATCATCTCGTCATCATGTTTCACCGCTCTTGCCAGCGAGATCAGCGTATTCTTACCCGTATTACCGCCCAAACGTTCTAAGCTCGATGCTCGAATGATATTGCTTAAGCTGGAATCCTGAGCCGAATACGCCAACGCATCCTCTGCCCCTCGGTGTCCTATTGAGTCAGCATAAAAGGCCACGGCAAAATGCTGCTGATTACGATACTTAGAATCTGGGAACCACTCACCGATTTGCTTATCTGCCCACTGGTCGGTTTGGTCTTCATGACAGCTAGTACACACGTTTGGCGTTTTAATGTGTTGGCTAATATCAGGACGTGGGATATGCCAACTGTGGTCACGCCTTGGATCGACCTCCATGTAAGTCGTCTCTGGCATGTGACAAGTGGTACATTGTGATGCTTCGGTATTGGCTTCGTGGAATGTGTGCTTTTCAGGCGTGTATTCTGATGCAATGTGACATTGGCTACACACGGCTTCTTCCGCAATTTTTAGTTCAGCGGTATGGGGATCGTGGCAGTTAGTACATGTAACGCCTTTTTCCGCCATCACTGATTGAAGGAAAGATCCGTAAACGTAATCTTCATCGTAGATTTGACCATCGTTGTGGTAAAGCTCAGGAGTAATTAAGCTCAGGCGATACTTATCAAAGAATGACCCATTCACGTGGTCGCCTGTTTCATTCAACTGAGTACGTCGGCTGTGGCATTGAGCACAGGTTTGAACTTGATTGGTATGGATGATGTCTTTTGGTTGCAGTGTTGAGTTGCCCTCTTGATAGATCCACTCTTTGACCGACTTCGACAAGTCGCGATCAAAACCATAATGCGCCGAGACTGGAGCATCCTTTCCACCGTTAGCTTTTGCTAGCTGAGCCTTTTCAACGTGCTCACTCGCAGGGCCATGACACGCTTCACAACCGACATTAATCTCGGACCAAGTAGTGTTGTAGGTATTACTCGCGCTGTCGTAGTTTTTCTCTAGATTCGTAGAGTGGCAATCAGCACACATGAAGTTCCAGTTTTGACCGCTATTGGTCCAGTAGAATTCATCGGTGTTGGTGGTATCCGGATAGAGGTGAAACCAGCGTTGACCGCCTTCGCCTTCAGTGCGAGAGTCCCAAGCGAAGGGAATTAGCTGTACACGACCATCTTCAAATTCAACCATGTATTGTTGTAGTGGTTCAAAGGCAAAGGTATAGCTGATTTTGTAATCTTTGAATTGGCCGTCTGGCCCTTCGATGTTTACCCAGAACTCTTCGCCCTTGCGGAAAAATCGGTTGGGTCTACCTTCATGAGTGACTGTTTGATCGTTGAAATCGCCTAATACAGATTCGTCTGTAGCGTGCTTCATCGCCATATCATGATGAGAGCCCTCCCACGCTTCGACTTCTTCACTATGACAATCAACACACGCTTCCGAACCGACATACGTGGCTTTAGAACCGATAGGTAAAGCGTCAGAGCTAACGTGTGAAGCTACAGAGTTGGCCTTTGAAATATCAGAGTTGATATTAGGATCTTGCTCGTTGGCATAGGCGTTCAGACTGAACAGCGACAACATCAGTGAAGACAAGATTGCGGATAATACTGCGACTCGCTGGTGTTTCAATCCGTTTACCAGTGAGCACAACCATGCAGACATAACATTCCTTGTTTTTATACATCCTTATGCTTAATAAGGTAGACGTAAAAACAACGAATTTACAATTATTTAGTGGCAATGAGCTTGATAGTTGTGACTCATATTCACGACTGGTATTTACTCATCGATATGCGCATTAAAAAAGAGCTCCGAAGAGCTCTTTCGTGTTAGCAGTTTCATCAAACTGTCAGTTTCAATAAACCAAAGCTTACTTGTTATGGTTCTCTTGAAGTTTTTCCATAACCTGATCCAAGCTAAAGCTTGCTGCTTTTTGGCGTGGCGGGTATTCAGCAAATGTTTCTAAGAATTTGCCAACATACGCTTGAGCAGGAACAAACATATAAGCATGGTCTAACAACCAGTCGTAGTATGTGTTCGATGTAATATCTGCATTTTCGTATGGGTCCATACGCAGGTTAAATAGCTTAGGAAGACGTAACGTCACGAACGGTTCTGACCAAATCTGCATGGTACCCGTTGCACGCTGCTCCATGAACACCGCTTTCCATTGGTTGTAACGAAGCGCCGCTAAATCACCATCATCGGTAAAGTAGAAGACCTCATGACGACGACCTTTCTCTTCTTCACCGGTTAAGTAAGGAAGGAAGTTATAACCATCTAGGTGAACCTTAAACGTTTTGTCACCCGCAGTATGACCTTTCAGCAGTTTCTCTTTGATTTGATCATCACCAGCGGCTGCAACGAAGGTTGGCATCCAGTCCATGTGGTGCATAATTTCGTTAGAAACGCTGCCCGGTTCAATCTTACCAGGCCAACGAACCATTGCTGGTACACGATATGCACCTTCCCAGTTGGTGTTTTTCTCACCCCGGAACGGTGTTGTACCCGCATCAGGCCAAGAGTTCATGTGTGGACCATTATCCGTTGAGTAGAAAACAATCGTGTTGTCTTTAATACCCAATTCGTCGACTTGTTTCAGTAATTGTCCAACGTGGCGATCGTGCTCAACCATACCATCAGCGTAGTTACCAACGCCTGTCACACCTTTACTGTCCGCTTTCACGTGCGTTCTGAAGTGCATACGTGTTGCGTTCCACCAAACGAAGAATGGCTTGTCGGCTTTCACTGCGCGGTCCATGAAATCAAGTGCGGCATCGAGCGTTTCTTCATCGACCGTTTCCATACGCTTACGTGTTAATGGACCCGTATCTTCAATCTTGCCGTCAGCAAATGATTTGATAACACCACGCGGACCAAACTTCTTACGAAACTCTGGGTCGGTTGGGTAATCTTCATTTTCGGGTTCTTCTTCAGCATTTAGGTGATAAAGGTTGCCAAAAAATTCGTCAAACCCGTGTGCTGTTGGAAGGAATTCATCTTTGTCGCCAAGGTGGTTTTTACCAAATTGACCTGTCATGTAACCCAGAGGTTTAAGCAGTTCAGCAATGGTTGCATCTTCTGCTTGAAGGCCAATATCGGCACCCGGCAAGCCTACTTTACTTAAGCCTGTTCTCAGTACACTTTGACCTGTAATGAACGTAGAGCGACCTGCGGTACAAGATTGCTCTGCGTAGTAATCGGTAAACATCATGCCTTCTTTGGCGATGCTATCAATGTTCGGAGTTTGATACCCCATTAAGCCAAAGGTGTACGCACTGACATTAGATTGACCAATGTCGTCACCCCAAATGACGAGAATATTCGGTTTTTCTGCCGCGAATGTGGAGGTGGAAGCCGCCATCATCGCAGTACCCAAAATCGCTAATCGACGTTTGACGCCATATTTCGCTGTCATAGAAACCTCTTCGTTAGTTATTTGCATCCTGCCCTACAACGTATAGTCCATTTTTTGAACGATCGCGAGATTCGCTAAACTATTAATCTATTTGTCATTTTTCTTCACAGCGACGCGCACAACTGGACGATGGAAATTACGTATATAAACATGATAAGGATCACACATGACGTTAGAGGCTAAAATGAGTAAATAACGCCAAAACCCTAAAAATCAAAAGGTTATAATAACCCCATAACAATTAGTTATAACCACTATAAAAAGACACGACCGATTTTAGAGATTAATGTTTGCCCAACGATGTGTTGCTCTAACGCATTAATCTTAAAAGTAAACCGGAGTCCTTATGGGTACTAAAATTAATAAACTAGCATTAGGTGTTGGCTTATTAGCCGCTTCTTCCGCGGTGACAGCAGCAGAGAAACCAAACATTCTTGCCATTTGGGGCGATGATGTTGGTATTTTCAACATTGGAGCATACAACAATGGCATGATGGGTTACGACACGCCAAATATCGACCGAATCGCAAACGAAGGTGCTTTATTTACTGACCACTACGGTCAACAATCGTGTACTGCGGGTCGTGCTGCATTCTTAACGGGTCAAGAACCTTTCCGTACTGGTCTTTTGACTATCGGCATGCCAGGTTCTGATCACGGTATTCCTGATTGGGCTCCAACTATTGCTGATTTACTAAAAGAGCAAGGCTACATGACGGCTCAGTTTGGTAAGAACCACATGGGTGACCAAGATAAGCACCTCCCAACAGCACACGGTTTTGACGAATTTTTCGGTAACCTTTACCACCTAAATGCTGAAGAAGAGCCTGAAACATACTACTACCCTAAAGACCCTGAGTTCCGCGCTAAATACGCGCCTCGTGGTGTAATCAAATCGACTGCTGATGGCAAGATTGAAGATACGGGCCCTATGACGCGTAAGCGTATGGAACACGCGGATGAAGAGTTCCTAGAAGAATCTCTAGCGTTCATGGAAAAAGCGGTGAAAGCTGACAAGCCATTCTTTATTTGGCATAACACCACTCGTATGCACGTTTGGACTCGTTTACAAGAGAAATACCAAGGTGTTTCTGGTATCAGCATCTACGCAGACGGCATGATGGAACACGATGACCACGTTGGTGTTCTACTAGATAAGCTTGATGAACTGAAAATCGCTGACAACACTATCGTTATCTACTCTACCGATAATGGCGCTGAGACAGCAACATGGCCTGATGGCGGTGCGACTTTCTTCCATGGTGAAAAAGGCACAACATGGGAAGGTGGTTTCCGCGTACCTCAGCTTGTTCGTTGGCCTGGCACTATCGACCCAGGTACTAAAATCAATGACATGATGAGCCATAAAGACTGGATCCCAACACTTCTTGCAGCCGCAGGTGATGATAAAGTGGTTGATAAACTGGCTTCTGAAAAAGGTGCAACTTACAACGGTAAAAACTGGCGTGTACACCTAGATGGCCACAACTTCTTACCTTTCTTCCAAGGTAAAGAAGAGCAAGGCCCGCGTGACTCTCTGATGTACTTCTCTGCAAACGCTGAGCTAGATGCTGTTCGTACTGGCGACTTTAAAGTTCAGTTTGCCCATATGGAAGGTAATATTTCTGATGGTGTTCGCTTCCAAACGAACTGGCCTTCAATTGTTCACCTTCGTGCAGACCCATTCGAAAAAGCACCACACGAATCTGGTTTGTACATGCGTTGGATGGCAGACAACATGTGGCTATTTGTACCAGTAGGCAATGAAGTTCAATCTTTCTTGTCAACGATTTCTGACTACCCAATGCAGCAAAGCCAAGCATTGAACCCTGGTAACTTCAACCAGAACGTTCTAATGCTGCAAGGTAGACTTCAACGACTAGAAGCTGCTGCAGCGCAAGCTAAATAAGCCCCTCTAGACTATGTAATTCAAGTAGTTTAGAAAGTACATGATGTAATACCAAAGCCGTGGTCACTCTATGCAGTTACCACGGCTTTTCTACGTCTGGCACTTGTTATCTGTATCTGTATCTGTATCTGTATCTGTATCTGTATATTAAAATTCAAATTCTATACAACAAGGTCTTTTCGAATTCACCGTTAAGTCACTAACTTGCCCTACGTAACGCGTTGTTCCTAACGCCCCCTGCTCCTTGTCATTCAACGATTCAATGACTTCATCTTGCTCCTCTCCTCTTGTTACACCATCTTCTTGCAACATCACCACTATAAAACTAAGTTCATAACTATACACCTCTCATCCACAGGGTGAATAAGGTTTAAATCAGAAGGATTCTGACTTGCCCAAATTATCTAAACTAGATGGAACTAATACTATGAAAACGCCATATTTAGCAGTAATAAGCATAACTGTCATTTGGGTTTCAATAGGCCTACTGGTTTATGACGCCGCTTCTCTAAAGATGCACGCCTCATTTGAACACCAAGAAAATCACTCTCATACAAACGACCATGATGATTCATACTCTTCAGAACACGACTCAAACACAGACTCACAAGATGCCCAACAAGCGGCATTTCCAGATCAACAAATCTTCTCAATTCCAGATTCGACCGAGATTAACAATGAACTTGCCAAGATAGGTTGGGCGCTATTCAAAGACCCTAACTTATCATCGAACCGAAGTGTCAGCTGTGAAAGTTGTCATAGCCTACAAACCAATGGCGCTGAAGTGATTCCTGTTTCCATTGGCGTAAATGGAGCAGGAATGCGAAATTCACTCACCGTTTTTAACGCTGCCTTTAACTACCGATTTTTTTGGGTTGGTCGGGTGAATAACCTTGGCGATCAAATCGATGGTCCAGTACACAACGTCGACGAAATGGATTCAAACTGGAAACACATTACGGACTATGTATCTCAATCGGAGACTCACATCAGCCTATTCAAAGAACAATCGACAACCATCAACGAAGCTTCGATTAAGGCTGCACTTATTGAGTTCATGCAAGGGCTAACCACGCCTGATTCTCCTTTCGACCAGTACTTGCGAGGCGATCATTCAGCGTTGTCTGATAAGGCCAAGCGAGGCTGGGAGGCCTTTCAAGAACAAGGGTGCATTCGTTGTCACCAAGGTACCAATATTGGTGGAGGCATGGTGATGCGATTTGGCTATTTTGGGTTATCAAAAACGGGCTCAGAACGAAGTGAAGACCAAGGTAGATTTATGTTTACAGGACAACCACAAGACAAGCACCTCTTCCGTGTCGCCAGTTTAAGAAACGTGGCGATCACTGCCCCCTATTTTCATGATGGTCAAACTGAAACGTTAGAGGAAGCCATCAAAATCATGGGTGAAAGCCAACTCAGTAAAACGTTTGAAAAGCAAACTATTAGTGAGATTAAAACATTTCTAGAAACCTTAACGGGCAGCCGCCCTCAGATATTAGTGGAGTTTGAAAATGAATAAAATCAGACTCATCTTTTTGCTGTTTTTCTCGCTATTCTTGGCTTTGGTTAGCTTAATCATATTGACCTATTCTGAGCACGGGAAAGTATCGGAATATGGAGAATCTGTTCGAGAGCTGGGGCATGAAGTTTTAGAGATGCGCGATCAGATAACCAGCGCTGCTCTCGCTGATATTTCGAACCCTTACCAAATATCGGCTGATTTAGTCAGACTAGAAATAGAATTGCAAGAGCTAAAGGATAGCTATAAGGGGGAAAGCATCCACTCAACGTTCTTTCAAAATTTACAAACCACCCAATTACTTGAACGTTTCCACAAGGCCTCGATATCCAATGTCGATACGCTCGACAAGCTCGTCGGGTTGAGTGTCGCTCGTCAGTTCATACTGCAATCCCTAACGCTGCAACTCATTAATAGTCATTCAGCAAACCATCGAGAAGCAGCAAGGGGACATGATTCAGAAAAACTAAATGCTCTCTCTACACCGGAGCTCAACATTCAAAGTGAGGTACTTGCTAGCGTGTTATTTTCAGGGAGCCAAATTCAACATCAAGAGATTAGCTCAGAGTTGGCGGACCTGTCTGAAACGTTCGCTGAACTCAATCAGCAACAAAATGTACTGTTATCTCAAGTTCTTTCGGTGCATAACATGGAGTATCTTGAACAAATTGAACATCAATTCACCGACCTTCAAGACCAATTAGAAGGCGTGATTGTCAAACTTATCATCACACTCGCGCTATTAACCTTTGCTTTCTCGTTCGCCATCTTTATCTTCCGAGTCTTTGAATTAAAACGAAACAACCTTGCCTATCAAGAAGCCGCAAACAAAGCAGAAAAAGCCAACGAAGCGAAGTCCTTATTCCTTGCCACCATGAGTCACGAGTTAAGAACGCCGATGAATGGCGTACTAGGAATAGCTCAAATAATCAAAGAGGATTCGCAAAGTGCCGATACCCGCCAACAAGCACAGATCATCATCGATTCAGGCCAGCATCTTGTCACCATATTAAATGATATTCTTGACTTTTCTAAGGTTGAGCAAGGAAAAATGGAGTTGGAATATAGCCCTTTCTCAATGGCAGATGTGGTGACACATCTTGATAAAACCTTGACGCCTCTTGCAGATGACAAAGGCCTCGCTTTTACCATTAAAGATAACATCCCTCCCCATATTCAGTTGATTGGTGACTCTGCACGTACACGTCAGATCTTATTTAATTTAGCAGGCAATGCCGTCAAATTTACTGAGTCAGGAAAGGTTGAAGTGGAATTCTTGATTACACCAACCACCCCACCAAGCGTGAATATCTTAGTGACTGATACAGGTATTGGCATCGCAGAAGACAAGATCGACCATATATTCACGGCATTTGAACAAGCCGAGCTCTCAACGACCCGTAAGTTTGGTGGGACAGGATTAGGGCTTTCCATTGTTAAGCAGTTAGTCGAATTGATGGGTGGCACCATCACGGTTACCAGCCAGCTTAATTTCGGCTCTCGATTTACTATCTCGCTTCCGCTTGAAATGCACGAACTTGAAGAACAAGTCATCGTTCAAACGCCAACCAAAACCAATAGGACTCTCGATGACTTCTCAGTATTGTTAGTCGAAGACAACAAGATCAACGCAATGGTGATTAGGAAGTTCTGTGAATCTATCAACTTAACGGTTGAGAACGCTTACGACGGTTTACAAGCCTTAGATAAGTTGGCGTCAAACCAATATGACCTGATCATCATGGATAATCACATGCCGAACATGAGCGGCATTGAAGCGATTCAAAAAATTCGTAACGAACTCAAGCTGACTACCGTAATTTTCGCATGCACAGCCGACGTATTTAAAGAAGCACACGATGAATTTATCATGTCAGGGGCTGATTTTGTTCTCACCAAACCATTACAGAAAAACAGCTTACAAAACGCCATCAATGAGTTTCATGACCAATTTGAGGGTAACCGACATAACTTGGCTAACGAACATAACCTTTTAACCAAAGGTGCAAGCAACATCACCATGTTAACGCGTCATCCCCAAAATAAACTGCCACTCACTGAGGAAGAACTGTCGCGTAGCCAAGTATTGGCACAAGATGGTCTTAAATCAGACGAGAAGCTCAAATGCTTAACTTCTCTCGTTGATGAGCTAGAAAACGAAATCGATGAGTTGATAGAGCTATTTTCGGACGCTAAACAGGATGACCTACCCAGAACATTGAAGGCGGTTAAAGAGATTGCAGCAAGGTTTGAAATGAACGAAGTGCTTGAACTCGCGAGCTCAGCCGAACAGATAGCCGATCAACACATCATGCCCGAAGCAGAATTGCTTCAACAACTGATCAATCGATTGATGGTCAATAGTCATCAAGCCACTCGATTGATACACAAACTCCACCAGCAACGAAAAACGGGGTAAAGAAAGGTATCACATGATATGTACCTAGTACCGGCCCACACTTGTTCTTGGCGCTTGGTGCAACCATCATTTTTGTGGTCGACTATCATGTACCTTTGGGCATTGCTATGGCCGTTCCCTACGTTACGATAGTATTGCTGGCGGCAACAACGAAAGATCCAACCTCCACAGTCATGTGGGCTATCACCTGCACCTTGCTTACGCTCATTGGCTACTACCTATCTAGTACGGGCAGTGAAACCTGGTTCGTCGCCTTCAACCGAGTGATTACGATTTATGCCATTTGGGTATCTGCTCTCGTTCCTATGTATATCACTCTGCAGTCGCTTCGAAGCGCTCAAGAGAGCGATTTAGATAATCCAGAAGAGAAAACGTTTAGGCCACACCATAATACGAACGAAAAAAACACGTTTCGTACGTTCAAGAATTAGGCTTAGGTTAAGTTTCGGTGAATTTTACCAAATCGAGACAAGGTAACTTGAAATATTTCGTTCTGCATGAGATTGTAATTTAACTATCCATAAACAACTGTATGATTATGAAAACATTACAATCCATCGCGCTGCTTTCCACAATTATCGTAGCACCAAACGTGTTAGCTGACGTGACAATTGAAGTTCCTTCTAGCGCAGATGCGTTAGTCGAAGTCTTAGCTGTAAATGAGGCTAAGCCTGATCTTGACGGTGGCTTTTTCTCTTCGAGCAAAACGATCACCGTTCCAGATGGTGTGAACCAAATCGTTTTCAAATATCAACTCGCTTTTAGCCAAGGTAACGACCGCGAGTTTGTCGATAGCGACACCATTATTGCTACTTTTGACGCGACAGACACCGTATTAACGTTCGACATGCCGAAGTTCCGCAACACCAACGAAGCGAAAAAAGGCCTTCAAAACTTAGATTGGAAACTGGTTGATGAAAACCAAAATGCAATCAGTGTTAAGCAAGATAAGCTAATCAAAGATGGCATGCAGATTGGTCGTAAGTACCCGCAAGAAGCGAAGGAATACAACCAAAAAGGCGGCATCGCTGTACTTACACTAGGTGCTAGCGCGGGCGCAGCAGCAGCAGTAGCACAACCCGTAACGCTTCCAGCAAAGATTGACGGAAATTCAGCGAATACAGCTGAAGAAATGTTGTATTTCTGGTACGAAAAAGCGGATGCTGAAACGAAGCAGAAATTCAAAGACTACGTGAACAAGTAGCTCAATGGTCTTAATTTAAAAATGAAAGAAGCTGGCACACTGCCAGCTTCTTTTTTGTCTTCACCTAGATGATTTAGGCTTATATTGATTAAGCCGACTCAGTCGATAACACTTTTCCATCTACTTTTGTTGGCCATCCTAGCGCTTTGTATTCTGCGGCCAGTAAGTGCGCACAGCGGCTAGAAACTCTTGTTTTAATCCAATCACCAAGCCCCAATACTTTATATTCCAATACAGCCATTTTCATAACAATTCTATTCCGCTCTAATTCAATTTATAAATCTAGAGTGAACATTATAGATGTTCTCTTGTAATGTATGTTCCTAAAAGAACACTGTGCATAATTTTTTGAAATATCTAATAAACACTGAAAATCTAGTAATCCAAACGTTAGCTCGTGGTGTTAAAGATTCATGCCTTAATTTCAGCAACAGGATCTCGTATCATCAAATTCATCGGTGAAATATGCTCATACAAGCCCTTAACATCGGTGATAAACACCTTTCCTCTTTGTATCTTAACCAAGCCTTGTTGCTCTATCCCTTTAAGAACTTCGTTTAGCCTAGGTCTTGATATGCCTGTTATCGAACTCAGTTGAATTTGTGAAATATTAATGCTGACGGTTGCCCCCGCGATATTGGTCTGGCGTGCCGCAAGTTCCAACAAGACGTAAATAGTTTTCTGCTCTTTTTCATGAATCGAGGATAAGTAAGCCTGCATCCAAATAGATTGCGCTTTGGTTCCACAGTGAAGTAGCCATTTGTAAACCATGCACTTCCGTTCTGCGAGCTCTAATACCTTACTTGCAGGAAAAAGTACCATAGTGATAGGCTCGACTTCTTCTGCCACTGCAAAGAGGTTGTAGTCAGCATGTATAGACAAAGCACCCATCCAATCTCCCCTTCCAATAACACCACCAGATAAGCTTTTCATGTTTTCTGTAGAAAAACAGATTCCAGCGGAGCCACTTAAAATATAAAAGACGCCGGGCAAATTCTGAAACTTTTTTGTAATCTCAAAGCTGTCGACACCCGATTTAAAAACGGCAATATCAAGCAAGCTTTCTATCAAGTCCGCAGACAATTCACACGGCCATTGTATTTGTTCACTGATTGTTGGATCTAACAACAGTTTGTTCCTCCTCAGACAATCTCTGTGTCTGCTTTTATATGCTTATGCTTAAGTTGATCTCTATATCAATACAGCGTGACACTGTATATCTACACCTCGTTTAAATGTAGTTCATTAAAGCTTAAGGCAAGATGTTTTTACCTAAATAAAATCATATTTCTTAATGTCTTAAGCCACTTATCTAGCTTAAAACCCGCTTGAGAACCAAAATAAAAACGACCAACACTTGTTGGCCGTTTAAGCTTTCTAAATCGCAGAATGCCGAGAGTTCGTTCGCACTCACCTATATCCTAAACTCCGCCTGTAGTTTCAGACTGAAACTTTTAACTTTTAATTTTTGGCTTAAGTGAGATATGCCAAAACAACATCACGATATTGCTGTTTCAATGATTCTTCAATAAAGCTCGCTTCTATTGCATTTAAAGTAAATTGAGCAAGCTCTTGCTCAGCCATCTCATGAGCTTGGCTCACCGCGTTAAAGTTATCCGACATATAACCACCAAAGTATGCGGGGTCGTCCGAGTTAATCGTCACCGCTACGCCTCGTCTTAACAGCTCAACAATATTGTGGTCTTCCATCTCATCAAATACACGCAATTTAATATTAGACAGTGGGCACACGGTCAGCGGCATTTTGGTTTCAATCAATTCGGCTATCAGAGCTTCGTCGGTCATGCACTGTACACCATGATCCACTCGGCTCACGCTGAGCATTTCAATCGCATCCACAATGTTTTGAGCAGGCCCTTCTTCTCCTGCATGGGCAACCGTTAAGAAGCCTGCTTGTTTTGCTTGCTGGAATACACGCTTGAACTTCTCTGGTGGGTGCCCTAATTCAGAAGAGTCTAGGCCAACTCCGATGATCTTGTCTTGATGCTTCAACACATCGGCGAACGTTTGAATGGCGCTCTCTTCAGATAAATGGCGCAGAAAACATGCGATGATTTGAGATGTGATGCACAACTCTTTATGACCCTGTTCAAGCGCACGATGAATGCCGTTAATAGCGGTGTCGAATGCAATGCCACGATCGGTATGTGTCTGAGGGTCAAAGAAAATTTCAGTATGGATAACATTGTCGGCTTTACAACGTTCTAAATACGCCCAGGTTAAATCATAGAAGTCTTGTTCAGTGCGCAATGCATCCGCACCTTGATAATAGATATCAAGAAATGACTGCAGGTCATCAAATTCGTATGCGCGTCTTAGCTGCTCTGGGGATGAATAAGGCAGATCAATGCCGTTGCGTTGAGCAAGTTGGAAAAGTAACTCAGGTTCGAGCGAACCTTCAATGTGTAAATGCAACTCTACTTTTGGAAGCCCTTGAATAAATGCGTTCATATTTCACCTACTATGGATTTTAGGTGTGCACTTACTCTGAATAATAGACAGGAGGTTTTCTTGAGCGCCATTACAAAGAGTAAGAACACAATTGTGATCTAAACCCTTCGTAATCAGCACTTTGCGGGAGCTGGTAGAGACCCCCAAACCATATCATTGGGGTTATACGAAGCAAACGGTTGCCACTATACAGAGTTCAGTGTGAATTTCACTAATCAATTACTCATTAACATAGTAAAAACCGATTTATATAGCAGGAACCCGTTTAGCTCGATATCAACGATAATCCGGTCGAATTCTCGACATCAGCAACATATCGATATATTTACCCGCTTTGAATGTACTCAGCCTTTTGGTGCCTTCTAACTGAAAACCCACTCGTTCATATAAAGCAATCGCGGAGTGGTTATCTGCATGAACCTCAAGCTCAAGACGAACTAGATTTAGCCAATTATCGGCCTGATTAACCACCTCTTGCATCAAAGCCTTTCCTATCCCCTTCCCTTGAGCTTCAGGGTGAATCGCAATACCAAGCCCAGCACAGTGCCTGTCTCTTACCTTTGTGGTCATGAATAGCGTAATGTGTCCTACGACTTTCTCTGATAATTCGGCGACCAATGTGAAATGATCAGAATGGCCAAACAGTCGCTCCACTTGGTCAGAACTAAGATAAGGCTTTTGTGAGGTATTTTCTGAAACTGAAGGGTGGCGATAAATATCAAAAATATCGTGGCTATCCGTTGCTTCTAAATGTCTAATTTGTATATCCAAAACGTTTCCTTATCATATTATTTTTGTCCATAAGCTAATTTTCATATTACGGATAGCAACGGGCACCTACAACCTTTGAAAGTGTAAGTGCCCGAAATAATTAAACAAATAGAAAGACTGAGCTTCTGCTTTGATTAGTATTGTTTACGCAGTGTGAATATCAGAATTTGTAGTCAACACCAACACTCGCTAATGCTTGTTCAGAGCTGTAAAAGTCAATCTTAGAGTCAATCGACCTTACACCGAGTAATGAAATAAACGACCAATCTTCATAACCCATTAAGCCACCAAACTCATAAGCTAAGAATGCACCGAATTCATTCTCTTCACGTACTTGCCCGTAAATTGGATTCGACTCATCATATTCACGATCACTTGCATCTAGGGTAACAACAAAACCATGACGACCGATTCTCTTCGCGTAGTTTAATTCAATACCATAACTATCGAAGCTGAGTGCTCCTCCTTCTGCGTCTGAGTGGAAATACACCATTGAAGGAACAAATAGACCTGCTTGGTTTGGCAAGATAAAGCGGTACCCTGCTTTGGCGTACACATAGGTTCTTTCCCTATCCAGCAGCACAGCATTTTCCGGAGATAAGCCTTGGCTACCAGATAGCTCTTCATCAACATCAGATTGCCCAAATGCGAGATCCGTTCGAAAACCAGTTCCACCGATATTAGTGAGCTGCAGTCGTCCTACATTACCTTTCACATCCGTTTCATTTCGATTAACGCCAACAGCATACGGATCCGTCCAAGCCTTGCCCGAGATAAGCGTAGGAAGAACAGAAAAATCCAATATTGTGCCTCCAGATAGCTGATGTCGATAACCAATCTCAAAAGCAATGGTACCTGTTGCTATATCCTCTCGAGTGGTACCCGCATACACTTGATGAGCCAGTGACTCGCCAAAGGTATATTGAACCGTACCCAAAAAGCCGAGTAGCCCTTGCTTTTCGCTGTCCCCTTCCTGGGTGTTAGTTGCTTGATTCGCGTCTTGCTCGGTGCTCAAGTTACTGCTGTCAGAAGATACACCCGTCAAGACACTGAAGTTACCACTGAAACCTTCCGTTGGTGCAAGGCCACTATAAGCTGGCATTGAAGCGAATGCCGAAAATACAACTGGTAAAACAAACCTCATATTCACATCCATTAATTGAATAATCACCCGTTAACTATATGTATTAAATTAAAATTATAACAACTATTTAACGGAGACATTCATTCAGCTGACGAATTGGGTGTCTAAAAAATAGGTTCAAAGGTGCAATAAGTTGATCTATCGCTTTTAAGCTTTCGTAGAACTTCTCGAAAATAACGGACAAAACTCAAAGGAAGACAATATGTTTAACAAATTAATCAAAACCACATCAGTGCTAGTTGCGACGCTTCTTTTTACGGCTTTTGCTCACGCTAACCACCACGAGATGAAGAAAGACATCGTTGATGTTGCGGCTGAAAACGGCTCTTTCAATACTTTAGTGGCTGCAGTAAAAGCAGCGGACTTAGTTGACACATTGAAAGGTGAAGGCCCTTTCACTGTATTAGCTCCCACTGATGAGGCATTTGCTGCGTTACCAGAAGGAACGGTCGACATGTTGTTGAAGCCAGAAAACAAAGACAAATTAGTTGCAGTGCTCACATACCATGTAATACCAGGTAAAATCATGGCCGCTGAAGTTATGACGTTAAATAGCGCAGTGACGGTTCAAGGCGGTGCGGTAATGATAGCGATAGATGACGGCAACGTAATGATAAACAACGCCAAAGTTATTATGCCAGACGTTGAGGCTAGCAATGGTGTTATCCATGTGATTGACGCTGTGCTGTTGCCTAAATAAGAAATACAATATCGGTCAAAGCCTTTTAAGAGGGTGTGACAGATCACGCCCTTTTCATCTTTTAACTAAAAAGTTAATAACGGTCTCAAGACAACCGAGGCTGCCTTTATATCATCAAGAACTATATCAACAAGAACCCGAGTTACACAAACAAGCGGCCGAATATTAGAAATACCGCCACCGACACCACCTTCGTGAAGACCACCACCCAGATGCAATCACCAATACTAGAGTTCGTCGCTTTCCCCAGTAGGTACACAAACAGAATCAACCCTAACACCCAGCCCACTGTCGGAATCAATGACACCAAAGCAACGATAACAGCAATAATAAGAAGGGATTTAAAATCTGCGACCACGAAAGACATTTTAGAGGCGATGTACATACAACATGCGGTGATTAATGCGTCCATCACAAACGCTAAAGCTTCAATACCCACTTTACTTCCTTCACTCAAATTAGTTGAAGTGAATATTATCTCTAAAGTGATGATTTTTCTTGAATAAGAGAACAAAAAGCAGGTGAAAACTGTGTCAGAAATGAGATTACCGTTCGTCTGAAGGCATAGGTTTATTTGTTCGAGTCTTCTAAGCCTTTGACCAGTGCTCCCGACCGAGTCTGATTTGCTTTTTGATAGGCATCAAAGCCATCTTCGCGTTTACCTCCGAACAAACAAAGAAACGAGTTAATGACGAATGAAAAAAATGAGATGACGACAACAAAGAGAGGAAATAACCCCGAAACCCCAGCATCTAAGGCAAGAACGCCAACAGCGAAGGAGAACATCGACACCAATGTATATAGTTTAGATCTACTCACATGACTCATGAACAACACTCCTTGTATTCACTCAATGTTTAGATTAGACAAATTATCTTGCACACAATTTGAACTCATCGACAATATCAATAGATCAGGAAAAGTTATCCTTAATAAGGTTCATTAATATTTCAAACTTGGTTTCTGTATCCCTAAGAACACGAGTCCACCTATTCAGCTGCCTTGTCCATCATCAACCACCTTTTCCATCACGTAATTGGTCAGCTTTACGCCACGCATTTCGACTTCCTGTTCATTTACTACCTTAAAGCCAAGGTGCTCATAAAAAGGCCTTGCGGTAATACTTACTTCAGAGAAATATCTCGATACGCCACGAACTCGACCCACAGTGAAAACATGTTCCATCAACGCTTTCCCTACACCCTTCCCTTGATATTCGTGGTGACAGAAAAAGTGATCAATCAAGCCGTTCGGTTGCAGGTCAGTATAGCCAACAACGCAGCCATCGAGCTCAGCTACAAAGGGTTGTAACCCATTCATACGCTTTTTCCATAATGCAAAGTCAAAGCTACTGGGTGCCCAAGCTTCGACTTGCTGTTGAGAATAATCTCGAACATTCACGTTACGTACGGTATGAAAGAAGATCTCCCACAGTGCTTTATCATCACTCGCTTGATAGTTTCGAATTCTAACCACGACATACTCCTTTTTGCCTTAAGTTCTTTCAGAGGTGCAAATAGACACCTGAATCAGCAGGCTCAAAAGTCCAAGCTCAACAGGCTCTGTAACCTGCACTCAACAACCTCAGCTTTAGAACAAGATATCAACGATAAAACACAGCCAACCAGATCGTCACCATGTCTTTATCCGTACCAATGACCTTGTGCTTTTCTCGTGCAGCGATGTTGATGTAATCCCCTTTTGATAAAGTAACAACGCGTCCATCTTCAAACTCGATGACACCTTTACCTTCAATCACCATCACCCATTCATTCTCATCTTGGTCATACCAACCCTCTTCTGGTGAGCTATGTCCATGCGACAATATTCTTTCGATTCGAACACCGTCGTTGGCAATCAGGTCATTGAATATTTCATTGGGTATTGACGAAGGAACATCATTGTAAATGTTTGGCATCAAGCTCTCCTAGCTAGCATTGAATTGATTAACAACCTGGGCTTTAACTGCACTGTACAACCTAAGCAGCAGCACTCTTTCTGAAATAAAAACGGTAATAGCCCACCAAGTTGCTGCAGATAAACAGCGCTTCCATCAGAACCGCTGTTGGCGAGCCAACTAAGTAATTATGAACCAGCCAAAAACTGGTTCCGATGATCATCAATTCTCTTAATCGACGGTCATCTTTATTGAAGGCAGCAAAGGTTTGAAACACGGAAGCAAAGCAACTCAATATGCTGGTCAGCCCTGAGTAAGTCACTGCGGTTGCGACCACCGACATAGAACAGAACAAATATTTAAACTTAGACGAGGTAGAAAATACGCTCGTTAAATAGCGAACCGTGGCAATCGTCATTAAACTCGCCGCTGTCCATTGTTCGAGAAGGATAAAGTGACTCGAAATAAGAACGCCAGCAAAGAACAGACAAGTGACGATTTTCTTCCTTTCCTTGAATTGGAATGACAGAAGATCAAAACAAATGGCTATCGCGACTAATACTTGAGAAAGATAAAAGGCAGACACGGTGATTCCTTCAATAATACATTACGCCCTAGCCGCCTCTTTTAACTGTGAACAGTCGAATAAAACGTACTAGGCGGTTCCAACGATACAGGTCAAACAGCGATCTAAAGCTTCTATAGAGATCTAAAGCTTCAACACGCCACTAATCACAGTGGTCGCAGAACCGATTAACTTTATTCGCCCATTAGCTAAGAGCTCTGTCGACATATAACCACCACGACGAGACGCCTGATAAGCACTGAAACTGCTTTTTTTGAGCTTTTCTGCCCAGTGCTGCGTCAATGCGCAATGCGCCGAACCAGTCACAGGATCTTCATTAACCCCAACCCAGGGTGCAAAGTAACGAGAAACAAAATCAAGTTCCGTATTTGCTGCCAATGCTGTGACCACAACACCGCGACCTTGAATGCCTTTTAACGCATCAAAATTTGGTGAAAGCCCCAATAATACTTGTTCGTTGGATACTTCGATTAACTGCTTAGAGTCAAATTCTTGGAATGATACGACTTGATGCGGCTCTAAACCTAGATGTTCAAGCAGCGTGAGGTTGGGTTCAGAATCTAATGACAGTTCGGAGCTAGGAAAATCAAGCTCGATAGACGATTCACAAACGGCGGCAGATAATTCCCCAGATAAGGTGTTAAACACGACCTTATCACCTGTCTCAAGCAGTCCTTGTTCTTTCATCACATGAACCGTTGCCAGTGTGCCATGTCCACACAGCTTCACTTCAACTTCGGGAGTAAACCATTTAAGCGTCATAGTGTTAAGCGCGAGAAAAGCCGTTTCAGATACCGCCATCTCTTCAGCGATTGAAAACATTAACGACTCATCCAACGGCTCTTTGGAAATACAGACCCCGGCAGGGTTCCCTTTAAACGCTTGAGTTGTAAACGAATCTACTTGATATATCTCTAAATCCACAATGGCTCCTAAATGCACAACATTTCCCAAACCGGCAATCATGGCTCGTTGGGACATAACCTAGATATTGCTGCCCACAATAAGCACAATCACCTTGTGCTACAAGTCTTTAGAAACAAATTTATAGATACTTAATCAGAAACAAAAGAAATGACAAACAAAGAGTTATGCAAAGAATTCGTGGATTAAGCAGAAGGTTTATAATCGAGCAGATAAAAGATAAAACGTATCAGCCTGGCAGGAAACAAGCTCACATTCGTGGCACACCGACACCATATCGAGCTACGAACGTAAGCTTACCAAGTAATTATAATTCAATATAATCTACTGGCGGACTAGAGCAGATTTCACAATAGTCAAGCCAAGTAGCCCCAGCATGACTCCTGTCACTTTATCAATATAGTAAGCAACACGTGTAAACTCTTGACGCACTTTAGGTGCAGATAACAGGAAGATGATCGCCGCATCCCATACAAATACAACCACCGTCATCCAAATACCTAGACCTAACTTAAACATGAAGCCAACGTCATTGTTCAGTACAACAGTAAATAAGCTCAAATAGAACAAAAGGTTTTTAGGGTTAAGGATGCCCGATAGAAAACCGGTGAGGAATTCTTTAAGAAAAGTGGTTTGATTGGAGGCACCTTCTTCGTCAACATCGAAATTACTGTAATTGCATTTTTCCGCTCTTATCGCTTGTACAGCAAGATAAACAAGAAACACACCACCAATGATCTTGAGTGCAATCATAATAGAAACGGATGCCGCTAGAATCGAGCCAACACCAACCAAGCACAAAGCAATATAAACCGCATTCGCACTGGCAATACCGAATGCAACGCCTAGGGCTTTTTTTCCCTTATTTCGAACAGCACTCTTCACCACAATCACAAAGTCTGGTCCGGGGCTCAACAACGCCAAAAAATGAGCAATCGCCACGGTAACAAAAATCCCAACTAAACCTGCATCCATAAATCAACGTCCTTATTTTGAAATTTAATGCATTATTATCGCATAATTAACTTACGGTTGGTTTTTTGGTTCATAATTAATGCTTCGATACTAAGAGAATCAGACGGACAACACGTTTTCATAAGCCTCGTTAGGTAAAGACGCTCTAATAACCGACTTTCCAACATTTAGTTTAGATAGTTAATCCATTATTTTGCCTAGCGATCTCATAACCCAGACTCATTTCCCTTCTATTTTGGTAATTAAAAGTCGGTATTCGCATGCATTGCATTAGGTTGTACTAAAATAAGAGTCGTAAATTTGAATCAGGTTGCAGATTTTGGGCTACGATTTAGTTATCACGTACGAAAGGGAATCCGTCAGTGAAAGCGTTTTGCGTATCAATACTTGCGTCAACATCCTTTTTGGCTAGCCCTGTATTTGGCCAGCAGCATGATATTTATCTCTACAATTGGGATGAATTTTTATCTGACAGCGTCGTTACCCAGTTGAGTGATACCTACGGCATCTCACTAAAGCAACAATTTTTCTCTGATGAGTCAATAAGGGATGAGGTTCTATTAAGCGAGCGTCGAGGCGCTTTTGAACTGGTCATCATCGAAAGCGTAAAACTTAAGGCATTAGCCAAACAAAACCTGTTCCATAACCTAAGTGACTTACAACAATCCATTGAAAGCAATTTTGATCCCAGGTGGGCAGATGGATGCGGTGAATATGGTATTCCTTACGCTTGGGGAACATCCGGTATCCTATATCGCAGTGATAGAATCTCCGCCCCAGAATCTTGGATGGCGATTCTTGAACCCGACTCTAAAGTCAGTGGCCGTATAAGTATGTACTACGACCCCACCGACTTGGTGAGCACGGCGTTATTGGTCAATCGATTTAACCCATTTACTAATAATGAGCAAGAACTTCGTGTTGCGTACAAAACGCTACAACTGCAAAAACCACATCTTGAAAGCAATGAGTATGTCATCGACCACATCCACCAGCTTGAGCGCTTAGCCAATATCGACCTCGCCTACGGATACTCAGGTGACAGCTATGTGCTTAATGATGCCGAACCTGAGGCATCTTGGGCCTACACAGTGCCTCTAGAAGGAACAACCTTATGGTTAGAGTGTATGGCTGCAATTAACAACGGAGAGCGATCTCCACAGGCAACCACGATTCTCGCCTTCTTATCGCAACCCGAAATCGCCGCTCAAAACGCAATGGATTCATGGTTTGCAACGCCAAGTTCAAAAGCAAAAGCACTCACTTCTCAGGAGTATCAAAACGATCCCGAGCTTTTCCCGAATAAAGAAGTATTAGATCGCAGCTACCTTTATCAGCCGTTAGAACCGAGTAGCATTCAAATTCGCAATCGTATTGTCGACAGTTTGAGATAACTCATGCCAGTATTGAAGAAGCTCTATTTTGTACTTTTACCAACGCTGACATTTGTGCTCCTGATAGCAGGAATCGTGATGTACAACTTCGCATCAAATCATGCTAAGCACATGTATTTGGACAAGGTGCAATCTGATGTGAACACCGCTTTAGTCGCGGCGGAATACGAGCAGCTCGGCTTGTCCTTACTAGTTAAAGATATCGGTTCTTCGTTGCAGTTCCTCCGCTACATTCAAAATCCTGGCGACTACACGACTCTATCGCTATTGGAAAAACGAGTACTCCGAGTATTAAGCCAGAATCACGTCAATCATTTTGGGCAACGCAATGTTTATATCGTGGACCCTAAGTTCAAATTAACGCTTTCGACTCTCAGAGCCGATCCTTTCGAGGGGCTAAAAATCCCTGACAAGATTTATGAAAGAGTCTTCGACATATACACCTCGTTAATCAGCAAGAAGGAACTCTCCTACGAAGGCTTCTCTTATGTCTCGATTAGTGGCGAGCTCAGATATTCGTATGTTGCGGCAATTGACCCTTACCTCCTTCCTCAAGATAAACGTGCAAGTAGCAGTTTAAATCGCTACATTTTGATTGCTGACGGACCTCTGATACAACTCTCTAGCTTATTAATCAAATACAATGACGATGACAATATTCAGTTCTTAATCGAGCCATCCTCAGATGCTGCCAACATCGCAAATACCCAATTCGTTATCAAATCAATTGAGCAAACCCAAGATAATATCAATGTGCAGATGACCAGCCGACATCTCATCGCGCAAGTAAATATTCGAGAACAAAAGTTCAACCATGAGAAAGCCATCATCGCTAAACAAACCTTGTTAGGTGGCTTTGGCACTCTCTTTACGATCATGTTGATCGTGCATTTAGTGGTGCGTTACCAACTTGTGCGCCCGCTTAAAGACTTACTGCAAGAGATATCGATCGGCGGGCTCAAGCTTAGGTATTTCAAGCGTTCATCGGGGCAAAGTGAAATTGATGGTTTAAAGAACGCGTACATAGACTCGCTAACAGAATTGAAGTTCGAAGCCGAATTCGACCAACTCACCAAGCTAGCCAATCGACGCTCATTCATCCGACACCTTGATGTACGCCTCAAGAGTTCAATGAACCCACACTGCTATGTGGTTTGTTGGGACATCATCGACTTCCGTAAAATCAACGATCTCTACGGTGCAAAAGTTGGTGATAATGTACTAATAAGCTTAACTAGAGTGCTTAGAGAAACTCTACAAAACCAACAGTCATCTTCCGGTTTCAGTTGCAATGACTACTCCATAGCAAGGCTTGGGGGGAATCAGTTTATTGCCATTTTAGAAATGGATAAAAGCCAAGTGATAAACGAAGAAATAGAGAACATCAATAATACGCTGACTAGCACTACGTTCCTTGATTACTATGGGTTTAGGTTATCACTCGCAACAGGTGTTTTACCGCTCGACACACCAAAGTTTGAAGAAATTTGGCACCGATGTATTGATGAGATGCTGCTCCGTGCAAAATCTCACAATGATGGAGAAAGCCGTATTGTTTATGGCGAGGAGTTATTACACACGTTAGAGAGACACGATATTATAGAAAAAAGGCTTTTAGAGTGCTGTGAAAGTGATAACTTTGAACTTCGCTTTATGCCTATTTTCAACGCTAAAACACTTCAGGTAGATGGCGCTGAGTGTTTGATTCGTTGCCCTGCTTTATTTGACATAAACGCGGGTCCAGACGAATTCATACCTGCAGCAGAGAAAAGCAACCTCATATCCAAACTCGATATGTGGGTTATTAGCACCGCTATCAAGAGCTATAAAGAGCTCTCAGAAATCCACAAGTACAAAGGTACCTTATCCATTAACATTTCAGCAATGGAGCTATACAACCGCAATTTTGCCGACAATATTCGTAAGGTTATCGAACGGTACCAAGTACCTCCTAGCAACATTATTATCGAGATAACTGAGACCAGTTACGTGAAAAGTACCAAGCTTACGGTACAGACTATCGAGAGAATCAGAAGCCTAGGCTTAAAGGTTTCACTTGATGACTTTGGTACTGGATACACAGCCTTCAACCAGCTACTCCACTACCCTGTGGATGAGCTAAAAATTGATAAGAGCTTTATCGATAACATGGTAGACGACAAAGCCGACCGTAAGATGGTCGAATCTATGGTTAACTTAGGCCACTCTTGTGACACGCGAATCGTCGCAGAAGGTGTCGAGTCCATAGAACAGTATCATTACCTTAAAAAAGCGAACTGTGACCTAATACAAGGCTACTTCTTTAGCCAACCACTCACTTATCTGGAATTCATCGAGTTTGTGCGAGACCATAATCCGCAAGCAATTTTAAACCCGCAGTCTGTTACCAGTTCGAGATCTAACGAGCGAATCGTTGCTCTCACTCAAAAGCAGTAACCTTAAACCTAAACCTCAAGGCCTCCCTTCCTATCCAAGCGTTGCAATCCACTATAGCTATAACTAGTAGTAGAACTATCTTCATCAGTGCAGGAGCTCTGCGTTGGCGACACATTGAATGAGGAGGCAAATAAAGGATGGCAAAGGCCATGATAGTGAAGCGGGAGAATGGCGAGCAAAAAGCAAACAAAACCTGACGATTTAACTTATCGCTAATGCGGAGATTAGCTCTGCATTGTCGTTAATAGCTCCATCATATCTTTAGAGCTGATATTCTTCTTATGCCTGACTACAGCGTCAATCATCAATTCTAAATTGCCCGCCGAGATATAGTCCTTGAGCACGTCATTGAACTTTTCCTGTATCTCATCACTTGTGTACAAGTGCTCAGGAATGAAGAATAGAAATTGGCTGCCACTACTACGAAACGAGATAGTACTTTCCGGAACCTTTGCCGTCAGAGACTTAGCGGCTGAACTCACCACCAAGTCTCCATATTCAAGCCCATACTTTTGGTTTATCTCACTGAGATTTCTGATTCGTACAAAGTAAAGGTCGAAGTTACCGTTTGTAGGATAGCTGTTCTTAACAAATTTCATTAACGATACTCGATTACGAAAGCCTGTAATGAAGTCGGTAGAATAAAGTTTTCGTTTGATGGAAAAATCGAGATAGAAAATGATGCCTGTCATCAACAAAATCAAAACAAGAAAGGCGCTGCTGATTTGGTGAACAACAACAAATTTGCCTACTATGGACGTATTTTCTTCAATAACTGGGCTTTGTAATCGAAACTTTTCGTTAATGAATTCGACCAAAGTGGTGTAGCAAATATCAACTTTCTTCTGCAGCGATTCTTTAGGTAATTGCCCTGTACTGACCAACTTGATTGACGATTCTAGCGACTTAAACTTTTCAAACTCTGCGGTAAAGTAAGGCTTAAAGTTTGCCGAGCGAATAAAATTGGACGATTCAGTGCTGTTGATCAGAATATCAAAGCGACTCCATGTAATGTCATAAGCCAACCAAAGTTCATCATAATCAATCTTCTTTGCGTGGCTAACCATCAAGAAGTTTGCATACTCTTTGACAAGTTGAAAAACAAACCATGTGGCCTCATTTTGGCGATTAGAAAAGCTCTTGTTGATGTCATTAATTCGAGTAACACTGTAGATATTGACGGATAGAACAACCACGGCCAAAGACAAAACAACGACTTTGATTGCAGCCATAGACAACAGCTTCTTCATAATTAGCCTCTACAGATGAATATCACGAATCTGCCAAATCATCTTGGCATGGAAATCAGGGGTATTGGTCTCAGGGTTCGCAGAGATTGGGTAAATCAACCAAAACGGGCCTTTCTCCCTCACAGACATCAACTCACCATTCTTTTTAATCGCAATGATGGGTTCATAGGTATCAAAATCTTCTTTGGGCACCGCAATTTTATAGTCATTCAATGCTACGAAAGTAACTTGTGATGATATCGGTAGATCTATATTTTCAAGCACCGTTTGTAACGTCACACCACTATAAACGGTCAGCCCTTCGACCCAAGGCAAGGTGGTAGTAATTTCTTTTTGAGGAAGTGACAGGAGTTGCTCTCTACTAAAACCATGCTTTTGCCCGGAGTGGTCGAAAACCGTTAACTCTGAGGCTGCAAAAATCGAAAACGAGCAAAGCCAAAGCATCAACAAGAATACAGTTCTCATTCTAAACTCCATTTAAAAAGGTCACTAAATTGAGTCTAGTATAAATTGACCATTTAACTTGTACCGATACCACTCAGATTGATTGGTATCGATTTATCCCTAAGGCCCCCTACACCTCGCTGTTTTTCAATAGCTTCGCAGTTTCTCTCTCACTTCTCTGTCGCTTCCATCACCGCTCTCGTTCAGCACTCCCTACCCGCTTGACGTATTCCTTCTCGACCGTCTAGTAACAAAAACTCGTATTTTACTCTGCGGAAGTAAACCAATAAGCCTTATGAATACGTATCAAACAACAAAATTAACAATAAATATGAGTAAGTAGCGAGAATGCTGGTTGCTGCATAACCTTTAATCGAACGTAAGCAGCTTTAAGAGACTTAATAACGGGTTCCAGTCGTTTCTACTTCACCAGTTGATCTCGTGTATTGATCTTAGAAAGCTTACTCATTTCATAATCAAGGGAATCGAGAATGAGTTTGAATATAAAAAAATTTAACCCCATGGCGACACTTTCTACCCTGGTAATGACGCTGGTCATGTTTCCTGTTTCTGCCGAAGTTAACCAAGAACAATTCGAGTTAGGTAAACAAAAAGCCAAAGTGTGCATGACTTGTCATGGCGCTGATGGCATCTCAACACAAGACCCCTACCCGAACCTTCGCGGTCAAAAAGTGGGTTATCTCATCTCCTCACTGAAAGATTACCAGACTCGAGAAAGAACCAGTGGCTTAGCGATTCTCATGCAACAACAAGCCGACACGCTCTCAGACCAAGACATCCGTGACATTTCCTATTTCTATTCAGTGCTCGGCAACGAAGCAAGCTCGCTCAGCGATTCAAATTAAGTCAGCGATTCAAAATATCTAGGCAAGGAGCCTTGTTATGGAACAAGTGACAACGCAATACAGCATTAAGGTCGTGAAGTACTTTATTATCGCATCCTTAGTGTGGGCGATTGTAGGTATGATCATCGGCGTGATTCTCGCCGCGCAATTATATTGGCCAGTCTTAAACTTTGATTCTCAATATTTCCAATTTGGTCGACTGCGTCCGCTACATACCTCTGGAGTAATTTACGGCTTCGTCGTGAATATCTTGATGGGGACGTCTTTATACATTGCCCAGCGAACAGGCCATTGTGACTTGTTCAATAAAAGCCTTTCATGGATGGTATTTTGGGGCTGGCAATTCATCTTGTTACTTGCGGTCATTTCCTTACCCGCAGGACACACCAGCTCAAAAGAGTATGCGGAGCTTGAATGGCCAATCGACTTAATGATTGTGCTGGTTTGGGTGCTGTATGCGGTATTGTTCTTTGGCACCCTTGCTAAGCGTAAGGTCAGCCATATCTTCGTGGCTAACTGGTTCTTTGCTGCTTTCATCATCGTCGTTGCAATGATTTTCATCGTGAACAACCTCGCGATGCCTGTGTTGGCGATGAAGTCTTACTCTGTGTTTGCAGGGGCTCAAGATGCGATTGTTCAGTGGTGGTGGGGACATAATGCCGTAGGTTTCTTGCTGACCGCAGGTGTGATTGGTATGAATTACTACTTCATACCTAAAGCGGCGGATCGACCTATCTATTCGTACCGTTTGTCTGTGATCCATTTCTGGGGCTTGGTCGGCTTTTACACGTGGGCCGGCACGCACCATTTGGTTTATTCTTCCGTTCCTATCTGGATTCAGAACATCGGCATCGTGATGTCTTTGATCTTGTGGCTCCCTTCTTGGGCCGGTGCGTTCAATAGCGCAATGACCCTCCTACAAAACAAAGAAAAGCTGAAGTCCGACTACATTCTTTTATTCTTTTTCTCAGCGATTCTTTACTACTGCTTGGCAACATTCGAAGGTCCGCTACTCGCAATTCGCTGGTTCAACATGGTGGCACACAACACCGAATGGATCATAGGACACGTACATTCCGCGGCTCTCGGATGGGTTGGGATGTCAGGGATAGCGGTTTTTTACTATTTCATTCCACGCTTATGGGGCCAAACCGATCTATGGTCACGACGACTGATTAAATGGCACTTTTGGCTCGCTCATGCTGGCGTCGCCATCTATGCGATAGCACTTTGGATCGCAGGCATCGGTGAGGGTTATATGTGGCTAGCTCAAAATGAAAATGGCGAACTGATTTACAGTTTTGTAGAAGCTATGGACTTTAAAGCACCTTGGCTATTCATGCGTTTCTTTGGTGGTGCGCTGTTTGTACTTGGATTGTTCTTAATGGCTTTCAACTTGTACAAAACGGTTCGTATGCCCGCAGTACATGATGCTAAACACACCGTTAATGAGGGGGCTTAAATGATGAGTAAAGACTTTACACATTCAATCGTCATTTTAATTTTGACCACTGTTGTCGTGGCCTCCTTCTCTTTATTGGTCTGGGTAGTGCCAAGCATTGTCCGTGGAGATGATATTGCCAAAGGCAGCTTAGCGATGCCACTCACACCGATAGAGTTAGCTGGCCGAGACATCTACATCAGTGAAGGCTGCCATGTTTGTCACACACAAATGGTTCGCCCTCTAGAGCCAGAAGTGAAGCGTAATGGTCGCCCCAACCAAGAAGCAGACGATATCTATGAGTTTCCTAACTTGTGGGGCTCTAAACGTACTGGCCCTGATCTCACTAATTTAGGTAGAAAGTATTCTGACCAATGGCATGTTATTCACTTAATTGATCCTCGAAAAGTCGTACCGACCTCGATCATGCCCTCTTACCCGTGGCTATTTGAGCAGACTCTGACTGGCGATGATATTAGCGCCAAAATGGAAGTGTTACGTACCTTAGGTGTGCCTTATACCGATCAAGAAATTGGTGATGCCCGTTTGCAAGTAAGAGGCAAAACCAAAGGTGAAGCGCTGATTCGCTATTTACAAAGCCTGGGTAAAGATACGTCACAGGAGGTATCACAATGAGCACATTTTGGAATCTATGGACGGTACTCTTAACCTTAATATTCTTTGTTCTGATGGTGTCTGTTGTCGTTAAATACTGGCGTAGCAATCACAAGGCCGATCACGACCACACCATTGGCACCTTTGATGGTATTGAAGAGAAAGATGCGCCTCCACCTAAGCTGCTATTTGTCAGTTATGCAGTGGCATTTCTTTTATCTGCAGGCTATTTGGTGCTCTATCCCGGGCTTGGCGAATGGGAAGGGTTAGTCGATTGGGAACAAAGCGACGATAAGCTCAGCTCACCATCCACCACTCTCAATGAGCAATTTGCACAAACCAGTGAAACCACGTTAGAAGGATTAGCTGCCGTCCCAGAGATCGTGAACAGCGGAAAGATTCTGTTCCAAACTCACTGTGCCGCTTGTCACCGAGATAATGCTCAGGGACAAAAGCACTTTCCTAACCTGATAGACCAAGAGTGGCTCTATGGGGGCAGTGATGAAGCTGTGATTCATTCGATCGCCAAAGGTCGGAACGGTGCTATGCCAGGTTGGAGCGAAATCATGCGCCCCGACGAAGTGGCTAAGGTTTCTTACTACCTAGCGTCTCTCAACCAACGCCATACCGATGTTCCAGAAGTAAAAGTTAAAGTCGGCAAAGAGCTGTTTGTAAAATACTGCTCGTCTTGTCACGCTGATGGTTCTGTTGCGAACCCAGCGATTGGCGTACCTGATCTTTCAGACGACATCTGGCTTCATGGCGGCAGTATTGAAGAGATTCAGCACACCATCAATTACGGTTTGAACAACCTAATGCCTGCGTTTGATGAGCAGCTCACCGAGAACGAAATACTCGCGCTTGGGGCTTATATCCGACACGCTGGTGAAGTGGAGCAACAAAGGCTCGCGAGTTTGAAAGCATCATCTGTTGGGCGCGGAGAATATCTCGCTTACGCCGGTGACTGTGTGGCTTGTCATAGTGCAGAAGGTGGCGAACCCTTTGCTGGCGGCCTACCCTTTGTCACCCCCTTCGGCACCGTGTATTCAACCAACATCACGCCACACACCACCGAAGGGATTGGGACTTATGACTTCGATGATTTTCGGGCGGCGTTAGTCGCAGGTAAAGGTAAGAATGGTTACCTGTACCCTGCAATGCCTTACACCTCTTATCAATACCTGACCGACCAAGACATGGTGGATTTATGGGAATACATGCAGTCAATCACCGCCGTGCCGAGACGTAATGATGACAACAGCATGATGTTTCCATCGAACATTCGCTTAGGTTTGCTTGGCTGGAACATCGTATTCATGGATACCGACCCTATTGATTACGAAGTACCAGAGGAGCTCAAAGGAGAAATTGAGAATGTCGATAAGTGGCAACAAGGCAAATATTGGGTCGCAGGACTTGGTCACTGCTCGGAGTGCCATACGCCTCGAAACATTGCCCAAGCACTGATACCAGAACGTATTTTCCAAGGTAACTTGATCGACGGTTGGAACGCGCCTGATATCACAGCTAATGAGCTCTATGTCGATGGTTGGGATGAAGCAACACTCACCGACTTTTTACACACAGGACATTCAGACAAAGGCACCGCTTTTGCAGGTATGGCAGATGTAGTAAAAAACAGCCTAAGCTTGATGACGCGTGAAGATGTTGAATCGATGTCTTATTACCTACTCAGCGGAGACGTCAACAACACCATTGCTAGTGACGCAGTTCCGTTACAACCTAAAGGGTTTGATGAGGCCGCGTATAACAGTGAAATCTACGCCACATATCGTCAAACCTGTGGGGCGTGTCATGGTGACGATGGTAAAGGTCGCGACCCTATCGCCCCTACTCTGTTGAACAACGGTATCATCATGCACAGCGACCCATTCAACACCATTGCGGTAACTGTTCGCGGTTTACAACCGACCTACCTTGACAAGGATAGAAACTTCATGCCAATGGCAAGCTTTGAAGATGTCCTATCAGATCAGAGACTGGCTGAGTTGATCACCTTCGTCCGATTGCACCTTGGAGACAGGCAAGAACCAGTAACCGCAGAGCATGTTCGTGAGGTAAGAGAAACACTTGAAGCGGCAGGTTACGCAGGCGGCCTACATACCACGCCAGACATGTATGACCGAAGAGATAACACCATCAATATCCGGTAACAGGCAAATTGCTTGAAAAGTGAATTGTAATAAACCAAAGGGAGACCACTGTGTCTCCTTTTCTTTTGTCCAAACACAAGCTTTCGACGCTTTGCCAAACAACACAATTGTAACTAACTGATTACACAATTAAGCAGAGCTGCACATAATGCGATCAATCTCGCAGAACAAAGATGACACCAAGTGCATAATATGCAAAATTTTCTAAAGATGTACTAAGGACAGTTATGGATACAACTACACTCATCTACGATACGTTGGAAGGCCTGTCGAGCGCAAAGCCACAGCAACACGCTCAAATCCGCCAAAATCTATATAACCAATTAGATTTATCATTTGAGAAGCAGTTGGCTTTGTATTCATCAGTTCTAGGTCCAGCGAGTGCTGGTAGATTGACCGATTTGGATAGTGCAGTGATGTCTGCACGCAAGATTGTTGGTTTAGAAAACAGCTAATCTAGCTTCAACCTATCTCCATTTTAACGCTGCCATTGTGCAGCGTTTTTTTATACACGCTATTTACAATAAGTACGGCTATTAACGATAAATGCAGCTGTTTACGATAAGTATGTATGGCTCTTTACAATAAGTCCAAGTCGCTGCAATTTTCAAGTTGCTCGCATTCTCATTTGGTTAATCTTATGTTCCATTTTTAACAGGTGTGTAACCTCAATAATGGCGCTAATGTTAGTAGCACGTTAACCACACATCGGATGGAAGAATCATGAGAGTACTTATTGAATATACACAGGCAGGCAAATATCGTGACCATGCGTGGGAAGCACTAACGATTCGTTCAAAAGGCGAAATTCAAGCTGTGACTCCCTCTTATGCGGCGCAGCTCATCGAACAGAACCGCGCCAGCTTATCGACTACTGAAAATCAAGATATCGTCATCCAACCATAATGAGTTTAGGAACTATCCCTCCCGGTTCTTAAATTCTCTGTTTTACTCGCTTTAGTAATCAATACGATACAAAGTAAAAACAGAGTTTGATGACATAAAAAAAACGCTGCACGGATGCAGCGTTTTCTTGTTTCTGGCGTGCCTTGTTTCTAACTTAGATAACTTCTAACGTAGATAACCTACGCAGAGAATTTGATTATTTTGGCAAGTTTTCTAACGAATCAACCATTGTAATTAACTTATCGACAATTCTTTCGCCGTCCACTCGCAAACCATTGTGTTCATATTCATTAGTAATCCACGCTTTCGAATTTGGAATATTCGCCAGTGTTTCACGGCTGTAATCCAACTCAACGTACATGTCATCCGCGTAAACCGCACACGCCATTGGAACCGTATTCTTACTTAGCTGTTCTGCGTTGTACAAAGTGCCCCAGTCCGACTTTTCAGCCAGCATGTTCGCCGCTTCACGCAGTGGCTTCAGTGTTTCTAATTGGTCGAACATCCATGGATAAACCATTTCGCCAGTAAACCAGAATTCACTGCCCGATTGATAGTTGAAATGCGGATACTGCTCACGCACGCGATGTGCCGACCAGTTAGACGCTGTGCCTTGGCAGTAAATCGATTCATGCAGAATCGCGTAAATAGGGTTTGTTAGGTAGCCCTGCTCTTGCTGCATTTGATTTAGGAAGCTGTAGCTCAGCTGCTTGTTACCGTTCACTTCAACAAACGCACTCTCTAGTGTGAAGTACATAGGAAGGTTTGCTTCACCGCCACCAAGGTTAATACCAATCAATTGGAACTGTTCAACCGTAAACACCTGACCGTTTGGCAGTCTCACGTCGTTGTTAAGCAGGTAATCAGAGATCTCACGACACATAGCTTGCGCTTGTGGGAACTGATCAAAGAAGGCTCTGTTTTTGTCTTCTACACGCTTGTAGGTTGCTCGATACACATCATCAGCTTCGCGCTCGATAGACGGAATACCGCCCGTGACATAACAACGCTGTAAGCTTTGTGGGAAAAGCGACAAGTAGCTAAGTGTACAGAAACCACCAAAGCTCTGGCCAATCGTCGACCATTGTTTAACACCGAACTGCTCACGAATCGCTTCCGCGTCGCGCACGATGTTGTCTGCTCTGAAATGCGATAGGTATTCAGCTTGTTGTTCAGGAGACAAATGAGCCAAGGTTTCGTGGCTGATCACCGTGCTATTGCCTGTACCACGTTGGTCAAGAAGCAGAACACGGTAGTTTTGCAATGCACGCTTTAGCCAACCTGATTGGCCGCTAACACGTGGAGAAGGAAAACCCGGGCCGCCTTGAAAGTAGATAAGCCACGGCAGCTCTTGCGCATCTTTAGCGAGATCAACCAGCTCACGTGCGAAGACTGGGATCTGTTGTCCAGCTTTTGCTTGGTAATCGAGTGGCAACTCAAAAGAGTGCTGACGATACAGGGTGGTTCCATCAATAAAGTTAGCTTGCACGCTTCATTCCTTTTTATCTGATTCTAATGTCATCGGTACGAATAAAAGTGGCGCCCTATGGCACTCATAGTAAGCAAGATACGCATACTAGCTTGTAAAAGAAACCGTTTGTTTAACCTGAATGTGAAGGTGCTTCATCTAATTGCTCAATTGGTCTTCAACGCGTAACAACTTGTTTCAAAAGCGAAGGTTTAAGGGTGATCTATTGGTGGGAAGAAACGAAAATGGAAAACAAATAAAAAGAGCTTAACGAGGTGAGGATACGTTAAGCTCTTTGGTTTTATCTGTTGTCGGTTCTATCTGTTATAGAAAGTGCTATCGATACACTACGCTATGAAGTCGTCAGCTCACCTGCACCTTGAATCGAACGTTGGCTGCTTTCTACAAGAATGGCTGTAGCGGTTTCTTTCAACGCGCCCCACTCTGCTTCATCCACTTCAATACCATCGTTCCACGCTTTCTCTTGGGTTTTAAAAAGTACTTCTGACTCAATGTGTGTTTGGTAGCCATCTGACAAACGTTCGATATCGAAATCCTGGACGGAAAGTTCGATGGTCATATTATGGATATGTTCGTCCGATGTCAGTGGCGAATCTGATAAGAACAGCTCTGGTGCTACGCACCCACGATTAAGCACATACAAGGTGCTCTTCGGATTGGAGCCATTATCCCAACGTGCGGTACAGGCGATGCCTTTCGCAGCTAGCTTCACAAGTTCACTGTACGCTAACCAACGGTTGTGACAGTTATTAAGCTCAATTTTCAGCGCTTTTTTTCCGACCATTTTTTCGATCGCGTAATCCATCACCACAGGGAGATGACACGCCAAGCTCGCCTTGTGCAAATCCACTTCAACTGTGTTGTCGCTTATCATTTGGATATCTACAGGGCAATCATCTTCTAACCCCATAAAGTTGCTCGCATTGTTAAAATGGCGAACACCATCCAAGCCAACCATTTGTAAATCTGCCACCATGTTCGCTATCACATCGGCTTCACCACATGTACGGCGCATCCCTAAAAAGGCTTTGTTGACGGCCGCGACCAGTTCATTGTGAGAAACGATCATAACGATTTACCTCCATGTTGAGCGTTAATAGGCGTAGAAGTTTTATGTGATTCAGACAGCTCCGCTTCGCTTGGTAACAGTGGGAACACCCACTCGTCCTGATGGATTTCATCAAGCAGCGGTGCCCCTTGGAAGAAAGTCACTCGAACCCAACGGTCTGAGCGAGGATCAAACTTAGTTGCGCCAAACATAGCGAGTTTGCAACGTAACAAATGCATCGGAAGTGACTCTTGATGAAGTACATTCATTTGAATGTCACCCATCGCTTTGTTGCCTAGCGTCCACACACGGCGTGCAATCGCACGATGCTGTGGCTGTTTAACAAGGAATTCAGCCAACGACAGCTCTGGCGCGAACTGCAGCAACGCATGGTACAAACGGTAAGCTTGACGGCCGATATCTAACGGCAGTTCACGCTCTTCGCCTAGTTCCTCACCTCGAACACCGAGTCTTGGCTCTTCTTTGTCTTGAGAGCGATACCAGAACCAATAGTTGTTCTCAGCTTTAGTAAAGTCAGTAGTAATTGCCCAGCGGTACTTCTCTTCCAATACCACTAAAAGGTCTTGGATCTTTTTACCGCTAGAAAGCGACAGTGTTTCGCTGCAATTCATTTGCTCTTGATGGGCGTCCACTAATTCTGGGTACAATTCCATCAAGCATGAGATAAGGATTTCTTGGGCTTCCATACTCATGTGCTTAGATTGTTCAACTAACTGTGCCCATGTATCGCAGTGGTTTACAGAGGCTTCTAATGATTGTATTGCTTGTTTCAACTCATCAACAGCTGCTTTATTCAGCTGTTGTTGGTTTTCATTAATGGTGACTACCTGCTCCAGATGAGACACAGCTTTGCTCATCAAAGCTCGCAGTGGCTCGATTAAAGCTGTCTCGGTAGGATGAGCTAACACTTCCGCCAATGCATGTTCACGAGTCGTCATCCACTGGTCGACAATACTTGGGTGGTTGATAAGGTATGGTGCCATCCCTAGACCTGTCGCATTCCCCACACCAAGGTAACGTTGTAACCCTCTATGCAAGGTAATCGCTTGTTCACCGCCTTGTTGCTCGGCTAGGTAATGTACCCAATCTAGGCTGAACTCACGCAGCATATAAACCGCACACATTTGCGCACTAAACGACTGATTAAAATCTTCATTTTTCTCTAAGATTTTGAAGTCAGCGATGCCAAATTTGCCATTACCGTATACCGCCGTCGTTCGCAGGATATAACCCACTTCAGCCAGTTCTTTTGGTGTTGGTTGAACACCTTTAGCTAGGTGACTCACGATGTGTTCAAACACTCGCACACTTTTGTTTGCACGCGCCAACACAAGCACGTTATTTGGATTACGACCTGCTTCTTGTAGCGGTACATTCGCACGAAGCCTTTCAAGTAAGGCGACATCAACATCACCAAGAACAAGCGCAAACGTTACATCCCACTTTTCAGCAATTACACGGTCATTTCGCTCGTCGTCTGCAATCTCATCGCAGAAAACAACCAAATGATAAACATGATTTGGCGTTTCTAGCTTATAGATAACATGACCAAAACCTTGAGGATCCAGTTGCCACTCATGTTTAGTCACTTTCCAATGCTGTTGTGCCATTTTACGAATCAGAGTTCTTACGAAGCTGATGCGTGTTTGGTGCATTGCACCTAGCCTTTCCGGTGCCATGACGACGGTTGCGTCACGCAGTGCTGATTCAGTGTAAGTAGAACGATGTGCATCCATTTTGCTCACCACCTTATAGTTATAGGATTTTGCTAGCCATTCAGAACCGATCGTTGCCATCATATGAAGCATTCGTTGTTACAGTGTGCTGGTTAGCTTTCACGTTATTTGGGGCAAGCGAGCTCACCCCTTATTATTTGTCCTGACTAGATCGATTGACCTAAATACGTGCCGCCCGGTGTATCTTCACCAGTACGGTTTTTCTGTTCCTCTCGGAACCTTGTATCAGCCTTCTTTCAAAGGCTGATACCTTGTTTCTCTTTAATTTGTTATAAGCCCTGCTCTTTTGCCATCTTGATTGCGATTTGAGGCGCATTCCAAAGTGATGGCAGCAATATTAAGGACACAGGTACCGCTGTGATAACAATGAAGGATTGCAGCGCTGAGATTCCGCCTGAACCTAGGGAAATCAGAATCAATGCAGTTACCCCCATCATCACACCCCAGAAGGTACGAATAATTGCATTCGGTTCTGTCTCACCACTGATCACCACACTGATGGTGTAAGTCATTGAATCACCAGTCGTTACGATAAAGATCGTCGTTAAAATTAAGAACAGAATTGAGATAAGCATTGGCATTGGTAGCTGCTGAGTTACCGCTAGCAGTGCGCCGGGTAAGTTAAAACCTTCGAACGCTTTACTGACGCTACCTGGGTCTGCAATTTCGAACGCAAGACCAGAGCCGCCAACAATCGTGAACCAGAAGCAAGTAACAAACGGAGCAATCAAACTAATCGTTGATACCAACTGGCGGATACTACGACCACGTGAAATACGTGCGATGAAGATTGCCATCATTGGGCCGTAACCTAAGAACCAACCCCAGAAGAATACTGTCCACCAGCTCAACCAACCTTCGTCACCACGGTATGTTGCCATTGGGATGAAGTTATCTATCATGCTGCCTACACCTTGGATGTAGCCATTGAAAATGAAGTTTGTTGGGCCGAAGATCAGGATGTAGACCATCAATGCCATTGCTAAAATTACGTTGTAACGGCTTAGCATTTGCATCCCGCGGTTAAGACCACTTAATGCAGACAATGTGTAAAGAACGATAGCGAACAAGATGATGATCAGCTGTGTCGTGAAGCCATCTGGAATACCAAACAGTTCGTTCAGGGCATAGCTCACTTGCAGGCCTAAGAAGCCAATCGGACCGATGGTTCCCGCTGCTACTGCAACAATACAACATGCATCAATCAATGCGCCTGTATGGCCTTTCAGAGCTCTTTCACCTAATACAGGGTAAAGAAGAATACGAGGTTTAAGCGGTAAGCCTTTGTCGTAGTGAAGATGCATAACCACGATAGACGTTAAACTACCAACGATTGCCCATGCAAGAAAACCCCAGTGCATGAATGATTGTGATAGAGCATTCACCGCGCCTTGTTGTGCATTTTCTTGTGCACCATATAAAGGTGGTGGGCTAACAAAGTGCGCAATAGGCTCAGCTGCCGCCCAAAATACACCGCCACCCGCCAGTAGCGTACAAAAGATGATTGCCATCCAACGGAAGCCATCCATTTCAGGCTTAGCAATACCACCTAGGATAACCTTGCCTGTTCGCCCTGCCGCCAGGCCAAGACCAATAAGAAAAGTCAGAAGAAGAAGCATTTGCCAGTAAGGACCGAATACTTTTACAGACCATGCAAAGCCCGTATTTACTAGGCTTGATAACAGCTCGCCATCAAATAGAGCAAGTGCCACGAACAGAGCGATAAACCCGCCGCTGTACCAAAGTGCTGGGTTGGATAGTCCTAATTTGTCTGACGTAGATTCAGACTCGTTTGTGTTGCTTGCTTTGTGTGTTTGACCCGCATTTAAGCTAGAAGATTTCACGCTATTGGTTAAATCAGACATACTCTGACTCCAGAGGTTTCTTTGCAGCTGTCATTTGAATGATGACTACAAGGGTGTATTTAACACCTGCCCTATTGTTTTTTGTGTTGGGCAGGCTAATCCATGTTTGGGTTACCGCGTTGCGAAATAGACCGTTGTTCCTTTTGAATAGTGAAATTGGTTTAAGCAGCACTCGCTCATTGAACGTTTGTTACAAGGCTGCTAATTCGATGATGGCTCGCGAGAAACCATTAACCCTTGGTTTGAGGCTCTAGGCCATCTTTCAAAAAGTTAAACCAGTTTTCTCCTAAGACTTGCCCAGCTTCAGACTCGCTGAAACCATGACGCATCAATCCGTTATATATGTTTTCCATACCCGCACTACCACAGAACCAAGGCAACGCATCTGGCCAACCAGAGTTGTTCGCAGAGCCTTCGCCGTAGTCCATTGCTTTAGACCAACGACCATTTCTCATCCATTCAAGAACGGCTTGAGGTTGGTTTAAGCATAGGTCACTACCAATACCGAGGTGCTCTACGCCGACCATGTCAGCAGTAGTCGCAACCATTTGGCAGAAGTCTTCCAAGGTACATTGGCTGCCGTTTGGTAGGTGGAATGGGTATAAGCTGAATCCGATTAAGCCGCCGCGTGCGGTTAGGGCTTTAATCACATCGTTTGATTTATTTCGTAGTGCATCATGAGCAAACGTTGGGTTCGCATGGCTGATACAAATAGGACGAGAAGACAAGTCGATTGCTTCAAGTGTTGAGCGCTCGGCACTGTGAGACATATCGATGATCATGCCCACTCGGTTCATCTCTTCGATGGCTTGTTTACCAAAGCGAGTAATGCCGGTGTCGTTCTTCTCGTAGCACCCCGTCGCCAATAAGCTCTGGTTGTTGTAAGTCAATTGCATGATCAAAAGACCTTGCTTACGCATCACTTCGATAAGACCAATCTCATCGTCGATTGGAGAACAGTTTTGAGCACCAAGGAAAATGCCGACTTTGCCAGTCGCTTTTGCAGTCTCTACATCAGCCATTGAGTGAATCGGCATGATAAGGTCTGCGTTCTGCTCGAATCTTAAGTTCCACTCTGCAAAGCGAGATAAGGTTTCACGAGCTGTCTCGTGGTAAACCGCGGTAGCGTGAACTGCTGTAATGCCGCTCGCCTTTAGTGTTTGGAAATATTCTCTGTTCCAATTGCAGTATTGCAATCCATCTATAACAATCCGTTGCTGGTACATAACCACTCCTATTGAAAGCTCAGTGTTCTAGCTCGGTTTTGAAAACACGCTCAAATAACATGTTTTCAAAAATGGGTTAAATCACTTATCTAAGTTCGTTTGCTGCTTTGGTTTGAATGTTGGCCTGACTCTGTGAATCAGGCCAATTCGATAGCTGGATAGCTAGGGACTTAATATCTTCAGCTATCCAATTCTTATTTAGAAAGTGGATTAGTAAGGACGCTGGTAAGCCGTCTTAACCACTGTGTAGAACTCTTTCGCGTATTGACCTTGCTCACGAGGACCGAAGCTAGACTCTTTGCGACCACCAAACGGTACGTGGTAATCCGTGCCTGCTGTTGGTAGGTTCACCATCACACAACCTGTTTGGGCTTGTTGCTTGAACATCGCGCTAGTACGTAGGCTCTGAGTAATAATGCCGCCCGTTAGACCAAAACGAGTATCATTGGTTGTTGCAATCGCTTCTTCTAGGTCAGCGACACGAATCACGCTTGCCATTGGCGCGAACACTTCTTCTTGGTTCACTTCCCAATCGTTCTTAGTGTTCAAGAACAACGTTGGAGCCATGTAGAAACCTTCGTGTTTCATGCTCAAGCGTTCGCCACCAAATGCCAGCTCACCGCCGCTTTGACGTGCTTTCTCAACCCAACTTAGGTTTGCTTCAAGTTGGTTGCCATCAACGACAGGGCCCATGAATACGCCCTCTTCCAGTGCGTGACCCACTTTCAGCTCGCTCATACGTTTGATTAGTGCTTCAACGTATTGGTCGTGAATGCTATCCATAACCACAAGGCGAGAAGACGCTGTACATTTTTGACCAGCGCCAGAGAACGAACCGGCAATCGTTGCATCAACCGCAGTTTGGATATCAGCATCGTCTGCGATAACAAGTGCGTTTTTACTGCCCATTTCCAGTTGGCAACGAACGAAGTTTGGCGCTGTAGCAGCCGCAACCTTACGGCCCGTATCAACAGAACCGGTAAAGCTCACACCGTTCACTTCTTTAGAGTTGATCAGTGCATCACCTACTTTCGAACCGCTACCTAGAACAAGGTTGAACGTGCCTGCTGGCATGCCTTGGCGGTGGATAATCTCAGTGAGTGCTACCGCACTTGCTGGTGTTAGGTTTGCTGGTTTCCAGATAACGCTGTTACCGAAAGCAAGCGCTGGAGCAATTTTCCAAGCTGCTGTTGCTGTCGGGAAGTTCCAAGGAGAGATGATGCCGATAACGCCTACCGCTTCGCGAGTCACTTCAACAGAAACGCCTGGGCGTACTGAATCAGCGTTGTCGCCAATCTGGCGAAGCACTTCAGCCGCAAAATATTGGAAGAACTGACCAGCACGGTAAATCTCACCACGACCTTCAGCAAACGGCTTACCTTCTTCACGAGAAAGAAGCGTGCCTAGTTCATCACAACGTGCAATCAGCTCATCACCAATCGCTTGAAGAACCGCTTGCTTGCGTTCAATCGGCGTTTTTTCCCACTCTGGTTGAGCGTGCTTCGCCGCTGAAATCGCTTGTTGAACTTGTTCCGCACTTGCTTGTGCAAAGTTACCGATGTTTTCAGAAATATCTGATGGGTTAATGTTCGCTACGGTGCTTACACCCGCTTGCCATTCGCCGCCAATATAAAGTGCGTTTTCTGCTTGAACATTCTGTAATTGAGTCATCATTCTGTCCTTGTAACGGTTAGGCTGCGTTTGAGTCTGGCAACCATCTGATTAATGAATAAAGCGTTAATTTATATAATAAATAATGTTTAAATCTTGTATGTAAAAATGAACCAAGTCGCTTGTATCAATAAAGATCTTTACTTACAAACAACTTCAATCTGCAAATTGCCTTAGTTCACAGTCGAATTATTCAGGTTGAGACGCCGATGCATAAACCACGAACTCGACCAGCATCTCTTCTCTTGCTAACCCTGCAACGACGACCGCAGCACGGTTTGGGTAAGGTGCATTGAAGTACTCTCCATATACGCTGTTCACCGTTTTTAGATATTCACGGTCTGTCACGTAAATAAGTACCTGCAGCACTGAATCCATAGATTCACCTGCACACTCCAATGTATGGACAAGGTTATTAAAAGTCTGACGCGTTTGTGCTTCGATACCACCCTCTACTACCGCACCAGTCTCATCGATTGGAATCTGCGCTGTATATAGAGTGCCGTTATTAACGATTGCCCACTCTAGTGGTGCTTTTGAAGCGAAAAGCTCAGTTTTTACTGGGTGTTTTTTAGTTTTTGCGTTCACGATTCCATCCAACTTTGTAACAACTATGTTTCAAGATGGTTAAATGCTGCACCTTGACGACTGATAAATCTAACGGTAAATTTTGTGCATTTGATAAGAAAAACCTATCACCATACAGAAAGTAAGGCATAGCAAGGGCTAGAGAAGGATCAGTGCCATGAGCATTAAGCTACAACAGTTAAAACATTTTGTTTTAGTGGTCGAAGAAGGCGGATTTCGAGCGGCATCTCACCGAGCAAATCGCTCGCAAGCAGCACTTTCTACGTCGATAAAAGAGCTAGAAAAAATACTTGGTCAGCCACTGTTTGAAACAGGCAACAAATCAACCCTGACACCTTTCGGGGAGATATGCCTGCCAAAAATCATTCAATTCCTGAATGTTTACAAAGCATTAGACAATGACCTACGTGCAGCCGCGGCAGGACAACAAGGAAGAGTTCGAATAGCAAGCGTGCCATCAGTAGCGGCAAAATTAATCCCTAGTGTTTTAGGGGCTTTTTGTGAGCAGTACCCGAATGTTGAAGTCAGCTTGATTGATGATAACGCGGCGGGTGTAGAAGCGAGATTACTGTCTGGAGAAGTGGATGTAGCCCTCGGAAATAGCTCCCATTTAGAAGAAGAGAGCATCGACTTCACGCCTTTACTTTCCGATCCTATCGGTGTGGTCTGCCTCAAGGACAACCCCATCGCCTCTCAACGAGAGGGAATAGAATGGCAAACGTTGTTAAAACAACCCTTCATTCGCAACGGGACTTGTACCCTACTTGACCCAACACCTGCAAGAATGCTCAGCGAACAAGCTTTGTATTCAGTCGAAAACATTACTTCGTTGTTTTCGGTGTTAGAGCTTGGGATAGGCGTGACCACGCTACCTAAACTGGCTTTCCCAACCAATGAAACCCGCTTGGTGTGGATTCCGTTGATTGACCCGCCTTTACAGCGTCAAATCGGTATTTTCAGATTGTCTGATCGTACGATCTCGCCACAAGCGCAGGCTTTCCATGACTTATGTATTCAATATCTAAGTTATGAAGACTAATAGAGGGACATGATTGAGTTTGTTTGCTTAAAAAGCGGTTGTTAGAGCAACACATCAAGAAATTCCAGCTCGAATCTCCAGACTTTTGACCTTTCTATCTTGGGCTTAGTGCCCTAACCTTCAGATTTTTGCCCTATCTTCAGCTCCTTACATCCATGTGAGGAGCTGAATTTCTTCCATAATATTCATCTTAAACGCCGATTTATCCGTTTCGAATCGCTTGAAAGACGTTAAGAATGAAGTCGTGACAAACTATTTTGAAAAATAATCACTTCCAGATAGAGAACGCCGTATAGATAAATAACTCAATGCACGAAGGCTTTCATCGCTGACTAAAACTGACTTTATCCACTTGTAGAATGGCACTCAATAATTAACTTATAAATGACGCTAAGTGTTTGAATATGCTTAATTGATAAGATCGTAACTTGCCAAATTTACGTCTAAAATTTTCATACAAAAACGGCTTTGTTGCGTAATTAAATTTATAGATAGAGCTACCCCATTTCGTGTGTTTCTTAGTCAATACGACAAGTTTCAGGCATACCTAACCCAGTAAGCTTGTTCAACGCTTTTATCATCGCGTAAGTCTTACCCACCTGCGCATTGTAATGTCTTAAGCTCAATCGTCCTCCTAGTAACTGTTTAACTCGATACATCGCTGTTTCTGATAGTGAACGTCTGTGGTACCCATACCGCTCTTTCCAATACTTATTTGAGCCGTATAACTTCTGGCAACCCACTGCGAGGTTTCGAGGATGACCACGCTCCCAGAAGGCTGCCCCTTCTCTTGGGGGAATAAGCGCAATGGCTCCCTTAATCTTAATAGCAGCATGACACAATCTCGTGTCGTAAGCTCCATCACCAGACACCTCAAGGATACTTCGGCGTGTTTGTTTCAGTAAGTTCGGGAGGACTTCTCCATCTGTAATCGTCGATAAACTTAGCTCGGCTGCGATAATTTCATGAGTGCTTGTATCAACGGCAATATGCAGCTTTCGCCAAACTCTACGCTTGCCATCTGTCCCGTGTTTTTTGACTTTCCATTCACCTTCGCCATAAACCTTTAGGCCAGTTGCATCAATGGCCAGGTGCTGTATTGCTCCTCTCGCTTTAGTCTTAAATGAGACCTCAACTTGCTTTGCTCTACGACTGATGCAGGTGTAATGCGGACAACTTAATGGAACATGGGCAAGCCTAAATATTGAGTCGATAAACCCTTGCAGAGCTCTCAGTGGCATAGAAAAAACTCGTTTCACCATGAGCGCTGTCGTGATAGCTAAATCGCTGAACCGACGTGGCCTCCCGCGCTTACTCTGTTTGCTTTGCGCCCACCCGTTTATTGCCTCTTCATCAATCCAAAAGGTCAGAGAGCCACGGTTAATAAGTGATTGGTTGTATTTCTTCCAGTTGGTTGTTTTGTAACGAGGTTTAGGCATAGAGCTACGAGAAGGAGTGAACGTAGCTGATCAGATCGTAGGCTCTTGATTTAGTTCCATTGAATTACGCAACAAAGCCTACAAAAACGCCCGTTTCCGGGCTTTGTTGCGTAATTAAATTTATAGATAGAGCTACCCCATTTCGTGTGTTTCTTAGTCAATACGACAAGTTTCAGGCATACCTAACCCAGTAAGCTTGTTCAACGCTTTTATCATCGCGTAAGTCTCACCCACCTGCGCATTGTAATGTCTTAAGCTCAATCGTCCTCCTAGTAACTGTTTTACTCGATACATCGCTGTTTCTGATAGTGAACGTCTGTGGTACCCATACCGCTCTTTCCAATACTTATTTGAGCCGTATAACTTCTGGCAAACCACGGCGAGGTTTCGAGGATGACCACGCTCCCAGAAGGCTGCCCCTTCTCTTGGGGGAATAAGCGCAATGGCTCCCTTAATCTTAATAGCAGCATGACACAATCTCGTGTCGTAAGCTCCATCACCAGACACCTCAAGGATACTTCGGCGTGTTTGTTTCAGTAAGTTCGGGAGGACTTCTCCATCTGTAACCGTCGATAAACTTAGCTCGGCTGCGATAATTTCATGAGTGCTTGTATCAACGGCAATATGCAGCTTTCGCCAAACTCTACGCTTGCCATCTGTCCCGTGTTTTTTGACTTTCCATTCACCTTCGCCATAAACCTTTAGGCCAGTTGCATCAATGGCCAGGTGCTGTATTGCTCCTCTCGCTTTAGTCTTAAATGAGACCTCAACTTGCTTTGCTCTACGACTGATGCAGGTGTAATGCGGACAACTTAATGGAACATGGGCAAGCCTAAATATTGAGTCGATAAACCCTTGCAGAGCTCTCAGTGGCATAGAAAAAACTCGTTTCACCATGAGCGCTGTCGTGATAGCTAAATCGCTGAACCGACGTGGCCTCCCGCGCTTACTCTGTTTGCTTTGCGCCCACCCGTTTATTGCCTCTTCATCAATCCAAAAGGTCAGAGAGCCACGGTTAATAAGTGATTGGTTGTATTGCTTCCAGTTGGTTGTTTTGTAACGAGGTTTAGGCATAGAGCTACGAGAAGGAGTGAACGTAGCTGATCAGATCGTAGGCTCTTGATTTAGTTCCATTGAATTACGCAACAAAGCCCAATTTGACAGGAAGATGTGATTAATAAGGTTTCAAATTTCGTTTCATATAATATGAAATAAATAAAAGCCTGCGCGATTACACAGGCTCAAACTTAGACTCAGTTATAAACTCCGGCTCACGCTTGGAGCTGGGTTCAGCGACTACATACGAGCAAGCTGTACTTTTCTGTCTTTGTTGACCACGCAGAAGTTACCGCGCTTAGTGCGACACTTAGAGCATCGTTCGCATTCAACAGGGCTTTTATCCCCTTCTTTCCAACGCTTCACTAAGTGCGGCTCAGAAAGCAGAGGTCGTGAAAGTGCGAAGTACTCAATGCCCGTGTTGTTCGCAATCGCTTCGATAGCATCAAAATCCGTCAGGCCGCCAACCGTGATAACTGGGATGTTAACGTCTTGGCTAATTGCGTGGCCGTATTCATGGAAGTAACCTTCAGCTTGGATAGTAAATCCGTCGTGTGACTCGCCAATCATGGTGTCGGCTTTACCATGAATGTTGCCAGAAACTACAATGCCATCAACGCCTACTTCTTCAAGCTTTTTACACACCAAACGCGTTTCATCGAAGGTCACACCGCCCTCAAAAAACTCAGAAGCGGTCAGCTTAACCAAGATTGGGAAATCGTCGCCTACTAGCTTGCGCGTTGCCGTGTAGATCTCTAGCAAAAATCTCATGCGATTTTCTAAGCTACCGCCGTATTCGTCCTCACGCTGGTTGTAATAAGGACTTAAGAACTGGTTAATCAGATAGTTATGAGCAGCATGAATTTCAACGCCATCAAAACCTGATTTCTGTGCTCTCAATGACGCTTGAGCAAACGCATCAACAATGTAGTCGATCTCGTCTTTAGTCATCGCTTTGCCTAGTGTTTGAGTTCCTTTTTCTGGAACCTCACTTGGTGCGTAGATCACTCGTTCGCCAAGATCATGCGTGGTTTTGGTGCCACCATAAGCCAATTGCATCACGATTTTAGAGTCATTATCGTGCACCAGTTGAGTCAGCTTTTGATACTCTGCTATGAATGAGTCGTTATACATCCCCATCATGCCCGCATTCGGCTTTTCTTCTTCAACAATGTTCGCGTAACCCGTTACGATCAGGCCGACTTCACCTTGAGCCAACTCTTCATAGATAGCGTACAGTTTATCTGTCATATGCCCATCTTCGGTGGCCATATTTTCCCACGTTGCACTTCTCATGAAGCGGTTCTTTAGTGTCATCTTGCCAATGTGGGTTTCTGTAAACAAAGTGCTCAAGTGTCTTCCTCTCAAAATCGTATTACGCGAGTTACCCATTAAGCATGGGCACTGATTCAGGCGGATACTACAGAGAATAAGACAGGTAAAACTTAATCTAGATTAAGAGAGCGGCACTCTCATGTGAGAAAGATATAGAAAGCATCAAAAAGAGATAAAAAAGATTGGAGAAATGGTAATAAAAGAAAGTCGCTAAGTTTTAATAAGCGACTTTGTTCAATTTAATCTGGACTAAGTCAATGGTTCTTACGAGAGGTGTCCACCTGCGAATTGCTGCCTGCTAACAGTTATTTGAACTCATAGGTATAAGAAGCCCCAACACTGTTATTTTCACCGAAGTCATCCTCAGCAAAAATAGTGAAGAAGTTGAATGATTGAGCATCACTCAACTTGTAACTAGCACCTACCCCAGCCCAATAACCAGAATAGTCGTCAGAACCCATTGAACCGCCACCAAAACTCATAATCGACCACTCGTCCGTTATCGTTTTTAAGGCAAAGGCACCGATATAACCGCCATGTGTCGAGCTTGGCATTAGTACATAATCAGACCCCACATTCTCATCATCGAATACTGCCACTTCACCATCGTTATAGCTGTATCCAGCCATAGGGAAGATTTGCCACCCAAAAGGTTCAATATCGAAATAACTCAATGGTACAAAGGTACCGATACTGTAGTTATTTTTGTAAGCATCATTATCGTATTCAGAACGACTAAAGTTAAAGTTAACAATGCCTAATGGCAACAGCCAAGAACCACCAAGTCGCCACTCTTCACCGTCTGCATTGACACGAGCATTTATCATGCGTGCTTCATCAAGCCCAATAGAGCCCGAAAACTTCAATTCTTCGTTATAAGCAATGCCTGCTTTGGTTACGATCTTAGTGGGATCATCAGGGTGCTTCTCTTCAGCCAAAACACCCGTTGAACACCATGTTACTGCTGCAACAATTAATAAGTTAAGTTTTGTCATTAGAAGGTCGCACTAACGCCAACAAAGTGGATACGGCCATCGAAAGAACCGTTGAGCAAGTTGACGCCTAGAGGTCCCTGTAAATCACGATTCATCTCAACTGAACCTAAGTCAGCATACTCGTAGAACACATCAATTAAGATGTCGTCCCAATAGGTAGATGCACCCACTGAGTAGCGATACTGTTCGCCCACTGGAAGGTCAACCCACTGCATTGAAGGATCGTCTTGTGGAGAGGTTTCGTAAGAGAAGCCCGCCTTTAAACGCCAGTCAGAGTTCAGCTGGTAGTCAGCACCAACAGCAAACTTCCATACGTCGTCCCAATCACGTTTAATTGGGATCCCATCTCTATCTGTCACTCCAAAATCTAATACTGTCTCATCCCACTCACTCCAGCGGTGGAATTGAATGCTAGCCAAGAGATCAAGTTGAGAGTTCAATGCATAGCTTGCGCTTAAATCAACGATCTCAGGTAGTGCAAGGTCTGTCGACAACGAGTTAAACGCACTTCCACTTAACTCATTATTAAACTCATGCTCTAGTTTCGAGCGGTAACTTGCGCCCAATTTAAGCTTGTCTGTCGGTGTGTACATCACGCCAAAGTTGTAACCGTATGCCCAGTCAGTATCTTGTTTTGCTGTAAACCCAGCAACCCCAGAGGTCGACTGTTGAAACGCAGCCCAGCTGAATTGCACACCCGCGCCTACTGACCATTGGTCATTCAGCTTATAACTCAGTGATGGATTCACTTGCATTGCTGTGAGAGTGATATCTTCTAGAAGTGCAGCACCCGCCCATTCACTGCCGTAATCAAGGCTTGAACCACCGACAGCACCAAGCGCAATACCAAGGTGTAATTTGTCGGTGACTTGATGTGCATGAAACGCGCCAAATGAAGGCAACACTGAATGGCCTTTACCATCCTGCTTGTCCCCGTTATCTTGATATTTCATCTCAAGATCAAACGCCATAGTATTAATGGTCGTCTTGCTTTCGCCCATGTGAGACATGGTGGCAGGGTTCGTCCACATTGCAGCAGCAGAACGAGTATAAACACCATCACCAGCACCAGTAGTACCAGCGTTAGCAACAACGGCCTCTTGTAAAAAAAGGCCACTTGCAAATGCATTTAAGCTAGTAAATATTGCGGTGGCAGCTAGAGAGTAAGTAAAAGTTTTGTTCATCAGATTGCTCATTTAGCCTTAGACATAAAATTGCTCTAAGGTTACCGCAAAGCCCCATAAACAAATGGAATATCCGTTATTCCTGTACAAACGCTATTTAAACTTTCTGGCGACGTATGGACGTGGCTTGTCTCGATGAATTTCACGTTGAGCAGCAATTGCTCTGTTCTTACCTAACCCTACCTTTATCTGATACCAGGTCTCGTAGAACACGGCCATGCCTGGGCTTGACCACCAAGTCTTGTTGTAGAGTTTCTTATTAGCAGCGACGACATCTGGCGACCGATTCGCACACTCAAGTGCCAACGCATAAGCTTCAGCGTAAGGGTCTTCGGCAATCTTGGTTACCAGCCCATAGTCTTTCGCTGTTTCACAGTCGATCTCTTTAGCGGTCATCGCCATTTCTAAGGTGTGATCTTTACGCATTAACTCTCGAAATGCGATGGCGCCTCCCATATCTGGAATCAAACCCCATTTCGCTTCCAATATCGAGAAGGTCGCGTCTGGACTGGCCATCCTAAAATCACCACCACTGGCTAATTGAAGGCCGCCTCCCCAACAACGACCATGAATCGCAAAAATGACAGGACATGGGATCTCTCGCCAACCAAGCGAAAAGTGCTGCGCAGCATTAGGTAATGTCGGTAACCATTTGAACAAAAGCTTCATCGCCCCTACTTTACTGTTCAATAACGATTTAACATCTAAACCAGAACAAAAATCGGAACCACTGCCTTTAACAATAACAGCTCGAATATCTCTGCTCTTCTTGAGCTCACTTATCATGTCATTAACGGCTTCAAACATCGCCATATCAATAGCATTGAGCTTATCGGGTCGATTCAACACAACCGTCGCAATTTGGTTTCCATCGATAGAACAAGTAATACGATCGAGGTTTGGCATGGTGGCTACCTTATAAGTGGTCAGACCTTTAGATTATACATTTTATTAACATATGCCAAACTTGCACATTAAGAAGCGAGACCTGTGTTGCTTAACACCGCCCCTTTAAACAAACGACATAAATAAAAAAGCAGTGATGGATCGCTCCATTCACTGCTTTTCATTCATAGCTTTTTTGCCAATAGCTTTGATCGCCAGTAGTTTTGAATACCAATAGCTTTGAATACCAGTAGCTTTGATAATCAAGGACTCTCAGTTTTGGGAGAACCTATGTTCTTCGAGATTTCAATAACAAGAAGATGAAGTAGCTACCACCAATAATGGAAACTAACGTCCCTGCAGCGAGTTGAGCTGGGAATACCACCACTTGCCCTAACCAGTCTGCAAATAGCATGAGTGCAGCACCAATTAAAAACGACAAGATGATCTGCTCTCGAACCAAACGAGCCCCCATCATTGCAGCGATATGCGGAGCTAACAAGCCGATAAACGCGACTGGTCCCATGGTGGTTGTCACGACCGAACATAAGATCGCAACAATACACAACAATGCCACGTAAGCGATATTGATATTCAATCCTCTGGCACTCGCGAACTGACGTCCAGTCGCTATTAAGGTCACCCAACGACTCAACAGCAGAGCCACACCAATACAAGCCGTTATCACTATGACCATAATCATTGCTGACTCAGGTTCAACACGATAGGTAGACCCTGCTAACCAAGCCAATAAAGTGTATTTCCCCTCACCCACTCGCGTTAGAGAGAATTGCACCAAAGCTTCCAATACCGCGGTCAGCGAGATACCTGTCAGAATTAGAATAGACGGAGCAAACTGATGCTTCTTGCCAAGAAACAGCAATAAACAAAGTGCAATCGCACTACCTAAAAATGCAACCCACGGGCTTAGTGAGTGAATCGAATAGCCCATGAATAAGCTACTGAAAATCAATGCCAGAACTGCACCCGCCGACACACCAAGAATATCTGGGCTTGCGAGCGGGTTGTAGACCAATCTTTGTAAAATCACACCCGCCACCGCTAAGCCGCCACCAGCGAATATCGCGGTTAACATTCTCGGCCAACGAATAGACCATTCAAATGCGTCTGGAATAACAAAGTAGCCCATATCAGAAGAAGGCTGAGACAATGTACTCAACGCCAACAGCCCCAAGATCATCGTCCCCAACAAGAAGTAAGCCAAAGGTGAAATAGACTTTGGACCTTTAGGCATCGAGAAAAACAGCTGATCTTGAGCCGATAATTGCTTTCTCGCAATAATAATCAATGCAGGAGCACCAATCACTGCAGTTGCCGTTCCTGTTGGAATCATGTCCAAAGACCATTGCGCCAAGAAGATCGCCAAGCTATCAGTGACACACAGCAGTAACGCACCTAATACACAGCTTGCGATGAGTTCAGATTTCGCCTTTAGAAAACCTAGATGTCTAGCAATGTTCGGAGCAATCAAGCCGATAAAGCTGATCACGCCCACTGAGGTAATCGATACTGAAACCAACCAAACGCCAACCACCATCAATACAAAGAATGTGTTGCCAATATTGAGCCCGCGCGCTGCTGCCCCTTCTGTGCCGATGGAAAGCAAAGTCAGAACTCGCGGAGCTAAGAAGAATATGGCAAAAATCGGCAACAGCTTAGGCATCAACCAAAGCACTTGTTCCCAACCATTCTGTCCTAGGTCGCCCGCTCCCCACACAAACAGATTTTGTGCGTACTGATCGTTGAGCAGAATAATCGCTGTCGCAAATGCCCCTAGCAACAAGTTGACCGCCATACCCGCCAATACAATTGGCAAACCGCTCATGTTTTTGATTCCGACAATCGAAACAATCAGCCCCATCGCAAGCAGCGCACCAATTAGAGCAAACCAAACTGAATACTGAGCGACCAACATCGGCGCAACCACATTTATAATAACCAGACCAAGCCAAGCGCCTGATGATGTGCCTAAAGTTAACGGAGACATCATGCGATTCTGTGTCAGTTGTTGAAACAAGCTGCCGATGGTACCAAGTGTTCCGCCGACCAAGATCGCCATCACCAAGCGAGGTAAATTGACATAGGCTAACGCCATCAACTCGAATGAATCATCGACCATTGAGTTGAACGTAGTGATATCACTGATCTGTGAGACTTGCTGGAGCAACTCACTAATAGGGCCAAATTCCGACTGCCCTAACCACAAATGAACAAGAGCAGCGCAAAACAGCGCAGCCCCCATCATAAAACCACTGGATTTCATTACTGCTCCGCTACCGTCAATAGCGATTTCGCCATGGCTTCTGCGTTATACAAAATCGACATTGCACCGCCGTAACTCCAACTTGCCGCGACTGGGCTAAATTGACCCTTGCGAACGAAAGGCATGCTCTTCCAAACCGGAGAACGGTCTAGCTTGTCTTGATATGGGAAAGGTTCAAAGTAAAGCGCAATACCGTTCTTCACGTTCTTAAGCTCGGTCATGCGTTTTTGACTGATGCCCCACTGACTTGCAGGAAGATCCATCGCATTGTCAAAGCCTAGCTGTTCAAGTGCGTATTGTGGAATAGAGTTATCGCCGTAAATGAACACCGATGTGGTGCTCGCAAAACGGAAAGAAGTGACTTTCGGTTTATCGCCCGGATACGCTTTGTCTAACTCAGCTTTTAAAACCGCGATACGCTCATCCATTACGGCCAGCTTTTGGTTCGCTTGTTCTTCTTTACCGAGCAACTGTCCGATCTTCTTGAAGTTCTCGATAGCAGCCGCTGCATTGCTGTGCTGGTCACTGTATGTTTGGTAGTAAAGCACGGGCGCAATTTCAGAAAGTCGTTCCTGAAGATCTTTCTGAGGAGAAGCGATAAGAATCACATCAGGGTTTAGCTTCTTCAAAGCAGAGAAATTAGGCTCAGTTCGAGTGCCAATGTCCGCCACGCCTTCTGGAATCGCAGGTTGAACAACCCAATCGCTATAACCTGCAATATCAGGCACTGCGACTGGCGTAACGCCGAGTTCGATAACTTGCTCTGCAATGTCCCAGTTCAGCGCAGCCACTCTAACAGGCTGAGCTTCAAGGGTTTTAACACCCTCACTGTCTTCAACTTGAAAATCCGCCATCGCATTAAACGATAAAGCGCTCGCTAATACGGATACCACCAGCTTTGCATTCAAGCACTTTACTTTAGAAAAATGGGAAGCTATTCGTTGTAAATTCATACTGTTGCCTACTCAATCTAAATTCTATATTTCTTCAAACAACAAAAGCAGCCCAGTGAAGGCTGCTTTAAAATTGATCACCCTAACCTAGTTAGAATTCATAGTTTACGCTTAGCTCTACAGATTGCTCAGCACCAAACCAGCAGTTCGATTGGTCGTAACAGGTGTAGTACTCTTCATTGAATAGGTTATTCACTAACAAGTTAGCGGTTGCGCCAGATAATGTGTCGCTCGCCTCTCCTAAGTCATAACCCACGGATAAATCGACAACCGTATATGATGGTACTTTTCCTTGAGTATTGGTTGCATCCATCTCCATTTCACCCATATAACGTGCACCTGCACTGAAGCGAGTTCCTGATAAAGCACCACCATAGACATAGTAATTGCTCCATAGATTAGCAGCATGTGTCGGTACATAGATTGGTGTAGTGCCTTCTAGATCTGGGTTCGCATCTTCAGTCACTTCCATGTCGACATACGTATAGCTCGCATTAACATCCCAATCTTCCGTTACAAACCATCTGCCTTCGACTTCGACACCTTGAGAACGCACTTCGCCTAACTGAATCTTAGAGCGATACGTTGGATCCGATGGATCTGCAGCAATTGAATCTTTCTTAGTAATGTAAAAGTATGATGCTGTAAGTTGCTGTGCCATATCAGCAGACAGGTATTTCACACCTAGTTCGACTTGCTCACCCAGCTGAGGTTTCAACGAATTACCGTTAATATCAGTACCAGCAGCTGGTTCAAAACTCGTCGCGTAACTTACAAATGGAGAGATGCCATTATCTAACTCATACAAAGCACCTACGCGGTAAGAGAACTGATTGTGATCCGCTTTTTCTGTGCCATCGCTTGTTGGGTAAATACTCGTTTTATCGTCACTCGCTTTGAACATGTCGTAACGTCCACCAGCAAGTAAAACCAGCGCGTCATAGCGAACTTGGTCTTGGAAATATAATCCTAACTGCTCGGTAGTAATGTCGTGGGATTCACGGTAATTCTCTTGAAGCTGACTTTTATCCAAAAGGTCGTTATTTGGATTGTATGCGTTGAAATCACCGAAACTACTGTTTGCATCAAACTCTTTGTACAAAGAGTCACCTGTTAGCTTTAGATAGTCGACACCGAATAGTAAATTGTGCTCTAAGCCACTAATTTCGACGCGGCCTGAAACTTGGTTATCGATAACAAAGCTTTGAGAGTCTTCATCCGTGCTATACACATTTCGAATTAAGCTACCAGTTGCGGCGTTAAAATTCGTACCGCGATGGTAGGTGTTTTCTTGATATAGCGACGCATCGGAATAACGAGCGTTCTGAAGGAAAGTCCAGTTGTCATTGATTTGGTGGTTAATTTTGTAACCTAACATCAAGACTTCACGTTCAAAGGTACTCCAGTTCTTGTCGCCCATCGACACAGATGGATCACTTGCCTTCAATACTTCGAGCGGCATTGCAGAGTTAGTACCCATTGACGGATCATTCTGATAGTAAAGATTGAAGTTAATAAGTGTTCTATCAGATACCTGCCAATCTAGCGATGGAGCAATCACATAACGCTCTTCTTCAGCGTTATCAACTTGGCTGTCTTGTTTACGAGCGAGTGCAACTAAACGATATGAAAAGTCACTGTCACCTAACTGACCTGAAGTATCAATTGACGCTTCCATCAAGTTTCTTGAGCCTGTAGATACACCCACTTTTGTCGACCCGTCTTCTTGCAGTGCCTTCGCGATCATGTTGACCATACCACCCGGCGGCATCGATCCATACAACACAGACGTAGGGCCTTTAAACACTTCAACTTGCTGAATCGCAATAGGGTCGATCTGAGGTTGCAGGTTCCATCCAGTAAGGAACGGCAGAATCAAGCCATCGTAGTAACTCTGATTGTTACTAAACCCACGAATCGAGAACGTATCGTACATCGTTACTGATGCGCCCTTTTGCTCCGTCACAACACCCGGCGCATATCTAAGTGCCTGATTGAGGGACTTCACACCTCGTTGCTCTAACTGTTCTTCATCAATGACTGTAATACCTTGAGGTGTTTCTTCTGGCTCAAGTGCCGATTTAGTTGCTGTATTACGATAGGCTTTACCCATAATAGTGACAGTTTCTACATTCGAATCTACCGCAGTAACGGTTTCTTCCGCTAATGCTTGCGCTGAGAACGCAGTCAGCAACGCTACTGCCAATGATGAATACTTAAAACGAGTGTGAGTGGTCATAATTCCCTCGGTACCAATGCTTAATATAAATAATAATAAATCTCATTTGCACTGTATGTATCTAGAGGTGGGATAATTAACAATTTGGTGCAAATTCAAAAAGAACTTGACCTATTTTTAGTAGAAAACGGTCAATTGGTGATTAAAAAGACAATTGACCCTATTGATAGGAAGGCTTTGCTAGAAGAGAGTGAGCGGGAATATGACTACGATTTAATAATAGGGATCCAGTACTCCATTTCTGCATTAGCAGCATGAGCTTGATAGCCAAATGGATACACTTCAAGCTCATATCCATCAACGCCACGATAACCTGAACTTGGCATCCAATTCAGCACAAACCAACTCAAGGTGTGTCGTAAATTCTCAATTGGACCACAGTGCTTCACTACAGCATAAGTTTGCTTAGGAACCGTCAGTACCTCTAACCTTTCAGAGATAATACTCGGTAATTGCGGGATTGAAATTCCTTCCTGAAGCTCAACTCCTGCCCAATAGTGAATATTCGTGCCGTCAAAGCAAGACTGAGTCAGGTCAACCACGCCAATGAACTGGAGCACGTTGTCGTCAGGGAGCTCAACCTCACCTTCTAAAAGTGACCATAGCTGAGGGACTTTCTGAGCGAAGTCTTGCGTGAGTGAAAACAAACCACTGATTTCTGATGTCATGCCTTTAACAAGAAACGACTCTTTTTCGTCGATGCGAACTTCAACAAAACTCAGAGCGCCTTTTTCTTCTGCACTGACGGTTTCAGATACTTGTATCGGCTTCCTTAGCCCTACTCTTTTACCCGCTTTTCTATATTGGCTTGGGCTTGCCCCAAACATCTGCTTAAAGGAACGACTAAAACTAATTTCTGAGTTGAATCCAAGCCCGAGTGCAACATCAATGACCCGGTCTCTTCCATCAAGTAGCTCTTCGGCAGCTTGACTCAGTTTTAGCTCTCTCACATAGTTCGCCACAGTAAGCCCAGTTTCGGCTTGAAACACTCTTTGCAGTTGCCAGCGAGACCAACAGCTTTGCTTTGCAATATCTTCTAGAGATAGCGCAGAACTAAGGTTCGAATGGATATAGGTCAAAACGCGACTGATACGACCAAATGCAGGTGTGTTCATATTTAAGCTTTCATATTCTCTATAGTTGGCAGCGACATATTCGATTCAGCAATACTTTTATCATTTAAAAAGGCTTTGATCACTTAAAAAAGGCTAAGCCGCGTACAATTCATAAATTAACCAAAACAGCAAAAGCCCAACGTAGATGCTCCATTTTGTATGGTTATCCTTAATTAGGTTCGCTATGATAACGCAACTGATTCTCATTTAATGGTTTAAGATGCTTTCCCAGCTCCACAATATTGTCACTCGTAGGAGAGCGCCGTCTCTACATCAAAAAATTTTCGCTTACTCAAAGCAAGTTACCCCTTATTTAAGCGGAAGCTTTGGTGCTCTGCATAGTAAGAGCATTGCAATAACGAATGACGATAGCCATAAAGAGATCAAACGCGTTTACGATGGCCTCGCACAAAACCACCCTGAAGCGGGCAAAGCCTATTGGTTAACCCGAACGTGGGATCTAGTATGCTGGCAACTCATCTATGTGACCTTCATTTCCATTTATGGCCTTCACTCATTGCCGGATATTAAGAACATCGGCCAGTTTAGATATAAAGAGTTTGTCACTGGCTACCGTTTCTTTAATGGTGATCATCAACACGGTTCACCAGAAGAACTGATTCCACAGGCGGGTGAAGCTATTCTTGCGCTGACCGAGTTTTATCGCAGCCAGATTAGTGAGTGGACACGCATTCGTCCAGGGTTTACCAACCACTTACTGGCTGATCTACTGTTAAGTAGTTTGATCAAGCTTCAGCAGCACGAACCAAGCCTAACTAACGACTATATCACTGAACAAGCGAAGCTTTGGTTAGCGGCATGCCAATTGTCGGAAAGTCATTTGGACAGCCTGAAGGTTGATGCAAACTCAGGTATGCTAAAGCTAATCAGAGTCAGTTGCTGCCTCGTTTATAAGTGCGATTCAAGAAAGTATTGCGACGATTGTCCAAGACACCCCGATAACAAAAAAGCAGCGCAATAACACCCTCTATTTTTAAAGGCCAATAAAGCTTATTTGATTTCATTGATTCGCTTTATTGGTCTAGACACAGGACTGACATGTTTCAGCTTTCAAACATCAAAATTGTTCGTGATGAACGAACCATTCTCTCAATTGAAGACCTTGCGATTCCGACCAATGAACTGACTGTCGTTCTTGGCCATAATGGTTCAGGTAAATCTACACTCGTTAATTTGCTATCAGGGCAGATGTCACCGGATCATGGTAGCGTTGAACTGGACGGCACTTCTCTTTCTTCACTAAAAAGCAAAGACTTAGCCAAGAAGATTGCGTATTTACCGCAAAAACTTCCAGCTTCTGCTGGCTTAACTGTCGAAGAGCTGGTTCGTTTAGGGCGTTTTCCTTGGCGAGGCGCACTTGGCCGTTGGAATTCAGAAGATAAGTCGATCATCCAGCAAGCAATGGAAAGAACCGGTGTTACTGAATTCTCACAAGCATTAGCGGATGACTTATCTGGTGGTGAACGTCAACGAGCGTGGGTCTCCATGTTGCTGGCTCAACAGTCACCGGTATTGATCCTTGATGAACCGACTTCTGCATTGGATGTTCATCACCAATTCCAACTGATGAGTTTATTGTCTGAACTGAACAAAAATGAAGACGTTGGCGTTATCGTTATTTTGCACGATTTGAACCTAGCGCTTCGTTACGCGACGCATATTGTCGCCCTGAAAAAAGGTCAGATTGCGTTTGAAGGCAGCGCGGATAAGTTGCTTGATGAACAGGCTTTGTCTGCACTGTATGAATCCCCTATCCGACTGATCGATCATCCAGTTCCCGCTAAGACAGCAGCAAGCGAAAAGGTAGCCGTTGTTTGTGAATAGTTCGGATATTTAAGTCCAAACTCTAAGCTCTAAGCTCTAAGCTCTAAGCTCTAAGCATAAAAAGGCCATTGAAATTGTAGAACTTCAATGGCCTTTTCGTTTCTACTAGCCAGGCAGCTAGCTAATTAACTAAACAACTAACTAAGCTGAGACTCTCTCGCTTCTTGGCTACTAAAACCACGCAAAATGTTAAACAGGGTAATCAATGTGAACAGCATGATGACGAGCGATAAATGCCACGCTTCCCCTAACCCTAACTGAACCAGCCCCATACTCACCATTGAAGAGACCACCATCTGCCCGCCGCCAGACATCGCAGCAGCCGCGCCAGCGTTCTTCTTATAAGGCAACATCACTAACGCCTGAGCACAAGGTAAAGCAATACCATTACCAAGAATCATCAAGAACTGACCAAGCATGAGATACAGAGGTTCAAGTGGACAGAAGAAAAGCCACAACGCAGCAGATATGTGTAACACAGGCGTGCATAACAGTGTTTTCTTGTTACCCAACATAGGGCGAATACGGTTACATAAGCTTGTTCCGCCAAGCATGCCTAATGCAGGAATCACCGCCCACATCGCGTATTCATCTGACGTCATGCCAATCTGGTTCTGCATGATAAACGGCATCACCGAAACAGTGGTGATCATCAAGCTAAAGTTAAGCCAACCGATACTCGCAAAGCTCATAAAATAACGAGAAGTGAGTAACTCCTTATATTGAGAAACCATTTTCTTCGGTGAAGGGATCGCCGAAACCTGAGTGACGGTTTCCTTAAATTTGAACGCTAACACCACCCAAGCTAATGAGACATAGCCAAGTAGCGAGATAAACACCATGCTCCAACCGAAGTGGAAGTTAATGAATCCACCGATAACCGGAGCAATCAAAGGTGTAATAGACGCAACCATAGCAATGTAAGACATCGCTAATGGCAAATCTGCCCCACTGAATCTGTCTCGCGTAGACGCACGAGCAAGTACCGCGCAACAACCGGTTCCTAAGCCTTGCAGGAATCGCCCCATCACCATGCTAGTAAACGAGTGACTGAAGAAGATGATCATCAAGAGGCCAAGCATCGCAATCAACAAACCGCTTAACAGTACCTTCTTACGCCCAAGAGCATCGGAAATAGGGCCATAAATAAACTGGGAAGGACCAAAGCCTAATAAATACACACTCACCAAAAGCTGAGCTTGCTCTAGCGAGACATCAAAATCTTTTGCGATCCAAGGTAAAGAAGGAAACACCAAGCCCATACTGAGCTGACCGATACTGATGACCAAACACGCTAGTAAGATCGATTTAAAATCAAATCCACGACTCATCGTTTAATACGTCCATTTGAAGAAAAATCGTGCGTATCTAACTCACAACATAAAAACTGAGAAAATAGCGAAAATGCTGCTGACGAGTTGTTCATAATGCTCCGACGGGGTCAAATAGAGTAAGGCACAGTAAACATACGTGAGCTTGTATAATCATACAATAGTCGTTCAACTAAATATGTGAATAGTCACTTTTCAGCAACCTCGGCTTTTCGCCTATCGGCCACAAGCGCTAGACTAACACTAGATGCTCATAATCAAGGGACTTCAATGAACACTCATCACCGTATTTTTTCATGTGCTTTGGCGCTGCTTGCCTCTGTTCCTATAACGTCAGCCTTTGCGTGGCAGGCAGAGGAGATCACCGACGGACTCGTGATCCCTTGGGGGCTGGCTTATGTCAACGATAAGTCCATGCTAGTCACAGAAAAATCAGGCGTCATTAAACATGTCGATTTAAAAACAGGCGATCAACACACACTCTTCAGGCTGCCCAATGTATGGGCGAAAGGCCAAGGTGGATTATTGGATATCGCACTATCTCCTTTTGAAAACGGAAAGTTCTACGTCACTTATAGTAAAGACGTCGATGGTGAAGGTGTAACAACACTGGCTTCTGCTAATTACAACAATAATGAAGTCACCAATTGGACAGACGTGTTTGTATCTAAATCCAGAACGGACACCGGACGTCACTTTGGTAGCCGTATCACCTTTGATGATAGCCACCTGTATTTTTCGATCGGCGATCGAGGTGATCGAGACAACGGCCAAGACACCATGACTCATGCTGGCTCAATATTACGACTGAATGCCGATGGAAGCACACCAAGCGATAATCCATTCACGGATAACAACAAGGTGCTCAATGAAATTTGGAGCTTTGGTCATCGCAATCCACAAGGGCTCTTTTACGACTTCCACAGTAAAAAGCTTTGGTCTATTGAACACGGGCCGCGCGGAGGTGATGAAATCAACCTAATAAAAGCAGGTGCCAACTATGGGTGGCCAGTCACCTCACACGGAAAAGAGTATTGGGGCCCTATCAGCGTTGGCGAATCTGAAACCAAAGATGGTATTGAAGCGCCTAAAAAAGTCTATGTTCCTTCAATCGCTCCGGGCAGTTTGATTGTTTACCAAGGAGACAAATACCCAGAGCTGAAAGGCAAACTGCTGGCTGGCGCACTAAAACTTACTCACATCAATATTGTGACAGTCAATGAACAAGGTGAGGCAATAGAGGAAGAACGCATTTTAGAGGACTTAGGCGAAAGGGTAAGAGACATCGAAACTTCACCAAACGGAGACATCTTCTTCAGCACTGATAATGGCAATCTATATCGCCTGAAGAAGTAACACGATACGCAATCACACCGTCATTATAAGGTATGGTTGCGTCCGTTTATTTACCATTTAGTAAGACTCCAATCTAGCGAAACGTGTGCCGAACTCGCAGTTTGAAAACCTGACGTTGGTGGTAGTTATTTTAACGCCCTCAACTTAGTAGCTACACGTATAAAACTAGTGTAGTTACTCCAAATTTGTCATCAATTTCACCCACGTTTTTCACAAAAACGACAACAAATCACCATACTACTGTAACTCCATGATATTTAAGGAATGCAAAGTTTGACTGCCCCCTAGTTTCTGCAACCTTTCGTTATGGATTCGATTGACTATCCCCTGATTTGATTTAGACTTCATCTCGGCTAGAAAGAAAGTTCTTTGTATATAAACATTTCGTTGGATTACTAGTAACCCCGTTGTGTTGTACGCAATAGCAATAAACTTTTCCACGCTATCAGTGCCACAATTGGCTCACTATAAAAATTAAATTTTAGGATATCATCATGTCTAACACAGTTACTGGTACAGTAAAATGGTTCAACGAAACTAAAGGCTTCGGCTTCATTCAACAAGAAAACGGTCCAGACGTATTCGCACACTTCTCTGCAATCACAGGCGACGGTTTCAAAACTCTTGCTGAAGGCCAAAAAGTTGAGTTCGTAGTATCTCAAGGTCAAAAAGGCCCACAAGCTGACAGCATCAAAGTACTTTAATTTAGTATTTTAAAGCTTTCTAAAAATAGCCAGCCTCTGCTGGCTATTTTTTTACCCGCTATTCAGAGATTTAAGGTAATATTCCCCCTCACTATTTCTACCTAAGACACCCTCTCAATGGCTCTTAAACCGACAATCTACAAGTTTCGTATCTCTTTAACCGATATGAATCGCGACTATTACGACTCTTTTAATCTAACGGTTGCACAACACCCTTCTGAAACAGAACAGCGAATGATGGCTCGAATCATGGCTTTCTGTATCAATGCATCTCCTGAACTTGAGTTCACTAAAGGGTTGTCTAGCATTGAAGAACCCGATTTATGGCAGAAGTCGTTAGACGATCAAATCCTAGAATGGGTTGATGTAGGCGAACCTGATCCAGAGCGTGTTAAGAAGGCAACTCGCCTATCTAAATCAGTACGCGTATTCAGCTTCAACACTAAATCAAACGTTTGGTGGGAACAGAACAAAGGTAAATTCGGTTACCTAAAAGCTCAGATCGTTCGTCTAGACAACGATGGTATTGAGCAGCTAGCAGCGATGACACAACGTACGATGGATCTTTCAGTCATGCTGTCGGGTAACTCTGCTTTCGTTAACAGCGATACTCAATCTGCAGAAGTAACGTGGGAAGAGCTACAGAGTAATGACTGAGCGTCCAACCCCGAAGAGTTCGCAAACAGAAGCTAGCCAGCTAGAAAAAGCCAAGCAGCAAGCCGACGCGCAGCTAGAAATCAAAGCCAAACAACAAGCTAGAACCAAGCTTCACCAGTGTTTAAAAGAAGCAGGTTTAGATTCAGTCAAAGCGCTCTCAACAGGCTACGAGAAAGAGCTATCGTCATTTATTGATGAAAACCACGCTTTGTTTAAACACGCCTGTGAGAACAAACCGGACAACTCTGCACGTCAGACGTTGCTTGGCCTGCTAACTAAAGTACATATCGATGCAAGCTATCGCTTTGAAAGCAATAAAGAAGCGAATGAGGCGATGCAAAATGTATTCGATAATACAGTGGGCTCTGAGCACAGCGACAAGTTTCAAAACTCTAACGCTCAACAGTTAAAACTAGTCACGCATTTGTGGTTGTTCATTCAAGGACGACTAGGAATGGATTACAGCCTAGCCAATGATCATGCTGCTGTGGCCGCTACGCTACTGTCTCGTATATCGAGAAGCAGTGATGATGAGATTCGCGTAGAGTTCATGGCCAGTTTTTATGATGGTTTGAACATCTATCAAGCCGAGAACAAGCCATCCGGCATTGTTCACCACTTAAAGCGTCTGTTTAATCTTTCTTAAGCACTCCACCAGCGATTGATTCTAGTTACGCTTTATATGCTTTCAACAAACGTTAAGATATAGAGCGTGCTTTTTCTGCTTGGCCGCAACAGATTCCCTATTACGATCATTCTTCACTCTAGGGAATGACGGCATTCGTAGTCATTGCTGTTTACTTCATTACAGGCGTAAAAAAGCCCCGCAGAAAGCGAGGCTTAGAATATTTTCAACGAACATCAATTTACAGAGGCTAAATCGCGTTCATCAAATAACGAAACGTATTAACGCAGGCCGTGTAAGAATTCGTGGCGCGTTGCTGGGTTTGATCTGAAAATACCGCCCAGAGCTGTTGTTGTGGTTTCGCTAGTTGCATCCATCACACCACGAGACTTCACGCAGTAGTGAACGGCATCCATGGTGACAGCAACGTCATCAGTTTCGAGTAGAGTTTGCAATGCAACAAGGATCTGCTGAGTCATACGTTCTTGAACTTGTGGACGCTGAGCAAAGAATCGAACAATACGATTAATCTTTGAAAGGCCGATGATTTTCCCACGCGGAATATAAGCGACCGCAGTCTTACCATCAATCGTCACTAAGTGGTGCTCACAAGTACTGGTCACAGTAATGTCTTTTACTCGTACCATCTCACGAACGCCCATCTTGTTTTCGATTACCGTAATTTTAGGGAAATTAGCGTAATCCAAACCAGAGAAAATTTCATCCACGTACATTTTAGCAATACGTTGCGGTGTTTCTTCCAGACTATCGTCCGTAAGATCAAGTTCAAGGAGAGTGAGAATCTCACGCATATGGTGTTCGATTCGTTCCTTTTTCTCTTCTCGGCTAACCTGGTTAGGACTCATTGGTGTCTCTAATCCGCGGCTTGCTAGCGCATCTTTAACCAACTTCGCTGATTCGCTAAGACCTGACATTGAACTTCCTCTTTTATTACCCCTTCTGGATGGCAAACAAGGATACTCGGAATTTTGAATAAATACACCCATATTTTAAGGGAGGTCATTATTTACGGGGCTTAAACTATGCTAAAGTGGCTGCAATTTCGTTGGCGAACCATCATGATTTGATAATTATTGAATCCCTATTGCCAACCACCAAATCAAAATAATAACGATCAAAGGATTTCAATTATGGGCTGTTGCGACGCTCCGGGCTTGATGCCAATTGAAGAAGCACTAGATAAGCTGCTATCACCAATTCAACCTATTCAAGCGACCTTATCACTGCCATTAGCAGAAGCATTGGGTTACGTACTTGCTGAAGATATTCTATCCCCTATTTTTGTACCTCCTTTTGATAACTCAGCAATGGACGGCTATGCACTGCGCTTAGCAGACCTAGAGAACGGTAAAGTGCTGCCTTTAGCGGGCAAGTCCTATGCAGGTCAACCATTTGAAGGTGAATGGCCAGCAAACACCTGCATTCGCATTATGACTGGCGCAAAGATCCCGGAAGGTTGTGACGCTGTAATCATGCAAGAAAATACTCGCGAAACCGATGCGGGCATCGAAATTCAGCAAGACGACATCAAACTGAACAACAATATTCGCCCTACCGGTGACGACATCAAACAAGGTGACATCGTTCTTAGCCGTGGCGAACGTTTAACGCCTCGTGATATCCCAATGATTGCTTCACTCGGTGTGAGTCATGTGACTGTGGCACACAAACCTAAAGTCGCTTTCTTCTCTACTGGCGATGAGCTAAAACCGCTAGGCCAGCCTCTTGAAGATGGCCAAATCTACGACAGCAACCGCTACGGTATTAAACCGCTGATTGAAGCATTTGGTTGTGAAGCGATTGACCTAGGCATCATCCCAGATTGCCCTGCAACGCTTAAAGAAACCTTCGAGAAAGCTCAAGAACTCGCGGATGTTGTTGTGACTTCTGGCGGTGTGAGTGTGGGTGAAGCGGATTACACCAAAGATATTTTGGAAGAACTCGGCCAAATCGGCTTTTGGAAGCTAGCAATCAAGCCAGGTAAACCGTTCGCATTTGGTGAGCTAGACAACGCGTGGTTCTGTGGCCTACCGGGTAACCCTGTTTCTGCAATGATGACCATGTACGTTTTAGTTCAACCTATGCTGGCTAAATTGGCTGGTCACACCGCATGGACAGCACCAGAATCGATTCCTGCTATCACTAAGTCTGCATTCAAAAAAGGCCCAGGCCGTACTGATTATCAACGTGGCATCTACTCGATCGAAAACGGTCAGTTTGTAGTAGAAACAACAGGTAACCAAAGCTCCGGCGCTTTCCGCTCAATGAGCTTAGCAAACTGCTTTGTGGTACTAGAGCGCGAACGTGGCCGTGTTGAAGTCGGTGAAACGGTTCAGATTCAACTGTTTAACTCGACGCTTTACTAACGAGGCTTGCTGATGGAAATACTGTCTGACGCAGAGATGCTTCGTTACAATCGCCAGATCATTCTCAAACAGTTTGATTTTGAAGGTCAAGAAGCTCTGAAACAGAGCTCAATCTTAGTGTTAGGTGCAGGTGGTTTAGGCTGTGCCTCTGCTCAATACCTTGCGACTGCGGGCATTGGTAAGCTAACGCTGATCGACGACGATGTTGTCGAGCTTTCAAATTTGCAGCGACAAGTACTTCACACCGATACTGATATTGGTAAGAAGAAGGTCGATTCTGCCGCTGAATCTTTGCAGGTATTGAACCCGCATCTGACGATTGAAACTGTCGAACACAGGCTTGATGACGAGGCGCTGGCGAAGCTTATTGAAATGCATTCACTCGTACTTGATGCCAGTGACAACGTCGAAACGCGCAATCAGTTGAACCGCTTATGTTACGCATCAAAAACGCCTCTAGTATCGGGCGCTGCGATTCGCATGGAAGGTCAGATTAGCGTATTCACTTATCAAGATGAAAATGCACCTTGCTACCAGTGCTTGAGCGCTCTATTCGGCAACGCTGCTCTAAGCTGTGTTGAAGCCGGTGTGATGGCACCTGTTGTTGGCATGGTGGGCGCGGCTCAGGCTTTGGAAGCTATCAAGGTTATTGCCAAGTTTGGACAACCAAAGCAAGGCAAACTTTTGATTCTTGATGCCATGTCGCACAGTTGGCGTGAAATGAATTTAATGAAAATGCCTAATTGTTCAGTGTGTGGATAAACTAAATCATATCCCCTCTTATCGAAAACCTAAGCCTTGACTTTATGTCAGGGCTTTTTTAGGTCTCTACATCAGCTTCTCATATCGCTTTATCAATTTGAAAGACTTTATGAGAGATTAGTTTCATTTGAGTTCTCATTTTGAGAATACAATAAAAAACCCAAAACTTTAAAATATAAAAGTTAAAAATCAACGAGTTAAAAATGGCACGTAACTTGTAAAAGTATCTATACCTTCCATCACAAGGATGTAGATATGAGAATTACAACGTTAAGTTTGCTATTAAGTGCGCCATTGGTCGCCAACGCAGCGCCCTTCGATACCTGCCCGAGTAAGGCATACCTCTTTCAATCCACCCCAGTGCAAGTTTGGGGCGTTAACCTAGTGACAGGCTCAACCACCCTGTTAGAAGACGATACAGGCATGAATGCCAACATCAATGGTGTAGGTTTCGACTTTCAAGACAGATATATTTATGGCTATGACACCTCCAACAAACGCTTAGTGCGTCTTGGCCAAGACTTCCAAGCAGAGGTCATCAACACAAGTGGCTTACCAACCGATCACACCTTTTATGTAGGCGATGTCTACGACCATGTTTACTACCTATACCGCACAGGTAAGGGACTGTTCACCGTTGACCTATCGCCTTTAGATGCCGATCCAAATGCGACTGTTACCGTTAACAAAATTGTAGGCAGCCCAGCAACCGTAAAATTGACTGATTTCGCCTTTCATCCAAGTGATGGCTCTTTATATGGTATCGATAATAACTCTGGTGGCTTATACAGCTTCAACCCTACAACTGGTGCCGAAACCTACATCGGAGACACCGGCGAGTTAGGTACATTCGGTGCTGGCTATTTTGATGTCAACGGCTACTACTACGTATCTCGAAACCAAGACGGTAAAATTTACCGTATCAATCTGTCTCCAGACAACGCTGCCAATATCGCGGCAGGTATTGTTCCAGCCGTTGAATTTGTTTCGAATGGCCCAGCTTCTGGTCAAAACGATGGTGCTCGTTGTGCCAACGCACCTGTTGTTGATGAAGACTCAAACATCGACTTCGGTGACGCACCAGACAGCTACCTAACGTTACTGGCGAGCAATGGTCCTCGACATGAACTTGATGGCATCACATGGTTAGGTACAACGCCTCCAGATGCGGATCTAGATGGTTATGTCACACCTCAATCAGATGAAACTGTCGGGGTGGATGATGAATGGGCAAACGGTGGTATCGGTTTTGTTACCGCACTTGAAGCCGGACTTGATTCGAAAGTTGTGATTGAAGCTTCAACAACCGGTTACCTTTCAGCTTGGATCGACTGGAACCAAGATGGCAGCTTCGATGGTGCTAACGAGCAAGTATTTACCGACTATCAATTGGATGCTGGTGAAAACGATCTGTTCCTAAATGTCGATATCAACGCACTAACGGGGACTACTTGGGCTCGCTTCAGATTCAGTCAACAAACCAATCTAAGTTACTTTGGTGGTTCAACCTCTGGTGAGGTGGTTGATATTCAAGTTGATGTTCTTAACGACGGCGCTAAAGCCCGTTACTTCCCAAGTGCTTCTGGCTACGCAACGCTCGCGTACGAAGATAACTGGCCATATAAAGCAGATTACGACATGAACGATGCTGTTCTTATGTATCGTATTACCGAGATCCTTAAAGATGGAAAAGTCGTTAAATCCACTATCGACGGACGGTTAGCTGCTGTCGGGGCATCGTACAGAAATGGTTTTGCTGTTCGACTTCCTAATTTAGACCCGAGCTTAGTAAGTAGTGGTAACTCTTACATGAAACACAACGGTGTATTCACTGACCTCGACTTAGAAGATGGACGTAGCGAAGCAATATTTGTAATCGCCAATGACCTGACAGAAAAAATCAGCACTGGCTGTACCTTCTACCGCACCAGTAATGGATGTAAAGAGGATGAGCAGTTCTCATTCCAAATTGGTATTACTTTAGCCGGTGACGGTGTGAGTACTGGCAGTTGGACCGATATGCCTTACGACCCGTTCATTTTTGCAACGCCTGGGTATTATCACGGTGAAAACCTACCTCTACATCCAGGGCGCAGCTGGGAGGTTCACTTGCCAGACCAAGCGCCAACCGAGGCCTTTGATACCGATAACCTCTTTGAAGCTGGATTAGGTGTCGATGACAGTAATCCATCAACAGGTAAATATTTCAAAACAGCAGAGAACCACCCTTGGGCACTGATCATTACGTCAACCGATGAATGGGAATGGCCGCTAGAGTATGTGGATATTGTTACCGCTTACCCTGAGTTCAAACAATACGCAGAGTCCGGTGGTGACTCGAACCAGACATGGCACCAATCACCAGCAGACAATCAACGCTACGAACCTTAAGGAGAGACGTTATGACTATTCACAATAAACACTATCGAGAAACTCATTGCGTTGATTCAAATCGCAACCTAGCTAAGGAAGATGGTATGTCTGCACACAGAACTTGGAACATGAAGAAATCGTTAACTGTTATTCTCGCTGTCACTCCACTGATATTAGTTGGGTGTGGAGGCGGCGGTGGAGGTGGCGGCAGTGCTTCGACACCATCTCCAGCAACACCGTCGACGCCAGCAGCGCCTTCAACTCCAGTAACAGGAACGACATCTCCAGCGACAAGTGCAGCAGCGACACCAATCTATACGATGGCCGATGTAGTCGTACCCGACGGCTTTGATTACAGCTCTATTGAGCAGTTTGATCTCGATATCGACATTAGCAGCATTTCAACGGCTCGCTCATTTGTCACGGTTTATAGTCGTTTCAGCACAAGGGATGACTCGACCTTTAAACCGGACTATTCGAGTAAAGTGATTGCAGGCTCGTTAAATAATGGGGTATTCGCGTCTAACTTTACGGCTCCAGTCAATCACGAATCACTGTTGGTCGAAATTTGGTTTTATGACGGTCAGCCGCCATTACAACAAGTGGTTTCTAGCGGCGATTCTCAGATTGTCTGGCAGTAAGTCGTTAACAGCAGGTAAGTCGTTTAACAGCAGGTAACTTGTCGTCAGCGAGGTCTATGACGAAACAGATTCAAAATTGATTCTTTGTAGGTAGAAAGTGAGCAGAAATGCTCACTTTTTTATTTTCGCCGATGAGCGGCTAATTCAGCTTTCTTAGCGAGTAGCATTCACTTTACCACCAATCTCACTTATATTTTAAATATAACCTTCAACGACTTACTCTCATGAAACAGTTTAAAATCGGTCTCTTTATATTGATGTGTGGTGTGGGGGTGCTATTGGCCCTTACCTATTTCCCGCTAACATCTGAGACGGGACAACGCATTCAAGCCAAAGTAATTTCGAACACGCTCACTCAGTCCTTAGATGGGCACAGGCGTTATCTTACGGTTCAGACAAAAGATAATGACGTATTTCGCGTCTCTATTGCTCCAACCACAGACTGCCCTATTGATTCTATGGTCGCGCTTGATACATTAAACCATCAAATAACCGGACAAAGCAGTTATCAGTTCATCCACTGTCGAGCAGCACAGTAGCTATCGATACAACAACAAGAATGGATATAACAATAATGAATCAGCCACTCATCTCACCACAACAACTTCAACAACGTTTGCTAGAAAAAAGCAACATCGTCATCCTTGACGCCAGTATCGAGTTCCAAATTCCAAGTGAGTCAGAAAAGGTCAAAGGACAGATGATTCCTGGGGCTATTCGTTTTGATTACGACAAAGACTTTTGCAACAAGCACACCCTGCTTCCTCACATGTTCCCGTCTGAGAAGCACTTTAACACTCGCGCAAAAGAAATTGGCATCAATCAAGACAGTACGATTGTGGTTTACGATAACTCAGGAACCTTTGCTTCCCCTCGTGCGTGGTGGATGTTTATGGCGATGGGACACAACGACGTATACGTCTTAGATGGCGGTTTACCTGCATGGGTTGAAGCTGGTTACACGACCGAGACTGACTATCGCACCGAAGTAAAAGCGGGCAATTTTGAAGGCCATATTCAAGACAACTACTTTGTCAGTGCTCAACAGATCGAAAGTTACTCTACTGACAAGAGCGCAAACATTATCGATGCTCGCTCTCAAGCTCGCTTTGATTCAGAAGTTCCTGAACCACGAGAAGGCTTACGCAGCGGGCATATTCCGAACTCAATTTGCCTACCATTTGCACAAGTACTCGATAACGGCAAGCTTAAGTCCCAAGAAGAACTTGTCGATATCTTTTCAACGTTGCAATTTACCCCTTCTCAGCCGATGTTCTTCAGTTGTGGTTCTGGAGTAACAGCCTGCATCATATTATTGGCAGCTAAACTGGCTGGTTATTCAGGTGAAATAGGGGTTTACGATGGTTCATGGACTGAATGGGGTGCTAACGACAAACTACCAATCGCCGTGACTAAAAAGTAATTCAACTTCGCTTAATGCCACTAATGGAATATACTGCGATTGCATAAAGAGCTTACTGATAATGATGACCTCACACCTCACGAGGTAAGCCTTTATGTCGCAGTTAACGCTACCTTCATTTGAAACCAAGACTTAATGAGTGTTGTTTGCTCTTTAACCTACATAATTTTAATAACCATAATTTGTGATTAATCATAGACTAATCGTTATCTACTTTATGAATATTAATTTTTCACTCAAGAATCTCTTCTCGTAGTCGTTACACTATTTAATCATTAATACTTTCATCTTTGATGTTTGTATCTTTCGTTGCATGAATCACGCTGACGAGCCAATAGGTCGTCGTCTGCACTCTGTGGAAAGCAGTAACCAACAAAAGGCATCTCATGGCTCTATTTAAGAAAAATATCTGGTCTCTGTACGCGTTTATCGTACTCCTGACCCTGATACTTTTCGCCGCGTTGGGGGTAACAAATTGGAAAGCAAACAGAGACGACTTCACAGAACAGCAACACATTCAGGTGGAACTTTTTTCTAGCTCTGTCAACTCACTGCTGACCAGTCAAGAAGCCTTGTTAGAAGTGGTCGGCCATCAACTGGCTCAACAGTCTGACTTTACACGTACTGCGTCTATCCAAATTAGGCCAATTTTAGACAAGCTACTTGAAACCCACCCAGCTATAGCAGCATTTGGCTTGTTAAACACTGAGGGTGACTATCTCTCTGTCAGCTCAAATCTCCAACTTGCGAATCAAAAGAACTTACTGCAATACACGGCGACGAGAGATTCCTTTTTAGACGCCTTATCCAGCAGTAGCATGGTGCTTGGGCGTACTTATTATCAAGAGACATTGAAAAGCTTGGTTATCCCGCTGAGAAAATCCATTTCAATCGATGGCAAAAAGACCGATGCAGTCATGACCGCAGGACTACGATTAGACGCCACAATCGTATTTGAAAACAATGCCCATGCGGGAACTTTCAACACACTGAGCCTAATCAGAACAGACAACTATCGCCAATTTTATTCAAGTGATATCGAATCTGTAAGTGCGTATTCCGCTCCTGTCGCTAAAGATATCACACAACGTATTGAGCGCACCTTTACCGAACACTTCGGTATTAGCGTACAAGAAGCGATGAATGGGAAAGGAACCTACTCCTTTGTTGTCGATGATGAGCAATACCACTCTTTGATGAGCGCCAAATACATCCCAAACTACAAACTATGGGTGGTTGGACGTACTGACCTGGCTCACGTCGATAGTATATTTGTACGAGAGTTCAGCATCCTTTTCGTTGCCTTTATTTTTCTTCAACTCGGTTTCTACTTTTTGGTGAAGTCAATTGCCAAGAACGAACAACGCACTCGCAGCCAACTCATTTACCAGGCTAACCATGACCCATTAACCTCTCTGCCAAACCGTTTGTACATGCGTAAAAATATTGGCAAATGGATTGACGATGAGTCAGAAGAATTTTCGCTACTATTTATCGATATCGATAACTTTAAATGCGTCAATGACACCCACGGGCATGACTTTGGCGACAAGGTTCTCAAGCAAATCGCTTTGCGTTTGATGAGGTTCCGATCTCGCCTTAGCCTATTGGTACGTGAATCAAGCGATGAATTCTTGTTCTTAACGCCCTTGTCGAATGAAGCTGAGATTAAACGACTCGCCAAGCGCATAATTGAAGTTCTTTCTCAGCCTTATGAACTTAAAAATGCTCAGTTTTTGTTAGGTTGTAGTATCGGCATAGCGCGTTTCCCTGAGCACGGAAAAGATCTGGATAGCCTATTACGTTCTGCCGATATATCGATGTACAAAGCAAAACAACAGCAAAACTCGTACAGTATTTTCACGACGGAAATGCAAGAAGCGCACCTCTATAAAATGAAAGTAGAGCAAAGACTACGTATCGCTATCGAGAAGCAGACCCTGTTCATGGTTTTTCAGCCACTGGTTCGTGCAAATGAGAGTATTCATGGTGTAGAAGCACTCGTTCGCTGGATTGATGACGAGTTGGGCTTTGTTCCGCCAGATGTCTTTATACCGATAGCTGAGAACACGGGCTTAATGCAAAAACTGGGGACTTTTATTATTGAGTCCAGCATTATGCAAATCGCCCACTTGCATCGAACAACGGAACAAAAGATCGGGCTCTCGATCAACATATCAGTGCGTCAGTTTTCTCATCGATCCTTCTCTGAGCACTTGTTCGCGACACTAGAAAAGTATCAACTATTTCCTAGCTGTTTAACGCTAGAAATTACGGAGAGCTTATTCATTGAAGATGTGACTTTGGTGAAACCGACTTTTGAAGCCCTCAAAGAGAAGAATATAAAGATCTCTTTAGATGATTTTGGTACAGGCTATTCATCACTAAGCATGTTGAAAGCACTACCTATCGATGAGCTTAAAATCGATAAGAGCTTTATTGAGAACATTGCTGTCGATCAGCAGTCACTCACAATGGTGCAAAACATCATCGCAATCGGTAAGAACTTCGGCATGGTGGTATTAGCAGAAGGCGTAGAATCAAACGAACACTTCACAATTCTAAAGGCATGTGGATGTGACTTAATGCAAGGCTATTACTTCTCTCGCCCTATTCCTTATGATGAGCTGGCTACTCACCTAAACAAGCAGATGACTGAGCACGCGGAATGTTCTGTTTAACAACGTGAGTTAAATAGACGAGCAAAATAAATAAGGTAGGCGGATAAACCTACCTTATTTTCTGGGTGTTTTTCCATCGGTTATTTATTCATTTCACTATGCATTACATCTATCAACTGCCCGGAAGGATCTCCTGATAATTCCCAAGTAAAAATTCCGCCTAGGTCTGATTTCTTCGCCCATTCTGCCTTTGCTTTAATAGAACGTTGATCTTCAAAAGATATGAATACCTTTTTATCTGGGTTCCACAAATAAGGTGCTTGAGCTTGTTCATCGTACTTGTACTCATAACCTTGTTTGCTGCTGTAGTTATTTATAAGATCCCAGAACATAAAGTAACCATTTTCACCGGTACCAAACTGCGCCCCTTGTTCAGAAACCAGATCACCTTTGGGCAACTCACCAGCAAAATCTTTTGTCCCTTGCCAGCCTCGACCATAAAAAGCCGCCCCGATCACGAGCTTCTCGCTAGGAATACCTTGCTCAATCATTTGATTAATGAAGACATCAGCTCCCATTCCCCACCAACTGCGCTCTGTAGCATGCAAGTTTGTTGTGTGACCAGTCTGAGTTCCCCACCCACCAAGGAAGTCATACGTCATCGCAAACATGTTCGTCAAATATGGGCTGGCTGCATTCCAGTCAATTTGTGCAGATTTAGCACCAACACCGACAGCTGTTGAAAGCTCGTAATCTCTTTGAGTCGTCTTTGATAGAGCATCCAAATCACTTCTAATTGTTTTTACCAAAAGTGTAAACGCTTCACGCTCTAGTGCTTTTTGCTCATCGGTTAGTTTAGTCTCTGGGTTCCAAGGCGAAGTAGTTAAGCCGCCGCCTCCTGGGTATTCCCAATCAAGATCAATACCATCAAAAAAGTCATATTTTTGAATCAACTCAACAGCAGTTTTTGAAAAGTGTGCAATGGCTTTAGGATCTTTTGCCATCGCATGGAAAGGTTCAGACATTGTCCATCCACCAAATGATGGCAATATTGTAATGTCTTTATTGTCGGCTTTAAGCTGAGCTAATTGAGCAAAGTGGCCTTTATAGCCAACATCAACATCCACGTCTCCAAAATCGACTTCTAACGCAGCTTCTTTATCCACAATAATCGCGGTATATGGTTGTTTGTTTGCACATTGCTGCTTAATTTGTTTTTGGACTGGCTCACCAGCACCGCTATGAGGCCCACACATACCCAAGAAGGCGTAAATAATATGTGAGAGCTTGTCTGCAGGTATGTCGTCAACGGTATAAGGGTTGTCTTTATTCAGATATTGCCAATCCGCAAAATACCCTGCGACGACTTTATCATCGGCATGTGCTGTAGGTGTGAGTATACAAGCCGCGGCTATTGAGCTAAGCCCAAAGATAGAAATAGATTTAAAGATAGAACTTGATTGGTCACTGTTGCTAGAAATAGCGTGTGTGATAAATGACAGTTTCATAATTATCTCCTTTAGTGTGGCTTAACATTAAAGAGTGATAATTCTTTCAACCGCTGAACAAATTCACTATTCGAGTCATATCTAATAGTTACCCCACTTATTACACTGGTTTCATTAGGGAGGAATTGCCATGATTACTCAAATAGTGAATTCAACGAAATATGAATGTCTTACTATTCACTGCCGTTTGGTTTATTCACGTTAAGTTGTTCATCTAAGTTAAGTACGGTCAAAGCATTACTTACGCTGGTTGCTATCACGTCTACCACGCCGGTTCTTAGTGCACCTAGTAAAGCTAATGGTTTACTGTTCTCGGCAGCGATGGCAATGACTTCTGCAATTGGGCGGAATTCTTCCAAGGCCAAACCAATCACACGGTCACTCATTACTGTGTTTGCTGTTTTACCGTGAACATCGAAAAAATCATAACCCGCAAAGTCACCGACGACACCTTGTAATAAACGAGATTGAACGACCTCACCTGCGGTAAACCAGCCTAAGTCGACCATATAGCTGTTTTCGCTCATATCACCGATACCGACCAAAGCGACATCGGCTTTTCGAGCGAGATCGAGTGTCTGCTTAACGGTGCTGTTTTCCATGAATGCGGTTTTTTGCGCTTTATTCTCGGCATAAGCCGGCGCGTATAAGGTTTCAGAAGATCCACCGTACTTTTTGGCTAGCTGCCTGCATATATGGTCGGCGTTAAACATACCGCCTCTTGGGTGAATACCGCCGATACCACACACGAATTTACAGTCTCGTGGCGTAATGACGCCAGTGTGGTGAGCAACAGACGATACGTTTCGCCCTTGCCCTACTGTCACTACCATACCGTTTTTCAGTGTACTGGTAAGATAGTTAGACACTAAACCCGCAACCTGTAATCGCTGCTTCTCTTCATTTGGTTGGTCTAGTGCCACAAGCGCTCGCTTTACACCAAATCGTTCGATCAAACGTTGCTCGATCTTCGCACTAAAGACGGGGTGGTATTTCACGGTGATCTCAACAATGCCCTCATCTCTGGCTTGCTTGAGCATTCGACCAACCTTTGCACGGGAGATAGAGTACTTTTTAGATATCTCTTCTTGCGTGGCACCATCTTGATAATAAGCAACCGCTACTTCAGTGAGGAGATCAGTGTTTTCTTCGGAAACATCTTGGATATTCTTACTCATATACCACTCAACCAATATTTAACAATTATTTTACCTGCTTAAAGAACAAATGTTCGATGCTTAAGCAAGTGATACACAAGTTTACACCCCGAACATATGTAACATCAAGGTACATTTGCTCATCGTCATAACCATGGTTTTGTTGTTGATTAATTCACCTCACTTTGCTCGTTAAACGTTTGCTTGCATACCCCATGATTACTAGAGCGAAATATATTTGACTGAAGTCACCATACAGCACTATTTACCGTTGACTTTGGGGCTAGATCGGATAAATATGGCTACATCATTTACTCATCGAGCGATCAAATGTTCTGTGCAAATGTTCGTTCGGAGAAAAATTTAAATTAATGTAAGTTTGGCTCACTGGTACAACCATTGAGAACTTCATTAGTTAGCTTGCAAATGCCCACACCTCTCCCATTAAAGGGGTGTTCTGCGATACATAGGATGATCAAAATGAGCAATAAATTAGAGCAACTTCGTAAACTAACAACTGTTGTAGCTGACACTGGCGATATCGAAGCTATCAGCAAGTACACTCCTGAAGATGCAACAACTAACCCATCTCTAATTCTTAAAGCTGCTCAAATTGCTGAGTACGCTCCTCTAATCGATGCTTCTATCGAATACGCAAAAGCGCAAAGTGGCGATAAAGCACAGCAAGTTCAAGATACTTGCGACATGCTTAACGTGAACATCGGTAAAGAAATCCTGAAAGTTGTACCTGGCCGTATCTCTACTGAAGTAGATGCTCGTCTTTCTTACGACATGGAAGGCAGCGTTGCTAAAGCTCGTCAACTTATCAAAATGTACAACGACGCTGGCATCACTAACGACCGCATCCTTATCAAACTAGCTTCTACTTGGGAAGGCATCCGTGCTGCTGAAATCCTAGAGAAAGAAGGCATCAACTGTAACCTAACGCTTCTATTCTCTTTCGCTCAAGCTCGTGCTTGTGCTGAAGCTGGCGTATTCCTAATCTCTCCTTTCGTAGGTCGCATCATGGACTGGTACAAAGCGAAAGAAGGTCGTGATTTCGAAGCTTCAGAAGATCCAGGCGTAATCTCAGTTTCAGATATCTACAACTACTACAAAGACCACGGCTACAAGACTGTTGTTATGGGCGCAAGCTTCCGTAACATCGGCGAGATCCTTGAACTTGCGGGTTGTGACCGTCTAACTATCGCTCCTCAACTTCTAGCAGACCTAGAAGCAGCAGAAGGCGAAGTAGTAGAGAAGCTTATCGACTCTAACGGTACAAAAGAGCGCCCAGCAGCGATGACTCACGCTGAGTTCCTATGGGACCACAACCAAGATGCAATGGCTGTTGAGAAACTGGCTGAAGGCATCCGCAACTTCGCCGTTGACCAAGGCAAACTAGAAGACATGATCGCAGCTAAGCTGTAATCACTCTTACCAAATTCAAATAGGGGAACGTTCAGTTCCCCTACTTTTATCAATTTTGTTTTTCTTAATTTTTATTCGGAAGTTCTTATGAATCGCAAACATCTAGCTAACGCTATTCGTGCTCTAAGCATGGACGGCGTACAACAAGCAAACTCTGGTCACCCAGGCGCACCTATGGGTATGGCTGATATCGCTGAAGTACTTTGGCGTTCTCACCTAAACCACAACCCAGCAAACCCAGAGTGGGCTGACCGCGACCGTTTTATCCTGTCTAACGGCCACGGCTCAATGCTGATTTACTCTCTGCTTCACCTAGCAGGTTACGAGCTTTCAATTGAAGATCTTAAGAACTTCCGTCAACTGCACTCTAAGACTCCAGGTCACCCAGAGTACGGCTACGCACCAGGCATCGAAACAACGACTGGTCCTCTAGGCCAAGGCATTACTAACGCTGTTGGTATGGCTATGGCTGAGAAAGCGCTAGCTGCACAGTTCAACAAAGAAGGCCACGACATCGTAGACCACTACACTTATGCATTCATGGGTGATGGCTGTCTGATGGAAGGTATTTCTCACGAAGCATGTTCTCTAGCAGGTACGCTTGGTCTTGGTAAGCTGGTTGCTTTCTGGGATGACAACGGTATCTCTATCGATGGCGAAGTTGAAGGTTGGTTCTCTGACGATACACCTAAGCGTTTCGAAGCTTACGGCTGGCACGTAATCCCAGCGGTAGATGGCCACGACTCTGACGCTATCAACGCAGCGATTGAAGCGGCTAAAGCAGACCCTCGCCCTACTCTAATCTGTACTAAAACAGTAATTGGCTTTGGTTCTCCAAACAAAGCAGGTACGCACGACTGTCACGGTGCACCACTAGGCGCTGAAGAAATTGCAGCAACACGTAAAGAATTAGGTTGGGAGCACGGTCCTTTTGAAATTCCGTCGGAAGTTTACTCAGAGTGGGATGCGAAAGAAGCAGGCGCAACTAAGGAAGCAGCGTGGAACGAGAAACTTGCAGCTTATGAAGCAGCATACCCTGAGCTGGCAGCTGAATTCAAACGCCGCGTAAACGGTGACCTACCAGCTGAGTGGGAAGAGAAAGCATCGGCAATCATCGCTGATCTTCAAGCTAACCCAGCAAACATCGCATCACGTAAAGCATCTCAAAATGCTCTAGAAGCGTTCGGTGCTATGCTACCTGAATTCATGGGCGGCTCTGCTGATCTTGCGCCTTCTAACCTGACTATGTGGTCTGGTTCTAAGTCTCTTGAAGCAAACGACTTCTCTGGTAACTACATCCACTACGGTGTACGTGAATTCGGTATGACGGCTATCATGAACGGTATCGCTCTGCACGGTGGTTTCGTACCATACGGCGCAACGTTCCTAATGTTCATGGAATACGCGCGTAACGCTATGCGTATGGCTGCTCTGATGAAAACTCAGAACATCCAAGTTTACACGCATGACTCTATCGGTCTTGGCGAAGATGGTCCAACTCACCAACCAGTTGAGCAGATCGCTTCTCTACGTCTAACGCCAAACATGAGCACATGGCGCCCATGTGACCAAGTTGAGTCTGCTGTTGCTTGGAAACTGGCAATCGAGCGTAAAGATGGTCCTTCTGCACTTATCTTCTCTCGTCAAAACCTTGCACAACAAGATCGTGACGCTGAGCAAGTAGCAAACATCGCTAAGGGTGGTTACATCCTGAAAGATTGTGCTGGCAAGCCAGAGCTAATCATCATTGCAACGGGTTCTGAAGTTGAGCTAGCGGTTAGCGCTGCTGCTGAACTAACAGCTGAAGGTAAAGCGGTACGCGTAGTATCTATGCCTGCAACTGACGCATTCGATAAGCAAGACGTTGAATACCGCGAGTCTGTACTTCCATCTGACGTTACAGCACGTATCGCTGTAGAAGCTGGCATCGCTGACTTCTGGTACAAATACGTTGGTTTCGGTGGCAAGATCATCGGCATGACAACGTTCGGCGAATCTGCACCAGCAGGCGAGCTATTCAAGATGTTCGGTTTCACTACTGAAAACGTAGTAAACACAGCAAAAGAGATTCTTGCTTAGTCTTGATTAAATTGCCTCACCCTTAAATGGGTTGATGCATACTGAAAGCCCCGTATAAAAATGCGGGGCTTTTTTGTATCTGTTGGCTGTTAATCTATTAATTGTTGACTGTTCTTTTAGCTCACAAAAAAGCCCTGCAAATTTCGCAAGGCTTTCTCTTATCTCTCATTCAGCTTGTCTTTAACGGTTATTTCTCTTCGAAGCGCTTCGCCAAGTGATAGAACTCATTCACTTGCTCTTTTAGCTTAGTGGAGTGATCTTTCACGGAATGCGTTGCCACTAAGTTTTGCTCGGCGGTCGACGCGATAGACTGCATATGCAGGTTTACATCACTCGATAACTGACGCTGTTTATGCGCGGAGCTTTCAACCGACTGCATCAAATCGTTCATCGATTGCATTAAGGTTTCGACTTCAGACAAGCGCTCTGCACTCACCTTCGCCACATCCCCACACGCGTCCGTTTGCTCTCGGTTCGCCAGAATATCCTTTTGCCAGCCTTCAATCGTCGCTAGCATGGTGTCGATACTCTCTTTGATCTGAACCGTCGCCTTTGACGTGCGACCCGATAGTGCACGTACTTCGTCGGCAACCACCGCAAAGCCTCGTCCTTGCTCGCCCGCTCTAGCCGCTTCAATTGCTGCGTTTAGTGCCAACAAGTTGGTCTGTTCGGCAATTCCACCAATCTCTTCCATTATCTTGCTGACACTCTGCGCTTGGTCGCTCAATTGGTAAGTCGTTTGAGTCGCCTTTTCAGCCTGTGAAGCTAAGCTTTCTAAATTTCGATGGGTTTGATTAATACTCTCTTTAGCGCCAGCACAGGTTTGCAAAGTCACATCAACAATCTGGTGCGCTTCTTCTGTACGAGAAGAGACCTCATTCGCGGTTACTTCAACCTCTTCAGTCGCCTCTCGTACTTGAAGGATGTCTTTTGTTTGTTGGTCTAAGGCTTCTGATACTTCAAATGACGTGGCATTCAGGTTGTCCGCCAAATCCTGCAGTGGCTTGGCTGAGTCTGTCATGCGACCTAGTACCGTGCGGATTCTTGCAGACAATAATTTTAAGTGAAAATCGGCAACAGAGAACTGACTATTGCCTGAATAGACAAGGCGACTGACACTATCGAATTTAGATTGCAGCTTTTTTAACTGCAATGGAGTATCAATGAGCTCTTGTCGGAAAAGCAATGCTAATGCTGAAACAGGAAGTAAGCTCAACAACCATTGCGATACTTGCCCTACTTCGATCAGGTTTGAAATCAAAGGCGCGGCTAAAGAACCTAGTAATACTGCGTAACGAACACTGTCACTGATCTGTAACGACCATTGACGACCCGATCTCTCAGCCTTCAATAAGCTTTGGTAAGCCTTATCCGCGACTTGTACCCATTCGTTTTTAGGCTTAACACGAACCGATTGATAGCCACTCACCTTCCCGCCATCATAAATAGGGGTAACGTAAGCATCAACCCAGTAGTAACCACCAGATTGGGTTTTATTTTTTACGATACCGCGCCACGCTTTACCCTGCTTTAGGTTAACCCACATATCGGCAAAAGCCGCTTTGGGCATATCATTATGCCTCACGATATTGTGATGTTGCCCTAGCAATTCTTGTTGGCTGTATTCTGCGATGCGACAGAAAGCATCATTACTGTAAGTAATCACACCTTTAAGATCGGTAGTCGAGACAAGTTGTTCGTTTTCGCTTAGAAGCGTTTCACGAGATTGAGAAGATGAACTGACAGTCATTTATATTAACTTTTGTTAATTATTGTTTTAGGCGAGGAATATATACAATTATTAAAGTTATGACAAAATGTGAACGTCACATTTTATGTAAATGCCTGCTATTTATACAAAAATACGCCTGACACCTCACAAAGCTCAAAGCTTCACGTCTTTTCTCTTCTCTTCTCTTCTCTTCTCAAATTAGCGGTCATGACTCATCTAAGTTAACTGCAGTGGTAAATTTCACTGTTCGCATCGAAATTGAAGTGTGGAACTTGCGAATGTTTAAGTCTTTACGAAGCACTCGCTCAACAAAGTTTTCATACGCTTGGATATCTTTAACCGTAACAATCAGCATGAAGTCATAACTGCCTGAGATTTGATAGCACTGAGTCACCTCTGGAGCTTTAACAAGAGATCCACGGAATATCTGATAAATGTCCGCCCGATCACGCTCCATCTCCACAGATACCACTAGAGTCATCTTGTTACCGGTCAGTTCAGGGTTAATGATGGAGACATCACCGACAATCACTCCCTCTTCCCTCAATCGTTTCACTCGCTTTAAGCAAGCCGGAGGCGATAACCCAACCATCTCAGCCAATGTGAGGTTTGGGATTCGGTTGTTCTTCTGCAGTTCAACGAGAATATTCCTATCTATACGATCAATTTCCATAATTTCTCAAAGCTCTAACTTCGTGACCAATAATTTCGAATACTACGACAAATAAAAAATTGGAGTCGAATATTGATATAGATTTTGAAATAACCATCACAATAATCAAGGTAAGATCTTCTCATTCCAAACAATCGAACCATGGTCGTAACTATGAAATCAATCTATCAATTTTTTAAAGAACTCCTCAGAGAGATTTTCGATGTCACCTCGACTCTTTTCCGAATCATGATTCCAATCATCATCGTGATAAAGGTCGTTGAAGAACTTGGCGGCGTCGTGATTCTTAGCGAATGGCTAAGCCCAATAATGCAAAGCGTCGGATTACCGAAAGAAATGGGCTTGGTATGGGCAACAACCATACTCACTAACATCTATGCGGGACTGATTATTCTTATTAATTCCGATGCTCCCTTAACGGTTGCTCAAGCCTCGGTTTTAGGCAGCATGATGCTACTAGCGCATTCATTACCGATTGAGGGTGCAATAGCTAAAAAGGCGGGTGTGAGTTGGCTGGCGACCCTATCAGTGAGAGTCGGTGGTAGCTTGGTGCTGGCATGGTTACTCAATCTCAGTTATCAATACGGGGATTTGCTCAACTACCCAGCAACCGTGCTTTGGCAGCCTGAAGTATCTGGAGACACGAGCTATCTTGGATGGGCTATTGAGCAGGTAAAGAGCTTTGCCGTTATCTTCATCGTGATATCAGCACTATTACTGCTACTCAAGATCTTAAAGATTCTAGGCGTTGAAAAGCTCATGGCAATATTGTTAAGACCATTCTTGAGACTACTCGGAATCAGCAAGGACGCGACTAACCTAACCATTATTGGAATCACGCTTGGTCTTTCGTTTGGCGGCGGCTTATTGATCAATGAAGCTAAAAAGGGACATATCTCGGCGAGAGATGTATTCACCGCAATCATGCTGCTCAATCTACTCCACAGTTTGATTGAAGATACGCTTTTGATCATGTTAATTGGGGCTGATTTTTACACCATATTTTGGGGAAGGTTAGTATTCTCAGTGCTGGTTATCGCCTTAATATCAAACGTCATTAAGCGCATGAATCCACGTACTTGTGAACGTTATTTTTATCGTGATGTCTCTCAGTCATAAGTAATTCGCCAACGAGAATAAAAGGAAAAGAGCTCAAATACGGGCTCTTTTTTACGACTTGGTGCTCCTATCACCTCCACTATTGTTAAATTTCACGCCCTTGAAACACTGAAAATCATTCTCAACACCCCAATTATTGATATTTAGAGTGAAAATAATTTCAGTATGGGTAGTTACTAAACACTCAATTATTAAATGCAATTTTTAAACACCGATAATAAAAAACGTATCTTATTATTTATCACCACACACCTTGTATAAAGCGGTCTCAAGATAATAAACACTTACCAACCAATGTTATTAAAAATCCAAACTATCAGCTATTCATTCAAAAAAACCCATTAAATAGCTGACAATAAAATAAATAACCATCCTTATTTGATATTAACTCTTAATGTTGAAACCGGAACGAATAATGATTTGTAATGATTATTCATTTGATTGGTTAATTTTATAAATATATTTTGTTACATAATCAAAACTGATGGCTTGATATAAGAATGTCACACAAAACAATGGCTTTAATGGTTCTCATTTTTTCCTCACTGTCACAGGCTTCCACTATTGAGAACGACGAACTATTGCTGAAGTCATTGATTGAACGAGGCGTTATCTGTCCTAGCTTAACCTATGAGGGCAATCAAGAAGCTTTGCGTATCTATCTAAACGCCAAGAAAGTAAAGAGCACTCCGTTTGATTCAAAAAATAGAAAAGAGACAACCAAGACAAAAGAAATAGAAAGTATAAAAGAGATAGAAAGTACGAAACATACAGCAAACACACGTCAGTTAAATAAGACACCACAAGAGTGTATTAGGCCAGACTCGGACAACTGATTCGAATAAGGCAGTTGATACTGATATCGACATGGAAATATAAAAAGGAAATACAATGAAAATGATGAGAAAAACATTGTTGGCTTCAGCAATGCTTACTCTATTTAGCGTCAGTAGTTATGCAAAAACACCTATTGATTTAGGCGTTGTTAATGAAGACAAACTCATTGAAATGCTAGTTAGACAAGGCTTAGTCGACCAAGATGCAACCGATGTGGCAAAACACGACGCACTTGACCGTTACTTAAAAAATAAGATCAATTCCGGTTTTAAAGGCGACGCTCAATTCGGTAAAAAAGCACTTGAGCAACGAGCGAAAATACTCAAAGCCATTGAGAAAGGAGCTGGCGTTAAAAAGGCCAGCGTCTTTGCTTTGGAAGTCGGCACCAAGCGTACCGATAAAGTACTGGCTCTATTGGTGGATTTCCCTGATTTGAACTGGGATGACAACAAGCTGACCGAAGAGCACACCCAAATGCTCTACGAGAGCTACAACCCAGAACATTATCAAGAGTTGCTGTTTTCAAACTCTGGCTACACAGGGCCAAACGGCGAAAACCTAATCTCGATGCGTCAGTATTACCAAAGCGAATCGGGTGACAGTTACAGCGTTGCAGGTCAAGCTGCTGGTTGGTATCGCGCCTCTAAGCCTGCGTCTTTCTATGGTGGTAACTCCCCGACGACCGACAACGATCTCAACGCACAAGAACTGGTTCGCGAAGCGTTGAATCAACTGGCTCAAGATCCTAGCATCAACCTAGCCGATTACGATATTGAAGATCGTTACGATTACGATGGTGACGGAAACTTCCGTGAACCCGATGGTGTAATTGATCACTTAATGGTATTCCACGCATCTGTTGGCGAAGAAGCCGGTGGTGGCGAATTAGGCCCTGATGCTATCTGGTCTCACCGATTCAACCTTGGTCGCACACATGTGCTTGAAGGTACCTCTAGCTCTCTTCCCGACCGCTTTGGTGGCCAATACGCGGCCTTTGATTACACCATTCAACCGATTGATGCCGCAGCCGGTGTCTGTGCTCACGAATATGGCCATGATTTAGGCTTACCAGACGAGTACGACACGCAATACACAGGCAAAGGTGAACCGGTTTCTTACTGGTCAATCATGTCTTCAGGCAGCTGGGCTGGCAAAATTGGTGGCACACAACCAACGGCATTCAGCTCTTGGGCAAAGCACTTCCTACAAAAATCGATTGGTGGTCGCTGGGTTAACGATGATCAAATCTCGATTGATGACCTAGAAGACAACCCACAAGTTTATACACTGTTCCAAACAACGGATAACAGCCGTCCGAACATGATTAAGGTCGATCTTCCTGAAAAGCAAATTGAAAGTCTGAAACCCTTTGAGGGAGAGTATTCATTCCACTCTCAAAAAGGCGATGACCTGAAAAACAGCATGACACGCAAGTTGGTGATTCCAGCCGGTGATTCTGCATTGCTTTCGTTCAAAACGTGGTATGAAATTGAGAAAGACTACGACTTCGCTCGCGTGCTTGTGAATGGACAAGCAATAGCTGGCAACATCACCTCAATGGATGACCCATACAATACTGGCCTCGTTCCTGCTATTGGCGGCGAATCTGGCGGGTGGATTGACGCTGAGTTTGACGTTTCACAATGGGTAGGCCAAGAAATAGAACTGTCATTTGAGTACATCACCGATGGTGGCTTGGCGATGGAAGGCTTCTATCTGGATAACCTCAGTGTGGTCGTTGATGGTGAAGTCACCTCAATAGACGATGGTGAAAGCAACTCCACCTTCGCCCTAAATGGCTACAAGCTGAGCAATGGATTCCACCAAGCGCAACACTACTACCTGCTGCAATGGCGTAGCCACATGGATGTTGATGAAGGCCTAGCCAACATCAAACGTATGGGGCAACTTATCTCATTCGATCCGGGTTTGATCATTTGGTACGTAGACGAGTCACTGACTGATAACTGGGTAGGCAAACACCCAGGTGAAGGTTGGTTAGGTGTGGTCGATGCAGACCAGAATGCCATGACTTGGGAAAAATCTGGTGAAGTCGCTCAAACTCGTTACCAAGTTCGTGATGCTGCGTTCTCACTCAAAGATCATACCCCAATGCGTCTTGTGAACAGCGACAATGATGTACTTGAAGATACTAGTTTGCTTGGTAACGCTAGCTTCTCTGACGACCAAGACTACACGTCTCCTCAAGCGCCTGATTCAGGACGTATCCTGACGGAGTTTGGTTTAGCCGTTGATATTGTGAATCAGAGTAACGACAACGAATACGGCGTGGTGCGCTTATCTAAAGTAAGCCAACACAACATCGCTCCTACTGCGAACTTCGAGCTTAATGTTAACGGTCTGAATGTTTCTACAAACAACTTCAGCTCTGATCAAGACGGTGAGATCGCCAGTTATCTATGGGACTTTGGCAACGGCACAACAAGTAACGAAGTGGCACCAACTTGGTCTTACGAGCAAGCCGGTGAATACACGGTGAACTTGACTGTTGTCGACGACAAAGGCGCTACCGATTCATTTAGCTCCGTAGTGAGTGTTGAATCTCCAAACGCCCTTCCAGAAGCGAGTGCAAAGTACATTCACTTGGGTCGTTGGGTAACCATGTGGTCTACAAGTTCAGACAGCGATGGTCGTATTGTTGATACCGAGTGGACACTTCCAAACGGAAAGGTGAAACGAGGTCGCACATTCACTTCTATCTTCCCTTCATACGGAAAGCACGAGGTGACTCTGAAGATAATCGATGACCAAGGTGGGATTACGACTAAGACAATTTTGGTCGACCTGTAGCTCATCTTGGGTCTTAGGTCTTAGGTCTTAGGTCTTAGGTCTTAAACGATAGACCATCAAAATAAGTACGCGGCTCTATCACACGTACTTACAAGCAAGCTTAAGCACTGTTGTCTTCGAGCATGAGCCAAGACAGCAGTTTTAAGGAAACGTTATTATTTAAGCCGTAAGCAAAAGCCCTACCGATTTGGTAGGGCTTTTTATTGGTCGCAGTTCGAGATACTAGGGTTCTAATCACAGTAACGAATTTACTGAACCACTATTCGATGAGTCATTACACAGGCTGCTTTTGAATACGCGATTTACGAGCACTAAATGCGAACAGCAAGATAACAGCTAACACGAATGGTAATACGTAGATATTAAGGTTCTGCCACCCTGCTGTCGATTCTAGCCAGCCAGAGAGCATCGCTGTAATAGTCACACAGCCAAAGACAATAAATTCATTAAACGCTTGTGCCTTAGCTTTATTCTGCGATTGGTAGGACTGACTAAACAAACCTGTTGCCGCGATAAACATGAAGTTCCAACCCACACCAAGTACCACCAAGGCCGCTCTGAAGTGCCAAATAGATTCTCCATGAATGTTAATCGCGATACAGACGACAAACAGAATCCCGCCCGCCAAGATCATCATTCTTGAGCCAAACCTCTCGATAAGTGATCCGGTAAAAAATGCAGGTACAAACATCCCCAACACGTGCCACTCAATCACGCCAGCAGCTTTAGTAAAGTCAAAACCACAGCCAATCATTGCCAATGGCGTTGCAGTCATCAAAATGTTCATTACAGCGTAAGCAACCATGGCTGCAAAGACCGCACCAATAAAGTTCGGTGCTTTAACGATCACACCTAAAGGATCGGCTTTGGGAGCCTGACTATTAAAAGAGACTTTAGGAAATTGAATGGTTTGTAAGATGAGTAACGCAAGAATATTCAACCCAATCAAAGAAGCAAAAGCACCAATGTACAAGCCATCTGCTAACCATTGTTGAGACATGATCGCTAAGTTAGGCCCGAGTACTGCAGCAAGAACGCCACCAGCCATCGATATAGAAATTGCGCGATGTCGTGCATTTTCATCACACACTTCGATAGCAGCGAAACGATAAAGCGTACCAAAACCAATACCTATCCCAAGTAAGAACGTGGCGAAACAAAACAGATAGAAATTTTGCTGAGATAAAGCGTAAGTTGCAAGGCTCGCCCCTGTAATGCCAACCACATTACCGATACTGAACCCTCGTTTTCGTCCTAATTTTCCTGAAATTAAAGATGCAGGAATAGTGGCTGCCATTAAACCCAAAAACTGCAGTGCTACCGGCAAGGTAATCATGCTCACACTGGGCGCAATCTGCTTACCGATCAAACCAATCACCGAGATCAACAATATGTTACCCGTCATAAATAAGGCCTGACACAGTGAGAGCAGCCAAACATTTCTATTCATCTTCGTTCCTAAATATGAGCACAGTGGGTCAATAGACCAAATAATCAACAAAGTCGCAACACTTTGTTACTCAAAAGAACTCCAGCAAACAACCGCAGGCTCTGCCTCGAACAATATTCAATCCAGCATACTTTGATCTTCGCTGCTTTACGCCCTAGGGTTGAAATTATCATTACTTAAGATAATAATAATTTTCTATTATTTATAAGCTTTAGCATTTGAAGGTGAGTATGATTAATCCACTTTGGCTCAATACATTTAAGACTCTGGTTGAAGTTGGACATTTCACCCAAACCGCAGAAAAGTTGTACATGACACAACCAGGGGTCAGCCAGCACATCAAGAAGCTTGAACAAGCTTGCAATTGTGACCTGTTATCGAGAGAAAATAAAAGCTTCGAGCTGACCGAACAGGGTCGGATTATGTATCGCTATGCGCTCAAGCTAGAAAAAGACCAAGAAGATCTCTTTGAGTCTCTGAGTTTTGATAACCCTTATGCAGGACAATGTCACCTGTCTTGCTCTGGTTCACTATCTTTACGTCTGTACCCCAAGCTTCTTGAACTTCAGCAGCAACACCAAGATCTGAGCATTAACTTAGAAGCGGCTCCAAACAAAAAGATATTGAATGACCTGATCCAAGGCACCACCGATATCGGCATTGTTAGGCACTCCCCAAACGACAGTTACTATCAAAGCCAAGTCATTGGCAAAGAAGCACTCTGCCTCATCGTTCACAGCAGTCTGGCTCACTTAGAGATAACACCACAAGTACTGCACGACATTGGCCTGATTGCGCATCCAGATTCTGCTCACTACCTGTCTTTGTATTTCGACCTGTGTGGAGACAAGGATCTCGCGAACATCAACGTTAATGAAATACCAAGATCTGGCTACATCAATCAGCTTCACCAGATCTTGCTGCCAGTATCGAAAGGGTTAGGCTTTACCGTCTTACCGGCTGGCGCAGTTGAGCACTTCCCGGAAAGAGACAAGTTGCACGTTGTGCCACCCAAAATAGAGGTTGAGGAAATACTGTATCTGGTTCAAAAACGAAACCGAAAACTGCCGCACCGATACGATACGGTTATCGATCTGATCAAACAGAACGTGAGTGGTTAGAAGCGTTGATTAGTTGATTAGTTGATTAGTTGATTAAATTTAAAGCCTTTAACCCAGAAGATTAAAGGCTTTAGTACTGAAGCACTTGTTATTCAGACAGTAATAGCGATAAGACAGCAACTGTTATATGCCGACTAAGCAAAGCGGCTTATTCCAAGGTACTGAGAACCTGACAGGCTCGCTCGAAGTCATAATTATCTAACGCACTTTGCACATCGTTAAGCGCAACAGAATTTGGATACTCTTTAAGTAACTCGGCCACGTATTGCGTTGCATCGTTATCATAAGCTTCCAGCAGCGAGAGTAGCTTAACCCTTTGATCTTCTTTGACCACAGTTCCCATCGCACTTGCTTCACTCATGTATTCTACTTGTGGCTTCACAATATGGCTTTCCGTTGCTGCAATAAGCTCAACTAACCTCGCCTCACCTTCTCTGAGGGCTTGATCATCACACAAACGATTGTGAGCTTTATCTTCTAACTCTCCCATCAAATCAGCAAACCGGAGGCCGCCAATCGACGCTGCCATACTTTTCAAAGTATGCAGGTTTCTTTCAAGCGTAATCCAATCGTCTTGTGCCAAATTATCAAACGCATCAACCATCATGTTTGGGGCACTGCTATGGAACTTCCCAATCAGTTTGTTTTGAAGTTCCGCATCATGATGAGTGAGCTGTTCAAATCGTTGCTGAGAAAACACACTGATCACATCAATGCTGTTAGGTTGATTTGTTAGGCCTTCGAGTTGCTCTGCCTGCCCATCTAACGGCGCTGCCTTCTCTTCTACCATCACCTCTGGCACGATGTATTTGATAAGCAAAGAGGTCGCTTTATCAATGATTATCGGCTTATCTAAGAAATCCGTTACCCCTGCGTCTCTTGCTCTCTGTTTGGCATCAGCGAACACATTGGCCGACATCGCAATGATAGGAACTTGCATGTCAAACTCTCTAATTTTCCGTGTCGCTTCAAAGCCATCCATAACTGGCATTTGAAGATCCATTAAAATGACTTCGTAATCATTATTTTTGGCTAGTGAAACGGCCTCTTGACCATTTTCGGCCAAATCTGCGTTTAGCTTGAAACGATCCAAGAACGCCAATGCCAAGTCTTGATTCAGTTCATTATCTTCAACCAAAAGTACCCTTTGCCCTTTAAATTCAACATGGTAATCAAGTTTTAATTCTTGGGACTTAAATTGGTCAAGTTCTTGTGCATTCGACTTAAGTAACGTGATAGGGAAAGAGAATTCACTGCCGTTACCCAACACGCTATCGACTGAAATTTTACTGCCCATAGCATGCACGAGTTTCTGACTAATATTCAAACCTAAACCAGTACCACCAAATTTCCGGGTCGTGGTGCTGTCAGCTTGACTAAATGCTTGAAAGAGCTTGTGTCGATTCTCTTCTGATATCCCGATTCCCGAATCGGATACACTGATCTTCATACTCACGCTGTAATCGTTAGACTCCAGTAGAACAGCGGTTAATGTCACATGTCCAAACTCTGTGAATTTAATGGCATTACCAATAAGGTTAAGAATGACTTGAAAGAGCCTTAACGGGTCGCCGAGCATTGGACTGTTTAACTCTGGGTCAACAGACATCGATAGGTTAAGTTGCTTTTCTGACGCCTTAGACTCCATCAGTTCTATGACATCTTTAAAGGTCACCATAGGGTTAAATGGGATGCTATCAATGAATAGCTGCCCCGCTTCTATTTTAGAAAAATCGAGGATATCGTTAATGATACTTAACAGTGAATGTCCTGAACGATGCACTTTCTCGATATAATTTCGAGCAACAGGATTAGATATTTCGCCAATAGCCAAATAAGACAAACCGATAATCGCATTCATCGGTGTTCTGATCTCATGGCTCATGTTAGCTAAGAAATCAGATTTAGCTTGGCTAGCCAGATCGGCTCTCTCTTTCTCTTCTTCAAGTTGCTCATTTAGGCGCTTCATTTCAGAGATATCAAAAGCCCAAAATAGAGTCGCGACTTCCCCATCAAGTTCAAATAGGTAATAGCTCACAAGCGCGACAAAGCGGCCTCCATCAAACTTTCTCAGCACTAACTCCCGGTTGACTACTTTACCGTTAAGATCTAGCTCTTTGTAAAACGCATCACGATCAGACAAAGAGTCATAAACAACTTCAACATCGATAGAAGAGAGTTCTTTTCGTCCCACCCCAAATAGGCGTTTGGCCGTATCATTTGCATAACGCACTTGGTCATCAACAATGACACTCGCCGCGATAGGCGAAGTATTCAGGATGTTGTATAGTTGATTTTGTGCTTTGCGAAGTGCTTCGGTCGCGTTATTGGCAATAGTGATTTGTTTGGATAGCTTTCTATTCCAAAATACAATCAGCAACACTATCACGATCGAGAATACCGATATGGTATAAACCAGTTGGTAATCAATTTTTTCAATCGCTTTAGGTGCCGCCCATTTAGCTGATATTTTTTGATGATCTTCAGCCGATATATTTTCAATCGCTTTGTTCATAATTGACAACAATAACGGCTCAGACTTTATGACATGAAATGTTGGTGACAAGAAAAAATCTAATCGCCCAATGATCCCAACACCTCGGTAACCAAACGAATCGATCAAGTAATTAAGCACGTCGACAGTGTCAATAATTCCATCGAGCTCACCAGACTCAACTCGCTCCAACCCTTTTCTCGTAAAATCGACAAGCTCCCATTCAATATTTGGGTAACTTTCCACAATAGCTTCAGTATTGGCACCATTTGCTAATATTCCAAGCTTCCATCCATAAGCTTCTTCCAGCACAAGACTATTAATATCTCGGTGTGAAGCTATAGCAAGACGGCTAGAAAATAGCGCTTTTGCTGGTTTTACATTTTCACCTAACGAGCGGTTCTCGACAGCAGCAGACACTAGATGAACCTGACGGTGATCAACAAGTCTGCGAGTTTCTTGCCAGTTTTCAACATCAGCATGACTCAATCGTAACCCAGTTTTTTGTTCAATTAACGTCAGGTAATCATCAATCATTCCAATATATTCATCCTTACTAGACAAGGCTTCATAAGGTAATGAATTGGGGTCGATACCTACTTTTAGTTCGGGATGATCCTTGATCCATTGACGCTCTTTCTGACTTAGGTTAAGAAGTTCACCAGTCAGGCTGTTCGATTGGTAAACATCTGAGATATAACGCTGAGCTCCTTCACCAAACGACTCAAATTGGTCAATTGAAGGGAAATACACATAATTACTCTCAACCGAATTGACATCAAAATAAAATGTCATGAAGCCCGCATTAATACTTCCTGTTTGCGTTTTATAACCAGCACCTTTGGTAACAGATGATAATTCAGACGTATTCTTTTTACTAAGTGAAGAATCTAATACTTCGCCTAAATACCAAGATTCAATCGGTCTTTTATTATTATCCGCTTGAGCAGAAATAACCTTGAATGTGTGCTCAGCATCGAATATGTCAAAGATCTTAGGGAGTTCTTCGAAGCGGTCATTCACAATAAAGTAAGCGGAGATTTGAGCGATAATATCGGCTTTTCTAAGTACAGGAGTAAGATCATTCTTAACTTGGGTTTCAAGTATCTGTTCAAACTCATCATCAGTTTGCTTTAAATATTTAATCGCTTCGTTAAAACTGTCTCTTAACTTGGGCGTTCTAAAATCCACATAAATTGGATAGTCGACTTTAAAATCTTCGTGTAGTTCGATTTCACGCATCTCAATGAAACGGGTATTCATGACAAACCACCTCAGCACCCGTTTCTCAACCATTAATAGATCGACGTTTTGTGCACGTAGCTGAGAAAATGCAGATTCTAGGCTGTCAATATCCTCAAGGCTACCGATACTGACTTTGTTTCTCAGTATCTCAACGGAGTTTTTTATTGGCGAGGTATCATCAAATAGCAAAGCACCCAGCGATAAATTTTCGGTAGAGTTGAGGTTCAAGTTGCGCCTTTTTAGCGAAATAGGTACAAACTCAACATCCATGATTTTATCACTCAAAAAATGTACTGAAGCCCCATCAGCCTGTATTCCTGAAACAAACGATATCGAACTATTATTATCAATAGCCTGGTTGGCTGCGCTACGAGGAAGAGTGACAACGTCACCAAGTCGATATCCCATATTGTTGAGCGCGCGCTGCATAATGTCATGCTCAATCCCTACAGATGTACTTTCTGGGTACATGTAAGGAGGGTTACCAAATCCAAACACACCTTTTACTGGAGTGCGATAGGGCGAATCTTTTAACCAGTGCGATAAAATCCGGTTTTTCTTCCCAATATCAAATGTTGCGATTTGTTGGTTTAACAAAGCAAGCAGTTTGGCGTCCCTAGTTCGGACAACCATTGAAGCTTCTATGTATTTCCAGCGTTCGAGAACGTAATTAACCGCTAAACTGTATACGCCGCTCTTGTGAGCGAGATCTAGCGTAGTGACTGGCTCAGCAAGCATGCCATCGACTGAGCCGTCTTCCAGAGCACGAATAGCATCAATAGCAGTATCAAATTGAACTCTTTCGATCGAGCTGAGTTGTACTCCTGACTTTTCTAGATCGATACTATTTCGCACCATGGCGATACGATGCTTATCAGATTGCTCGATGTTATTATTAGTAGGATCGTCGGTAGGGAGAATCACCGCGATTTGGTAGGGAATATAAGGGCTAGTAGCGAGAAATCGACCACCTTCGCTTGGGTCGAATTGCTGGAAAGGAAAAACATCGCCACGCCCATCAAGTAGGACCTGCTTTGCTTCGGAATGAGAGTTCACACTTATAAAGTTCGTTTCAATTCCATAATTGAGTTCAAACTCTTTCGCCCAATCTCGAATAATACCGGATACCTCACCTTCATCATCGATAAATGAATAAGGATAATGACTGGAAAGCGCGATAAAGGTCACTGTTGGTTTGCTTTCTAACCACTGGGTTAAATCATCTTCACTGACGCTTTCAGCATAAGCATGTGGTAAACCAACGATCAGAAGCGATAAGCTAGAAATGAGAATAAAACACTGATTAATCCATATAATAAAGCGCTTATTCATCTTTGAACTTCTCTTTAATCGCTAGTATCTCGGGCAAGTTGACGAGAAACAAATCGACTATTGTCGGGTCAAAGTGTTTGCCTTTCTGCTCCGTAATTAGAGCAAGCGCCTCTTCAACACTCCAAGCTTTTTTATAAGGGCGCTCTGCCGTCAGAGCATCAAACACATCAGCCACAGCAGCGATTCTACCAACCAACGGGATGTCTTCCCCTGCCACTTGACTCGGATACCCGGAACCGTCCCATTTCTCATGGTGATACTGCGCCACTTGAATCGCCATGCGCATCAGTTTGGAATCGCTCTGCCTACCAAGGATCTCAACACCGTACTCGACGTGTTTTTGCATGGTAGTCCACTCATCGGCATCCAACTTACCCGGCTTCAGTAACACGCTATCAGGAATGCCAATCTTACCAATATCGTGCATTGGCGCCGCGTCTCGGAGCGTTTCGGCATCTTCGTCAGTCATACCTAGCGCCTTGCCCAACACCTCACAGTAGTGGCTCATGCGCTTAACGTGCATACCCGTTTCGTTGTCTTTAAATTCCGCTGCTCGACCTAAGATATTGAGGGTCTCAAGTTTGCCTAGATTGATCTCGACGGTTTTGTCTTTCACTTGATGGAACAGTGCTCGTTGTTGGTCATACAACGCGATGTGGGTTTTGACACGCTGGAGCGCGATTTCAGGCGTGATAGGTTTCGTTAGGTAGTCGACAGCGCCTAAAGACAAGCCTTTCACTTCAGCTTCTGGACCAATTTTGGCGGTCACGAAAATGATAGGAATGTGAGCCGTATTCGGCTGAGCTTTAAGTTGGCGGCATACCTCGTAACCATCAATGTCAAGCATCATGATATCGAGGAGAATTAAATCCGGCTGTGGCACCATCTTCGCTATCTTAATGCCAATGGTACCGTTAATGGCTACCTTTACTTGGTAGGTATCTTTGAGTATTGCAGTTAACACATCCAAGTTACTTGGCGTGTCATCTACTACTAACACTATTGGTTTACGACTCATTGATGCCTCGTATAAAAATCAAACAGTTATAATCATAGTGTAGATGGCTTTTCGCACCACCCAACATGAAAATAACAAATGATTGTTAAAAATGAAGAGTAGATCTTCGAGCGACATCAAACTAACGCTGAGCTCATATGCATGTCAGAAACTCGGCGTACAATGTTTAAACAATTCACGGATAAAGTCAGTTGATCACCCTTTATACAACTGACTTTATTTTGATTAATCGAGCTTTCGACCATTAAACGCGTTAACAAAAGATCCGATAACGAGAAACAAAAAGAGCTCCTCATACGGGAGCTCTTTCTTTTCTGTAGCTAAATACTAATAAGTCTAACGACCCGAATAGTACATACAGATTCGAACGCCATCGAACTCACGAATCTCAAACGGGATCTCGTAGATCGATTCCATCACTGATTTTTCAACCACTTCCGAAACCTTACCCGATTTAACCACTTGGCCTTTTTTCATCGCGACAATGTTATCTGAGTAACAAGAAGCAAAGTTGATGTCGTGAATAACGATCACTACTGCTTTATTAAACTCATGCGCTAAACGACGCAGCGTCTGCATGATCTCTACAGAGTGTTTAATATCTAGATTGTTCAGAGGCTCATCTAAGAACACATAGTCTGTATCTTGCGCCACAACCATTGCGATGAACGCCATTTGACGCTGACCGCCACTCAACTCATCAAGGTATTTGCTTTGAATATCAGTAATACCAAGGTGCTCGAGCGCAGTGTCGACGATCTTATGATCTTCGTCTTTCAAGCGACCTTGTGAATGTGGAAAACGACCAAAACACACCAATTCGCGAATCGTAAATCGCATATTGATGTTGTTTGATTGTCTTAACACGGCAAGGTGCTTAGCCAGCTCTTTGGTATCCCATTCAGCCAGTAGCTTGTCGCCAATAATGACTTCACCGGCATCACTGTCTGTTAAGCGACTCGCCATTGAAAGCAGTGTACTTTTACCCGCACCATTTGGGCCAATAATAGAAGTCACTTCCCCTTTCGGGAACATAGCGCTGGCATCATCCACCACGAGTGATTTGCCATACTTCTTACTTAAACCTGTTAATTTAATCACTACTTACTACCTTTACTGAATTCTGGTGCGTAACAACAAGAACATAAAATACAAACCGCCGACCAAGTTAATAATCACACTCACTGTGGTTTCAAACGACATCACTTTTTCGATGAACCATTGGCCAGAAACGAGCAACACCACTGCTAATAAACTGCTAGCGATGATAAGAGTACGGTGCTGATAAGAGCTGAATATCTGACGAGCCAAACTCACGGTGATCAAGCCAAAGAAAAGCACTGGGCCAACCAAAGCCGTAGATACTGCCACCATTACCGACACAATCACCAAGGTAATCTGAGTCAGTCGCTTGGTATTCACGCCCAAGCTTGTCGCGTTATCAACACCAAGCCAAAGTACGTCAAGCTTAGGCGCCAACAGCCACAGGCCAAGTAAGCTCAAACTCAATGGAATAAGGCTGAGGTAAACCAGTTCGCCTTTCACGTTATTGAAGCTTGCGAACATCACATTCTGCAGCACCGCGAACTCGTTCGGATCAATCAACATCGCAAGGAAATTCGCTAAGCTCGAGAATACGCTGCCACATACGATGCCAATCAAAAGCAGTGTGAATACGTTATTTCGCTTTCTCTTAAAGTAGAAATGGAACAGAGCAAACGAGAACAAGATCATGACAGTCACAGACATCGAAAAGTTTGCGATTGAGTCAATCACCCAGAAGCTAGCACTGCCAAACACAAACAGAAGCACCGTTTGAACCAGCATATACAAGCTGTCAAAGCCCAAGATGGATGGGGTTAGAATTCGATTATTAGTGATGGTTTGGAAAACCAATGACGACGCCGAGATCGCCACCGCCGCTAACACAATCGACAACAGTTTGGGTAGTCGCAGAGACAAGAAGAACTCGTAGTTATCCCACGTCAGCCCCTGCCCGATGAATAACGCTGCCATACCCAAAGACGCGATAGCCAGAATCGCAATTTTTACTGAATCACGCATTCGACTTGTCTCTCATGATTAGGTAGATAAAAATCAAGCCACCAAAGATGCTGATTACCATCGAGATTGGAATCTCATAAGGGAAAATGACGATTCGAGCTAGCAGGTCACAAGCCAACACCAAGATCACCCCCCAGTAGGCAGTCCAAGGCAGAATCTTCTTCATGTTATCGCCCATCATCAGTGACACGATATTCGGCACGATAAGGCCAAGGAATGGGATAACACCAACGATCATCACCACAGAAGAGGCACAGATAGCGACCAATGCAACACCAATGAAGACGATCTTCTGATAATTCAAGCCGATGTTTTTCGCAAAGCTCTCGCCAATACTCGCCGCACTGAACTGACTCGCGAAGTAGTAAGCCAACACACAAGCAGGCACTGCGAGGTAAAGAATTTCATAGCTGCCTTGCAACACACTCGCAAAGTTCGCCATTGTCCATGCCGACATGGTTTGTACTAAGTCGTACTTGTAAGCAATAAAGGTTGTTAGAGACGAAACAACGTTGCCATACATGATGCCAATCAAAGGCACCAACACCGCATTCTTGAACTTGAGGTGCTGTAGGAAGCGGACCAATAGCATGGTTCCGAAAACCGCAAACGCGAAAATGAAACCTAAGTAGCTCCATTGCGCTGCATTGCCCAGAACCAGAATACCGACTATGTAGCCAAGCATGGCGCAGTCAATGGTACCCATAGTCGAAGGCGCGGCAAACTTGTTCTGCACGATCTGTTGCATGATCAAGCCAGCGACACTCAAGCCCGCACCGGCAAGTACAATCGCGAACAGTCGAGGGATTCGACTAACAACATAAATAGAGTTGGCATGTTGGTTGCCATTGAAGAAGTCGCTAAAACTGATTTCAGCGACTCCAATCATCAATGACATAATGCATAACACAACAAGAAATACAGCAGCGGCAATGGGTTTCAACATAGAAATAATACTAAAGGTAGGGCTCTTTGAGTCCGTATGAAAAGTGAAAAAGGGCTTATAAGAACGCTCTTATAAGCCCAAAAATCTGATGATTGATGACTATTGAATCGTTCGTTCAATATCACCCAACATTCTGTGAATCGCTGTCACGCCACCACCAGCCAAATACCAAGCACTTGAATCAAGGTAAATGATGCTGCCTTGCTGCGCTGCAGGTGTCGCCGCAACTAATGGGTTATCAAACAGCTGTTGTGCGCGCCCTTCTGATTTACCGATCGCTTTTTCGCGGTCAAGAACGTAAAGCACTTCAGGTTTTGCGTCAGCAATGTATTCGAACGAGATTAGGTTGCCGTGAGTCCCTTTAATTGGAGCCACTGTCGCACTCTTTGACTCCTCGAAACCAAAATCATCAAAAATGATCGAGAAGCGACTGCCCTTATTGAACATCGCAATGTTGTTGCCGTTGTTCATCAGCATCATTGCAGACGTTTCGTCAGACGCAACTTTGTCGTTTACCGCCGTGATAGACGCTTGAGTCTCTTTGATTATCGCTTCTACTTCAGCTTGCTTACCAAAGATGTCACCTAGCGCGCGCCAGTTTTGCTGAGCATCAGCCCAGTATTTATCACCTTCAATAGAGAACATGACCGTTGGAGCGATTTGTGCCAGCTTGTCGTAAACCTTAAGCATACGGTTTTCCGCGATAATGATGTCAGGCTTCAACATGTAGATAGCTTCAAAATCCGGTTCACTCAATGATCCTGTATTTGCTGTCGTTTCTTTGTACGAAGCTAGGTAATCGGGCAGCAAGCTATGAGGCGCACCAACTGGCTGTACACCAATTTGATCAAGCACATCCAAGCTACCAAAGCCAAGTACCACAACGCGCTGTGGTACTTCAGTAAACTGCGCCGTGCCCTTTACGTGTTCAATGGTCACGGTTTTCGCTTGAGCGGTCATCAGTAATGATGATGCAAGAATGATGGCAAACCCGCTTAACAACTGGCGAACTGAATTGATTGTTTTCTTCATGTTTCTTCCTTTGCCATTGATACTAACCACCACTCATGACAATGAAAGTCACACTACTCATAGGCGAGCATGGGGCGAACACAACGGCTAAATAACGATAATTTAAAGTCTGTCATTGCTTTGATAACAAACCAGTAACGCAAGTGAGAACTATTATCAATTATATTTGCGTTAAACTGGCGACACAACAACTTTATTATTCAGAAATGTAAAAGTGAGTATTCATATTTTGCGTAGTCAGGAGAGATACTCGGGATCAGAAATAGCAAAAAGACGCGAAGAGGAAAATGATCATCAATCTGAAGAATAAACTGATGGGGAAAAGTGCCCGAAAATCCTGTAATTACAACGCTAAATCACCGAATTACGACGCCAAACTCCAGAATTACAACGCTCAACCTCAGAGTCACGACTTGTAATTTACAATGTAAAGACCATATATAACAGATACTTAATCATCAATAAATTAGCTGAACAATTAAAACCACTAATGACAAAGAATACGAAGCGGTGCAAAGCCAAACATCTGTCAGGTATCATGGTAAATCACCTGCCCATCGCTCATTTAACTCTCAACAAGCGACGGCAAATCATTCAAAAAATTTTTTGAATTTAATTTAAAATAGGGTTGTAATTTCAAAAACTAGGCGTATAGTTCGCCACTTGGCTCTAATCTATAGAGCTGTTAATGCTAAAGTAAGTCCAAGTTCCTCAAAGACAGTTCTCGATTACCTCGTTACACCATCTCTGCGTCAGCTTTCACCTAGATAGTCATTCAATAGCTTTTAAATTCGATCCTCACTACCGATCTATCGTCATTCGCTCTCTTGTTAGCGAAGTCAAAATAGATCGACCACTTAAATATAAATGTAATAAACACAAGGCACAGTTATGTCACGCAGAACAACACGACAAACCCATTGGTACCAACTATCACGCGACAAATCAGTCAATAAACTAAAAGGTAATAAATGCTCAAGATTAAAATAGACTTACACAAAGAAGAAATTTCATGGGTCACAGAGATTCGACAGCTCAATAGCGATATACTCCACCGCCACATATTGCCCAAGCTACAACATCACAGCTATCTCATCGACTTTGAATTTAATGAACGAGAAAGCATCGGAACTATTGTTTCAGGCAACGGAAACACCCTAGGACATTTCACACTCCTATAGCATTTCCCATAGGCTACAAAAAGAAACATCGTTTAGTCCCAAAGATGTAAAAGATGTCACCCTCAATTCGCTCTAGCAGAACAAAATAGAGTAGAAGTAAAACAGATCAGAAACCTAGCCCTTTTTGCATTTCACGCGCGGCTAACGCTAGCTAGGTTATCGTACTTCTATTGAAACCAACTTATATCAAACTCTGAATCACCAATGAGTCATTATCAGTGCATTCATGGACTAATAAGTTAACGGCATCGACCTTAACTTCTGATCAAGAGTATATAAGTGTTCTGCAGCTTGCATGTGTTGAGGGTAATCACTAAATTTCTCACGATTCTCCTCATTCATCTTACATGTCTCATCCACCAGCATTAATTTCCAATACAGCTTTGTTGTATGCAGCATCGCCAATAAAGGTTTGAATACCTCTTTTTCATAAGCTTGAATCAACTCTTCAATCAATTCGTCACGCTCGTCTTCACTTGCGATTGAACCATTGGTTGCCGACAATACTTTTTGATATTTCAGATTGAGTTGCAGCTTATCCATCACCGTTTGGTTATCTTCCGCCAGTTCGACAAGTTTTGACTTAATGATGTTCACCCAATTCTCTTGGCTAAGAACCCTATCATCGATACTCGCAAAATCTTCGCGTATTTGACGTTCGACGTCTTTTTGAGCTTTCTTTAAAACGGCGCGCACCTTTTGAAATGGCAGCTGATATTCCTTACTTAGATCGATAATCAGTTTATGAAAACCACCATTTGGAAGGTGTAAGTTTTCCTTAAACGTCGCCATTGCAGCTTCTTGCTGATCGGTAAGGTGAGTCATTCTGTTTCCTATTCTTTATCACTTATGGTGCTGAGCCCGCGATCATACCACTATTACCCTCGTTTTTTCGGTAACTTGATCAGTTACACCTCGCTGTGCCGTTAAATTCTCCCAGCCTTTTTTCTTTTGGCTAGTTATTAATCCATATGGCATGAAATGGTAAATCTCTAGAGGCGAAAGTTCGTACATTACGCGCTCAGGGTATATCGCCAGACAGGAGTCGTTACTTACATATGAAAGACAACCGCGAGAAATGAGAAAACAGATGACCTATTCAGAATACAAAGAATCCGATTTGCATAAGTGCGTAAGCATTGGTGCAGAAGCAATGGTATCAATTGCCAAATTTGCCTTTAAAGCCACTACCCTTTTATTTCGATTTTTCCGCTGGCTTGTCACATCGGCTTATACCTACGTGATGAAGTAATTCTATATTGGAGTCGTTGTTTTCATTACGACTTATTTAAATCCCCCAAAAGCGCGCCCTATTAGGTCGCGCTTTTTTTGTGCCCAGTTTATACCTAGCTTTATGCCAAAAGTCCGAGGACATTTTATATCGTCAGTGGCGCTAAATGGTAAAACTCTGAATCGAATAAAAACCATACTACACCTGTTCCAACAAAACAGACTTCTAACTTATACAGGTACTAAAATGAAAAAGATTGCACTTAAAATTGTAGGACTAACGGTTTTGGCTTCTGCGCTAACTGGTTGTATCGGTAGTAATGCCGTAACAGGGAAAGTGATGAAATTTAACGTTGAAGTTGTCGATAACCGCTATGCTCGTGCAGGTGTAAACTTCTTATTAGCGCCTGTATACGGTATTACAACCGCAGCCGACTATGTCGTATTCAACTCACTTGAATTCTGGACAGGTAAAAACCCGATCAGCGGTTCTCCACACGTATTTGATACAAAAACAGATACTCACTTCAAAGTGAACGATGAGCTAGACCCAAGCCTTAAAGAAGCTCCTGTAGGCCCAATTTCAAACAATCGCACGATTGAAACGGGTGAGATGATTAAGATCGACGAGAATACGGTTCAAATGGACATCGTCTATACCTCTGGTGAAACGGCGACTCTAACGGGTATTAAAGACGGTCAAAACGTTAGCTATTACATGGATGGTCAACTTGTATCGCAAACGACTATCGCTGAGTTAGAGAAGATTCAAGGCACAGAAGCGTAAGATTCATCGCCCACACAGAGTTCCAACTTAAAGAAACTTTGAAGCTCATCAAATAGAAAAAGCTCGGCAATTGCCGGGCTTCTTTATATGCGCTCTATTGGGATTGAGACTGTGCGAGCCGAATACTCACTAAGCTCGCTACCATTATGGCTAAGTAAAAGCTACCAATAATGGATTCCATAAACACAAAGAATTGAGCAATAGGTAAAGCTGGTGAGATGTCTCCATAGCCAACAGTGGTCAGAGTGATAAAGCTAAAGTACATCGCATTGAACAAATTCGTTAACCAGACTTTCTCTTCTAAACCGTTAAATGCACTAGGAAAAATTTCCAAAATCAACAAGTAGATAGTCGACCAAGCAAAGCCTAACAGCAAGTAGATACAGATTGACCCGATAATATGATTGGGCGTCACCGTTTTTGCTTTCATCACCTGCTTTAACGCTGAGTAGATGTGGGAGAACAAAAACGCAGCCAACGCCGATAACGTCACTATCGACAGGTTATAACCTTCCAAAAACGAAAATACACCTGATACGGACGCTGTTATCAACAACAGACCATACCAAGATCGATACAAGGCTCGCTCTCTATTGATACCAACAATTGAGCTCGCTAAGGTAATTATGATGAGAAATAGGATTGTTTTCTGACCTTGCGGGTAAAACTGCTGCATCACCGCGCAACCAAAAAACAACACCAACAGTGCATAGAATAAGAAGTAGAAGTTGTCGTCTTTAGAGACTGGCTTCATCTATTTTTCCTCTGCCTCTACTGGTTTTTTCTCAGTTTCTTGTTGGTTCTTCTCTTCAAGCCCAAGCCACGCCATCATCAGCTCGTAGGTCAAACTCAGAATCACGGCACCAACAAACAAACCGACAATGCCTGACATCGCCATTCCACCCAATGCACCCAATAAAATAACCAGCATTGGAATGTGAGAGCCACGGCTCAGTAGTACTGGCTTCAAGATAGCGTCACTGCCGCTCACTAAAATACACCACACTAAGAACAAGCTCGCCGCCAGTGTCGATTCAACGCTGAACATGTAAATGATCGCAGGTAATAGCGCAAGAATCGGTGGAAGTTGGATTATCGCAATGAGCAGTACAGCTAGCGCCCAAAACGCAGCCGCTGGAACGCCTGCAATCACCAAACCGATTGCCGACATCATGGATTGAATCACAGCAACACCAATCACACCTTGCACAACACTGCGCACGGTCGATTTAGAGAGCTGTACCAGCTCTTCTCCTTTGCCGTCTGTTAAGCGCGCCACTAAGTGAGTCACACCCGTTTGGCATTTATCGGCATTACTCATGAACGCACCAGCAATGATGGTCGAGATGATAAATTGAATGAAGCCACCACCTAGCGAGCCAAGAACAGAAGCCGCTTTCGTCGCGAACTGTTTAACTTCGTCTGCATACTTTATGAAAGTGCCTTCAATATTGTTCGAGGCGGCAACCAAGGTTGAATAAACCTTTTCCCCTATTAATGGAATATCTTGTAAGGACTCTTTCGGTTTAGGCAATGACAATGTGCCATCTTGAAGCCCTGTCATCAGGTCAGTCGCGCTGGTGTAGATACCAGAAGAAAGCGCCGCCAAAGGAATAAATAATAGAATCACACCAATAAAGCTCAGCAATGCACTGGCTTTACCTTTCGACATCCCGGTTTTATTTGAAATTGCGACCGCCACTGGATACAAGGCTGTCGCAATGATCGCACCCCATATCACCAAAAGAATGAATGGGCGCAAAATCGAAAAACACCAATACACGAGCATGGCAATCGCTGCGATCTTGATGGCAGCGTCTATCGCCTGTTTTGAAAAATCATCGGTTAACTTCATGAGACGTCCTTGTTAGACAAAATTAAGGCTGATTTTGTAGGAACTTCCAATTCCGTGTTTCTAGGAATAGAGAAGCCAAAATCATATATATTCCAATTAACACTAATTGGAATATGCGTATAAGGGTGTTGCTATCGATATCACCGGAGCTCATCAATGTGCTACCAACCAGTACGAGCAACGTACTAAATGCAGTGGCGAAAATAGGTGCTTTTTCGGGAACCGTGTAGATCTTGGTAGCCATAAGAATGGCAATAAGTCCTATAAACAAAGAATAGAAGACAATATTGGGTACTATAGAAAGAATTGAAAAAGCAGCAATCGCCAGTAATCCCCCTATACCGTTACTTATCACCAGAAAAGCGCTCAACTTTATCGACTTCTCTGACGTAATCATCAACGATAACAACGCAATGAACATCATTGTCAGCAAAGCTTCAGATATTTGAAAAATAAAGAAAAAACAAACCACTGGATAGGAGATAATCATCGCCCTAAAGGCCGCATACCAACGCTGTTTCTTTTCGAGTGGCGCAGCAGCGAAGCCTGAGAACTCCGATTTAGGCTCAGGGAAAAACACATGCACTAACGCAAAAAGCATGACTGAAACCACACCAGAGGTCGCTAGGCCAGAGGCCAGCATTACTGATACGCCAGGGTTATCAATCGCCATAAATGGCAACATCAACACGGCAATCAACAGTATGGTGGCGAACAGGTTCCATTTTGGGTCGACAAACAAGTAGTAGCCCCAAAGCATCATTAGCCCCACTAAAATCAGCAATGGGATTGGATAATGGGTAATTCCTCGCGACAGCAATAAACCTAACCCCATTGTCACCACAACGGCCAAGAGCAATTCGTAGACCGTTTCCTTATGGAGATTTGGTTTATCAATTAAGAACTTAGCAGTGAACACTGGCGCCACAAACGCAAGTGGCCAGTTTATCCACGCCGCCAAGAAAACAGCCAACGTGACCCCGACCGTAAATCGCAGGATCCGTTGCTGTGTTTGTTGGTCAGGAATCGGCTTATCGGACATAAGACAATACGCTAATCAAACGAATCCATACCTTGCCTATCGCGTTGAACACAAAGTTATCGCCGCTATAAACAATCACATCCGCTTGTCCACCTACTCGGAGCATGCCTGTCACTTCTTCATTATCAAATTCAATGGTGATAGGAAGCATCTGTGTTTGACGCAACCAACCCGTTTGCTGGTTGGCTTGCGCAAGCTTACCTGCTTGATCATTCTGTCCCCAATCAACACCCCAATCGATGCTACTGACTCGGCCTTTTACCACTTTGCCCGGTGCAAAATCTAACGCTACTTCGACTTCATCACCGACCGTGACGTTACCTAGGCTGTTCTCGCGATAATAAGCTTCAATCCAGATATCTTCCGTTGAAACAAAGGTCATGATTGCTTGCCCTGCTGATGCATAAAAACCTTCAGACAGGCTAAAGTTAGAAACACCACCTTGCGTCGGCGCTGTGATCACAGTGCGCTCTAGGTTCAATTGAGCTTGTTCAAGAGCTAGCAACGCCGCTTTTACTTGGCTGTTTTCTTCACCTTCTTTACCCATTTGCTTCTTAGCACGGTCAAGGTCTGCTTCCGCGTTTACAACCGCCGCTCGAGACGTCGCTAGTGAAGCTCGCGCTTTGTCCGCATCGGATTTAGAAACCACACCTTTGTCAGCCATCTCTAAAACACGCTTGGCTTGTAACTTGGTATTTTGTCTCTCTACCATCGCTGACGTGAGCTTCGCTTGAGCTGAAGCAATGCTCGCGGTTTGAGCTCCGACATTTTGGCCAGCAATTTCTAAGTTTTGCTCAGCTTGTTGTACGGCAATTTTATAATCAGAATCGTCTAAAATAGCGAGCTTGTCGCCTTGATTAACCAATTGGTTAGGTTGAACTAGAATATCGAATGCGTGTAACCATAACGCTCTGCCAGGTTTGAATAATGTTTTAAGTCGTTATCAAAGCGGCGTCGATTCCAGCACCCTGTCAGTGAATCGGTTTCCACCAGCATTCTTAATCGACGCTCCAATATCTTACGTCGGCTAATATCCGTAAAGGTCACCACGTACTTATTATTGTGCGGCAGGATTTCGGTTAGCTTTTCCACTACAACGTTAACGGTAAACTGCTCACCAAGTCGACTTACGCCACTCAACTCACTTTTCCATCTCTGGTTTTCCTTCAGTGAGCGAGTAATGGTCGCGATTAGGCTGCTGTTATTCATAAAACAGAGATCAGAAATCGGACGAGATTCAACTTGGTCAAAGGCATAACCTGAAACCCGAGAGAACTATTGATTCACTTGTATGACTCTCAATTGACTATCGAGGACAATAAAACCTGCGACACCATCAATGATCGCTTCCGACAAGTTATTCTTGCTTTGAGCCATTTCATGTCGATAAAGGCGTGCGGTAATAAGAGTGCTAAGTAAAAACAACGCACACACCGAAAAAACCATGGCTGGCGTAGAAGCAATACTCAGCAACCACAAGCTAAATGCCATATTGAGGACAAGTGCAGACACCACGTATAGCGGCATTTTTCGGTCATAACTTAACTTGTTCATAGTTTGCTCTGGTGATGGGCGAATGACTATGATGGCTAAGTTTTGATTAAGATATTTACCATTTTACGACACATACAAATTCAAATTATATGGGTACTTTGAAGATCAACAACTTATGCTAATTATTGAGTAAGAAGAGCAAACTACCACCGCTGAGTGAGCTGCCATAATTGAAGTTAATCCCGACACCGAAGTTATCAAAGAAGTAAGAGTCGTAAGGGACATCGAACACCAACCCAGCGCCGAATTCATAGTAATAGTGTGTATCTAAAGGATCCGTTAAATCCCCTGCTATATCGATTCTTCTAAAGTTATAGTGGACCTGAGGGTTGTTTAACGACCAAGCATCGAGCGCAACATTTTGCCTAAACTCTAGTTCATTAATAAATCGCATCCCTTCAGGGTTGCCGATATCGCCATCGTTCGCTTCACCCCATCCAGTCCCATAGAAATAACGCACTCGAGAAGAGACATTCCAGCTTCCCCACTCTTGCTTCTTTAAATACTTGAGTTTGACCGACGGCTCACCAATCAATGCCCACGCTGAGGTATTTAACGCGTAGCCGTCTAGCTGAGATTGAAATGCTTGAGAGTAACTGTTGTTGTATTCGTATTTATTGCGGTAATAGAGCAAGTGAGTGCCTAACCCATAGGCGATAGACCAATACTGGTTTAAATGGTTTTGCCCTCCGAAAAAGCCATACAGGCCCAATACTGAGTCTTTGTTTGGGTTAACACGACGGTCAGAGGTCACTTCCGGTGAGATTTCAATATCCTGTTCAGAAAGCGCATAAGACCCTCGCACAGACCAAATAAGGTCAAGATCAGGATCATCGGTGTTAATCACCGAAGAATAAGGAATGGAGCCCACACTCACTTGGCTTCGAGTATCGATGGTTTTATCGGAGCCGAAACCATTGTCGTTCAAATTGATAAATGAATTAGGGTCAAAATCAACAAAGCCTATAGATACGGCATCGCTGTCAGTCAACGCAATAGAAGCCGCGAAGATCTTCTCTAAACGATTTTGAATCGCTTCATTTGAGACACAGGCCGAGGATGAAAAAAGGCCAGTTAAGATCAGAGCAATAGAAGAGGAATACAGCGATTGGGGTGAAAGCATTAAGTTGACTCCATTCAAACTTATGCTTCAAGTGTAATTGGTAACTTAACTATTTCAATCGTATCCGCCCCATGAACCCACGGGGCGATATTACTAATGTTTGAAGTTCCAAGGTAGGAGTGCGTCGATATCAGGCTCTGCTTTCGCCAACTCTTTCATGCACTTGACCAGATAGTCGTAGAGGATAAGTCCGTTGGCTTTCGCGGTCTCGACGATGCTGTAAAGCATCGCGCTCGCACCAGCACCGTTTGGTGTGTCAGAGAACAACCAATTTTTTCTGCCAATGACCAGCGGTTTAATTGCGCGTTCAGCGCGATTATTATCGATAGATAAGTGACCATCGTCGATATAACGAATGAGCTTTGGCCATTGTCCGAGCGTATATTTTATCGCTTTACCTAGTGCACTAGAGCCTATCACTTTCTGGGTCGTCATCCATTCGTAAAGTTCATCCAGTATCGGTTTGGCATACGCTTGACGCTCTGCTTTTCGCTCTTGGGCAGGCGCACCTTTTAAGCGTGATTCTATCCCGTAGAGTTTTTGGATTTTAGCCAGCGCCTTATCAGCCTTGCCTGATTTACCTTTCCCTTGAAGCTTCTTCGCATCCATGAACTTGCGACGAGCATGCGCTAAGCACCCTACATTGGTGACGTGATGCAGACCATCATAAGCCGCGTAGCCATCGGTTTGTAGATAACCGTTGTAGTCACCTAAAAAGTCCACGGGACACGCCCTCGCGCGACTGTTTTGGTAGTCGTACAAGGCGATATTTTTCATATTCGGTAGTGCGGCTTCGGGTGAGTCGGCGCCCGAGCAGTAGAGCCACATGTAACACTGTTTCTCTTCTTTGAGCACATTAAGCGGCGTTTCATCCGCTTGAACCACTACTTGTTGAAGAAGATGGTCTTTCAGCGCTTCATATAAAGGTTCGAACTTCTCACTGACTTGGATAATCCACCTTGCCATGGTGGTGCGTGATAGCTCGATACCCGACTGATTAAACAGCGACTCTTGCCGATAAAGTGGCATCGCGTATTGGTATTTACCCAGAATGATATTGGCAAGCAAGCTTTCTGTCGCGAAGCTCTTAGGGATAAGACTCTGCGGGGCTGGCTTTTGAACGATGCGGCTATTGTCTTTTGTTTTCTCGCACTCGCGGCACGCATATTTAGGGCGGACATATTCCTGCACTTTAAGCACTGCTGGTGTGAACTCTAATTTCTCACTGCGGTCTTCGCCGATTTTATGTAGGTTATGATTGCAGCATGAACACTGCTTTTCATGGTCGTCTAAATCGAGTTCGATAACCTCTCGAGGCAAGGTCGTTGGAAGTGGTTTACGTTTACCACGCTTCTTCGTTATGGTCGTGGTCGTGGTCGTGACCTCAACCTCTTCTTCCTTAGCGGCTTCACATTCCACTTCGTTGAAGAGATCTCCTTGAGATTCATCGTAAGGCTTTAACGCCTCCGAGCGTTTCGCGAATTGACGGTCGAAGGCAAGCTTGAGTTGTTCAAGCAGCGATTGACGCTCTTGTTGCCATTGTGATTCCTTCTGCTCATTCGAGAGCATCAGTGCTTTCACCATCGCTTGTAGCTCGGCAATATCTTGACTTTCTGGGTCGATATTTAGTGTCTTTTTCATGACATTGATTATACTAAAATCGTGCCGTTAACGCTTGGTGGATAAGGCTTTATTATCGTTTAAGTCATTGTAAAATCGTTTATTGTGACAGGTTTATGGCCGATAATTGTGAAGCCAGAAAGCAGCCTATCAAGCTCAAATTGAGTCAAGGTAAATACCTGATTTTTCTCTTTTGATGGCCACTTGTACTTGGCTTTTTCGAGGCGCTTATACCACAGGGCGAAGCCTGTTTTATCCCAGTACAACACTTTGATTTTGTCGCGCTGTTTGTTGGTGAACAGGAACAGTGCGCCACTCCCCAAGGGTAAATCGGTGTCACTTTCGATAATTGCAGCGAGGCCATTGATGGACTTTCTAAAATCGACGCTCTCACGATACAGATAAATGTCTGGTGCGCTCAGCATGCGTTTCATGACAGCGCCCCGATGAGCTCTGCTAGGTAGGTTGCAGGCGTGCCTTGAGGAATACTCAGCTCAACATCATTGACGAGAAGGGTCATGTTAGCGGTTGCTATTTGAGCTTGGTATTTCGTTGTCTTTTCGACGACCTCTGCTCGGACAAAGCCTTGAGATACATCCGCTTTTTTGAGTTGTTGGCGCTTAGCATAAAACGTTGAGGGATTGAGTTCATTGAGCTTACAGAATGCGATCGTTGACAATGAACTCGATTCAGATTGTTCGATAAGCGTTTGCCATTCTTGTTTAGTGTGTCGTTTTCCCATTTCAAATCTCCTCATGGTTGGAGACTTGATCTTATTATTCGTGTTAGGCGATTAGAATGCGGGGTTTATGGAGCGCTTACTTTCAATCAGAGAGTTAACGGTGTGGTTGATACTGCTCTCAGTTCCAGCTGCAAGAGCGTTGCCAAATCGATGGATCCCCAAAGCTCTTCTACGTCTTGGATTCTAAAATGAATAATCATATGCGCCCTGTCTAAATTGGAGTCTTATCTTGGATCATTCTTAAAACCCTTACTTACCATAATACGCCAAGCCGACTTTAAGACCTGTTTCGCATATAAAACAATAAGCGTTTGAAAATTATAAGATTAACTCCTAAGTTTTTTATAATCCTTTACTCAGGAAGAAGTAGATGAGCAATATAGAAAAAGTATATGGATTTAATACACCCCAACGACTCTTTGTCGGATACACGCTTGCGGTACTCGTCGATTTAACGGTTCTTAATTTTTTTGATGAATACTGGGACTTCGTCAATATCGAATCATTCACCATCTCATTTGCAGCTGCGATTTTGCTTCAACTCCTACTCAAATTGTCTATCGGCTTAGAACATAAGCTGGCGGATTACTTCAAATCTAAACCGGGGACTGCGCCTAAGATTTATCGCGGTTTATCCAGTTACGTGATTTTGGTGGGCTCTAAGTTTGTGATGTTGGAAGCCATCAATATCTTATTTGGAGACAAGGTAGACTTCACAGGCCCTTGGAATGGTGTGGTGGCGTTCTTCGCTGTGGTATTCACGATTTTGGTCGCAGAGATTGTTGTTTCAAAGATCTACTTCGCACTTGATGACACGCCCAAAGCCGAAAAAGCATAGTCGCTTTTGACACACACCTAAGACGAAAAAGTGAGCCTATCAAGGCTCACTTTTTACATATATTCTTTACGTTTCAGCGATTAACCAGCAGAGAAGTTAGATAAAGACTCTCGCTCTAATACCGAATACCCAAGCGCTGCTTTCATTGGAGAATGCAGGATCCTTTATGTACTGGATGTCAGGTGTTACTTGGAAATGGTCACCAAACTGCATGTTGTAGTAGATCTCCGCAGTCCACTGCTCGTCTGAATTTGCGACTGGTTGCAGAATTTCTTCATTCAATTCAGACCAATTGACAGCTACACCAAGATTGTTTGTTGGCTTACCTAATCCGAAATAACCGAAACCAACACTCAGCGACTTATCATATAGCGCGACTTGCCCTTCAGAGATACCACCACGTACAAACGGCATCACTTGATCAGTCATGAACTGACTCCATGAGAAGTTCACACCTTTACCACCGTCAGTATTATTTTGGTCTGGGTAAGCGAGGTTATGGCGCGTATCGTCACCAAAATCCCAAAAAGTCACATGGAAGTTATCGGTGTAGATCTGCTCTTGCGAAGCCGTCCAACCTAATTCCAGTGTGGTGAAGTAAGACGCATCACTACCAAAGGCAGTATCAAAGCCATCAAAAATGTCATCTGATTTCCCCTTTGCGTCCGCGATACCACCTACGACATAAAAATTTTCGCCCAACATATGACCAGCAGAAAGGGCCAATACACCATCATCAGGTAAGCCCATCGCACCAGAGCCTGTCGAGAATGCCAAGTTAGTAAAACCAGACCATGGGCTTGCTAGGGCGTAAACATCGGCATAGTTCGTCACATCCTGCCAACCGACAACAATAGTGCCTTTGCCATCGTTGATTTTTTGCTTCCAATTTAAGTCCGTAACACGAAACCCTTGGTCACTGAAAGCCGGTGCTATCAAACCTACATATCCAATTTGGTCTGAACCTATAAAACCAAACTCTTTTGGCGCAGTATCACCATAAGCATGCCTATGTTCCACCTTCCAAACCAGGCTACCTGAGTTCTGTGTGTCCTTTCCGAATAGATGCCATGAACCGTATAATCGTGCCACACCCGACGATGCATCAACGCTATCGCCGCCAACTCCATCCCCTGAGGTCAGCCCCAAAGCAAAGTAATCTGCACCAAATGTAAAACCATCTTCAGCTAATGACTCCCTCCAAGATTTCTTTTGTGCTTTCTGCTCTGCAATTGTATTTTCAACAGAATCCGGGCCTTCAAAGTTAGCGCCGTAAACAACGCCGCTCATTGGGCTTGCCGCCATCACAATAGCCATACTTATTTTAGAGAATCTTGAGTTCATCATGTCACCAGTGCTTTTTAAGTTAGTTTTATTTTAGTTATTACTCACATTGAAAATTGTCATTTGATGACAACCATTAATTTTCTTTTTCATAATAGTCTTCGATCATCGAAGCTTTCATTTCATAACCCATAGTGAGGTTACTTTTACCATCGACTAGGAAGACCTCTTCAGTCACTTTGTTCGAGCTAAAGTCACCTTCTACCCACACTGGCTGGGTACTGAACATTTTGTACCTTAAAGCCTTCAGGGAAAGACACGCGCACAATCTGGTTTGCAGGTGGTGGTGGCATGTGAATACACGCACCCGCCACGGGCACTAACAGAAACTCGGTTGCGGTCATGCCCTCGGAGAACTCCAGTGGAACGATGAAACCGGGAACTCGTACTTTCTTGCTATCAAACTCTGTCGTGATGGCTTCGGCGTTTGCTTTCATGGTTTGCATGTATTCATCACGCAGTGCGATCATTTCGTCTGCGTCTACACCCTGCTCTTTTAGCGTTTGTTTGAATAATAAAACCTGTTGTTGAACTTGCTCTTCCTCTGATGCACTCATTGCTATCACACCTTGTAATAGACGCATTTGTTGATCGGTTAGATCCGGCATTTCTACTTTCATTTCGTGAGACTCTGAGTTCAGATCTTGCCACTCAAGATTCATCGCTGTTTCAGCAAAAGTAGGTAAAGCAACGGTCGTCAGTGATACCATTGACAGGATAAGAGAAAGCATTTTTTGCATATAGAACACCTTGAAGAGGGGTGACCTACCCAAATAGGTCACCCATTAAAGCTTAATTTTTTTAACTGAGTTGTCGAACTGAGTTACAGCGTGTTTTTGTAGACTTTGCCATCTTTCATGATGACTTTAATGGTGTCGATTTCAGGGCTGCGCGGCTCTGCATCAAACCATTTTTCGTTTGCCCCAATCACTGACAAGTCTTCAAGTGGGTTGCCTTCAACAATAATGATATCAGCGTATGCACCCGCTTTGATTTCGGTAATACCGTCGGCATTAAAGCTAACGCTATTTCGAGCCATACTGGTTGATGAACCAAAGAAGTGTTGGTTAGCCGTGGTTAGGTTACTAAAATCGGCATGCGAACCCGTCGGGCCAATAAATGCGCATGATGTGTAAAGTCGTGGGCCCGCAACATGCCAGAATCGATTGTTTTACGTAAGCCAGTATTCAAGCCACCAGCATCACGCCACGTGGTGAAACCCGATTGAAACGCGGCGTTCGCGTTCACTGTCGCTCGCGCGGCTAACTCTTCGATCGTTCGGTTGTTTTCGTGGTCACTTAGATTACCGCCGTTCAGCAGTAAGTGTCCGTGGCCTTCGATTAAACCCGGCATTAGCGTTTTGCCTTCGCCGTCGATCACTACAGCGTCACCAGCCTCGATCGGGCTCACAGAGATTTGTTTGATGAGATTGTCTTCGACTAATACATGATGGTCTTCGTACAATTTGTTTTCAGTACCATTGAACACATCGACGTTAGTAAATAGCGTTGATGCTGCATTTGCAGAAAGAGCAAATGAACACGAAAGAGCCACAACAGAGAGCTTTAAGCCAGTATTTTTCATTTTTACACCTTGTTATCCATAAATGAGTGGAATCCACTTCCCATAACGATTCCGTAATTACTAATGAGTGTTATGAGGTTTCAAAGGTGTTTTTCATTACCCGCGACACTCGCAAACAACAAGATAAAACAACTCATCAACATTCAATAACTTAGTAGTGATACTGACAGTATTCAATGTTGAAAAATGGCCATTTGGTGACAATGATTAATTATGCGGATCAAGTCCTGCTTACGTAATGATTTCGATACAGTCGTTATTTCGGCTACAACTTCTATTAGCGTTGTTGTAGCCGCTCTTTTCGATACTGTCTTGGTGTCATGTTCATCTGTCGTTTGAAGGCACGTGTAAAATGAGAGGAGTCAGCGTAGCCCATCTTTGTGCCTATTTGAGTAATCGACAAATCCGACTGCGTGAGCAGTTCCAAAACCTGCTCGAGCACCATCTCTTCTATCAAGGTTTTATAGACGACACCTTCGTTTTCTAGTCTGCGTTGGATGGTTCTGACATGAATATTCAGAATTTCAGATGCCAAGCTAATTGGGAGCTTCCCCATCGTGAGATAAGGTTTAATCACAAGTTTGAATGCGCTCAGAAATGAGTTGGGTAGAGGCGTGGTTAGTTCAGGTGTATGGCCGCTCTTTGACAACACGATAGGCGCAAGCATGATTTCTTCAGGGATCTCAAAAGCTGTGACCGGTCTATGCGTATAAAACTGAGCACTGCCCATTTGTGGTAGAGATTGAAAACATTCGAGGTCGCCATTCTGAATTCCGACCTCAGACGGCTTCCAACGACCTTTCGTTAATACTGAAAGTAGCTCGTTAATGAAAATAACAGAGAACAGTTCAGCGAACTTAAACCAAGGTGCGTTAGTAAATGGCTTCTCGCGAACCAACCACCACTTGCCTCCGGATGGCTTGGTATAGACATTCGCACCATTGGATACGAGCTTCAACTGCTCACCAAATTGGTCTAGCGTGCTCTTTAGCGAATCCTGATGACTTAGTTTAGCGACGAACCTTGGCACATAGGTTTGTTTGCAAAAGCTCCACATAAACAGTGAAAACTCTTCTCGTGACGCCGACTCACCCATAATTTTGACCACGTTTTTAATGGTGCTCTCAGGGAGGTACTCGTAATGGTCGCTACTGGTGAGAATGTCATTGGGGATTTTGGCACTGCGTAACAAGGTGTAGATTTCACCATCGATATGTTTGAACAATTCCGCAAACAGCTCGACTTCCTTCTTATCTACCACTGTCATTATCTAAGAGGTATTTGGCATCCTTTCCTCTTAATCTGTTCTTTCTAGAACTCTAATTATCACCTTATTTAAGATAGCAGAACAAACGATGGGTTACCTAGGCCTACTAACCGAATGTCTCCGTCAAAATAACGAATAAACAAACGGTTAGTGGCCAAAATAGTGTTTACTGACTTGGTAGATTACTGAGCGGCTAGCTCCCCTCTGCGTACCCAGAATGCTCGAACATGGTCATAAATCAGATTAAACACAAACGCGTAAATGGTAATAAAAATGGTCACGCCGATATCCATTAAAAATGCCTGCCAAATCCCCACATCAAGTAAGTAAGCCATCACTGGGATCGTCGCCACCAGCAAGCCTGCCTCAAATAGCACGACATGAAAAACACGTAACTTGAGCGAACGCTTTGATTTTTCACCCGTGAAGTAGCGATCAAAAATGCGGTTGAAACAGTAGTTCCAAATCATGGCGATGGTCGCAACAACTATCATGGTTCCTGATAAGGCATTCACATCATGATCAGTAAATATCGCTAAGCCTATAATTGATAGTGTTACGGCCAGTACTTCAAATAACACAGAGTGGAACACTCTTTCTAACGTACTCATACATTCCTCTAAATAATCTATTACGTGTTGGATTGGTCGAGATTATGCCACCAGAAATAATAAGAGAAAGTTAACAGCCATCACGAATAGTGATAGCCTAGGAGTTATTACCCCCTTTAGTATTGAGCGAGAGATAAAATGTACAGTTTTGAGCAATTAAAAGTCTTCGTCACTGTGTGTGAAAGTGGCTCTTTCTCTGCCGCCGCTCGCAAACTGAAACGCGCTCAGTCTGGAGTCAGCCAATCGATCGCCAACCTAGAAATTGCCATCGACCAAGAGCTGTTTAACCGAGAGAAAAACATCCCCGTTTTAACCAGCAAAGGTAAAGCGTTATTGCCTGTGGCCAAGTCGATCCTTGACCAGCAAAAGTACTTCGACCAAAAAGTAGAATCGCTGACCCAAGAAGATGAGCACGAACTGATCATTGCGGTTGATGAAAGCATCATAGATAAGAATTTCATTAAGATAATCAGCTCACTGGCCGATCAGTTCCCAATCACACACTTCGATATCATTACCACCTCAACCTTCGATGTTGAAGACCTGGTGAGACGTGGCGAAGCGCAGATTGGCATCATCTATGCGGATGGTGAACTTAAAGTGGATATGGACTTCTTCTTACTGGGCCAAGCCCGCTTTCTTACGGTTAGCTCCGCCACTCACGAACTCAGCCAAATGTCGGTAGTACAAGACTCAGATCTAAAGCGTTATCGCCAATGTGTGCATCGCAGTTCAAAGCAGCGCGAACTGTGGTTCACCTACGGTATTAGCTCGATGCTTTGGTATGCCAACAACCACAAAACGATCATCGATCTCGTTGAACAGAACGTTGGCTGGGCAAATGTGCCTGAAATGATGGTGATGGAAGGCATTCAAAAAGGCGATCTTGTGGCGTTACCTGTCTCACACGAGCATGGTGGTTGGATTACTCCAGTGGGTTGTTTGGTGTCTCGCAGCCACATCAATGGCCCAGTTCTCACCAGCCTTATCGAGCAGTTTAAGAGGCACTCACTGCAATACAATCAATGGCAGGCAAACTAAGCTCCCTAATCTTCAAACATCGTCAGTTCAGAGATTCAATATCGGCGTGGAACTCACCACTGCTACCTCATTTCTGCTTATCTTGCCGATAAATATCTTTGTCGTCTGGATAGAACACCCTAGTTGATGTCCAAAAGTGACCTAACTACACTGCGATCCCAACGGGTTTGTCTTTTCAAATGAATTTAGACAGACCCAAATCGCTCTTTAACACCACTGACCCAACTTCAAATCTCCCAGATAAACGCCCTGCCTTGCAGTCGCTTATATCGGTTTCAAATAGATCACTTTTTGAATATTGATTCGCACCCAGTTTATGAGCGCTCTTTGAGTGCTTTTTTATATCTAAATGAACCTTTTGGAAAATTTGTCGTGAACGTTTTAAGAAATATTTGCCCTGAGAAAATGGGTAAAGAGCGTAACAAACGAGAGTATGATTTACGCGTACTTAATTGTGTCAGTGAAAGCGAATATGAATCGCGTATGGCGGTTTGGAATAGCCTAGCGTTAACTGCTACTCCGTCTGCTTCGGAAACAAAGGGCTTCATCGATGAGTCTTTCAACAAGCTTCAACAAGACCTGAAAGAGGCTAGCCGTGAGTTGTCGATTAACTACACGGACTTCATCGCAATGGCGCATGAAGAGATCAACTACATTAAGGTGTTTGTTGCTGATAAAACTGCACAATACGGTTGGTACGCTGCGATCGTTATTATGGTCATCGGCACGGTTGCTCTGTGCATTCAATAGACCAAACGATGTGTTAGATAGAGCACCTTAAATGCTCCATCGATAAACACATGTAGCACAACTCTGTGCTTGTGCTTCCACTAGAAAACAGATGACCAACCTCATTTGTTTTCTAGTTCTACTCCCCCCTTCACTCTCCCATCAGAGATAGCAAATCCTGCGTCGCTTGTTTTGGGCTTTCAGCGTGACATATCGCTGATACCAAGGCTAATCCATGAATACCAGTCTTAACCAACTGCGGAATGTTCGACTCGTTGATTCCACCGATACCCACAATCGGTAGCTTCGTTGTCTCCAACGCCATTTTAATTCCATCATAGCCCCAATGTTTCTGAAGATTTGTCTTAGTCGGTGTGGCAAAAAGCGCACTGAGGCCAATGTAATCGATCGGCAAACTATCGGCTTCTTGAAGCTGTTGCTCAGTTTCAATCGATAACCCAAGAATCTTATCCGGACCAATCAACTGACGGGCTAACTCTGCAGGCATATCCGATTGCCCTAAGTGCAAACCATCGGCGTCGACAGCCAATGCAACGTCCACTCGGTCATTGATGATCAGCGGAACACCTGAGCCAACCAAAATAGACTTTACGGCTTGTGCTCGTTCAATGAAGGCTCTTACATCCCCATGTTTCTCTCTTACTTGAACCATAGTGACGCCACCCGCAACCGCTTGTTCAACCACAAACTTAAGCGTTTCTAAATCTTGCTGGTCATCCGTTACTAAATAGAGCTTATAAGGGTTCATATCGTACCTTTGGAGTCGATGTCTAAAATTGGCGTTGCACTATTTTACCGACAAATCGCATCATGTGCATGGAAGTTAATACTAAATTAGCTCAATTACACACGCACCATCGAATACGCAACTCGTTGAAAGCATGCCGAAAAACCTGAACTTTTTAACTAAATCGTTACTTATTACACAAAGAATTCACTTCAAGCATGCCCAGAACGCTGTTTTATGAAATACTCCACAGTGAAGGAATCAGGTAAATATAGGGATAGTTATGCGCCACCTTTCTATAGCGTTTAAGATCAAGCTTGGTTATGCCATCTGCTTACTCTTTTTCGTCATTTCAGGCCTTGTGAGTTACAAAGGTATCCAAACCTTGTCGAACGGCTTTAGTCAATACAGTGAGCTCAGCCAGAAAGCGACACTGTCAGGCAACATTCAAGTGCACTTTCTTCAGATGCGTTTAGCCTCTGAACGTTACTTAGAGTCATTGGATGAGCAATACGAAACGAATTATCAATCAAGCAAACTCGCGATTGATGAACTACTCAACAACTTAATCCAAACCACCACCAAAACCGATAGCCTCGCTAGTCTGCAATTAGTGCAAGACAGCGTGGCGGCATTTGACACGGCTTATGGCTCAATGAAACAGAGCCAGCTGCTCATCGACCAATTGGTGAATGTCGAGATGGTCAAACGAGAAACCAACGCCCTCAAAGCCGCTCAGAGCTTGTTGTATGAGTCTTACAACAACAACGATCCAAACGCGAGCTTATACGCGGGTATGTTGATGGAGAACTTCCTCGCAGCCAAGATCACTGTACTGAGTTACTCAAACAACAACGACCTAAAAACCTATGAAGCGGGTAAAGATATCTTTGAATACGCGCTGCCAGGTATTGAAGGCGACATTGAGTCTCTCAAATCATCCCCTTACCAAAGCGAGCTTATTGAAGACTTCTCTAACCAGCGCGAAGCGTATGCAAAAGGCTTTGAGCAAGTTCATCAACAGATGATTGAGAACACGCAAAGAACCGCGACTCTTGCCTCGATTGGTGACAGCTTGGCTATTGCAGTCGCGGATGCTCAAAGCATTCTAGAGCAACAGAAACAAGCATTGACGCCTGAACTGCAAGCCAGTGAAAAACGTTCGATTCAAATCATCTTCTTGCTAACGGGTGTGGCTTTAATCATTGGTATGACAAGCGCTGTTTTGGTTACTCGTTCAATTACTAAAGGGCTTGCACAGGTTAAGCAGATCACCAACGAACTTTCTCAAGGCAATCTGAATGTCGAAGTAAACATAGAGAGCAAAAATGAGATCGGCGAACTGCTGACCAACATGGAGATTACCATTGAATCTCTACGCGATATCGTTGGCGAAGTGAACCGATCTAGTGTGCGTATTGGTGAGATGTCGGAGTCGCTGAATCAAGTGACCAATAACAGCTCGACCAACGCAACACAGTTGAACAATGAGATGATCAATATCTCTTCTGCCGTTGATCAATTGGCTTCAAGCACATCAGAAATTGCTGCAAGTGCTAACCACGCGTCTCAAGTTGCAAACCAAGCAACTGAGAATGTGGCGATGGGACTAAAAGAAGTAGACAAAACACTGCATGAAATTGGCAGTGCCGATGAAAGCATGCAGGTCAGCAGCCAGAAAGTGACGGACCTACACAAAGAGTCGATGAACATTGGTGCCATTCTTGAAGTCATCAAAGGCGTTTCTGAGCAAACTAACCTGTTGGCATTGAACGCTGCTATCGAAGCCGCTCGTGCAGGTGAGCAAGGTCGTGGATTTGCTGTCGTAGCCGATGAAGTAAGAACTCTCGCGAAGCGTACCCAAGATTCTGCTAGCCAAATTGATGAGCTCATCACCTCGTTACAACGTGGCGCTAAAGATGCGTTAGAGTCGATCAAAGAGAGCCACAGCACGGTTTCAGATGCTTCAACTCAGGCACAACAAGCTTCTCAGAATTTGCATGTGATTAACCAACACATCCAAGATCTGAATCAGGCTAACAGCCAGATTGCAGTATCTGTAGATGAGCAAGATTGCTTGACCAAGTCACTGGGTGAAAACGCGCAAGGTGCCAATACCATCGCGCAGAGCAACCAAGAGTCTGTAAGCAGCATTTCAGGTGCAGCGAGCGACTTAACCGAAGTTGCTCATCACTTAGAAAGCCAAGTGAATCGATTTAGAACCTAACCAAACCAATTGCTGATATAACGAGATAGCTAATACGACGACGAGTTAATACGGTTTTGAAGCAATAATAGAAAAGCCCTCAACACATATGTGCTGAGGGCTTTTTAATAAGCTACGAATGCAGATCTAGATTGAATCTACTGAACCTTCAAACGTTGGATCAACGTCTCTTCATCTAGTTGATACAGCTCATCAAGCAAGTTCATCTGTAAGCTACCCGGGCCACGTGAGTTCTCAGCAGCAATTTCACCGACCACACCCAATACCGCTGCTGCCGCTAAACCACTTTCATCTCCAACAGCAGCGAAAGCTCCCGTTAATGCAGTCAGAGTACAACCCATACCCGTCACATACGGCATCATTGGATGTCCGTTGTTTAACGTAACAACGCTGTCTTTAGTGACAACGTAATCCGTCTCACCAGAAATCACCACATTCGCACCGTATTCAGCGACTAAGCATTGCGCTGCGCCTAATGCTGCATCACTGCTATCTAGCGCATCAACGCCTTTGCTCTGCGCTTGCTCGCCCGCTAACGCGATAATCTCAGACGCGTTACCACGAATGATCAACTTGTCGGCTAAGCGTGCAATTTCACGAGAAGTCTCGGTACGCAGCGTACTTGCGCCACAACCCACAGGGTCAAGAACCACAACCTTGTTGTTCGTATTTGCTTGCTCAACAGCAAAACACATTCTTGGCGTCCAAACACTGTCGAGCGTGCCGATGTTGATCACCAAAGCGCCAGAGAAAGACATCATCTCTGCCAGCTCTTGCTGTGAGTGCGCCATGATAGGCGAAGCGCCAATCGCCAATAACGCGTTGGCCGTATTGTTCATCACTACATAGTTGGTGATGTTCACAACCAGTGGTTTTTGCTCTCGTACTGCGCGCAGCGATTGGATGATTTGTTCAGTTAACATGGATTAATCCTTATTCGTGAAAGTCGCTTTTAAGCTGCGGTTGAGTCATTAAGTGCATTCAAGCCTTGCTGCCAAAAAGCCACTTCCATACGTGTTGCGGTTTTGAAGATATGAACGATGTTCTGACCGCGCTCGCTGTTGATATCAATTTCAGCCAGTAACTGATTGAAATACTCTGCGCCCGTTGCTACGCCAGACTGGAACTCTTCCCCACCGTACAGTTGCAGCCAGCTTGCGTATGGGTTGCCTTCTAATACAGTATCACTGCTTTCTAACAGCGCTTTACCAATCACTGCATAACCAATTGAACACGGAGCCAATGCCGCATATAAGTCGACAAGATCACCTGTCATACCCGCATCTAGAACGTAGCGCGTGTAGGCAACTGTGCCGAAATCTTCAGGTTCGTTTTCTAAATCCGATTCGGTTAAACCCCACTGACCACAGTAAGTCACGTGGTGAGAGATTTCAGAATCTAGCAGAGCATGAACACTAGGCAGTGCACGACGCATGTCAGCCAGTGTCTTTGCCTTGTAAATTGCCAATGCATAAGCACGGGCATACTGCTTTAAAAACAAAAAATCTTGCTTCAAGTAATGCAGAAAACACGGCTGAGCAAGAGTGCCGTTTGCCAGCGTTTTAACAAAATCATGCTCGGTGTAGTCTTGCCAATCTTGCTGACAGGCTTGGATTAAGTCTTGGTATTTCATGATATTCCTTAGTCAAAAGTCGGTACGTAATCAGCGGCTTTTGGTAGTGATTTGATGATGCCTTTGTCGAACATGAACTGCGCGTAATCGTCGTAACGTTTTAGGTCAACTGCTGAAGGGCGAAGTGCAAAACGAGTCAGTGTGTCGTTCCATGCACGTTGGTTAAGTTCGTTGTTTAACGTATCTGGTGAATACGCCACAAACTCACTCCATGACTCTTGTGGGTGGTTCACGATGTAAGTCGTAGCTTGCTCAAGTGCTTTGTTGAACGCTTTGATCGCTTCATCATCGTGCTGCTTTGCGTTCGCAACAAAGATCAGCTCATCGTAAGCGGGCACACCGTGCTCTTCTGGGAAGAATGCCTTCGCTTTAAAGCCTTCAAGTGCTAACTGGTTAGATTCGAAGTTACGTAACCCCCCCCAAATCGCGTCTACCTTGCCCGATGCTAATGAAGACGAAAGCGCCCAACCGACATTGATGGTTTGCACGTCGGTAAACGCAACATTTTCTTGCGCTAGCATAGTGCCGATAGTCGCTTCTTCGTTGCCAGCAATCGCAATACCGATCTTCTTGCCTTTCAGATCCGCTAGCGAATCGTTCTTACCGTTATCCAGCACCATTAGTGTGTTCAGTGGTGTCGCGATAAGGGTTGATGCACGAACTAGAGGCAAACCTGCTGCTACATCCATAGTTAGGCTTGGTTGGTAGGTTACGGCTAAATCGACCTTACCTGCTGCGACAAGTTTCGCTGGTGTGCTTGGGTCAGCTGGCTCTTGGATTTCAACATCTAGGCCTTGCTCAGCAAAGTAGCCACGCTCTTGAGCGATAACAATCGGGCCATGGTTCGGGTTCACAAACCAATCCAACATCAATGTCAGTTTCTTTTGTTCAGAATCCGCTAGAGCATGACCTGAAACTAGCGAAGCAAGCAGTGCCACTGCACCTATCAATTTGGTATTTTTCATAGTTAACCTTTCCTTTTGAATATTATTATTGTGTTTATAGAGCTAATTTTTAATGAGGTTTGTTTAGATAAATAGCGTTGAGCGAAGCCTTATTAAACAAAGTGTTATTGAGCAAGCCATCACTGGTTCTCCCAAGGGATGGCTTTTTTGAGTAACTTGTCTGTGATGAAATAGAGCGAGATAGACAGCACCGCCAAGATAAACAAGGCCGCAAACATCTCATCAATGATCATGCGCGCATTGGCTTGTAGCATTAAGTAACCTAAACCTTCACTGGAGCCTACCCACTCACCGACGACTGCGCCTATTGGGGCTATCACCACCGCAACACGAATACCAGACGCCAATGTTGGCAATGCTGCAGGAAGTTGGATATAGCGGAGCAATTGCCATTTCGATGCACCCATGGTCTTGGCAAGATCAAGGTAACCTGTCGGTGTATTTCGCAGACCGTCGTAACAACAAGTGGTCACGGGGAAGAAGATAATGATCGCCGCCATGACGACCTTTGACGCGATGCCATAACCCAGCCACAACATCAATACTGGCGCAATCGCAAACACAGGGATCGCTTGGCTAGCAATTAAGATAGGCAACAACCAGCGTTTCAGCGGTTCGAACATCAACATCTGTAGGGCGAAAAACAGCCCCATGGATAAACCGAGCAATAGACCAAGTAAGATCTCCTGCGCAGTCACCCAAGTGTGCTTGAGTAACACATCGTAGCGTTCAATCAGCTTAAGAAAGACTTCTGCGGGAGCTGGCAGAATGAAGCTTGGCATCTCGAAGATAACCACCACCATTTGCCACAAACCAAGAATCACAGCACTACTGATGACCAAACGCATAACGGGATTCATCTGACGAGGATGTGCTGTGCTAACCTGCGCGTTGGTTGAACGAGCCACAGCTTCACTTCGCGTTAGATCATTCATAGTCACGCTCCAACTGATCTAAGATCGCTTGTTGTAACTCAGCGCATTCACCATCTAACACTCGTGGTGTCGCCGTGTTAGGCACAGACAAAGACTGAGCATTCGCAGGTGTGCCTTGCAACACATACAAGTTGTCCGCCAAACGCACCGCTTCTTGTGGATCATGGGTGATCAACACAACGGTTTTATCTCTTAACAGTTCACACGCTAAGCTCTGTAACTTGTGTCTTGTTACCGCATCCAGCGCAGAGAAAGGTTCGTCCATCAACACCACTGGTTTGTCTTGCATTAAGGTGCGAGCCAAAGCAACACGCTGACGCATACCGCCAGACAATTGATCTGGCATAGTAGACGCGTGACTAGCCAAACCAACCGCAGCGAGCAACTCGAGTGCTTGATTGGTTTGCTGTGCTTTATCAGAAGCTGGATTTTGAAAGCGATGACTTAGGCAAACATTGTCGATAACCGACAACCATGGCAGTAACAAGTCTTGCTGTGCCATGTATGCGATGCGATCCGTTAAAGGCAATTCATCAGACGTTGCCAATGTGCCCTGCCACTCCACCTTGTCGTCCAACAAGCCTGCCAGATAACGCAATACCGTGGTTTTCCCGCAGCCACTTCGACCCAACAATACCGTCCACTTACCTGCGTTTAAGCTAAGCGACAACCTAGACAAGGTCGCGTGCTCACTGTCGTTATAACGCAAGGAGGCATTGCTGAGTTGAACACCAACCGTATTAACGGACATTACCGTGTCCAACGAAGAAGTGATTTACAGGCCCATGACCTTGGCCGACTTGTAACTCATCAGCGTGAGCAATCGCGCGAGAAATGTATTGTTTTCCTAGGTCAACAGCGTCTGAGAGCGTGTTGCCTTGCGCTAAGAAAGAAGCAATCGCAGAAGAGAGCGTACAACCCGTGCCATGAGTGTTTTTGGTAGGAAAACGTTTAGCGCTAATCAGAGCAGATGCGGTTGGTAGAATCAGTAAGTCGTTACTGTTCTCATCCTTCTCTAAGTGGCCGCCTTTGAGAAGAACGGCTTTCGCGCCCAGTGCGCGTAAGTCTTCAATCATGCCCTGCATTTCGGCTTCGCTTTCAGGGACAGCTTTGCCTGTTAACGCCGCGCCTTCTGGCAAGTTAGGGGTAATGATGTCTGCCAGCGGAATCAGTTCCTGCTTTAGCGTCGTAATAGCAGAGTTTTCTAAGAGAAGGTCACCACTTGTCGCGACCATCACAGGGTCAATCACTAAGTGTTTAGGTTGGTACTGCTTAATTTTGTCTGCAACGACTTTGATGATTTGCGAATCAGCCAACATGCCGACTTTTACTGCCACGATATTGAGATCAGTAAACACTGCATCTAACTGACTAGCGACATGGTCGAGTGGAATAGGAAAAATGGCGGAAACGCCTTGCGTGTTCTGGGAAGTGATAGCGGTAATTACCGAACAAGCGAAACTACCGGTCGCAGACATAGCTTTAATATCAGCTTGGATACCTGCACCGCCGCCACTGTCTGAGCCTGCGATCGTCAATACAATCGGAGTGTTCGTTCGAATCGAACCATCAGCAGAGTGCTGTGAAACTGAGGCTTTGGGCGTTAAATCTTTTGAAATAGAACTGTGTGTCATTGTCGCTCCTACTATCTTACAAGACGTAGGAGAACGAACACCGATCGAAGGAGAAGTCGCATTAGACTCATGAAAGTTTTCATGGGTGCAGACGTAGATCGAGTGCTTATAGTTCCCTACGCCAGTGTTAACTGAATCAGGTTCAACGGGTCTCGATTAACGATCTCAGCAAACACCAAATAAGGTATATGCCCCCCGACTATTGATAGCGATAGTAACAGCACTCTCACAACTGAGATACTGATTTTATTCAATTATAAGATTTACCCTAGAATTATCACTAGCAGATTCAAAAACGGCCCCAAAATTGGAGGCCGTATTTATTAGCATGGTAAATCAAATCAGCAATCTAAAATGACACTTGGCTGTCTTGACCAACGGTTACTTGCACGCCATTTTGAGCTTCATATATTTCAAAACCATCAGCAACCGGATCAGCATTGTCTTCATCACTGTCGTGTTGCGCAGTACAGGTATAACCTAATGAGTAAGTACCTGGGTCGATGAAACCAAGGGAAAACTCATAGTTGGTCTGTGCTTGATTCATTGTCACTGAAGCTGAAGTAATCGGTTTTTTCTCCGCTGTACCACCAATTGGTGCCATGTCAGCTTTGTCGACATTACCTTCATACAAGTACACCGACTGAACATAAGTATTATCATTTGTAGGGTTACAAGCTTCAAAAGTGGTACTCGAAACAGTACCTTCAATGTTTCCTGTCTCAACCGTATTAATAAGGCTTACAGACGTTCTTTGAATGGTGTAATCAGGGAAAGTCGAACTGTTCTTTAGGCCGCGTCGTAGATCGAACTCGACAACAAAATCATTACTTTGTTGGTTCACATTAAATGAGTTATTAAAGTAAAGTACGCCAGCGTTGTCTTCTTTACCCACACCTTGCGGGCACGCGCCTTCGCCTTTCACCGTTAACTTTTGTTCCACATTATTATCATCTACGACATAAGATGGATGTTTCGGGTGATCGCCATCATGAGCAAACACACACAACTTATAACTACCTACTGGAACTACCTCATTTTCAATCAAAGGGAGCGCATCGCTGCCTTGGTAATCCAACAAATTCACACTTAATGGAATCGGATCCTCACCATCTGGCAATGGATCGCCATTTTCATCAACGTAGTCGCCGTTTTCGTCCGTTTTATACACATCATATATCAGTGGCGAACCTCCCCCTTGAGGAAGTAAAGCGACCTTACTGAATGTCACGGTGACGTCTTTAACATCATCAATGGGCGCATCACTCACGCTTAAGGTAATGGGTGTCGTACTGCTTGATGATCCTGAGTCTCCGCCACAACCAACAAGCCCTGCCAACACAAGGCTCGCTAAAGCCGTTTCCTTTAAATATTTCATAACTCATTTCCTATAAAATCACTGCTCAATAAAGGGCTTATTCGAGTGCCCTCTTATTCTTTTTCTTGTTGTGACCCATAAATAAACAGCGCTATTGTTTGATGTTTATATCCCTACTATTCAGGGCGTTCCTCATCCAAAAAAACTGTTCATCAAGGTGCACATATCAAGTCGCACATAGGTTAATTAAGTCTAGTAAGTAAATTGTCAGTAGCAACACATATTTGGCAAAGGTGCTGTCAATTGTGTTGAAATAGTCGTTGAGTAAAAAATGGGAGGCAGGGATTGAAAGCAACTTGATCAAAGTGAATAATCGCCACCAAGATCAAAAAAGGCCGTTAAGACAGCCTGTTGCTGAACTTAAACGACCTTTTCATTGAATTTTGATTAAGCTAAGACGATATCAGCTCATTCAAACTCACTTATTTTTGAAGTTGCTCTTTAGCGGCTTCAACCTTAGAAAAATCTAGGCCAAGCTCTTCAACTGCTTCTTTGATTAGCGCAGGGTTTTGCATTACCTGACCCATCAGCATTTGAAGCTTATCTTGTGGTAAACCAAGTTGGCTGATTGTCGCCATTGCTGCAAGAGGGTTCTCGGTCAACGTCTTGAATATCTCGCTGATCTGCTCGTCGCTAATATTGTTCTCTTTCAACATTGCTAAAATCGGGTTCATTTTTTTGCCTTTGAAACACTAAATTAAGTAGGAGCACAGCATACCATCTAGCTGTGCTCGATTGTACTAGCAAGTGAAGCTTTGGTTTAACACGAACTGTGCTTTTCCCAAACGCAAATAATGCTTGGGCTTAGCGAGACTCTAATGGGTAAGAGCGGTAGCTCCACATACCATACGTTCTCAGTGCGTCACGGTAGATGCCTAGAAGCTCACCATCACTCGCTTTCTTAAGATCCTCTAGCGGCTTGTCTGGGTAAGAAACCGTATCGAAAGTAATGCCCTGAGGGCCAGTTTGCCAGCTAGCAATTTCAAACAGAGTTTGACCACGACGAACATGGCTTGCCGAGCTAATAATGGTTGCGTGCTTAATATCATGACGAGCGAGCGCATAGCTACTGAACAAGGCATTGCCTACCGTGCTGGTCGCGTAGTTCTCTTCAATGATGCGGTCTTTGCTTACCCCTTTTGAGATAAGCCAATCCGCCATTAACTTACCTTCTGTCTTATGGTTCTTAGGCACGCCGCCGGTTAACACGATCATCGCGTCTGGGTTAGCTTTCGACATTGCTAATGTCGTTTCAAGACGTTCAATCAATATTTCATGCATAGAGCCATCTGGATTAAGCGCGTAACCCAAAGTAACGATGGCACCGTGGTCGCTCAACAGCCCCTTATCTGCAGACTCTTTAAGCGGTGTTTCTAACACACGGTCAACCGTAGCAAAAATACGCTTGATGTCTTCTGCTTTGCCTTTATTCAAGCTTTCCAGTTTTTCCATGTGCTTATTGGATTCACTTTCATTGCCTTCAAATCGCTGCCAAACCGCTAGATACGCGTGCAAGTCGACATCGTCTGGCGCAACCGTCAGTGCTTGTTCAAACAACTCAATAGCGCGCTCTGCGTTCTTGTTGTAGATCTGAGCGTTCGCTGCCGAGATCAACAAGTCAGTACGGTAAGGTTCTAGCTGGTAAGCTTCTAACAATCGGTTAGTCACAATTTCCATGTTACTTGGCATTTTAGCCGTGAAGCCCGCGTGAGAAATTCTTGCCGGAGACTTAAACGCCTGCAACGCATCAAGAAGTAATTGGTCGACAACTTGTCGCTTAGTCACCAACTGCGCGTAATCCGCTGAAGCTTGCACTGCGCCATCGTTAGCAGCAAAAGAATAAGGTGTTGCGCCAAAGGCTAGCATGCCACCAAGAGCGAGAGCGATAATGTTCTTTTTCATGGAAAGATCCTGTGTCGTTAAGTGTTCACATCAGATTTGCTCCCCAATGTAAGCCCCTAAGATTAAAAAACCGTGAACCACACCAGAATCTCCGAGGTTAATATTCATTTGTTGCATAAGGTGTGGCAACAGATCACGATTTTGAACTTACCAGTAAGCCTGCGCATCGAGATAATTTTGGTTTCGAGGGGAATTTACGGGTAATTTTGGAATATCTAACTGCGGATTTCATACGCCCTATTCCACCGAAAACCACCCATCACAAATCCAAACTCCGCAGGAAACAACACGCCCAAACAGCAACTTTAAGCTCATTTTTTCAACAACTTGAAATTCAACACACTGAATCGCTCAATTCCATTCTCGCTCTAATAACGAAGTTTTAAGCGCATAGATTTAAAACACGCATCAACCGATTTTCAAATAAATTAAAATCAATTATTGAACGATCGTTCAAGTGATACTTTAATGAATGACCAATACAAGGAGTTACCCCATGCTTAAGTTCTATTTTCACCAAACACCCAACCCAATGAAGATCGCTCTGTTTCTAGAAGAGACAGGCCTAGATTTTGAACTCGTTCCAGTCGATACCTTAAAAGGCGAGCAACACACGCCGGAATATCGTTTAATTAACCCGAACGGTAAAACGCCAGCGATTGAAGACGAAGGACAGCGCGTGTTCGATTCGAACGCTATCCTTCTGTACCTATCAGAGAAGACTGGCAAGCTTGGGGGACAACCAGAAGACAGAGCCGAACTGCTCTCTTGGATGATGTTTATCGCGAGCGGCCTTGGTCCATACTCTGGCCAATCGGTACACTTCCGTCATGCTGCCCCTGCAGGCCTAGACTACGCCGTGAACCGTTATCTACGTGAAGCACAACGTCACTACGAAGTGTTAGAAAAGCATATGGAAGGTCGTGAGTTTTTCGTCGGAAATGAGTACACCATTGTCGATGTCGCGGCATGGGGTTGGATTGATAAAGCACCTTTCGTGCTTGGTGAAGAAGGCCTAGAACCTTACCCGAACTTAAAGCGCTGGTTTGATGCAATCAACAGTCGCCCTGCCGCACTGCGCGCTCGCGAGATTGGTAAAGGCATTGAGTTTAAAACCGAACGTGATGAAGAAGCGAAACGAGCACTGTTTCCTTCGAATTATGCGAAGTAGAAAAATTGATAGTTAACACTCTTCTGAGTGATAGCTAAAACTCAAACATAAAGAGCCGCTAAAAAGCGGCTCTTTATGTTTGAATCATGTTGAAAAAGCACAAGTTAATATTTTTGTGAATTGATACGAACGTTCAATATTTGTAATTATCCACTTATCTAAAACACATTTCTGGAAATAAATCACTCAGAGAAAAAGCTTGAGTCGGAAAAATTAAAATTAGTTACATATTAAATGTTCTCGAAATTTGAGAGAAGAATAGAACTCTTTGGTTAATCTCGACTTGGGCATCGTGAACCTGTATTGGAAAGCCATGTATCACCTAATTTGCAAAGCCCTCTTTTTCACTGTTATCAACCTTCCTATGAACTACACTCTATTTGCAATGTGTTAACAAATATAGGGAGATAATAAGCATGGCCAAACAAATAAAAACTTGTGTAGCCGGTATACTACTCATGGTTAGTTCATCGGTTTACGCTAAAGGGTCATTTGAGGACTACGGTTATATTGGGTTAGGTTACTCATATGTAGACGCTGATATTGGAGGTATAACATCTGTCGATAATAGCCTGCTAGGTCTAGTCGGTGGTTATCGATTTCATGAAAACTTTGCTGTTGAAGCCCGAGGCTATGGCAACATATCTAATGACAGTATTTTGGGGGTTGATATCCAAATAGATCATAGCTTTAGCTTATTTGGTAAAGCGGTATTGCCAGTGTGGAAGTACCTAGATATCTACGGCCTTTTAGGTTTTGGACAAATAAAGGCGTCAGTTACTGGACAAGGGTATAATACAAGTGATTCTGATTCGGACTTCCAATACGGTATAGGGGCGGCATTTAACAAAGGTAACCCCTTAGAGCTTCAGTTGGAATGGGTTAAATGGTATGACAACGATGGTTTGGACGTAAATGGCGTTAACTTGAATTTAGTATGGCATTTGTAGAATGCTCACTGCTAGACCATTTTTAAGAATCTTATTTCTAACAGCACAGTGACATAATTATTATCCTGTGCTGCCTTTATCTTTTCTATTCTTGCGACTTTAACAACAACTATATCTGTTAATACTACTTGCAACAAAGGTTACTCAAGCGGTAAGAAATTAACGTGGAGTAGTATTTTGAGGTTAAATCGTATTTGATACTCATAGATCCGCAGATCCAACTAGCTTTGGGGCAATAATATGTTAGGTGAACGTCTAACATTGAAACGACTCATACGCCTTATTTTTCCCATCTTGGTCAAGTGCTTTGACCGGATGGTATGGGCTGCCCACCAAATAATAAATATACAAATTTCGACCATGATACGCCCCCATTAAATGGCGGTACTTTTGTCTCACGTACTCAGCTTCGATTTATTACAAATAATGTTTTTATAAATCCCAGACAAAAAAGAGCCGCAAAAGCGGCTCTTGATTTTCAAACTATTTGTAGAAACAACCATAAAGTGATATTTACGATTTCTTTTAGTTCAATAGCTTACTTAAAAAGCAACCATATGTTGATATCGCCTAAAACAACCATAAGTTGATATTTTCGTGAAAATCATTAAACATGAAACATCCCAAGGTAAGAAAATTACTTACCAAAAACAAAGTTCGAATTTTTGCTACATCTTTAGTGTCACCTATAACTTCTCTGGCCTTTCGGTTTCAGTATTCTAAGACAACTCTTTTATCTCTTGTCAATTCAATCCCAACTTAAATTCTCAACTAGCTAAAGATTTGATTTCTGATTGAATCAGTTCACACAATCGTTGCATGATAGAAATCAAACGCCTTGCCTGTACAAACAAGCCTAGAAAAATATACTCTCGAGCACGGTTAAGTAAACTATCAAACACCTCAAATTTCTTAATAATCTCTCTGTTTTCGGACTGCAATATCAAATAGCTATCAGTGCCAAACATTACTAACTGTTGTTCTATCTGTTCACAGCATTTCAATAACAGGGCTGCAGAGTTATCCATTCAACATTGCCTCTAGATACTGCAAATCTTTTTGATTTAACTGAGTTAACTCTTCTTTGAACTCAATCAGTTCCTGTAACGTTTGTGCAGTGGCTGCCTGAGTAACCTTTTGACTTTGGATCATAATTTGGATTTCAGCCATCAGTTCTTCCAAAGTACGAGTTTGTCCTTTCTGAGCAGTTTTAACTACCTGTCGAACATCACCTAACAAGCGACTATTGTTGTCAGCCATGTCATTCACTCTATCTTCAAACTCTTCATTAAGTTCAGAAAACTGCTCAGAAACCTCTTTTGTAAACTGTCTGCTATGCTCTAAAAGTATCGACTGAAGTTGCTTGTTACCTTGTTCAATTATATTTCCTTGTTCACGCATGAACTCACCATTTTCTTTGGTTTGCGCTTCAATTTGGCTAGTCAACTCAAAGATTGGCGAAAGTTTTTTGGTGATCTGCTCGAGATGGTGATCAAGTGACTGTCGTCCTAGTTTATTTTCCTGTATCAATTGTTTACTAAGCTGCTCTGCAGTTTGTGTGAATTTTTTTGCTAGCTGGTTTTGCAGTTCAATGGAATCCGCCGATTGTTGGCTATTTAATATATTGATTTTTAATATTAGATCAGAAAGTTTGTCGTCAATTATTTCTGATACAAGCATAGTATGGTTCTCTAGCTGCTTAACTACACTAATCAGTTGCTGATGAATTCTTTTATCTTGCTCAGTTTTGTCTTTTACAGCCATACAAATTTCTGTTCGCATATTTTTCGTCGTTGATTGGAATTCACTTTTATAAGCAAAAAATGCTTGTTGTTGCTCTAACTGACGCTGATGCGCTAGTTTCTGATCAAGTAAGCTGAATATGAATACCGATACTGCAGCTAATCCAACAAATCCGTACCCATATACAACGTATTGATTGTGGATAAACATAATGAATAAGAAAGCTAAAATAGAAGCTACCGTAATCGCTTTAAAGACTGATGACATATTATTTTTTACCTATAGATTTTAAATAGATAATCTGATTAGTTAAGAAATCGAGAGTAATAGATTCACACTGATGCTGATAGAAATCTATCAGTAAGTCAGTAAACTCCTTTTTATCCCTCTGAATTGTTTCAATAAACTCAAGGTGTGTTAGCTTATTAATATTACCAAATGATACATCGCTCCCAATACTGCGTATACTTCCAATACACTTCAACTTTGTACTTTTTACCAGCTTACAGTAAGCATCCAGTGGCAAACTGTAACCTACCTTTTTAAAGTTATTTAAGAAGGGCATTGTCGAACCATCAAAAAATTCTTCGCTTATGTGAGTGCAGTAATTATCTAACACGTTCATTGCAGCTTGTGATAAGTACTCATGATACTTCTTTTGATTTGAGATACTTTGTAAACCGTGCTGTGAAAATATCTTGTCAAGACTGCTGGGTGAGATATAGTCTTCAACAAAGTCTTCAATACAAAAGTCATAGGTCGTACGAAAAATCACATCGTCTGATACGAAATCCTCCATTTGTTCAACTTGGTGCTGTATATATTCTCTCTGTCTTTGGAGATAGCTTTTTCGATGGTTAAATCTGGCTTTGAAATACTGCTTTAAATTTGAACTATCACCGACTTCTACAACGTCACCAGCTAAAATATCTTTAGAGTACGCACCAGATAAATCCTGTTCCGACATATCAAGGTCCGAGGAAGCGGTATCTGGTCCTTCTAAAAGCATTAGCTGAACATTCGGAATATGTCGCCGTGCGATCAGCCAATTTGTTAATCCGTTAATAATACTCTTATTAGTCAGCTCCCCATAAGGAAAGGCATCACACCAGAGTATTCCATATAAATGCTTTAGCCAGCGCATATCATCCCTTAGAAATGGATTAGAATGATGTTCGACTAAGAAGCTTTTTGTCTTAAACTGAGGTGGGATAACAAACACAAAACCCAATGGCAGGTTGCGGTTACCTACTGAAAGATAGATCACCTCCCCTTTTTCAACAGAGTTGCTACCCTCTCTCAAGTTCAAAAGTCCTTCATTCGTTTCAACGTACGCGATATCTTCATCATGGTTAAACAAAATGTAGGTTTTTTTACTGCCATTATCTAAGTAGCTAACCGGCATAAAATCCTGCACCGCATCTCTCAGCAATGAGCGAAAGATGCGGTAAGTCTCATGAGTTGGTAAGCCCAAGACAAATACACTTTGATAGTTCAGCAGTGTTTGCTTGAGGTTAAGCATTTAACGAATCCAGCTTTTCAGCTAATTGAGTAACCTGAAATAGCTTCTGCTCTTTTTCTTGCTGAGATAGTTGCAAATTACTCTTAAGTTCTGCTATTTGATCTGCTAATTCTCTGACCATGGATTCGCTGTCCATCATGACGCTTAGTGATAGCTTAACCATAAACTGTTCAATAAGTTCATCTGAAGCGGTTTTAACCGATTCAATATAAGAACTCATTGAGTTATTCATCTGTCGACAATAGAATTCACAAGACAAATTTCTTTGCTGCTCTTTTTGCTGTTGCTTTTGATTTTCAGCCAAAGCCTGAAGCTCTGCCTCCAGTTCAGATCTACGCTGTAACAACAGCTCTTTCTTTTTCTGTCCGTAAGCTATTTTCTCGTTGAGCAATCCCATATCGCTCATTTTTTTCAACTGCCTTTGGACTTTACTTTGTACCTCATGCTCAGCTTTGGCACGCAGCTCTTCAAACTGACGCCTGTGATTCTCGTCAATACGAGAGCTTGGTGGCTCATCGAAATTCTCTCCGAGCTTTCGCATCCAGAACTCGGCTTCCAGTAACTGAAGCGAATTCAAAGCAACCTGCCCTAAGTTCTGCTCCTTTTCATCACTTGAATTGGCTAGCTTAGCCGCACTTTGTTGGGATTTTTCCTTTAGCTTTCTATAGTTACTGACATGCTTTTGAGCAATTGGCTTGTATTTATCAACTGCCGATTTAGCAGTTTTAATGACCGTTGTCGCTTTCTTTACTGCTTTCGTGGCTTTAATTGCTGTTTGAGTTGCATCAATCGTTTTTTTTGTGGTTTTCGCTGCATCAATAGCTTTTTTACCATTCGTCACCGCCTTTACTGGCCCAGCAGGGGTTGGAATAAACATCACCGCAAGATCAACCGCCTGCCCCAGCATACTAAACGTTTTTGAAAACGAAGAGTCGCCTGGATTAGTGATATATTGAGGGGCATATGACAATTGATTAACTGTTTCCTTCGAGACTTCCGCTTCAAGTGAAATAGCGTCAAGCTCACTGCTAGCCGAGCGCATATCTTCGGTCAACTGAGATACTGAATTGTTAAGCTCAATTTCTTCAGCATCCATACTGTTAAGCTGGCGAGATATTGCGAGTAAAACCTCATCAGAGTTACTAACCACTTCATCAAGTGTTGGTGTGTTCATCTCAACGGAAAATCCTTCAGCCGATAAGCGCCCGCCTACCAAACCGAGTGCTGACAGCTGCTCATTCTGCTGGCGATAAATAGATTCCACAGATATCGTCAATCGCTCAGACACTCTGGTATTAATATTTAAAGCCAGTTCTTTAACACTCTGATCAGAATATTCTCTAACTTTTGTCGGAGAATCTATCCAAATGGCTGTTGAGAGTGTTTTTCGGTAGTCATCAACTGCCTGAACTTTTAATCGCTCAAGCTCTCGCCCAATATCCCTTTTAACTAAAGAGAACTCATGCTCTAGGCTTTCTTTTAACAACATGCCATCTTTTTTCTGCAAAGCTAGCTCTGTTTCCAGTTGCTTGACATCGGACTCAAACTGCTCAGGATCACCTTGATACTCAAACTCTATCAACTGGATTGTCTTATCCAACTGGGTTTGAAAATCAGCCGTTAGTTTACGCATGTTATTTGAGACAGCTCTTTCTAAGGACAATCGAACATCATCAGCGAAATAGCCTTTCAACCATTGCTGCAAGCTTTTGAAGTTTTCCTGCCAACGCGGTTGCTCCAATTTGTTAGATATAGCAAAGTAGTGCTGACTAGTATCAACCACTTGCTCGAGAATTTGGCAATCTTCAGCTACAACGCTCTCAACGGATTCTTCACACTCGTTAATCTCATCCATTCTGGTACGAACAAATAAAACATCCAGACCAAACTTACTAATACGTTCTAGGAAGTTAAGGTCAGATATTGAAGGTTGATTACCACTTACATATAAGAATGCTTGAGCAGCAGGCAGAAACTCGTACGTCATCGCCTCATGAGCACTATGAAGTGTGTTTATTCCCGGAGTATCTACGAGCACCAGTCCATCCTCTAGCAACGGACTATTAAGTTCGATATCCAGTGAGCTAATATCGTCAATATTTAACTCAGGAAGCTGAATACTTAATTCACCACGACTGATACTGTGTTGGCTAAGGCACTTAGCCATTGAAATATCCAGCACTAATTCTTGATTGTTATTAAGCTTAATCAGTAACTTATCTTGCTCACCAAAACGAATAGTTGTTAAGAACGAAGTTGTTTCTGTCGTTAGGGTTGGGAGTATGTCTCTTCCCAACAAATTGTTGATAAAATGTGATTTACCAGCAGAAAACTGCCCAACTACTGGCAGATAAAACTGTTTGTTCTCTATGCTGGATTGTAAGTTCTCAAGCTGCATTCGTGTCTGAGGAGCAGCGTCAATATCAATGGCAACCGACTCCAAAGTCTGCATCGATTCAATTAGCGCATGATTCATACTAGGCTCCCACAAACACTTCTGAAATGTTTCTTTGTTCTATGACATCTACAGCCTGCTCTTCCAGATCACACTGAACACCAATTGCAGCAATTAGAATCTCTGAAATCTGCTCATTCTTCTGTTCGCATTTTTCTATGAGTTGCTCTTTTTCACTGATACTACCTTCAAGATCCATTTTCTTAAGCTCTAGTTCTTGCTTCTTTCTTAATAATTTGTCGGAAAGGCTGCTCTCCAAACTATGTGATAGCAATGGAATCAATGACTTTTCCTGAGAGCGTAAACGGCTAGAAATTTCACTTAACGCCTCACTGCGTATGGAGTCAATTCTCTCTTCTATATCTTCCTGTATTTTCTTTAATTGTGTTTTAAAGTGACGCTTCTGTGTAGCATTAAACTCCTCAGTTAAGGAACGTTTTTGATCTTCCAATCTCTTAAGCTTGTTATTTGTTTCCTTAGAGGCTAAATGTGATGCCTCTATGTCCTGATATTGAATACCACTCAACTCAGCAGTTACCTCTGCAATATCTGAATCATATCGCTTCTCAACAGATTGTTTATGTTGTTGAAAGTTTTTTATTCGAGCATCATCTTTAGTAATCTTAGTTTTTCTAACAATTTTTTTGCCGAACAGCCAGCTCCACCCTTTGCCTATAACACCGTCACGAGACTCTCGGTCTATGTCTTCACTTTCGACTCTATCAACAGTTGGCGCTGGCCCCATTCCAGCTAGCTCTGAATGCTTCTGATCCATCAGCGTACGTTTACGCTCTTCCAGTGACTCTTTTTTATGCGTAAGCCTGATTGCAGACTTTTCTTCTAACTCTGACGAGTTTAAACGTTGTTCTAATTTTTCAATTTCGTCTTCTAAGTCAGTCCGTCGTTTATCTACTTCTGCATAGTCTAATGACAAGGTGTATTGACCTATTTCATCACTTTTGCCAAGTTCGACAGGCTGTGCCAATTTGGATAGTTCCTCATTTATTCCCTCCAGCTCAATATCCGCAATAGATTGGATATTCCCTTCAAGCTCTGCTTGAAATGATAAAGCAAACAACGCCAGGCTGCTGTTCACATCGTCTTCTAGGCGAGAGATAAAGCGTTTCAAACTTGTTTCTGCATCATCATCCATTAACAACCTGTCATGATCTATGATGAAGTCACTATCAAATTTATCCATGTAGCGTTCACGAATTGATTCTAATGTACCTGTCATCGTATTTTCTGCCGCAATACGCGACTGACGAACTTGACGTTTAATTGTTCTTTTGTTGTTTTCAACCGTTTCACCAATTTTTTCTAGCTGTTGTTCTAACGCACTTATTTGGGCTAATACCTCGCCTTTACTGTGACTTTCTTGTAGTTCACTGATCAATTGGCTGTTTGCCTTGCGCGTGTTTTCAAGTAGTTTGATCACACGATTAACTGGCTCTAAAAGTTCAGAACGTGCTTTTTCTCCTTGGGTGAGAAAACGCCATAAGCGCTCTTCAAATTCCAATAGGCGTGACTTTTCAAAAAGAGCCTGCTTTTGCTCTGCGTTATAGTCTCGCTCAACTATCTTTTTATCGCTGCGGGCGACAAGGGCATCCTGCGCTGAAATAGGCCAGATCTCAGGTACCGATTGGGCATGTGGAAATTTACTCTGATAACTTTCAGTCAATATCTTAAGCACTGATTCAATTGACTCCTCATTTAAGTTAATAGTGTCAATTTTATTTAGCACCAACAGAATTGTACCCACTTCTCCTTTCAAGCGATCTAAAAACTCGAAATCGCTGTTCTTACCAGGTTGTTCTGCGTTAAATAAAAAGATACACGCATGAGATTTTTTAATCTGCTCTTCGGTTATTTTACGGTGACCTTCCCTTACCCCATTTAACCCTGGACTATCGACTAAAATCACGTCGTTTTGCAAGAAATCCGAATCTAAAAACAAATCAACTTGTTGAATGGAACTCGCTACCTCTTCACCTTTGGTCGTTGCAAATTTTTCTACATTATCAAATGAAGCCTCTGCGAAACTCTGGGTAGTACCATCGTTATAAATAACACGTAGCCCTTCATCGGGTTCAGCTTTACCACTATGTTTTAGGAAGTTCACTGTTGCCGTTGTTTCGCCACTAAACGAAGGTAAATACTTATCCCCCATCATTGAATTAAGAAAGGTTGATTTTCCTGCACTAAACTCACCAACAACAACGATAGAAAATTCGCCGTTTTCTACCTGGCGATATAACTCTTCGAACGCATGTTCATTTTCAACATCATCGGTGTTCTGATAGAACTGACATGTTCTTTCAAGCAGCGTCAATACCCCTGCTTTTTTCTCATCATATTGTTTTTTATAATCCATTATTAAAACACCTTAATTTTTACAATACTCTTCTTTTATTGCGCTTATTTCTGTTGCTGCATTTTTTAGAAGCGGTAGTTCAAGATTCTTAGATTGCCCATCAAGCAATTCCAGCTTTTGTCTATAAAGTGCAAATTTTTGCTTATGGTACTGATAGAGCTTATCTGACACCGACGAAAGCTCATTTTTAATCGTGGATTTTATAATCTTATTTAGTGAACCAATAGCCTCAACCTTCAAGTTTGTTTCTACCTTCTGACAAAGCTCATTTCTTTTCTCTCTAGTGACTTGCTGACGGTGGTTTCTTAGCTTTGATTCGATATGTTGATTCATCTCTAAAATACGCTTTTCGTGTCTTTCGATCTTTTTCTCTAAGCGCTCTTGACCCAATTTTGATATATCCATCGAGGAATTAGCTTCATTCAACTGACTTTGAAGGCGATTTTTCTTCATGTTGAGCGTACTAATTTGAGCTGTGTACAGATTGCGAATCTCATCCAGATCACGATCATACCGCTGTTGCTCACTTCTATCCGCTGCTCGATAGGTTTCTCTTTTTTCAGAAAAGAAGTCCAGAACTCCACCTAAAAGGCCACCGCGCTCAACTGTTCTACTTCTGGTGATATACTCAACGCCTGGCCGTTTACCTAGACGCTGAATCTTTGTATCTCTTTTGTTTTTAGTGCTGCGCGTATTGGCATTGTTATTGACTAATTCTGTTTGAATTTTTTCCTGTAACTTAGCAAGTGTTTGTTGATTATCCGTGTTTGCTTTTAGACCGAATTCTAAATTGGTTAGATTTCCCTTTTCGTTATTCAGCTTTGCACGATCTTGACTGACAATGTTGATATCAAGCTCAAAGGTTAATCCACTTACCTTATGTGATTTTTGATAGTCAATGGCTACCTCAGAGGTAAAACGATCTGTTTCTAGAATTCCGATCTCATAAACATCTTCGATATTACTTTGTAGTAACCTCTGTATAACGGTGCGCATCTTCATAATGCCTTGGTCAATTTTTTTTCCATAGGTATTATGAATTACACTTGCTTGCAATTGATCCAAATCTTCACTTTGAATATAGTTTCGCAATTCTTCATTTAGCCTGATTAACTCATCTTTTAGATAATGAAGCGTATGATTTTCTAAATCTGTAGAGCGCGAATTCAGGTAGGCCTTTATCTTGTTCCAGCTTTTATTCTTCCGGTCTTCCAAATTCTCAAGATACTGGGATATCCGTCCATCACTTCCCATCCTATGTTGCTGTTCAATACAGGCTATCTCTTGGCGTAAATTATCCTCTATATCATTGATAGCGGAGGTCAGTCCCTTGAGTGCAACATCCTTAATATCATACTCACTGTGATGTTCGACGTAATCCTGTAACCTTTGCTCAAATACATCAAACCGTGAACCACTCCGTAAGCTGTTACGTTCAGCGTCTGTTAGCTCAGTTAGATCTGAGCTATACAGTTTTTTGAAGGAAGTATCCTTATGTACTAATGCCTTTAGTGCTGAGATAGCAAAAGTTTCGCATTCTTGTCCTTCAAAGAAATGGCTCGAAAAGTGCGTTGATATTTGGTCATGAAAATCTGCAAGGACCTTATCAACACTTTCCCCCTCTAGCTCGTTTACCGAATCTATATGATTCAATAGATAGAAAATTCGACTTTGATGCTTTGAAAGCAATTTTAAGAACTCTAGGTCGGTTTCGGTCAACGCTCTCAAATGGAACAAAAAGATGCTTGCGTGAGCTCCCTCAACTTCAGCAAGAGTGATAGAGCGATGTCCATCAGCAGTCCCATTTAATCCTGGGGTATCAACGAGCACTACTGGCGTTTCGATATTCAAAAAATGAGTATATACATGAACACTTTGAATCTCGTCGACAACACTGAATTGACTCGAAAAGCTGGTTACATACTCTTTCAGGGCTTTTTGATCATCCGAAATATCAAGTGTTAATGGATCCCGAGCATCAACAAACTCAATCGTCACCTTCCCACACTTCGGATTACTTTTCGGTACGTTATGGATATATGTAATGGTTGCTGTGGTTTCCGAACGCGCATGCGGAAGCAAGTCATATCCTATTAATGCGTTAATAAATGTTGATTTACCAGTACTAAACTCACCAACGACAGCTATTCTGAACTCTTCAGCCTCTAATAGTTGTTTTATTCCATCTAGTTGAGCCTGAAAAGGTGATACACCGTAAGTTTTCTTACATAATGTTTCTAGTGAACATAAGGCTGTTCGTATTCTATTTATTTCACTTTGATTGGGCTTTTTACTCACTATTACTCCCTAATGAGCAGCATTAACTACTTCTTAATTTCGCTGTACACTGCAATATTAATGAAACTAATGCTTTTCGCACATCATTCTTCGAGATACATGTAATAACAGGCACCTCGCAGTCACAGCTTGCTCTTCTGAAAAACACGGCTCTACAGCTCTGATAGTTTGCTATCCGTAACCGAAACTAACTCTCTAAAGAACCTGATGCACTTGTCCAGCTCTTCGCGCTTGACGATATGAGCTTCGGTTCTATTGGTTTGAGCGCGATGAACAGCCTCACCTCGTTTTTTTAACCATTTATTGAGTTGTGATCTAGCTTCATCAGCGGTTTGAAAATTGTTCCAAACCCACGCTTCGGTGACATCAATACCGAAGAACTCAGCAAAAAGTGCTTTGGTCTTTTTTGAACCAGGGTTGTTAAAGTACTTAAGATGCTCATCAAGTCGGTTCTCAACAATTCTTCCAAGCTGTGAACCTATAACAACACCATATTTCGCATCAACAAGCTCTTTTGCTATGTCTTCGACATAGGTTTCCCATGCAGTGAGAGTCATTATCAATGTAGCTCTCTTAAGCACCTCTGGAGGTTGGGAGTTGGAGTTGCATCCGTTTAACTGGTCGTAACACTCTAACAATTGCTCTGCGTCTGAGATCGCATATTCAAAATTGGCTTTCGCTTCTGACATCCTTGGCCCTAATTATCATGGTTATATGCATATAATGGAATTTACCATATTTAGGCTTAAATCATGATAACTAGCTTCGATAAAATTGAGTTACTTCAATAGGCTAGTGAGCCTTGGTTTGCTAATAACGCTGACAGCCATCGCTAACAAGGAGCTAATGTTTTAAATCACCCCATTCCGAAACGTAATGCATCGGACCGCAAATTTTGTTCATTGGTGTGCAGTGAGAGTTACTTATTTGAATACCGTGTGCTTGTAACCCATTATTTCCCCTTCGGTTGCTAATTTTTCTACTTAATTCCGAAGGTACTGGAAAATCACCATCGCTCACCAGCAAGATATCAGTTTTGTACCACTCCTCTTCAAAACCCCACATATTTAGAAGCTTTGTAGAGCACCCGTTACACGGGGAAATTTCAACCTACGCTAAATCAGGCTTTGTTTGAAGTTAACTAGCTCCTGAATACTGCTAGTATGTGGATTATATATCCACTCCAAATCAAACTGCGTCTTAGACCGTTGGTACATAAAGCAATCACCGATGACTAGTGAATTAAATTTATTCCCTTGTCCTCTCTGCTCTTCAATACTCTTCATAACGTTTTTTGGTAGTTCACTCATGATGAAATCAGAGATAACCAAAACATCAGCGTTTTCATAAAACTCACTCTTCATTAACTCAGTAGCATGACGGAGTGCTGGAGCAACATCTGTTCCGCCATGAAAAGAGGAACTCAAAAACTTAATCAAAGATTCCAGCCCTTTTTTACCCGTCAAATCAAAAGTCACAATAGATGTTGAGAAGTTAATTAGATAGCAATTTCGGTCCTGCTTTCTAGCTACAGAAGACAAGTACAAGGCCATAGCTTTGGCTATGTGTTCAGGTGCACCGTACATTGAACCACTCGTATCTATGCATAAAATCATAGGTCCTAAATTCGAATCCTCTTCAACAGATTCATCTACGAGGACACTCTCCTCCTGATCTATTTCTGTAATGCCCTGCATTTCAAAACTCAATAGGCGTGATTCCAGATATTTAAGGTCAAAAAGAACTGATGTTTCAGGGTATCCGCCCCATGAACCCACGGGGCGATATTACTAATGTTTGAAGTTCCAAGGTAGGAGTGCGTCGATATCAGGCTCTGCTTTCGCCAACTCTTTCATGCACTTGACCAGATAGTCGTAGAGGATAAGTCCGTTGGCTTTCGCGGTCTCGACGATGCTGTAAAGCATCGCGCTCGCACCAGCACCGTTTGGTGTGTCAGAGAACAACCAATTTTTTCTGCCAATGACCAGCGGTTTAATTGCGCGTTCAGCGCGATTATTATCGATAGATAAGTGACCATCGTCGATATAACGAATGAGCTTTGGCCATTGTCCGAGCGTATATTTTATCGCTTTACCTAGTGCACTAGAGCCTATCACTTTCTGGGTCGTCATCCATTCGTAAAGTTCATCCAGTATCGGTTTGGCATACGCTTGACGCTCTGCTTTTCGCTCTTGGGCAGGCGCACCTTTTAAGCGTGATTCTATCCCGTAGAGTTTTTGGATTTTAGCCAGCGCCTTATCAGCCTTGCCTGATTTACCTTTCCCTTGAAGCTTCTTCGCATCCATGAACTTGCGACGAGCATGCGCTAAGCACCCTACATTGGTGACGTGATGCAGACCATCATAAGCCGCGTAGCCATCGGTTTGTAGATAACCGTTGTAGTCACCTAAAAAGTCCACGGGACACGCCCTCGCGCGACTGTTTTGGTAGTCGTACAAGGCGATATTTTTCATATTCGGTAGTGCGGCTTCGGGTGAGTCGGCGCCCGAGCAGTAGAGCCACATGTAACACTGTTTCTCTTCTTTGAGCACATTAAGCGGCGTTTCATCCGCTTGAACCACTACTTGTTGAAGAAGATGGTCTTTCAGCGCTTCATATAAAGGTTCGAACTTCTCACTGACTTGGATAATCCACCTTGCCATGGTGGTGCGTGATAGCTCGATACCCGACTGATTAAACAGCGACTCTTGCCGATAAAGTGGCATCGCGTATTGGTATTTACCCAGAATGATATTGGCAAGCAAGCTTTCTGTCGCGAAGCTCTTAGGGATAAGACTCTGCGGGGCTGGCTTTTGAACGATGCGGCTATTGTCTTTTGTTTTCTCGCACTCGCGGCACGCATATTTAGGGCGGACATATTCCTGCACTTTAAGCACTGCTGGTGTGAACTCTAATTTCTCACTGCGGTCTTCGCCGATTTTATGTAGGTTATGATTGCAGCATGAACACTGCTTTTCATGGTCGTCTAAATCGAGTTCGATAACCTCTCGAGGCAAGGTCGTTGGAAGTGGTTTACGTTTACCACGCTTCTTCGTTATGGTCGTGGTCGTGGTCGTGACCTCAACCTCTTCTTCCTTAGCGGCTTCACATTCCACTTCGTTGAAGAGATCTCCTTGAGATTCATCGTAAGGCTTTAACGCCTCCGAGCGTTTCGCGAATTGACGGTCGAAGGCAAGCTTGAGTTGTTCAAGCAGCGATTGACGCTCTTGTTGCCATTGTGATTCCTTCTGCTCATTCGAGAGCATCAGTGCTTTCACCATCGCTTGTAGCTCGGCAATATCTTGACTTTCTGGGTCGATATTTAGTGTCTTTTTCATGACATTGATTATACTAAAATCGTGCCGTTAACGCTTGGTGGATAAGGCTTTATTATCGTTTAAGTCATTGTAAAATCGTTTATTGTGACAGGTTTATGGCCGATAATTGTGAAGCCAGAAAGCAGCCTATCAAGCTCAAATTGAGTCAAGGTAAATACCTGATTTTTCTCTTTTGATGGCCACTTGTACTTGGCTTTTTCGAGGCGCTTATACCACAGGGCGAAGCCTGTTTTATCCCAGTACAACACTTTGATTTTGTCGCGCTGTTTGTTGGTGAACAGGAACAGTGCGCCACTCCCCAAGGGTAAATCGGTGTCACTTTCGATAATTGCAGCGAGGCCATTGATGGACTTTCTAAAATCGACGCTCTCACGATACAGATAAATGTCTGGTGCGCTCAGCATGCGTTTCATGACAGCGCCCCGATGAGCTCTGCTAGGTAGGTTGCAGGCGTGCCTTGAGGAATACTCAGCTCAACATCATTGACGAGAAGGGTCATGTTAGCGGTTGCTATTTGAGCTTGGTATTTCGTTGTCTTTTCGACGACCTCTGCTCGGACAAAGCCTTGAGATACATCCGCTTTTTTGAGTTGTTGGCGCTTAGCATAAAACGTTGAGGGATTGAGTTCATTGAGCTTACAGAATGCGATCGTTGACAATGAACTCGATTCAGATTGTTCGATAAGCGTTTGCCATTCTTGTTTAGTGTGTCGTTTTCCCATTTCAAATCTCCTCATGGTTGGAGACTTGATCTTATTATTCGTGTTAGGCGATTAGAATGCGGGGTTTATGGAGCGCTTACTTTTCTGCCAGCGCGTTGTAACAATGAATCATTAGCCGCTAAGTGCCTTCGGATTCTTCATGGCTTTAACTATGAGTATGAAACAAGAAATATTGGCGTTTCATTTCCTCTTTGGAGTGACGATACCATCGGAAATAAAATTTCTTTTGTGAGCACAAATAAAATCGAACTCGATTTGCTACTCAAACAGCACTACTTCACCCAAATGAAAGAGCTGCACTATTTTGATATATCAAATACAAAGGTTGTCCCTGACGGCTGCGAGTATGTTTCATTTAAGCGTTGCCAGTCGATAGACAAAGCAACACCTGCAGGACAAGCTAGAAAAGCGAAAAGATTAAAAAAACGTGCGGAAGAAAGAGGTGAAGAGTTTGACTTATCCTCGTTCAAGCAACACGAAGTTGTTGCACTCCATCACTACCACTCGCTTGAGGAAGACAGTAAAAGTCGTGGCGGTAGTTTTCGACTCAATATAAGAATATTCAAAGAAGATCGCTTAGACGGAGATGCACTATTTAGCAGCTATGGCCTTGCGAATACTGAAAACGCATCTCAACCCGTACCCCTAATTTGACCCTATTTTTATCGACATTTTTAAGTCATTGAATTATAAAAACTTTATCACAGTGAGAAAAATAGGGATAATTGACACTAAATCTATTAACTGATTGATAAATATATACTATTATTTAATTAGTAACAGTGAACTACCGAATAGGTAGCTGATAATTTTTTGGAAGTGTAGAGTGAGAAAATATTCTTGTGAACTGCCGAATAGGTAGGAGACAATTCAATATCAATTGCTGTTGCTTCAAATCTCAAACCACTACCTTGTGGTTTGCTTTAGAAATTAATGAGGACTATAATCCTCAACACTACTGTAAAGAAGTTGATAACAAACGGACCACTTTCATTCGCGTTCAATAACAGTTTACTGCTGAATAAGTAGATATTTTAGGGCGACGCTGGTTTTATGGTAATAGCTCTCTCACATCACACTCAAGCACTTGTGCCAGCTGATAGGCTTTTTCGAGTGTGATGTTCACTTCGCCTCTCTCGATTCGACCGACATAGCTTCGATCAATATCAGCTAAGAGAGCCAATTTGTCTTGAGAAATAGATTTATCTCTACGCATCCCACGTAAATTAGCACCAAACCGTTTTGCTAAGTCTTTCATTTAAAACGACTCTAAAAAACAAAACTATCGCCTCTTGATGCATTTATTGCCACGGATTATAATCCGCAATTTACTCTTTAACTGGTTAACTCAATGCGTAAGCAACACCGAATAGATAACAACATTTACCAATATATATCCCAACCTGAAGTCACTGATTTTACAGTCGTTGGAGTGAGAGATTGGGTACTCGAATGCTCTAGCATGTATGGTAATAAAAATAACGCACGTTTATTCGTTGCTAGACAATTGGATGCATTGGAAAAAGCAGGTTTGATCGTATGCAAAGGAGCAGGCAGAAAGAAGGCATTCTTTAGATCTGAACGTTTCTTTGAAGCAAAGTTTAAATCTATAGCTAAACACAAAAGAAACAAGAAGATAAACGAATCACCTTTTCCACAGCAAACGTCTATTTTCATAGAACTACAAAATGGAAAAGCTAGAATTGAGGCTGAACTAGCCATCACATTAGCTGAAGTTGATGAATACAAAGTTCTTATGGCTCGCTCAAGTGATCTTAACAAACTACTAAAAAAATCATATTTAGAGGCGACTCAAAAGGCAGCCGCTCTAATGGCTAAGCTCAATGTTTGGACTCGCACAATGAAGTTAATTCGACTTGATGAGTCAACTCTATGCTGAGAGTGTGGCAAAAAGAGTGTATCGCACTAGCACTCACTCATTATCAAAATGACAAGCGTCATTTCTTAGTACAAGCGACTCCAGGCGCAGGCAAAACCATAATGGCCGCAAATTTAGCAAAACAGATGTTCGACAAAGAGCTGATTGACTTTGTTATTTGTTTTTCCCCTTCAAGAATTGTATCAAGCAGTATATCTGATTGCTTCTCGTCAGTACTAGGAACGGCTTTTGACGGAAGATTAGGGGCACAGGGCTGCTCAATGACCTATCAATCTCTTAGGCATATTGATGCCCAGTTTTGGTCAACGCTATCCAAGTATCGAGTTCTTTGTATCTTTGATGAAATACATCACTGTGCAGGAGATAAAGAAACTAACACCAATTCCTGGGGACACCATATACTCAATGACGTACAGAAAGCATCAACCTACACTCTTGCTCTTACAGGGACACCTTGGCGTTCAAACTTAACGCCAGTAGTACTCTCTTCATATACAGCTCCTGAGGGGAAGATTGCTTGTGACTATCAATATTCATTAGCTCAAGCAGTCAAAGATGGCGTGTGTCGAAGACCAACCATTGCTCTTATAGATTGCGAACACTCAACGATTAAAGCTAACAACCATATTGATTCATTTAATTCACTGCATGAGTTGATCACTGATGGAGGTATCAATTATTCAGCAATATTACATAATGAATTAGCATTAATTCACATCTTAAAAAGAGCTATATCTCGCTTAGAACTAATCCGCAATGAGTCACCTTCTGCCGGCGGCTTAATTGTCGCATCTACGATTAACCATGCAAAAAAAATAGCATCACTACTTGAAGACACATTCAATCAAACGACCTGTACGGTAACGTACAAAGAAGATGGCTCGCATGCACGTATTGAGCACTTCAAATCGTGCAATATTGAATGGATTGTTAGTGTAGGCATGGTCAGTGAAGGGACCGACATTCCTAGGCTCCAGGTTTGCTGTCATCTTAGCAACATAAAAACTGAACTCTATTTTAGACAAATCTTAGGGCGAATATTGCGCTCAACTTCAAGCCTAAATCAAGAAGCGTGGTTCTATACTTTTGCAGAACCTAAACTCATTGACTTTGCTGAAGAAATTGAGAAAGACATCCCCAATAGTTGCCTGGTTCTTAAAGAGGAATCAGAGATATTAGACACACACCTAAATTCGAGTGAGTTAAGTTTAGAAGCGGCAATTACCGTTCAAAAAGACCATCAAATATCAATAAGTTTTAAAGACGATATAAGCTCTACGTCACCATTCAACAGTAGCAATGCTCCTCCTGACAACGAGGAATTATCTTTAAAAGACTTCAACCAGAGAGTCATTGAAGCTTTTCACTATGACCGCCAATCTAGCATTTAGTATCGATAAAACAAATCGGAAGCAAAATCCCAGACACGTTTGCGGTGCTAGAATGTACAAAGCTGCGTCAATATCAATGAGCTGGCGATACAGTTGTCAATGAATGCAGATAGGTATGTTAATGGTACTCAAACGCTCCAGTATTATGCAGACGAGCTTGATGTGGCGATTACAAGATCTCTAGCAATTTTTGCGGATATTGAACCATACATAGTAAAGAGGGACGGTACATTTCTCTGTGCACCTAACGATGGTTGTTAGAAGACAAAAAGTTTGATCATTTACAATAAAAAATGATCTGTTTTCAGATCACACTGAACAAGAGAAACGGTATGAATAAAATAATTATGGGCAACTTTCGATGGTAGTGCCAATGATTGTATAAGCGGTATCATGGCTAAAATTGTGGCACTTCATCTGGCAGATTCGGAATATAAAATAACGAATTTTATCTATCAGATGAAAACTATAAATTGGCGAATATTATTATTGGTCAACTAGATGATCAAACCCAAAAGCTAAGGGGGGTTACCGTGAGATAAAGCGATCAGCGCATGTCAATAGCTACTTTGACAACTTAACAATCGATGAGCTGTTTGTTGCTAATAGTTGTATCCGAGAGTTTGAAATGATTCTCAATGCAAAGTATTACGCCATGAGTTGTAGCGTTATCGTTTCAGGGACGTCAATGATGCAAATAATGAAACAGGTTCGTATGTCAGCAGCTAAGTTACGGAGAGCTATTGGTGATCTTATGTCTGTCGAGCGCCAACTTCGAGTAGCTTCAACGAACAAATATGAAAGCAGCTTTGAGATGAATAGTGATAAAGTCACCAAGCTCAAATTGGCAACAGAAGCGGCGATCACCAGTTATAGCTGAGGTAGGTTTAGTTGAAAAGCCTCTGAGTTCCAAAGCTGAAATGTACTAATTCAGCTGAAAGTTGCTTATTTATTTCAGTTTGCTGCTTGTTGTTAGATTTTCTCAAAGTTGTGTTCTTATTTTGGGAGCACAAAAGGACGGTCAGATCCGCCCCATCATAGTTGGATATTAAGTTAAGCCTCTCCATACCGTAAGCGCTCCATAAACCCCGCATTCTAATCGCCTAACACGAATAATAAGATCAAGTCTCCAACCATGAGGAGATTTGAAATGGGAAAACGACACACTAAACAAGAATGGCAAACGCTTATCGAACAATCTGAATCGAGTTCATTGTCAACGATCGCATTCTGTAAGCTCAATGAACTCAATCCCTCAACGTTTTATGCTAAGCGCCAACAACTCAAAAAAGCGGATGTATCTCAAGGCTTTGTCCGAGCAGAGGTCGTCGAAAAGACAACGAAATACCAAGCTCAAATAGCAACCGCTAACATGACCCTTCTCGTCAATGATGTTGAGCTGAGTATTCCTCAAGGCACGCCTGCAACCTACCTAGCAGAGCTCATCGGGGCGCTGTCATGAAACGCATGCTGAGCGCACCAGACATTTATCTGTATCGTGAGAGCGTCGATTTTAGAAAGTCCATCAATGGCCTCGCTGCAATTATCGAAAGTGACACCGATTTACCCTTGGGGAGTGGCGCACTGTTCCTGTTCACCAACAAACAGCGCGACAAAATCAAAGTGTTGTACTGGGATAAAACAGGCTTCGCCCTGTGGTATAAGCGCCTCGAAAAAGCCAAGTACAAGTGGCCATCAAAAGAGAAAAATCAGGTATTTACCTTGACTCAATTTGAGCTTGATAGGCTGCTTTCTGGCTTCACAATTATCGGCCATAAACCTGTCACAATAAACGATTTTACAATGACTTAAACGATAATAAAGCCTTATCCACCAAGCGTTAACGGCACGATTTTAGTATAATCAATGTCATGAAAAAGACACTAAATATCGACCCAGAAAGTCAAGATATTGCCGAGCTACAAGCGATGGTGAAAGCACTGATGCTCTCGAATGAGCAGAAGGAATCACAATGGCAACAAGAGCGTCAATCGCTGCTTGAACAACTCAAGCTTGCCTTCGACCGTCAATTCGCGAAACGCTCGGAGGCGTTAAAGCCTTACGATGAATCTCAAGGAGATCTCTTCAACGAAGTGGAATGTGAAGCCGCTAAGGAAGAAGAGGTTGAGGTCACGACCACGACCACGACCATAACGAAGAAGCGTGGTAAACGTAAACCACTTCCAACGACCTTGCCTCGAGAGGTTATCGAACTCGATTTAGACGACCATGAAAAGCAGTGTTCATGCTGCAATCATAACCTACATAAAATCGGCGAAGACCGCAGTGAGAAATTAGAGTTCACACCAGCAGTGCTTAAAGTGCAGGAATATGTCCGCCCTAAATATGCGTGCCGCGAGTGCGAGAAAACAAAAGACAATAGCCGCATCGTTCAAAAGCCAGCCCCGCAGAGTCTTATCCCTAAGAGCTTCGCGACAGAAAGCTTGCTTGCCAATATCATTCTGGGTAAATACCAATACGCGATGCCACTTTATCGGCAAGAGTCGCTGTTTAATCAGTCGGGTATCGAGCTATCACGCACCACCATGGCAAGGTGGATTATCCAAGTCAGTGAGAAGTTCGAACCTTTATATGAAGCGCTGAAAGACCATCTTCTTCAACAAGTAGTGGTTCAAGCGGATGAAACGCCGCTTAATGTGCTCAAAGAAGAGAAACAGTGTTACATGTGGCTCTACTGCTCGGGCGCCGACTCACCCGAAGCCGCACTACCGAATATGAAAAATATCGCCTTGTACGACTACCAAAACAGTCGAGCGAGGGTGTGCCCTATTGCCTTTTTAGGCAGCTACAACGGTTATCTACAAACCGATGGCTACGCGGCTTATGATGGACTTCATCAAGTGACAAATGTGGGGTGCTTAGCTCATGCTCGGCGAAAGTTCATGGACGCTAAGAAGCTTCAAGGCAAAGGTAAGTCGGGCAAGGCCGATAAGGCGCTGGCTAAAATCCAAAAACTCTACGGGATAGAATCACGTTTAAAAGGTGCGTCTGTCGAAGAAAGAAAAGCAGAGCGTCAAGCGTATGCCAAACCGATACTGGATGAACTTTACGAATGGATGACGACCCAGAAAGTGATAGGCTCTAGTGCACTAGGTAAAGCGATAAAATATACGCTCGGACAATGGCCAAAGCTCATTCGTTATATCGACGATGGTCACTTATCTATCGATAATAATCGCGCTGAACGCGCAATTAAACCGCTGGTCATTGGCAGAAAAAATTGGTTGTTCTCTGACACACCAAACGGTGCTGGTGCGAGCGCGATGCTTTACAGCATCGTCGAGACCGCGAAAGCCAACGGACTTATCCTCTACGACTATCTGGTCAAGTGCATGAAAGAGTTGGCGAAAGCAGAGCCTGATATCGACGCACTCCTACCTTGGAACTTCAAACATTAGCAATATCGCCCCGTGGGTTCATGGGGCGGATACTCCATACCTACAGTTATCCAAGGCTTTATTTAGCACAAAACCAGACTCGTTTTTGTCCATAGCCTTGAGAGGTGGCTTTTATCCGTAGCATTTTCTATCTCGAAAATGGTCTGATAAGTATGTCCGCCACTGAGCTTTTAGCCTTGCATACAAAGACCTTAAAACAAAAAAACGCATCAAAATAAACCTTTTGCCGATACGTCTTTTTCTTGTTGAAACAGATAGTTTTCCCACCCAATATCTTGAGGGGGATGATTGATCTTCAATTCCTTAACGGTAACTTCAAAGGGATTTAGATTTTCACATGCGACCTGGCTTACTTTGGGCGCCGCTTTGGCAAAGTGTTTTAATGCAACTTTATTTGAATGATCACGTAATGCGAGCCTACTCGCTCTATTAATGAGTTTTCTGATTCGACGTAGATTACCTTGGGAAAATGCGTAGATACGCTTCATCATGTCAGGTTCAGCAAGACCAGAAGACTCACCAAAAGGTAATGCGTGATCAAGCATTGTTAAAAACGTTTTATAGATACTACGGTTATTTTTGCTGTTCAATCGGAAAGGCTCAAGAGTGTGCTGTAATTCGAAGCGTCCTGCTAATTGACTATTTGCCTCCAAAATTACCACCGAGTAAGGCATGCCAAAAAGCACCACAGGTACCTTTGAACGTACAATGAGCATCTTCAACCAGTCAGCTGCACTATGTAAAATTTGCTTATTCTTCCGATCTATCATGTGTTGAAACTCATCTATGATAATTAATTCAACTCCGCATGACTTCATTAAATCACTCATTTCTTGGGCGATCTTGACAGGATCGCTCCCTCTAGAAAAAGCGAGTGGATCTCCTAGGTCAGATAGCAACTGCTCAGAAGCCGTAATCGGGGTCGCATTGGGTGGGAGAGAAGTCGATAGAATCGGTATAAAAGAACCTTCGCTTGTCTCTAAACGAGGGTTTTCGTTTAAATACTTATTTATCAGCGTTGTTTTTCCTGACCCAGTATCCCCAACAACGATCATACAGTCTGGTTCATGAATACCGTCACTAAATTCTCGGCAATCTGAAATATCATCAAGAATGTCGGTTATTAGCGGGCTCTGAATGAAGATCTGTTTGACCATATCAGCTGTGCTTTCTGTTTTGTTACTATCCATATCAGTTAGCCCTTTTGAATAAAATCACTTTATCGACCAACCATTAGTATTAACCTCGATATCCCAACCTAATTCATCATCAAGCTCTGATTTTACATATTCAGCTTGTTGTGTTCTTGCTTCTGAAGTTGCTCTTTTAGAATGCTCTTTTATACGCTGCGCCCGAGATGTAGTTGTAGTTCCTAGAGAGTTTCGTTGCTTATTTTGGCCTGTTTTTTCAAATGCCTCATCAATAATATCGAGGATTTTACGCCAAGCTTTAACAACATCTCTGTGGTTGTAGTTCTTGCGAATATGTCGCCTTGCGTAGTTACAACAAGTCTTGTGTAACCACTCAGAAACAGAATAGGCGTAATCAGCATCAATTGCGTCTACAGCAAAAAACTCTTCTTTCGTTTCATCAAGTACATAAACCCTACCAAGACAACTAGGATCATACTTGATTCTCACACGTACACTTTTCATGTCTTTACACGTTTTGTGCCCAAAATATCTTGCTAGACGAACACTAGAGTAGCGTATTGTTGTGCCTAACCTAACCCCATTCTTATCGAGAGCTACCTCGCGGTTTTTTCCTAGGTTAAACTTCAATTCATCTCTAGACCCTTTGAAAGGACGTGGGGGAATTGAAGAATTAACAGCATCGATCCAACTTAGATTTGGGATATTGTTTTCTAGCCCGTTTTTTCCATTTTGGTAAACATCCACTATCCAGATATGAACCATTTCTTGTAGAAGCGAATTATCAATAACTGCATTTTTGAGTGGATCGTAATCTTTTCTCTCAAATATATTAGTAAAACTCTTACCCGGTATTCTAGAGAGAAATCGATTATTGATAGTTCGAAAATATCGCTCTACTGACCCTTTAAGCCAAGGCTTTTTAGTCGGGTTTTTCTTAACTTTTATTTTCAGATCTTTGCACGCTATTTTGAAGTCACTACTGTTAAACTCAGTACCATTGTCGACAATCAAATGCTCAGGCAAGCCATAACAAGGCCAACACCCTTCTACTGATGGGTATAGTTCTTTAACGTGTTCTTTTGGAAGAATTGCATTCACAAGTGCCAGTGATACTGATAAGTAACTTGGCGGCTCAAACCCTAGATAGAAACCCACAATGCTCTTTGTATGAGTATCGTACAAAACTGTGAGCCAGGGTCGACCTAACGGTATACCGTTTTTTTCATCAATAATAAATAAATCAAGCCTAGTATGGTCTGCTTCTACACGTTCCAATACTCGTGTTGTTGCTGGCCTTTTCCCCACTTTTCTGAAAGTAGAATCAGCTACACTTTTTCCCTTTCTAAGTAGTATTTTTTCGTACTCAGAGTGCTTTCTTAGTCTCTTCCTAAATGCCTGTATTGAGAACGGTTCAAATTGAGTTCCATTGATTTCATTATGCCGATCAATTTCAACCTCAAGAGTTACGTATGCGGATGTTGCTGTCGGGCATTCTTCAGAGAAGTAATTTCTTATTGCACCTTGAATTAAAGGTTCAAGTTCATCGGGAGTATTTCGATTCGTATTACCAGCAGATACTTTAGGAATTAGGGAGTTAAGCTGAAAATTTGATTTTTTAAAATCTCTCCAGTACCTATAAATGCTGATTGCTGATGGTGTACTTGAACCAAATTTATCTGTTAAAGCAGTAAGTGACTCATCTATTTGCTTTTTGGAAAAATCAGTACCATATTGATCTATAAGAAATTCTAGAATGTTATATCTATGTATGGCCTCATTTCTTCGGTCTTCACCAACAGAAAATACATCCTTAAACGTCAGATCAACATCTTTCCATAAGGGGAGTGATAGCGTTTCCTTTGGTTTCGATTCATTATCGAAGTTAGTACTTGGAAATAGCTCACCAAATCGTTTTGAACCCTCACTTGGCATGTCTATGAGCTCCAAATAGGGCTTTGCCAACCAATAGGCTGGTGCATATCAATACTTAACAACTGTCTAGCAATCAAATCATAAAGTGAGGGTAATAACTGAGAAGAATGAACTGAAGAGTATTGAACAACCTGCTCTATCCTGAGCTCTCCATATTTCTTAAATAGATTCAATATATTTCTCTGAATAGAGTTAAGACGCTCATCGCAAGCATAACGATGAATGATCCTTAAGTTATCGAGCAATGGGTATATTTGAATATCATCATCTGTCAATACGTGCAGGTCTTTACCGCCGCCCAATGCTTGCTCTTTCTGAGCTCTAAACTTTTCTTTAAACTCATCTTTTTCTGCAATGTGTTTGGGCTTTATCTCATAAAATGATTGGTATGAATCTTTGTATGTGACTAAAAAATCGGGCGTATACCTATGCAGCTTACCTTCGATAAAATATTCAAAACCGATAGGCTGCGCTTCGAAAGTTATAATCTGTGGCGAAAATTCGAAGTGGAAACATGCGTCAAACTCCAAGTCGGATTCGACTGTATGGATAGAGTTCGTTTTGAGGCTGACAAAGCGTGAGATGTTTTTTACTGACGAGTTTCTAAGAATTCGTTTTTTCATAATAAACAACCATACCTGTAGTAAACTTTCTCAAGTGTTGTACACTTTACAAGCATTTTCAAGGTATGGTTGTTTTTATTTCAGCGTATGGTTTCGTAAAATCAACGTATGGTTTTTTTTACACTATTCGAATTTGTTCAGATTACTCTTTACCGAATACGTTGTTCTCTTGCTCTTGTACACGGATGAAAGTTGTACGCTTAGTTAGCTCTTTTAGCTTCGCTGCGCCGACGTATGTACAAGTTGAACGTACACCACCAAGGATGTCAGAAATTGTGTTGTGAACAGAACCACGGTATGGAAGTAAAACAGTTTTACCTTCTGCCGCGCGGTACTTAGCAACACCACCTGAGTGCTTGTCCATAGCCGACTGAGACGACATGCCGTAAAATTTCATGTATTGCTTACCGTCTTGCTCTACAACTTCACCGCCTGACTCAGAGTGACCAGCTAGCATGCCGCCTAGCATTACGAAGTCAGCACCACCGCCGAACGCTTTAGATACGTCACCCGCACATGAACAGCCACCGTCACCGATGATCATGCCGCCAAGGCCGTGTGCTGCGTCGCCACACTCGATGATTGCAGAAAGTTGAGGGTAGCCTACGCCTGTTTTAACACGTGTAGTACAAACTGAACCTGGGCCGATACCAACCTTAACGATGTCTGCACCCGCTAGGATTAGCTCTTCAACCATATCACCTGTTACAACGTTACCTGCAGAGATCACTTTGTTTGGGAATTCAGCACGTACTTTTTGTACGTACTCAACTAGGTGCTCTGAGTAGCCGTTAGCGATATCAATACAGATAAATACGAAATCTTCGCTAAGAGTCATGATTTGCTTAACTTTTTCAAATTCAGCTTCTGACGTACCCGTTGATACAAATACGTTGTTCAGTGTTTTCTTGTCTGCTGTTTTAGCGAACTCAGCCCACTGCTCTACTGTGTAGTGCTTGTGTACTGCAGTCATAACACCGTGCTCTGCTAGAGCAGCTGCCATTTCAAAGCTTGCTACCGAATCCATGTTAGCTGCAATTACTGGAGTACCAGACCATTGACGACCGCTATGCTTGAATGTAAAATCGCGGGTTAATTCAACTTGAGAACGGCTTTTAAGGGTAGAACGCTTCGGACGGAAGAGTACATCTTTGAAACCTAACTTAAGTTCTTGTTCGATACGCATGGTGTTTTCCTTGATTCATAAAATTATGTGTCTCTCGCGAAATGCGTAGTAAAACCGTTGGCAGACGAGTTTACTTTTCTTCGGACACAAAAAAACCGGAGCGTTGGCAGACGCTCCGGTTTTCAGCATTATAGGTCGTGATTTAGTAACAGCAAGTCTGATATTTCACTTTTTTTTATGCTATCCTCTCAAAGATTCCATACCTGCTTCAAACCCCTCAGCTTTACTTTTCCACTAAATTCTTATTAATTAATAACTTAGCGAACTATTTACGCAAACGCTGTCGGTTTGTTGCGCAATCGTTTTCCTCCCTATTTCACTCAATATCACCCTCATTAAGCAAATATGTGAAGAAAGTGCCTCGAAATCACATAAAAATCACACTTTTCTCCAACAAAAAATTGTCTTTTTTCTTAAATAAATTCGATTTTTTCCCAAATTTTCTTTGCTCTCGACCAAATTAGGTAATCTCATCACCTTGCCAACTAGCCCCAATTTGGAAAAGCACTGTGCAATGGGTTCGATTTTGAGGTCGAGATTCATTTGGGTTTGAGAATCCAGCCCTCGCACTCCATTAAATAATGCTTTCAAGCTCAAGCTTTATAAATCTAATTTCTATTAACCCGTAGCATTACCGTTCCAAAAGCACATTTCGTGGCTGCCCTTTCGTTCATTTAACCTGGAAGACTCTGCAAAGCGCACAGAAAAAGAAGATTGGTTGACGTGTAAAACTTGGGGGAAAGACAAGATTTAAAGAATAGAAAGCAAAAAAATGGCTAAAGTGGTTAACCTTAGCCATTTTTATTCGCTGATCAGACTGATGCTAATACGCACATAGAAAAGTGCTGTTTAGTGAATAGAGCAGTGCTAGTTCTTTTGAGAAACTAACGCTTCAGCGGTCGCATCTTGAATAGATAAGAACAATGAGCTGACTTGCCCTGTTGGTGAGCGCATTGGGTTCAGCGTCACGTTCTGATACATGAAATCGGCTTGTTGGGTTACTGGCCTAACGTTACGACACTTAAACAGATAAGGCCTTTGTTGCCATGTAATGAAGCTGCGGCAACCTAGGTCATAGACTGGCTTGGTTTTCAGCCTAAACCACTCTTCAGGGATCTCAGGGAATAACTCAAAGATCGACTTACCGATCGCATCATGCGATTGCTTACCGCTATGGTGCGTCATGAAGCCATTCCAAACTTGTACCTGAAAGTCACGATTAATGACCACCAGCCCCATATCGACGTTTTGAACCATGTCCACCATCCAGTGGAACTGTTCAAATTCAGCAGGAAGATTCAGCATATTAAAACTCCTCCATTAGGTAGGCCAATTTGTTGTCTAGAAGAGGCAGAGACTCATCGACAAACATAAACAAAAGGTCACAACGGATAGAAGTGCCATCAATGTTGTAGCTGACTTCGAAAGTCATGGTCTTCTTAAATGAGCCACTTGTATTTTCGATGACCGAATCGATCGAGATGTGTTGCCCGAGCAGTACAGGAGAGCTCTGGAAGAAACGAACTTCAGATTGCTCCCCTAGTCCATTCAAGAATGAGCCTACAAGGATGTTAGATACATCCATCAGTAGCTCTAATTCTTCCAACTGTTCGCTTTCGGTTGGCACTTTCATGAGCTTTTTAAGGTCGCTCACACTGGAATCGCTCAACAAGACTAATGCTTCGCCTGCGATGCCTTCTCCGCTGAAACCTTGGCAAACACCCGATACTTGGTCATTGTCAGCTAGGTCACGAAGTGCCATGTGCAATTCACTCACTTCGAAGATGTTAACGTTCGGCAGTGGTAAATGAACAAACACATTGAAGTGACGAGCCAATGCATCTGCTGCACGACCAATCGCTACGTTCGCAACTTCCATGTAGATGTCACGTCGGCGAAGAATTGGGAGTTCTAAAGGCGAAGGCGTAATGAGTTGAGGCTGTTTTGGTGGCTCAACATGCTCACGTAAAATGGCTTTTAACGCTTCTTTATCGATCGGCTTTTGCAAAAACGCTTTAGCACCAAGGTCCATTACCTTCTGTTGCGCTTTTGGCTGGATATCACCAGAAACAACCACAACAGGCGTGGTATCACCTAAACGTTGCATCTCTTCCAATGTGCCATAGCCGTCTAATTCCGGCATGGTGAGGTCGAGGAACATAAGTTTGAACTGGTTTTGAGCTAACTCTTCAAGTGCATTAAGCCCATGAACAGCAAAAGTTATATCTGCATTTAGAGAACTAGGCAGTGACCGAGCCATTTGCTTCCTTGCTAACGCAGAATCATCACATATAAGAACTGGGAACGACATAAATGCACCACTGACAAATTAAAGCTAATTCGAACGAGTGTAACAGAACATTATGGTATCAGGTACGGGGTGAATGGATTTATGTGTAGATTATTAGTAAGAATGATGAAACAGGTAGGTAAGCTATTATTTCGCATTATTCTTCATGAAAAACAATATGCTACAAAGGTAATAGCCAATCCTTACTGTAGAGTAATAGCACTATTTTATTTAACAGCAGCCTTAACAAGCGAGTTTATTAAGGCTCGGTTGACTCATTCATTGAGCGGCTTTATATGCCCATGATAAGAGAGATAGTCTAAAGAACTAGAACTGATATGTAGGCCATAGAATCAGTAATGCGAAACGTATGATCACAGCAAATACCAGTAGAGCGATACCCAGACGGTACCATTTGTATTCAGCTATGTTCATTGGGATACGCTTGTAGAACATCGTAATCACGCCTTTCCAATCGCTACTGCGTCTTCCGTACTGCATCATACTCGTCAAAACAAACAGTGCGCCAAGCACTAACATTCCTTTTTCAGCCCAGAACAATCCAACTTCCATTTGTGTATTCCTTGATAAAACGGTGAGCAACTCAAATCATTCTAGTCACCTTTACGCTCAGTTTCTGTAAGACCAAGGTCTAAATTACGAAGTACGCAATTCAGGGCTTATAGGTCATTGTTGGTAATTGATAGTTCTCGGTCAGCAATACAAAGTTTATCGTTCAAGGTTCCATGGTAAAGGCGAGCATCACAAGCAAATCACGTATAAACATGATTCGATAGATCCGGGCACTTGCTGTTCCTTTGAATGACACGCATCAGTTGGATAAGCAGCAGAATACCTGTCACGCCCAAACCAACACCGATTCCACCCCAGATCCCTGCCAATTCAAATTTTGGCATCAAATACCAAGCGGCAGGTAGGCCAAACGCCCAGTAACCAATGGCTGTCATCACGGTTGGCATAGAAACAATCTTCATGCCTCTTAGCAGATTAATCGCCAGCAGTTGCCAAGCATCAACGATAAAGCACAGCGCAACAACCCAGATAACTGAAGCCAATAGCGATGTCATTGCGCCAGTGCCATCATCCAACTTGAAGATAGAAGCGATCATTTCAGGCCATATGATGAACACGGCAGACAAGGCCACACTCAACACCGACACCAAGATAAAGCTGAGAATCGAGGTTCTTTTGATCCCTTCGTAGTTACCCGCACCAAAATCACGCCCCACCAAAATCGCCGCAGCTTGTGAGAAACCGAAATTGAAGTTCCAAGTAAAGCTTAAGCATTGCAGCAGGATTTGGTGTAAGGCTAAAGAAGCAATACTGATCGTTCCCGCCATCAAGGTGCCGCCGTAAATAAGGCCATGCTCAAGTAATGCTGCCAAGCCGATAGGTAAACCCATCATTAAAAGCGGGCTCATCAACTTGATTGAGTACTCTTCTGTGTTTAACCAAGGGGCGAACTGCCTGAATTCATCACGTTTGAATACCCAAACCGTGTATCCAACCATCACGATAAATGCTGCGATAGCCGTACCTAAGCCTAAACCTGTTAGTCCCATGTCTAATTGGAAGGTTAAGAAGTAGCTGACTGGCACATTCAGAATTACGGTGATAATAGACATCACCAGAATAGAACGCACATTGCCAAACGCGCTGGTTAAGCCGCGAAGCACCAATAAGATAAGCGAAGGCAACATCACCCACTTCAAAGCATGGACATATTCCATGGCTAAAGTGATCACTTCTGGCGGCTGTTTGGCTGCTTCTAATACCAGTGGCGCAAACCAGAAGCTGGCCATTAAGGTCACACTGAGCACGAATGCCAACATGGTTGCGCCTTTCACAGCCAATCTGATTTGAGTATTACCAAACTCAGGGCGAGCGACTCGCTGACCATAAGCAATCGCAATCAAGTTCGCGACACAACCCACGGTGCTGCTCGCAATAATGAAGATGAAAAAGTAGATAGAGGCGCCTAAGCCACCAGCCGCAAGGGCTGACACACTGATACGCGACATCATCCAAACATCAGTAAGGACTAACGCCATGGAGATCAGCTGTGAAATGATCAAAGGGAATGCAAGAGTGAGTATTTTTTTCATGAGCGCCTCAGTTAATTTCGCCCAAAATACGATCGATGGGGCTAGCGTTCAATTGATAAATTTGCGACTCTAACATTCCAAAAACTCATGCGAACGAATTATGACCCCATATCCTAGCTTGCCATCCTCACATAATGGCTTAAAAGCCTTCGAAGCGGCTGCAAGGCTGATGAGCTTTACGTTGGCTGCCGATGAACTCAACGTGACACAGAGTGCAATCAGCCGTCAGATCAAACAGCTTGAAGATGAGTTAAACGCATCGTTGGTTATTCGTAAGCATCGAGCGATTGAATTAACAGAACAAGGTCATGATTTGTATGTGGCTTTGCGTGAAAGCTACGGCAATATCGAATCGGTGATCGCATCTTGGAGTGAGCCAAAACAGAAGCGGATTGTGATCAAAGCGACCCTGAGTTTTGCAACGCGAGTGTTGATCTCTAAGGTTCGAGAATTAAACGAGCGTTACCCCGATTACGAGATCGTGATTGTTCCTGTGATTGAGGAAGACGAATCGATTAATAGTAGTGAGTATGATCTACTGATCTTCCACACGCGCTTCAAAAAACGCTATGACAAAGCACCAGACATTACCTTCTTGCGTGAAGAGTTCATGGCACCGGTTTGCTCAACTAGCCTAACCACCAAAGACACCGACCTCGATTCGATCTTAACCATGCCAAGGCTCCACCCGACCTTAGATCATCATGATTGGAAAGTATGGTTGGCCGATGTCGAATTCCCTCCGAAGAAGCCTGTCAGAAATACCAGCTTCTTGTCTTTGGATATGGCACTCAGTGCGTGTTTGTCAGGTGAAGGCGTCACGGTAACGGATTTGCTGTTGGTTTTACAGGATCTACAGCGTGGCTTCTTGTATTGCCCAAAGAATGCGAAGATCCAGAACAGTGCGTGGACTTACTTCATCCACCAGCGCACTCACTCGCCTGTGATCAATGATCTCATTGATTGGCTTAAAGGAGAGACTGCAAAAGAGATCGAATTGTTGAAAGCGCTCTCCCATCAAAATCATTGGTTTGGTGTTATTAGCGATCAACAGTAACGATAAGCCTTAAGCTTAGATACAAATAAGCCGCAGAACTTGCTACGGCTTATGCTTTTTACCAGTGGTGTTCGCTCTAGAGAATAAGCATTAAAGCTTAAACATACGTGCACTGCGCGGTGGTAGATTGAACGTATGGTAGCGAGAAGAAATGGTTTCTGTCGCGCTGCTTAATACGTCTTTGTATTGAACATGCCAATTAAACTCATGTTGGTAGGTATCAACCGTCACGCCACGCGTTTCTCCACACTTATTAATTCCAACAACGCCTTCTTTGCCACGCTTAAATAGCAAAGTACATTGGTCGCTCGAAATCATCGTCATTGATTTACCTTGCATCGCGTTATGGAAGCTCAGCATATTCTTCATGTTCGAGCTATTCCAAACATTGCCCCAACGACCGTTATCCTTATCTTCAGAACCCGGTAGATCATCACTGTAGATCAACGGCGTACCACCATCTTTACCAAGGATATAAGCGTAAGCAAGCTGCTCATCTTGTGGGTTCATAATTTGGTAACGGAAGCCGTCGTTGGTTGGAATGTCATGTGTGATCACGAAGGTGATCGAACGGTTGTCATCGAGTGCTTGGCCGTACGCTTTTGGATCGTGCAACTGATTCAAACCACCGCCCATTGAGAACGCCGATCGAATCGATGCAAACAACGGGAAATCGTAAGCAGAGTGATTAGTATTATTCAGGTAAGGCGCTAAGAACGATTCGTAGCCACTGTTCCCTGCTCCACCGCTAGTAATCACTTCACCGAACACATGCATGTTCGCAGTAATTTCAGACGTGAATACCTGATCGATTTGATATTGGCTCATGTGCTTCACCGCATCAATTCGGAAACCTTTGATGCCCATATCTTTTAGCGCTTTCAGATACAAACGCTGTTGTGAAACCACCCAGTTATTCGGATCAAGGTCAGGTAAACCTACATCGCCATCGGCACCACACAAACGCCAGTACTGAACGTGACCAGGATCGTTCCAATCTGAAATACAACCTGCGGCATGGAAATCGTTAGCCGAGACAAAACCTTGTGCTAGGTTGCCAAACAGAGTTTGGTCAGCATAGTAGCTTGAACGGCTAGCATAATCGTTTAACACTTCAGTACCTGGGTAATCCAAGTCACTTCGCTTCCAGCTTTCATTCGCCATATGGTTCAGCACCACATCAGCGTAAACATCAACGCCCACAGCTTTTAGTGCGGCGATCATTGCGGCTAAATCTTGTTTATTGCCCAAAGGAGAATCAATGGTACGCAGATCTTGTGGCTGGTAACGCGCCCACCATTGGCTGCCGCTGGATTTCATTGCTGGAGCAACCAACACCTTCTTATAGCCAGCTTGTGCAATTTGATCGGCGTTGGCTGTCACATCTGAATATTTCCAGTTGAAAGCATGCAAAATGGTGTCGGCGTAAGTCGCTGAACTAAAAGAGCAAAGCGCGAGCGTGGATATGAGTAGGGTATTGATTGGTTTCATAGAACATATCTCTTATTATAAATTCACGAGAATGATATGACTAAGAACGACAATTAAAACGACCGATAAATCAGAGTTGAATTAGCGTCACCTTCTGTTGATGTTGATTTTATAAAATTGAGTTATAACCGATCTTATGTGAGATAAAAACGAATCGATCTGAAATGAGAATTAATTGAATCAAGTTGACCAGAACAGGACAAAGACTTTGGTCGGCTCTTCTAAACTAAGTTATGATTCCTGCTCCCTCAACCGATTGATATTTTTATGCCTTCTTTCTCTTTTTCAATGATCCCTGTTGGGGTTAGGTTCATGATCCTCTCTGCTTTTGGATTCGCACTGATGTCTGCGTGTGTGAAATACATCAGCAACTACGGCATACCTGTATTCGAAATTGTTGCAGCAAGGGCTTTGGTGTCTTTGATCATCAGTTATATCGACGTTAAGCGAAAAGGCATTTCGATCTGGGGAAATAACAAACCTTTGTTGTTTGTTCGAGGCGCAGTTGGTACAGCAGCCTTGATGTGTGTTTACTACGCTGTGACCACTTTGCCATTAGCCGAAGCGACCATTCTACAATACGTTCATCCTGTATTTACCGCCCTACTTGGCGTGTTATTTCTGAAAGAACGCGTCCAAAAATCGACCATGATCTGCATTGCGTTCTGCCTAGCTGGGCTATTAGTGATGGTACAACCAAGTATGAACAGTGGCGCGAGCAGCGAGTTACCACTATTTAGCATTATGGTGGCGTTATGTGGCGCATTTGGTAGCTCAATTGCTTATGTGATTGTGAGAAAGCTTAGCCAAACGGAAGACAGCTCTGTCATCATCTTCTACTTCCCTCTGGTTGCTCTGCCAATATCAACAGTCCTTATCTGGAAAGACTTTGTATGGCCGAGCCTATTCCTTACCGTGATGCTTGTGCTAGTCGGGATCTTCACTCAAATAGGTCAATACGGTTTAACCAAAGCGATGCAGACTCAAGCGGCGGGTAAAGCTTCGGCTTACTCTTACGTTCAGATCGTCTTCTCGGCACTGTTAGGCGTGTGGATCTTTAATGAAATCCCATCGGTTTGGACTTATCTAGGCGGTAGCCTGATTGTGACTGGCGCGCTGATTAATGTGTTTGGTAAACAGCTATTAGTGCCGTTCAAGGCTAAATAAGTAACCCGCTCAATATCAGCTAATAAATAGATCTAAAAAGGGCATTGCGGAATATTCCACAATGCCCTTTTCTGTAAGTCTTCCTAACACCCTTTCTTAAACGTTTTATTTCGAACAAACTCGCTCTAACACACCAACTCGATTAACGAGTTTTATTACGTGGCGTTGCGTAGCTTGGGATCATCGCTCAGGTATTCAACGAACTCAATTTCAAAACCAGCCGGATCCACAAAGTAGACGTTTTTTCGATAAGGTTCTTCGGCACCGGGTTTGGCAATTGGAAAGCCCGCATCAACAAGGCGTTGAGTGACACTTTCGATATTATTGGTCACATAAGCGAAGTGTGCGAGACCAACAGAATGCCCAGCCAAATCTCTATTTTCACCTTCACCGTGATCACTTATTGCTATGTATTGGTACTCGTCGCCAAAATGCAGCCAGTTACGTGGCTTACCTGACCACTCCCCTTTTCCCTCGTCACGGACATACCAATGAGGGAACGCCGCTTTATAGAAAACCAGCATTTCTGGAATATCTTTTACCACTAAATTCACATGTTCAAGTTGGATCATTCTTCTCTCCTTAAAGTATTTTCGTAAGCAACGTTGCACATCCTAATACCTCAAGTTAAGTTGAGGTAAAGCACTAATTTGCATTTATTTCGAGAACGTCTTTAGAGCCCAAATTGTCGTATTTTCTGCGATACAAGCTTTAAGTTTAGACGACCTTCTCTAAGGTGAATTCTTTGGCACCGAGCTTACTAATTCACATGCTTTAAGCTAAGCGACAAACAACCTCATGAATAAATAGAGTCGACTTGTTCGTGCTTCAACGATAAGTCTTGTTGTAGAAAATCCAACAAGTATCGATGTAACTTAGGCTGGTATTGTCTTGAGGGATACAGCGCCCATATGCCAACAGGGTTCACTTGACAGTCTGTTAGCAGAATAGTCAGAGATCCAGCTTGTGCTTCATTGTCAATAAAAGGCAGAGGTAAACACGCTATACCTTTGCCATTAATCGCAGCATTAAGAAGTATGGAACTATCATTTACAGAATAGTTACTTGTGACCGTTACATTAATAGGCTGAGCAGATTTAGAATCGGCTTTAGAAACAAACAGCCAATCATTGCCTATTCGTTTGTGGATCAAGCAATTGTGATCGAGTAAATCTTCGGGAGATAAAGGAGCCCCATGCTCTGCTAGATATTGAGGGGAAGCGCAAACCACCGATGGACAATCAGCCAATTTCTTTCCAATTAAAGATTCAGGAAGGTCATTGCTCAACTCGATTGCCATATCAACTCCATGTTTTATCAAATCCAGTGACTGATTCGACAGCGTGAGATCGATTTCAATATCAGGGTACTTAAGCATGAATTGTTCAATAGCTTGGGCAAGATAACCCTGACCAAACGAAATGCTAGTAACCAGTGAAATCCTTCCTTTAGGTTGAGAGTTTTGTTCTTGGGCTAAGCTATATAGTTGGGCATTCTGCTCTAAAATATTCTGGCAGAAAGGCAATAAATCACGACCGGCGTTAGTGATACCTAAGCTTCTTGTTGAGCGATACAGTAAACATACACCTAAAGACTTTTCCAACGCGGTTATATGCCTAGTCGCCATGGATCGTGACATTCCTAAAGCCTCAGATGCTGCCGTCAGGCTTCCTAGATCGACAGTAGAAACGAAAACTTCCATTGAAACAATTCTATCCATATACCCTCAATAGTTCGATTTATGCAACAATCTATTGACGTATAGCATATATATCAACTTCAAACTAGGTTTTATACTGACCTTCTATTCCAATACCGAGCCGAATGAAATGAAAAAAACAATGGTACTAGTCGCATGCCTTAGTGCAGGTTTAATTCAAAGTAATACACTATTTGCCCAGACTCAAAATGCTGAAAACTCAACGGTAGCAATTATTGAGTCTGGTAAACTTATGGGAAGCAACCATGATGGTGTGACTACATTTTATGACGTTCCGTATGCCAAAAACCCTTTTACGGCAGATCGCCGTTTTCAAGCTCCACAAGCATACGAAACTTGGAGTGGAATATTAGATGCAACAAAAGCAGGTCAACCCGTTCCACAACCAAGTCGAGTTAAAAACATCACCTTGGTGGGGGCTCCCGAACATCTTACTCTGAACATATGGACACCTACTAACGCCATTGCTGCCAACAACAAGGCATCAAATGAAAAGCTGCCTGTCATGGTGTGGATCCCAGGCGGTGCTTTTATCCGAGAAGACGCTGCAGAGTTGGCTTATGATGGTACAAGCTTTGCGAAGAACAACGTGATCGTTGTAACGATCAATTATCGCGTAGGCGTTGATGGCTTCATGCGCCTTAAAGGCACACCGGATAATCGCGGCATTCTTGATCAAATCATGGCTCTTAAATGGGTACAAAATAACATCGAAGAGTTTGGTGGAGACCCTAGCCAAGTGACGGTCGCAGGTCAATCAGCCGGGGCAGAAAGTGTTGCCATTTTATTAGGTACCGAAAAAGCCGAAGGCCTATTCCAAAAAGCCATTATGCAAAGCCCTCCAATGGCATTTTTAACCCAAAAAGAAGCTGATAAAATCACACAAAGCTATACTGAAAAACTGAATATCCCAGCCACCGTTGAAGGTTTATCTACAGTCCCATTTCCTGAATTAGTTAAGAACGTTATTGATATGGGCTATACCATACAAGATCGTGACAAATGGGGAATGCTGTCGTGGGGAGGCACCGCATTCTTACCCGTTGTTGATGGGGATATCATTGTCGAGTCTCCAATGAAAGATCTCGCCAAAGCTTCACCTTCTATTCCCGTCATCGTTGGTAGCACAGATCAAGAATCACGACTCTACTTGGTACCAAGTGGTGCCGTAAACAATACGACCGAACAAACGAAGTCGCTACTATTGTCTGACTTGTCACTGGAAGGTCGCCCTGCTGATGTGTATTCAACAAAAGACACCGGAAAATCTATTGGAGACACTTTTGCCGACATCCAATCTGATTTTACGTTTAGAATGCCAGCACTTCACATTGCTCAACAGTTAACTAAAAACGACAACAAAGTTTGGCATTATAACTTTTCTTGGATGTCACCAGCGTTTGATGGCCACTTAGGAGCCGCGCACTTTGTTGACGTACCGTTTGTGTTTAATACCACTAACAACGAACAAACAAAAACATTTGTCGGCTCACAGCCTCCAGTTGAACTTATTAATGCCATGCACAATCAATGGCTAACGTTCATCAAGACAAGTAAAGCTGATTGGTCTCCTTACAACTTATCGGAACGACCAACAATGCAATTTGATGTTACATCGAAACAGGTCAATGACCCCGAAGACTCCGTACGGAAGTTATGGAAAAACTATCAGTTTTGAGCGGAAAGATCGGATAAAAAACAAAAAGCGAACCACTTAGGTTCGCTTTTCTTTCATCTAGCACGTTTCGTCTTTGCAATACGCGGCGGTTAAGCCGCAGATATTATGAATTGGACTGATTCACCTCTACATCGAGAGATGCTCTGTTCCCTAGACTAAAGAACTTCTTCCATTTAATCGGCATCATTGGAATAAAGTTTCCGAATACTTATTACCAAAAACCAAAGGTATTAAGGAATAAGTATCCATCCTTTCCAGCTGTCTGATAGCCTCCTAAATCGCGACACACATTGGTGTATTTGAAATAGGGTCTCGAAACACGCTCGCTTTGAGATCAAATACGTTACTGAGCATGGTTTCGGTCATCACTTCATCAGGCGAGCCCTCTGCGATTAAGCGTCCCTTTTCCAAAACCACTAAATGGTCGCAATAACGACTGGCTTGGTTCAGGTCATGCAACACAACAACCACCGTTTTCCCTTTAGCATTCATCTGTTGCATCAGGTTCATTAATTCCACCTGGTGAGACATATCAAGGTATGTGGTCGGTTCATCCAACATCACGACATCCGTATCTTGCGCAATTACCATCGCAATCCATGCTCTTTGACGCTGGCCACCAGACAATGACTCAATAGGCTTATCAGCAAACTCGAGCACACCTGTATCTCGCATTGCTTGCTCGACAATCCTTTGATCGTCCTGTCCTAACCTTCCCCAATGGGATACATAGGGCGAACGGCCATATTCGACCAATTTTCTGACCGTGATCCCTTCCGGGCTGACCAAGATTTGCGGAAGAAGTGACAACGAACGAGCGAGCGCGTTATCGCCGTAGCTTGATAGCGGTTTGTCTTCAAACAACACCTCTCCAGCCACTGGCTTGTTAATTCTTACTAACGTCTTTAATAAGGTGGATTTACCGCACCCGTTAGGTCCTATCAATGCGGTGATTTTTCCCTTAGGGATAGAAACCGACAGGTTCGGTATGATCGTTTGTTTGCCGTACGCGACGGAAAGATTCTGCGTTTTAAGCATAGTTACCAACCTCGATAACGATAGAGAAGAAAGATGAAATATGGCGCGCCAATCACAGACGTGAGAACGCCTGCTGGCAATTCAATAGGTGGTTGTAGACCTCTGGCCAACCCATCAGCGCCTGTAACCAGAATTGCCCCTACCAGTGCAGATGCTGGGATTAACAACTTATGATTATGTCCAAACAACAAGCGTGCTAAGTGAGGTGCCAATAAACCCACAAAACTTATTGTTCCCGCAACAGAAACGCTAACACTGGCAAGCAATACAGCGGCCAATAAAGCGAGAGCCTGAATCTGTTTTGGCTTAGTACCCAATGTGGTTGCACTTTCCTCGCCAAGCCCCATCACATCTAATCGCCAAGCAAGCCATAATGCCATGGGTAACAACAAGAGCAGTGCACTCCAAATATACGGGACTTGCTGCCAATTTCTGCCCCAAAGACTGCCTGTTAGCCACACCATGGCCGTGTTGATCTCTATTGGGTTGGTGACTAGCAAGAAGTCGATACAACTGGCCAGAAACGCACTCACCGCAATACCAATCAGCGCCAATTTGGCGGGTGTTGGCCTTGACCACCAGGCCAATACAAAAACCAGCCCAGCAGCCAATACCCCACCGAACATCGCCACAACCGGAAGCACACTGACTGGTGCATTGGGGAACCAAACTAAACTCGCTGTCGCAGCAAGTCCTGCCCCAGCGCTAATACCCATAAGATCAGGCGATGCTAACGGATTACGTATCACGCCTTGCACTAATACCCCTGAAAGCCCTAACCCTGCACCCACGCTTATCGCGAGCCACATACGTGGTAGCCGATACTGATGGATAACAAAGTCGTCGCTGGAAAACGCGACCAAATGTTCGATGACTTGAGAAACAGAAAGCGAAGCTGCGCCGACAAACAAACCTGCGGATGCCACTAATATGAGAATCCCTGATAACAAAACTATCTTAGTGTAATGGTGCATTAAGATCTCCTCGTCGCAATCAAAATAAAACAAGGTGTTCCGAGCAAAGCAGTAATAACACCAACGGGTGTTTCAGTCGGGAAAGCAATCGCTCGAGACAGCGCATCTGACCAAGAGACTAATGCTGCGCCTGCCAATGCGGAAATAGGAGTCAGTAAATGGTAATTGTGCCCAACCATAGGACGAACTAAGTGGGGAATTAACAATCCGACAAAGCCAATAGGCCCGGCAATAGCGACACTCGCGCCCGCCAGCAAAACAATGGTCACACTACAAATGAATCGCGTAAGGCGGATGTTGCTGCCTAGCCCAACCGCAACCTCCTCACCAAGCGCCAGTAAATTAAGGTTACGCGCCAAGCTAATAGCTAACCCTAGCCCAACAATTATGGGCGGCCACAACATTCGCCATTGTTCATCATCCACACTAGACAGTGAGCCAGTAAGCCAATGCAAGACGCTATAGGCCATATCGTCAGCAAGAATCAGCGCCGCTCGTGTCAGTCCGAGCAATAACGCAGTAATGGCTATACCCGCGAGAACCAAACGTAGCGGATGAGAACGTGCAGAGAAAAAACCACCGAGGAGCATCACGGCACCGCCGCTTAGCAATGCACCAAGAACCGCATTAAGGATTGGGTTTAAATCACTAACCACAGGTATGCCTATTGCAGCTAACGCCATAAAACAGGCTGCGCCAGCGTTAATGCCAAGAATCGACGGAGACGCGAGTGGATTGCGCGTCAAACCTTGCATCAATAACCCAGCGACTGCCAAGCTCGCACCAATCAATAGCCCCGCATAAGCTCTTGGTGCTCTTAGCGTCGCCAATATTTGATGAGTCATATTGTTTTCATCAAACGCAAACCAGTAGTGAATCAAGTCACTCAATGTTAAAGAGAAATTAGACCACCCAGTCATAGAGGCCGCGTAACCAGACAGTGCCAAACACGACACTAATGCCGTAAATAATATGACTCGCCACGACAGTATTGGCCAGAATCGCTTACTTTTAGAGAACAACATCGTACTCATGATGGATCCAAGATCTGCTCAAGATTTTTCGCCATTTGTTCTGCCGCTAACATGCCTCGGTTCAATGACCAAAGTGCTGGTGACACTTCTACAACTTGCTGTTTTTTTGCAGAGGTAAGTACATTGAATAGCGGATTTTTCTGCCAATCATCAACAATATTTGGATGAGAGTAAGCACCAAGGAGCAACCAATCCGGATTGGTTTTCAACAACAACTCAAAGCTGGTTGGTAAATATGCCTTCTCTGTTGGTTTCACAATAGGGCTCGCAATGCCTAATGTGGTCAGCACGCCCCCTGCGTAAGATGCAGGGCTATGTAACCACATACCTTTATCCGACACGACAGCGAATTGGACGGTTTGTTTGAGCGAGAAATGACTTTTAAATTCAGCCATGGCGTTTTGATGTTGTTGAATTCGTTGTTCCATTGACGATTGCTTGTCGAGAGCGATGCCAATCTTGAGCGCAGACTCCAAATTCTCTTGGTAAGTCTCACCACGGCTTTTGAGCAGCAGAGTTGGTGCGATGCGTTGTAGATCTTGATAGACCGTACGATGACGCTCTGCATCGGCAATGATTAGATCAGGCTTTAATACCGCAATGGCTTCTAGGCTAGGCTGAGAACGCATGCCAACCGATTCCCATGGTTGAACCAATTCACGTACCGCCGGAATCACTCGCGAAGCATCATTGTCATCAGCAACACCAACAGGAGAAACACCCACCGCAGCGAGTGCATCTACAAATGAAAACTCCAACACCACAATACGTTGCGGGGTAGTCGCTATCTCAAACTGACCCTGCTCGTCTTGTATGACCCTGGTTTGTGCTGAACTGGAGAATGAGAACAAGCTTAAAATCAGCAAAGCTAAGGTTATTGCTATCCTGCTGAATAAAAACGGCCGATTAAATGACAGCAGTCCGTTCGACAGCTGCAATGGATTCGAAAACAAGAGTCGGGAGCTGTTTTCCATATTTAATTTTCCTTAAACGCTAGAACCGTGAAAGCCGCCAAGAGTATTGGCGACTTTTATTCGTTATTACTTTCAATAAATTACGTATTAGAACTGATAATTCAGATCCAAAGTGTAAGAGCGCCCTGGTGCTGGATAACGACCAACCGGGCTGGTATCAATACCGCGGAAGTAATAGTCCTCATCAAACAGGTTGTTCACCGCAAAGTTCATGCGCAGCTTACTGTTTTCATCTTTGTACAAATCCGAACCTAGGTTAAAGTTCCAGACCATGTAGGCAGGCACTTTACCTGTCGCGCCCGTTGCATCTTCGGCACTTGTATTCGCATTGTCAGAATAAGATTCGCTAAAGTAGTAACCAGATAAAGTCGTATCTACCTTGCTAAACGCGTAAGTCGCATCCCAGCTAAATTGATGCTTAGACGTATATGGAAGTTGATTACCTTTGTTTGCACCCTCTTCCTCTAAAGTTGCATCTAAGTAGTTATAGCCAGCGCCTAAACTCAGAGCTTGCATCGCTTGAGGAATATAACGACCAGAGAGTTCAACACCTTGATGGAGGGTTTTACCAATATTGTCGAAAGTTTCAGTCGCTTTTTGCCATTGAAGCTGATCTTCAAAATCGATTCGGTAAAGCGCTACATTGAAACTGGTTGAATCTTGGTTGTAGCGAGCACCCAACTCATAACTCCATGCCAGTTCACTGCCCTCTTCACCTTTACCACGGATGTAAGCAATTTGTGGTGCTCGCAAAGATTTCTGAGCATTGGTATAACCTACCCATTGTTCAGTTAGATGGTACGCCACCGTTAAACCAGGCAACCATTCTGTCACTTTGTTATTTGTCTTTTCTGCCTTACCTAGATCGTAAAATGCCATATCTATTGATTCATAGCGAATACCAGGTGTTACCTTTAATACATCATTAAACAAGCCAATTTCATTGCTGATATAGCCTGCGAAAGCGTCAGTATCTAAATGCCAATCGCGTGGCGTTGTGGTTACTCCACTAGAAATTGATGTTTGAGTGAGCTTGTAATCAATGTCTTCGTTAACATAGCGCGCACCCACAATCACATTTTGCGTCACGGTATTACCGTCAAAATACATCGCGAGTTTCGGCTCTACCCCATACACCTTAAATTCACGTGGTGACGTACGAATATCAGTAGATGGCTGCGACGGATCAGACCACTCCACACCTTTAGTACTGTTGTAACCCCACTGGAAGAAACGCTCAGAACGATGGCCAAAGGTCAGTACTTCTAGCTCTGCACTATCAGCAATATTCAAATCATGTAAGTACTTTAAGCTCCAACGTGTCGATTTACCTTGGTACTCATCATAAGGGCGCTTCGATTGGGTACGGTCATTCTCGTAATCTTCTGGCGATAAAGCGCCCGGCATTTGCGTGTCGGCATCATAACGCTGCACGAAAGCTTGTAGTTCTTGAGTATCACTCAGTAACCACTGCAACTTAGCTTGGAAGTTTTTGACATCGGTGTCGGAGTGTTCACGGAAGCTTTCACCTTTTAGAAAATTACCTTCGACTTGAAGCGCAAGCGTATCGGTTAACCAGCCACCCGTGCGCAGGTAAAAATCATTAAGTGGCGTATCGCCACCCTCGAATACACTAAAGCGATTACTGATTTCCGTTTGCCACTCGTGTGGAATAGGCTTAGTCACCAAGTTAATCACACCACCCACGTTGTTTGGCCCATACTGCACAGCAGCGCCACCACGCACGATATCAATTCGGTCAAGCATCGACAGAGTCGCAGGGAAAATAGATTGTCCTGTATGACCATAAGGCGCAAGAGTCAGTGGCACACCGTCCATTAGAAATTGAGCATGACCACTGCGGCTGGCTTTCAAGCCACGCACCGAGATGTTAGGCAATACACCCGTACCCGTTTCGTCTTGAACCTTAATGCCCGGTACACTTTGGAAGGCCGAATCAATCGAAAGTGCGCCAGTCTTTTTAATTTGTTCGTTAGTTAGAACGGTACGCGCTCCCGGATACTCTTTCACATCCTCTAGCTCTGAGTTACCGATCAAGCTACCTGTCACGACAACCGTTTCCATAGTCGTTGTTTGAGGATCAGACGCTGCAAATGCGCTCATGGAAGTCACTGAAGCGATGGCCATTGCAAGGGTACTTAGACGCAACTTTTGGTGTGATTGAGTACAGGGTTTACCATCCAAATTCTGGTAAGGCATGAAAATCTCCTAAGTAGGCAGGTTAGGATCAAAGGCCGTGTTTTCGGTTATATCGGCGCTTTGACCCTATGGGCTAAATGGCCTCAAAATAAGACCAACTGTTCACTCATTCGTAGCGAACAAAACAATCGTTTTTAGAGTAGAAAGAGCTCTTAGAAATGAACTCATTCTTAGAACATAATTAGCTTTTAAAACTGATAGCCGTAGCTGAGCATGAATTCGGCTGGCGCTCCGTAACCAATCTGGTTAGTACCAGACGTGCCGTTGGTTGCACCCAGAATGTATTTCTCATTAAGCACGTTGTAAGCGTTCGCTTGAACTTTGTGACGACCCGTGGTGTACGCTGCCATCAAGTCAACCGTGGTGTAGTCACCCAGAGCTACCGCTTCATCATTACCCGCGTAACGGTCACCTACGTATTTCACGCCACCACCTAAACGCCAGTTATCGTCTAGCTGATAAGTGCTCCAAAGCGAAAACAGGTGATCAGACACATCGTTCGGCTTTTTGCCTGTCTCTTTGTTTTCTGCATCGAGGTAGCTATAACCCACCGAAATATCCCACTGCTCAGTAAATTGACCGCGAGCTTCTAGCTCAATACCTTGGTGGCGAGCTTCGATCTTGTTAACAACGTCTCCGTCTATATTCGTTTCTGGTTGCTCTTGATCAATTTGGAAGACCGCGGCATTAAGCATCAAGGCGTTATCTAGTAAGTAAGCTTTTGCACCCACTTCTTTTAGATCCGTATGGAAGAATTCAGCCAATTTAGGATTGATATAAATACCCGAGTAAGGCAATTGCCATGAGCGAGCTAAGCTTGCGTACACTGACATATCATTGTTGAGACGGTAGACCAAACCACCACGGTAGCTCACTTTGTCATCGTCTAGATTCTCTTTTGCTGAGCCCGCTTTTTGCTGTTCAAGCTCCATCGAGTCGTAACGCACATTGCCGATCACTGAAAGATCACCAAAGGTGTAAACGTCTTGAATGTAAACACCTGTCGTCGTTGTGGTGTTATCACGGGAAGGTTTAAACCCCGGATCAGGCGTTGGGCCTGCTACAGGGTTATAGATATCTTTCGGAGGTAAGGTTTCATCTCTTGCGAGCATTAGGTCGATATTGATCTGATTATAATCCGCACCGATCATCATTTGGTTCGAATCCGTTTCCCAAACTAGTTCAGATTGAAGAGTCGTCGTGGTACGAGGGTCGTAACCGAGGTTATTTACACTCTGAGATACTCCATTCCCAGTTACCGTCCCTTGGCGTGTACCCTTTTGCTCAAGTTCGATATGGTTGTATGCTGCGCGGTTTGTCCATGCCCATTCGCTATTCAAAAGCCATTCATAATTAACGCCAACACGAATGCTGTCCGACTCTTGATAATCGTTCGTGCCACCGTAAAACGTGCTTTCAGAGACGTCGACAGGCTTACCATTCTTTGATGGAACACCACGATATGGCACCAACTCTTGGTGAGCATATTCGACATCGAGATCAATAATGTGTCCATCAGAAGGCATCACTCGAATTGTTGGCGCAATAAAGAAATCATTAGAGTCGACATGGTCTACATAGGAATCAGACTGTCGACTTTCCACGTTGATACGACCACTGACCTTGTCAGTAAACGCCATCGAACTATCAACTTGACCAACAAACAAATTGTTGCTGCCAACACTGCCATTTACGTTGGTGAAGTTATCACCGTTAGCTCGCTTAGTGACCAAGTTAATGATACCGCCCGCGGAGCCTCGGCCATAAAGTGCGCCCGCAGGGCCTTTTACCACTTCGACACGTTCGACATTCGCTAGGCTTCGGTACGATTGCATAGTCCCGTCATCACGCATACCATCACGGTAGATATCGTTGAGTGCATCAAAACCACGAATCACAAATTGGTCTCGGCTTCCCTCACCCAGGGTATTGTTAACCCCTGCGACACCATCAAGTGCATCCACTAAACGTACCGCGCCACGGTCTTCCATTTCTGTCTTTGTAACAACCGATACCGCTTGTGGCACATCTAACCACTCGACATCCGTTTTGGTTCCTGACTGAGGCATATGCTCTGCATAACCTTCGTATTGATGGCCAATAATTTGCACTGTTTCATCTACAGTAGCTTGTTCTTCCGCCACTGCAGTTGACACACCAGCCACCGCCGCCAAGGCTCCGCCAATTGCCAAAGCAAGAGGGGACAAGGTCAATCTCATGTTCATTTTCTAATTCCGTTTTAGTTTATAAAATCACAGTAGTGCGAATGAAAACAAATATCATTTGTGTTTGCAATATAAATTTTATGATCTATATTTGTTTCCCTTATGCAATAAGCGTAATGATAAAATAATCAATAAAAACAAAGCTATAACAAAACACTCTTTCCTTAAACCTTGAAAGAGACCGCTTGGAAGTCATGTGTGAGTAGGTAACAACAACGTTAGAAAATTAGGAAAGCCCCATGAAATCTACGATTATTATCGTGAGTCATGTCGTGAATGACGCAGTCACTCATGGCTTCGTGCCGACAGCAAAAGCGATGGGTCACCACGTCGTTTTAGTCACAGACCAAAAGCTCAACCACTTAAAACTGGCGAATGAAGATGACCGCTTCAATCCAGATGAAATTCTAGAGTGCGATGTGTTCAACCCTCTTGAACTCATCGAAATCATCACAGAGCAAGATCTAGAACCTCATGCTGTGTTCAGCAACAGCGACTACCTACAAACCTCAACCGCAATCTGTGCACAGTTCTTTGGTTTACCCGCTAAAGATTGGAACGTGACGATTAAGGCGAAAAACAAATACTTAACTCGTCAGGTTCTCAACGAAAAATCGTTACCTAATACTCGAAGTGTTTTGTTAAGTCGAGAGAGCGATCCTGTATTCGATTTCGATTTTCCTGTTGTTGCGAAGCCCAAGGAAGGCGTGGCTAGTTTAGACGTGCAGCGCTGCGATTCTGCGGCTGAGCTGGATAACTATTGCGATACGTTTTGGCAAAGGCACCCTACTACTCCCATCTTGGTTGAGGCGTTTTTGCAAGGCCCATTGATTACTGTCGAAACCATTGGCGACGGGGATCATTTGGTCGCGCTTGGTGGGTTTGATGTAGAGCTCTCAGCACCACCCTACTTCATCGAAACAGCGGCGAGTTGGAATGGTGTTAACAGCGTTCACTACCGTGATGAATGTATACGTCAGCTTCAAGAATTCGGGGTGGGGTTTGGTGTCTGTCATAGCGAATTCATCATCACAGATTCGGGGCCTGTACTGGTCGAAATCAACTATCGAAGTATTGGTGATGGACGAGAATTTTTGCTTGATAAGCTCTGTGGCGGGAGTTGGTTCAATACCATCTTAAGCCTTCACTTGGGTCACAAGCTTGATCCTACATTTCGTATTGATGGCAGTGCCCTTGTGCACTATGTAGTGGCCAAACAAAGCGGTTTAATTGAAGGGTCATCAACCTCTTTCATTCACCAAGAGGGCGATATTGTCATTCAGCAGCAAGTGCTTAAAAAGGTTGGTGATACGTTCCAACAAAGCTATTCCAACAAGGATTACTTAGCGAGAATTTCGGTCGTTTCTCCTTCTGGTCGAACACTAGAACCCGCGCTACAACAGGCAATCTCTCGCTTCAATCTAACAGCAACAAACGAGGTAACAGCATGAATGAAAACGCGTTATACCTCACTCAGCGACTAATCGATACTTGCTTGCGTGAAGATTTGTTCGGATTAGTTTCTCAAAGCCGATTTGAGTCTCAGCTCCCGAGTGCACTCAAGTTATCTTCTTATCCTCGTAATCAAATTTGGGCTATTTTTGCGGGTTCAGACTTTACACTCTACCTGCCCGTTACTCCCAGCTATTACATGCAGCGTTGGGTATACGGCCAACCAGATGGCTCGGAAGGTGATGGTTGGTTCATCGAGAGAAATGGTGTCGTTGAAAGCCAGCAGTACTATCAAGATTGGATTGAATTATTGAAAGCAAGTGCTCACGAAAGCTCGCATTCGTTATTAGATGGTTATTTGCAAGAACTCAAATGCGCAGAAAAACACAAAGGATTGTGTGACAGCGCCTTCAGTCAGCAATCCGAATCACTCATGCAGCCGATTTCTCAACTAGAACGTTGGGAGAAAAAGCTATTACGTGCCGATCAAATCGCATCCTATCTTGACCACCCTTACTACCCGACAGCACGTGCTAAGTTCGGTTTAAGCGATCACGACCTAGAGCAATTCGCGCCAGAATTTGCACAAAGCTTTGAACTTCGTTGGCTCGCAATCGAGAAGTCACTCGTTACATTGACCAGTCCACCACCTGAATGTTGGCCAACGATGGAGCAAGTGGGTCTGCCCGCCGACTTTGCTCTTAGCCATGAGTTATTCCCCGCACACCCATTAACACTAAGAAGTCTTGATGGCATTCCTGACGGTGTCATTGAAGCACCGGTTGCGTATCTTGAGGTAACTCCAACCCTGTCAGTGCGCACTGTGGTCGTGAACACAACACCACAGGTCCATATCAAGGTGCCGCTGATCATGCGATCTTTGGGTACTAAAAACATTCGCCTAATCAAACCATCTACGCTCTATAATGGGCATTGGTTTGAGCGTTTGTTGACGCACTTAGAGCAAACAGATAAAGACTTACATGGCACGTTTTTCCATTGTTATGAGAAACATGGCGGCCATGTTGGAGACGATAAAACCTTTGCTTACATTGTGCGCGAATACCCGCAGAGTTACTTCCAAGACAAAGCACTAGTACCTGTTGCTGCCCTTGCCAGCCCAATGCCTGATGGACGCTTGTTCTTGGAACACCTCGCCGAACAGTATTATCAACAAGATACACTGACTTGGTTTAAAGATTACGTTGATCTACTTTGCAAAGTGCACCTTACATTGTGGATTCGTTACGGTATCGCTTTGGAGTCCAACCAACAAAACGCCATCATTGCATTCGATGAGCAAGGTAAGATGACCTTAGCCATGAAAGACAACGATGCAGCGCGTATTTGGCCAGAACGTTTCCAAACCTTTGAACAACAATCGCCTGTAAAATGTGCGCAGCTTTTAGATCAACGTATCACTGTAGATAACGAGCTTGCTCTTGGTCAGATGTTTACCACGATTACTTTGCAGTTAGACATTGCCGCGATTGTCGAAGCAATGGCGACGAAAGGAATCGCCACGTCAGCTTATTTGTATGAAGTGGTCGCCAATAGCCTCTCCCAACAACTTAACCAGTTGGATGAACAAGGACACAACACCAAGCTCGCAAACGAGATGTTGTTTGAATCACCCAACCTATACGCTAAGTATCTATTGAGCTCGGGGAGCTTGTTGTCTAAAGAGGCATCTGGCGCAAGCGATATCAATAAATTTTATGGCTTGTCAGCACCGAACTTTTTATGGCTAACCAGCGAAGAAGCACAACACGCTTACCTTGAAAACATCAAGCAGAGCGTGAGTTAACCCATCATGACCAAACTCATCTATTGCGTGCTTTTAAGCCACTTTATCGCCGCGTTTGCAGCCTTAGGAATGCCGCTGTTTTTGCCGATGGTATTGCCAACACTGGATGCAAGCATTACTTCGGATTGGGCGGGGGTACTGTTTATTTTGCCGACCTTTTGCACTGCCGTTGCGGCGCGCTTTTGGGGTCAGTTTGCTGATAAATATGGCAGACGTCGATCTCTATTGCGTGCTCAACTCGGGCTTGCAGCAGGCTTCGCGCTGTGTGGCTTAGCCGATAACCTCGCAATGTTTGTGTTTGGTCTTATCATTCAAGGAACCTTTGGTGGCACCATGGCCGCCTCAAACAGCTACTTATCCAGTCAAATCAACGATGCGAAAGCACTCGGTAAGTCACTTAATAAAACTCAGCTTTCTGCCCGTCTGGCGCTAATTATTGCTCCGATTGGGCTTGGCTGGAGCTTATCAGAAACAAACCCGCTGAACGCGTATCTGTGGCTGTCCGCTTTGCCGCTATTCGCGCTATTGATCACCTTAACATTACCCATTGATGACTTAGCGAAATCGAAGGGGATTGTAAAAAATCAGTCGTCGAATAAAGCTCAAAGCAGCCAAACCAATTCGTTAAATACGCTTTATTGGGTGTTTGGCGCGCAGTTCAGCTTTGCTTTCGCCATGGTCGTCACGTTCCCCTATTTCTCGCCTTATGTGCAGCAATATGGCGTGACAAGCCAAGCGTGGATTGGTTTTTTATATGCCCTCCCACATGGTATTTATCTGATCTTTGCAGGAAAAGTTCATCTGTTCTCAGAATGGGTTGATCGCCACCAGCTTGAACGCAATCAAACGCAGCGTACCTTATGGCTAGGCTTTGGTTTGCTTTCACTCAGTGCAGCAATGCATCTCACTCCTTATCAAGAAGTGTTGATTATTGCTCGTATTGTTTTCGGACTTGGCATGGTTTGCTGTTATCACGGCTTGCATCAAGCGTTAGCAAACCAAATTGATCGACGACAAAGCGGCAAAGTATTTTCGCGCTTTGATGCTATGTCTAAATGGGGTGGCGTTGCGGCTGGATTGAGCGCTTCTTTTATATCAAGCCAGGGCTGGCTTGAGGTTCCTTTCATACTTTCTATGTTGGTCAGTGGCATTGCTGCTATCGCGCTGATCATCCATTCAAAATTTGGACATCAACATGTTACAGACTCAATTATCTCCAAGTGAATATTCCGATGAAGACCAAGTTCTTCAAAATCGTAAAAAAGTACTGCTAAACCGAGAAAAAGCCCAACTCAATACCATCATGGGCGTGGTGAACTGTTACTTACGTGAATACGCGATACCAAAGAAACAGGTTAATTGGTGCTACAGTTCGGCCTCTCTTCCTCAAACTTTGAAAAGAAACTACAACGCTCACCAACGCGTGGCCATTCACCTACCTCACCAAGATCAACCTCAGAAAAATGGTCTGATGGTTTTACCCGTTGAGTACACCAGTAAACTGGGGAAAGTGAAGCTCAGTGATACACCTTGGGCTAAAATGCCCGGTGCAGCTTGGTGCAAATTGGACGCAACTCAAGCCCTGACGCTTCTACTCAGTTACCTAAAAGAAATGCTGACGATTCCATTCAATCACGAGTTGCTCGAGCAAATGGAAAACAGTTTGTTGATTACCGAGCAGTTCCTAAACTCAGACAACTCACCTCAGCATCACAACGCGTTTATCGCATCAGAGCAATCGTTACTTTGGGGACATACTTTTCATCCAACGCCAAAGAGTCGTTCAGGTGTCAGTATCGATGATCTGCTCGCGTGTTCCCCTGAGGTTGGCGCTAAGGTTCCCCTGTATTGGTTTAAGGTCGACACTACGTTGCTCGACGTCTTGAGTTCAGATGACCGTACCTCACCAACTACCATGCTTGAACAACTTGCACCTGATGAAAACAATTCAGCAGGTACCATGCTTTACCCTTGTCACCCTTGGGAAGTTTACACACTTTTGCAAAACCCAGTGGTCAAAACGGCCATTGAACAAGGCAAAATCATCCCGCTTGGATTAGGTGATAAAAAACTATTACCCACTTCATCCGTGCGCACTCTGTACCACCCAGATATGGATTGGTTTGCTAAGTTCTCTATCAATGTACGTTTAACTAACTGCGTACGTAAAAACGCATGGTATGAGCTCGATAGTGCCGTTCAATTAACCTCGATTCTGCATCCCATCAAAGAGAGTGAACAGTTACGTAATCCAATATTCAAAGTAATGACAGAACCTTACGCAACCACATTGAATCTAGAATCTATGGCTGAACAAGAATATGCGGATGTTATTAAGGCTCGAGAGTCGTTTGGTATTTTGTATAGAGAGAATTTCACCTTAAGCGAAACCGATATTTTGCAACCAACGTTAGCGGGTGCCCTCTTTGCTTACGATACAGACGGGAACAGTTGCATCGCCACTCAACTCAAACAAAAAGCCCAAACAACACAATCCCAATATGAAAATATCGCCACGCTGTGGTTTGAGCGCTATCTGCATTGTTTGATTCCAGGCGTCTTTAACTACTACTTCAAACATGGGGTTGCGTTTGAACCTCATTTACAAAATACGTTGATTGGATTTGAAAAAGGCATGCCTTGCTGTGTATGGATTCGAGACTTAGAAGGTACCAAGCTACTACGCGAGTTTTGGCCATCAGAAACACTTCAGCAACTTTCAGAACATGCTCGTCAATCGGTGTACTACAGCCGTGAGCAAGGTTGGAACCGTATTGGCTATTGCACCTTCATAAACAATATCAGTGAGGCCATTTTCTTTATCGCTGAGGGTAATTCGGCACTTGAGAGCTCGTTATGGGGAACTTTAAAAGACGCTATCGTCCGCTGGCAGTCGATCAATGGTCAGCAACCTGAGCTAATGGCATTGCTCAACGATGGTCATTTCCCAAGCAAAAATAACTTCACAACACGTTTGATGCAAAATGCCGATAAAGAGTCCGGTTACACCCAAGTTGCAGCACCGTGGCCAACTCATTCAAAAGGAGTTCACCATGCTTAATTCTCCTCAACTTTCTGCCTCTATCCATCAAGAAATACAGCAATTGGCCAAGCAACAAACTCAACCATTATGTGCTTATCTTTATGACCTCGATGCGTTGGAGCTGCACATTAAGCAGATGCGCCATGTATTGCCAAAAAACGTCGAACTATTTTATGCCGCGAAAGCAAATCCTTCTGCGCCAATACTGCGCACTTTAGCCCCTTATGTTGATGGTTTTGAAGCGGCATCAGGCGGTGAGCTTACACACCTCCACCAACAACAACTCGACAAACCACTGATCTTTGGTGGCCCGGGGAAAATGCCCAGTGAGCTAGAGCAAGCAATTGAACTCGATGTTGATGCGATTCATGTAGAGAGCCTCACCGAATTACAACGCATTGGTTCTTTAACACAAAAGTTGAATCGACCTGCTTCGATCTTCCTGCGTATGAACATAGACATTGGTGACATCACACTTAGCAAATTAGCCATGGGAGGAAAGCCAACCCCGTTTGGCCTAGATGAGAGTGAGTTAAGTAATGCCTTGATGTACCTACGCGATTTCCCCTTAATAAAGTTGAAAGGCTTTCACTTCCATTTGATGTCACATCAACTCGACGTTGATCGCCACCTCGCCTTGATGCAACGCTATTTCCAAGTGGTCAAAGAGTGGCAAAAAACGTTCTCACTCGATGAGTTGATCATCAACCTCGGTGGTGGCATGGGGATCAATTACCAAAACCCTAAACAACATTTTCCTTGGATGGAGTTTTGCGACAAATTGGAGTTCCTGATTTCCAAGGAACATTTACAAGATTGGAAGCTGCGTTTTGAATGTGGCCGCTACATCTCTGCACCTTGTGGCTATTACGTAATGGAGGTCTTGGATATTAAGCAAAATCTTGGCGAGCATTTTGTGATTGCCCGTGGTGGCACGCATCATTTCCGTACTCCGGCAGCGCAAAGCCATGACCACCCTTTTACAATCGTGAAAAGTAATCAGCAACCCACTATTTCACATCCGATAAACCATGCCACAGCCACGTTGGTTGGACAGCTTTGTACGCCAAAAGATGTTCTGGCACGAAATCAACATATCGAGCAAGTCGACATCGGTGACTATGTGGTGTTCACTCTAGCAGGCGCTTATGCTTGGAACATCTCGCATCAAAACTTCTTAATGCATGAACCTCCGGTGTTTCATTACTTCTAGGCATCCGCTGTGCTCTATGATTTCTAACTGATAGTTTGAATTAAAACTCCATAGAGCCAGCTAAAGACACTAGATATAAAAGGCACTCAATAAAAAGGCGTTAGTAAACTCAAGTCTACTAACTCCTTTCATCTGTTTATCTTAGCCCTTTTGCAAAACAGCTGCAGTGATTGAATAACCGACTCCCCACAGTGATCGTAATGCAGAACCAAACCGTAGTTAATTCAAATACAAGCACTTAGCATTTTTCATCGACTGCGCAGCGGGAGTGGTACATGGATAACAGAATCACCATTTTAGAGTTTCTCAGAGTGTTCGATAGCATTCGCTCCTCTGGTAAGCAGATGGATAGTAAATATCAATTGGGCGAGATGGTAGCGTGGCACGATTACGACGGTTACACCTGTTGGTTAAGCTACAGAGACGTTACCGTGACCCTAATGTTCCACGGCTCATTGAAGATCGAGTACGACAAAGCATCGAACTATGAAGACTTCATCAAGCGTTGTTTCGCTATGCTTGAAACTGAACCTTCTTCATAAGTTACCCATCGCTATCGACTAAATAACGCATAGTCTACAGGGAAAGAGTAGAGAAATTCATGAACGGAACCCATTGTAAAACGCGGTTACACCTTAGGTTAACGACACCTTTACTCCTTCTACTCAGCCTACATTCGTTAAGTCTTAAGGCAGATGCAACAGGGACAAACATGATCGACTTTACACAAGCGAGTGAGCATCAAAACGGGACAGTGACTAACGACGATGTAATGGGCGGCATCTCAACAGGCGAGCTCATTTATCTTAATAACATGAGTCGATTTAGGGGAGAGCTCTCGTTAGAAAATAATGGTGGTTTCAGTTCTGTAAAGCGCTCCATTGAATCACCTGCCCATGAAATAGATAGTGCAGAGCTGATATTCGTTGGTGATGGTCGCACCTACCAACTGAGGTTCACCACTTGGAAGGAGGGTAATCGAGTTCAATACAAACACGATTTCGATACCATAAAGGGAGAGCAGCTAAACAAGGTCTTCCACTTCAATGATTTTCAAGCGGTGTTCAGAGGTCGGCTACTGAGCGATGCCCCGGAACTTAAGGCACAAGACATCAAGCAAATTGGCTTTTTGATTGCAGACAAACAGCCCTCGCCTTTTGAGCTAGACCTAATACAGCTTCAATTCAAAACATCGCAACCTATCCCATCACCAGAAGCTGACTAAACCGAAAACAAACAAAAGCCCTTGATACCTTTTTGACTAACAACAAGATATCAAGGGCTTCTTCTATTTAAACCGTCAACGATTAGTATTTGATGGCTGTTTTACCAATAGAAGCACTGCTTTCAATACGTTGGTGTGCATCTTTAATTGTATCCACACTAAAGCTATTTAAGGTCGTGGTCAGCGTCGATTTAATACGACCCGCATCAATCAGATTCGCGGCTTGGAATAGGATGTCTTGCTGCTTCTGGATATCGTCGGTGTTGAACAGTGAACGTGTAAACATCAGTTCCCAAATAAAGCCTGCTGATTTGCCTTGCAGCGCTGATAAGTCAATCCCGCCATCGAACTCTACAATCGAACTGATCAGGCCTTGTGGTGCAATCAGCTCAACCATCGCATCCCAGTGCCCTTTTGTATCAGCAACATTGAAGATGTAGTCGACATGTTGAATGCCTTGCTCTCGCACAGACTCGACAAGGTTACGGTGGTTCACCACATAGTCCGCCCCCATATCTCTTACCCACTGTTCAGTTTCAGGTCTTGAAGCTGTTGCGATAACATTTAGGTTGGTCAGTTGCTTAGCCAGTTGAATCGTAATTGAACCAACACCGCCAGCTCCACCAATGATCAGGATAGACTTTTTCTCTTCAGGGCGAACACGCAAGCGGTCGAACAATGCTTCCCAAGCGGTAAGTGTTGCTAGTGGCATAACGGCTGCAGCTTCATCAGAAAGACTCGTAGGCGCTTTAGCGGTAATACGGTAGTCCACAGCTTGGTATTCTGCGTTAGCCCCCATACGTGTTACATCACCCGCATAGTACACACGGTCACCGACTTCGAAGCCTTCAACGTCAGCGCCTTTGCCAACAACTTCACCGACTGCGTCATAACCCAACACTTTTGGTGGTTCGAGTGTTTTGTCTTTGGCACTACGAATACGAATTTTTGCGTCAGCAGGGTTAATAGAAGTCGCACTCACTTTTACCAGCAAGTCATTATTTTTTAGTTCTGGCAGACTCGTTTCAAACTCAAATAAACTGTCTTGCTCTGTAATCGCAAGTGATTGAGTAAATCCGATAGCTTTCATTTTTGATGGTAGTGACATTGTGCTTTCTCCTTGAATTAGACGAGTTAATCTTAGTCAATTTTCACTCTAGATAAACCGCCTAATATTTGAATAATTCTCAAATAATTTTTGATAATGGTATTGCCGCTATCTGGGTAATGCAGACATCTAACTGCATTGCCAAGGGCTGAGAGGTTAAATCAGGCCTTTCTCAATCAACCAATCATGTGTGACTTGATCTTGTGGTTTACCTTCACGGCAAACTTTGTAATCCAGCTCGGCGATAATGTCATTCGAGAAGGATAGGGAATCCAACTTCTGAATCTGCTCTTCGTTAAACAAGTGCTTCTTGTCATCTCTTAAAAGCAGTACCGCTCTGTCAACGATTCCGAGTAAGCCTTTAGGCTCTTTAAGTTCTCGAATATCGTAACGATGGTGCAAAAACTGAGGTTTCCACAGTGGCACTACCACCCACTCTTTGTTTGCGACCGCACTTTCAAAGGCACTGAAACAATCGTCTTCACTGCCAGGAAAGAACTGGTAACCAGCATCGCTCAGGCCATAGTCTTTCATCATCTGGATAGAGAAGCGTGTGATACCAGCACCGGGGTTGATACCCTGGATGGTCGAGTTCATTTTCTCGATCACTTCGGCCTTTAATAAATCAGAGATTTCAGAAACCGCCTCTTCAGGCACATAGTCTGGTACGCCCCACAAAGCATAAGGTTCATAATGAAGCCCAAGCTCGATAAGCGGTTCAACTTCTTCAACGCCCGCTTTGTAGATGCCGTGACTTGATGGCAGCCACGCAGAAGAAAGCATATCCACTTGGCCTGTTTTCAGCTTTTCAAAGTTCTCCTGATGTGGAGAGAAAATGCGCTCTACCTCAAAACCCATGGTCTTCAATACATTGGCAACCAATGAAGCGGTCGTACGGTGGAACGACAAATCCGTTACACCCATTGTGATTGTCTTAGTCATCTTATCCCCCTAGATCGTAGGCTTCGTCCATACGGTGTGTACTGCGCTACGTTGTCGATAGGGGAAATGATAGTGAGAAAATTACTAATGAAAAACAGCTTCACATTTGAATTATTATCAAATTAATTTTGACAATTAAGTGTTTGAAGCTAACTTAGAAGCGATAAGTAGAGATAACCCATTTGCAGATTGTGATCGGGAAATATCCCAACCCCATATTTAGAACATAATTCAATACAGGTAGATAACATGCTTCTTGAAGACTTACAGGTCATTTTGAAAGTGGCGGAGTTTCGCAGTATCACCGCAGCAGCCACCAACCTTGATATGCGTACTGCCACCGCAAGCGCTGCCGTGAAACGTGTTGAGGCCGCGTTAGGCGCTGAATTGTTTGTCAGGACCACGCGCCACCTAAGGCTCTCTTCAGCAGGCGAACGCTATTTACCTGAGTGTGAACAAGCCTTAAAAATGTTGGAGCAAGCGAAGCTCAACATGCGAGAAGAGCTTGGTATTGTTGACGGTGAAATTCGTATCGCGCTTTCATCGGATCTAGGACGAAACTTAATCACACCTTGGCTTGATGAATTTTTACTGGAATACCCTAACGCCGCACTACGTACTAGCATCAGCGATAGCAATATCGATTTTTACCGTGATTCTGTTGATATGGCACTGCGTTATGGCTCCCCGACAGATGCCAACATGTATGGCTTTAAAATCTGCGATGTACCCAGAATATTGTGTGCGGCCTCTGAATACTTGGCTGAAATGGGAACACCAAAACGCCCGAGTGACTTAACTCAACATAATGGTTTGCTCTACCAACTTCATGACATATTGCAAGACGAGTGGATATTCAACGATGGCACTCAAGATCATAAAGTGAAACTAAAAGGGAACCGCGCTTCGAACGACGCTGACCTTGTAAGACGTTGGTGTATCGCGGGTAAAGGAGTGGCAATAAAATCTTGTCTAGACATGTCCCCTCATCTGCTTTCAGGCGAAGTAGTTAAAGTCATGCCTGAATTTAAACCAACACCTACAGAGTTGTGGTTAGTATGCCCAAGTCGTCAATCCATCACCCCTACTGTGCGTCTACTGAGAGATTTATTCAGAGAGAAGACCGCAGAGATCCTTTCGCAACTTAGTGAGCAAGGCATTATAGAAAGCAAAATATCATAGGATCTAATACAGCTTAGAGATAAAAAGTAGAGATACAAAAAAGGCGTTAGCGAACTTCAATTCGCTAACGCCTTTAATCATTTGAACATCATATGGGTATGATGAACATACTGACTTTATTACAAGTACTTGGTTTAATAACCTTAATACAAGAGTTTAGTTTGACTCGTCTTCAACAACGTCACAACCTGCACAGCACTGAAGAGCAATTTCATGTTCGAAGGTGATGGTGTCTTCGCCTTCTTCCAGTAGCTCAGCTATTTCATCCGCGACTTCTTTCTCATCATCAGCTTCAATTTCGCTTGCTAGTTCTTCCTCTGAATAACCGAAGAAGTTTAGTAGTAGGTACTCACGAGCTTCCTCTTTAGTACAGACCACGTTTGCTGAAAGATCAGGTGTAATCTCACCTTGCGCAAGAGTCGCTGTCAGTTGAGCGAGAGCATCCTCTTTCATCGCAGGCGTTAACCAACCAAGATCAGTACTTACTGTTGTTTTTTTACAGTCGAAGCAAGGCAGTTGGTGGAAGTAGTATTGAAAGGTAGTCATAGGTAATTTCTTCGTTAAGTGTTGTATAGCAAGATTATGCGCGTTTTGTAGCAAAATACTATCTCAATCACAACCTAAGGCTGATTCGATTTGAATATTTTTACCAAGTACAGGGCACCATAATGACGACTGATAAATTAAAGGCTTCTCTCACCGGGAGATCATCTCATTACGACGAAGTTTGCGAAGTCTTGTCTACTCCACGCGACTTAGCTTTATAATTGTGTAACCAGCAACAAAACAACCCGATGCACAAACCCCAAAATGCACTGCCGATTCCCAGTAAATTAGTACCAGAAGCAGTGAATAAGAAAGTAAGCAGCGCAGGCTCTCGATAGTGGTTGTCTGCCATCGAAACAGCTAAACAATTCATCAAGGTCGGCATCACCGCTAAGCCAGCAACCGCAATGACAATCTCGGAGGGCACGGCGCTAAACAGCGACACAAATGACATCCCCATCACGCCAGCTAACAAATAAAACCCGCCCATACAGATCCCCGCCAGATAACGTGTCTTTGGATTACTATCCGCATTCGGACCCATGCAAATAGCGCCCGTAATCGCAGCAAGGTTATACGCAAAACCGCCAAATGGTGCGAAGATCAAACCTGTCACCCCCGTAGTGGTAATGATCTTCGATGAATCGACTTGGTATCCGTTCGCTTTTAGAACCGCAAATCCCGGTAAGTTCTGTGAAGCCATCGTCACTATAAACAATGGGATACCGACACTGAACAACGAAAAGAACTCAAAATCGGGCGTGATGAACACTGGGGTCGTTAATCCCATAGTCACCTGACTGACATCGAGTTTGCCAAAACCCACACACATGACCAGTGCGATAATGAAAATGCTTGGGATCAGTAAATTTCCTAACCGCGCTTTCGCCAGAATAAATACAGCGAGCATGACCGCTACGACTTGTACCTCTTCCATTAACGACGTGAATAAACCTAAGCCGAATTGCAATAGAATCCCCGCGAGCATCGCAGAGGCAATCGATGTTGGAATCTGTTTTAGGACTTTCTCAAATATCCCCGCTAATCCAACTAACGTGATCAACATCGAACTGAACAAAAACACGGCCACGGCCTGATTCATTGTCAGCCCTTCAAGAGACGTGATTAACAACGCAGCTCCAGGCGTCGACCACGCTGTAACCACAGGCTTCTTGTAGTGAAACGAGAGCAGTATCGTGGTTACGCCCATGCCAATTCCCACCGCCCAAAACCATGACGCCACTTGTTCTTCGGTTGCTCCAGCACTCATTGCCGCTTGGAAAATGATCGCCGCGGCGCTCGCATAACCAATGAAAACAGCGATAAAGCCGGTACTGACGTGAGAAAATTTTAGCTTAGTCATGTTAATTTCTTCCTTCGTGCGTTATAACGTCCATAGACTGAACTTAGCACTCGTGCGCTATAACGCACAACTAATTTTTGAAAAACTTGTAGAGAAAATATGCAAACAGAAATTAAAGTCGGCGTTAACTTGAAACGCCTTCGCCAAGAAAAAGGCTGGAGCTTAGACAAAACAGCGAGAGAAACTGGCGTGAGTAAAGCAATGCTAGGACAAATTGAACGTGGAGAATCCAGCCCGACAGTCGCTAAGCTCTGGCAGATAGCTTCTGGGTTCGAAGTGTCACTTTCGAGTTTTATCGCTGCTAGCTCAAACAATGAACTGACGAGTTTATTCAGAGATGCAAACGAACTAAGGCATGAGGAATACAACATTGGTTTTTTCGTCAGTTTGTTGTTTCCTTTTGAGGAAGCACTAGGGTTTGAAATATTCGAACTCACCCTAGCCCCCGATTACCAGCATGAATCTGCCCCACATAACGCAGGTGTCACTGAGCACATCTTATGCATTTCGGGAGAGATGGAAGTGATGTTTGATGGTGAGTGGCATACGTTACGAGCAGGGCAAGCCGTTCGCTTCAATGCTAACCAAAACCATGGCTACAAAAATATCGGTGAAGGAAATGCCGTATTTCATAATGTGATTCACTACCCTAATAACAAGCAATAGTGCCGGATTTGGTGATAACGGCTATAACCGGATGTTTAGCGCTAACGGATGTTCAGCGCTAACGAAAGAGCTGGCATCCCACTGGCTAGTATTCACTGAGAACGACTATACGTTGACGACCATGCTGCCATCTTCTGCTTGATAACGAGCCCATAGTTGAGAAAGGTTTTCTTTATTAAGCTGTATCTCTTTTTCTTTCAGAAACGCTTCGTTGTGCAGCTTCGAATACGAACGCTCAGCAAGGTCACAGCTAAATGTAACGATGGTTTTCCCTTTCCCCATTCTAGCCGCAGCGTATAGCGCACCTGCTACGTTCAACGACGAACTGCTTCCTAGAAGAATACCGTCATGTTCCGCAACAAGGCGGGATATCGTCACCAAATCCTGATCGGGCAGCGTGATTGCACGATTGATTTTTGCCTGCCTGAAGTTTTCAACCGTTCGCATGATCCCTATGCCTTCCGTGAACGAGCTTCCTGTGGATTGATAATGTCCATTACGGAGAAACGAATAAATGCCAGACCCATTTGGGTCAACCAACCAAGTTTCGAGATTGGGTTTCTGTTCAGATAGATAATGTGAGTTTCCGGCAATGGTTCCACCAGTCCCCACCACTGAAACTAGAGCATCAATATTCCCCTGTGTTTGCTGCCAGATCTCAGGTCCAGTATTTAAATAGTGCGCTCGATAATTACTGAGATTTTCAAACTGATCTGCCCACCAATAATTCTCATTTTCGACACCAATCCGCTTAGCCGTGTGGTAAAAATGTTCAGGGTTTGCAAAAGGACAAGGGTCGACCAATAACAGTTCAGCATTATAAAGCGAGATCATGCGCTCTTTCTCTTGTGCCTGCCCTTTTGGCATCACTACCAACATTTTGTAACCGAGGGATTTAGCGACTAGAGCAAGGCCTATTCCCGTATTACCAGCAGTACCTTCAACGATTGTCATTCCCGGCTTAAGCTTACCGGCTTCTATTGCATCCATAACCAACTGAAGTGCCGCTCTATCTTTAATCGAACCTCCCGGGTTCTGGTGTTCACACTTAATAAGAATCTCACAACCTGATATCTCTGAAAGACTGTTGATTCTAACAAGATCGGTATCGCCAATCAGTTCACTGAGATTGTTTGCAATATGGGCAGATGACATCGCGACTCCATTTATTTGTTGAGGATAAGTTTGTTCATCGATTGGGTTGTCGATGATCATAAGCGTAGCTCTGGGGTCTGCTTAGTCAAGAAGTGCCGGAATTGAAAAGACTCTCATTTTCCAAATAGCAATTATAATTAGGGGTGACCAATTAGGTTGAGGGCAAAAAAATGTTTCTAAAAGAGAAAAAAAGCGGTGACCTCGTTGATGTAACTGAAATGACCAAATTAACCAACTTATTTCAAGACAGTATCGAAGGTCGGTTTCAAGCAGGCGAAGAACAGCAAGACCCTGAGATTTTTAAAAAGTCCGAACTGATGTTTATGTCAGGGGAAGAGTTACCTCGATGCTGGACAAAACCTTGTTAGCGACTTTCCTAAATTAGCATTTCATGGGTTATTTATTGTATTGTGAAAAATCTGGTCCGGTGGCTAAATTCATGCATCCGCTACACTTCTTGGAAACAAAAGTTTTTCTGTTTCCGTAACCTTACGCAGAATAGGCGAAAAATGTCTATTGGAGTCTGGGCTGTCCCAGTCTAACTGAATCAGGCCTATCAATATGTGGGCTACTTAGAAGCCCACTTACCTGCTTACTTAACTCGCTGTAACACGCTCCGCGTTTGGTACAGAGTACTCCTTATATGCTTCTAGCTCTGGATCATAGATACGCATGATAATGTCTAGGCGTTCGTCTTGACGGTTAATCGGCAGCCAATTTTCAGCGGGCACATCTGCCGGTTTTTCCGCACTAATGTGAATATCAATCCCCCCTTCTGCGTTTAATTCCATGCCAGAGTTTTTGCCTACACTGTATTTCATATGATCGTTAGGAATAAAGAAACCATTTTCAGAATCATATAATGTCACTGACCAAAAGGCTTTTGCTGGCGGCAACTCATCTTTACTCATATTAATCACATAATCATGTTTTGCGTTTAGTGACTCACCATCCATACTAACAATCGGAGGGTATACGGCTTCTGAAGCAGGTAACCCAACAGGCCCGATCACTGATTGCAAAACCAATAAATGTAAATCTATCTCCCCTTTTGTTTTAAACAAATCTAAACCATGTTTAGCTGTAAATACTGGATCTTGCGTTCTTGCAAACATATCCATTCTTACTTTATCGGCAGCGGCTCTAAAGCGTTCGCCATCAACCTCAATCGATTTTTCTTGATCAAAAGCTTTACCGGGCTGTAAACCAAGCTTTTTCATCGCAGTTAAATAAGCTTGATCTAATGGATCATTAGTATCAAATGTTGTGTGGTTTAGAACAAACTGCATCACTTCAAGAAAATTGTTCGCGTAGATATCAGAGTCAGTTCGCCCCACCGCTGGTAATGGTGTTCTATCGACAGGTTTAGCGGGCTTGCCTTGATACTCATTAAGTGTGACTACGGCAATACCTTGCATCTGCTCTGCAATCTCTGTGAATTTTTCCGGCTCATTAGCATGAGGCATCACACGAAAAGCGGCGGACACGAAGTCTCCATCGACTTTAATACTACGATCGATTCCTTCCACAGGTTCTCCGCTATAACCTGAAGTTCTTTCCGTATAAAACAACACCTTTTCAGGTACTTGAAAATCATTTTTGGTCACTGAAATGGGCACTGTTACATAGTGATCATAACCAGTTACCATTAAAGATGCATAGCTTGAATCAAAGGCTGGTACATCAATTATTACCGCATCATCTCGTAAATCTAACAATGAAAATACATAAAGTGTATCGTTATTCGGTCGTGCTATATCTGTAAGAGTATGATCTTTAAGCTGTGTATCCGCATGTACAGTGTTCCATCCCCCCTGTGATAACGCAAATTTATTGTTGACGTTATACATTGCAACATATTGATAGGAATGAAGCACAATATCTTCCAGAGCTGCATCCGTTATTTCTAGTACTTCTGTGGATTCGATTAAAGTAGATTCACTATTGGTGGATTGATGGCATCCAGTCATTATTAGAGAGGCGCTGATTGCAACCGCCGCTATAGCATTATTTTTAATTGTCATGGTATTTCCTAGGTCAAATATTATTTAGATTATTCAATACTGCGGTGCTAAAAGTCCCAATTGAGACCGAGTTGCCAGCCTTGCTGTTTTATGTCGTAAACAAAGTCCCCATTCGAGTAATCGACATCAAATTGACGATAACCTACAGTCCCACTAATAGCCGGTGTAAATTGATAACCTAAGTTGGCTTGCACGTCGTAGAATCCATCAGAACTGATTCCACCAATTTGTCCGCTAGCATTCACAAATAAATTTGAATCGTTGAACTGATGCTGAACTTGAGCTCCAAGTAAAAGGTCAAACCAGCTATCATTTGAATTTCCTGACAGGAGTGGGATATCACCGTGATAGTCATAATTTACATTGGTGTAACGTGTGCCCGCGAGGAGTTGAACACTTGTATTTTCTTTTTGAAAGACTTCGTATCCATATGCCATAGTGAAAAGAGTTGTCGTGGTATATATATCTAAATCGCCAAGAACAGGACCTATTTCCTCACTGCTTCTAATATCGCTATAACTGTAATCTACGTAAATCCCATGATTGCCTTTAACTGCTGCCCCTGATAGAGAAAGCCCGTATTGAGCATCATCGACAATGTTTTTTGGCGACATATCAGCGGGCGGAAGCTCTGAAAACCCTGCGGAGCCCCTGTGATCGGTTAGCCACATATATGGATTAATAGAAAACGCCCAGTCATCCTGATTCTCGGGGGCTGCTAGAGTCAAAGGTGTGAATATTACACTGTTGATGAGTAAGTAAGCTTTTAACGAAGGTTTATTCATGATGTCCTCAAATTGTCTTTTAATTGTTTGATAACAAGACAATAAATGCACATGCAGATAAAAAATATGAATTACAGTAAACCGAATTTGAATACCAAATTCGGTTTACTGTAATTCATATTTTGCTTCTTATTTTACCGATAACATGTTGCCAACAATAAGTGATTGAGGAAAACAAATGAACATTAAGAACACTCTCGCAATTTCCATTGGGCTTGTTTTGTCAACCATGGTATCTGCCGAAAACCCTGTAAAAGACTCTGAAGACACCATCAACTTTTCAGACCCAACGGTAATCTACTCATCTTTCGAAGCCGCTTATGGTACAGAAGGAGCAACACTTGGTTTCGGTTTAGCATCTCAAATCAATGAGGAATGGGGTGGATTGGCAAAATATGAAGGTAAGGAGAATTTGAACTTACATCGAATCAGAGCTGCGGCAACCAATACCGACATAGGCTCTGGCATCCTTTTAGATTACATCTGGGATACGGATTTTGCAGGTGCAGGAGCCGACTCTCATTCATTAGTGGTGAACGGATTACAAGTATTGCCATTGGGTGAGAATGCTCTATTTGTTCCAATGGTAGGAGCCGGGTTTACCACGAATGATTTCGCTAAAAACGAAGCCGCAATTGGAATGGTACAAGCAATGCTGGTCTACAACTTCACTCCAGAGGTTTGGGCTAACTTTATTCCTCAGTATACCTACAGCTTTAATGATCTAAAACTTAAAAATGGTGGCACACAATCCATTAGAAAGTATGAGTTTGAAACAGTTGTAGGGTATCGATTTGACAACAATCAAAACGTACGATTGCTGTATAAATATAACGAAGACCGCGAACATGAAGCAACTTTAAGTTACACCTACGCGTTTTAATCGTTGAACCCAAGAGCGGCTTCCAATAACCCGCTTATCGGTATTGCCCATCGCATTATCTTTTAGATATCAAATATATATGACAATGAGAACTATAATGAAAATTAATAATACTTTAAAGCTATCTGCTATCGCGCTTTTTCTATCTTCGCTTAGCATCGGGGCTGCGTTAGCCACAGAAAACGTCAACATTGATAACTTCGCACGTGCTGAAAGCGATACTATGATCCGATCTCAATTATCTATCATTGGAGATGTCGGAAAACTATTCCATATGAGAGCACCCACCCCCTTAGATCAACAAGCGATCATTCGAATGAATCTGGATACGCTTTATTCGGGAGTAATTCTCGACTTAAGTGAGCCTGCAACTATAACATTACCCGATGGAGCTGAGCGGTATATAAGTATGCAAGTCACCAACCAGGATCATTTTATATTCGCAGAAACAGAAGCAGGAACTTATACTTTAACTGAAGAAAACGTAGGTACACGATATGCCGCTATTTCATTCCGAGTACTAGCAGATAGTAGTAGTCCTGAAGATATTAAAGCCGCCAATGAGTTACAAGATAAAATTGTTGTCGATACGCCACTTGTTGGGGTTAAACCTGATCTTCCTAACTGGGATCTTGAACAGCTACAGTCTGCTCGAGATGCTTTAAACACTTTAGCCTTATTAGGCACAGATGCCTCTAAAGGATTCGGGCTAAAAGAAAAAGTTGATCCAGTGCATCATGTATTGAGCACCGCCTCTGGCTGGGGGGGGTTACCGGTACAAAATGCCGTGTACGACGTTTTAACTGTAAACAAAAATGACGGAGATACCGATTATCAGGTGACAGTAAAAGATGTTCCTGTAAATGCGTTTTGGTCTATAACGGTATACAACAAAAATGGGTTTTTAGAAGAAAATGATCTAGGGGTGCATAGTTTCAACAACTTAATGGCTGAATCTAATGATGACGGTAGCATTACCATCGACTTTGGAAACTGTAGCGAAAAAACCGTCAATTGTTTACCTACAACGGACGGTTGGAATTATCTTGTTCGCATGTATGAACCTCAATCTGAAATTATCAATGGTGAATGGCAATTCCCAGAATTAACTCAGAAGTAAGGGTTGCTACAAGCGTTATCAAAGCCAACTGAAATCACAGTTGGCTTTTTCTTGGGCGCTCACCTCGCAAGTTTGTCTCATATCATTACTTTATGGCGCTCAATAAGGCTACTATAAAATGTTAATGTTTCACTTACATAAGGAAGTTTAATGGACAAAGCACTGACCAAAATGGATTTGAACTTACTTAGAATGTTAAAAGTGTTGGTAGAAACTCGGAATACTTACAAAACGGCTGAAATATTGGGGATCTCGCAAACTAGTGTTAGCCGTGGTGTAGCAAAACTAAAAGAAACATTTGGTGATCAGCTGTTTTTAAGAAAAGCTCACAGTATTGAGCCCTCTGAATTGGCAATACAGCTTTCCGAAGCCACTATCGAAATGCTCAACCCTATCGCAAAAGTTATTGATTCATTCAGTAATTTCGACCCTGAACAGTTTCACGGCACTGTGTCAATATCCGTTAATACTTACATATTAGAAGTGTTCGGAGAACGATTAATAAAACTGCTTTTATCTAAGCTACCAAATGCTAAAGTTGAATTAGACTTCTGGCAAAATCAATCTTTAAAAGATATGTTAAATGGAAAAATCGATTATGCTTTACAAATATCAAACTTTCCATTCCCTCAAGATATTTACAGCCACCATGTAAAAACTGTGACTTCAGGTATCCTTGCTAGAAAGAATCACCCGATTTTAAAAGAAGGAAATGAATGGGAAAGAATTCATGAATTACCTATTGTTCAACTCTATTTAGCTGGTGTCAACTATGACAAAAGTGCGCTGCATGACATCTACAAGTTAAAAGGCTATCAAGCTAATGTAGTACTAAAAACACACAGTCTCAAAGCTGCGTTACATATTATAAAAACAACAGACGCGATTTGTTTTTCCAGCAGTTATGTAGCCGAGTTAGGCGACAATTTAGAAGTTCACCCTTTACCATTAATAGCGGAAGAACATAAACGATTTGATATTATTGGTGGATATCTACAAACACGTAGAACCTACCCTTTAAATCAATATTTACATCAAATCCTACAAGGGTTCTTTGATTCTATTGAGCAGCCTAACACCGATAATTTATTGATGTGTAAATAAAAAACGCCCATCCCGGGCGTTTGAAGTTTTCATGTTCAAGTCAATATATTGCTCATTGTTGCAAGCGAGTGTCAGATACCCATGTAGGCGTTATCCCTTCGGTGGGTTTTTCATCAAATGTCACTTCGCTAGCCTCAGATGGTGCAGACCAACCCAGCAAATCAGTTCGTGCCATTCTAGTAACAATTTGCTCTTTAGTTACATTAATGACCATGAGGTCTTGTGCAATAGCAACTGGGCCTCCATATGACTCGACAAGTCCTTTAAAGGCCCTATCAATGGTATCTTCATTAGTGAAAAAATGCGTTCCTACCCCTAAACCAGGCTGAGAAATTGTAAATATTTCCCCAAGCTCACTTGCTGAAGTATGTTTATGAACAATATTTTCAGCGACTTCTATAGGCATATTGTTTTTGTCTGAGAATGTCGGAGCATCAATAAACAATTCATGGATAAACACATCTACACCTTTCGCCATTTCAGCTTCATGTGTTGTAGGCTCACTATCGCCAGTAAATGCCATTGATAAACCATTCCACTCTAGTCGATAACCCACTGAGCCAACCAGAATATGATCAACCGGGAACGCGTATATTTTCACATCATTTTCTGAATATACTAATTGTTTCGGCGTTTCGAGGCTAAATTTCGAATAATCAAATTCATGGGCTTGGATTTGCATACCTTCATTTGCGGCGATGCCGGTTTTACTCAGCACATGCCAAGCCGCTGCCTTTTCAACATGCTCGACAAAGCTTGCAACTCCAAGCTCAGGAGTATGACCAGAAGATCCATACACATTTAAAGGTACATTGCGCCCCCAGCCCATTGAGTCCCACAAGTTAAATATTCCACCAACGTGGTCTAGGTGTAAGTGAGTGACGAAGACTTTATCCAGCGAATCATGAGGTAACCCTAGACTCCACAGATTTGGTACCGTTCCCCCTCCTACATCAAAGATGAAATTGTCACCATTTCCAAGTTCTACTAACCAGCTTGTAGATGCTTGTCCCATACGTACAGGTGGGTTGCCAGAGCCAATTGTCGTTATTCGCATTTCATCAGGCTCGATTGACTCTTGCCCTGCAATAAAGTGCTCTGAGTATTGGCGATGTTCACCATCAACTTTTGAAACAACATTGTGTTTAGTTAATGGTTGCCCACACAATGGAACAGGATACCCTGCTTCTGTTAAACGGCATTCTCGTGGAAATTGGAAATCTAGTGGCGATTCCGCCATTGCTGGCAACATGAAAGAAGTGCACAAAGCGTAAGTTAAGTATTTGGGAAATGACTTCATAAGTTCTCCGATAAAAGGTTATGAGTTGAATAAGTTAGTACACGGAGATTGTCTATGATTGAATAAGATAAGAATATGAATTACAGAGACCCGAATTTGGTTAAGACGGGGAAATTTTCAACAATCAAAGAATTCTTATGTGTAGTGGATTAGCTAATTTGGCCATAGAGTTAGAGCCCTGGGCATGAGGAAAAGTAAGTCAAACAGCAGGTATTTGAAACTAGGGTCAATCCCGTCCTGACACACTTTGGGGCAAAAGTGAGTTAACTCTAGCCTCGTTGACTCGAAGGTATACTAGACGAAGAAAGTATCGTTCGTGCTGATTTAACCAACATAAAAAACAAAAAAGCGAGCCACTTGGGCTCGCTTTTGAGTATTTAGTTTTAAGCTAAATTACAGAAGCTCTACCGATTGTTGAGCAATCACGAATTCTTCATTAGTTGGGATAACCATTGCTAATGCGTTTAGCATTTCAGACTTACCGATGATGCCTTCAGCACCAAAGCGAGCAGATTCGTTACCTTCTACATCTTCAACGAAACCTAGAATCTTAAGGTTGTTTAGGATTTCACGACGAATTGGTAGAGAGTTCTCGCCGATACCACCAGTGAAGATGATGCCGTCTAAAGAATCTAACGTTGCAAGGTAAGAAGCAATGTATTTTGATACGCGGTAAGTAAACACCTCAAACGCAAGCTTAGCGCCTTCATGGCCCTCTTCCATTGCTTCTAAGATGCCTCGAGCATCGCTCGTAAGACCAGACACGCCAAGGAAGCCAGACTCCTTGTTTAGAGAGTTGAAGACTTGCTCTTGTGACCAACCTTTCTTAAGTAGGTACTCGATGATGCCCGGGTCTAAGTCACCACAACGTGTGCCCATCATTAGGCCAGAAAGTGGTGTGAAGCCCATTGAAGTATCAACACTGTTACCGTCTTTGATTGCACATACAGATGCGCCATTACCTAGGTGAACAGAGATAAAGCTAGATTTTTCGATAGGCTTGTTAACCATCTTCGCAGCTTCACGGCTAACGAAGTAGTGGCTAGTACCGTGGAAACCGTAACGACGCACGCCGAAGTCTGTGTATAGCTCTTTTGCGATTGCACCAGTGAATGCACGTTGTGGCATTGTTTGGTGGAAAGCCGTATCAAATACAGCAAATTGAGGTAGAGAAGGGAAAGCTTCAATCGCAGCACGAATGCCGACAGCTCCTGCAGGGTTATGAAGTGGAGCTAGATCAGATAGGCTTTCAATTTCGTTCGTTACTTCTTCAGTAATACGAACGGTTTGAGTGAACTTCTCACCACCGTGAACGATACGATGACCGATAGCCACGATATCAGCAGTGAAGCCTAGATCTTCCATCAGGCCAACCAATTTGCCAATGGCAATTTTGTGGTGGTTATCTTCGCCTTGAATGGCAATTTCAGTTTTCTCGCCTTGATATTTCCAGCTCATACGAGCATCTTCAAGACCAAAACACTCCCCTAGGCCACTTAATACTGCTTCACCAGAAACAGAATCGATTACAGCAAATTTTAGGGATGAACTACCCGAGTTAATAATCAGAACAAACGAATTAGACATTGGATATGGATCCTGTTTCAGTACGAATTGGATGAAGTGTTTACTTCAATTTTAGTTAAGCTCATTATTCAATAATTTTTGAATCTTTCAACTTTTGTTTTGAAAAAATCACTAAATGAACACAATTAAGTTGATCTTAGTCATCAAATTATTTATTTCGAGAGCGAAATTAAAAAATAGTTGAATAAGAAAATTAATGAACAGGTGACGCAAACGAGTGCTCACATTATTTTTAACTTGATTCAGTTAATTAGAGCGACTCGAACAAATGCAGGTAATTCGCTTAAAAAACAACCGCCCTTCCCTTTCGTCTGCTTATCATTACCGATAACTTTTTGCTCGATTTCTCAATTGCTCAGTGCTTGAGTCAAAAAGCTCCCGGGAGTTGAGAATAGTGATCCGATCTCTTTTGATAGCCTTCGAGCACAACTCTACGAACAAATGCATTGTAATGTCGCTTAGATAGCCTTCACTCTTTGTTTTAGCATCTTGTAGCACGTTCTTTTAGTATAGGCTTAGAACGCGATACAGCTAAGTTTAGGCACTAACATTCGTTCTAGGCGCGATGCTTAGTTTCATGGACGAAGCATAGTTACAGGGACAAAGCTTGATTAAAGTAAGTTAGCTACGAATATCGAGCCAACCAAAGCTTAAGTTCAAATAGCAGGCACAAAAAAGCCGAGCATTACGCTCGACTTTTAAATTCAGTGTCTAGACTAAAGCGTCTAAGCGACAGGTTGATTAACCTTCGTTGCGCTCTGGACGACGACCACGGTTACCACCGCCATTGCCGTTACCATGGCCACGTTCGCCACGGAAGTTACCACGGTGATCGCCACCACGGTTACGGTCGAAACGACGTTCGCCATCACGTCCGCCAGCAGAGTTACCATCGCGAGCACCATCACGGTTGCCACGGTATCCACCACGACCGCCTTCACGGTTACCACCTTCGCGGTTGCCGCCTTCACGGTTACCACGGTAGCCGCCACCATCACGACCGCCACGGTTGCCACCACGGTTGCCATCACGACCGCCGCCGCCACGACGAGGCTCACGGAAGTCATTGAAATCAACAACTACAGCGCCAGCTTCTTTTTGACGAATGCGAAGTTTGCTTAGCTTACCAGCAGTTTCAGAGTTCATTGCTTTTGGCAGTTGAACGTAAGTAGAACCTTGGTCTAGCTTGATAGCACCGATAGAACCTTTAGTTAGGCCAAGTTCGTTTGCTAGTGCGCCAACGATGTCCTTAACCTGAACGCCTTGCTCACGGCCAACTTGTAGTTGGTAAGTATCCCAATCTTGAGTATTGAAGTTGCGACCACCACCGTCACGGCCGTTGTCACGATCTTCACGACGCTCTTTGCGACGGTTCTTATCACGCTCAATAGCAGCGATCATTGGGTCTTCGCCAACGTAGAATAGTGGGCTCTTACCTTGCTGACGCTTAAGAAGCATTGCAGCTAGAGTAGCAGCATCAACTTCTAGAGACTCTTGAAGAGTAGAGATAAGACCTGCAAAGTTTTCTAGTGCTTTGCTTTCTTTCTCAGTTTCAAGTTCAGCGCCAAGCTTAGCAACACGTGCAGCAGCAACTTGGTCACGTAGAGGAAGTTGGATTTCTTCCATTTGAGACTTAGTTACGCGCTCGATTGTGCGAAGCATACGAATTTGGTTAGTGCGAACTAGTAGGATCGCTTTACCTTTACGTCCAGCACGGCCAGTACGACCAATACGGTGGATGTAAGATTCAACATCGAATGGGATGTCGTAGTTGAATACGTGAGTGATACGTGGAACATCAAGACCACGAGCTACAACGTCAGTTGCAACTAGGATGTCGATAACACCTTGTTTGATGTGATCAACAGTACGCTCACGTAGAGACTGAGGAATATCACCGTGCAGTGCAGCAGCTTTGAAGCCACGTGCAGATAGCCAATCAGCTAGACGCTCAGTGTCTTGACGAGTACGTACGAATACGATTGACGCGTCAGTTTCTTCAGTTTCTAGAAGACGAGACATTGCTTCGTCTTTTTCTACGCCTTTAACAACCCAGAAGTTCTGCGCTACTTTATCAACTGTGTGGTTAGTACCAGCAACGTCAACTTTAGCCGGGTTACGTAGGTAACGGTCAACAATAGTCTTAACCATTGGAGGCATAGTTGCAGAGAAAAGTACACGTTGTGCAGATTCTGGAGCTTGCTCTAGGATCCAAGTAACGTCATCTACGAAGCCCATTTTCAGCATTTCATCTGCTTCATCAAGAACAAATGTGTGTGCTTCATCTAGGTGTAGACGGTCACGAGTTAGTAAGTCTTTAACACGACCTGGAGTACCAACAACAATGTGAGCACCGCGGCTTAGAGCACGCATTTGGTCAACAATTGAAGCACCACCGTAGATTTCAATAACTTTAAGACCTTTGATATCACGGCCAAGGTTTTTGATTTCCGCAGCAACTTGAATCGCTAGCTCACGAGTAGGAGCCATGATGATTGCTTGTGGTTTGTGTTGGTTCAGGTTGATTTTGTTAAGTAAAGGCAGAGAGAATGCTGCTGTTTTACCAGTACCAGTCTGTGCTTTACCTAGTGCGTCACGGCCTTCAAGAAGAAGAGGAATAGCTGCTGCTTGGATTGGAGTCGGAGAAACGAAACCCATGCTATCAAGAGCTGAAAGAATGTTATCGTTTAGGGCTAATTCATTAAATTGAATTACAGATTCGGACATTGGGATCCCACTATATATAAGTAAACAAAAGGTCCCGGGAGCTCTATCAATTCCAATACTGATCCAATCAGATACTGATTCCATTCAGAGTTACGAAGCAGTAATAAAACACTTCAAGCCATTAGGGACGTCTAAGGGAGGCGGATTATTCCCTAAATGCATAAAAAAAGCCAGAAAAAATTGAAATACATCACATATTTTTCGGTTTTATATCAATACTGGCTATCATATCGTCAAAACTTGATGAATATCTCGTCAGGGCGATAGAGTTCGACCAAATTGATAGAGTTAAATAAGAGGGCAATTAATTTACGCTCTCTTCGGCTTTAAGTAGTAATCGGGCCTCGCAATGATTATAGTGTGCTCAATTGTTCTCGTTAGATAAAAGTAAGATGTTTCAAGATAATCCTCTACTCGCTCAGCTCAAGCAGCAAATCCAAGAAACCCTCCCTAAAAAGGAAGGTACTATCAAAGCCACTGAAAAAGGCTTTGGTTTTCTCGAAGTTGATAGCAAAACAAGCTTCTTTATCCCACCTCCATACATGAAGAAATGTGTGCACGGTGACAAGGTGATTGCCATCATTCGCACAGAGAAAGAGCGCGAAGTAGCAGAGCCTGAGGAATTAGTAGAACAAGGTCTTACTCGCTTTATTGCGCGAGTTAAGCTTTTCAAAGGCCGATTGAACGTTGTTCCTGATCACCCGCAGCTCAAAAAACTGCAACTTAAAGCGAAAGCAATGAAGGGGCTAAACCCTGAAACGCTTAAAGAAGGTGACTGGGTTGTTGCTCATATCGTTCAACACCCATTAAAAGGTGATAATGGCTTCTTGGCTCAGATCTCTGAGAAAATCACAGATGCTGATGACAAGATCGCACCTTGGTGGGTAACGCTGGCACAAAACGACCTACCTAACAGCGAACCTGAAGGTATCGATGATTGGAAGATCAATGACGACGCCGATCTTGAACGTATCGACATGACACACGTCCCTTTTGTGACCATTGATGGTGAAAGCACAAAAGATATGGATGATGCGCTTTACGCGAAGAAGAAAGAGAACGGTGATTTTGAACTGACTATCGCGATTGCAGATCCTACCGCTTACATCTCTCCAGATGATGCGATGGATAAAGTGGCTCGCGAGCGCGGCTTCACTATCTACCTTCCTGGTCGCAACATCCCAATGTTGCCTCGAGATCTTGCTGACAACCTATGTTCACTGATCGAGAACGAAGTTCGTCCTGCACTTTGCTGTACAGTAACGGTATCTAAAGAAGGCGTTATCGGTGATGACATTAACTTCTTCGCTGCAAACATCAAATCTCATGCTCGTCTTGCTTACGACAACGTATCAGACTGGCTAGAGACAGGTACATCAGAGAAATGGCAACCATCAGAAGAGATTGCTGCAATTGTTTCTGATCTTCACCAATTTGCTCAAGCGCGTTCAGCATGGCGCTCAGCAAATGCTGTTGTGTTCCCAGATCGCCCTGACTACCGTTTTGAACTGAGCGAAGATAACGATGTTGTCGCTATCCACGCTGACATGCGTCGTAGCGCAAACAAGCTGGTTGAAGAATCAATGATCAGCGCGAACATCTGTGCGGGCCGAGTACTAAAAGAAAGCTTCAACCAAGGTGTGTTTAACTGCCACTCTGGCTTCAAGGCTGAGAAAGTCTCTGACGTTCTTGAACTGGTAAACCCGCAAGCGGAAACACCGTTCACTGAAGAGCAAATCGTTTCTCTAGAAGGTTTTGCTACTCTACGTCGTTGGTTAGGCTCTTTAGACAATAGCTACTACGACAACCGTATTCGTAAATTCCAAGCGTACAGCGAGATCAGCAATGAGCCTGCTCCGCACTACGCGATGGGTTTAGATATTTACGCAACTTGGACTTCTCCAATCCGTAAATACGGCGACATGATTAACCACCGTATGCTGAAAGCACACATCCTAGGTAAAGCGCCGATTCAAACACCAGATGAAACTATCGGTGATGAACTTGCCCTGCACCGCCGTCACCACGGCATGGCTGAGCGTAATGTTGGCGATTGGTTGTATGCTCGCACTCTAGCCAATGCTCCAGCAGAAGAAACTCGTTTCCAAGCTGAGATTTTCGATATTAACCGTGCAGGTATGCGTGTACGTTTACTTGAAAATGGTGCTGCTGCATTTATCCCTGGATCTCTCATTCTTAATAATAAAGAAAGAATAGAGTGCAACGGTGATATGGGTACTGTATCTATCGATAAAGAAATGGTATACAAACTGGGAGACGTTTTAGAAGTAGTTCTCTCAGAAGTTAATCAGGAAAACCGTAACTTAGTAGCAAAACCTACTCAAGTATTTGCGGACTTGCCTAGCGAGCCTGAAACGACAAACGAAACCGAAGCTTAAAGGCTTTAACAGCTACAGCTACAGCTTTCAAAGTTACGGCTTTCAAGGTCAAAAGCTTCAAGGTTCACTTCTAAAGGCGCTAATTATTAGCGCCTTTTTTGTAAATGTCTCATGCTTAAACAATACTTAAAAAAAACAATCAATAAGCAATCAATAAGCAATCAATTTACAACGTCAAAGAAGCTCACTATGTCATCAATCACAGTTACTCAGTTCAGAAACTTCATTCCCAGGAGACGAGAACGTTATCCTGCCTCTAAAAACGGTATCTTTATGGTATCGAAAGGCAGCATTTCTTTTGTGTTACCCAATGGTACTCAACCCTCGTTGCAAGCCGGAGATTTCACCCTTTACAATTCTGGTCAGATTAAAGACATCACGGTTAACACTGAAAATGGCGAATTCAGCGCAACTTGCTTAGATTTTGATTTGGCTATCTTTCAGAAGTTCATTAATCAGTTCAGCGATTTAGAATCCGCTCTAATCCCAGACAAGTACATTAAGTTCAATCAAACAGATACTGAGCTCTGTCAGTTGAAAGATCTCATCATGTCACTCGCCAACTCTTCTTCTCAGAATGACTACGCACTCACTCAATTAGGTTTAAGTTTGCTGTCTTTGATGGTGGAACAGTACCCTGCTCTATTGGCTATTATTGCTCGAGCTTCAAGGTTAACCGTGACCCAAAGAGTCATTCATTACATCGAGCAAAACATTGAAAACAATATCTCTTTGGATACGCTCGCCAGTTACATGGGAATGTCACCGGCTACGCTTAAACGTCGCTTATCGGCTGAAGATCTGTCGTTCTCAAACTTATTAAAGATAAAACGTATTGCTCATGCGGCCACTCAGCTAAGAACATCGGATAAGTCGATCACTCAAATCGCGTATGAGTCAGGCTTTAAAAGTGCCGCTCACTTCAGCACGGCCTTTAAAACATATCACGGCAAAACACCAAAAGACTTCCGATCGTTAGTGGCACAAGCACAACTGCAAAGTGTAAAGCCGCAAGTTTAAACAAACAAAGCAATAGATTGACGTGAACGTCTTAGTTGGGAACTGGTGTAAACCAAGTGGCTTCAATATTAAGCCACTTGGATGTGAGATGAGATCATTTGTTTTTTTGGATTCAGTGGTTGAGTTTTGAAACTCATTGATTCGGCTTTGGGGTTCAGGGGTTTAGCTTTGATAACAGGCCACCAGCAAACGTGAAAACAGAGAGACTATGACCAGAAGTACGATTTAGGGTCTTTTTCTATTTCCGCTAAAATAGCATCAAGATCCTTCGATTTAGGCAGGTACGGATAAGGTCCCCAATTCACAGAGTCGGTTTCGACATCCCCTTCAAGTGGCACCATCACTAACCAACAAGATAACGACTCATCAAAAGTTACACAGGCGATCTCGTTTGTATAATCGCTATGAGATGAGTCGAGCAGATAATGCGCCTGAGAAAACAGCACACCACCCTCACACTCTTCATATAGGGATTTGCCTAGCTCGACAGGTAAACTGCGATTTCGAGATGTACAGAGCCTCTCAGCCCCAATTAAAAGACGATTCAGTTCGATATGAATGACGGACATAACACCCCTTGTAACTTCATAGAAACTTCTAAGTAGTGAATTCCTCTACTTAGCTTAGGACTCAACAAACATTTTAGCGAACAAGCGCAAACAAAATACCCGCCCTGCTCCCAGAAACGAATCCTGCTTTCGAAAACCCAGAAAGCTCTCACTCAACAAGCTAACAGTTATACATCGAGCGTATAGAATTTCACAAAAGTGTCATATAACCGACCTATCATATGCGGCAAATGTTATTAACTAGGAGTTGTTTATGTTACGAGTCGCGCTTGCCTCTCTTTTATCCTTAGCCCTGTCTTCTCATGCTGCTTTTGCACAAGAAACCACCATTTCGGGCTCCACTTCAGTATCACGAGTGATGGATGTATTAGCTGAGGAGTACAACAAGACTCACCCTGATAACTATATTGCGGTTCAGGGCATTGGTTCTACAGCAGGTATTACCATGGTTAATAAAGGTGTCTCTGACATCGGTATGAGCTCGCGTTATTTAACCGACCGCGAACAAGACGAGAAGTTGAAGGTATTTCCAATTGCCTTTGACGGCCTAGCTGTCGTAACTAACCGCTCAAACGCTGTAAGCAACGTTACACGTGAGCAGCTGTTCGATATCTACAAAGGCAAAATCACGAACTGGAAAGCTGTGGGTGGCGCAGATCAGCCTATCGCAGTTGTCACTCGCGAAGCGTCTTCTGGTTCCCGCTACAGCTTCGAAAGCTTGCTTGGTTTAACGAAAATCATTAATGACCGTCTAGTGTCTGACATCAACCCAAATAACTTGGTTGTAAACAGCAACAGCATGGTTAAAACGATTGTTAACCATAACCCGCACGCGATTGGTTTTATCTCTGTTGGTTCGATCGACCGTTCGATTAAAGCAATTACATTTGAAGGCGTAGAGCCAACATCTAAGAACATTGCTAACCACAGCTATGAATTGGCTCGCCCATTCTTGTTGCTGCATAAGACAGACTCAGTTTCTGACGAGAGCAAAGACTTCATCAAGTTCGTGAAGTCAAAGCAAGGGCGAGACCTTATCGAAGAGTACGGCTACACTCGCATTAAATAAGTGAGTGAGTTTTATCTTATGAAAAAAAAGAGAGAGCATTAAGCTCTCTCTTTTTTTTGGAATCTATAGAGTTCGTTTAGAAGTGAAGTTGAATCACGGAAACGATCACAGCGCCAGGGCGACGAACCCCTTCGATTTCTACGCGGATTTCGCGTTCAATCTCTAAACCTTTTTTAATTGGCGTTACTTTTGTCAACTTGCTCTTAGCGCGGACGTTACTGCCCGACTTTACAGGGTATGGGAAGCGAACTTGGTTAAGACCAATGTTTACAACCATCTTAGCTGTTGGGAATTGAGATTTATCAGGATCAACACTGTCAGTCAGTCGTGGAAGCAAAGACAACGTTAAAAAACCATGTGCGATGGTTGTTTTGAACGGAGAGTCTGTTTCTGCCTTAGAAGGCTCAGTATGAATCCACTGCATATCTTCAGTTACAAGGCCAAACTGATTAATACGTTCTTGACTTACGTTGATCCAGTCACCAGTATGAATAACCTCACCGATCTGCTGATTGAGTTCATCAAACACAAGTTGAGCTTCTGGCTTAAGTAAGATCGGCTGTTCAACCGGCATCTCTGGTGCATCTTCATTGACAGCGGGTTTGTGGTGATCACGAACCCACGCAAAGAAATGACTATTTTGCGTACGATTAAGAAAGTCGCCCCAGTAATCTCTAAGAGCTGGAGACATCCATTGCATAAACTCTGAGTGTTGCGAAGACACGCTATCGCCTCGGTGTTTAAATAAATCAATGACTTTCATAAGAACCTCAATGCACATAAAATTTCAATATAACTTCGTAATTTTGAAGCACTTCACACTATTGTGCAAATATTTTCGAGCATACACTCGTTAGCTGAACCATGATATTTTATTAATAAACAGTAGCTTAATAATAAAACATCATTTTATTACAAAACCCAAATTAGAGTGTTAGCTCCATCACACAATAAAGATTTGAGTATATAAAAAGCGTTTTTATTCACAAGTGGAATAAAAAAAGGCTTAGCACAATGCTAAGCCTTCGTTTTTATGAGGGGTTAGTTTACGAAAAATAAGTTTACAGAGAATTAAATTCCCTATTCGTCATCAAGCGGAACTAACTTGGTATTACCACCGTGTGCTTTCTCTCGCTTACGTTGTATGAATGCATAGAAGCCAGGAATTAGGAACGTACCGGCCAGTAACACACATAACAGACCACCAATCAGTGAAATACCCAACGAGTTCTGACTCACATGACCTGCGCCCGCAGCGAAGATTAGCGGAAAGATACCTAGTATGAATGACCAAGACGTCATGTTCACAGCACGGAAACGTAGCGTACCGCCCTTCACAGCTGCATCTTCGATTGATGTATTTTTCTCTTCACGCTCGACTTTTGCGAATTCCACAATCAAAATTGCGTTCTTCGCGGCCAAGGCTATCAAGAGCACCAAACCAATTTGTGCATAAAGGTTTAGCGGTGTACCAGTCAAGTTCAGAGCTAAGAAGGAACCTAAGGTTGCAACCGGCACAACTAAGATAATCGCAATCGGTATTGTCCAACTCTCGTACTGAGCCACCATAAACAAATAGATGAAGATCAGTGCCAGTGCGAACGCAAAGATCGCTTGGTTGCCTGCCAGTACTTCTTGGTAAGCCATGCCTGTCCATTCGTACTGATAACCCTGAGGTAAGACGTCAGCGGCCACACGCTCCATTGCTGCAATCGCATCACCACTTGAATAACCCGGTGCAGGTTGCCCTTGAATCACCGCACTGCGGTACATGTTGTAACGCCATGCTACATCAGGTTCAAAGATCTGATCGTAAGTCACCAAAGTACTTAGCGGAATCATTTCACCGTTAGAAGAGCGTACGTGGAATCGTTGTAGGTCATCCATGCTGCTACGGTGTTCACTGTCAGCTTGCATGGTTACACGGAAGTTCTTACCAAACATGGTTAAATCGTTCACGTAAAGCGAACCAAGATTACCTTGTAAAGTCTGGAATATTTCCGATAGCGGGATACCTAATTGTTGCGCTTTCTCGCGGTCGATGTCGACATAGTAGTGAGGAACGTTGGCACGGAACGTACTGAATGTGTGTGAAATCTCAGGCTGTTTTGTCGCCTCAGCAATCAAGTCATTCATTACCATCGCCAGATCAGTACGGCTACGGCCTAATGTGTCTTCAAGAACAAATTCGAAACCAGAAGCAGCACCCATACCCGGAACCGCAGGAGGCCCCATTGCAAAGACGATAGCTTGAGGAAGTTCAGTGGCTGCTCGACCGTTAATACGCTGCGAGATCGCTTGAGCTGAGTGCTCGCCATCTAACGCATTACGCATATCCCAATCATGCAGTTTGATAAATAACGACGCACCATTCGACGCAGAAGCGCCAGTCATGAAAGCATAACCATTAACTAAAGTAACACCATCAACACCAGGCTCTTGCTCGACCATTTCAAGTAATTGCTCAGTCACCTCTTCTGTACGCGACAAAGACGCAGCATCTGGCAATTGAACGTTAACTAGCAAAATGCCTTTATCTTCTTGAGGAACGAACGCCGTTGATGTTGTTTTCGAGAAGTAAGTAACGGCAGCCAAAGCAACGACGAAGAAAGTGAACAGTAGAACGCCTTTCTTAACTAAGAAGCCAGCAATTTGGCCGTACTTGTTAGTTGCGGATTCCAAACCGCGGTTAAACGCTTGGTACCAACGAGCCGAGTTACCCCCCCCTTGTTTAAGAACCAATGAACACAGCGCCGGAGACAAAGTCAGTGCGTTAATCGACGAGATAACAACCGCTATACAGATAGTCAGAGCGAACTGACGGTACATAATACCGGTAATGCCTGGCAGCATCGCTACTGGGATGAATACCGCTAATAGAACCAAGGTCGAGGTAACAATCGGGCCCGTCACTTCTTTCATCGCGATAAGCGTTGCTTTACGAGGTGAGATAGTTGGGTCTTTAGCCATCGTCGTGTCGACGTTTTCGATAACCAAAATCGCATCATCTACTACGATACCGATCGCCAATATCAAACCAAACAAGGTTACCGTGTTGATGGTAAAGCCTGTCATCTGCATGATGGCAAACGTACCGATCAACGATACCGGAATTGCAACCACTGGAATCAGTGTTGCACGCGCACTGCCCAAGAACAGGTAAGTAACCGCAATAACCAGCAAGATAGCTTCGATCAGTGTTTTCACTACGCCTTTAATCGACTCGGCAACGAACAAGGTGGTGTCATAACTCGCTTCGTAAGCAACGCCTTCAGGGAAGTTTTTGCTTAGGTTATCCAGCATCGTCATTACCGCTTTACCACTTTCCAACGCGTTAGCGTCTGACTGAAGTGACAGCGTTACGATTGAAGCATCTTGACCACGATATTTACCGTTACTATCGTAGAACTTCTTACCAAGTTCAACACGGGCAACATCTTTTAGATAAACCGTTGAGCCATCTTGGCTTGCACGAAGTACAACGTTCTCAAACTCATCTGCAGTTTCGAGACGACCTTTGGTCACCAAGTTAAACTGAACTTCTTGAGGGTTAGCATAAGGCGCAGCGCCTATACGACCAGCTGCCACTTGAACGTTTTGCTCCGCCAACGCAGCATGGACATCTGATGTCGTTAGGTTCAAGTTGGCCATTTTTTCTGGGTCGAGCCAAACACGCATCGAGTATTCACCACCACCCAATACGTTCACCTCACTAATCCCAGAAACACGTGCTAACTGGTCTTTGATATTCAGGTTTACATAGTTGATCAGGAATTGGTCGTCGTACTCACCATTTGGCGAATAGAAGTTCAATACCATTAATAGGTCAGGCGAACGCTTCTTAACCGTAACGCCCACCATTCTTACTTCTTGAGGAAGTTTGGATTCTATCTGGGCGACACGGTTTTGTACGTTAACCTGAGCCATATCTGGGTCAGTACCAACATCAAACGTCACGTTAAGGTTGTAAGAACCATCGTTCGCGCTTTTCGAAGACATGTAGATCATATCTTCTACCCCGTTGACCGATGTCTCTATCGGGTCGGCAATCGCTTGTTCTACTACCTCTGCACTTGCACCTGTGTAGTAAGCCATAACGCTTACAGAAGGTGGGCTAATTTTTGGATATTCAGCCACAGGCAGAATAGAGAGCGAGATCGCACCTGCCAGCGTTAATATAATGGATATAACAAGGGCGAATTTAGGCCTTTGTATAAAGAAACGACTTAACATAAATAGCCCCCTTACTCAGCTTGTTCAGCAGAAGCTTGAATACGAACAGACATACCATTACGCACACGCTGTAGGCCTTGAGTGATGACCGCGTCGTTTTTCTCTAATCCAGAATGAACAATCACGCCACCTTCAATCTGACGACCCATCTCGATGTTTCTGCGCTCAGCAACAGGTTCAGCTTCGCTTTCAACCAATACCATCACGAAGTCACCTTCGAGGTCGGTTTGCACTGCGCGACGAGGAATAGTCACAACATCAATAGATTGTTTCTCACGTAGATCAACGCGAACGTGTTGGCCTGGAAGTAGTTGCTGATTCGGGTTATCGGCAATCGCACGCATCGCGATCGTACCAGTATTGAGGTTTATACGGTTGCCTAAGAAGTCAAGCTGACCTAGATGTTCGAACGCTTCACCGTTCTCAAGCATGATCTGAACTTCAACACCTGCAGAGTCGCTGCTGCCGTCGCCTTCGATGCGATCCATACCCAGCTCAATACGCTCACGCTCACTGATGCTGAACGATGCGTGGATTGGATCTAGGCTAACCAAAGTCGTCAGCACACCTGAAGACGGTGAAACCAGATCACCTGTGCTCACTTTGGTGTCACTAATACGGCCAGAGAAAGGCGCGATGATTTTGGTATGAGAAAGTTGAACATTCGCAGCATTTAGCTGTGCTTGGCTTGCTTCAAGCTGAGCTTGAGAACCTAACAAGTTTGCGGTTAATGCATCAAATTCAGATTGAGAGATACTGCCTTTCGGGAGTAGATTTTTACCACGATTAAAATCAAGCTCAGCTTTTTTAAGGTTCGCGTTCGCTTGAGCAACAGACGCTTTTGCGCTTGCTACTTCGGCTTCAAACGAAGAAGGTTCAATCGAGTAAAGTAATTGACCCTTTTCAACCATTTGACCTTCATTGAAATGACGGCTTTGTAGGTAGCCAGAAACCTGCGCTGTGATAGCCGTGTCTTCAACGGCTTCAATACGACCGATATACGACTTACTTTGCTGGTGAGAAACAACGCTAACATCCTGTACAGCTACGAGAGGTAGAGGCGCTTGCTTGGCATTTTGAGCATCTTGCCCACATCCAGCAAGAATAAGAGAGCTTGCAAGAGCCGTAAGGATCAACTTTTTACGCATGGTTATACCGTCACTTATTAGTATTTGAACAGCATAAAATTTACGTAACACACTCGTTACCATTGTCCGAGGAATATCAATTATAACTAGCTAAAGTGTATCAATATGTTAATTGAAACCAAGTGCTTATAAAGTGATTACAAACACGCTACAATTCCTAAGTAAATCAATCTCTCAGCTTTTGTTCTCTATGGATATTGTCTAACATAATGTATTGTCAGGCAGATAAGCATTCACATTTAATTGTTAAGGAATTTTCATGATTTCAAAATGGGCTAAACGTTTCTATCAAATGGCGGAATTGGTCGGTTCTTGGAGTAAAGATCCTTCAACTCAAGTCGGCGCCGTAATCACTAAGCACAACCGTATTGTTTCCGTTGGTTTTAATGGCTACCCACATGGCGTGTCTGATAGTGCGGATACTGATGACAGAGAGATGAAGTACCTCAAGACACTTCACGCTGAAGAAAATGCGATCTTATTCGCCAAGCGTGATTTGGACAGTTGTGAGATCTGGGTGACGCATTTCCCTTGTCCAAACTGTGCAGCAAAAATCATCCAAACAGGTATTTCAGCAGTACATTGCCCAGAGCAAAGTGAAGATTTCCTTTCTCGCTGGGGCGACAAGATTAAAGTTAGCCAAGATATGTTTGAGCAAGCTGGTGTACAAGTGGATTGGTTACCACTCGCTGATCTAGACTAAACTAATAGATAGCAAGAACAAAAAGCCGAGAGTCGATAGTATCGCTCTCGGCTTTCTTATGTTTGGACTTATAGTTTGGACGCTATAGCTTGGTCACTGTAAACTGATGAGCAAACTAAGCGCTCGTTGGAAATGCTTCCGCGTACGCTTCCATAAAGTCTTTACGAATATCTTGCTCTAAATGAATCGCTTTTTCGGTCGGACAGAAAATCATAAAGTGCACTTCTTGCTCACCTGTCGAACTGCTTGTGATATGGATGTGAGGCTCAGAACCCGGAAGGTCAACGCCAGCGTGCTTTTCGATCACACCGTTGTAACGGCGGGCAACATCGATAAACTCTTCACAGTGCTCTTCAATTTTCACAATAAGACCCGGCACCATAGGGTATAGGTTTACAAAGTCTTTTACCGTCACAAAAAAGTTATGATAAACATAACGCTTCATGAAGTTGAGGTTCTTAACCGGGTAAGTGAAGAACATGCTATTAGGCAGCGTGGCTGTCTTGCCAGTGAAGTGATATTGCCCATGATACAAATCGATTTCTTGAATCACAGTCGCCATCAAATTGTGCTCAATCACCTCACCGCTGATTTTACCCACTTCGATCCAGTCGCCGATTCTAAATGAACGAGAACTCGCACGTTGAATAGAACCGGTGAAACACAAAATAATCTCTTTAGATGCGACGACTATAGCAACAGCAATGGCCGTTACTGACAGCGCAAACTCGCTGATTTCGGATTTCCACAACACAAATAACGTTACAACAATAATCGCGAATGTGCCGTTTTTGGTTCGTGACATCCAGTTACGTTGGTCTTCGCTAAGGAAAGCAACATCACCTCTTATTTGAGATAAGGTGATTCGGCGAATGATTAATATAATAGTGATAATCAACGCACTAAAAATAAACTTATGAGCGAGTAGAAAATCAATTACTTGCCACAACTTTTCCATTACTTATTCCTTTAGCTTTATAACGACGAGCTTTACAACAATTAGCATTTTCACGATTAGCGGAGACTTCACTATGAAAAAGCGCTCAATTGTTGAGCGCTCCATTTCATTCTGGTATTAGCCAAGCTAAGGCTATCATTTTATCTTGGCAGAAGTAATAAATTGACCAAAAGTTTCACACCAAATCACAACCGTATTAAACCGATTAAGATCAGCACCTTCGGGAAGCTCAACCATAAAACGGTCGAATGTTTTTACATCTCCGACTCTCAGCAACTCATTCTTGCTGTCATTGAAAGCTTGCTCGGTTTCAAGGAACTTAGGTGAGAGATAGACCTTGTAATCAGGCCCCGGCGCCAATTCACCTTCAAAAGCGATCGCACTTTCAGATACTGAGACGATGCCTTCTCCCCAGTGCAAGAAGTCACTGTCTTGTCGATCTTTAGTGAACTCGCCCGTGTAGATAGCCTGCTCACTGATCGCTTCAACAGAACTTGAGGAAGGAGAATCAGGCTCAATCAAGATAGGTAATGCGTAAACACCCAGCCCAAAACCAAAAGCACCCACGGCTAAGTGGGTGCAAAGTAAAACTAACTTTTTCATCGCGTACTCCCTTATGCTTAAAGAGAGTATTATTGAATACTCTCAAAAATACAAAGAGATATAACGCTCTGATGTTCTATTTTTGGTAATAAGTCGCTGTACGTTGAGACAATTCGACAATCACTTTTACCGCTTGCTCCATGCCTTGAATGGTAATGAACTCATGAATACCGTGGAAGTTGTAGCCACCAGTAAAGATATTCGGACATGGTAGCCCCATGAAAGATAAACGAGCACCGTCTGTACCACCTCGGATAGGCTTGATCATTGGCTCAACATCGCACTCAATCATCGCTTGCTTCGCCAATTCAATAATATGTTGATGCGGTTCAACCATCTCTTTCATATTGAAGTAGCTATCAGTTAGCACCAGCTCAACATGGCCTTTCTCAAGGCGCTCATTCAGCTCGTCCACTTTCTGCTGCATGAATACCTTACGCGCTTCTACACCCTCACGTTCAAAATCACGGATGATGTATCCCAGTTCAGAGCGAGCCACACCCATTTCCGCCGATTTCAGGTGGTAGAAGCCTTCATAACCTTCTGTGCACTCGGGGGTTTCTTGTGCTGGCATCATCAATTGGAATTGCGCTGCAATGTTCATCGAGTTCACCATTTTACCTTTTGCGGTGCCCGGGTGAACGTTCACGCCATGACAGATAACATCGGCGCTCGTGGCATTGAAATTCTCAAATTCCAACTCCCCTACTGGGCCACCGTCGATGGTGTACGCCCACTCGGCGCCAAATTTTTCAACGTCAAACAGGTTCGCACCGCGACCAATCTCTTCATCCGGCGTGAAACCAATGCAGATGTCGCCGTGTTTGATATCTGGATTCGCTTTCAGGTAAGCAATCGCGCTGATGATTTCAGCGATACCTGCTTTGTTGTCGGCACCAAGCAAAGTTGTGCCGTCAGTCGTAATAAGGTCGTGACCATGTAAAGAATCAAGATCTGGGTATTGGCTTGGGTTCAAACTCTCGCCACTTTCCCCTAATTCAATCGTTCCACCTCGGTAATCTTTAATCACTTGTGGTTTCACGTTGGCGCCTGAGGCGTCAGGAGCTGTATCCATGTGCGCCACAAAGCCAATCGCAGGTACTGGATAATCGACATTCGACGGCAGTTTCGCCATCAAGTATCCATTGTCGTCTAAAGACACATCAACTAAGTCTAATGCCACCAATTCTAACTTTAAGGCTTCAGCAAAGGTAATTTGACCCGGTGAACTTGGGCATTGCTGATTAGAAGGATCGGATTTGGTATCAAAAGTAACGTAATTAAGAAAACGTTCTACAAGCTTTTCCATAATTCATCTCACCATGGATTAAGTAATTGATTTACTGACTTATATTTTTTCGATATACGATGCATCGTTAAATAAATACAAACACAGAGTCAGTAGCGAGGTTTTTCATCTTACGCCCCTGACCATGTATGTAATTGCTCTAAATCATTATTGTGCGAAATTAGATACGCTTCCTATACTTGAAAACAGAGGGTTTCGTCAGTTCAACATTGCATACGGATGATAAGAGATCGCTTTGTACGCATTCTACGCCCTCCGCTCTCAGCCTAACAAAAGTACAAAGTGGATGATGATCACAATTTATCCTTGATGCAGAATCTGTCATACGTTACACGGAGACACAGTTATGACGATTAATAAATATTTCATTTTCTCTCCTCAAGCCTCTGAGGAAACGCTTCAACCAGTACTAACTGAGAAAGAAGTTCAAAGGCAGGAAGCTCTAAGACAGGCGCAGATCCAGGGTGGATTAGACACAAACGCGACCTCGTAACTCAATGAATACCTAGCACTATTAAGACCCCTATAAAAAAGCTCTACGCTCTATCCTGTAGAGCTTTTTTTATTCTTGATCTGTTATCCTCTCCCCCGCCCCAACAAAAAGTTGATCATTAAACCTTCACTCATTACTTCTTGCTCTTTACTTCTCAATCACCATTTGGCTCATAATTTCTTGCGAATGTAATTTCACGCATTGCACACGCTAGCTTACGACGCTGAGAAATGACTCACTAAACTCCCCGATGCCATACCTTGTCGTGTCATTTTGTGCTAATAATTCATATTCGTTTTCATTCCTCACTCGCCCTCTTTTCAAAACTATAATGCGAGTACCAGAGAACCTAACCACAGGAACCCCGAATTCAATGGAATATTCAAAACTAGGAAGTAGTCAAATTCCCGTTTCCCGTATCTGCCTTGGTAGCATGACTTGGGGGCTACAAAATACGCAACAGCAAGCCGACCAACAGATCGAATACGCATTAAGCCAAGGTATTAACTTTATCGATACTGCAGAGATGTACGCGGTTCCACCTTCTCCAGATACCTACGGAAAAACAGAAGCGATCATTGGTAACTGGTTATCGCGTAACCCACAGCGTCGACAAGAGTTGATCATTGCGAGCAAAATTGCCGGGCCTGGGCTTCCTTGGGTTCGAGATGGTGGCCCGATAACGGGTGAAGCCGTGATCGCCGCGGTTGATGCGTCATTAAAACGCCTACAAACAGACTATATCGACCTTTACCAACTTCATTGGCCAAATCGCACAACGCCTCACTTTGGTAAGCATTTCCCGAATCACATTCGATTCAGTGATATTGACCGAAAACAACATGAAGCTGAGATGTTGGAAATCCTACAAGCACTGGCAAGCTGCATTAAGGCAGGTAAAATTCGCCATGTCGGGCTTTCAGATGATTCTACTTGGGGCATTAACACATACCTCAAGCTGAGTGAAAAACACGATTTGCCACGTATGGTTTCGATCCAGAATGAATTTAGCCTACTGCACGCAAAAGACTGGCCATACTTGATTGAAAACTGTGTGCATGAAGATGTCGCTTACCTGCCATGGTCGCCTTTAGCTGCAGGCATGTTGAGTGGAAAGTACATCGATGGCGCAAGACCGGAAGGCAGCCGTTGGACTTACATGCAACGTAAAGGCATCTTCCGTGACACTGAATCTGCCAACGAAGCGGTTAAAGGCTATGTTGAAGTGGCTAATGCTCACGGGTTCACTCCAAGCCAACTGGCATTGGCTTGGTGTAATCAAGTTGATGGGGTGACGTCCACCATCATCGGTGCAACGACCATGGAGCAATTAAAAGAGAACGTAGCCGCTTTTAGTAAACCGCTATCAGAAGAGATCCTGACTGATATCAACACAGTATTTAAACGCTATCCTGCTCCGTATTAGGCTGTCAGTTCAGCTTAACTTAGGTGAGTAAATCCCATAAGAGCGCGCTATTTAGTGCGCTTTTCTTTTTTAAGTGAGTTGCTTTTGCTTTTTATGTAGATCGCATTGAGTCATCACGCTTTTGGTTCGCTAACCTTTGCTCTATAATGCGCGGGCTTATATCTAGGATAAAAACATGATTTCAAAAAACCAATTAAAACTCCTTCGTGCTTTGGGCCAAAAGAAACAACGTAAAGCCCACGGCTTGTTTCTAGTTCAAGGTGAAAAGAACGTTCTTGAGCTATTCAATAGTGACTTAGTCGTGAAGAACGTCTTTGCTACTGCTGATTTCTTATCTGAAAATCACGCGTCACTGTTTGAGTTTGATTGTGTTGAAGCTTCACTGGATGACCTAACCAAAGCAAGTACTTTGGTCAGCAACAATGCAGCGATTGCTGTTGTTGAGATCCCAACATTTGAACTACCAAAAGCAACTGGGTTGATGATTGCACTGGATGGTGTTTCAGACCCGGGCAATCTAGGTACGATTATTCGTGTAGCAGACTGGTATGGCATTAAGCATATCGTTGCGAGCAGCGATTGTGCAGACCCATACAACCCTAAGACCATCAGTGCAACTATGGGTAGCTTTGGCCGAGTACACGTAAGTCAAACAGACTTACCGGCTTATTTAGAACAAGCGAACCTACCGGTTTACGGCGCGTTCTTAGAAGGCGAAAGTGTTCATAAGACAGAATTTACTGCCAATGGCATTTTGCTAATGGGCAGCGAGTCTCACGGCATTCGTGAACATGCGGCTAAATACGTAACTGATAAGATTACGATTCCAGCATTCGGTGGCGCAGAGTCTCTGAATGTAGCAATGGCGACAGGTATTATTCTCGACAATATGCGTCGTCAGCATAGTTAATCGATTCAAGAGTAAACTACTAAATAGAACTCGCGGATATGAAGAGCAAGATTCCCTATCTTGCTCGTCCCTCGCTGTAGGGAATGACGTAACTTAAAGATAGAGACAAAACCAACCTCCAGCTCTCACGGCACAAAGCATCAAGTAGATTTTGAAATATAACGTGGCAAGTAGGTCAATAATTAACTGAATCATCAGCCGTCATCCTCAAGAAGGAGGGACGACTGAGTTGGGGATCTTTTTTTGGGAAAGTTTATTTCAAGTAGCAGAATTACTTTTCTAGCATTGCCAACTTATCAGACACACCATTCCACTTTTCAGCTTCATCCATCGGTGCTTTTACTTCCGTTTGTACCGGCCAAATCTCGGCAAGCTCGGCATTCACTTCAATAAAGATCTTTTGATCTTCTGGCAGTTCATCTTCTTGGAAGATCGCTTGAGCATCACATTCAGGTACACATAAACCACAATCAATGCATTCGATTGGGTTGATTACCATGAAATTCGGGCCTTCATGGAACGCATCTGCGGGGCATACCGCCACACAGTCTGTGTATTTACATTGAATACAGTTATCGCCTACGACAAATGCCATGATGCTCTGCTCTATAAGTTAGTCAAAATTGAAGAATGGAGGATAATACTCATCCCAAGGCAAAATTCAACATCATACGACTCTAATATCGTGTCTATTTGCTTCATGTTTCCAAATTAGTATGACAGATAAATCAAATTCTCGTAAAATGCGCGCCATTGTGAGCTTATCGCTTCTTCCCAACATCAGTGTTACACCAAACTCTGCATTCACTAGAAGCGGTCTAGCTAAGACACCTATAAGAACGAGACATCGAAATGATACGTTTAACCGAAATTAAACTTCCACTAGACCACGAAGAGTCTGCCATTCAAGAAGCGATTGAAGCGAAGCTTGGCATCAACTCAGATCAGGTTATCTCTTTTAATATCTTTAAACGTGGCTACGATGCTCGTAAGAAATCAAAGATCCTGCTTATCTACACGCTTGACGTTCTCGTTGAAAACGAAGCTGAGCTACTAGAAGCCTTTATCAGCGACCCACACGTAAAAGTAACTCCTGACATGGAGTACAAGTTTGTCGCTAAAGCTGTTGAGAATCAAACTGAGCGCCCTGTTGTTATCGGCTTTGGCCCTTGTGGTCTATTCGCTGGTCTAGTGCTTGCTCAAATGGGTTTCAACCCAATCATCGTTGAGCGTGGTAAAGAAGTTCGTGAACGTACTAAAGATACTTTTGGTTTCTGGCGTAAGCGCACTTTGAACACGGAATCAAACGTACAGTTTGGTGAAGGTGGCGCTGGTACATTCTCTGACGGTAAGCTATACAGCCAAGTAAAAGATCCAAAACACTACGGCCGTAAAGTAATCGAAGAGTTCGTTGCAGCTGGTGCACCAGAAGAGATCCTATACGTAAGTAAGCCGCACATCGGTACCTTCAAACTGGTTACCATGATCGAAAAAATGCGTGCTTCTATCATCGAACTAGGTGGCGAAATCCGCTTCAGCACTCGTGTAGATGACCTTCACATGGAAGATGGCCAAATCACTGGTCTAACACTTTCTAACGGTGAAGAGATCAAATCTCGTCACGTTGTACTGGCTGTTGGTCACAGTGCTCGTGATACATTTGAAATGCTGCATGACCGTGGTGTTTACATGGAAGCGAAACCTTTCTCTGTGGGTTTCCGTATAGAACACAAGCAATCAATGATTGATGAAGCTCGTTTCGGCAAGAACGCAGGTAACCCAATTCTAGGTGCGGCGGACTACAAGCTGGTTCACCACTGTAAGAATGGCCGCACTGTATACAGCTTCTGTATGTGCCCAGGTGGCACTGTGGTTGCTGCGACGTCTGAAGAAGGCCGCGTAGTAACAAACGGCATGAGCCAATATTCTCGTGCAGAACGTAACGCAAACAGCGCCATCGTTGTTGGTATCGACCCAGAACGCGATTACCCAGGCGATGCACTAGCGGGTATCCGTTTACAGCGTGAACTAGAAAGCGGCGCTTATGTTCTTGGTGGCGAAAACTACGATGCACCCGCACAGAAAATCGGTGACTTCCTGAAAGGTCGCGATCCAAGTGCAATCGGTGAAGTACAACCGTCTTTCACACCGGGTATCCACCTAACAGACATTTCAAAAGCGCTGCCTGATTTTGCTATCGAAGCGATTCGTGAAGCAATCCCAGCGTTCGAGAAGAAGATCAAAGGCTTCTCTACGCCAGACGGCCTACTAACAGGTGTTGAGACTCGTACGTCTTCTCCTGTATGCATCAAGCGTGGTAAAGACTACCAAAGCATCAACCTTAAGGGCTTCTTCCCTGCAGGTGAAGGCGCAGGCTACGCAGGCGGTATCCTGTCTGCTGGTATCGACGGCATTAAGGCCGCAGAAGCGCTAGCACTATCAATGGTAGAGCAGAACCAAGCTGAGAAGATTGAGATCGCTTAAGCGCTTTCGATAAAGTAAAGCTAGATAGCGAACAACCAAAACTAAAAATCCAGTGTCTTGTCGACACTGGATTTTTTTATGTGCATGTGACTAGCGGTATACAAGCAACATGGTAGAATGCCGCCATTAATCTTATCCTTGTATAAGATTGTTAAACCTTTCCATCGCTATTTAGCCAAATCATACCGAGAAACTTATGCCATTTTCCAAGCTTGGATTAAGCTCACCTATTGTTAAAGCCGTTGCAAAACAAGGCTATGAAAAGCCAACCTCTATTCAAGAAAAAGCAATTCCGATTGTACTTTCTGGTAAGAACCTTATTGCGGCAGCACAAACAGGTACAGGTAAAACTGCGAGCTTTGTTCTCCCTATCTTAGAAATGCTAAGCAAAGGTGAAACGCAGCGTAAAAAACGTATCCGCGCAGTTATCCTGACGCCAACGCGTGAGCTAGCGGTTCAGGTTGAACAGAACATCACTAAGTACGCTAAGTTCCTAAACCTAACATCACTAGCGATGTACGGTGGCGTATCTTACCAACACCAGAAAGACCGCTTGATTGAAGGTGTCGACATTCTTGTGGCAACACCAGGTCGTTTGATCGACATGTATGGTCAACGTGCTGTTCACTTTGATGAAGTGGAAGTACTGGTTCTTGATGAAGCTGACCGCATGCTAGACATGGGTTTCATTGAAGACATCAACAAGATCATCGCACGTCTACCACAAGACATCCAAAACCTACTGTTCTCGGCAACGCTTTCAACGCCAGTGCGTGCGCTAGCGAAAAGTGCAATCAGTGAAGCGGAAGAGATTTCGATTGCCAAGACTGATGCGTCTAAAGCGAACATTGAGCAATGGTTGGTAACGGTAGATAAAGACCGTAAGTCAGCACTATTGAGCCACATGATTACCGAAGGTAACTGGGATCAAGCGCTTATCTTTATCGAAACCAAGCACGGCGCGGCTAAGCTGGTTGCTCAACTTGAGAAACGTGGTATTCAAGCGGAAGCTTTCCACAGTGGACGCAGCCAAGCGATTCGTGAAAAAATCTTGGCTGACTTCAAGAAAGGTCGCCTAAAATACTTAGTCGCGACGGGTGTTGCTGCTCGTGGTATCGATATCGACAACCTAAGCCGCGTAGTGAACTACGACATGCCTTTCCCAGCAGATGATTATGTTCACCGTATTGGTCGTACCGGCCGTGCTGATGCGTCTGGCGAAGCGATATCTTTCCTATCGAAAGATAACTTCAAAAACCTGTGCATTATTGAAAAGCGTCTGGGTCACTTGATTGAACGTCGCGTTGTTGAAGGTTTCGAACCACGCAAAGAAGTGCCAATCTCAGTATTGAACTTCGTTCCTAAGAAGAAAAGAGAACAGCAACAAGACTAAGTAATTTCAGCGACAGAAAATGCAAAGTTGCATTAACCAAAAGAAAAGTCGCGTTAGCCAAAATGAAAATAAAACGAAGCCCTATGTGGCTTCGTTTTGTTCTTTGAAATACATATAACGCTGAGGCAATAAGATGATCACTCCTATCGCAACGAGATTAACCCGCGGGCAAGACCTAAAGCTTGAGATCCAAAGGTTAGTGACCACACACAACATCTCGGCAGGCTCTATCGCGTCTTGTGTCGGTTGTGTCTCTCAGCTCAATATTCGTCTAGCTAATGCGAACAACACCAAGCTCGTCCAAGCTCCGTTCGAAATAGTCTCGGTGATGGCAACGCTAACCCCAAACCACCAGCATGTTCATATATCCGTTGCTGATGAAAATGGCAATGTGATTGGTGGGCATTTGCTTGAAGGGACGATTATCGCAACCACGGCTGAACTGATCGTTCACCGCTACGATGCTTTGACCTTCAACAGAGAGCATGACGATTCAACGGGGTACACTGAGCTTGTTATCGGCACTAGCAAATAACTGATTTACCCATAGCAACACCAAACGCCCCATATAAAGCGATACTCCCAAACAGCAATTAGGAAACACGATGGCTTCAAACTCCGCAGATTCCGTTATCGTTCTCGATTTCGAAACCACAGGCTTATCACCCAATATGGGCGATCGAGCGATTGAGATCGGTGCGGTAAAACTCGTTAACGGCGAAGTCGTCGACACCTTCCAACAACTCATGAACCCAGGGTTTCGTGTGAGTGGCTTCATTGAAAGCTACACCGGCATTACTAACCGAATGCTAAGTACCGCGGCCAGTTGCAGTGAAGTGATGGATGAGTTTGCAGGCTTTATTCAAGACTGTCAGCTTGTGGCTCATAATGCCTCGTTTGATAAACGCTTTCTCGACGCAGAATTAGACAATATTGGGCGTGATTACAATGGACAGTTTGCATGCTCAATGTTGATTGCTCGTCGGCTAATCCAAGACGCTCCGACCCATAAGTTGGGCGACCTAGTTCGATTCAAGCAAATAGATAACGACGGCACTTTCCACAGAGCATTAGCCGATTCAGAAATGACAGCAAGGTTGTGGTTATTAATGATCGATGAGCTGCAGAGTGACCACGGTATTCAACAGCCGAGCTTCCAATTGATGCAGAAAATATCGAAGACAGCCAAAGGTTCGATTCCAAAACTACTGATGAGCAACAGGGGGTAGGTTCCGAAGTTCACCTTAAAGTGGGATGAAAGGCTAGCTCGACAATAACCGCTAGCCTTTAAAAGGGACGCTCTACTCTTGCAATGACTTTAACATTCCTTTGAGGCTTTCTAATTCATTCATAAAATACGCCCACTGCTTGTTACTGCTGGTCGCGGCGATATCTACTAAAAACTTGGCTGATGTTTCCATATTTTGGTTGAGTTGTGACTCAAGTTCATCAGGATAATAAGCTTCATTGTTTAAAAGCAATTTCATGATAATCGGCTGAGCAATATGCAGGTCGCTCTTCTTTGCCATCAGCGTCGTTAGCTCTTGATAGGTGTTGTTTTGATATTGTCGCCAGCTGTTATTGGTGTTTACCCACTCTTGAGACCAAGCCAGAATAATCTGTTTTTGTTCTTTAGACACCGAACCTAACCACCGCTCTGCCCGCTCTTCTATTCTAGTTCTGTATCGCTCTCTCGAATCTTCATCGTTCAACGACAACCTTTCTTCATAATAGTCTTGCTGCTTTTCACGAAAGTTTTTTAAAAATCCTCTGTCTTGCTCAGGGCTAAGCTGCATACTCAAGGCGTAAATATCTGGAGCGAACTTATTAACGATTGAGCGAATATGCTCTTTAGTTTCTTCACTTTGACCCACAATAAAAGCGGGATTCATATCCGACCGATCTACGTTCTGAATCGCTTCTAATTGCGAGATATACAGAGGTAGCTGAGTTTCTTTGTGCCATTGCTGTAATAAGTCGAGGCGCTCTTCGAGCTCTGATTCTTGACTGTTGGATAGAGAAACAAAGTCTTCAATATAGCTAACCGCAAACCAGCTTATATTGTTGTAGGCAAGTTTAGTCCCGCAACCAGCGAATAAAAAACAGACTAATAAGACTAACCATCGACACTTTCTCATTCTACCCTCTCACGACATTCAACAAAGCCACAAACCGATTAACTCATCACTTTAAGGTTAGCCCAGTTCTTATAACGCTAATTCTAGCTCATATAAAAGTAGCCTTAATAAACAGTGGTCGTAAAAACTTTGAGATAAATTGAGAGCCAGACTTGCTAATCTAGCTATTTAGGCAAATGATTAAACTAAAAATAATTAACAGCAGTGATGTAACTTGATTTTTATTACTCATTTGACGTAATACGACCCTTTAAAAGAGTTAGGGTAACGTATTTTCAAATGATTGATATTTGGGAGGGAAGCTATGGCCGCTATTCCTGATCATACAAGCGATTTAGAATATAAGCTTTGTTATTTTGACGATGGATCAATAACCACAATCACGATATTCGTTCACAATCGACAGGAAGCGATGACTTGGTATCTTAGCGAAGGAAAACATATCAACGATCTTTATTCGATAAGACCCGATGAATAATGCTTTGGTATAGAGAACTAGGTCGATAAACCTAAGAGAAGAAACTTGAGTGGCATTTTGTGGAACACCCTTTACTGCAATGCCATTAATTAACAATGTCATTAATTATGACATATCGCAGCAAAGGGGTTCAGTCTCGAATTACTTCAGGATTCGGGCGCGGAATTGACGCCCCTTCATTTTACCTGATTCGATTTTGTTCAGTGCTTTCTTAGCCACAGATCTTTCTACTGCTACGTAAGCACGCATTGCGAACAGATTGATCTTACCTACTGATTTACCATCAATGCCGCCTTGGCCCGTCAGTGCGCCAAGAATATCACCAGCACGAAGCTTAGCTTTCTTACCGCCATCAATTTGGATGGTAACCATGTTTGAGTAGTACGGCTTAGCAATTGGTTTTGCTGGCAGTTCAGATGGCTCGATTGGCATGTCCATGTACTCATCGATTTGAGCAACACGGTACATCTCTTTTTCGCTAAAGAAGCTGATCGCTACGCCTTTGCTTCCTGCACGGCCAGTACGACCAATGCGGTGAACGTGAACTTCAGGGTCGCGAGACAATTCAAAGTTGAACACAGCATCTAGGTTATCAACATCAAGACCGCGAGCCGCAACGTCTGTCGCCACTAGAATCGAGATGGTTTTGTTTGAGAACTGAACCAAAGCTTGGTCACGTTCACGCTGTTCCATGTCACCATGAAGTTCGATAACACTGAAACCGCGATGGCTTAGCTCATCGTTTACGTTCTGCACTTCTTTCTTAGTGTTACAGAACACAACCGCAGATTCCGGTTGGTGATGAAGTAACAGCAACTCTAGAGCATCATCACGAGCTTCAGAACCTTCTAACTTGTAGAAGTGTTGTTGGATGCTTGAGTGATCGTGTGTTGATTCAACCTTCACCATTTCTGGATTGCGCATGATGCGGTCTGCAACAGATTTGATCTGTTTAGGGAAAGTCGCACTGAATAGCAGAGTTTGGCGTTCTTTTGGCGCCGCTTCAATCACAGCATCCAAAGCGTCTTGGAAGCCCATTTCTAGCATGCGATCAGCTTCATCTAACACAAGTGTGTTCAGCTCAGACAGATCAATACGGCCTTTCTCTAGGTGGTCAAGGATACGACCAGGTGTGCCCACAAGAATGTGTGCGCCATGCTCTAGTGAACCAATCTGTGGGCCCATTGGCATACCGCCACATAGTGTCAGCACTTTAATGTTGTGAATACCACGAGCAAGAGTACGAATCTCTTTTGCTACTTGGTCTGCAAGCTCACGAGTCGGACATAACACTAAAGACTGAACACGGAAACGCTTAACGCGTAGGTTCTGCAGCACGCCTAAACCGAAAGCAGCTGTTTTACCTGAACCCGTTTTACCCTGACCGATAACGTCCTTGCCATTTAGGATAGTAGGAAGACTTAACGCTTGGATCGGCGTCATTTCAGTATAACCAAGAGAATCTAACGTGTTTAGAAGCTCTGGTTTAAGGGCGATTGAAGAGAATTTTGAAGTGCTCAATGGAAATATCCAACTGGTGAAAAACAGAGTGCATTATGAGTGTTTTTGAAAATTATTCCACCTTAATCACAGTTTTGGAGAAACATGGTAGGCGAACACAAAAAAGCCAGCTTACTTAGCTGGCTTTGACTTCTATACGAATTGCTTTCTATGGCACACCGTGACCTTTAGATGCAACCCATACTCGATACCACTGTTCGCGCGTCAGCTCGATTTTTAGTGCATCAACCGCAGTCTTCACACGCTCAATCTTACCTGAACCAATAATCGCAATTGGATTAGACGGTAAACGACAAACCCAAGCATAAATCACTTGGTCAATGCTGTCTGCACCCACTTCTTGACGAATCGCTTCTAGCTCATCACGAACGCGAACCGCTTGCGCTGAATCGCCACTAAAGATGCTACCACCACCGAGACAAGACCACGCCATCGGGCGAATGCGGTTCATCTGCAGTTGATCTAGCGTGCCATCATGAGCCACTTCGAAGTTCAATGGGTTGATTTCAACTTGGTTGGTCACTAATGGCTTACCAAGGCGAGATTGAAGCAGTTCGAACTGACGCGGTGAAAAGTTAGAAACACCGAAGTGCTTAACTTTACCTACTTTGTGTAGCTCTGCGAACGCTTCTGCTACTTCATCTGCATCCATCAATACGTCTGGGCGGTGAATCAACAATACGTCGATATCGTTAACACCTAAACGCTCTAGCGAGTTATTTACTGATTGGTAAATATGCTGAGCGCTGGTGTCATAGTGATTGATCTTACGATCAGGAGTGTGGTCACCACATAGGTTGATATCGCACTTGGTGACGATTTGAATATCATCACGAAGGCTTGGTTCAAGCGCTAACGCCTCACCAAACAACTTTTCACATTGGTAGTTACCGTAAATATCCGCGTGATCGACAGTTGTGATGCCAAGATCAATATGTTGCTTCAGGAAAGTCAGACGTTGTTGCGGGGTCATGCCCCACTCTGCTGTACGCCAGTATCCTTGCACCAGCTCAGAAAGTTCTGGGCCTTGTGGCGCTATCGTTACTTTTGCAACCATGGGTTGTCTCCTTTATCAATACTGAACGTATCCTAAGCTCGTTTTACCGAAGGCTCAACGTATAAAAAATGGCAAACGCAAACGCTTACTAAAAATGTGAGAGCCGCAGAAAAACGAACACTTAAATGAATTATAACTTGCCGTCTGCCCGCGAGCCGTTCTCCTGAAAGGCTTGTTTAGCCTAATAAATAACGAAACTATCTATAAATTTGAGCAATTAAAAGCGATTAAGTTCAACCGTTAAGTTGTCACCATCACTATGTAACTTAATCCAAAGAGAGGAAGATCCAGGAGAAGACAAGTTAGGAACATTCCATACACTCATTTGCTCTGATGAACCGTGTGGCGCGTTGATAAATTCGACCAGCTGTTTATCCACCTTATCGAAACCAACACCTTCATTTCGAGCTTGTTCGAGTTGAGCAGTAACATCGAATTCATCTTCACCAATACGAATTGAACTGAGAGCAAAGCCATCTTGGCGAAGGTATGCCTGAAGCTTTGTGTAACTTAGGTCCGAATATGGCAGGTTTAAGCGAACCGTTTCGACACTTGAGTCCCCCAACTCCAGTTCAACATACACATCCAGGTCGTAATATTGGGTTAAGTCACTGCACAACAGAGTACCTTCGATCTCACCACAATCCATCAACTCGATATCATTAATATAGTTTTGAGAATTCGGCAGACTTGGGCTGCTGTTAAATACTGTTCTTAGCCACCAGCTTTCGGTTGCTTGCGCTGAAAATGAAATAGCATTGAGGGACAGCATTAGAGGCAAGATTAGAACTTGAAAGATTTTCATCGACTGGGCTTATTTAGCGCTATATGAAGTGTCCATTATACGTGACCAATCGACAAACAACTGCTCGAGTCGCAAATTTTAGGCTAAAAAAAACGGGCATACATGCCCGCTAGATAATTTCATCACCGAATAACGTAATCCGTCACGTTGAGAACCATTACGAAAGAGAGAATATCACTCTCCCACAAAAGTTACAACATGGCATACCCATTACTTGTAGCCACCTTCAATAGCAGGCTCTTCAAGCGACAATCTCACTTTGTTACGTTGAATAGCTTCTGGCGGCAAGCTGATGAAGCCGTATTGGTTCAAAACGCCTTGATGATCTTGTGACAAGGTAAGCCCAACAAAGAACTTCTCTTGTTCCGTAAAGCCTTTGCGATGCGCTGGAATATTCAAGTACATGTAATAAACCGTTGCTAACGGGTAACGACCAGAGAGGATCGTTTCTTTGTTTAGATCGTAGTTCACACCTAGGTTATCAACCACGCTCAACCATTTCACGTCTGAGATTTGGTCTGAGTAGACGGTGTACCCAATGGCGGCATCTTCGTCTTCAATCTTATTAATCAGATCAGGTAAATCCGCTAAGAACTGAGTATGGGCATATTCTCCTTCTGTTCCACATTCGACCCAACTTGAAAAGGTAGTATGGCCTTTCAGGTTGTGATCAATGGCAAAGGGCAACATATGAGTATCTAGGCTTTCACCGTTACGAATATCACTACTTGCTGACCATTTTGGATGTTTAGGATCGTTAGAACAACCAAACACATCAATTAATTCGGCGACAGTGATTGATGTTGCTGGGTTATTTTCATTGGCTAGAATCGCTATGACATCGGCAGTGAACATCAACTCTGTTGGCCTATAACCGTAACGCATATCAAACCTTGCCATCTCTTTGTCAGTCCACTTTTTGGAAGTGATACCAACACGCGAGCGTTGCATGATCATCTGCTCTGGGACGCTGTCACTCAACAAGATTTCTAAGTCGATCTCTTGGCTCTTAAGCAGGTCTTCAACAAGCCCCTGCATATTCGGCTCAATCGCGACCAAACCTATGTCAGTGGCGTCATTTGCAAACGTCGATACAGAGAACAACGCAGGTACAGAAGCAAGCAGCAAGCCCGATTTATTAGATAGACATTTCATTACTGGCCTCCTACTGGATCAATCGACGTTTTAGACTCAACATCGCTATTACTATCGAGCTGCATTTCTGAAGTGAAGATGTTCCAAGATGGATTCACTTCCATGCTTTCCGTTTTTAATACTGCAATCGTTCTGCGCTTACGCTTGTGAAGATGCTGAGTTAAGCTGGTTATCTGAGTAAACTCTTGTTCGAAGATTCGCTCACCATCGATGCCTCTGTCGATCAATGCATCTCGAATCACGCCAGTTCTTTTCTTCGCTAATGCCTTGTTATACGCGTTTGTACCTTCAGCACTGGTATCACCGACCAAGGTAACCGAAGCATCAGGCTGCTCTCCTAGTAAACGCACCAACTCATTTAATACAGCGGTATGATCAGGTTTAAGGTCATACTTATCAAAATCAAATGCCACACTTAATACTTCAACGTCTTCGACAATTTTCCAATTGGCGCAGCCTTTAATGTCTACCGTCACACCTTCTGGCGTATCAGCACAAAGATCGCGCTGGTTAATCACTCCGTCACGGTCATCATCCGCTAGATCATCAATTTGATGGCGAGTCATTGTCGTGTCGGGTGTTTCTGCACAACCCATTAGCAAGACAGAACTAAGTAGCGCTAGTTTAAAATATCTCATTACTTATTTTCCCCTTGCCACTCTTCTGGATGTTCAATCCTCAACGCATACGTCAACATACCCATCGCATTTAACACTCGATAAGCCGCTAACGTTTGATCATATTCAGTGCTGATGAAGTTTCTTCGAGCCAAGAACACTTCAACTTTTGCATCAAGTACATCAAGAAGGCTTCGTCTGCCAACATTGAATTGCTGGATATAGCCAAGCTCTGCAATTTTCGCTGCATCAACGTTCTGTTGAAGTAAGGATTTTTGCTGCTCAAGCATTTTGTAAGCGTTCCAAGCCAATTGTGTACCCTCTCGAACCTCACGCTCTGTTCGTAATCGGATCGCCCTTGCCTCTTCCACTCGCCAAGCTGACGATTCAACCCTAGAGTCGGTAGAGAAGCCATTAAACAGGTCATAATCCATCGTCAACATCAGTCGAGCGTCTTCATCGACACCGCCTGGAGGGTTAGATACGTTGTCATTCTTGTTGGCATGAAGCTCGAGCTTTAGCTCTGGGTAGTAATCCCCTTTCTCGCGGCGCATCTCTTTACGAGCCGCATCGATATCGAGTAAAGAGGCTTTGATTTCCGGGTGATTCTCGACAGCTTGTTCAAGTGCGACCTGAGCTGAACTTGGTAACAAGGCGTAATCAAAACGTGGATAAACCAAGTTCACCGCAGGTTTGCCAACCAAGCGTAGATACTGAGTTTGCAAATCAAACAGGTTGTTCTGAGCGGCGATAAGTGAAGACTGCGCGGTCGCGACACGGGCGGAGATCTGAGCCAGATCCGAGTTACTACTCAAGCCTTTGCTCTTTTTATCTTGGATATCTTGGTAGATCTCTTGGTGCTCTTTTACGTTCCGCTTAGACAATTCAAGTAGCGTCTCTGCTTTGAGGATATCGAGGTAATTTCTCACCACATCTAACGATACGTTTTCAGCTCGCGAAATCAGAGTTAGACGCTCAGCTTCCGCTTCGAACGTCAGTCGATCGACATTCGACGTGGTTTTAAAACCATCAAATAGTAACTGGGATACTTTAAAGCCAATTTCCGTTCTCGTTAAGCCTCGATCATCGGTATCAAGTTTGCTACCACTGTTGTAGCGCGTTTCTTCATAACCTGCTGCCGCGTACAAGTTCACTTGCGGCATATACAAACCACTCGCCGCGTCTCCGTCTCTGACCACCGATTGGTATCGGGAGTATTGCGCCAATATCTCTGGGCTATAGTCGATGGCAAAGGCCACGGACTCTTCTAATGAAGCTGCTTGAGACAGCCCACTCATTAGCAAGCAAGAAGAGAGTAAGAATTTTGAATGCATTACACTTCCTTTTATATTTATGCTTTAACCCACTTCATCGTTCGCGAAGTGAGTTTTCCTTAGCTCGTAAAATAGGTTTTAACCAATAACTCAATACTGTTTTCTCTCCGGTCAATATATCAACCGCGACTTGCATCCCTGGAATAATGCTAAAGGCAGAGTTTTGTTGCTGGTCTTCGTTTAACTGAATATGGGCACGATAATAGGCGTTTCCGTCTTCCGTTTGTAAGGCGTCGGCACTCACGTAAATCACCTCGCCTTTAAGTCCGCCATAAATGACGAAATCATAGGCCGTGAATTTAACTGTCGCACCCAGCCCATTATGAACAAACGCGATATCTTGCGGAGAGATTCTCGCTTCAACAATCAGGTCACTGTTTGATGGGATGATCTCAATGATCGGCTCGCCGGGACGAACTACACCACCAATGGTACGCACAAAGATCTCTTTGACTGTGCCATCAACGGGCGCAACGATTTCGGTACGCTTGAGTTGGTCGGCAATCGCCTGTTGGCTTTCGTTCAGCTGCGCTATCTTGCTCGCCACTTCATTCAACTGACCTTGCACTTTGGTACGAAAATCTAAGGCAATGCTTCGATGATCCGCTATCGACTCTGAGTAGGCAGCTATCTGCTTCTGCGCTGCTACTTTTGAGCTAGCAATATCACCTTTGAGTTTGACTACATCACGGTTTAGTTTAAGTAGCTCAACTTCCGCAACAGCACCGCTCGCTACCACGTCTTTCAACATGTTGCGCTCGCGAATCACAATTTCGAGGCTGCTTTCGAGAGTCTGGATATTATTGAGCGTATCGACACGAGCTTGGTCTTGTTGCTCGATACGAAGTGCCGCCTCTTCCAGTTCAGACTTCAACTGTCCTAAACGCTCTCGGTAGTTCGCCTTGGCATTCATTAACGCAGGGTGGCTTGATACATCAACCGCAATATCTTGAGGCACCAAGACCACTCGCTCATACCACTCTTTCGCATCGTTATTTAAAACGACCGTCGACAGCTCAGCCTTTAATCTTAATTGCTGAGCCAGTAACGTATCCGCTTGTTGAGCCGACTCTAGAAACGCCGCCTTAAAACGTGTGTCTTCTAACTTAGCTAGAGGTTGCCCCTTCACTACAGATTGACCTTGTCGCACCATGATCTCTTGAACTAGACCACCTTCTAAGCTCTGAATGGTTTGTACAGAAAGGCTAGGAACGACTTTGCCCTCGCCGATCACGACTTCTTCCAATGTTGCCCATGACGCCCAACCGATGATAGACACAATCAATAACGCACTTAGCCAGATCAGCTTGCGAGAACGAAATGCCAAGTGGTTGTTGGTCCATTGAATATCATTACTCATGACGGCCTCCCTTCACCACTGAAACCGTCTTAAACCGACTCGCCCCTTTGGGTGCACTTTTCTTCTGTAGAGAGAGAATGTCTTTTGGCTCACCCTCTGCCACGATCTGACCTTTATCTAATACAACCACACGATCACACATCATCAAGAAGGAAGATTTGTGCGAGCTGATCAGCATCGAGGTTTCTCTTGGCATACTTTGCAACGCATTGAAGAACTGTATCTCGGCTTGATTATCAAGTGCGCTGGTTGGCTCATCCATGATCAGTAATTTTGGACAGCGATAAAGCGCCCTGGCGATAGCAACAGCTTGTCGTTGTCCTCCTGAAAGCAATCTACCACCTTCACCGACAGGCGTTTCTAAGCCATTGTTTAAGCGCCCCATGTAACCGTTAAGGCCAGACTGTTGCAGCGCTAGTCTTAGCTTTTCTTCATCAACGTTGGTCGCACCCAGTGTGACGTTGTCGTAAACACTGCCAAAGATAAGATTGGTGGTTTGCCCCACCCAACCCATACCACTGCGCAAGACACTGGTTGGCCATAACTGCCCATCAATCTCTTGATAGAAAGCTTGTCCTGTTGTTGGCAAATACTGGCGTGCAACAATCGATAAAAGTGTGGTTTTTCCTGCGCCTGCCGCACCAACAAGGCCAACTCGCTCACCCGGTTTTATTTCAAAAGAGATTTCCTTTAGCGCTGGGCTTTGAGTCTCTGGATAAGTAAACGTAACTTCATCCAGCCTAACCCCGCCGTCAAAGTCACCCTTATCAATCACTTGATGCTTGGACTCTTCTTGCGGTAAGTCCATGATCTGATTTAGGCCTTCAACGGCTGAGCGTGTTTGTTGAAACCTCAGCAATAGAAGAGAAAGTTGGTTCACCGAGCTTGCAGCACGTCCACTCAACATCACCACAGCTATCAAACCACCCATACTCAGCAAGCCTTCAGAGATCTGATACACGCCGAAGATGATGAGAGTAATGGTGACGATCTGCTGACTCGACTGAATGGAATGTGTCACGATATTAGAGTAGTGGCGAGATTGAGTCTGCCATTGAGAGAGCGATGAAATAGTCTGTTCCCAACGCTTCTGGGTAATACCTTCAGCATTGTTTTGCTTGATATCCGGAAGAGTTGTTAAGCAATCAAACAGCTGTGCTTGTCTTTGTGTCGAGAGGCGTGCGGTTTCATCGAATGTTTTCTCGACCTTGCCTTTCATCGCGATGCTCAGCACAATCAAAACAAACATAATTGCAACAGGAATGAACATCATTGCGCCACCGAGCCAGCCGATAAGCAGTAGGAATAACAAAGTGAATGGCAGGTCGACTAAAGTGACTAACGAGATAGAAGTGAAGAAATCTTTTACGCTATCGAAATCTTGAAGCTGTCTGGCAAACGCGCCTACCGATTGAGGTCGATTTTCGAGCTTCATACCCAGGACTTTCGAGAACAGTTGAGAAGACAACTTGTTATCAATATAGCGCCCAGCCATGTCGGTCACAGAGCTTCGTGAGCTTCTCAACACCCAATCAAAAATAACGACAATACCAACGCCTGCCGCCAACACCCAAAGCGTGTTAAACGCTTGGTTTGGCACCACACGATCGTACACATTCATGGTAAAAAGAGGCACGACTAGCGCGAGCAAGTTGATCAAGAATGAAGCGATAAACAGGTCTCGATACCAAGGTCTCACTTCTTTGACGACACGCCATAACCAACGGGTGTTGGACTTATTCTCGCTACGTTCATGGGATTGAACACGCGCATCATCAAGCGCTTGAGCACCCACTTGCCACACATACGATTCCACTTGAGCAACCAAGTCTTTTAACGATGTTTCTTGGCTTGAGTTGTTTTCACAATCCAATACTTGAAAGTCGCCACCGGAGCCTTGAGTGACGACAACGGGAGTCCCTGTCGCGGAATTAACAGCAACAACGGGGAACTGACATTGAGTCAGTAATTCTTTTTTAACGTGGCTCAAAGTTAACCCCGATTTCTCAATCGCTCTTGGGAAAAGGGATTCATTGAGCCTTCCTTCATTTAAAGGTAGGCCAGACACTATTTTGGAAGGATGGCTGCGAACATTAAAATGCTCACATAACCATTCAACACAACCTAGCCAGCTGTCTTTTTGTTCTACCAATCTAAACTTCCCTTTTATAGACTGTACATCCAACTTACACCGTTAAATTATTGTCTTCTATCATTTTTTGTAAAATTTGTGCTTCTAATGCACTGCTACTGTCACCTTGATACAGATCGTCGTACGTGACATCGGCTATTAAGATGTTTTGTTGAACGTCTTCGTCGCCATTAGGTTTAATAGAAATGGTCACGCCTTCACCAGATTCTTCTAAATCTAGATATTGTGTTGCACCTAGCCCTGTATTAAGCCCTAGGCTTCCCAAAATACCCGAGAGGTCAATTGCATCAGTGTCTGGAGACGCATCAAAATCTTGAATCACATCGTAGCTTGGTGCTTCTACACTCCCTAAGCCTGAAGATGCGAACACAAAATTGTCAGAGCCTGTACCGCCAATCAGCAGGTCGTTATCATCTGTCGCGGTAATCGTAGAGTCCCCTTCAGCAACAAATTCAACCGATACCGTTTGAGGTAATCCTACCGCTTGGTTGTTGCCTATTTCAGCAGAAGGTTCGATGGTGAGTTCAAATGGGTCAACGCCATCATAGCCACCCGTAATCGCTAGATTCGGTACATCTGCCAAGTCCACCACATATTGACCATCGACCATAGAGCCGTGTGAGAACGTCAAACCTGCGGGAATATCATAAATTGTAATGAAGCCCACTTCTGAATCAGCAGGGTTTACAAGAGAAAGGTCTAAACCAAGAGGAATCGTGCCACTTGCTTCTGCCACGATCGAAGAATATTCAACGCTCAATAACGGTGCATCAGGCTCTGGTGTGATAATAAGCGTCATGTCTTGCGAGCTCGGGTCACCCGTATCGACCACTAACTCACCGAGTACCGTATTTTGATCAACCGTTCGGCCGGTAATCGTAATATCGAGGTTACCAAACGCATCGCCTGCAAAGAATTCGAGCTCATCAACAGAACTTGCTTTAACGAGGATCGTCGCCTGTATGATGCCACCAACACTGGTGAAAGAACTGGTTTCTGATCCAATTCGAATTCGGTCTAACCCAACTAACCCTGATGGGTCCGAAGTTCCATTCACTGTTACCGTAATTGCTAAAAACTCATCACTGTTGGTTTCAAAGCTATTAGCATCAAGAGGAATAACAATGCCTTCGTCTTCAGTGCCCGTCAGCTGTTCTGGTAAATCGAAGAACTCAACTTTATCACCAATAGGATTCACACCAACGGTAAATTCAGATTCGGTATAGCGAATTTCTGTGGTGCCTATTTCTTGAGTGATCGCCTCAAGAACAAGATTCATATCACCACTAAAATCTCGTGGCGGCATAATAACGAGATTAGCAAGCTGACTTGGATCGAGTTGCCACTCGTAAGTAGGATTACCATCAAAGGTACCACCATCGACGCCATTGTTAGGAACCAATTGGTAGCTGTCGCCGACCTTTAACGCAACAACTGCACCTTCAGGTACGCCTTTCAATGCCAAGGACATATTTTCAGAGCCATCTTGGTCAATCAGATCCGCGCTCAGTGATGACAATGAAATGTAGTTATCTTCGTCACCTACTATATCCTCTGTCACCAAATTCGCCGCATCAGCAACAGGTTCAACGGTGATAGTCACCACGGTCGTTTTATCTTGCGTATCCGTTTCAGTGACGCAATCCGCTTCATCGGTAATATTGGCGGTTACTGTTAAGGTGATTTCGCCACTGTAATGTTCAGGTGGTGTCACCAACACATCACTCAAGCGGCTAGGATCGGTTACCGTCCAAGTACCATTGCCGTTATCAACCAACAAGCCAGTATCAGCAGGACTCTCCGATAGTGTCACACCATTTGATACTGTGATGGTCAGAGAGTTAACGGTTTCTTTGCCGGTAGCGCTATTACCTTCACCGGTGATTAATTGACCATCTTCAACGCTATCTCCAAGAACAAGCTCAAGATTAAGATCCGTGGCGATGTCTTCTTGAATCGTTGTCGAATCCGTGGCCACGGTGATGTCATCCACAACAGGCAAGACTTGAATACTAATAGTTTGAGCTGTCGTTACGGTTTCACCATTACACGGTGAGGTTTCAATCGTCTCTATCGTGAAATCAATACATCCAGCGAAATCCTCATCCAATCCAGTTAACGTCAGTTTCGAGAGACCATCGGCAGTAATTGAGTAACCAACAACTTCGCCAGATGCGTCATATTCAGCAATAACGCCATCACCAGAAATCTCGACGCCCTCAGGAAGAGAATCGGCAGGAATATAGAAAGAGATCGTATTGTCTGGGTCACTGGCTACATTGGTATTGAGCAAGCCCGTAAGATCGATATCTTCCCCTTCTGGTGTCTTAATCTCACCATCCGGTTGAATCGGGCTTGGTGGACCTACAGGATCACAAGTACCGCCACCGCCGTCATGGCCATTGATCTGAATTTGGAATGAAGTATCTATATACTTTGAATCTTCGCCATCGATAACACGAGCACGCACCACAATATCTAAAACAGGTGTGTCACTTGGGCTGGAGATCGTCATACCGCTCAAGATCTCTTGCGCCAACTCTTGGATAGAGTCACTCGTAAGACCGTTCGCAGAGATAATCCAGTTTCCTGAAATATCTTGAGCGGCTCCGTTCGGGTGATCGATAATCAGCGAATAACCATCAGGCACATCGATCAAGATATAATCTAAGTATTCTGAGCCATCCATATCAGCGTCAACAAAAGTAACGGCATCAGACACGTTGACTGGAGAGCCGTCATCACTGATGTATAGCTGACCAGAGCTTTCTAAACGAGTATCTGACTCAACCCTCGCATCGACGGTGACACTGATTGATCCCGAGATATCTTTTACATCAGTCGAGCCTGTCGACGAAGTGTCGGTAACTTCATAGGTAATTGGGATCGAAAATGTACCGCTCAAATCTTCAGTAGCGGTGACTGACAGTCTTCCGCTACTTAAAAGCTCGGACAGTGTTGGCGTCGTAGAGTCTAATAAACTTTCTAAATCTAACCCTGAAACCGGTACATCAATAACGCTACCATCAAAATAAAGAGCCAGATCAGCAGGAAGACTGTCAATCACATAACCCGTTAAAGACTCACTACCGTCAACATCTTGATTCACAGATGGCTCTAGGTTCAATCCAATTTGGCTGTCTTCAATACCTTGAGTGCTAACTGTTTGACCATCTTCTTGATCAACAACGGGCGCTAACTCTACTTTCAACGTCATCGGGAACTCGCCCGAATCACCATCAGGCTCTGTTGAAATAGCAATGACCGTTAACTCAAGTTCACCACTAAAATCATCGACAGGCTTTAGGTATAGGTTACTTAATTCTTCATTTGAAACTTGAAGTACAGGGCCTGTCACACTATCAACTCGTGCAATAGTCAACGATACAGGGTTACCGAGCGCATCTACAAGAGACGTACCTTGAGGAATGTTTGTTAACAGTAAATTAATCTTTTCAGAGACATCGTCATCCGTCGTTTGCACGAGGAAGTCGAGCTGTATTAATCCATCTTCATTTAAGACCGATTGGTTGCTGATGACTTTACTGTCACTGTCGTATTGCCAATGACCATTACCACCGTCTACCGCGACAGGTTCATCCACAACACCTTTCAAAAAGATGTTGATGGTTTTGGTGTCACTCGACGCTTGTCCATTGATAGGAATAAGTGAATCGACCGTCGACTCGGTCGCTATCGCAGTTACGTTTATTGACAGGTCTTCAGTAAAGGAACTTATATCCTCTTTAGGCTGAATATAAGCGACACCGTTGGCGATTGCCGCGGCAGTGACTGAATAGGAGTTATTGCCTATCTTTGCTGTACCATCACCTTCAACAGACCAACCATCTTGAACTTGTATAATATAACTTAACGATTCAGATCCATCTGTGTCCGCTAAAGAGCCTTCAATAACATCTTTGAGGTAAATAGCTTCATCCTCTAGTCCCTTATAGTCCTTAACCGATACATGTGGAGTATCAACATCCGGCGAAATCTCGACTACTACGGTATTAACAATATCGGCCGTTTTATCATTAGGGTCAGCGAAGGTGTTTCCCGCTTCGGTTGCAATCGCAGTAATCTCAAACTCGAATCGACCTGCAAGGTTTTCATCGGCTCTGATTTCCATCTTATCGATTTGAGCTTGGGTGTACTCTTTGCCCTCTTTAACCGCATTTCCGTTCAAGGTGATATTCAGCCCATCTGGAATGCCACTAATAGTGTAAGACAATGATTCTGACGAATCTTGGTCGACCAACTGAGCGGTGATATCCAACTTAATTGGATCTGCGTCATCTTCTACGGATTGGTAGGTAAATACAGAATCTGACCAATTTGGAGCATCGGCCACGGGTAAAACAGAAATAGCAACGTCAGCGGTCAACTCTTTGGGAATGGTGTCAGTACTAATGATGGCGTTGATCGCTAGAATAACCGTTGAGGTCGTATTCGATTCATGGAGTGCAGGTCGATAAGTTAACTGACCATTCGGGCCGGTAAACTGACTGTCAATCGCCTTTAACTGACTGCCTGAAAGCGTCACCTTGCCATCAACTACTTGAAGCAATACACCATCTAAATACAGGCTACCGCCTTGCAAAGAATCTTCTGAGAACTCGATAGCCGTAACCGTTTCGCTTTGGTCCACATCTCCGGTTGCCACACTCACGACGATAATCGCATCGTTGTCTTCTGTGGTTTCAGAATCTTCATAACGAATAAAACCTTCGTTATCATCTAACACAAGCTCAGCGTTACTTATTACTTCATCACCATCTGCATCTCGTACCAAATAGTCAATATCATCGATTATTTTAGGGTTAGTAGGATCTGTCGATACGTTTGGATTCGTGGTTAGTTGGTAACTACCATCAGGTGAAAGAGTAAACTGACCATAAGTAGATCCACTATCATAGTCGTTGATAAGATTGATCGTGATAGGAGTACCGACATCATCAAAGGTATACGTGACATTTCGATAGGTGAAGCTAATGATTTCCGCACCATCTGCCCCTGCAAACTCTTCCGTTAAGAACTGTCCGTTGAGGTCGTCGCCCTCAACCATTTCAATAGAACCGCTTCGAGAAGTAGGAACCGCATCCGTAACGTTGACTGAATAGATAGCAGGATCAGAGCTATCACCATCGACATCAGTGACAACCAATTCAAAATTCACAGCTAGGTTGTTTTCACCATCACCCGTTGCATGATCGAGCGGCGCATAAAGATTGAACTCTGTAGTGCCATCGTTGTTAAAACGAATTCGGAAGATATCGTTACCCGACGAATCTTGAGCGTAATACCAACCATCGGCATTCACTTCTTGCAAAGATATGGCTCGCCCACCACTGCTATAGCCAAGCGCATCAAAAGCAGCGGTATTAATTGACACTGATGCGATATCATCTGAGCCTTGGATAATTGATATCGATGGACTCGGTTCTTCAGTACCAGCTTGTTCATTGTCACCAATGAGGCCGTCTTCATCGACAGATATACTACCTACAATTGAGAATTCAGGGTCCTTACCGTCGTATATTTTGATGTCGGATCCTTGCGTATCTCGAGAACCATCTGAGTCAATAGTGACGATAGAAGCTGGAATGGTCAGTTCGGTATCTTTTAAACCTAAGCCATGATCAATGGACTGATAGAGCTCAATAACTACATTTACGTTTGTTGAGCCATTCGCTTCAAGGCTAAAATCATCTGGTAACTTGATTTTGAAGACAGCATCGCCATTACTAAGGACTGCATCAAAGGTTCCATTACCGTTATCACGCCAAGTCAGCACTTCACCATTGCTGGTTACCGCGACACCATCGCTATCAAGAACAGCTTGCCCCGTAGTCACATCCAAACCTAAGAAAACCAGCGGGTCATTACCCGCGGTAACAGCCAGAGTCACATTCGCTGTTGAACCTACTCCAGACGGAGTGCTATCAGCAACAGGAATTTCACTGAGCTCAACTGTCCCTGAACCAATCGTCGGCTCGCCGCCATCCGTCACTGACACATTCAAGCTTAATTTGGTTTCATCGTTGTCATCATCTCTTGCAGTAACGACGAAAGGGATTTGATCGGTTCCATTCGTTTGGTCGAGCCCCTTGAATAGTTCAAAGGTGTAAGTGACATCAGTATCGGCCTCACCTGACAGAGAGGTGAAGCTCAAGGTAAACGCTTTATTTTCAGCACTTTCAGAGCCAACATAACCAGTAAGTTCATTTCCGCCTGCAGAGACTACATAGATGATCTGTACGCCCCCACTAAACAACTGCGGCTGATCTCCAACATCAAAAAATACAGACTCAACAAAGTCACTTCCGACGTTGAGGTTGAAAGTGCCAGTATCTGAAACACTGCCGTAAATAAGATCTGACTCGTCCACAGCAGCATTGCTAGTTGAAGTTAATATTGGGTCGGCTCCATCCTGAATGAACCAATCGAATTGCCCTTGCTCTAAAGAAGTACCATCTAAATCCGTTCCATCAATAATAAGTGGCAGGGTGATGGAGTCATTGCTGAACAGGTGGTTTACAGGCTGCTCTAACACTAATGTGACATCTGCTAGAACATCGATACCACTAGCGACTGCACTCAACGTTAGCGTGAATATCGTTTCACCATTTGCTTGTGCGGTAATCGTTTTACCATCATTCGCTAACGTGTAGGTTAGAGGGAACTTCTCATCTCCGGTCGTCAAGCCCAAGGCGTCTAGCTGCACCAGAGTATTAGCATTAAATACAACAGAAGCAGGATCTGGATTATCTGAGCCAGCGGAAACGGTAAACTGACCGACTACCGTTTGAATTCCTTCAGACACATCACCTTCAGAGCTGGTTGTTGTCCCATCAACAACTAACCCTGCATCACCATCAAAAATATCGATCACCGCAGTGCCACTTCCGAAGTCATTACTGCTGTCGCCTGCAACATAGTTGAAAGTGATGTTTTGAGCTACGGTGTGATCCAAATTTCTGTTGGCGACGAACGTCCAATGACCATTGGAAAAAACGGTCAAAACACCTTCATCCAAAGTAAAAGAAACTGGCGCACTCCCGGATATTGTTTGTGTCGTCCCATCAACTTCAACACTTTTTATTGTCAGCTGTGTATCAAGATCGATATCATTATTCAGTACATTTCCTGACGTGACCTCACCTTCAATTACTTCATAAGACTCATCAAAAATGAGTGGTTCTGAGTCTTTGATCACTATAGGTAGATGACCGATGACGAGCTCAGTAGTGCCGTCCGCATCTGTTTGTAAACCTTCAATAACCAGCGCAGTCTGAATTGAATCTAATCCTGCTTCTTGGTCAATCGCCTTATAAAAATTGATATTTACGTTGCTGCCAGATATTGCAGCATCGAATACAATTTGGCCATCGCTTCGGGTTCCTATAAGGCTTTGCTTGTCAGCCGATACCGCGATAGTGATCGACAGGCTTTGAGAGGTTAATGACTCAGCTATAGTTTGATCTGCGCTAAACGAGAAGTCCGCAAAATCGATCCTAATATCAGAAGTTTGTGTTTCGTCTCCAAAAATACCGATGATATTTTCCGAAAACACAACTGATTCAGGAAGAATAATCGTCGGCATATCATCGATGGCTTCGTTGCCGACTGTATTGAAAACTTTTGCGTCGATCGTCCATTCCGCAGAAGAATTTAAGGTAGATATATCAATATTCTCCACCACCCAGTTACCTGCGGAATCAACAACTCCCTCGAACACCAGTGTCTGAGTCCCGTCGTTTACTTCAATGTAAACCGGTAAACCTTCTGCAACATTGGTTGTACCCTGCATGGTTGTAAGTTGGCCACTACGAAATGCCAAAATGCTAAAACCATCTAGCGTATCAATGTCTATAACAGGCGAAACAGTATCAATAACAATTTGCCCTGCGCTATTTATTGCTGAAGCAGGATTACCGGCAACATCAACAGTGTCAGCCTCAATTTGAATGCCACCATCGGAAAAACTGGTTAGATCCACGCCTTCAACTGACCAAGCACCATCAATCACAGTTGCCGTCAACACAATGACATTCGTTGTGCTGTCAGAAATACGAATATTGACCGTTTGACCATCTTCTACATTCTGTACCGTACCAAAGAATTTAGCAGACTGAATTTCGAAGCTATTGAGGACGCCGTCGCCACCATCATCAACCGCAGCGGTGATGTTCGCTAGCGTATCTTTCACGATCGTGTCGGTCGCTGTTGTAGGGTTTCCAGCAATATCGATAGTATTGGCAACAACGGTCAGCTCACCTTCTGAAAAACTTGAGTAGTCTTGAAGAGTCAGAGTCCAAGTTCCGCCGGATACTTCCGTTGTGTATTCTTGTACCGCACCTTGGCTATCGGTAATTGAAATGTTGATGGTTTGCCCATCTTCAACATTGGCAATCGTACCAACGAGCACCCCATTTGATATTTCAAATTGATTGTAAAACTCATCACCAAAGCCATCGAAGTCAACCTCAATATTGGCTAGCGTGTCTTTGATTGTGGAATCATTAGCAGTAATACTATTGCCAAAATCATCAGCAATGACCGCGTCGACTTGGAGATCCCCCTCCTCCAATGAAGAGAGGTCGACACCGTTGACGACATACGTTTCATCACTTGTGATGGCTGTGGTGGTTACTGTGTTGCCGTTAACATCAGTGATGGTCAGAACAACGGTACGCCCGTCTCGAACATCCACAGCCGTGCCCGTAATCGTGACACCTGGTACTTCAAACTGGTTTTCGTAACCGTCTCCACCATCCAAAATATCAACGGTTAAGAGTGCACTAGGTAACAGAATATCAAGGTTACCCTCATTCGAGGTTGTATCTTCGTCGGCATATTCTGTAGGACGCGTATCAAAACCCGCTTCTGCAAGCGTTTCATCTAAGGTGGAACGAACATAAGCAATAAAAGAGGCACTGGAACTAGGTTGGTCATTTACAGAGTTAGGCTGTTGAGGTGCGCTTTCAATGTTGTTGACGAGTTCGGTGACCACCTTTTCCAACTGTTGTTCAACTGCGGCTATTTGTGATTCAGTTAAGGGCTGAGCCTCTTGTAAGTTCTGAGGTTCAATGCTGACGACTTGCACGCCTTCAACTTTTGGCTGCGCAGCAGGTAATTGAAGCCAAGTACCATCAGGGAATACTTGCCAAACAACACCACCAACTTCGATATATAAAATAGGATCCATCCTAAACCTCTTCCTTACAAAAACGCTGACCTTGAGAACATCAATTTACTCAATAAAAAGCTGGAGAAATCAGCACACTCTCTTTAGTTAATACTAGCAAACAACAAATCATTAACAGTTAATTAATTATCACTAATACGCTGTAAAGTAAACCGACAGGTTGTGACTTGCATTCAGTTATATCTATCGTCACAAAATACATTCAATGAATGTGTCATAATGTTGAAATTACTGGTTAAATTTCAAGGAATGTCATGACTGCAACGAACTATCTCAACCAATTGAATCAAAAGTATCTTGCGACTCATAAAGCGAAAGAAGACTTCTTTTGGGATACATATATGGGGATCAGTGACGACCACGATGGCTCGACACTCGCGCAGACTCAGTGGACTGAATTTCTAAGCTCTGCCGAACAGATTGCTGCTATCGAAACTCAACTAGCTGCTATCGATAAAATTCAAGATCCCCTAGAAAAAGAGAGTACACAGACAGGCTTGAATGGTTGGTTAGCGACCTTTAGATCTCACGCTATTGAGTCTGAACAGTCACAGAAGCTTAAAGCCGAACTCATAAAGTTTGAGGCTGAACTGTTTGAGAAAAAACAAAACCATGTGATGACTTACGTAAATGAAACAGGCGACGAAACAGAAGGGTCGCTGTCCGTTTTAGGTTCAGCCGTTAGAAGTAATGGTAATGAACAAGTTAGGCTTTCTGCACATCAAGCACTATTAGATTTAGAACAGTGGCTGCTGGCTAACGGCTTCATTGAACTGATCAAAAAACGTAACCAATTTGCTCAATCACTGGGTTTTAAAACCTTCTTTGATTACTCGGTGGTTAAAACCGAACAGATGACGACAGAGCAGCTGTTTACGATTCTTGACGACTTCGAAGCACGTACACGCGATAGCCATCAGCAAAGTCTAACCAATTTGGCTGAGCAGAAAGGCGAGAATGCACTTCAAGCCCATAACTTTACCTACTCTTTTGCAGGTGACGTTATGAATGATCTTGATCCTTATGTTCCATTCTCAAAGTCACTTCGACGCTGGATCGAATCTTTTGGTCGCCTAAACATCGAATACTCTCAAGCGACATTAAAATTGGATCTGCTTGATCGCAAAGGTAAGTACCCTAATGGCTTCTGCCATGGCCCTATCCCTTCTTTCTACGATCAAGACAAGTGGGTAGCGGCTCAAGTTAACTTCACGAGCAACGCAAAGCCCGATCAAGTTGGCAGCGGCTATGATGGCATCAATACACTATTTCACGAGGGTGGTCATGCAGCACATTTTGCTAACGTAAAAATGAACGCACCGTGTTTCTCTCAAGAGTTTGCACCAACCTCAATGGCTTATGCCGAAACTCAATCCATGTTCTGTGACAGCTTGTTGAATGACGCCGATTGGCTCAAACAATACGCGCTAAATGCAGATGGCCAAGCAGTACCTGACGAGTTAATCAAAGCAATCATCGATAACAAACAACCCTTCAGAGCTTATCAAGAACGCAGCATTTTAGTGGTTCCATATTTCGAGCGAGCACTTTACGAATTGGCGGATGAAGATCTGACACCGGAAAAGATCACTGCTCTTGCTCGTAGCAGTGAGGAAACGATTCTTGGATTAGCTTGTAGCCCTCGCCCATTAATGGCAATCCCGCATCTATTGTCGGATGAAGCCTCTTGCGCGTATCAAGGTTACCTGCTGGCTCATATGGCGGTGTATCAAACTCGTGCATATTTCACTGATAAGTTTGGCTACCTAACGGATAACCCAGAGATCGGCCCTTTGTTAGCTAAGCACTATTGGCACCAAGGCAATAGCGTGAATCATAATGGGACAATCCAAAGCCTCACTGGCGAAGGTTTTAATGCAAAATACCTCGCTGACGAGTGCAACTTATCGCCAGAAGAAGCTTGGGCGATTGAGGAGAGAAAAATCAAACAGCTGTCGACAAGAGAACGTGCACCAGTCGCGGATTTGAATGCGAAGGTATCGATCGTTGATGGAGCAACTGAATTAGCGAATAATGCAAAGTCGAATGACCAAATGTGTGATGATTTTGAGCACTTTATTATTGAGCAATACGGTCGATAGATTGAGTTTTAATGCTAATGAAAAAGGCAAAAATGAGTAGTGACATAACTCATTTTTGCCCATTTAAGTGTTTGAGTAATACACCACCGATAGACTTCATCACTAGTTTTGTTTCAAGTTTATTATTTCAGGCTACCCTTGGTGGTGAACGGAAACCCCCAGAAGCTATCATATGTGGCATCTGCAAAAAATACTTAAGATGCATAATCATCTGGTTGAAAGAAGTTCGCGCCGCAATTTCATTTGCGTCACGAACATTATGAGTGGGGCTTTATACACTATCTGTTAACGCAAGGTCGCGTTTAGTTAAATTTCTAATAATGTCTTCCATTGCTCTGTTCGGCCATAAAACTCGGTATGAGGCAACCTCTTAAATTCCCCATTGTCTTCAATCATAAGTGTTGGGTAACCATGAACGCCCAATCGGGTCATCATTTGATGGCTAATATCGATTTCGGCGTCTTCTAAGGGTTCCCCTGTTTGCATTTTCTCTCGCCATAACTGTTGGTCAAGCCCTAATTGAACAGCCAACTCTTCCAAACTGCTAAGAGTATTGACAGCTTTGCCTTCAATGTAATGTGCTTTTTGTATTGCTTTTAACATGTCAAATGGATCAAGCCCTAAAGATTCTCCAACAAGAATTGCCCGAGTAGGAAGATAAGAGTCCAGAACAAGTTGCTCATTATCTGCTACACGTTCGATATAATCCTGTCCGAACTGAGCATTGGTCTGTTCACTAATTCGTCGGTCACTATTTAAAATATGCTGACGAAACGATGGTGCTATCAATTTTGCTGGAAGCATCCCTCCGGAGTGCATTACTAGATGATACTTACTGCTGCTTGCAATTGATTCTACCAATGGAGTCGCGCCATAGCACCACCCACACATAGGATCATAGAAGTAGTGAATAGTTACCATGTCATCTCTCCCATATGAACTTTCGCACCAATGCTTAAAGCAATAGGTAACTTCGAGCCTTTGTATTTCTCAGACATTTTTTCAATGAGTTGTTCGCTATTTTTACTGTTCTTTTTTGACTCACTGAAATCTTCAAGATACTGCAAAGAGTAGTTAATGGATTCAACGTTTAACGCAGTTCCCGATTTCATATGTCCCGGAATAACCGTTTCCGGTTGTAAAGCTTGCATCTCCTTAAGTTGCTCACTCCATGAATTTTGACTCTGCTCGGTTTGCGTATCTGCAGTCCAAAGATGCAAATTTCCAAATATTGCTATGTTACCTAATATTGTTTTACTTGAAGGAATCCATAAGTATGGGCGGTGCGGTAAAATGCCATCCGTACCTTTTATCTCAATCTTGTGTCCTTCCAAAATAAGACTTGTCGCCTCTATTGCTTTAGGAATATAAGGCGTAACAGGTGCATTGCTGCCCATTCTAGGACTCCACACCTTGAGTTTGGAAGGCAGTTTCTTTTCTATGACTTCCTTTACCGCAGGCGTTGTCACAATATCTGCATCGGGAAACAAGGTGTGTAATACTTCAGCGCCAAAATAGAAGTCAGGGTCGGCCTGACTAATGAAAATAGTTTTTAATTCTTTACCCGTATCCTGTATTTTTGCTGCAATTCGTAGAGCATCTGCTTTAGTAAAGCCAGTATCTATCAGCATTACCTCACTCTCTCCAACAATCAATGTTGAGTTTGCGTGGAAGCTGTTTTCGTCTGCGTTATAAACATCAAAAGTCAGTGTCGTTTGCTCTGTGGCAAAGGCGCTACCTGCGACTAAGATGGATGCGGCTAATAGGCTGATTCTTTTCATGACTTGCTCCGTAAATTATATGGCTTGTTTTGATGTGATAAATCATAAATGATTGACATGATCTGAAAAACATACAAAATCAAACATCATTATTTCTTAATTCGAGCAAATAAATGGATAAATTAACCGCTGCAAAAGTATTTGTTGATATTGCTCAATCAGGCAGTTTTACCGCTACGGCTGACAGACTTGAGATGTCTCGCCCTATGGTGACACGTTATGTTGAAGCTATGGAGAAGTGGTTAAACGCCCGTTTACTACACCGAACAACCCGAAAGGTAACGCTCACAACGACCGGAGAGCGGTGTTTAAAGGAAGTTGAGGTTTGGCTTGAGCAAGCGAACGGGTTAGTCGCTTTAAGTGATAATAGTGAAGAGCTAACTGGGAGAGTACGAGTTGCGACAAGTATGTCATTCGGGTTTTCGCAGCTTGTCCCTGCGCTTTTGAATTTCATGACTATGCATCCCAAAGTCCATGTCGATATCGACCTACAGGATTCAGTCGCTGACCTGACAGAAAAACAAATTGATCTTGCGCTTAGAATTGCTTCTAATCCGGAACCATCTTTGATTGGTAAACCGATAGCCATTTGCGAATCGGTACTAGTTGCTTCACCTGCATATTTAGCAAGCAGGAAAGACCTCTCGGAGCCAGAGCAGCTGAGTATGCATAACTGTCTGGGGTATAAAAACTTTCAGCGACACGTATGGCACCTCACGAATGGTACTCAACAAAAATCAATAGATGTTGAATGTAAACTAACCGCTAACGAGGCTACGACATTACTCCATGCAGCACTTATTGGTGGAGGTGTCGCCATTCAACCAACCTACTTAGCTAATCAATACATCGAGAGCGGCACATTACAGCCAGTCCTATCAGAGTGGAAACCCGCCGATCTGACAATATATGCGCTCTATTCTTCAAGAAAACATCAATCTCCAACCGTAAGAGCATTAATTGATTATTTGCATGAGTATTTCAAAGACAATCCTTGGTAGAACTTGGGGGTTAGATAGCGGTGGGACAAGAGATTCCTGTCCGCATTCGAAACTTACAATAGCCTATAGGTGGTTTGCGCCTCCCCTCCACATCTAGCAGAACATGTCGCTACTTTATCCCCGAAGACTTACTCGATCAGAATTGCTTAACCCACAAACGAATAGACAATGATTGGCTGTTTGTTCCTAAGGTCGGCTCTAACTACGCTCAGCCCGTTAATGTGTGACGGTCACAAGTAACTACTCTGTAAATGATAGTTCCATACTTCTCAATGCCGTGATTAATAGCAAAGGTATATCATGTTTAACATTGCCCTTTATTGTCAACGAAATACAAACTGGGACTTTGACTGTCTTATTGGAGGACTTTAAAATCAAACAATTGGCATATGGGCTCTGTACCCCTCAAGGCAATATCGACCCAAACTACCTCGACACTTTTTGGACTTCTGCATAATTGCTGCCCGTAGAGTTACGATACTAGAAGTCATGTGAAAGTTCAGCGTGTCTGATGGTTCGTAACTCAGAATTGTCCAATTCCGTGCTTCGAGAGTCAAGGAAGTGAACTATTTAACTCCATTAAATCATTTACGACGTCCACTCATATTTTTTGAACGATCAGTTGATTCGATTTTAGTGCATTATACCTGTTCTTTATTTTATGGATTCTTGTTATGTCCCGAAGTCAACGCCTCCTAGATTTACTCCAACTTCTTCGACGCTATAAATATCCAGTCTCAGCTGAGGATCTAGCAAATAAGCTAGATGTTAGTGTAAGAACAATCTATCGAGATATAGCAACTTTGCAATCGCAAGGCGCAGAGGTCGAGGGGGAAGCAGGGATTGGTTACATTTTAAAACCGAGCTTCGATTTGCCACCGATGATGTTTAGCTTTGAAGAGCTTGAAGCTCTTAAGTTAGGAGTTGAATGGGTGGTAAAGCAAGCAAACGGAGAATTTAACGAAGCTGCCATTGATGCACTTGCTAAGATTTCAGCTGTGTTACCTTCAGATCATGAAGCTAAGCATACTGAGAGCGTCATCAGAGTTGCTTCAATTCTCAAAGCACCAAAGGTAATGGTTAAGCTGGCTGAGTTAAAAGCAACAATACAAAAAGAGTATAAAGCAGAAATTCTTTACGAAGACGCTAAAGGTGCTATCAGCAAGAGGGTTGTGTGGCCAATACTTATAGGTGTTTGTGAGCAACACACTATCTTGGTTGCATGGTGTGAAACACGGAACGATTACCGTAATTTTAGACTTGATAGAGTCCAATCATTTTTACAACTTGAGTCTAAATACGAGCGTTCTCGTCATGCTTTACTAACTGTATGGGAAGATCTGGAGGGCATCGAATACAAGCGCTTTCGTTACTGACAAAAACTGTCAGTAATTGTGGTTAAACTTAGTTCATCCATTTTTAAAATAAAGATTTACAACTATGTTAACTATTGATTCTATTGTTCTATATGTTGAAAACATCCAACTCAGCATGACCTTTTATAAGAAAGTCTTTGAGTGTGAACCTAAGCTTTTATCGCCAACTTTTGCGGTAGTCGAGTTTGCTGAAAACGTAAAAATCACCCTAAAACAAACTGATACACTTACGCCAAGTAGTTCAGTTCGAGGTGGCGGGACTGAACTTTCTGTCCCTGTAATTAGCAGCACCGAGTTAGATACCTTATTTGAAAAGTGGAAAGAGCAAGGAGTAAATTTTGCTCAAGAGCGTGAAGAGTCTGTATATGGTATCAATTTTGTTGCGTTAGACCCTGATGGGCATCGATTGCGAGTGTTTGCTTAACGTGACCTTGTTTTTCTTAAAAGCCAGCATCATTGCTGGTTCATCTAAGTCCAGAACCTTCATAGGTCGAATTTTTACCCGTGGCACTTTCTAGCTCAAAAGTGCCCCAAAACGTGCTTTGAGCTTTTCAATAAGAGTACCTGTGCCTTGATTTATCCCTAGCTAAATTAATGATTCGGTAAAATCGATAACCTTGTCACATAAGCTTTGTCTTCACACCACTTTTTGAAGTAGATGATTGTGATATGTTGTCTTCTCAACACATCACACAGCGACTAAATGAAAATACCTGTATATTAAGATAACTATGCAGCAGTAGTTTTAGTGATTTTTGATGTAATAAATAGAAAATCTCAATATATAAAGCTGTAATGTGAAGGAGACAACATGAACCAATTTAGGTGTTTAGCTTGTGATCTAGTCTTACGTTCGCACGCGGCTCTTCATCAGCATGAATTAAAGTGTCGGGATTACCTTATTCAGTTAAAACCTTCATTCAAAGTTGAGATGTCAAAGAAAAAGAAAAAAGCTAGAGCATTAATTGTAGGTACTTATGAATGGGCTTTGTCTATGCCTATTCCTCAAAAAGCTACTAAATCAATGACCGCGATCGATCAAAAATATTCTCAAATAGCTTTAGAGAGAGAAGTTTTACGTTCAGAAAGGCAAATTGCAACGGCTGAGGTGATCTCAGATAAAACAGCTAATCGACAGATTATTGTTTCCCATGTATTGAAACGGAAAATCGAAAAATCTTCGAAAGAAAGAGCAGAACATAAACAGCTTCTGAAACAACAGAAAAGCAATAAGGTGAAAACTACAAAAAACAAACCTCAAGGATCAGCTTTGGGTAGTAGTTTTGATACAAAATTCTCTCCATTTCTTTCTGGAGGTGCTCCCGGTTTAGGCAAGCGGGCGTAATTCACATACAAACATTTCTGCCCCATTCCTTTTCAGCGCGAAAGTTTACTCACAATCTGTGATTGTACGTTTGCCTTACCTGTAGTTATCCGAGGGAGTGTCGAAGTAAGCTTTTTAAAAATTATGCGTCATTTTGCAATCTAATACACAATATCTATCATTAACCCATTGATTGTAAATTGATCAATGATTAAAAAGGCTGCATGATAGGAGTATAAAAAGCGTTATGTGTAATCCAAAGTTCAGGGAAAGAATGAAAGTACTTATTGCAGGAGCCAATGGATATATTGGTAGCCACGTGACGAAGATGTTTGTTGAAAGTGGTTTTGAAGTTTCGTAAGCGCTCCATAAACCCCGCATTCTAATCGCCTAACACGAATAATAAGATCAAGTCTCCAACCATGAGGAGATTTGAAATGGGAAAACGACACACTAAACAAGAATGGCAAACGCTTATCGAACAATCTGAATCGAGTTCATTGTCAACGATCGCATTCTGTAAGCTCAATGAACTCAATCCCTCAACGTTTTATGCTAAGCGCCAACAACTCAAAAAAGCGGATGTATCTCAAGGCTTTGTCCGAGCAGAGGTCGTCGAAAAGACAACGAAATACCAAGCTCAAATAGCAACCGCTAACATGACCCTTCTCGTCAATGATGTTGAGCTGAGTATTCCTCAAGGCACGCCTGCAACCTACCTAGCAGAGCTCATCGGGGCGCTGTCATGAAACGCATGCTGAGCGCACCAGACATTTATCTGTATCGTGAGAGCGTCGATTTTAGAAAGTCCATCAATGGCCTCGCTGCAATTATCGAAAGTGACACCGATTTACCCTTGGGGAGTGGCGCACTGTTCCTGTTCACCAACAAACAGCGCGACAAAATCAAAGTGTTGTACTGGGATAAAACAGGCTTCGCCCTGTGGTATAAGCGCCTCGAAAAAGCCAAGTACAAGTGGCCATCAAAAGAGAAAAATCAGGTATTTACCTTGACTCAATTTGAGCTTGATAGGCTGCTTTCTGGCTTCACAATTATCGGCCATAAACCTGTCACAATAAACGATTTTACAATGACTTAAACGATAATAAAGCCTTATCCACCAAGCGTTAACGGCACGATTTTAGTATAATCAATGTCATGAAAAAGACACTAAATATCGACCCAGAAAGTCAAGATATTGCCGAGCTACAAGCGATGGTGAAAGCACTGATGCTCTCGAATGAGCAGAAGGAATCACAATGGCAACAAGAGCGTCAATCGCTGCTTGAACAACTCAAGCTTGCCTTCGACCGTCAATTCGCGAAACGCTCGGAGGCGTTAAAGCCTTACGATGAATCTCAAGGAGATCTCTTCAACGAAGTGGAATGTGAAGCCGCTAAGGAAGAAGAGGTTGAGGTCACGACCACGACCATAACGAAGAAGCGTGGTAAACGTAAACCACTTCCAACGACCTTGCTTCGAGAGGTTATCGAACTCGATTTAGACGACCATGAAAAGCAGTGTTCATGCTGCAATCATAACCTACATAAAATCGGCGAAGACCGCAGTGAGAAATTAGAGTTCACACCAGCAGTGCTTAAAGTGCTGGAATATGTCCGCCCTAAATATGCGTGCCGCGAGTGCGAGAAAACAAAAGACAATAGCCGCATCGTTCAAAAGCCAGCCCCGCAGAGTCTTATCCCTAAGAGCTTCGCGACAGAAAGCTTGCTTGCCAATATCATTCTGGGTAAATACCAATACGCGATGCCACTTTATCGGCAAGAGTCGCTGTTTAATCAGTCGGGTATCGAGCTATCACGCACCACCATGGCAAGGTGGATTATCCAAGTCAGTGAGAAGTTCGAACCTTTATATGAAGCGCTGAAAGACCATCTTCTTCAACAAGTAGTGGTTCAAGCGGATGAAACGCCGCTTAATGTGCTCAAAGAAGAGAAACAGTGTTACATGTGGCTCTACTGCTCGGGCGCCGACTCACCCGAAGCCGCACTACCGAATATGAAAAATATCGCCTTGTACGACTACCAAAACAGTCGAGCGAGGGTGTGCCCTATTGCCTTTTTAGGCAGCTACAACGGTTATCTACAAACCGATGGCTACGCGGCTTATGATGGACTTCATCAAGTGACAAATGTGGGGTGCTTAGCTCATGCTCGGCGAAAGTTCATGGACGCTAAGAAGCTTCAAGGCAAAGGTAAGTCGGGCAAGGCCGATAAGGCGCTGGCTAAAATCCAAAAACTCTACGGGATAGAATCACGTTTAAAAGGTGCGTCTGTCGAAGAAAGAAAAGCAGAGCGTCAAGCGTATGCCAAACCGATACTGGATGAACTTTACGAATGGATGACGACCCAGAAAGTGATAGGCTCTAGTGCACTAGGTAAAGCGATAAAATATACGCTCGGACAATGGCCAAAGCTCATTCGTTATATCGACGATGGTCACTTATCTATCGATAATAATCGCGCTGAACGCGCAATTAAACCGCTGGTCATTGGCAGAAAAAATTGGTTGTTCTCTGACACACCAAACGGTGCTGGTGCGAGCGCGATGCTTTACAGCATCGTCGAGACCGCGAAAGCCAACGGACTTATCCTCTACGACTATCTGGTCAAGTGCATGAAAGAGTTGGCGAAAGCAGAGCCTGATATCGACGCACTCCTACCTTGGAACTTCAAACATTAGTAATATCGCCCCGTGGGTTCATGGGGCGGATACTCTCCTTTACTGTGAAGTGATGATAATAGTCATTCGATGCCTCATATAAACCACCAATACGGTTGAATCAAAACCATCTATAACAGTCCAATTTGGGTTCATCCTTCTTAGTTAACTTGCCCCAACTTCCTCTTTTGGTGCAGCTTGTGACGATGCTCATAATATACAAAGCGGTAACGACAGGAGCTGTCGTTATAAGGTGCATAATTAGGTATGTTATCTATCCAATTGTAATTAAAAATTAAATTTGTATGGAAAGCTTTGAGAACAAGAGAGCAGTGCTCGCAAAAGTACCAATGAAAGGAAAAATCACTGCGCAGAAAATTCAGGAAAAGCTAGAGGCAGAAGGCAATATGTTGTCACTAAGAAGCATTCAACGCATTCTTAAAAGCCTTGATAAGTACGGAGTTGTACCAGACTCAGGTAAACCAATTGGATGGTCGCGAGAGCAAGGACTTGATTTAGGATTAACGGGAATGGATTTAAGCACCGCCATTACCCTAAACCTTGCTGAAAAGCATCTAGAGCAGGTTTTTCCTCCATCCTTGTTCAGTAATTTGGAATCGCACTTCAACGGTGCTAGATATTATCTTCGATATGAAAACAAAACGTCTCGAGGGCTATGGCCGCAAAAAGTATATATCCACCCTAAAGGCATGCCTTTGCTACCCTCTAAGCTAGCTGCTGAAACGATAAACGTCATGTATAAAGCCGTGTTTGAAGAGAAGTGTATCAGGCTTGTTTATCGCTCCATGTCTTCTAACAAAGAGCAGCAAGTCATGTTTCACCCATTTGGTATTGTCGTGCGTGGAGAGCGGAATTATTTGGTCGGGAAATTTGATGGCTACAGCGATATTCGTCAATTGTCGTTCAACCGCGTAATCAGTGCAGAGTCCTCTTACTTCCCTGCGATTGTTGATGAAGACTTCTCACTAGAGACATACGTTCAGCAGGGTGAAATGGGAGTCATCCGCCGCTCAAATAAACTTGCGATTAAACTATGGGTAACGCCAGTTTTTGCACAAATCCTAGATGAAACACCATTGTGTGAAGACCAGTTAATAGAACCCAAAGGTGAAGATTTTATCGTCCATGCGAACGTGGATGACACCGATGAATTTCGCCATTGGCTGCTGTCTGTGTGTAACCATGCAACAGTAGTAGAGCCTTTGGCATTACGTGAAGAAATAAAACAAACCCTTAGAGATAGTATCTCGTGGTATGAGGATTGAATATGTGTAATTCGGAAAACAAAGCTGTGCCTATTATTGATGCTTATTGGGAAGGTCCATACTCATCAAATGCACTAGAGGAACTTAAAGGGGTTCAAGGGCATTGTCTCTACCAAGTTTATGGCAGTCATCCTGTCTATGGTACTGATAGTTTGCTTTACATTGGGTTGTCAGATAGAAAAACAATTTTCGAACGACTAAATGAGCATTCTTGGATTCAAAACCAAGCTGACCTATGCAAGATTTTCATTGCTTCTTGTGGCAATTTTACTGGGTGGGAAGCTTGGAGCAAAGATAATAGAGAACGATATGACCACTACGAAGGAGAGAGTATTAAGTTATCAGCGATTGAATCACTATTAATTTATGCGCACCAACCGAGCTATAATAGTGCCAGCCTAAAATCGACGTCTTTTGCGGAAAAACCATTTCGCCTGTTCAATTCAGGCAGAAGAGCATTGTTGCTACCTGAAGTAAGCACGCAGTTCTATTCTGATAGTAAGCAAGCATTACCTTTGCCCCCGAAAAAACTGACTAGCATTTAAAGCGTCAACTCTTGTCGCATCCCTGCTGCAAACTCTCTCTAACTTACAGGAGAGAGTTTTATGTCTAATTGCCCCTTTCGCTTAGCAGAACACTACAGTTCAATTCAGTATCAGATCGTCCATGATCACAATTGCATCATTTCGCTTTATGAAAAACTAGGTGACTGTGTTATTGAGTGTTTATTTCTATCTCATTTGGTCAAAAAACTAGAATCAGTCACATGCAAAGAGAATTTGCTGGCGCTTATGAGCCACCTTATGGAGTTTGAATTAGCGCAGTTTCAGCCACTAGGTCTCATCCCAATACATAAAGAAGGGCCTAGGTGTTTTAATGGTGAGGCAGTCTACCTGTCTAATGAGTGCTTGGTGGTCAAAGTGTCTTCTTACCAATTTCCCACATGGCAGGTTTTGTTAACTGTTGTCGGACGAACGATTTACTCAGATTTTCCAAATACGCAGATGCAAACACACTTTGAGTTCTCAGGAATAACTTTATGAAAGTTTATCTTGATGGTTGTCGAGCCATACTAAATGGTTGGATGAGGGCGCATACGCAACATCAAACGATTGAAGTACTAAAAGAGTACAAAGCAAGTGAACTAAATTTTTCACTATATTCAGATATATCAATGGTTTATTGTTTTTTGTTGCGCTATGCGTCAAAACCTGTCGCATATCTTATTTACTATTAGTCTCAACAGTTTAATCACGAGAGAAGATGATGGTAAATAACACAGAAAAGAGAAAGATTGTTGTGTTTACAGGCGCAGGTATAAGTGCCGAAAGTGGTTTGCGCACTTTTCGAGATGGTGATGGTTTGTGGGAAAGTTATCCTATTCATGAACTAGCAACGAAAGATGCCTTTGAGCGTAACCCTAAGCTAGTGCTGAGCTTTTACAATCAACGTAAGGTTGCCGCCAAAAATGCACAACCTAACAAAGCTCACATAGCACTAGCTGAGTTAGAGGATGTTTATGACGTGGTCATCATTACTCAGAATGTCGATGACTTGCATGAAAGAGCGGGCAGTTCGAAAGTTATTCACCTACATGGGCAGTTAAATCGCGCCCAAAGTACCATTAATTCTTCAATTACTTATGACTGGGATAAGCAGATTGAGATTGGTCAACATTGTGAATTAAATAGCCAATTGAGGCCTAATATTGTTTGGTTTGGCGAACCAGTGATGTATTTAGAGGAGGCAAGGAAACATATTAAGTCTGCTTACAAAGTACTTGGAGTTGGAAGCTCTCTATCAGTTCAGCCTGCCGCCAGCTTACTCAATAAAGCGCCATTCAGGGCTGAGAAAATTCTTATTTCCCTTGAAATTAAGGGGAAAGTTCCTTTTGGTTACAAGTTCATGAGAGGCAAGGCGGCAAGTATCGTTCCAGTTATATGCAAGAACTGGCGAGAATTAGGAGTCAGTGGTAGATGCAAATGAAGGTCTATTTAGATGATGAGAGACAGGCCCCCGAAGGTTGGTATAGAGTTTATTGGTCAGAAGAGGCGATCGCGCTTTTGAATAAAGGTGATGTCACTGAAATCAGTCTTGATCATGATTTAGGCGATGATGAGCACGGTACTGGTTATGATGTAGTGTTGTGGATCGAAGAAGCTGTTGCTTTGCGAGGTTTCAAACCACCAATTATTCACGTTCATAGCGCCAACTCATCAGCGAGGCATAAGATGTCACTAGGTATAGTCAACATAGAGTTACTTTCATCTGCTCACAGCCAGTTGAATGAATTTCAAGCACAAACCTAATGTATGGTTAGTATTAAATATACGAGAAGCATTATGCGCGGAAGTGAACTGTACCAAGCCATTCGTAAGTTACAACTTTCAGGCCTTACCAGAGAGCAAGCGGCTGCTTGTGCCCATGAGCTTTATATAGCGAAGTGCTTCCCAAAAGCGTATGACACAAGGCGAGCTTTCAAACGATTTCTTAGTGTCGGCTTTTCTGACTCTGTAGCCGATTGTTTGGTTGAAATGCTATGGGAACTGAGATGCTACAGTATCGGTGATTAGAACGAGGGTTGAACGGTTGGAATATAGCTACGATTAATGTTGATGAATCCGCAAACTTTGTTCTGCACCATAAAAACTAGACAATTAGTTAAGTAACTTTTCATACCTGTAGTTATTCATGAATTGCTAATTTAGCAGAACCACTGACTTGTTTCTGTCCGTGCGACCTGAGGTCGTATGAAGCGTTGTTCACCGCTTAACGAGTGAACCATCTGTATCACCAGATGAACCTACGAGCCTGAATAAAGCAGCGGCTCGGACAATGTAACGAAACTTGGCCGTTGGGCTGAGTGGGAAAAGAATCGTGAGAGGACGTTCCTCCTGAAAACCACAATTCGGGTAAGTGCTAGGTAGTCAGTATGATGAACGTATGTGAATCCATTCAAGGTGCGTTATATGATGAAGCAGCGGAAGTGGTTAATACGCTGTGGCCAAAAGGCAATGAGAGTTGGAAAGAGGTTGGACAGTACTTTTTCGTGGTCGCCGTACTCTCCGCACTATAGTGGGCATCTAAGCTGACATTTTACGTAACATACGGAACAGGGTAAGCCTGTATCACTCCCTTTGGGAAAGCCTTTGTGGCCGATAGTGATGCAGGTATAGGAGGTCGGAAAAAGCGAAAGCTACATTGTAATGATGCAGATACAGACTTATGTCTGATCACGAAAGTGAGCCCACTTCCGACTGGTCTCCCATTGCGAGAGAATTTGAAGAACTTTATTCAAGGAGAAAACTCGAAAGAGATTAGTGCATCTTCTGACGGCGCTCAATGGCAGTCCATCGACTGGAAATCCGTTGAAGCACACGTATTGAAGCTTCAAATGCGTATCGCAAAAGCAACGAGAGAAAAGAAATACAGTAAGGTGAAGTCCTTACAGTGGCTCTTGACTCATTCTCGCTCAGCCAAGCTTCTTGCGGTTAAGCGAGTCTCTCAGAATAAAGGCAGTAAAACGTCTGGAATAGACGGCGTCACCTGGAACACAGATGTACGCCGTATGAAAGCAGTCAATCAACTGAGCCGCAAGGCTTACTCTGCAAAACCACTCAAACGTATCTACATCCCCAAAAAGAACGGTAAGCTCAGGCCATTGGGTATTCCATGCATGATTGATAGAGCGCAACAAGCCCTCCACCTTCTAGCATTAGAACCAGTGTCCGAAACGCTTGCCGATCTCAATAGCTATGGGTTTAGGCCAAATCGCAGTACGGCTGACGCCGTCAGTTAGTGTTTCAAATGTTTGGCTCTAAAGCGATCAGCGAAATGGGTTCTTGAGGGGGATATTAAGGCTTGCTTCGACAAAATCGGGCATCAATGGCTTATCGACAATATCACGGTTGATAAACGTATGTTAGAGCAATGGTTAAAGTCTGGCTATGTGGATAAGGGTCTGTTCTATGATACCGATGAGGGTACACCTCAAGGTGGAATAATATCTCCAACCTTGATGCTAATGACTCTCGCGGGAATAGAGCAACAAATAAAATCTACAGCTCTGAAAATGGGTGCTAGGGCCAACTTTATTGGTTATGCGGATGATTTCGTGGTCACCTGCTCTTCAAAGGAAGTGCTAGTGAACGATATCAAACCGTTGATTGCTGACTTTCTGGCAGAAAGAGGGTTAACCCTCTCCGAAGAGAAAACGAAGGTCACTCATATTGATGATGGCTTTGACTTTCTGGGTTTCAATCACAGGAAGTACAAAGGGAAATTGCTCATTAAACCGAGCAAATCTAACACGCTGTTATTCCTTAGAAATCTACGTGAACTTATTAAAAAGCACGCAACCACCCCTGTTAACGATCTTATCAAGTTGATAAATCCGAAACTTAGAGGGTGGGCGAATTACTATCGCCACTGTGTTGCTAAACAAGTATTCGGGTATGTCGGCCACAAACTATTCCAAGCGTTATGGCACTGGGCAGTTAGACGTCATCCAACCAAGTCCAAAGACTGGGTTGTTCATAAGTATTTTCTCAATCGTAAAGGCCAATGGCAATTTCACGGTTGGCAGAAAATCATGGACATGGACTGTCACTTCAATCTGTTCCAAATAGCGAAAGTGCCCATCGAGCGACACGTAAAAATCAGGAATGCAGCGACCCCTTTTGACCCTCAATACCAAGAATATTTGGTGAAGAGAAAATCTAAAAGGCTAGCTCGTAACTCTTGGAAAGAGCCTGTCCCGACTGCGTTATAAGTTGCTGGGTATCAATGATGCCTTAGTGGAGGCTTGAGCCGTATGCAGTGAAAGTTGCACGTACGGTTCTTAGAGGGGCGGCACTTGGTAACAAGTGTCGTCTACTCGACAATAGTTACTTAGGACAAACCAACATACTACATAGGAAATTTTTCCGGCTTAGTTATTCGTTATCTTCACTCAACGCAAATTTGATCTCGTCTGAAGAGAACCCCTTTCGACTTAGCATCGCGTAAGCCTTAGAGCGTTCTTTATGATCGTTTAGGTCATAAGACTTCTTCTGCAACTGTTCTAAACACGAAGAATAGAAGTCTAACTGCTCTTCATTAATCAATCGGTCGATGAGCGATGACAGCTCACTTGTGTCGATTTGTCGTTGTCTAAGTTCTTGCTGAATGACGGTCAGGCCCTTGCCTTTACGAGCATACTTGAGCACCTCTTTTGCCAAATCGGCTTTCTCGGCCTTAATTTGAATATTACTTTTCAGTTGATGCGCTTGTGGGTGCTGGTCAATCGCTACCTTAACTTGTTGATAGCTAAAGCCACGCTTTTGCAGTGTCGAAACCAGCTTTTCACGGCTCATGGTAAAGCTTGAATAGTAGTGGTTGATTCGGTCTATCAAGATGGTTTGTTCATCAGTAGACTTTTCGAACGACACTTTATGGATGGCATCAGAAATCACTGAATCGGTCAGACCCTTCTTCTTCAGTTTTTCGACAATGTATCGAGAACCAAATTCACCAGAGAAAGCTTGTTCCACGAATTGTTCTGCAAACACTTGGTCAGACTTGAGATACCCGAAGCCTTTCAATGTCTCTAAAGTTTCATCGATCCATTCTTGATTGTCGGTTTTCACTTTGAGCTTCGCAATCAACTCGCTTTCCGTCATGTCTCTCTGAGTTAAATGCCACATCGCAGAGTTCATAACGCTTTCAATTCGCGCCGCTTTTCTTACCGTTGTATTTCTAGTATTCGTTTTTTGCTGTGAATCATCCATTCGATTTCAACTTTCCAGATTAAGCCTACCCCATCATAACGTAATTCTAAGGTGGTTGAGTGACATAAAAGAATGAAGCTCAACATAAGCGGCAGCCAATAAAAATGGACGCTTGTTCAGCGTCCATTTGATATCACATTAAGAATGATGGCTCTAAGCCATGCTTAGCTTTTTCGTAATAGCTTTTCATACTAGATCTTTCGTTTAGTTCTCTTCGTGATTGTAAATATGTACATCTCGTTGAGGGAATGGAATCGTGATGCCTTCTTCATCGAAGCGTTTCTTCACGGTTTCCGTTACATCCCAGTACACATCCCAATAGTCATCAGTCTTAACCCAAGGTCGTACTACGAAATCAACAGAAGACGTATTCAAGGTATGAAGCTTGATCATATGTTCTGGTTTTTTCAACACTAGAGGGTGCGCAACAATGATGTCGTTCAATACCGCTTTCGCTTTATCGATATCATCTGAGTAACCAATACCGAAAACCATATCAACACGTCTCACACGTTCTGCCGTGATGTTGTTGATCACGTCACCCCAGATCTTGTTATTTGGGATCACCAAGCGTTGATTATCGATGGTTTGAACAGTCGTCGACACTAAGCTCATGTCTTTTACCGTGCCTTGCACACCCGCCACTTTAACCATGTCACCGACATCATAAGGACGGTAGATCAAGATCATCAAACCCGATGCAAAGTTAGATAGTGTGTCTTGCAATGCGAAACCAATGATGACACCGGCTACACCGAAACCAGTAAGAAGAGGTGCTAGCTCTATCCCTATTTGAGACAGTGCAATAAGCAAACCGATAAACACGACTGCTTTAGATGCGATGGATACAAAGAAGTCCTGCATCAATACACTGAAGTCCATTTTAGAGTGCGAAACACTCTTACGAACGGTTTTGCGAGCCACGTTAGCAATAAGGCGAGTTACATACAAAATACCTAGAAACAGAACCAGTTTAACGATAAAAGAAGGGGTATTTTCGAAAGCCCATGAACTGAACGAACGGAGCCAACCATCCAACAGTTCCAGTGCAACATCAACATCCAACACATCGGCGTTAATGTCGCCTGTCGTCGCTAACAAAACACGTTTATATGAAGTCACATCCACGCCAAACGGTTCCATTAGCGTGATGGTTTCTTCTAAGCTCGCGACCATAACGCTAGTACGCTCGCTGAAACGCTCAAGCTCCTTTTTAATGATCGCTTTCTCTTCTTCATTCACAAAAGACAAACGCGCTTCTAGATCTTGTCGCTGTGTGTCTGTGTAAAGAATGGCATTAGTCAGGTATTTAGAACGAGCAACTAACGCCGTTTTAAGTTCACCTTCAGGAACAGAAACATCAACACCACGCTCTTCCGACCAATTTAAGGTCTTAGCAAGCTGCTGATAATAGACATCCATCATTCCGATTCGTTTTTGAATACGCAATTCAAGGCGTTTTTTAGCGTCACCCTCAGCGGAACGATTTTCTTTACTCATTGAAACGATTTTAGTTTCATTCAATGACAGCAATTTTTGTAGCAGTTCAACCTGCTGAGCAAGAGTGACATCCAGCCCTTCTTTTTTATCTGACGATAGCTGTGAAAAAATCTCTTCGCGTAGACCCTGATTCTTACGCCTTAAGATATCTTCAAGAAAGGGTTTCTCAGCATCATGCGCCGTTTCTAATGTTGCTAGATCGAGCATTAACTGATCTTGTACTTCTGCGATTTTCTCAACGCTCTGCGCATAACTTCCAAATGCGACAAACGCCAACATTAACAATAGACAACGCCAAACCTTCATCATATTAATTCCTATTACTGTCTAAATTGACCCTATAAATAGTAGTAAAAAGAATATGGATAACAAGCATTTAAACGTATGTTATGTTAAAAAATCGCAAATTATCAGCCTGCTTCTAATATTTGAGAGTTCCAATCCCCTCTTATGACCTGTAGAGTACGCATCCAACAAAGAACAACAGCCAATATCTTCATTCGAGCACAGCACTAAAGCGCCCTAAATACGATGTTGGCTCATAGCAAGAGAGCATAAAAATGAACAACGAACTTGATATTATTGAGTCTCTAGAAGAACTAGAGCAATTCCTAATTTCAGTGGAAGCTGGCGGTTTAGGCCTTGAAGGCGTTGAAGGTGTAGGCATGGCAACCAATAATTCAGATGGTCGTCACTTCGTTGCTGTATTCAACAGCAGCCATAAAGTTCTACTTGCTCGCTGGATCACCAAAGAGGTGTTTGATAACGGTAAAGACTTGGTACGTAACGGCCCTCGCCGCACTCACTAAGCCTTTCCAATAGCACCAATGATTAAAGCCCAACACGTTCACTGACGATCTGTTGGGCTTTTTTGTATCGCCTGTCCCGTCCTGATAGTTAATAAACCACTCAATACAGAATAATTAGCGATAACTTTCAGTTGTTGTGAACTTTAGCTACAGCTCAATGTCGTATTCGCGTGAATTGGTGTTTATGCGTCTTTTATCGTGTATCTGCCGTTTCCCGCATTTATACATAGTTTCACTTTAACCATTTTATGACTTGTGGCACGAAGAGAACTTATCTAAGCTAACCACAATTCAACGAGCTCGTTTTAACAACTAACTGATTTGATTACTGACTAATTTGCTGAACACATCGCTACTTTTCTTATCTACACAGAATCGCCGACAAAAGCATTCGCTTTGGGCGCTCTTCCTGACTGGACTGGTTATCGTAACTTGTCTGGCGAGTACTCTGTCCATAAAGAAAGTATCGTTATCTGCATCCGCTAACGGCCAATCAGTCCTAGTTGGTGCACAAAATCATACAGAAACCAGTAATCCTCAAACCGACATTGCTTCTTCTGAAAAAATGGCCAACCTGTACGCCAGTGTTTTCGGTTTAGAAGCCTCTAAAATGTTAACGTCTCCCAATTCAAGTTCATGCAGCCTGAGTTCGAAAATGCTGACCTTTGCCGCCCCAAAAACCGGCTGGCTGATCCCATTCGTACTGATTATTGCAGTTGCATTTAACTTACCACCTCACATCTCGAGATTATCTAGAGACAATCATCGCTCCTCTCGACCTACAAAACACCGACTACATCTAAAGCATTGTATATTTAGAGAGTAAATAACCGGGCTACTACACCCTTTTATTTATTTTTTGGAGATACATTTGTGTACAACACACTACTAACTAAGTTTGTCGATTCATTGGCATTCTCTATGCGTACATGCGCGAAAACCTTAGTCACTGCCCTTTTGGTTATGACGTCATTTACCGCCTTGGCTCAAACCACGGGCTGGATAAGCGTGCCTGAGCATCCGCCTGTAAAAATGCGAATGATGTCGACGGGTGAACAGTCGGATGACGGCTCTAAGATTCAAACCGTGCTCGATGTCGTACTCGACGGCGACTGGAAAACCTATTGGCGCAGCCCAGGCGAAGGTGGCATTCCGCCAAGCTGGGACTGGTCTGGTTCAACAAACATTGAGTCAGTAGAGTGGCACTGGCCGATACCTAAATACTACGAGCAGCTTGACGTCATGACGTTAGGCTACAAAAAACATGTCAGCTTTCCTGTCACTTTATCCCTGAAAGACAACACGAAGCCTGCGATATTCAGGGCATCGTTTACCTTTCCGTCGTGTACCAATATCTGTGTGTTAACCGATTACGATATCGAACTGCCGATTGACCCACAAACTTTAGCGCTCGATGAAGAAGCGATGTTCTTGTTCAACCAAGGCATGAGCCAATCTCCACGAGAAGCTAATCGCACTTCAGTCAATGGTCTATTTTGGGACAAGAGCAAACAGCAACTGGTTACTCAGCTGACAAGTAAAAATGGCTGGGATAAGCCGATGGTGTTGATTGACGGGCAAGAAGTGATTGATGACTTCTTCTCTCAACCAAGCGTCCACATCGCAGACAATACAATGACGGCCGTATTTGATGTGAGCAACTGGATAGGTGAAGTCGACTTAACGGACCGTAACGTGAGTGTCACCGTTTCAGACACTAATTTCGCCGAAGAGATGACGGCCCAAGTTGGCTCAGAACCGATCGCTTACCAAACAAGCAACAACGGCTTTTTGGCGATGATAGGCTTCGCTTTAATTGGTGGTTTGATCCTCAACATCATGCCATGTGTGTTGCCAGTCTTAGGAATGAAATTAAACAGCATCATTCAAAACCAAGGTGCATCCAATCGTCATATCCGACTCTCATTCTTAGCTTCTGCTTCAGGTGTCATTACATCATTTGCGCTGTTAGCCCTAGGTATGACCGCACTAAAAATGGGTGGTAATGCGATTGGTTGGGGAATCCAATTCCAAAACGTTTGGTTCATCGGGTTCATGCTGATCATCACTTTGCTGTTCTCGATTAACCTGCTTGGGTTATTCGAATTCAGACTACCATCAGGTTTAAACACTTGGATGGCAACCAAAGGTGATGACTCACATTCAGGCCACTTTGTTCAAGGCATGTTTGCAACGCTGTTAGCAACGCCATGTAGCGCGCCATTCCTAGGAACCGCTGTCGCGTATGCACTCGGAGCAAGCTACCAAGAGCTATGGGCAATCTTCATCGCGCTCGGTATCGGTATGAGTGCGCCTTGGTTGATCTTTGCGCTATTCCCAAGCCTAACCAAATTGCTTCCAAAGCCTGGGGCGTGGATGTTCAAAGTTAAGCTGGTATTTGGCTTAATGATGTTCATTACCAGCCTATGGCTAACAAGCCTCCTTAGCCCATTCATTGGTAAATTCCCAACTATCTTGTTGTCACTGTTTATCGTGATTTCAGTATTGGTTTGGATTGGCCGTAAGTTGGGTCGCAAGGTGCTTATTCCTATCGTCGCAACCACTACCTTGATGTTTGGTGCTGCATTGATCGTCGGTAGTGTCACCGCTGATAACTGGGCGACTCCGATTGTTGACGATCTCGCTTGGCAAAAGCTGGATGCGAAGCAAATCCCTCAGCTCGTTGATGAAGGCAAAACGGTGTTTGTTGATGTAACTGCTGATTGGTGTATCACTTGTAAAGCCAACAAGATCGGCGTCATCCTTCAAGACCCTGTCTACAGCCACCTACAGCAAGAAGACATTGTTTTGATGAAAGGTGATTGGACAACACCAAGTGAAAGTGTCACTCAATACTTACAAAGTAATGGGCGATTTGGTGTGCCATTTAATATCGTCTACGGTCCGAGCTATAAAAGCGGTATTCCACTGCCTGTCATTATCAACAGTGACACTGTCGTGCAAGCCATCGATGCTGCGAGATAACTGATGAAGACTCCCAACAATGAAGAGAGATCTAACACGGCTGAAGACAGCACTATAAAGAGTGATGCCAAAAAGCCAAGTCGTCTTAAGAAGTGGGGAAAGGAACTGGTTTCAATGATACTTATCGTTGGCGTGGTTTCATTTGCCATGGACTTTTATCACAGCAGAAGTATGCCTCAGGGCGATGCGATTCCAATTGTGGGTCAATCGCTCCAAGGCGAAGATATTGATGTTATCGAGCTAAGCAAAAATGGTAAGCCAGTCATTGTCTATTTTTGGGCGACTTGGTGTGGTGCCTGCAAATTTGTGAGCCCAACCGTCAATAGCTTCAACGACTCCCATCAGGTGGTTTCGGTCGCTCTATCGTCTGGCCCAGACGAGCGTGTCCAGCGCTACTTGGATGCAAAAGAGTATGACTTCCCTGTTATCAATGATCTTTCTGGATCAATCAGCAGAAGTTGGGGCGTTAATGTCACTCCAAGCATCGTCATCATCAAAGACGGAAAGATCAGCAGTATCGCAACAGGCGTTACTTCTCCTATAGGGCTGTGGTTAAGAACCTAATTTGCCTAACTCGCTCACAAAGAAAAAACAGAGCAAAGCTAAGTGAATAAAGCGATTCAGCCCGTTTAACAAACAACATTAATGTGAGCGCAACCCAATAAGCGCTCACGATTATCACGAATTTGAGAAAAGACAATATGAAAAAGCATCTGATAAGCGCACTGATTTTAGGCTCACTATTGAGTACTAATGCCTCCGCAGAATTAAACAAAGAACAAACTCAACAACTTGAAGAAATTAATCAATTCCTGAAGGAAAACCCATCGACGATCTCTGGATTGCATACCAGTTTAGAGCAGTACGTAGCAGGTCAAGAGCAAACGAAAAAAGCCCAAGCGGAAAGCCATGATTGGTTATACAACAATGACGCCCACCCAATCACGGGCAATCCGGATGGCAAATCGGTCATCATTAACTTTACCGACTATAACTGCCCTTACTGTAAGCGCTTGGAAAAAGGCTTGGTTCAATTAGCCTCTGAAAACAGCGACATTAAAGTGATCAACGTGTACTTATCGTTTAAGCAGCAACAGGTTTCGGGGCTAGACACCAACGCGGCGCTATACGCGATGAAAGTATGGAAAGATAACCCAGAAGCATTCCCTGAAGTTGATAGATTGCTGATGGCGAAAAGCGGTATTCACTCGAAAAGCTCACTAGAAGCCGTTGCCAAGAAGACGGGAACAGAGGCGGAACTAAAAACAACTCAAGAACAAAACCAGGTTCTAACCACTAACCATCAAACGTTCAGTGCACTAGGCTTAACGGGCACTCCAACCATGATGATGAACGGAAATGTTTTACCAGGATATGTGCCTTATGACCGATTAAAAGAGATCGTGGATGACGCTTTTTAATCGAGTGTAGATAGAGATAAAGATTCAAAAGAGAAGTAATAAAAAGCCGACCGGTGTAACTCGCAGTCGGCTTTTGATGAGCTTAAGGTAATGTTTTCAATATTGTTTTTGAAACAGAAAAGCAGTCGAAGTGTCACTATCTCGCAATGGATTCTTAATCTAGCCTCGCTACTCTAAAAGCAGTTCTCTCGATGAGTCCAAGACGTGCTTACTCTAGACAACTGTCCTTTGACCGAGCCTAGCTCGGTCTTTTTTTACGTGTTTTAGATAACAACACAGTGCATTAACACGGAAACGTCCAACCGACTGAGCCTTAACTCAGCAAGCGACAAACAAGCGCACCCGGCTCCCTTAGCGCATCCACGTTATAGCTAAGGACACGTCCGGCAGACGGCGCGTGATAACGGCGACACTCATTACCAAAAGCGTCATATTGAATGGCCAACAGATCATCTTGTTCTACGCTTTGCAGAAGCTCTACCTGCGGCAATACGAAACCACCAATATCAGCGCGGATAGAAACCACATCATTTCCCTCTATCCAATCCATACTCGGCAGCTGCATTTTCTCAGGGTGATTTATTTCAACCTCGAACATTTCATAATAAGACAGCATGTTAAAAACACCGTCTACCGCTCGTTGAATCATGTCAGGCTGAGTAAATTTCCCCATCCCAACTTCCACCGTGATGCTCGGAATTCCACTTCGATTCCAAACCGTTTCTAAGATACCTGGGTCGCCAGTGTCATTCAGAACACAATCGGGCTGCATCAGCCTCGCCATCTCCAAACATTGTTCTATGCGGTAATCAGCAAACACATAAAGTGGATAAACTGCGCCACGAGTTTGAGTGTGGAGGTCAACGGCGAAGGTGGCATTATGCTTAAGCAAACGCTCCCACAAAGACGCAACAAAGCGCTCCGCTGCCAAGCCATTCGCGTTACCCGGAAAGAGTCGATTAAGATTAGCAGGGCAAGAACCCGGATCCGAAGAGATGAAATCACGGCTATGGTTCAGCAAGCCAGGCAGATTCACAGTAGGCACAATCGTTACCGTGCCTTTGAGCGTTTTACCGACTAAGTCCCTGATAATTTGCTGTGCAACCAACACTCCGTTTAGCTCATCACCGTGAATACCGGCGGTGATCATCAACTTAGGACCTTCTTGACTGCCTTTGAAAACAGAAACCGGCATGTTCTTAGGTTGCCCTAGCCCATCACTGGTGACTTGAAACCAAAACTGGTGCTCTCCAACGGGTAGGTCTTCAACATTCAAGGAGCCAATAACCTGCCTACCTTGTAAAACATCGCCTAAGTACTCTGTTTTCATCCAACGTCTCCATATTGTTGAGCAGAATCTATTCTCTTCTAAGTTTTTGCATCATAGAGGATATCCTAACCAGTACAAGCAGTTAATCAGATTGACAAGCCTTCATCGCTCCCAAAACTCATCACCATCGACATCCGTGATTCCAAGGTAAAACTTGTCAATATGACCGTTGAAATACACGCAACTTGTATATTTATTCACCGAACACTCAGTTACTTGAAATAAAAATGCAATAAAATCAACACTTAAAAAAGTTCCCCATTCACGAAAATGTAATTTTATGGAAATGAAAGCTTAATTTATCTGCTCTAAATTAGCTTCATATCGAAACGGAGAGCACATTGCTCACGGATTTTAAAATACAAGGTAAGCGATTATGAAAAAGGCAGTTCTAGCTTCTGCAGTGGTAGCGGCACTAGTTTCAGGTTCATCTCTAGCAGCAACAGTTTACAGCTCTGATGGTACAGAACTTAAAATTGGCGGTCGTGCGGAATTCCGTGGTGATTTCATTGGTTCAGGTGGTGCTGAAGTTGAAGGTACAATGGAAGATAAAACTCGTTTCCGTTTAAACCTTGGTGGTAAAACAGAACTTACAGATACTGTAACAGCATTCGGTTTCTACGAAGCAGAGCAAAGTACTGGTAACAGTGAGTTTAAAAACCGTTACATGTACGCTGGTGTTGATTTCGATGGCCAAGCACTTTCTGTAGGCCGCCAAGACATGGCTTCAGTAATCGTATCTGACTTTACGGATATCACTGAGTTCTCGGGTGTTCAACAAGTAATCGACGCAGCTTCTGACAAAGAAGATAGCGTATTTGCATACCGTGGTGGCTTTGACGCACTTCAATTAGAAGCAACTTATCAAGCAAATAGCGAAAAAGACTCAGACGGCTACGGCATCTCTGGTGTGTATTCATTACCATTCGGTCTTGACCTTGGTCTTGCATACTCTGGCGAAGATCTAGGTGCTGGTGCAGGTAGCGCAAACCAAATCCTTGCAGGTCTAGCATATTCTCTAGATAACCTTTACCTAGCAGCAACCTACTCTACAGGTGATTCAGACGATAAAGCAGTTGGCGCAGATGTTGAGTCATTCACTGCAATGGAATTCGCAGCACAGTATAAATTCACTAAGCAGTTTTCTGCTGCTGTAGTGTACACATATCAAGAAGATGAAGCGGCAAACGGTTCTACAGCAGATTCTGTTGATGGCATCGAGCTAGCAGGCTACTACAAGCTGAACAGCAACTTCCGTACATACCTTGCATACTACATCAATGGTTTGGACGAAGAGAAAAGCCTAATTACAGGTCTAACAACTGAAGGTGAAGACACACTTCGCCTAGGTGTACGTTACGACTTCTAATCTAAATCGACTTTAGATACAGACTAAAAGGTTGGGTAATTGCTCAACCTTTTTTCATATTCAAATATTCTGACTGACTTCATCAATGCTTTTTCTGGTTAAGTGGTGCTAAATCCGTATCATAGGTGGACCACATCAAATAATTAGAAGCATCATGTCACAACACCATCCGATCCAAGGCGCTAGCTGGATGCTAACCGCAGGCCTAGCCTTTGCCGTTATTAACAGCCTAACTCAAATTGCTAGCATTCATTTCGGACTTACTTCTACCACCGTCGCCGTCATTCAATACGCCATCGCGTTGTTCACTATTCTTCCTTATCTGAAAACGCTGGGCATTCGCCGTGCGCTAAAAACCGATAACCTCAAATTGCACGTATTCCGTGTCTTCTTGTCTGTTATTGGTATTCAACTTTGGATATGGGCACTGGCTTACCCAGTACCAATTTGGCAAGGCATTGCCCTTCTCATGACGTCGCCATTGTTTGCAACCATAGGCTCAGGGCTTTTCTTAAAAGAGAAAGTTGGGGCAGCTCGCTGGAGCGCGACCTTAGCCGGTTTCGTAGGTGCGATGGTGATTCTAGAGCCATGGGCTGAAGACTTTAACTGGGCAACGCTATTACCAGTCGGTGCCGCATTCTTCTGGGCATGCTACTCACTGATGGTGAAAAAGCTCTCTTCGCAAGACAGCCCTTCAACCATGGTGGTGTACCTGCTGCTATTAATCACACCATTTAACATCCTGCTTGCCGCGCCAGATTGGCAGACGCCAAGCGGCGGTACAATTTGGGCTATCTTGATTGTTATCGGTGTTATGACGGCACTCGCTCAATGGGCGATAGTAAAAGCCTACTCGGTCGCTGATGCTTCGTTTGTGCAACCTTTTGACCACGCGAAATTACCGCTAAATGTTTTAGCAGGTTGGATTGTGTTTAGTTGGGTTCCACCAGGTCGTTTATGGCTAGGGGCTGCTATTATTATTGCGTCAGTTGCATTTATAACGCACTGGGAAACCAAAAAACCTTCAAAAGTGAAGAAAGTTTAAGGTTGGTGAAATAAATAGTTCGACTGTCCGTTCTATATGGATAAGAGAATTCAAAAGAGGCCGTAACCATGAAGAAACCAGTCAAGATTACACTATACCGTTGGGCAGGCAGCTGGGGTCCATTTAAAGTTAATATCCCATGTGGGGAATGTACCCTTACCAAAGACATTCTGAAGGATACTTTTGAGAATGAGTTGGCCGATGTCGATGTCGAATTGGAAGTGAAAGATTGGTTGTCTCACTGGTGGGAGCCGCTAAAACTAGGCTCTTGGCATGCTCCAATCCTTGTTGTTGAAGGCAAAGTGGTAAGCCAAGGTGAAGCGCTGAATCGCGGTGTGTTAGTCCAATCGGTGATCAAAGAGTGGACCAAACGAGACAGCTTAAAAGGCAATATCGTTTACGGTAAGGCGACTTGTCCATTCTGTGTTAAAGCAAAGAAAATGCTTGATGAAGCCGGAGTTGAATACCAATATCACGATGTCGTAAAAGACAGCGCCGCTTTGTATCGTATGATTCCAGAGGTAAAAGCACACATTGGTGAGAAAACACCGGTCACCGTCCCGCAGATCTGGCTCGATGGTAAATACATCGGTGGAGCCGACAACTTAGAAGTATGGATGAAAGAAAATGGTTTAGATACCATTCCAAATAACGTTGTCGACCTGTCCAACCAATCGGCAGGCTAAACTCACACAGAGTTACAAATCCGATCGTGAATTAATCAGTGTTTTTTTGTGTCCATCCACAACAAAACGAGCGATGACCTTCATTAATCGCTAAAACGAAAAAGGCCTTAAACTTCATCGAGTTTAAGGCCTTTTAAAATTCCGTTTTTGAAAATGCTTATTTAGCCATTTTCTTCATCATTCGCTTAAAGAACGATGGTTTCTTTGGCTTTGAAGTGCCGTACAATGCTTCGTGCATCATGTTTTTTGCTGCCATTTGACCAAGGTATGCGTGGCCTAGTTCGTAATTCATGCTTATCTCCGCACATAATCAACTTTCTTTAGCGCGGATTTTACACTTAAAACGCTCAAAAACAAGATCTAAATCACACTTTAATGCAATATGAGCTATTAAATTGCAATAAACCTAATTTTTCCTGTGTGCTAGTCAGCATTGTATACGTATATCAATGAGTTAACTTGAAGTCCGGTTTGGCCTTAATGCTCCATTCCTAATATCAATCCAAGACATTGGTTTAGACACTGATAAAAAAAGCAGCTCAAGAGAGCTGCTTTCTAAAATGCTTTACTGAGAAACCTAGCTGCGCTTTGGCTGTCTGTAAGTTTTACCGGCAATTTGGTATGTGTCTTTTTGCTTCAATTCAAACATCGTTTCAAAGAACCAAGCTGCAAATTTGATTAAGTCATCGCCTTCATTCATGACATATTCGATGTACTCTTGCTCTTCGCCTTGTTCATTTTCTTGAAGCGTCACGTGGTAAATACGCTTTTCGCCTTCCACTTCAGCAAGTGCAAATTGACCAGTCAGTGATGCAGCAGCCTCAGCGACTTCTGTATCCTCATTGGATTTCAATAGCTCTAGCGCTTGAGGCAGGCCATCTAGTGCGCAGATAGCTTTTACCAGTACTTCAAATTCATTTTGCTGCATTTTTTTTTACCTATTCAATGGACCGAAGCATTGTAGAAAACCATCAGCACAAATACAACGTATTAACGATGGTGCGGGGACGATAGTGAACTAGGCAATTAGCTATATTCTACTCCAACAGTATCGTTCTTTTTGTTCACTTTGGTTGAGGACCAGAGCACCCCGCCCATAGCAGCACCAATAATGAGGTAGAACACGCCTAACTGTAGATGAGTCGTGACCCAACTTTCTACTAGATACCCACCCAATAAACCCGCTAAACACATCTGAATTGAGCCTGACAATGCCGACACTGCGCCCGCTTGCTTCTTATGAGGTTCTAATAACATGCTGATTGATAATGGGAACGAGATGCCTTGTGCTATCGCCAACCAAGTAAACGCCCAAACTAAGTTAAAAATGGATAACTCATGAGTAAGAAGCCAAGTTCCCGATGCCAAGATAATCAAAATAGCTAGGCTCATAAATTGGGGCGTACTAAACCTACGATTGAGTAAGTTTAAAGCGACGCTACCTATCAGTAAGCCCGCCGAAGGAACAATCATCAATGAGCCATATTCAGCGGCGGTCAGCCCCAATTGCTCTTGCATTAAGAATGGAAACAACGATAGTGAAACCAAACTCGCCATGTAGCTCATCCAGTTATAACTGGCACTGGTCAACACTTGGCGATTGGTCAACAAACGCCCGTAGTTCTTCACTACTTGGCACGCATCAAAGCGGCTCTTTCCGTATGGCAAAGTTTCATGCAGAACAAAGTAACCCAGCGTAAATATCGCTAATAAGTACAGTAAAACGAATAGGAATACCGCCTGCCAACCGAGGTGAAATGAAATCCAACCGCCAAATACTGGCGCAATGATCGGCATGATCGAAGCAGTGACCGAGATATAAGACAACGCTTTGGTAAGCTGTGAACCATCATAGCTGTCACGAAGCACGCTTCGCCCAAGAACCGAGGCACTACCCGCCCCTAACCCTTGCAACAAGCGACCAACTTCCAGCGCTGTCATATTGTCAGAAAACACAACACAAACGACAGTACCAATCAAATAAACACCCTGACCTAACAAGAATATAGGCCTTCTTCCCACCGCATCGGACATCGGTCCGTAAAATAGCTGAGACAAGCCAAAACCCACCAGAAACAGCGTGACGAGCAATTGCACATCCACTTGGGTAACACTTAAGTCAGCAGCAATGAGCGGCAATGATGGCAAGTAGATGCTCACACCCACCTGCCCTGTAGCAATGATCATCATTGCTAAGAGTAACGGCGTTTTTTTAAAGGTCGATTGGCTCAAAAAATTCCCTATTCGTTTGAAATTTGTGCATTAGGTGAGTTTACATTCAAAACCAATAATTGATAATTAGCTAAATTGGAATTTAATTAAGTCCCAACAGGAAATAATATGGATTGGATTCTTAACGTAAAAAGCTATGTCAGAGTAGTGGAAGAAGGCAGCTTCAATGGTGCAGCTAGAAAACTAAACACCACCAGCTCGGCGATCAGCAAACGAGTAAACTGGCTAGAGGAACGTATTGGCACTCAACTATTAAAGCGGACCACGCGCTCAATTAGCCAAACTGAAGCGGGCGCGCTGTTTTACCAACGAGCTAAGGATCAGCTGGATAACTGGCAATCCATTATTGATGAGACTCGCTCGGTTAACCAAACCCCAGCAGGTTTGTTAAAGATAGGCGCAACAATTGCTGTTGGGTCTAAGTTTCTAGTGCAATACATGGACGACTTCTTAGAAAAATATCCCGATATTAAAGTGCAGCTAATCACTACTACTCCAGGGCAGCTACCGGAGCTGGGCTTAGATCTGGTGATCAGTCGAGAACTGGAACAACTCAACTCTTTAAGCTTCAAGAAAACACCGCTGTTTGAACACAAAGCCAGCTTCTATGCAGCGCCAAGCTATTTGGCTAAGCATGGCTATCCCAGTAACGAACAAGACTTAGAACAGCACAATTCCTTAATCTGGGGCGAGCGCCCTACCCGAGAAGTCACACTCACCAAAGGGCAGCGCATCACCCTCAACGGTAACTTTGCTACCACCAATCCAGAGGCTTTGTTTCATGCTGCGAAGCGAGGAATGGGCATACTATTAACCATCAAAGCGATGATCAAAGAGGATCTAAAACAAGGGACATTGGTTCCAGTATTGCCAAATATTACTGCCGACGAAGTGATGGTTTACGCGTACTACCCTAAGCTTGATTACTCGCATACGCGAACAAAACTATTTTTGGACCATCTGAAAGAGAGATTAGACAAAGAGCGTAACACCCAAGCTCTGTGAAATAAGTCACATTTTAATTTGAAAAGTTATACAACACGGCCGATAATAAACAAGACGCATATCCATTATACAAAGATACACATATAGATAAGCATACGCTTACAGTACACAAAGTGAATCTGGTTAACTAGGGATGGTGACTATGACTCAACAGACTCAAAACAGCATGATAAGCACCGAGCGTATTGGTCGCTTACTTAAGTTGGAAGGGATCGACCTTTTAGAGTCAGCCGTGCTTACTTTACATCAGACCTTTGATACTCAGTACACTAGCATCATCGAGAAGAAGCACTTCCCTGATCAAATCGTTCCTCTGGTGATCGCTCAGTCCGACCATGTGTTGCATGACAAAATCAATGCGCGCCATGGTCATATCTATCAACAAGCGGTCAATCAAAGACACCCGGATTGCTCATTTGCTCAATACGTCGTCCAGTCATTACCGACATCGGCATTTAGGCAGGAAATCACCTCACAAAACTCGATCGCGATTCCTACTCGTACCCAAAGTGGTGAAGTCATGGGAGTGTTGTTCTCAACGTTCACCTCACCTCTTAGCCCAGATCAGCAACATGATGTGATCAAGCATCATCAGCTATTTGCTGACATCATCATCCACACGCTAAGAGAAATGTGGTTCAACGACCGATCTGAACAACTGGTTAATCAGCTGAGTTACGAGGTATCACACGATAGCTTAACAGGCCTGTTAAACCGCAGCTGCTTATCCGACACCTTAGAATCAATCACTCAACAGAGTGTTACTCCATTTACATTGGCTCTACTCGACATCAATAGCTTCAAAGCCATTAATGATATGCACGGTAATTATATTGGCGACAAGGTGCTGCAGTTTGTCGCAGAAACATTGCGCCGAACCTTACCTGAAAGCAACCTGACTTTTCGAACTGCGGGCAATGAGTTCGCTTTCATCACCTACCATTCCGACCCGATAGCCGTGTGCGAGCAAATACTCGCCAAAATTAAGCAAGGCTACAGTAGCGTTGATATCAAGATAGATTTCGACGTCAGCATCGGAATTGCCAGTTCAGATGGAGACAACAAAGACGTTGAGCAGATCATCTTCAATACCAGCTTGGCGCTCAAGGAGTGCAAACACAGCCAAGATACCCATATTCAATGTTATGACACTCACTTAAGAGTTCGCTACCAAAGAAAAACCGAGCTAGTCGCTGCGTTGCGAAGTGAACTGGAAAGCCCAATTTCACAAAGCTATATCCCCGACAGCAATGGAATGTACGTGGTGGTACAGCCGATTGTGGGTCAAGGTGAAACTCAATGGGAGTACTTCGAGGTACTGACTCGCTGGAAAACAGCGAGACATGGTGACATCTCACCCGTAGAGTTTATTCAAGTGGCTGAAGAATCAGGGCTGATTGTCGAATTAGGCGAACGCATTATTGAATTGGTGTGCCGCGCTAAAACAACACTAGAGCAAGGCTTAGGCTATAAGGTTAAGCTTGGAATCAACTGCTCTGCGCATGAGCTTACTGACTCGAAACGTTATATCTCGTATCTGACTCGAACCATTGAACAGCACCATTTTAAGGCGAATGAGTTTGTTATCGAGTTAACCGAAACAGTACTACTCTCTCCGACCCAAGAGACTAAATCCGCTCTTAACTTTCTGAGAGGACAAGGCTTCACGATTGCACTCGACGACTTTGGTACAGGCTACTCCAGTTTGAATTACATCCACAGCTACCCGATCGATTGCATTAAAATTGATGCGACCTTTATTCGGAACCTATTGACTAGCTCGACCTCAGAGAGCGTAGTGTGGCTGATTGTTCAATTAGCCCATAGGCTCGATGTATCTTTGGTTGCGGAAGGGGTTGAAAAACGTGAGCAATTAGAAAAACTGCACGCGATGGGATGTGACAAGATCCAAGGTTATCTCTACTCGCCACCGATGCGACCTGAAGCTATCGTTAGCTATGTCGCGCACTCTGAGCCTTTAGCTTAAACCCTTACCGATTCTTATCCCGAGAACTAAAAAGCCGCAGGAGCATCACTAAACACTGACTGTGCTTTGTGATGCTCTTGCGGCTTTGAAAAACAGTTTAATGAATAATAACTATCCAATAGCAGCTAACCTTTAACTTAACTATGGCTGGCTACTTACTATCATTATTAACCATTGCTAGATTGCGCGTTTCTAACGCTGCCTTCAATAGCTTGTCGGCTTTATCTCTCGCTGCTGTGAATGTCGCTTTTTCCTTTTTAGGCACAGAATCTGCCATCGGGATATTTGCTGTCATTGCATTGACAGGACGACCACGTTCAATCAGTTCATAGTGCAAATGCGCCCCCGTCACTCGGCCAGTTTTACCTGACAAGCCAATGCGCTGACCACGAGATACCGTTTGTCCTTTACGAACTAAGATTTTGCTCAAATGTAGGTAGCGTGTTTTGTACGTGCTGCCGTGTTGAATGACCACGTAGTTACCCGCATATGGGTGCTTACGCGTCATCATCACTTTACCATCACCCGTTGCTTGAACCGGCGTACCAACTGGCGTCGCGAAATCTGTACCGTTGTGCGGTGAAATGCGGCCAGTCACAGGGTGTAAGCGCTTAGGGTTAAACTGAGAACTTTGGCGCCAGCTACTGCTCACAGGGTAACGTTGGAAAGCACGTTGTAAGCTATCGCCGTCTGCATCGTAGTATTGACCATCGGTATGAAGATACGCAGACACTACACGGTTCTTATTAATGATCTTAATTGCTTCAATTTCGCGTTTGCCCGTAGCAACACCATCAACGAATTGCGCTTTCTGAAGCACCTCAAACTGATCGCCAGCACGTAAGTCGCGGCTGAAGTTCAGCTTGTCTTTAAGAAGGGTCACGATATGGTCAATCTCGAGGCTGTTCAGGCCAGCTTTATTCGCCGACATTGAGAAGCTGCCATGAATATCACCCACGAGAGGTCGCTGCTTCCATTCGCCCGGAATAGAGATATCTTCAAACTCGTACGTGCCATCTTCAAGCAGTCGATAAACCACTTTATCCGCAACACTAAATTGAAGTTCCATTTTGGAAAGATCGCCCGTCGCCTCATCACGCCAAAAACGCAATGTGTTACCCGGACGAAGCGTGTCTAACGCAAGAAAGTTTAAATCGGTTTCCATCACGCTCATCATCGATTTATAAGAAAATCCAAGCTGAGTGAAGATGCTACTTAAGTTATCGCCCGTTTGAATTTGGTACTCAAACGTTGGCGGTTCGATAACAGTAACAGAAGAAGGTGACAGAATTGACTCAATCACGGTTGAGTCAGGTAAATCAAGATCGATCGTTTTCGTCAGATCCGATTGTGACGATTGCAAAGCAACACCAATCGCAGCAATAAGTGGCAGTCCCAAAATAGCTACTTTTTTTACAGGTGAAAGCGCAGCAAACGGAGAGGGAAATATTTTTGAATACACGGTAAACAGGTCTTTCTACGATATAAAGGCATAGGATATGCTTTTCAAACGCATAAATCATCAATGCATTGTCATAATATGACGTGAATCTGTCTACTTAGAGCTAAGTCATTGAGTTACCGTAAGTGAACAGTCACTTCTCTCCAAATAAAATTAACCGCTAAATTTGAAAATAAAAAAGCAGAAACGGCTAGTTTCTGCTTTCTATTGGTTGACGTTATTCCGTTTCGAATAATTAATAATCGAAGCGAATTAGTCGCTGGTTTTAAGAAAAGACTATGCGTTTACCGTCGACACTAAGCAGTTGTCTTCACCAAACTCATTTGGGATGTAACGGTCAGCGTTCGCATCGTTCACCCATTGTTGGTCATCAACTAGGTAGCGGAATTGAAACTCGCCATCTTTAGGTAGGCGAGTTTTAAACTTGTAAACCTTCCCTTTGGCTAGTTTTTTCATTGGGGTGGCTTTCCAATCAAGAAAGTCAGCAACGATGGATACAGAGTTCGCTTCCTGAGCTTCTAGCTCGAAGGTCACTTCAACTTCATCTTTCGTCTTAAAAAAACGTTTATTAATCATTCGCAAGCTCCATTTGTAAAATAAGCGGACACAAAGCTAAGTGTGTCTAAATTTCATTCATCTAACTAAGATAATATGTAATTTGGCTCACATAAACAACAGATCCTTACATTCGCGAAAACGTTATTGCTTACCAATTGATTGCGTATCAAAAGAAAAACTCATTAACACCTTTTCAGAAGGGGGTTCTGCAAATGATTGTTCCGCAGAATGCTGAGTAAAGCCGATAAAACCTTCCCCAGTGAGTTTATTCTGTGATTGCGAATCTGGCTGCTGAGCGACCTCCAATGTCTGAATTTGTATACGATCCCCCAGGAAAAGTTGGTCGACTAACACCACGCGACTTCGTTGCTGGTCATGTTTAAACAGGCCAAGATAATAGAAAACACCGCTGCCTTGGTTAGATATCCACATCGGCGCGATAAAGAAACTCGCCTTACCCAGGGTGACAGCAGAAAGGTTATTGGTGTCTACCGTGACCACGCCACGCTCAACACCTGAGTCATAGCGTCCAAACGCGATCGCTCTAGGTTCGTCGACTTCATTGATAAAAGCGTATGCGTTAGTTTCAGGAACTTTGATTGTCCACGGGTTGGTGGTATTCAAATCAAAAACGGTTTCTACGACTGGGTCATAACTCACTTGAGAAGAAGGAAATTTCGCTAAGATCTCTTCATCACTCAAGCTAAAGCGATAAGCACCCGCGACTATCACCACAACCAGCATGACAATAGGAATCAGTAGAATCAGAGGAATAGGTAAGATTTTCTTTTTCATGGGCAATTTTATTCTTTTGTTTTCATCCAGTTGTGCAGACCATAAAGGGCTTTAGCATAATTATCAATACAGGGTTAACCAGAACTGGAGCATGGATGGATATCAATCATATTAAAGATAGAAATATCAGAAATTGCGAATGCCGTTGTGGCTCGGTCAGCCTAGTATGCCGAGGCGAACCTCAACGAACCTCTGTCTGTCATTGTTATGAGTGTCAGAAACGCACCGGAAGTGTGTTCGGCGTACAGGCTCGGTTCCCAATAGAACAAGTCACACTCAGCGGTGAAGTGACCTCTTTTTCACGCATCAGCGATACGGGTAATGAAGTCACCTATCAGTTTTGCCCCAAGTGTGGCACCACCATGCTTTTGCAGTCAGTTGCCGCCGCCGATTTTTATGTCGTCCCGCTCGGATTATTTAAAGAGCAAGACTTCCCACTGCCGAGCTTTTCGGTTTATGAAGAACGCAAACACGGTTGGGTTAAGTTCGACCACCAAATGAGCTATTACAACTAGTTCGTCATTGAGCGTTATCTTTATATAGCAACAGTATTAAAACAAACTGCAATACTGTTGCCTAAGATCAAATATCAACGCTCCACTGCGCTAGCGTATCTTTTCTCTAGCGTTATAATCTTGCTCCTCTATTTAACCCAGAGTGAACCACATGATTTCTAAGCTACCTCGCTGGGTTGAATACGGCGCCTTACTATTAGCAGCCCTTGCTGGCAGTGTTAATGCTATCGGCTTACTTGGCTTCCAACATCAAGCTATCTCCCATATCTCCGGCACCATGTCTTTGCTAGGCAGTAGCCTGCTTACACCGACCTCGGCTTCTGTTCACCTCCTATTGGTGATCATGAGCTTCATGTTAGGTGCGGCGTTCAGCGGGTTCTTTATTGAAAACCAAGCATTGAAGTTAGGACGCCGTTACGGTGTTGCGCTATGTATTGAGGGTGGATTGCTGTTTTTGGCGCTGTGGACACTGTTGCAAGGCTATACTTCAGGTCAGTATTTCGCTTCAGCCGCGTGTGGTTTGCAGAACGCGATGATCACCACTTACAGCGGGGCGATCATTAGAACAACACACATGAGCGGGATCATTACCGATCTTGGGATCATGATTGGCGCTCGCTTAAAGGGGATGCCTTTTGACCGCCGTAAAGCCAAACTGCTAATGTTCATTGTGGTTGGCTTCCTGTTTGGCGGCTTAATTGGCGCTTGTCTGTTCCAACGCTTCGAAATCTTAGCATTGGCTTTCCCAGCTTCTTTCGCCTTCATTATTGCGTTTAGCTACTGGTTATACTTGACCTATCGAACTGAAACCCCAGTCAATTTATAAATATCTGGCAATATAACCTCAAACTACGTAACATCCGCAACACTTTATTCTAAACTCTTAATACGTTGCAGAATAACCAGCATGAATATTTAGCGATATTTGATGAATAGTATTGCAAGCGATATTAATACTGGGTAATCTTGCACCCAATGAGAAAATACGGACGTTTAGTGAATAAAAATGCCAAGGATGTGGCTTTTTTACGTGTAGAAATTCGAGAACAATAACATGTCTAACAACACGAATACTGCTCAAACAGAGAAATCTAAAGGCAGTTTCTGGGTTTTCTTAATCCCATCATTGATTGGTTTATTCCTTTTCATGGCACCCATCAGCTATCAAGGTGATCTAACCATCCCTGTAGCTATATTAGCCAAATCAATTCAAGCGGTTTTCGGTGAATATCTAGTCCCTATCATCACTGCGATCGTTGCTTTCATGTCTGTAGCTTCAGTTTTAAGCACCATTTTTAAGCCTACATTCATTACATCAAATTCATTTTTAAACGGCCTTTTCAACCCATCTCCACTATGGTTGTTGGTTCGTTTAATTGGTGGTGCTGCAGCCGTTATGGCTTTCTTCCAAGTTGGCCCTGAGGTTATTTGGGAAGAAAATACTGGTGGTCTGGTTCTAGAAGGCCTGCTTCCGACACTGTTTTCAGTATTCATCTTTGCTGGTTTGCTACTTCCGCTTCTACTTAACTTTGGTCTACTAGAGCTGTTTGGCACGCTACTAAGTAAAATCATGCGTCCAATCTTCAACCTACCAGGCCGCAGTGCTATTGACTGTATGGCTTCTTGGTTGGGTGACGGCAGCGTTGGTATCCTGCTTACAAGCAAACAGTACGAGAAGAAATTCTACACTCAGCGTGAAGCTGCGGTTGTTGGTACGACTTTCTCAGCAGTATCTATCACATTCAGTCTTGTGGTTATTGCTCAGGTAGAACTAGAGCACCTGTTCCTACCTTTCTACGCAGCAATCTGCTTAGCGGGTATTGTGGCAGCGGTGATCATCCCTCGCCTTCCACCACTAAGCATGAAGAAAGATACTTTCATTGATGGCAGCAAGCCGCACAAAGACGCTGACGCGATCCCAGCAGGTCACTCAACGTTCTCTTGGGGTCTTGAGCTAGCGGTAAATAAAGCATCTCAAGTAAAGTCGGCTAAATCTGTATTTGGCGAAGGCGTTCGTAACGCCGTGGATATGGTATTTGGCGTACTGCCTGTTGTTATGGGTTTAGGTACAATGGCACTGGTTATTGCGGAATACACGTCTGTGTTCTCAATCCTAGGTCAGCCTTTCATTCCATTCCTAGAGCTACTTGGTGTTCCTGAAGCGGTTGCAGCATCTGAAACGATTGTTGTTGGTTTTGCGGACATGTTTATCCCAGCAATCCTTGCGGCTTCTATCGACAACGAGATGACTCGCTTTGTTATTGCAGCAATGTCGGTAACTCAGCTGATCTACATGTCTGAGGTGGGCGCTCTACTTCTAGGCAGTAAGATTCCAGTGAACATCTTAGAACTGTTTATTATCTTTATTCTACGTACGTTAATTACGCTTCCAGTTATCGCTGGTGTAGCGCATCTAATATTCTAAATTAGATACTACTTATATAACTCAATAAAGATTCAGTTTATAAAGCCTCACTTTTGTGGGGCTTTTTATTAGCACAAATATATACACAGCATTATTTAGAGTTCAATCAATTTATAAGTTCTGCATATCACTTGATTTCATATCGTTTATTCAACCCACCTCTTGTTAATAGAAAACTGAACGCATAATCGTCAAATTAATACATTCTTAATCCCTCCTTAAACTCCGTATAGCCCCATTCCCCAACTCATTGAACCAAATACTAAAAGTAACAAATATGTGATTTAGTGAATTTTGTATTGTTTAGGTTGTTGTATTTTTGTAGTCTATTTTGTGAAATTACATTCAAGTAAAATCCAATCTAGTCGATATATATAATTACAAAAACACGATTAACTTTAGTCTTCGCAAAGCCTGTGAGAAGGGGAAAACTCAATGAAATTTAGCCATAAGGTGGTTGCTGCATCATCAGCCTTGCTGCTAGTGACAGTATCATTGCTTTCAATACAACAACTTTACACTGTAAGAAGTGCAGTAGAAAACCACGTCAATGCGAGCCTGAAAGAGATGGTCTCGGGCGTGAAAAATACCGTCGTATCGGAGATGAACGCCAAGAAAGCGTTGGCTCAATCGACGACTGAAGTCATCGAGATCAACCCTGAAGATCGCGCTTACGTTAAAGAAATCTTAGAAAAGCCAAAGCTTAAAAACAGCTTCCTAGCGGTTGGTTTTGGTTATGAAGCAAACGGTTTCGTTATTGAAAATGATGATGGTTGGGAAGCAGGTCCAGATTACGACCCACGAATTCGTCCTTGGTACATTGATGCTAAATCCAAAAACAGTTTGGTTGTAACCGCTCCTTATGTGGATGCATCAAGTAAGAAAGTCATCATATCAGTAGGCACTCCAGTTAAAGACAATGGTCGCTTTACTGCAGGTATGTTCTACGACCTAGAATTGACGAACCTTGCTACCTTGGTCAACCAAGTGAACTTGTTTGATGCGGGTTACCTATTCCTGGTAACAGCCGACGGCACCACGATTGCTCACCCGAATGCGAAAAACAACGGTGAAATGCTTTCAAGCTACATGCCTCAAGCGACTATTCGTGAAGGCTCTCAAGAAATTGAAGTCGACGGCAAAATGTTCCTAGTTAACTTCACCCACATCCCTAGTGAAGATTGGTATATCGGTGCCATCCTCGATGAAGAGATCGCGTTCCAAACCGTTGAAGAGTTGAAGAACAGCTCAATGATCTACTCATTGATTGCGGTGATTCTCAGCATCATTGCTCTAACAGTTCTGATTCGTGTGTTAATGCGCCCACTGGATGCACTTAACCAAGCGATTCAAGATGTAGCAAGCGGACAAGGTGACTTAACTAAGCGCCTAGATACCAACACAGACAAAGAGTTCTCTGACCTAGCGAAAGGCTTCAATACCTTTACCGAAAATCTGCAAAATCAGATCATTCAATCGAAAGCTATTGGTGTTGAGATTAAACGCGGTACTGAAATCACAGTGAAAGGCGCGGGCGAATCAGCGAAAGCAATGAATACCCAGCTGCAAGAGCTTGAACAGTTAGCGACTGCAATGAACGAGATGGCGGTTACTGCAACTGAAGTTGCAAACAATGCTCAAGGCGCAGCTGCTGCAGCCCGTGAAGCAGACGAAGCAACGCTAGACGGCACATCTGTCGTAAGTGACACCACTCAAGCGATTGATAACCTTTCAGCTCGTATCGACCAAGCGGTTGCCGAAGTACAAGTACTTGAATCAGCAACAGCCAACATCGAAACGATTCTAAAAGTAATCAACGATATTGCAGACCAAACCAACCTACTGGCATTGAATGCAGCTATTGAAGCGGCGCGTGCTGGTGAGTCAGGCCGTGGTTTCGCAGTCGTTGCCGATGAAGTTCGCACTCTGGCGCAGCGTACTCAAGAGTCGACGACTGAAATCCGCAACATGATTGAACAGCTCCAAGCGGGTGCAAGCTCAGTATCGAACGCGATGAACCAAAGTAAAGACACAGCCACTGACGCCGTTGAACGCGCTCAGCAAGCGAACTCTTCACTTGACCGTATCCGTGACGCGATTCAACGCATCTCAGATATGAACATCCAGATTGCTTCAGCGGCAGAAGAGCAGAGCTTGGTAGCGGAAGAGATCAATAACAACACTGTTAAGATCAAAGACCTTTCAACACAAGTATCAACAGCGGCCCAAGAAGCGAATACCGCAATGCAGCAGCAAACTGACAATGTTCGCCAACAAGACGAGCTATTGAATAAGTTTACGGTTTAACCAAGGTTTGGCTCAGTTGCCGTTTGGCTGAGTCGCCATTTGGTTTAGTTACCGAGCAATAGCTTAAAATAAAAAGCCCCGATTACTGATTGCCAGTAAGCGGGGCTTTCTTTTCAATATTGTCTTTCTTGCCGATTGGGCTTAACCATAACAGATTCGGTCGAGTTGGTCGTCAACATCATGCACTGGTTAGGCTCAACCTTAACGGTTAACTCCTTTCCGACACAGTCGAACACCTCTCCAGACAACAAATCGGTCACTGCGCCAGTCCAATTTAATGAGGCTGTTTTACTTCGCTTCGACTTGTTGATCACCACAATGCCTTTATCACCACGGACAAACACCAACAAATCATCATTCGCTTCAACCACACGCATCGCTTCGCCATGAACATGGTTATGGAATTGAATCATGCTTTTCATGTAAGGCGCTTGCCAGTCGTTAAGCCAACGAGGCTGACCGCTCTTGTCCAGAATACCGCTGGTGCTCAGTTCACTGTAAACAAGCGGCACACCGCCGTCTCGACCAAGAATGAAAGCATGAGCCAATCGCTCATCCACTTCATCCATTACATGCTCCAAAAACACCTCGTTGTTTGGAATGTCATGGGTCACGGCAAAAGTGATAGCTCTCATGTTCGATAGAGCCTGACCAAAACAGTAAGGGTTGATCAGAGACTTAAAGCTGCCCTGCTCTTCAAAGGCTTTGAAGATGGTATTGAACAGAGGGAAATCATACGCACCTAAACGCGTGTGCTTCAGGTATGGCTCAAGGAACAGCTCGTACTCTTCTTCCGTCGCACCGCCATCGGTAATGATCTCGCCAAAGATGTGCATTTCTTCACAGATATCATCAGTCCAAACCTTACGAAGGTGTGACAGTGTCATATGCTTTGCCGCATCAATGCGAAATCCTTTCACACCAATCTCTTTCAGTGCTTTTAGGTAGGCTCTTTGTTGTGCCACCACATTATCGTTATCGAGTAGCGTTGGCAGGCCAGGATCGCTCGCGCCACCGGTAATACGCCCGTTTTGCACTTCCCACGTGTCTTTCCAGTTCTTGATACCAAACGCTTCCACGAAGTCGTTCTCATCAAAAAGAGGCTCAGAAAGGTCACCAAACAAACGTATGGATTCATAATAGTCAGCATCTTTTTGATAAGACGCCATGTCTTGCTGATTGGGATACGTTAAGTCACCGCGGATGCCCGATTCGTTGGCCATGTGGTTAAAAACGACATCTACATAAGTACGAAGCCCGTGTTGCTTTAACGTGTTCACCATCGCAGTGAAATCTTGCGTGTCACCAAGCTGGTTGTCGATCACACGGTAATCTTGGGGCTGATAACGTTGCCACCATTGGGTGCCAGAATTTCGGTCGCAACCCTTAGGGCCGCGCAGCGATTTCATCGCCGGTGATACTAAAACAGATTTATAACCCAACTCTTGGATCAGTGGGGCGTTCTTCATTACGTCAGCGTAGCACCAGTCAAAGGCATGCAATATGACATCTGTCGCTGGGTTGCTTAACATAGCTGAACTCTCCATGTTGTTCTCCTACCAAACTCGTTTACAGCTTTCTAGAAAAGGCAAAGGCTAAAAGGCAAAGCTGCATAAATTTCCTCAAGAATGGTATTTATTATATGAGTTACTCATTAAAAACCCTCCTCCTCCTACCAATTACTCACGGTGGATAGTTGAGGGCGTAGCACCAATTATCGCATAACGTCTGGGATGAACACTCAACCGTAGTACTTTAAAACGCGCAAAAAAGTCACAAAAAAGGAGCGTATATACGCTCCTTTTATTCCATCAAACACATATCTTACACTAGGTTCTGTAAAGAACCTTAACTACATGCCAACCGAATTTTGTTTTCACAAGGTGGGGTACAAGCGTCTCGCCAGAGAAACAAACCTTATCAAACTGAGGCACCATTTGACCTTTTTTGAACTCGCCTAGGTCGCCGCCCTTTTTACCAGATGGACAGGTTGAATGTTTCTTCGCTAGCGTTTGAAATTTAGCGCCCTTTTTAAGCTGCGTCATGATGTCTTCTGCTAGTTCTTTATGCTTCACCAAAATATGAAGCGCTGCTGCTGTTCTTGCCATGATAATTCTCAGTTTGTTGCTGCCAGTTTACTTACTACGATTGCTTAGAACATCGCGAATGAACTGACTGTTGTAAATCTGTTTACCGCTAACGGCTTATCGACATAAATTCATCGACAGCCAGCGTTTAGCGTGATTTTAACCCAAGAACCGCTATTCTTCACTCTATAACCGAAAACAACTGCATTAAAGGCCATTAAAAACCGCATCGCGACTTGCTGCGGCTTCCATTTCCCTTTAAATTAATCCTTATAAATTAAGCGCGTATTAAGTAGGAGCCACTTATGGCCAAACCGATCAGTAAAGCGAGTCAGTCACAGGGAATGTTGATGTTCAAGTTATCCCTCACTCAAAGTTTTGCGATTGGCACGCTTAAGGTCAGAGAAATCGTCCCTTTTCAGCCGATGACTCAGATCCCCTACTCCCATCATCACGTGATTGGTACAGTAACTATCCGCGACCTTACAGTTCCAGTTATTGATATGTCCGCTGCGATTGGCTTCCGTCCAATAACACCCACTGAATACCAAGATTGTGTACTCATCGTTACTGACTGTTTAAGAACAGTTGTGGCATTCTTGGTTCGTTCAATTGATAAAATCATTGAATGCGACTGGAAGAGTATTGAATCTCCACCCACCAGTGTGGGTCGCAATGTGTTTGTTACCGGTATTACACGTTTCGAAGACCGTATTGTGCAAATGCTCGATGTGGAACTGCTGCTTTCTAAGATCTACCCAGCTTATGAAAATGCGCACATTCCGATGCTGACCGATGTAGAAAGGGAACGCCTCAAAGCGTTGAACATCTTATTGGTGGATGACTCTTTGATTGCGCGTAAACAGTTATCAGATGCCTTAGACAGCATCAACATCCCTTACAGCATTTGTAACAACGGCTTAGATGCCATCGAACTAATGCGACGCCAAGCCAGCGCTGGCAATGCCATTGATCTTCTGGTGAGTGATATCGAGATGCCAGGATTAGATGGTTATGAGCTTGCATTTGAAGTGCAAAACGACAGCGCTCTAAGTCACGCTTACTGTATTTTGCACACATCACTATCCAGTGAGATCTGTGTGGATCGTGCTAATCAAGTAGGAGCCCACGAAGCGCTTGAGAAGTTCAATGCGGGTGAGTTAATCGAAGCTATGCTACGCGGCGCAAAAGTCTTAAACGACGCCTCTACGGCGGCTTAGGCTCTGTTTAGAAGCTAAACCTAGCATAGTGCTCAATGGTTTAGCTTCTTAATCTCTTCTTTCTTCAAACCTTAATAAGAATAGAGTTAACCGTTAGTCTTTGTTATCTGGCATAGACTTTTTCGGCATAGCATAGCTCTTACTCTCAAATTCCACTTCCTCGACTTCATTGACATGATTGGTAAAAGAGGCCAATGCATAGAGAGTGTTCGCGACTAGGTTTGCGTATTTAAAAAGAATCGGGTCTGGCGACTTTTTGCTTTCATGATGTTCAATACTCACCAAAGCTCGCACCACTTTCTTAGCCTGACAACGACACAAGTGAAGCTCGCTAGACACTCGATTCCCGCCAGGTAATACAAACCCTTTGAAGCCACCTTCTAGCTGCTCACGGATACGATGGTAATCTTGCTTAAGCTCGACCAGTTCGGATTCAGTAATCGCTAACTTCCCACGCACGGAACCATTCAAATGATAGATGTTCGGCTGTAGGCGTTGCAGGATCTCGCGAACTTGTGGTTCCAATTCCAATGAAAGAACCAATCCAACTCGGCAACAAAGCTCGTCCGACAGAATCTCAAAATCACAGATAGGACTGTCTTCATAAATGAACGGGTAACAGAACTCGTCCCAATCTCGACTTACTGGTTTCACGTAGCGATCCTTACACATAAATATTAGTCAGACGCCAATATACCAAACTCTTTGATTTAGTCTGCTTTTTCTCACATCAACGCTAGTGTGTTTACAACGATTTTTAGACGTAAAAAAAACCTCACATTGGAGGGCTTCTTACATAACCAGTTAAACGAGATTACTCGTTAGATACTTTTTTGTGGCCTTCTTGAAGGTGAACGAAATCCACCAGATCGTCGCCTGACACTTGGTATGCCTGACCGAAGCCTTTAACGAATAGGCCGTTCTCTGCTTTAAGGTTGAATAGAGAGAAGTCTTGAAGTTGGCTCAAACCATCAATGATTTCACCAAAACGCTCTTGCATCTGGCCAATCACTTGAGTCCAAAGCTCTGTTTCACGCTCAATAACACTTGCTTGAGCATCAAACGTTAAACGCTTACGTGCGTAAAGCTGCTTCGAGCTCTCTTCGTCTTCAATCATCATCAAAGAGACCTGAGGGTTTGCTTTCAAGTTACGAGCATGACGAGCAATATCAGAAATTAGAACAAAGTAACCTTCTTGGTTCTGAACGAAAGGTGCGTAACTTACGTTCGGGCGACCTTCTTCATCAACCGTTGCAAGTTGAAGGGTACGGCGCTCTTGGCGAAACTCTTTAATTTCTGGACCTAGGCGACCTTGTAGACGTTCTTGTTTTACTTGCTGTTCCATGGGTAATTCCTTTATTCACTTTCTCTGATTTATTATTTTTGCTCGAGGTTGAGCGATCATTAGCGAACTAAACGATCCTCGAGCATTGATGTTTTATTAACTATTACTGCTGATTCTGTTTAAGCTTGCGCTTTTAACGCTTTGAAGCGTTCTACTTGGTCGGCAATAAGCTCACGCTTTTCGTTGCGGCCTAGGTAGATCTTAAAAATGTTCTCGCCCGTTTCACTGAAGAAACCGAAGTAATGACTTTCACGACCCATGAACGCTTTGCTCACCAAACCGATCTGTTTAACGTTGTCTAACTTTAGGTGACCATGAAGCTCGCCTTCTTTGCCCATCAGGTTGTAGTAACCACGCGCTACTTTACCTTTAGGAAACGGCGCTTTTACTTCAAAGATTGATCCGAATGAATGCACGATTGTGGTCACAGGGCCCCAACCCACTAATCCTTCTAGAATTTCTTGAGCACGGCTGCCATCTAGCATCACTGCCATGTCGTTTGGAAAAGCAGCAACTACTTCAACCTCTGAAACACCGAGCTTCTCAGCAATCGCAGTCGGAAGCAGTTTTGGCTCTTCTTCTAGAATGCGAGCAACACGTTGCTCTAGAGTTTCTGTCATTTCTAATGTTGTATCTGTCATTGAATATGTTTCCGTATAAACGAGTAAGTTATAAACTAAAAATTCGATATTAAGCGTGCTTCAAGCTTGCATGCGGGTGAACGCCCGAACCTGACGCTTTCGGCGCAGGGTGCACCGCTTGATATTCAGCGTTAAGTACTTGAATCACACTCTGAGCGAGGCTTACTGCCCAAAAGCTGCCAGCAATAGTCAGGCTCAAGTAATCCTCTGAAAGCTCAACCAAGCCATTCTTTTCCCAATGTGAGAACAGAGGCTTCAAGTAATCGAACGTGTCTTGTCCCATAAAGGTCGGCAACGTACTTCTTCTAACAACACCAGAATCAAAGCCTGCCTTTAATGTCGAGAAGATCGGCTCTAATAAGCTTTGCTTCGTCATCATGGCAATCGGCAACTGACCTTGTTTTATAGACTCCATGTAGCTGTCTAAAGTTCGATGTTGCATCACACCGTGGCCGCCAATGTTGCCACCAGCGCCACAACCAATTGGAAGCACTTCGGCATAAGTTTTAGCTAAGCTGTTGTAAATGCTGCGTTCGCGGTTATCGCGAGTCCAGTGATTCACACTCAGCTGTTTAACCTTGTGCTTAGCCATGAACTCAACACCCGCCAAGTACATACTCGCCTTATCTGGCGTGTTGGCCGGCGGTGGGATTTTTCCTTTCTCAACGAGATTAAGCATAGGTGCATTGCCCGCAACGATCAGTTGGTAGAGGTCAATACCGTGTGCGCCCGTAGACATGTAGTCTTCTAAATCTTGTTGGAACACTTCCATAGACTGGTGCGGTAGTCCGTATAACAAATCAAGAACGATTGGCGCTTGCTCTATACGACTTAGTGAACTGATACGTTCTAGCACAACCTCTCGGTCATCTAAGCGCTTAGCACTGCGTCGAACTTGAGTGTTGAAACTTTGAATACCAAAGGAGAAACGGTTGAAACCACCTTCAAGCGCACGATCAAACATCTCGTCACCAAATCGATTGATGCGCCCTTCCAATGTCATCTCAACATCGTTTGCTAGTGGGAAATATTGGCGAATCGCTTTACCCAGCTGCTCAACTTGTTGAGGCGACAAATCGGTAGGTGTTCCGCCACCAATATAGACAGCGTGAAATAGTCCAGACTGAGCCCAAGGCGTTTTGGCTTTCTGCTTTAGCTCGACCATCAGTGCATCGAAATACTCATCCACTAATTTACGGCTTGCGGCATTTTGGAAGAAATTGCAGAACGTACAACGCACACGACAGAAAGGAATGTGGATATACAAGCAACGCTTATCCTGTTTTTTCCCTTCACTCAGCATCAGTTCGTCAAAGAGTTCTAACTTCTTACTGGGGTCGACCGGAATTGAACTTCCTCCGGCGTGTGCAGAATGCTTTTTCGCAAACGCAAAACGAAGCGGATCAGGGCTAGAAATGCCCAAGATTGATTCGTCAAATTTATAAATATTAAGACTCATATGATCTCTCTAAACATTTACATAGCAAAGTCTGGAAGACTATTCGCTAAAAACTGAGAGAATCATAAATACACGTAAATGATAATGCAATTGATAATTGATCTTATTTAGATTCTAAGCAATAATCCGATACAGAATTTTGATTTGGTAAAGGATTGATTGTGAACGTTCCTAGATATGTTATTGCAGGCGGTGCATCGTTAGTGATTCATGCAGCGTTGTTGTTTGTCGCTCAAGAATCCAAAGTATTTGCGATGCCTGCAGGTAGCCAATCAAACACGGTATCGATCAACTTCACTCCTAAGAGCGTTCCTTCACAAGCTCAGCAAAAAACAATCACAGAGCCAGTTAAACCTGAGCCAATAAAAGAAACCGTCTCACAAGCCGAACCTAAACCAGTCGAACCAAAAACGGTTGAGCCAAAGCAAGCTAAGCCAACCCCAAAGAAAAAAGCGATCACCAATAAACCTCAACCAAAGAAAGTTGAGAAAAAAGTGATTGAGCAAAAGGTTGTCGAGAAGAAGCCGGTTCAAAAGAAACCAGTAACTGAGAAAAAGGTCGTTAAGAAAGAACGCCCAAAACCAGCCACTCAACCAGAGAAGCTAGCCGACAAGAAAGTCGATAAGAATATGGACGAATCTGCCAACCAGCCTCAGGAAGTAAATCAAGGCGTATCAAACCAAGAGCCAGTTTTGGTCACTAAGCCTTCGTTCTCTGCGCGTCCTACCCCACCGAATTACCCTCGCCAAGCAAGACGTCGTGGCGTTGAAGGTGTCGCGACTTATGAAATCTGGCTAGACGCTGAAGGCAAACAAATTAAACAAGCATTAGTAAATTCATCAGGCGCACTAATGCTCGATAACGCCGCATTAGATGCCATTAAACAATGGAAATTCTCACCTCACACTGTCAATGGTCGAGCGATTGCTCACCGAGTACAAATACCTGTTCGTTTTAGGTTGGATTAATCATGCAACAAATCAGTTACTTACAAGATCAACTTGGCTTAATGACTTGGCCTCTTCTTATCTGTTCAGCATTAACAGCAATGATCATCGCTGAACGTGTCTTCCAAGTCATGCTCAGCATTGGTGTGGGCAAACGTGCCATTCGTCGTGAGCTTAACCAAATTTCACCAACCAACAGTAAAGAGATTGAAGCGCTTGCTCAGTCGATTTCAGGTAAACGCCCGCTACTGTACAAGGGCGTGTCAATGTTGCTTGCTCACCACTCCTTTTCAAAAGGGTTACGTGAAGATGCCGCTGGGATCTGGCTACAAGAAAAACGCCACCAGCTTCATGCCGGTTTAAGACTGCTTGGTTTGATCGGCGTGATCAGCCCACTCATCGGCTTGCTTGGTACGGTACTTGGTCTTATTGAGATGTTTAAAGGCGTTGCCGCGACAACAGGCAGCATCACGCCTAATGACTTGGCAGACGGTCTTGGATTAGCAATGCGAACCACAGCAGCAGGTTTGATGATTGCGCTTCCTGCTATTTCTGGTGCTCAGCTACTAGGGTTATGGGCCGATCGAGTGCTAGCTCAGCTAGAACATACTCTGAACTATGTGAATGTGTGGCTAGAAGGCATGTCGATTCAAACCAATCAGTCTGATGATACTCAAGGTAAGCCTGTCAACAAAACCTCTATCGGTGATGTGAGCCAAGCATGATTAAAACGCCCCACTCATCGAACACACAGAGCCTAGCGCCAGACTTAACACCGCTGCTCGACATCATTTTTATTGTGATGGTTTTTCTATTGCTTACGGCATCAGTAAAGCTGGAGTCACTGGAAGTTGAGCTGCCAAGCTCGGATGTCAAAAACGTTTCTGAAGTCCACAAGGATTCGATTAGCGTCAATATTTTAGACCGCGAACCCTACTGGGCAATTAACGGTCAAGAATACATCGACTGGGAAAACTTCAAGATTGCCCTGTTAGAAGAGACTGGTTCAACGGATAAAAAACCGATCATCATTGGCGCGGATAAAGCCGCCAACGTTGAAAACCTAGTGACGTTGCTTTCATTCCTTCAAGAGAACGGAATACAAGCGACTCAACTGCTCACGGACGATGGCTAGAACAATACTCAATTTTTATGAGGCCTAACGTTTATGAAACTTGGCTCCTGATAGTTAAGACCAAATAGACAGAACTAAGCCTCTCTATCGATTCGAACTCACAATGCGAACGGACTGCTCACTGAGTATCTTCGCGATACAAAAAGAAAATATAAAGAACTTATTATGAACAACTTAAACGTGCTCAATAAATTAAAGACCAAGACACATCTCCTTTCAGTTGCCGCTATGAGCTTGGCACTTACCGCACCCACAATGGCCAATGACGCTGAACAACCTCGAATCATCAGTGCCGGTAGTGCCGTTACTGAATTGGTTTTGGCATTAGGTGCTGAAGAGCAGCTAGTCGCGATTGACGTGACCAGCCACTTTCCTCAAGCAGAAAACCTGCCAAAGATTGGTTATCACCGAAACCTGTCTGCGGAAGGCTTACTTGCCCTAGAACCGACCACGTTGATTGGCTCAGATGAAATGGGACCAGACAACGCGATTTCTCAATTAAAATCGGCAGGCGTCGATGTAGAGATCGTCAACACTGAAGCAAACGTTGAAGGGCTGTTAAAGCGTATTGACCAAATCGCCAAGATTACCCATACCGAAGCACACTCACAGCAAGTTAAAGCTGAAGTAAATCAGAAGATTGCTGCACTGAAGGCGAATCAAGTACCAAGCAACGAAGCGAAGAAGGTGCTTTTCTTATTGCTGCATGAAGGCCGTCCTGCGAATGTTGCCGGTGGTGAGACTTCACCAAACGCGATCATTAAATTGGCTGGTGGTGTGAACCCTGCCGCCCAGAGCCTAACCTCTTACAAGCCACTTTCAATGGAATCACTCGTTGAGATGCAACCCGATGTGATTTTGGTCAGTGGCCGTAGCTACCAAAAAATGGGCGGTGCTGATGCCATCCTGAAATCGCTACCTATGTTAGCAGCGACTCCTGCAGGTATGAACAAGCAAATCATTACCGTAAATGGCAGTGCTTTGGTTGGCGGGCTTGGTCTCGAGAGCCTTTCAGAAGCTAAGCGACTAAACGCACTTATCTATCCGCTATAACTTATCTACCCGCTATAACGCGACTACCCTATTTTTACTGTTGCTAGTTCAATGCCCGTCACCAGCCTACTTTCGCAATGTTGGTGATGGATCTTGAAGTTAGCAGCGGACATTGAGGCCCTTTATGTTGTTACGATCCGTCCCGCTGAAAACATCGATGTTAGGCCTAGGTGCTACCCTAGTCTTCGTCGCACTGTTTTCAATCACCGTTGGGCCAATGAACATTAGCTTGGCTGACAGCGCAGCGAGCTTACTCCAGCCAAACAATGACTTGGCCCCACACATCAACTTGGTGATTCAAGAGATTCGCTTACCTAGAACCATTTTGTGTATGTTGATTGGTGCGATTCTCGCGTTATGTGGTGCTGTTATGCAGGGCTTATTTCGAAACCCACTTGCTGAGCCTGGGATCATCGGTGTGTCTGCTGGTGCGGCGCTTGGTGCAGCACTGGCCATCGTACTTTTCTCTGAGCTATCGCTTCAATACCCTGCTTTCATGAACTTTGCTGCGGTTCCTGTGTTCGCTTTTCTTGGCGGCGCTTTAACCACACTGTTGGTGTATAAGCTAGGCACGGGTAAATTCGGCACCTCTGTCACCATCATGTTGTTGGCGGGTGTGGCGATCAGTGCGCTCTCTGGCGCTGGTATTGGCTTCTTGAATTTCATTGCTGATGACCAAATGCTACGCGATCTTTCATTGTGGTCGATGGGGTCATTGGCAGGCGCTAAGTGGTCAGGCATTTTGCTGGCTGCTGTCACGCTCGTTGGATTGTTTGTCGTGTTCTACCGCCAAGCGATGTCTCTAAATGCTCTATTACTGGGCGAGTCAGAAGCGCAACACCTTGGCATCCCAGTACAAAAGCTTAAACGAAAGCTGATTCTACTGACGGCTGCAGGCGTTGGTATCACGGTTAGCCTGTCTGGCATGATTGGTTTTATTGGTTTGGTGATCCCACATTTAGGTCGCATGTTAGCAGGCCCTGACCACCGAGTTCTGTTGCCACTATCAGCGGTACTAGGCGCACTACTGCTAACCGCCGCAGACATGTTCTCACGTGTGGTACTTGCTCCGGCAGAGCTACCTGTAGGTATTGTCACTGCGATTATCGGCGCTCCATTCTTCTTGTATCTACTATTTCAACAGAAAGGGAGAATCCTTTAATGTTTCCTTCAGCTTTAAAAGCGACCGATATCGAAGTGAAGTTCGGCAGTAAAGTGATATTAGATGGCGTTTCTATTGAGATTGAAGCGGGAAAGGTAACCACACTGCTTGGGCCAAATGGCGCAGGTAAAAGCACGCTGCTTAAAGCTTTGTGCCAAGAGATATCAAGCAACGGCGATATTCAATACTTTGGACATAGTAAAGACAAGTGGCCTTCTCACAAGTTAGCTAAGCACCTTGCTATGCTTCCTCAACACAGCACCTTGACCTTCCCATTCTTGGCACATGAAGTTGTCGAGCTTGGTGGGATTCCTCTGCAAGAATCCAACAAGAAGCTGACCAGCATTGCTAGCCAAAAAATGGATATTGCAGATGTGACTCACTTGAGTGAAAGGCTTTATCCTTCTCTATCAGGCGGTGAAAAGCAGCGAGTGCACTTAGCTCGAGTGTTAACTCAGCTTCATCACTCTGGTGACCAATGTATTTTGATGCTTGATGAACCAACGTCTGCACTGGATCTTGCCCACCAGCACAACACCTTAAAGATAGCGAGAGAATTAGCCGATAACCACAATGCCGCGGTTATCGTAGTTTTGCATGACCTCAACTTAGCCGCGCAGTATTCCGACCGATTGGTAGTATTAAAAGATGGCAATTTGGTGTGTGATGGCAAGCCTTGGGATGCGCTGAAACCTTCGATGATAGAAGATGTGTATGGTTACAAAAGTATCGTAGAAAAACACCCAACCATGAGCTTCCCTCAGGTTCACCCCGCACAATAAGTCCGATTAAGTAGCGACTCGTTTTGAGTATTCGTTCTTGATAACAATGACGTAATCCTAAGCCTCGATTTGTTCGGGGCTTTTTATTGGCTCATAGCTACTCTCTCGGTTTAAACTCAATTTTATTAATAACTACAACAGCAAGCACCAAAACGACTCACCTTGAGCGTTTGAGGCTCTAGAAATGCACACTACCCTTTAGAGTTACTTAGCTTTTAACACTGGAGAGGGAAACAAGGCTTGAACGTAAGCATATAAAAAGAAAAGAAATAACTTCATTCAACATCAATAAACAAGACAGCAAGACAGCGGTGTGGGATTGAGAGAAAAACGCGCAAGAAGTGAAACGGCAGGCACAAAAAAAGCCCCCGCAGGAGCTTCTTTTATTGAGTGCTGATTATTGGCTCATACGAATCAATGATTTACCAATCAACCACTCTAGTTCTTTACCGCTAGTATCGCCAAACTGAGTTTCAGTCAGCTTGTATAGACGATCAATACCGTTTGCAGCGAACTCATGCGCGCTCTCAGCAGTAACAATATGATGGAAAAGTAAACGTAAGATTGCTAGGAACTCAGCGTCTTCAAGTGCTGCAACCCAGCTAGCTGAAAATGCGTCAAGGCCATTTTCGAAGTCAATGTGTTCCATGAACATCTTGAAAATACGACCGTCTAGAGCAGCAGTAAAATCCGTTTTCTTTGGAAAGTGATGACTTATACCTGTACGAGAAACACCCGTTTGTTGACTCAACGTCGTGTATGACATCTTGTCGTAACCCAATCTTAGTAGCTGGTCTACAACGGCATCCATGATTTTCTGGATCGTGATTTCTGTATCTTCTTTACTACGCTTTGGCATATTCAGGCTCTTCTCTTTGTAAATCCATCTAACTCAATCAAATGAAGTCAGAATGAAAATCGTTATCAGCATTATGTGAGCAAGGTATTTTTTCGCAAGTATTTATAACTAAATTCACACAAATACTATGTACGAACAATTTTACAGTGATGCCTCTTTGGACACTTTGTCTAATTGTTCTTCGAAAATCACCTTACAATCCTAAGTCGATAAGTTTAAATAACTACTTAGAATATGAAATACCCAACGAAAAATTCATTGTATAAATACCTATCAAGCGATAGATAGTCTTATAAAATCATTTCTGGCGCAACTAAGTGAATGATATTCTGACATATTAATAACATTCCTTTTCAACAAAACGTGAGGTAAATCACATGCATATTTGGCGGCGCGAATGTAGATATTCATTAAACACCTTAACAAACAACATAGCATACCAGTATAAATTAGTTCAAAGGTTTTAATTTTTGTAGATACAGTTCAAATTGCTCGTTAGAATAACCTCAGACTTTGTAAGAGGATTATTTATGAGCCAAGATATTGGTAACAACGATGTATGTGAGGCTTGCGGCTGTGCAGGCGAAATCGGGTTCATCATTAAAGAAGGCGACGATGTTGCTGAAGTAACGGTTTACGGAAACTCAAAAGCACTGATTGAAGCTGAGTTTGCTAAGTATGTTGAACTTGCTAAACAAGTGTCTAGCAACGTTGAGTTCGAAGCATCAGAGATGACTGAAGAAAGCACAGAGTTGCACGCTCGCTTTAAATTTGAAGTTAGCGCTGAGAAGATTATTTTTGAACTTAAGACTCGCTCTCTAGCGCGTTAATATAAGCATTTATATTCTTATTAAAAGACGAGTGAATTACTCGTCTTTTTTTAATTGAACCCAAGCCAGTGACCCATTTTGCTCAAAATCATTTTCTGCAGCGCACTGAATCACTACGCCCCCCACCTCTAACACTGCCCCAATACTATAAGCCTTGTCATCATAATAACAAACTCGTTGCTGTTGACTGCCTTGTGTCACCACTACCGCAGCTTTACCGGGCGTTGAAATTACTTTATTGGCACTCGCAGACATTGAGCCAAACACTGAAGCGGCTATCAGAAAGACCTTAATAATTCGTATATTTACTCTAATCATTGATTTACCTATCATCTTTGCTCCATTTCTCGTTAATCTACCGCCAAATGGGTAAAACACTATGCGAGATTAATTTTTCCATTATAGTGTAAACGTCTATCGTAATAAGAAGCTTGTTATGCTCAGAATAATTGCACTTATTATTGGTTCTTTAACCATAACAAATGTCAGTGCTGAACCACTCGATCACTATCAAATATTGAACCATCTCGATAATTACGGAAACTTATATCTACGAAATAAGCCTTATACATCACTTCCAACTGGCTTGGTGGTAGATGGTAATCTCAATATAGAGAATACTGCGATCACACGCCTACCCAAAGGGTTAGAAGTGAACGGCAGCCTAAAAGGCTCTAACAGCCAACTCGCTCGAGTCCCGAGCGGGGTTAAGATAAAAGGTTACGTCGACTTGATTGGCAGCCAAATCACCAGTTGGCCAAGAGGTGTAAGAGTGGGCGGCTTTATTAACCTCACCGATACTCCACTGGAAAGGCTACCGAATGGCTTTAGAGTGAAAGGCGATCTGAGCGTGATCCGCACTCCTTTAACCGAGCTACCCAACGGGATCGTGGTTGATGGCGACTTATATATAGGCGGTTCTGGGATTACAACATTCCCCGAGACTATGACAGTTAAAGGCAACATCTATCTAGGCGGCAACATTGTAACCATATGGCCAACCAATCTAGAGCTCGGTGGCGCAGTCGCTCGCTAATTCAGACTGAAGCTCTAATGCTCGAATACGTGAATGCTCGATCGCAGCAGCAAGTAGCCATTCAGAAACAAAAAAGGAGCCCAAGGCTCCTTTTTCAATTAAATCAAGTTGCTAATCAACTAGCAAGCTAACTAACGCTCGTTAACCAATGTTCTTCACTGGGTTCGCGTAGCTATCGATCAAGTACTGACGCGCGCCTTGTGGCAAGCTCGATAGTTTAGCTTCAAACTCTTGCTTAACGGCCGCTGTAATCGACTCGTCTTCTTTTTCTGCTGCCAGTAAGTTTACTGGAAACAGTTTATAGTTATCGTGGATCTGACGATCGATCTCTTCAGCAAGCGCTTCTGGGGTATCAAAATCTTGGTCGATAACCTGACCGAAGCCAACGTGAACGCGTCCTTTATTACCGATGATGCCTTGAATGATACTTTCGATATCTTCAAACTCACCCTTTTCGTAACTGCCGTTTACGTCTTTCTCGAAAAGCTCTATCGCTTTAGCTGTGTCACATGGGTCGTTCTCGTAAGAAATAGCCACAGGAACAATCTTCAATGACTTCACGTATTCAGGGAAAGCAATTTTTTGCTTACGTCCTTCAACGTGAAACATTTTCAAAATTGCTGGCTCAGTAAAATCGTTACCGTCTTTCGCACGACCTTCCTTTTGAGCGATCCAGATTGAGTTGCCCGTTTCTAGAGAGTGCTTGATGTAGGAAGACAACTGCCCTAGCGCTTTCATCATCTCACGTGGTCCTTTCAAAGAACGCTTTACGATGAAGCTCTTGTTTAAACGCATCAATTCAGTCGCACATGGCTTCTTCAACAGGTTGTCACCAATAGCGATACGACAAGTCTGATGATTATTTTGATGCAGAGCGTAATTTACCAACGCAGGATCCATAGCAATGTCACGATGGTTTGATACAAACAGGTAAGCTTGGTTCGCATCCAGAGACTCGACACCAGTGTACGTCACACCGTTGGTGGTTTTCGCTAACGTGTCGCGTAAGTACTTTTTCACTTCAATCTGAATGGACTCAACGCTAGTCAGCTTGCTCCACTTCATTTTTAAGTACACACGCAAAATCGGGCTCATTAATGCTTTGAACCAAGACGCATGGTTTGAAAAACGGTAGTGCAAGATTGCACTAATAAATTCTTCATCATTAATAAGACGGTTTAGTGCCGCTGGAATTTCATCATCGCCGTAAGGACGAATATCAACATATGGATCGGTTGGAGAGGTCATTTTTTAATTCATATAATAAAAAGCTGGCTCATTCTACGCGTTGTTTTGACTTCTCGCAGCTACAGAGCCCATACTTTTGACAAGGTCAGACCAGAAACATTGAAAATCCCCTGTTATTGTTGGCATTCTTTAAGATTAACGGTAATCTTGACGCCCCAAAATTAAGGTACTATCTATGAACTTCGCTATTGAATATACATCGGCTTACTTTTCACACTTGGTGATCACACCACGCAAGAAAGTACTTAAACATAGCCTTGTATCGGTTCAAAGTGGCTTGGTTTTGATTAAGTTAGGCAAACAAGAGTATGCCGTTGAACCAGGACAAAGCGTCTGGATTCCATACGACTGCCTAACGTCACTGACCTACTTTCCAAACACTCAGGTTAACCGCGTCGATTTTTCTGTTCGTTTGACGGATTCATTCCCAAGACAAGCGGGTTACATTACGCAAACTAACCTCTCTTCGGCGCTACTAGAAAAGTTAGAACAAACCAAAGCTCGCGCTTCCAATGCCAATAATACGGAACAAGCGTTTAAAGATATGCTTTCTGTATTGAAGCAAGAAGTGTTGTCGTTTAAACCACTACTTTGCGAAAGTGCTCTTTCTCAGCGATTCAATCAATGGAACATTGATGATTCAAACCTGCCACAAGAGCACACTCTGGTGATGGTGATGCGAGAAGCGAAGAAACGCATGCAGTCAGGCCAGAAACGTTCACTTGTGATTGATGACCTGTTCTCAGGTAAAGAAGAAGAGTTCGAACAACTGTGTATGCTTGTTTTTGGTGAAGATCTATAGCTTGGCAGTAAGTGAGTGTTTGTATTTAAACTAGCAAGCCAGATACTAAAAAGCCGCAAAAACTGAGTTTTTGCGGCTTTTTTAATTCTTACTGTTTAGACGTAGTTAGCAATCTATCTGTGTATCTGCCTGTCTAAAATGGCAATTCAACTTGCATCATTAGGTCGGCGTCACGTGAGTCATGCCAACGGTAATCAAATCGCATGCGCGGTTGCCCTTCTACTTTATCACCAAAGCCAATGCTCAATTGAAGGCCATGATTCATCAACCACTCTTCTGTCGACATATCATACTGCTCATCTTCAAGGTCTTCTGGAAACCACATACCCAAACCAACATAGTTTGACTCAATGCTTTGTGTCAGCAATGGCGAGTCTTTACTTTGAAGTACCCAGTCAGACCAATAGTCTGGTGTGCTCTCGGCCTCGTCTTCACTCATACCAGTGATTTCCAGCATGCGCTCACCAAAAGACTCAATGCTCGTAGAAAGATCTAGACAGTTGTCATCTTCATCAGAAGTCAGCATGATTGAATCTAAGCTAAAAAAGTCACATTCAGCATACGCAGGCATACTGCATGCTGCCATGATCAACGTCGCTGGTATCGCGCTCTTTAGCATAGTCCTCTGACCTCTTGATTAGTGAACTTACATTATCTGATACAGTCCACTATCTTGCAACATCTTTGTAACTGACTTTGTACTCAGTTTTGCCACATCGCTTCCACTTATCAGTGCATTACGTATGTCTGTGCTGCGAATTTTCACTTTTTCAGGGCAAGCCATTACAGACCACTGCTCGGTAATCTCATCTGATTTATAGAAAGATGAGAACTTAAAGAAGTTATCTGGGCCAATAACAAACGTCAGTTCAGCGTCACGATGTAACTTTTGAAGTTCACTGAGCACCGCATAAGTCGTCACGCTTTCACCTGGGGTAAATAGGCTCTTTTCGATCAAAGAAAGCTCCACTTGCTCCAGTGAAAGATCGCTAATAAATGCGTTAACTAACTGACATCTCGTATCAAAGTCTAGCATCTCTTTTCCCCAAGCATGGGCAATACTTGGAACGAGTAGAATTTTGTCAAAGTGAGCCAACGAATCAATCACACTTTTGTGCCCTAAGCTCGGTGGATTAAACGCACTACCGAAAATGGCTATTTTTTCCATTATTAATTACTGCCTTCTCTTTCTAAGCTTGTGCAAAGAGGTTTTTAAATCGGATGATTTAGGTATGATAACACTAGATTTTTAATTTGCTTGCAGGAAAGGAATACGAATGGAACAGTTAATTCGTGACGAAATGCGCGTACTACCTTCAATTGACCCTCACTTCGAAGTGACTCGTCGTGTGGACTTTATCAAAACGAAACTTCAGCAGTCAGGCTGCAAGTCTCTGATCCTTGGTATCAGTGGCGGTGTGGATTCGACAACTTGTGGCCGCTTAGCACAAATGGCCGTTGATAGCCTAAATGAAAGCGCTGGTAGCAACGACTACCAATTCATCGCGGTTCGCCTGCCTTACGGTGAACAAAAAGATGAAGACGAAGCGCAACTTGCTCTGTCTTTCATTCAGCCTTCTCAATCTGTTTCTGTAAACATTAAAGCGGGTGTTGATGGGCTTCACGCTGCATCTCACGTTGCTCTAGAAGGCACTGGCCTACTACCAACAGATTCAGCAAAAATCGATTTTGTGAAAGGTAATGTGAAAGCTCGCGCTCGCATGATCGCACAATACGAAATTGCAGGTTACGTTGGCGGCCTTGTAATCGGTACTGACCACTCAGCGGAAAACATTACTGGCTTCTACACCAAACACGGTGACGGTGCATGTGATTTAGCGCCTTTATTTGGCCTGAACAAGCGTCAAGTTCGTGAACTAGCAGCAACACTGGGCGCTCCAGAGCTACTGGTTAAAAAAGTGCCAACCGCTGATCTAGAAGAGCTTGATCCACAAAAAGCTGATGAAGCAGCATTGAACCTTTCTTACGACCAAATCGATGATTTCCTTGAAGGCAAAGAAGTCCCTCAAGACGTGTCTGACCGCTTAGTGGGCATCTACAAAGCAACACAACACAAGCGTCAACCAATCCCAACGATCTACGATTAATTATCTGAATTAGTCTCAGGATCAAAAAGGCCGGATGTTCATTTAACGAACTTCCGGCCTTTTTTATTTCGTGCTTTTCCTTATGACCTACGCGTCGTTAATCCACTACTTCGATATCAGTTTGCGGAACACTGCAACACGCCAGTATCTGACCCATATTACGTTCATGCTCTTGCAATGCTGGTACATCCGGTTGATGAACTTGTCCTGACTCAAGGGTCACTTTACAAGCGCCACAGAAACCAGCACGGCAGCTTGAAGCAATAGACACACCGGCCGACTCAGCTTGCTCTAGCAGGGTTGATTGGTTATTACCTTCAAACAGGTAGCCATTGACACTTAGCTGCAGCTGCTTCACCGCCTCTTCGGTAGACTGAGCAACACCAAACGCTTCTTGATGATAATGCTGAGGATTAAGCCCCATTTGAATCAGCAATTTCTTGGCATTATCCATAAAGCCGTCAGGGCCACACACGAATGCTTGGCGTTTATGAAGCGCTTCAATTTTAGCGACATGAGACACGCTCAAACGACCTGATAGACCATCCCACTTTTTCGTTGGCTGGCTTAACGAATAAATCACGCGCAACCCAGAATGTTCGTGAGCGATCTTATCAATCTCTGCTTGATAAGGGATATCTTCTTCACTGCTGCATTGGTGATAGAACACCACATCATCAATTTGATCATGGTCTGCTAAGTAACGAAGCATCGACAGCATTGGCGTGATGCCGCTACCTGCAGATAAAAGTAGTAAAGGGTGCGTTGGATTTTGTTCTAGATAAAAAGCACCGTCTGGGTTTTGAGCAACAAGAGTGTCACCTACTTGGAAATGGTCATTGAGCCAGTTTGAAATTTGACCATCGTCCACTCGCTTTACAGAAATCGCCAAACGGCCTGCGCGTGATGGGCTAGAAGATAACGTGTAACGACGAGAAACCTTCTCGCCATCAATCACCATCTCAATCGGTAGATGCTGCCCAGGCTGGTAACTTGGTAGTGAGTGGTTCTCTTTCGCTGGTTCTAGCCAAAACGTTGTAAAGTCGCGAGCGATCTCTTCACGTTCAACACAGGTTAAGTGCAGCGACTCCACCCATGTGTCTTCATAATGCTCTTTCTCTTTGGTTTCAAGTACCTCAACCACATCACCCGCTTTCACCAGACCTTCATTTTTCGCCACTAGATTCTGACCAAAGAAAACGCCACCGCGTTCATTAGCTCTGAACGTAGAGAAGGTATTGAGCGGCTCTTTTGTTGATCTAAATTCGCCACTCTCAACATCGACTGTCGTCAGGATACAGCGCTCACAAGGCTTCACCGCTTCGAATTCAACCTCACCAATTCGGATACGCTTCCAGCCGTCTTCGGCAAAGGCTTCTGTATTTGAAACAACAAAGTTAGTGCGGAACTGATCCATTGAATGAACTTCAGGGCTGCGGCGATTAAGCTCATCTAGAGAGGCTTGGCTGATCACCAACATTGGATAGCCGTCAGCGAAACTGACATTCTGACCAAGTTTTTCTCGAACACGATTGGATTGCTCACCACAGAACAACAGTTCTACGCGAACACCAAGCACATCGCTGAACCAATCATCCGCCTCGTCGTTGGTGGTATACGCAGTGAAGCTGTCTTTCCACACCGTTGCAGGCGCTTCTTGCATCTTGAAGTTTGCATATTTCAGACGCAGTGGCTCTTTACCTTCATAAGTAAAAATCAAACCGTCTGGCTGCAAACTTGAAGAGACCTTAACCATCTTCGGGTACTTGCGCGCTGTAACCATTGAGCCGTCAGCCAATGCCAGCATGAAACGTCTGTCGAAGGTAAGGCCCTGTTTTTCGACCCAAGCAGAAGAGAGTGCAATCCCGCCCACTGATTTAACCGGAAACACGTTGATTTGAGATAAGGAAGGAGCTTGCTCTGAAGCCTTTCGATCTATAGGTGACTGCGACATAACGATTCCAATGTTTTGTTGTTTGTCCCAATGCTAACAAATGGTTATAAATAGATAAACTGGCAGCCATTAAACACTTGATACTAAGTCAATATAGGTAAACTGTTAAAGTCACAATATGCTCTAGCAAATCTACAACCCTAGAAACTAATGAGCCCCTCAGTTACCCAACAGCATCTATGTTTTCTGATTTTTAAAACCAACAAAATTCAACTGCAATGCTCAGTGCTCTACTGTTCAATAAACATAATGACCTCAGCACTATATTTACGGAAATGAGCAATATGCTATATGTTTTTTAGACAACTGATTCAGTGAGCCAGGCTTTCCTAAATGGTAACCTTGAAAATAAGCTATGCCCTGTGATTTTGCGAAACGTAGATCTTCATGGTTTTCTATACCTTCTGATAACAATTCAATCTGATACTTTCGAGCTAAAAATCTCAGACGCTCCCAAAAGGTAGAATTATCGCTCCGATTTCTCATCAACGACCGGTCTACTTTCACGATGTTCGGTTTAACTACCTTAATCAGAGCTTCGCCAATGTTATAACCACTGCCATAATCGTCTATCGCAATTTTAATCCCAAGGCCACGACATACTCCGAACTGGGATATCATCCTTTTTTCGTCGATCCCAACGGGGTATTGTTCATTCTCAGTAAGCTCAATCCATAAGGTTATACCTAACTTGTTGCATGCTTGCCAAATTGGGTAAATATCACGTAGAAAAGTGAAACTTAAAACGTGACCAGGCGATATATTAATAGTCAGAAAATCAATCATTTTCTTCTGAGACAATAGTTCTTCAGACACTCTTAACAAGAATTTTTGAGTAAACCATGCAATCTTCTCAGAGTCTAATAGACAGCGGATTGACGATTCAACGTCATGCCCTTTTTCCCAACGTAATAAAACCTCAGCACCGACAGTTCCATTTCCATTAGTTATCGGTTGAAAAACAGGATAAAACAATCCCTGATTTACATCATCAATAAGTGCTTCGGCTTGCAAATTTTCAGACAACATACTCGTATTCATAAACAAACTTCTCCTTGTGATTGATCGATACTACAGATCAATAGTTAGCAAGATTTAGCATGAACAAATCATATGTTGCTTTACATGCCTACTTCTTAACCGTGTAGAGCAAGCTGCATAAGCAGTTAAACGAACTCCTGTGCAGGTACACGATACCGTTTAAAACAAGTAGAGCTCCTTTTTAGAACTGTGAACTATTGGTTCCCTTGAGTCAGATACTTTTAGATATGTTAGGCTTTGTTGCGTAATTCAATGGAACTAAATCAAGAGCCTACGATCTGATCAGCTACGTTCACTCCTTCTCGTAGCTCTATGCCTAAACCTCGTTACAAAACAACCAACTGGAAGAAATACAACCAATCACTTATTAACCGTGGCTCTCTGACCTTTTGGATTGATGAAGAGGCAATAAACGGGTGGGCGCAAAGCAAACAGAGTAAGCGCGGGAGGCCACGTCGGTTCAGCGATTTAGCTATCACGACAGCGCTCATGGTGAAACGAGTTTTTTCTATGCCACTGAGAGCTCTGCAAGGGTTTATCGACTCAATATTTAGGCTTGCCCATGTTCCATTAAGTTGTCCGCATTACACCTGCATCAGTCGTAGAGCAAAGCAAGTTGAGGTCTCATTTAAGACTAAAGCGAGAGGAGCAATACAGCACCTGGCCATTGATGCAACTGGCCTAAAGGTTTATGGCGAAGGTGAATGGAAAGTCAAAAAACACGGGACAGATGGCAAGCGTAGAGTTTGGCGAAAGCTGCATATTGCCGTTGATACAAGCACTCATGAAATTATCGCAGCCGAGCTAAGTTTATCGACGGTTACAGATGGAGAAGTCCTCCCGAACTTACTGAAACAAACACGCCGAAGTATCCTTGAGGTGTCTGGTGATGGAGCTTACGACACGAGATTGTGTCATGCTGCTATTAAGATTAAGGGAGCCATTGCGCTTATTCCCCCAAGAGAAGGGGCAGCCTTCTGGGAGCGTGGTCATCCTCGAAACCTCGCCGTGGGTTGCCAGAAGTTATACGGCTCAAATAAGTATTGGAAAGAGCGGTATGGGTACCACAGACGTTCACTATCAGAAACAGCGATGTATCGAGTAAAACAGTTACTAGGAGGACGATTGAGCTTAAGACATTACAATGCGCAGGTGGGTGAGACTTACGCGATGATAAAAGCGTTGAACAAGCTTACTGGGTTAGGTATGCCTGAAACTTGTCGTATTGACTAAGAAACACACGAAATGGGGTAGCTCTATCTATAAATTTAATTACGCAACAAAGCCGATATGTTACTAAAAAGACGCCACAATCCATCTTGAACAACTATACTTTAATGAAATCAAATTGCACATACACATAGGGATAGTGAATGTTTGGTGATTATTTAAAGGAATTGAGAGTCTCACTTGGTCTTACTCAGAGTGAACTTGCTGTTAGGTTAAACCTTGCAGATGAAGAGTTTCGCTCTGTAGATGTGGTAACGCTAAGCCGCTGGGAAAGAGGAAAAACGAAGCCAACGCTTGCCAAGTGCCTTAGAATCTTGCGTTGTTTACAGATAGACTTGAGCAGCTTCTATGACTTAATACCAAATCCAAACGAAACAAAGCTACTAGACGAGTTTGAACAACTTCGTTTTAATAACAGGGTAATGAAGATTTCATCATTAAGTTATGAAAAGCCACAGGAGCCACAATCAGCTTTAATTACTGAGATGCCACTTCTTTTGAAAGATGATGACAAGATACTATGTAGCCTTAAAACCTTTTACGAAACAGCAATCTATACACCGAAGGGTTTTTTCGACATTAATCTATATGACTACCAACAAAACAAACGAGCTATTTTAAAAAAATTTGTAACAGAAAGCGGGCAGTTGGTAGGTCACTCACTTAGTTTTATATTCGAAAGTGACTATTTTGACAAAGTTACTCATTCAAAAATCATTGATATCGACCTGACAAAATCTGTCAGTTATAAAAATTCGACTAAGTTATCGGTTTGTAATTATAATCGTTACTCTTCTGATATCGAGGTATTTCGATGTATGTTAGTTTCTCAATATATTAACCTAATTCACTATTCAAATGTTCAACGTTATTATTTCTTTAATGTATGGCCTGAAAGCGGACAATTTTTAGAGCGACTTGGATTTGATAAGGTAGCATTTGATATAGAATCTGACACAGAAGGTTTTAAATTAGGCAATCGATCATTTGAACATTGCTTATATGAAATTGATACTGCGACACTTCTTTCTCAACCCGAAATAATAACCCTTATAAAAACAACACAGTGGAATAATAAAAACTTCATAAAAGACAATTAGGCACATCCTGATAATCAACACTTTAAAATGCCTACCATCTTAAATTTCTACACATAATAATATTTCGCCTTATGCAAAAGACTGGAGAAAGCTACTGTGTTTGGCGAATACTTAAAAAAATATCGAATTGCAAATGAACTAACACAAAGTCAAGCCGCTACAAAACTCAACTTACTTGGAGGAGATTTATCGAACATTGATACAGTTACACTTAGTCGATGGGAAAGGGGAACAACTAAACCAACTCTTAGCCGTAGTATTCGTGTTTTACGTGAATTTACCAACGATCTCGAGCCTTACCTATCTGAAGTTAGTCATCTTCAACATCAAGACCTTAATTCTAAAAATAGAGTTGATCAGTTCAATACTCTGATGGAAGAGAAATATCATAGTTTGAATAACTTGATCGCCAGAGCAAATTATCACTCAACATCGATGATCGAACACAATCCTGTTTGTGAATGTCCGATTGGAAATTCTAGTGATAGTGAGATTGTAAATTCTGTGCTTCTTTTTCATGAGCAAACCTCTGATGAATATATGAAGCATGGGCTCAATAAAATCGACCTTTTAAACTATTGTAATGAAAAACGTTTCATTGCCTATAAATATGTTGACAGTATCACTGGAGAACTGTTGGGACATAACTTAGGAGCCATATTTACTCTCGAAGGTATGAACTCCGAAATTGAAATTCTTGGTCAAAAGTCGATTGATGAAATAGATTTAAGAAAAACCGTTCCTAATCATCAACGTCGAAAATTAGCCTATTTTGCTGTCAGTCAGCATTCACTGTACGAGCGACCGTTTCGACTGCAACTAAATAGAGAATTCAGGTTTCTAGCAAAGCACGCCAACATTACCGACTACTACGCAACAGTTGCTATAAACAGCTCAGCAGAAGTACTCGAAAAAATGGGGTTTTCTGTTGTTTCGTACGAGAAAAAATCAACAAGCGGTGTGATTAAAGTTGGCAAACATCATTACTCCAAAGCTTTAATGCACATAAAAACAAGCCAGTTATTTGCTCAACCCGAATTCTTGAACTTACTTACAGGCTGTCAAACCTGCTCAAACCCATGCTCAATTAGCTCTCAGTGTTGCTAAGCGGTCTCTTTCAGCGCACATTAACAGGAGTACCAATCCATCGAAGGTTAATTCTGATGGATGAACTCCTGCTTTTTTCAGCCTTTCAAAACACAACTCTACAGTTCTAACATTCGTATTCGAGATTATCGAACCAATATACTTCATCATCTGCTCACTTAACTTATCGGTATAGCTACATACTAAGTTAATCAATAATTAGGTGGTAAAGCACACGGTCAAAAATTTAAAGCCACAATGCCATGTTCATCAGATTACATGTCCACCTCACGAACAATTACATCATCTACTTCATTGTTTAGTAATGTTACATAACTGCTCTGAGTCATGCCTCTTACAGCTTTCGTGTTTTGCATGCCATCCACATTCGTTAGACTCTTGTCAGAATAAATTGCTCGTATATCTCCACCGACTCGGCCTGAAAATGTAACATCATCGGTACTAATAGAAGCATTCGCTGAGGTTGCAAAAAATAAAAATGAACATAAAACGACCGAAATATTAACAAACGACTTCATAAACACCTCAAATGTAATTGGTTACATATGAGAGTTTAGCTTATTCGCAGGAAAAAAGAAGTCTAATGCCTAGTTGACCCGATGAATGACAACATTAAAATTCATTCCCGATACAAATACACCATGAAAGCAGTATTAGGCAGCGGTGTAGGCATGGTTAAACCTGTGTCGCAAAGGTGCTGAATAAGGAAATAATGAGCTATAAAGATAAGAAAAGAGATGCATTGATAAGGGAATACGAATAAAAAATTATTGATGTGATTTCTTACCATTTCGTTGTACAGCAAACTTTTGCACGTTCCTCTCAGGACGGTAGTCGGTGTACCATAATGCGACTGGCTAGATTCCAGAACTCAATACCCAACCAAACGATACACACCCTATTGCAATAATGACTAAGTTATCACTCTCTAGCCTATTAGGGGGACAAAAATAACGAACACCAATAAAAATCTTCAATATATTTTCGCACAAACATAAAAACGACGAAGATATCGCCGCCGGACTAGAAGATATTATGTAGAGACATGCGGTGTGGTTGAAGAAGTAATTCAAAAAATTTAGCGCATCGAGCTAAACAGCATATTGGAGATGAGAAAAAGTTAGTTAAGAGCTGATGATGTGGAGTTCTATTTTCTAATGGGGTATAAAGCAAAACCGCCTTTTACAAAGCGGCTTTACTGACTAAGATATCAAATCAAGTGTTCTATTCTAGGACCTGACCGGGATGGATTAAGTCCGGATTTTCAATATCATTATTCTCAATGATATCTTCTAAATCAAAGCCGAACTTTCTACGCAGCTCATATAACCAATCCCCCTCTTGCACGACATAAGGCAATGTCGGCTTAACAGCAACTTCAGATATACTGTTAGACATAGTATCGGTGTCACAGTCCATATCCGTTGGGTTAGATGTACAATCAGGAGCTTTTGTAATCTCAAGCGAAGAAGGGCGAGGTTCAACTTGGTCAGGCTCAATCTTACGCTTGCTGTCATTGAAATAATAAGATAATCCAACCACTGCTTCTCGTTGGTTTTGCCCGAAATCATCGTTCAACGTTTGATTTAGTGCGATGGTCGCACCGAAAAACTCATTCAAAGCATACTCGGCAACGTACTCTATTGTTGGATACTTGTCTTCAAGACCAATGCCTATCTTTAAATCCAGTGAGTCTCCTTCATGCACGCTATACAATAGAGAAAGATCTGGAATATATTTAGACTTGTTGTCCAACTGATAATACTTGGCCCCAAGGTTTAATTGAACTCTGTTATATTGATAAAACAGATGGAGCGATTGAGAGTTGTCATACATATCTCCATCAAAATTATAACCATAGTTTGCTCCAACACCTACACGGTGTGAGTCAGATTCTGCAGCAACAACAGAACCACAACCAATGATCAATACAACAAAACTGAAAGTGAAAAATAAGTGGCTCACAGATTTACCTCATAAACTACATTAAACGACCCTTGATAATTTCCCGAGCTAACAGAATTTCCATCAATATCAAAACTAATGTCGTATGCTACGTCGACTCGATTACTCCCATCCCCATCTACTGTCACCACTTCTGAATCAGGGAATGAAGCGGTGTTTAATACTCCGTCTTGAACAATCACTTTATCTGCACTAGCACATCCGATCGCACAAGTGATGGTATAGGGTATTTCTTCTAATGAGTTTTCCGTATTGGTTAACTCATAGTCACCGGAATTAGGGCTAAACGTCATGATCACGCCTTCTGGTAAAGTACCAAACAAACTAACATCATATCTCGTCGTACCAGAGATCCGCTTGGTTACAGTGTCGTAATTAGGGTCAATGATACCGCTACCGAACACAGTCAAAGACTCAAGAATCGCTGCTTGATAATCAATAGTAATGAGCAGTGTCTCAGGGATCCTGGTATAGGTCATCGTTCCCGTTTGACTTGTAAAAAAGTACGTTGGAGAAAGATTGATTGAAGCCGTATAAGTTCCCGTACCGACGGGAGCTGCAAAGATGTCGCTGCTAATATCGGGCAATGAGAAAGCTGGTCGAAGGAACTTGAATGGTTCTACTCGGCTTGCCGATACATAACCGGTTCGCGACACACACAGAGTAGACTCTTGTATTACTTTGGCTGAAGTACCGCTGGTGCTTGAGCTGGCGCATTCGTTAGCAACCCCCGCTCCCACATTTGAACCATGATCCTTCGGTGTAAAATAGTTAGCCGAGCTGCCTAAGTTGTATTCAACCCCTAAGACTTCCAAGCTAGTAGTAAAGCTTTCGCCTGACGTATGATTCACGAAGGTAACCGCATTTACAGATTGGTTATCCATACTTGCAGGGTACCATTCCGCTGTCGTTTGCTCCTGGGCAATCGTCCAAGCAGACGGCGATATGGCTCCACTACCAAAATAACTATTCATTGCAGCGTTATTCCAAACGACAGGCCCATTAGCCGTAATGTTTCCGTAGACTTCAGCGGCATAGCTGGATCCAACTGAATTGAACAGTAAAGCAATAAATAGCAGACTATTTCTTGTTAATCGTAATTTTTTTGTTGTAACTGTAATCATGGGTAGCAACCTTTACGGATAACGAATCGACATCTTTTAGGCCTTCAGCTAACTTAATTGTTTTCTTTCGGCCTGCTAATATTGTGTTAGTTTGTTTGCATTTATTGTTTACTATTCCAGGTTTACAATTATCAAACTGCATGTAGAAAAAAGTGTTACCTTTATTTTCTACATAAACTTCATCACCATTATATTCAATTTTGTATTGAACATTTGCAATCTCAGCTGGAACAATATAATACGGTGCATATCCATAATTTATTCCGACTCTGCTTTTATTTTTTTCGTCGTCTAATACGCTAGGCATGAAAGTCACTTGATAGACTTTATCTTTTTCTAAATTATCGCAGTTAACCTGACACAGATTCTTCACTGATACCCGGCGGCGCTCTCCCGGGTTGAGGATCAACTTACTTGGAAGTAAGGCCAGATCCCATAAAGGTAAGTTATCTTTGGTAAGTTCGATTTTTTCTAATTCACCTCTCGTAACTTTTATTTGGCTTACACTACCTTTTATATACTCTGGTTCTCCTTTGGAACTAGTCAGAGTAAATACACCATTTCCGTCACCACCTGCGATCAATAGCATTTTGTCTATGCTAAATGCGTGACTCAAGGAACTCGTAATTAGTAACATTGAGGCTAATATTGCACGTTTCATAATATTCTCTAGATTAGTTAGATGCATATGGTGTGAGTTCCATATGGACAGCATAATTAATAAGCTCGTTGACAAACACTTTATTTGCCGTCGTTAGTAAATCAGTCGACTTTGCGAAGATATATGAATATTCGCCTAAACGTTTGTTGATGATTGCAACACCTGATTCGCTAAGTTTGTTCTGATAATTCAAAACAACATTACTGTCCTTGTATTGCCCTAAATAATAGTAATAGATACCATCAACTAGCGCGATCTGATAACCTTCAGAGTTTTCTTCAAATGTAGGCATGCAAAAGTTATTACCTAAGTTTAAGTTATTAACTGATGATAATTCAGGGATCACACACTGGTTAGTTTTAGATATAATCTTGTACGGTAGCTTATTCTTAACCTTAAACTGGTAAACACCCTCTACAAGCCTATCTGTCGAAACACAACCGTCTCCTATACACTCCACACCATCAATTGGACTTCCGTTTATATCACTGAAAGTCGAGATAAATGACTTAAGTTCCGAAAGTGATGTGTCTAAACGAATAGTCGTTCCAGGGTAACTCGTTGCTGAGATATATGACTCTCCATTGTTATAAAAGTCAGAAGCTTCAGTATCCAGTTCAAATTCATACTCTTTGTACTCTTTTAATGGATAAACATTTAATGCATCTTCACTGACATATACATTACCCTGTTTCCCATTTTGCTCTGAATTTACAACCGCTAAGAACTTACCGTCAGAAGATAAATTCCCTGTATCATTGTTTGCAATAAAGTAACTCGACGACTTTTCACTCGTAAATTCAATCCCCTCTGACGTAATGATATTACTTGTTCCAATGTAAGCAGATATATTAGCGCTACTATTAGAATTCACATAGACATAAGAGTTGGTATCCATATGCTTATTTTTATAATTTGCAGAAATTGACAAGTCTGCATTATTAGAGTCTTCTTCGCTATCTTGATAATAAAGACCAGCTGAACTTGATACGTTTAGGTTATCTCTATTTACAATACTGCTTGATACTATATCTCTATGTGACAACGTCGAGTTTCCTCTTTCATCAAACCGTGCTTGCGTGCTATGCATATAGTTATTGCTAAGCCCTAAGGGAATCGTCACCGAAGCCATAACACCATAATTAATATCACTAGATTCACTCGCTGATAACTCTAGACTCAACTTAGAGTCAAGTGGTAATGACGAAATCTGAACACCACTTCTTGCAGACCAACTTTCAGAATCGTTGGTGTACCCATTAGTTAAGTCTTTATGTTGATTTCGAGTCAATATACCCGATATATACGACGAAACATTTCTCGATAGATATCTGCTATAGTTCATCGATAGTGACATGTAGCTTGAGTTTCCAAATAGCAAGCGAGATAAGCTCACATCAGAAAGATTACCACCTTCGCTCTCAAAGTTTGTATATGACAAACTCAAATCGTATAGCCCAAAATCCACATTATAAAAGCTAGAACCATCATCAAATAACCCTGTTACCGCTGATAACCTAGATACTTCACCTAATAATAAGTTGCCACCAACATAATTATAGTTGTCGGTAGAAGTAACAAACATTCCCCCACCCAGCGCAAGAAAGTCCGTAACCTGATAATTCAACTTCCCGTTAGTAAAAATAGGACTTTCATAATTATCATAAGCAAAGCTAATCGAATTATTATCAAAGCTCTCTTCTAAACCTGTATTAGTTAATTCCCTTGATAAGAAACCCGCAGTAATATGATAATCAACTTGACCAGAAGCTAGCGCAGACGATGCTGTATTTACAATCAATCTATCTTCGTTATAAAACTCCTCACTGCCATCAAATATTCTAATTGTTGCGGTGTACGTCCCAACAGGTAACTCGTTGTAGTCGAAATAGTCTTGACCAGCATTGACATTACGACTCAGCAATACACGCCCCCGATCATCATTGATTTCTAATCGCCCGGCTCGAGGAACATTTAGGTAGACGCGCCTTGAGTTGGCTGTTGACTTTTTAACAAGCTCTCTCGTTGAACCAACCGACAGCATATAACCAGAAGTTTTGCTGTTATTCTCTAAAAACTGAGTACTATTCCAAGCACGTTCTTGATATTTGTAGCCTACAGAAAAGCGAGTATTGCCTTGAGCATAATTGTAGGACGAATCATCAGAACTGAATCCGTTGACATCGCTATAGTTCAGGTCATTGTGTATATAGCCATACTTACCAAAGCCTATATAGTTTTCATGTTGATAAGAGTATGCTGATGTATGATCCGTTGTATCGCTATAAGAACCTGAGAGGTTAAGGCCATGTGACATGATCACTGCATTATGATCAGTAGTTGTTTTCACAAACTCTTGCTCTAATTCTTCACGCTGCTCTTCTAGGTATTGAGAGTTGACATGAGCAATCAATGAGTGACTATCTGGCACGTAAACAAAATCGTAGAGCTCGGGAAGCAAACCACATTCACTTCTATAACCAACACACCGCTTACTAGATTGAACGCCCGTCACTAAAGATTCAGCGATGGCTTGGCTAACGGCTTCATCAATTCCGAATATCACCTGAAGTTTTTCTACTACTTGTGCTTGTTGAGATGTTTGAATTCTTATCTCATCACCGGCAACCAAGGCTATTAAGTTAAATGATTTATTTTTATCTGCTGACAAGACCAGTTTTAATGTTAATTGCTGCTCCTCAAATAAGTCTTCAAAACCGTCAGGAATATTCGCACTTGCCTTGGCACTATACATTACAACAGACACGAATATAATTAGGCTGTTTAGACCTAACCAAATTCTAAAAAACATCATAATTGTAACTCCACATTAAATGTGATGTTGCCATTACAACTCAATGGCTCATCACTCGGTATTTCTTGGTTTGTGACTAGAGAAAACTCGTTGCTTGCCCTCTCAAATCCAGTGATATCTTCAGTATCAAATGAAAAATTGGGTAAATTATTAACATCAGGGTAATGGACATGGTCGATATAAAGATCGATAAAATCATTTATAATGACAGTCCCATTTTCGTTGGTTTCACAAGATGAGCTAAAATCTGAAACGTTGTAACTGTATTCAAATAAGTCACCAGAGTTAGTTGAAATAGTTGTCGTAACATAGGATAAAAAAAAACCATCATAGAATGATTTAGACTCATCATCATATTGCAATACAATATATTCTTTGGATAACCTAACATTGATTGAGTAATCATATAAATTGGCTCTATTGATCTGTGTACTTACAGGGAATAAATAGCTTTCTGAACCAGAACTGCTACAACTAAAAAAATTCAACAAGCATAATAAGAAACAATTTATATTTATATTCATGGGATAGATTCTCTCAAAAAAATAAGGCACTTAATTGATATAAGTGCCTTATAAATAAATATGTAATTCTTAAGGCATGGTGGCAATCATATCGACGTTCACGATAACTTCTGTACCAGTGATATCATCAGGCACGCTGTGCGCGGTTTGGTTTGCAACATACAACTGAATATCCTCACCCGCAGAAAGTTGTGTCGCAGCCAGAATATCGGCGTTGGTCAGTTCAGTTGTCGTTTTCATATCACCTACAACAATATTCGGTTGAACTTCAGCCATAGCTGCTGGAAGTACAGTCACTTGAGATACTGTCCAGTTTGCTGGCACTTTTGCACCAAGAACCGCACCTGTGTAATCGTGAGCTTCTAGAACAACCGGCTTGGTCGTTTCAAATGTACCGTCTGAGTTTACCTGCAAAGTGCCTACGTATGATGCAGAGTCGGTATTACCACCTGCGCCTGTTACTAGAATGTCACCATTTGGAACAAAACCAGGGACGAAACCACTAAATACCGCCGAACCGGTTGAAGTATCACCTGAAGCTGCAAATGTTGGTGTTGCCGCGATTGCTGACAGTAGCGTAATTAGTGTTAGATTTTTCACTATGTTTTCCTTTTATATATTTATGTAAATACTTCGTTGGCTTCATGCCAAGGAAAGAGTGCTATGATATCCACCTCATAGCATTTGGGGTTAGCAGGTTAATTTTATTTTGTAATCGATATGCCTAGTGGATAATTGACCATACAAAACAATAATCAGAACCAATGCTTTAATTTATTTGGATTAGAAAAATAACGAGTATTTCATTCCTAATTACTAGGGCGTGTTGATCTTTCGAGCTGATTTTTGCAGCGAGTTGCTGGGTATTTATACAAGGCAGAGGCGTCGATGTGTAGCTAGCCTACATGAGAAGCCGATAACGTAGTAGAAATGGCCAGCAAACGCTGCCCGAAGGGTTCGGCTAAAAGCGTTTTACTCTTTGTTGAGGGGGATTTACTTAGAGTGCTAGGCTACTTCCCCCTCGCCGCGATTAAAACGCTTTTATCTCGAACAAAATTTAACCACGAAAGGTCAACACGCCCTAATTTTTAAATTTCAAACGCATAAAAAAACCACCTATATAAATAGGTGGCTTTCCAAATTGATATTCTATTGAATTACGATTCTAGTTTTTGCTGAATGATGAAAACCTTGCTGAACTTACAACAGCATTCGTACCGTCGGTGTCGTTCCCGCTATAGCCTCCAAACCCAATCCAGTAAGAAGAATTTTCATCAATATTTTCCCATGGCATTGGCAAAGTGATAACCGAAGTCGAAGGTTTCTCCCCAATCAGACCATTACTAGTATATACAGAGAAGTTACCATCGCGGCTTTCGAACCACAGTTTGCGTTCTCCCGATAAGTCCGCGTTATACACGGCGATGCTGTTTCCATAACCATCAAAAATTTCAACTCTTGCATTCCATACATTTATGACGATAGAAAATACTTTTGTCGAATTAGGCGCTCCAGGCTGCGTGTGACTTGATCCCCATGATGCCTGTGGAACGTCCCCTCTAACCTGTTGAACATAGAATGAGTATTTCCCTGAGACGATGGTATTAGTTGGTGACTCAACAATAAACTCCCCTATAAACTCTGAACCTTGATACGCCTGGGCAGAATAAAGATTGGTACATTGGACTTGGTTAAACATAACCGGAAGTCCCGCCGCGGTGTGCGGACGTAATGCACTTTGAACATTAGGTTGATGTTTGAGAGCCAATCGAGACCAATTCGAAGGCGTCGCAACATCGAGGGTACCTCTTTCTGGCTCTACAACGCCATAAGCAAGTTCATTGTGAATACTGCTACGAACAAAGCTATTTTCCATCGAGTAATCAAAGTAGGTAACATCAAAATCACCGGATATATCAGACGTAATCACATCTTCTAATACGTCCCCCTTTGTTTCGATCTCTACCTTTACGTTTACCTTTTGAAACGGTGCTAGGTTGCCATCTGGGTCATAAGTGCTTGCACTTAAAATGTAACTCCCATCTACTTGACGGTCAGAAATAACAAGATCCCTGACTGCAAAGTTTTTTACCGCTTCAAAGTCAAGTAATACACACGTTACTAGTCGCCCTTCAAACGGTTCATCTGTTTGCGCTACGTTATCGTTGTTAATAAATAAATTGAATGTCTTCGCTTGATTTTGCGCCACTTTGTCTGCTAACCAAAAATCTTCCTCGGTTGGCCAGCCATGTGATTGATAAGGCTTTCCTACGGTGGAGTACAATGTTCTTAGTTCACGTTCTATAGGTAGCCTTCCACCTATATCTAGACAACGTTGGTAAGCCTCACCATATGTCATTGATATATAACTTTCACCTTTTGGTGATTTTATACCGTTCCCTACGAGTTCCTCATGAAAAGAAACACCTTCTAGCTCAGCAAATGCGAGGGATATAGGTGCAGTAAAGGTAATTGGAGCACTGATATGTGGATCCGTGATAGTTATATCGTCCCAACTTTGAAGAACACTAATATCAGTCTCGACGTTAACTTTGATCGTTGATGATGCATAGCCACCATTTTTGTCCGTCACGGTATAACTTAGGTAGTGGTCACCAAACTGACTGGTTTCAAACGTGAATGAGTTCGAGTCAAAGTTAGATGTAAGCCCCGGCTGAATGATATTCGTCGAGTTGTAACCAAACACATCAATTAGCTGCAGAACGTCCCCATCTGGGTCGCTTATCACACTCGATAAATCGATGATTGTCGGCGTGTTCACTCTAACTAAACTCGGATGCTCGTATTGGTCGGCAACTGGATGGCTGTTTAAGTCCACCGAGACACCAATATCAATGATTCCACCCGCCACACTGCTTGAGTCGTTACTTAAGTAGCTATAGTTAATACGCTCTACGCCAACAAAACTATTACCAGGGGTATAAGTGATCGTGTTATTCGCACTATCAAATGTTGCGCTTGAGCCTGTAATCCCTTGGTCGGGTAACGTCACAGAGTCCAATGTAAAATCGGCCGTATCGATCTCTCCACCCACCTTAGCGAGCTCATACGTAACATTGATAGGTTTACTTGTGTTCACTTGAGTTTGGCTGTGAATTGGAATCAATTGTTCAGTCGTATTACCCACCAATGCACGAGTAGTAGCCGAAGATAATCCATCATTGGTTGACGAATAACGTGTCGCGTTAACCAAGCTTGTTTTCTGGGCAACCTCTCCCCCTCCCACCGAGAAATGATAATCACACGCTTTAGCGCTATCTGCAGTTATACTAAATCCATGACTATCCTGCGACACGACGGTACACTCGGGGTTTTGCGATAACGGCGTCACGCCCATTAGTGCAGTAGCACTACCATCAGAAGCCTCCATATTTTCAGAAAGATCGATGTACAATGACTGCTGGCTTATTCCAGATTCCACCATTTTATCTTGCACGTAGTAGATAACACTACCGTTATTGGGACCGGAAGCCGCTCCAGAATTAGATTCACCACCATTACACCCAGATAGTGTTGTTAATAAAATAATTGATAATAAACTTCTATTCAGCATAACTACGCTCTAAATTGCGATTAGCCTTCTATCATTGGAAAGGCTAAAATTGAAATCTCTAAGTCTTTATATAAAAAGTAATTAGGTTATTTAACTGGCTTGTCCGCGTTATAATTCCGCACGAAAGCTGGCTTCATTAATATAGGTTTCGGCCGCATAATATGAACGTCCGCCAAAACCTATCCAATATTCAGAATTTGGGTCGATCAATCCCCAATCCATTTCAAAATCAAATAGTGATGTTTCAGGTTTTTCTGATACTAATGAGGTATAAAGCTTGAATCGATTTTTTTTCACTTCAAACCAAACATATCGATTTCCCTGTAGATTAATATCGGATACCGTATATTTAGGCGTATTGCTATCAATAAATATACTCAGTTTTTTCTCATATATATCGATAACCACTTCAAAGTTTTTACTGGCTGGGCCACCCGGCCTCCAGATCTCTTGTCCCCAAGTACTAGTCGGCGTATCGCCCACTTGTTGAAGATAAAATGAGTATTTGCCGTCTCCGACACCAACATTTTGGTAGCTGTAATAACGACCGATTAATGTTGACCCGGTATAAGACTGAACGTTGTAAACTGACGTGATTTTTTTACCCTCAAACGTCACGGGCAAACCGAAATTGGCGTCTACAGCAGGTATGCCGCTTCCTTCCGTAATCCTCCGGTTCCATGAACCCGCATCTTTTACACTCAATACAGCAGCTTCACTATCGATACTAATAAGTTGCTCTTTGACAATGTCGTAGACGGACACCACACCAACGTTGTTTTCGAAAGAGAGGTCCGTATAGTCAGCATCAACCCAACCAAACTCATCGGTATCGTAGTACTCTTGCTTGAAGTATCCATTCTTCTCGATGCCCGCAGTCACATAAACATTTTTGGCGTAGTGCGCGGGCTGAAGATCAGGTGTCAGTACTTGAAATCGGTATCGAGTTTTACCGTCTACCACTTGTCGGCTAGTTTCGTCGATGGAATATCGACGCACCTCTGGAGAGTCGTATAGCATACACGTGACCAAATTAGGGTTTGGCCTCAACTCTTGAGATACAGTCACTACATTTGTGGGTGAAATATCAATAGACCAGCCTTGGTCAGCCCCTATGAGGTTTATTCCTTGATCTGTTCTTGAACCAACCCAGTAGCTACCATCCGTTGGCCAATTATTGGATCGAAAAAGCTGAATTGACTGCTCAAGCTCCCCTTGAGTTGGTAGACGCCCACCCATTGATTTACAGACTTCCATTGCCTCATCGAACGAATGAAGGGTTATTTCACTATACGCAGGGCTGTGTACTCCATCTCCAATATGCGTGTCAGAATATGGCAATCTAACGTAGTCAGCTTCGGCTTTAGACATAGGCGCCGTAATGGTTACATCAGTAGTATTAGCGGTGTCGTTGTACGTTATATCTTGCCAATCTCTTACCATTGAAGGCTGAGGTTCAATTGTGACACTGACGACTGCGGAGCTGTAACCACCTTTGCCGTCTGATACAACATAGGTGACATAATGCACACCTGACACCGTTGAACTGAACTCTAATGTCGAGTCGCTTGTGACTGAGACAGTAGCGTCATAACTGATCACATCTTGCAGAGTCACAGCATCTCCATCGGCATCCGAGACAAAACTTGATACATCGATAGCTATTAAAGCTCCGTTCTCTACGAGAGTAGAACCCGTTACTGAGTCTTGAAATTGGAAATTACTGCTCGTTGGTGCATTGTTACTGCTGGTTGAAACAGAGACATCAATGTCACCGGTTAGAATGTTGGTGCCATCGCTGTAGCTGTAAGAAATACGTTCTACACCTAAAAAGCCTGCGCCCGGTGTATAAGTGATCTTATTTGTTGACGGGGAAGCAACCGCGCTTGACCCTGAATCAGCGCCATAAGGCATAGTGACGTCGCTAGACAAGGTATAAACGCCTGTGTCGATGGCACCACCATTTGAAACATCAATGGGAATTGCGATGCCTTCTGAAGTTACGGAAGACAGCGGTGCTAGTATTGTGACAGTTTCACCGACAGCGGCTCTAGCCGTAGCCGTTGACGTTGACGTTGAAGCACTCTCTTCAGTCTCGGCCATAGCCATTGGCGTAATGCTTCTAGTACTCTTTGCCCCCACACTATAGCGATATTCACAGACATTCGCTGAAGTCGCATCTATAGTGAAACCTTTATCGTCTACGGAAATTGGAGCACAAAATCTATCGGAGCTCATTGAAGCAACATGAATAACTGAAACTTCGCTACCATCATTAGAACTTATATTGTTCGAAAGGTCTAAATAGAACGTTTCAGATAAAGGTCCTGTACGTATCGCATCAACTGCTTGATATAACGTTTCGGTATTTGGTGAGGCTGGATCAACCTCTTGATTGCTAGGTGTGTTATTACCTTCCGCTCCACATCCGTATAGCACGCTAACGAAAAGAAATAACAATATGTTATTTGTAGTATGTTTTTTCATGTTTAATATTAGCTTCTGATGAGTACGCCGTTAACATACCGAAATACATAACAACAAAGTTAGCATCAACTGATCACGCAAAGCCCACCATGCCTAGTTGAATCATGCAAAGGAATTATATATTCACCATTAAACACTTGATACTAAGCGAATATCTTGAGATGTTTAAACGACTATCTTCTATACATTAAGACAGCAATGCATTAACACTCTCCAGACCTTCTATACTGTGAATACAGTTAGTGCATTGAACTTTCATTGAATAAAAAGGATTTATCATGAACAAACTCGTCATTATCATTTTATGTGTACTGCTTCCTCCTTTGGGTGTGTTTTTCGCACGAGGTGCAGGCAAAGACCTTTTGATCAACATCATCCTCACTTTCTTCTTCTGGGTCCCGGGCATGATCCACGGGTTGTGGGTAGCGACTCGATAATCCATCTTCAAAAATAAATACCGAATAAAATACGAAGAAAAACAAGCTCCTAACCCTGAAGAGTTAAAAATAGGATGAAATGAAAGTGCTTTTCCACTATCATCCTGTCGCCTAAACGTAAGCGATTGCTTTCACAGATTTCGCCGAGTTTAGGCTCCAACTACATAACACTTCAAATGGTGGGAGCCTTCAATGACACAACTTACGATTACTCGTCCTGACGACTGGCACGTTCATCTACGCGATGGAGAAGTATTAAAAGATACAGTCCGCGATATCAGCCGCTACAATGGTCGAGCGTTAATCATGCCAAACACCATCCCACCGGTAACCGATACCGAAATGGCTCTTGCTTACCGTGAACGCATCATGGCAGAGCAGCCAAGTGAACAGTTCCAGCCTCTAATGGCACTTTACCTAACAGACAACACAACACCTGACGAAATTCGCAAAGCGAAAGAATCTGGCGCTGTTGTAGCGGCGAAGCTATACCCTGCTGGCGCGACGACAAACTCGGATTCAGGCGTAACTTCAGCTCAAAAGATTTACCACGTGTTAGAAGCGATGCAAGAAGTGGGTATGTTGCTGCTTGTACACGGTGAAGTAACGGCTCACGATGTTGATATCTTTGACCGTGAAAAAGAGTTCCTAGACACGGTTCTAGCACCGATTGTTAACGACTTCCCTAACCTCAAGATCGTTCTAGAGCACATCACGACTGCAGATGCAGCGACTTTCGTTAAGAACGCTAACGAGAACGTAGCGGCAACCATCACAGCTCACCACTTGCTTTATAACCGCAACCACATGTTGGTTGGCGGCATTAAGCCACATTTCTACTGCCTACCTATCCTTAAGCGCAACACACACCAGTTAGCACTTATCGAAGCGGCAACAAGCGGTAGCAAGAAGTTCTTCTTGGGTACAGACTCTGCGCCACACGCAAAAGGTGCTAAAGAGTCAGCATGTGGTTGTGCAGGTTCTTACACAGCACACGCTGCGGTTGAACTGTACGCTGAAGTATTCGATTTAGAAGGCAAGATTGAGAACCTAGAAGCGTTCGCGAGCCACAATGGTCCGGATTTCTACGGCATGCCACGTAATGCAGACACCATCACTCTTGTTAAAGAAGAATGGAATGTTGCTGAAACGATGCCTTTCGGTTCAGACATCGTTGTACCAATCCGTGGCGGCGAGACGATTGCTTGGTCTGTAAAATAAGCGCTTGGGCTGTTAAATAAACGCCCTCCATTTAACGAAAAGGGTCACCATAATAATTATGGTGACCCTTTTTTGTTTCGATGAAAGACTGTCTTATTATAAATAATAATGAACGATTACTTACCGCGTATTTTTCCAATCGCAGTCCAAACAGCAACGACAATCAAGCCAGCTAAAACCCCAATCACACCGTTTAATAGCGTCGGTACCACCGCTGTCGCAATCGTATGTCCACTAAAATCCATAATAATCGGTTCAATTAAATGGTGAATCGCAGGAACGTTGTGCACCACAATACCGCCACCAACCAAGAACATCGCAGCTGTACCGACCACAGCAAGCATCTTCATCAGCTTTGGTGCAAAGGCGACTAACCCATTACCCAAACGGGTTTTAATGCCACTACCATTCGATGTTCGCTGCAGATAGAAGCCTAAATCATCCAACTTAACGATCCCTGCTACTAAGCCATAAACACCAATCGTCATCACAACCGCAGTCAAACTCACGACAAGAATCTGAGTGACGATACTTGTACCCGTCACGGTACCCAGAGCTATCACGATGATTTCCGCAGATAATATGAAATCGGTACGAATCGCGCCTGCGACCTTCCTCTTCTCATATTCCTCTATGGATTCACCAGTACTTGTGTCCTCTCCCTTTTCAGCCTCTTGATGAGCATGAGGAACGAGCTTCTCTAAGATTTTCTCTGCCCCTTCAAAACAAAGAAACAGACCACCAATCAAAAGCAAAGGCATGATCAGCCAAGGAATAAAGGCACTGATCAATAATGCGGCTGGCACGAAAATCAGCTTGTTTTTAAATGAGCCTTTTGCAACCGCCCAAACCACTGGGATTTCTCGTTCAGCAGAAACACCGGATACCTGCTGAGCGTTCAGCGCTAAATCATCCCCCAACACACCAGCGGTTTTTTTAGCTGCCACCTTAGACATCAGTGCGACATCATCCAACACGGTTGCAATGTCATCCAGTAGCGTTAATAAGCTTGCTCCAGCCATTTTATGGTCTCTTTTAAGGGATTAAACAATTGGTAAAATGTAACACCATCAATTCACTCATCAAAGTTATGAGTCTGTAAAAAATAAAGTCACAAGTTGTGTTTTCTATTGCTGTCTCTGTTAGACAGGACTAGTCTGTCCTCATCTTTCGCGAACATAAAAGAAGAAGTATAGATGAAAAGTGAATACTCCTACCCAATTGGTAAGCCAGGACAAAAGTGGCAACAAGCAGAACGTGAAGCATGGTTTGCTCAAAGAACAGTTAAGCGTGAATACCAACAAGAAGTTGTGCCAAAGATTAAAGCACTTGCAGACCGTTTTGATATCGAACAATACGGTGCACTGAGCTACGACGAAGCTCGCTTCCCACTTTTCGCAATTAAGAGCAAAAACTGGGATGAGTCAAAGCCAACCATTCTTGTTACAGGTGGCGTTCACGGTTACGAAACCAGTGGTGTACATGGCGCTATCAAATTCGCAGCGACCCAAGCAGAGAAATACGCAGCACACTTCAACATTGTAGTAGCACCTTGTGTAAGCCCTTGGGGTTACGAGGTGATCAACCGTTGGAACCCAAATGCTGTTGATCCAAACCGCTCTTTCTACGACGGTACGCCAGCAGAAGAGTCAGCGAACCTACGTGCGTTAGTCGCTTCTTTACCAGAAGTGTTGGTTCACGTTGATCTACATGAAACGACAGACTCTGATGAAACAGAATTCCGCCCGGCACTTGCTGCTCGTGATGGCATTGAGTACATCGAAGGTATGATTCCAGACGGTTTCTACACGGTTGGCGATACAGAAAACCCTCAGCCAGAATTCCAAGCGGCTGTCATTGCTTCAGTTGAAAAAGTAACCCACATTGCCCCAGCAGATGCAGACGGTAAGATCATCGGCTCAGAGGTGACACAGCACGGTGTTATTAACTACCCAATGAAAGCGCTAGGCCTGTGTGGCGGCGTAACTAACTGCAAGTACGGGACAACGACAGAAGTTTACCCAGACAGCGACAAGGTAACGGATGAAGAGTGTAACGATGCGCAAGTCGCAGCTGTCGTTGGTGCTCTAGATTACGTGATTCAACACGAGCTAAATGTGTAAGCTAATAGCTAGTAGCTAGTACACTAGAGCTAAGCCCTAAAACTAAAAAGAGCCACAAGTGACGATTCGCTTGTGGCTCTTTTTTTGTCTCTTTCTCTTACCTGTCATTTCTTCTCAGGCATAAAAAAGCTCCCTTACACACGATGCAAGAGAGCTTTGAAATAACGCTTCCTCTGGAATAAGTCGTTAATTACCTAAAGACTTACTCAGCGGCTTAGTGACTTTATTTTGCTGTTTCACTAACGCTTGTTTGTCCTTTATCTACTTCAGTCAGTAGACCTTTCAACAAGCTGAAACAACCAATCAGAAGAATGATCGTAAACGGCAGTGCAGCAATGATCGTGATCGATTGCAGAGCTTGGATAGATTGAGTACCACCAATCCACAACATCACCATCGCGATTGCACCTGAGATAACCGCCCAAACCACTTTCTGTTTCACTGGCACTTCAAGCTTACCACCCGCCGTCATGCCATCGATAACGATAGAGCCTGAGTCTAGCGTTGTAACGAAGAACACAATGATCAGTGCGACTGCGAGAACTGACAGAATGCTACCGAACGAGTATGCATCTAGCATGTAGAACAAGCTTAGAGATACGTCTGTAATGCCTTGGTCGAGGCCAAGTTGTCCCACATGGTTAATTACTTGCTCAATAGCCACGCCACCGAAGATCGACATCCAAGCCGACGTTACCAATGTTGGGATAATCAATACGCAAAGTAGGAACTCACGAACCGTTCGGCCCTTAGAAATACGCGCTACGAACATACCGAAGAATGGTGCATACGCAACCCACCATGCCCAGTAGAACACAGTCCAGCCATGCAGCCATGTTGTGTCTTCACGACCCGAACTTTGGCTTAAAGCTACGATGTTTTTCACATAGCCCGTTGCCGCAGTCGCCACAGAATCAAGCACTGTCGTAAAGTTCAATACAGCGATAAGACCAAGGAATACGAACGCAATAACCATGTTCAGGTTACTTAGGAACTTAACGCCACCGTCCATACCACGAAGAACAGAGATGATCGCTAAACCCATAATCAGAACAATAATAGATTGCTGAAGGAAGATGTTGTTTTCCCAGCCGAACACGTGGCTGATACCACTTGCTGCTTGTGTGCCACCTAGGCCTAATGAAGTCGCAAGGCCAAACAGAGTAACCAGTACGGTTAGTACGTCGATCACATCACCTGTTTTACCCCAAACTCGTTCACCCAGTATTGGGTAAAACACAGAACGCATTGATAATGGTAAGCCTTTGTTGTAAACAAAGTACGCCAAGCAAAGCGCCGTCATGCCATAGATAGCCCACGCATGAAAGCCCCAGTGGAATACGGTTGCACCTAGTGCCAGTTCACGGCCTGCTTCTGTAAAAGGTTCCGCATCTAATGGTGTGCCGAACCAGTTAGTGAAGAATGCGGTTGGCTCAGCAACACCCCAGAAAATAAGCCCGATACCCATACCGGCTGCGAATAACATCGCAATCCAAGATGACATCGAATAGTCCGCCGTCGCGTCTTCACCACCTAGGCGAATCTTACCCAACGGAGAAAATGCTAGAACAACAGCAAACGCTAGCATGATGTTAGCTCCCCACATAAACAGGAAGTCAAACTTTGATAAAACAGCACCCTTAATAGAATCAATAGCAGCTTTAGCGTCTGCTGGAGGAAGAGCAAGAAGAGTGATGATGAAGAGAAGAGATAAGCCTACTGAGGCTATGAAGACGGTGTTGTGGACATCCATGCCCCATTTACTGACGTTATCTTGACCAACTTGATAGTCAGTAGAATCGATACTGTATTTTTTTGATTTAAAACTCATAAATTATGATGTTCACATATCCGAATCAACGAATATAAGGACGCTCTCCATATCCAATTACTACTTGATTGGCTCGCCGCACCACCTAAATAAAAGGCGATAAAAATCACAATGGTTGGTGATAAATGGACTTACTGGCTCAATCCCAAGGCGCGCATTATAGCACAGGTCGAAGCATTTTGACTGAGTTTTAGCTCAATAGTTACCCAAACCACCGTTGATAGTGATAGTTAACCCAATAAAAACAGAATAAAATAAACAGATAAAAACCTTAAAATACAATACATTAAATTAAAATGACGCACCGTAAAATCTCATACAAACTTTTTACAGATAATATTAACAACAGCCTGATTTATTTATAGCTCTAATAAAAAAGCCCCGCTATAGGGGCGGGGAAATTACCAAAGGTAAAAGAGAAATCAGTATTCAAATGTCAGTGCTATGTCTTGCTACGCTTCTCGCCACAGAACTGCACATTTCAAAGGCAGTACATTAAATCGCGAAGCAAAAGCCTAGGTTGTAATCTTCGCCATTCTTTTCAGTGAACTCTTTATCTTCACTCGATGCGCTTGGTCGGCCGCTCTCATCACCCTTCACTAAGCTAACCCAGTGGCGAATACCAGAAGAGAGGTTCGCCTCAGTTTGGCCAAACATGGTGCATGTCTCTAATTGAATGTCTTCGATGTTCACCAACTCTAAATTACCAGTTCCTTTGCGAGCACCTATCGTCACTTCAACATGAGTTCCGCTCTCGTCTCGGAATAGAATTGACGATGGTTTAGATTTATCACCCGCATAAGCGACAAAGTGCTTCGCTCTTTTCAGGCCGGTGTGCTCGCCGTTTTCGAAGTAAACCTGAACATGTCGATAATCAATCTCGTAGCTCACTGCGTCTTCGTGTGAACCAGCCTCAAGAGGAAATAGAGTATCAAGCAACTGTTTCGCCATTTTTTGTTTTTCGAGCTGCTTGTCTGCTTTCACCATTTCTACGGCAAAGACAGCTTCAGCAATAAATGTTGAATGGTTTCTGTGAAGTTCTGTTCTGTCTAGTGTCAGCATATTCATAGTCTTTCCCTCTTACGGCTTTGAATTTCATGTAGGTCAAAAATCCTGATTGACCCTTTTCAAAATTGTTCTTTACTGTGTTGCTTCCATGTATTTCATACTACTTGTATTTTAGAAACAATTTCACAACAAAAATTTCACAGTGTTAATTTTACTAAATTGCTTTTTTACACAAACCGGCATTTTGAGCCCCCAGCCCTTTATCTAACTGGGTTGAGGGCTCAGTAGAAACACTTTTACGTGTTGTTTGAATTTGTGTAATAACCAACACCAACCAGCTTATTGTCGATCACTCGATAGTAAGTGTGCTTGGTTTCCACTTTGCTCGACAGCGGGTTTAACCATTGATAGGTATAAACGCCTCGGCCATTTTCTTTCGCTAGGTTTAACATCTCAGTGAGAATTGGCTTATCGTCAGGGCTTAGGATTTCGTTGTGCGAACGCCCAACAAGCTCAGGGGATACACCGTGCGCGAGCAGCTTTCCAGAGCTCATATCCATCACGAACACATACAAGTCCCCCTCAACAAAGCTGCCTTCGGTATCATTGAACTCGGCGAGACTGTCCTGCTCTGATTCCACTATCGCGGCCATCGCTCTCGCCAATAATCGCTTAGCTTCTGTTGCACTAGAGCGTTCTGGGTAATACCCCACGGCAACAATCACATCGCCCACTCGTTCAAAGAAGGTGGTCTTAGGCTCCCCCATACGGTCAGTCGGATTTGTCCAATGGTACTGAACTTCGCCAAAACCGTTATGCACAGCCTTAGTGATCATTTCTCGGAAAAAAGAATTGCCATAAACATCTTGAGTGTCCAAAACGCTATCGCCCACCAACACCATTGAAGAACCGCCACTGGCAAGGAATTGGCCATCAATACCAAGAGCAAACACATAAAGCTCACCGTCTGTATATTCAGGGTCGCTCATGAAGTCACTCACACTCTCATCGCCATCCTTTTGCACATGTATCACCGCCTTCGCAAGCAGGGTTTTGGCTCTTCTTTCCGCGTCACTGACAACATGTGGTTCTGAAATGTCGAGCACATTGACTAGCTCGTTTTCTTTCACTGTTTCTGAATGTTCGGCACGCAACCCAATGCCATTGATCACTGCAAATACGGCACAACCAATAAGGATAATTCTTGATATATTCATAGTGATCTCTCCTAATAGCCCACTAAGGACGGTAGCCAAAGCGTTATTTGCGGGAAGAAAGCGATAACGAACACGCCAATAACGGATGCAAGCACAAAGGGATGGATCTTAGCGGTGATCTGTTCGACCGTGGCTCCGCCTATCCCCGAGGCAACAAAGATATTTTCACCGAGCGGCGGCGTAGCAAATCCTATCGATAACGTACACACCACCACGATTCCTACGTGCGTTGGATCCGCGCCGAGCATGTACATGATTGGCAACAAGACCGGCACGATGATCATGATCGCGGCCAAGGTTTCCATGAACATGCCAACGAAAAGCAGTAACACAATAGTCAATGCCCACACCATGTACATGTTGTCAGTGAACCCTAACAGTGACTCCGCCACCACAACCGGAATTTTTTGTTCGATTAACAAGCGACCAAAAACCGTTGCCGCGAATAGAATCAGCAACACACGTCCGGTGATCCATGTCGTTGTCGACAATGATTTAATCGTGCTTTTGAACGATAACTCTCGGTGAATAAACACCCCGACAAACAGTGAATAGAAGATAGCCACAACCGCTGACTCTGTTGGTGTGAACATACCGCTATAGATACCTCCGAGAATCAGAAATGGAGCCAGTATCGACCATATACCACGGCGTAAAGCGTGTCTTACTTCGCCAAATGACCAATTCTCAGACAGCCCTTTATAGCCTTCTCGCTTGGCAATGAAGTAGTTAGTGACAACGAGTGTAGATGCCATGATGAAGCCAGGAACAACGCCTGCAACAAACAATTTAGGAATAGATAAAGAAGCAAATTGCCCGTGTTGAGCGATGGCTTCAGGCGGTGCCATTAATCCCATTGCTGAGATGCCGAAAATAACTAACGGGATCGATGGCGGAATAATGATCCCCAAGCCCCCTGATGCTGCCGTTACTGCCGATGCGTAACTCTTATCGTAATCTCGCTTAACCATTGCAGGCACCATTAGCATGCCTACCGCGGCGGTGGTTGCAGGGCCTGAACCTGAGATAGCACCAAAAAACAAACACGCCATCACGGTTGCAGCGCCAAGGCCGCCCGTCACGGGTCCGGCTAAGCTCTCTGCAATATCCACCAGGCGTTTGGAGATACCTGCCGCCTCCATTAATGCGCCAGCAAGAACAAAGGCCGGCAGCGCCATTAACGGGAAGTTACCCACCGAAGTAAACGCGATTTGTACTAAAGCGATGGGATTTTTGTCGAGCAACATATAGGCCGCCATTGAAGCGCCGGCCAGTGATACTGTGATTGGTGCACCCAGAATTAACAGGGTTAAGAAGCCACCAAATAAAATTAGAGTTAAATAGGATTCCATTATTACATCTCTCTATTACGGCTATTCTCTGTGACGACTACTGTGATGATTTTTGTGCCGTCATTTTGCGCAGTTCTTTGACTTCAGGATCTTCGTTCTTAGCGCCCTTAAATAAGCGCTCGTAGTTGTTCCAGATAATGCGCAGCATCATTAGAGAAAATGCGATCGGCAAAATCATATAGAAGTATTTCATTGGGATGCCTGTCGTCTGAGACTTCCAGAACAAATTCATTTTGTTGAACACGAAATCGTAGCTGAGATAAACAAAGTAGCCGTTAAACAGCAGCCATAAGAAGTCAGCGATGGTTTCACAGACGGTCTGAACAATCGGGGGGAAGAACTTGAAGTGAAAACTGACTCGGTTATGGGCTGACATTTTTGCCGCAACAACCGCCCCTAAATAGGCAAACCAAACAAACATGTAAGTAGCGACTTCATCACCCCAAGGTATGGAGTAATCGAAAAGCTGACGAGTAAGGATTTGTGTGAACAGCAATAGGACAAAGCTTGCTAGCAACAGACAACATGTATATTCCTCAATGTTGTTAAGGTGCTTTTTTATTGTTTTAGCGACTGACATATAACCTCCAATGTTGATTTCCACATGACAACCAGTCGCTCGCGGTACTAAAAAGATCAGGTACTGGACAGATCAACGAGTAAAGCCATGTAAATGCCCTATCTAACCGTTCTATCGCGAGGTGATTAAGTCGCGAAGAACAGCAGATAGGGCGAATCTAATCGTTACTTTCTACCTAGTAACTCAAGAACGTCGTCTAGCTTGTCTTTACCTCCAATGCTTGAATAGAACTTAGGCCAAACTGACTTAGTCACCTTGCTGATCCACTCTTGCTCATTGTCTGCTGGGTCAGTGAATACCATGCCTTTTGCTTGTAGTTCTTCACGGATCTTGTTTTCAGTATTTTCTAAGTAAGTGAAGCTGTGCTCTGTCGCTTCCTGACCTGCTTCAAGAATGATCTTTTGCATTTCAGGCGTCTGTTGTTGGAAGACAGTTTCACTGACGATTAGCGGTTCAAGTGAGAAGATGTAACGCAGATTTGTTACGTACTTTTGTACTTCATTGAACTTCATCGCATGAACAGTGATGTATGGGTTGTCTTGACCATCAACCACGCCTTGTTGTAGGCCAGTAAAGGTCTCAGACCATGCCATTGGTGTTGGGTTTACGCCCCATGCTTGGTACGAAGCAATCATAATTTCGTTACGCGGAACACGAATCACTAGTCCTTTTAGATCCGCTGGTGAAGCCACTGATTTTTTAGAGTTTGTCAGAACCCTAAAGCCAGAATAAGCCCAACCTACTATACGAACGCCTGCATCACGAATGGTGTTATCGACAAGATCTTGGCCCACTTGGCCTTGAGTTAGTAGCACCGCTTCTTCTGCACTTTGAATGACGTAAGGCATGGTCAATAGACCAACCGTTGGGGAGAAAGGTGTTACGTTATTGATCGCCAATACAGAGAAGTCGAGTAAGCCGATTGCCGCGTCGTTGACGGTGTCTTGCTCATTACCCAATTGACCATTCGGGAATAGGTCGATTTTGACTTTGCCGTCTGTTTTTTGCTCCATCAATTCAGAAAATGATGTCGCTAATTCCCATTGAGTACCACCAGCAGCATCGCCGATAGCCATTTTAAAATTTGCTGCTGCCGCGGCATGAGATAGCATCGCTGTTGCTACAATTGTGACGCCAGCAATAATTTTATTTTTAATAAATTTCATAGTCTTAACCTTTCATATCATACAGACTTCCTGCCTGTACTTTGCTCACAAGGTGACCTGGTACAACTTTCCTGGTCGTAGTTCTATTTCCCTATTTTGGAAACAATGTTCGAGTAATTAAAGCACTTCATCCTTTAACGAATACCACTGATAAAGGAACTGTTGCCCTACTCTTCGAAATGGTGCAAACATCTCAGATTCCACCACTTCCCTCACGTTGGGGAACGGAAGTTTTGATTCAAATATTGGCAAGTCAAGATTATGACCTTCACCTGCGATCCACTGAGCGAGGCGCTTGCCTGCTTGAGCGGAGTACATCACACCATTGCCGCCATACCCTAGTGCGTAGAATATGGATTGCTTTGGATTCGGCTGATAGATTCTTGGCATCATGTCGTGGCTAACATCCACCCACCCCCACCATGAATAATCGATTTTGATCTGATCGAGAGAAGGGAATTTTCGGGTTAAATCCGCTCTCAACATGTCTTCGTATTTCTTTTCAGGTGCATTCTTGCCACTGATGGCACTGCGTGTACCGATCTGCACTCGGTTATCGGGTAACAAACGGTAGTAATGACGCAAAATTCTGGTGTCAGTAATCACCTGATTGGTTTTGAAGTTACACGCGGCGATTTCGTCTTGAGTTAACGGACGTGTCACCATCGAGTTAGAAAGTACGGGTAATAGGCGATTCTTAAGCTCTGAATGCAAACTTTGGCTGGTATACCCACCAGTACAAACACCGACAGAACGAGCCTTAACCACACCACCTGGTGTTTTTAGGTAATGCACACCATTACGTGTTTCCCAACCCATCACAGGGCTTGCTGGGTGAACTTTTACACCGAGTGCTCTCGCCTTTCTTAGATAACCAAACGCCAGTTTCCCTGCATGGATGCCAATACCTTCTGGCTCATGCATTGCGCCTGCCGCTTCTTGATCACCAACGTAATCACGTTTTACGGTTTCCGCATCTAAGATCTGCGCATCGTAATCGAACGTGTCACGCAGCAACTTGGCTTCTTTCTCTAGGGTTGCCATCACTTTTGGACGGTGAGCGACGTATAAGTGGCCGCCCGGTTGTGGGTCACAATCAATGTCTTTGATTAGAGACTTAAACGTGTTCATGCCATCGATGCATTCGCGGTGCATTTTTAGCGCGGTTTCCAGTCCCCAGCGTTCAATCCACTGGGAACGCTTCAAACGTCCTGACGCACACTGTGCCTGACCACCATTTCGGGTGCTGCAGCCCCAACTCAAACGGTTGGCTTCAATCACTGTCGCTTTAATACCGTACATTTCAGCAAGGTGTATCGCAGTGCTTAGGCCTGTGTAGCCTGAACCGATAATAGCCACATCGACATCCATGTCTGACGTGATTGGGCCATCATCTTCAGGTGGTACGCCTGCGGTATCTACCCAATAAGTCGGGGCGTATTCCTTACCGTGACCTGGGCTCTTGTCTTTAAGTGGATCGTATTTTGGATCGTATTTATCTTTTGCTTGGGTGCTTTCTTTTGCTTGGGTGCTTGTCACCTTTGGCGGCACATCGGCTGCCGGTTGTTCCATTACTAAACTCATAATTCGACTCTCCTAGTCATAACACGTGGACTGATTTTGGTTTCGTGTCTAGCTCTTGGGAGTGTTGTTAGGAGTCAAAAGAGGTCGTGTTTTACGGAAGGCATTTTTTACGCTGATTTTTCCATCTTTCAGGGTAAACACATCAACCATACGAGCTTCGATGACGGTGCCATCAGGGTTAGTCGCAGAGAACGTTGATTCGCTTACCGCGCGGTCGCCACACACAAAGTGGACCGGGTCGCTCCAAGCCGCATCTGGAAAGTTCTGCCAAACCAATTCAAAGCTATTGCGAACGGCGTCGTACCCTTCGATAGTGTTTCCAAGTTCGCCTTCTCCTGCCACGGTGTGGAAGACACAGTCTTCGGTCATAAACGACATTAGCGCTTCAATATCATGGTTATTCCATGCATCACTAAAAGACTGTAAAAAGGCGGTGTCGACTTGGTTTTCCAGCACGAATGTCGCTGCATTGGTTTGCATATTCATATTCCAGAATCCTTTATGTTTTCGTTATTGGTTTAAATTTCAGTAGCTTTGCGCCACTTTTTTATTAGAGTGTTTAAACTAGATCTGTGAAAATTTAACAACTTGATAACAAGATTCGCCACTCTAACTTCGAGTTACTTTATAAACAATCTTTAAGCTCACAGATTTCATCTTTTTATAAATTAATTGGTGTTCTAATTTTATTTATCTCGTCATCACTAGATTTATATGAGCTCTAAATAAAATCAGTAGAAATATTAGACTTTAGTCGAAATCAAAATCTTGATGATACTTTCGGCCATACTGCTCAAGCTGGCGATCATGAGTATTAACTTGTAATTCGATATTACCCTCACCTTTATTCATTGCTTGATTGCTATCTACATGGGCTTCATTTTTCAAATCAGCCTGTTTCTCTTCAATATATTCTGTCGGTTCATTTAAAACATTCATGGAGATTAATTCCTTTATCAGGTTTACTTTCGCTGACGGAAGAATATGAACGGATACTAGACCGTTTGAATATTCTTTCTCATCGTACAAAGGGTGAATGGAATACCACTTGTCCTTTCGTTGCTCTTGCTGATCACAATCAGCCACATTGAATATCTGAGTTCTATTCAGGTCACATGGTGAGTTAAAAACACTAACCTTATGATAATCAATAGCTTTAATAATATTGAGACAGTCTTTGCTTTGGCTATAACACACAGACCACAACGCATTGACCAGGTTATCTGTCCACTCAAGTAAACGGGTTGGAAACCCCTGTTTCTTGGCTAAACACATCAATAACCAATCATTTATCTCGTGTGCATTCAACGAATGCCCGCCATAAACTCTCACGGTCGAAAGAAGCTCTTGTTCGACACGGCGAATATTCTTTCGATTTGAGCGACCTAAGCTTGGCATCAGGTTATTATTTTCATAATCACACACGTTATAAATCAAACCACGATGCTCACTACACTCTGTAATAAGTGAATCGATTATTTTATACAGCTCTTCGAGTGAGCTTATATAATGTTTATTTTTCACAACATGCATACTACGATTCACTTAATTTAAATCCGGTAAAATCCAAATATCAACAACCCTATCAATCGATGATAAAAATCAACCAATAATAACGATTGACCAATAGTCAACGAGTGTCGTTATTTTATTTTTTCTAAAATGATAATAAGTATATATATTCATAAACAAGTATCAGTATTAGAACCATTCACTAAGTAGCTATGAGTTAATGGTCGATTAATAATAACGAGTAACAAAATTCATATAGCTATAACCACTTATTTTCCTAATGAACATTTAATTAGTGTTCTAATGTTTAACTGGAAATTATTGAACTAAGCGTTTACGTTCTTCACCTAAGTCCTTTGCCAATACCCGTTGGTATTGCCCGACCACATTCTCGATAGCACTTTCTCTAACACTCTCGAGATTTCTGTGGCCGGACAAACTTCCTATGACTTATACGTAGTCTTTATACTTATCTAGGAAACGAACCGGCGTTGATAGTGCATCTCGGCGGAACGGGTCGCCCAGTTCCTGAGTACACATGATTTCAATGATGGTTGTTTTGCCTTCGTTCATTTGCATGTCGATGGCTTTTTGCAGAGTTGGACCTACATCTTCTAGCTTATCAACCGTGATACCTTCAGCGCCCATAGCTCTTGCGATTTCTGCAAAGCTTTGGTTTTCAAGTTCACCAGCAACAAAGCGTCGGTTGTAGAAGTCGACTTGGTTCTTCTTCTCAGCACCCCATTGACGGTTGTGGAATACCACGGCTGTCACTGGAATGTTATGGCGAACACATGTCATGGTTTCCATCAAGCTCATGCCCCACGCACCGTCGCCTGCATAAGAGATAGCGGGGCGATGAGGTGCCGCTGCTTTCGCACCAATGATGGTCGGGAACGCATAACCACAGTTACCGAAACTCATTGCAGCAAAGAAACTACGTGGTTTTTCAAAGCGTAAATAGCTGTTTGCCACAGAGTTGATGTTACCGATGTCCGTCGAGACCATTACGTCTTCAGGCATCGCTTTTTCTAGCTCACGCAATACTTGGCGTGGGTGTAGATATTCGCCACCAGAGAACGGAGTCTCGTGTGAGTTTTCTTCAATCATATCTAAGCTGAACGAGTCACGTTCGTGTGTCCACTCATCAAGCTCTTTTTCCCACAGTGCTTTCTCTGTTGCCACTGTATCTTGACGAGCACCTTTGTTGTCATCACACAACAGTGCGCGGCCTTCCAATCTTTCAGATAGAGCAACCGCAGCGGCTTTCGCATCGCCACAGATACCAACCGAAATCTTCTTAACCAAGCCAAGCATCTTGTTGTCGGCATCAATCTGAATGATTTTCGCGTTCTTCGGCCAGTAATCCATGCCATGTTGAGGCAAGGTACCGAACGGACCAAGACGTGTACCTAAAGCGATAACCACATCCGCTTGAGCCATCAACTTCATTGCTGCTTTCGAACCTTGGTAGCCTAGAGGGCCACACCATAATGGGTGACTAGCAGGGAAAGAGTCATTGTGTAGGTAGCTGTTTACTACTGGTGCGCCTAGTCGCTCTGCCAGTGCCGCACACTCTTGAACTGCGTCAGCCATTACCACGCCGCCACCAGAAATGATGACTGGGAATTTCGCTTCAGCAATCAGGTCTGCTGCTTCATTCAGAGACTTCTCACCACCCGGGCCACGGTCTAAACGCGCGGGTTTAGGGATCTCGGTTTGAGTTTCGCCGTAGAAATAGTCACGTGGAATATTCAGTTGAGTCGGACCCATTTCGCTCATTGCGCGGTCAAAGCATCGGCCTGTGTATTCCGCCATACGGTCTGGGTGCGTTACGTGTCCTTGATACTTAGTAAACTCTTGGAACATTGGAAGCTGGTTACACTCTTGGAAACCACCTAAGCCCATTGTTTTGGTGCCTGTCTCTGGCGTCACAATGACGACCGGGCTGTGTGCCCAGAATGCAGCTGCAATCGCAGTCACACAGTTACTAATACCTGGGCCATTCTGCCCGATAACCACGCCATGGCGACCAGATACACGAGAATAACCATCTGCCATGTGAGCAGCACCTTGCTCGTGTACCACTGGGACCAATCGAATGCCAGCAGGAGCAAAGATATCCATTGCGTCCATAAATGCTGACCCCATGATGCCGAACATGTCGGTAACATCATTAGCAACCATAGTTTCAACGAACGCTTCTGATGGTGTCATTGTTACTGTGCCGGAAACAACCGTACGTTTTTCTTGCTCGCTCATTCTTCCACTCTCCTTGAGTTAACCAAAATTTCATTTTTCGGAATGAATTGTCTCTTTTTCGAATTCATTTTCACCTTAGTAGTAGATTTTTTGCGCGTCAACTTTTTATATTAAATTGGAACAATTCATTCTAATTAATAAAACTGGATCACATTATTGATAGTTTTTCGTACAAAAAGTGCCGTTAACTTAGAGTGAGCTGTTAATAATCGATGACATATCGCCCATCGCGGCAGTCATGGAAGCTATTAAGAGGGAAGAAAAATGAATGATGCGGAATTGATACCAACACAACCAATAAGTGTGAGAGAGTGTTTTGGCATCGACAGCAACCTAACCGTATTGGCGTTTGAACATGCGGGAGAGTATGTACCCAAGGTCGATCCTAACTACTGTTTTGATCCTGAAGTAACGCTAACGATATTGGCGGGGTTCGCCTCCAATCGACGCACGCTGATACAAGGTACACACGGGACGGGCAAGTCTTCTCACATTGAACAAATCGCCGCGAGATTAAACTGGCCATGCTTGAGGATCAACCTAGACGGACACTTAAGTCGCTTGGATTTCATAGGAAAGGACAGCATCGTCATTAAAGATGGAATGCAGGTGACAGAGTTTAAAGAAGGCATTCTTCCGCAAAGCATCCAGCAACCCATTGCTCTGGTATTAGACGAATACGATGCAGGACGACCAGATGTGATGTTTGTGATCCAACAACTCCTAGAACAAGACGGCAAATACACCTCTTTAGAACAAAACCGAGTGATCACGCCTCACCCTTCTTTCCGCTTGTTTGCTACCTGCAACACGCTTGGCTTAGGTAACTTCTCCGGTTTGTATTCTGGCACTCAAGTGCTTAACCACAGTCAGTTAGATAGATGGAACATCATCGCAACGCTCAACTATTTAGATCCACAACATGAAACTAAGATCGTGTTATCCAAGCTTCCAGAGCTGAATAATGAAAGTGGCCGACAACTGGTTGAGAAGATGATTGCGACCGCAGGATTAACGCGTAACGGGTTTCGGGCTGGTGATCTTTCTACGGTGATGTCTCCGCGAACGGTGCTCACTTGGGCCGAAAACATCCAAATATTCGATGATGTAGCGACGGCATTTAGATTGTCATTTTTGAACCGCTGTGAAGACGAAGAGAAAGAACTGGTTAGCGAATACTATTTCCGTTGCTTTGGTGAAGATTTAGAAACGCCTACTCAAAAATATTCACACTCGGAGTCGTAAACCATGGCCAATGTTTCTTCTCAGCAGAAAAAGATCCTCGACCTTGGCGTGTCTGTCGCCAGAGCGATCAGCGGTGAGTTGAGTCTAAATTATCGGGGAGAGCGACTCTATAAAGGCAATAGCCCCTGTTATTACCAGTCTGCACATACTAACGATCTCACCTTTGTTTCTCGTCATGAGTTGAAAAACAGCAAGCTTTCGATGCAAGGTAAGATCGATTCATCGGCATTACGAATCTTGCTTTCAGATGCTGCTCTTCATTACTCATTGCGACCGAAAAACGAAGTCGAACGTCTGTTATATGATTTCTGCGAACAGGTACGAATTGAATCGCAAGTTCCATCTTATCTAAAAGGTGTTACCACCAGTATTCAGTTCAACTTTGCGTATTGGAGCGACCAATATCATCAGAATGGCTTTACTGAATCACGAATTGGTATGTTGCTGTTCACACTGATGCAAGTCATCCACACCCGCTTAACCGGTGTCCCAGTTTCGGAACCGATTGCTGAAACCATTGAATCGACTCGCGCCGGCATCGTGCCTACCTTTGGTCACAGCTTTAAACGCTTAAAGCAACATAGAGCCGACCAACAACAGTTTGCACACTGCGCCAACGAGCTTGCAACCCTTGCACAAGAATTAATTATCCAAGAACAAGAAAGTGATAACTCGCCCACGCCTACGGTGGAAGAAGACATTAAGTTCCTTGCTCAGCTTGCCTTGATTGTTGATGGTGACATTCAAGATGAAGACGTCGATACCGACATCACAGGCAGTAGCAAGGTATTCGAACTCTCGGGTGCCAATTATCAGGTCTTTAATTCAGAATTTGATCAAGTCATCGCGGCAGACAAACTCGTCAGGCGCGCTCTATTACTCGAACTGAGGCAGAAACTCACCGATGACATCATGGCGAGACAAGTCAACACTCGCCGTTTAGCCGCTATGCTCACTCGCTTTGTTGCCACGCCACAAACGAACCGACGTCAGGATCATTTAGAAGAAGGTATTGTTAACGCCACTACCATCACCAAGCTCATCACTTCGCCATTGGATCGCACTGTCTTTTATCAACCTGATATCGGCGCATCTCATCAATGTGCCATCACGTTTTTGATGGACTGCTCAGGTTCAATGCAGAAACACAGTCACAAGCTAAGCCTACTGATGGATACAATTCTCAAATCCGTTGGACTGGCCAACATTCCATTTGAGATTATTGGCTTCACTACCAATAACTGGAACGGTGGCAAAGTCTATCGACAGTGGCTTAAACAAGGCAAACCGAAACACCCAGGCCGCTTAAACGAAGTTCGACATATTGTGTTTAAAGATTTTGATACCCATTGGAGACGCTCTCGCCTTGGCATTGCCAGCCTTCGTAAAGCAGACATCTTTAAAGAAGGGATTGATGGCGAAGCGGTGCAGTTCGCTAGTCAGCTGTTGCAACAGCACAGTGCGAAAAGAAAGGTTTTAATCGTGTTCTCAGACGGCTGTCCGATGGATACCGCCACCAGCACCGCCAACGATCAGTTCTATTTGGATAACCATCTCAAACAAGTGATTGAGCGTGAATCAAACAAAAACCATATCGAGATTCATGGTGTTGGAATGGGTGTCGATTTAAGCCCTTACTACCGCAGTAACATCACTTTAGATGTGCAAGAGAGCTGCCTATTTGGTTTATCTAGGAACATCTTCGAGATGCTAAAGCGTTAAAGTTTTTGTTTGGAGATGTACGCATTGACCAATGACGTTTCGGGGAGTTGTGAAGTATCGGCTAGCAGGCCGCTAGCCTTTTATCGGAAGGTTCTTAAGAGGTAGCAAGCAGCTAAGAGGTAACTAGGAAATAGCGAACAACTAAAAGACAGCAAGCAACTAAGAAATAGCAAGTAACGACCATGCAGAGACAGCCATCAAGTACCCACCAATCAACATCAACACAATAAACACCAGTTTTCTCAGTTGATCATTGGACAACGGTGGTGGGAAACGTCGAGCAAACATAGTGACAAGCGTCACCAGAGGAACAGCGATAGCAGATAACCACAGTATGCTCGCTTCCATGTCGCCTGCCGCGTAGACATTGACGGTACGGGACATTGACGTACAAGCGAACACCATCAGCAGTGTGCTTCGCACCAGATCGAGCGTAAAAGGTTGTCGATAGAGGTGATAAACAATCGGTGGACCCGCCATGCCAAACAACCCACCCGCTAACCCGGAGCTAAAACCAGATAACAAAAACGACACGGTTGCCGAACGTTCCTTTCTGGTTTTAGGTTTGAACATAAAACTCAAACCTGCGAATAACACCATCGCACCCAATAGTCCTCGGAGAATATTCGTGGCCGAATCGCTCAACTCGTCTAGCAAGAACACCCCCATCGATACGCCGGGGATAATACCGATGACTAACACCACCAGAATCTTGAGCTCCCCAAGTAAAGGCTTACCCATCAACGCGACCAAGCAATTGAACAAGGTCACAATACTGACCACAGCGGCTATAACGGGTAAGGTAACCAAATTAAGGCTGACCGTTAAACCAATCACGATGATACCGAGGCCAAAACCCGTGACAGTTTGGAAGTAGGTACCCACCGCAATAGTGGCAAGAATGGCGAGTAAAACAGGTAACTCCATTAGCAGTCCTAATTAGGTTGTTTGGGGTTTGATTTGAATATGAATATCAGCTTCAGAAGCTAGATTTTAGTATCTAAAATCAAAGATCGATTCTTCTCTTTTTTCAGAATCAGCCGCCGCGTCAGTCGTTGAATTTGGTATTTTCCCTTGCTGCGCTTGTACGGCAGTCACCGCAATTACATTGAAGATATCTTCCGCGCTACACCCTCTGGATAAATCATTGGCAGGTTGATTCAATCCTTGCAGTAACGGGCCAATCGCGACTGCGCCACCTAACCTTTCTGCGAGCTTATAGCCTATGTTCCCCGCTTCTAAATTGGGGAAAATCAATACATTAGATTGGCCTTTCACTTCTGAATCGGGCAGCTTTTTCGCGGCAATTTCAGTGACAATCGCGGCATCGAGTTGAACGTCCTGATCGACAGCTATTCCGGGACAACGTTGTTTCACTAACTGAGCGGCATTACGAACCTTATCGACTGATTCGTGTTTCGCACTGCCGTTGGTAGAGAACGACAGCATTGCCACTTTAGGTTCTTCCATCAACAGCGTTTGAGCACTGTTTGATGCCGCTACGGCAATCGATGCCAGTTCGGTTTCATTGGGGTTAATCACCAAACCACAGTCACTGAAAATCATGCCACCTTTAAGATTATGGAAAGGCTCGCACAACATCATCAGAAAGAAGCTAGACACCAATTCACTGTCTGGTGCTGGCCCAATAATCTGCAGCGCCGCTCGAACTACATCAGACGTGGTGTAAACCGCGCCATTGACTGTACCGTCAACCAGCCCTTCTCGTACCATCAAGTTGGCAAAAATCAGTGGGTCTTTGGCCTTATCCAATGCATCTTCATAAGTCATGCCTTTGGCTTTTCTTAGCTCATAGAGCCGTTCAGCCAACACAGCTTTGAGTGCTGATGTTTGTGGTGAAACAATGTGAATGCCGGCGAGATTAATGTGGTTCAACTGCGACGCTTCGATAATCGCCTTTTCATCACCTACTAGCGTGATATAAGCAAGCTGTTTATCTATCGCTAATCGTGCCGCTTTCAGTACACGAGGGTCTTCCGCTTCGCTCAAAATCACACGCTTACGATCTAAGTGCGCCTTATCAATAATCCGTTCAATTGCTTTCATTTTAAAATTCCATTTATTGAGATAAATTGTTCCATAATTTATACTTATATTATTGAAATAATAAAAAAGGTCAAATTTTATTCAGATAATTGAAGAATATTAATTTGGTATGTACACTCTTACACATAGACATATCGCAAGGATGAATCACTGTATGCAAACAGAAACACCACAAGTTCAAGGAGATACGCCCACTCTGCGACTTTTTGCACTATTAGAGGTGATAGCGCAAAAAGACGAGTTTATTTCCCTTCAAGGGCTCGTCGAAGAAACAGGACTACCGAAACCCACCCTGCATCGTATGCTGCAACAATTAGAATCCGCAGGCATCATTCAAAGAGACGGTGATGAAAAGCATTACAGCTCTGGCATTCGACTCAGAAAGCTGGCTGAAAACCTACTGTTCAACAGCACCATGCACAGTGCAAGACGCACGATTCTCGAAAACCTTCGAGCGGAAGTTGGCGAAAGCTGCAACCTAACCGCACTATCGAGCGGTGAGATCATCTACCTTGACCGTGCAGAAACCGAAGCACCACTTCGCTTCCACCTGCAACCCGGCTCTCGCGTTCCTGTTCACTGCTCAGCGACAGGCAAACTGTTTTTGGCGCACATGTCGAAATCACAGCGCAGAAGACTGATCGAAAACGTGCCGCTGACTCAGTACACAGTTAAAACCATCACCGACTACTCAGTGTTAGAGCAAGACATCGAAGAAGCGAAGATCCAAGGCTTTGCAATCGATGACGAAGAGTTTCTACCGGGTTTGGTGTGTATTGCTGTACTCATTCCATCGCCAACCGGCCAATCTAATCTAGGTTTAGCAATCCAAGCACCAGTGATTCGAGTAAAGCCAGATGAAGCGATTAAGTTCCTACCTGCTCTACAAAAAGCCGCGAAAGCACTGGCGAAGATAGAAGCAGACAACTGGGCGCAAGAATAGCCTTGGTAGGCTAAAGCGAATCATCAGCACTGCCATAGACATCAACTCAATAACAGCACCAACACGTGTTAAGTAATCATCAAGAAGGAATCACATGCTAGAAATTAATAACCAGCGCTTACTCTCTTTTATGGTGACAGAAGCGAATAACGCGGTTGCCGTGAGCAATCCAGCAACAGGTGAGCTTATTGGGCATGCGCCTATCTCATCTGAGGCGGAATTGGACAGTGCTATCGAACGAGCTCATATTGCGCAGAAAGAGTGGGCGAAAATTCCGGCTAAATCTCGCGCTGCAATACTAAAAGCTTGGCATCTACTGATCCTCGAAAACAAGGATGACCTTGCTCATTTAATGACGATAGAACAAGGCAAGCCATTGGCAGAAGCTGCAGGCGAAGTCGTTTACGGTGCAAGCTTTATTGAATGGTTCGCCGAAGAAGCCAAGCGCACTTATGGTGACTCGATTCCAAGCACTGCTGGGGACAAGCGTTTAGTGACGATCAAGCAGCCAATTGGCGTAGCATGTGCCATCACACCGTGGAATTTCCCGATTGCGATGATCACTCGTAAGGCCGCACCAGCCCTAGCGGCTGGGTGTAGTTTTCTTGTGAAGCCTTCTGACGAAACGCCACTTTCTGCGTTTGCTGTTGTTGAGCTGGCTTACCAAGCAGGTGTCCCTAAAGATCTGCTTCAAGTGGTATTGGGTGACAGCCCAGAACAGATTGGTGAGTTATTCACATCACACCCATTAATCAAGAAGATCTCTTTTACTGGTTCTACTCGCGTCGGCAGTATCTTGATGGCTCAAGCCGCAAAAGGTATCAAACGCACCTCGATGGAACTTGGCGGTAATGCTCCGTTTATCGTGTTTGACGATGCCGATATCGATGCTGCGGTTCAAGGCGCGATGGCTTCGAAATTCCGTAATGCAGGTCAAACCTGTGTTTGTGCTAACCGATTCTATATACACAGCAAAGTGCACGATGAGTTTGTGGCTAAATTCAACCAAGCGGTACAGCAACTCAAAATTGGCAACGGCTTAGACGCAGGCGTCAACATTGGCCCTGTGATCAGTGAAAGAGCGAAACAGAACATCCAAGGTTTGATTGACCGCGCAATTGAACAAGGTGCACAGCCTGTCACTCCAACTCAAGAGCTTGCGGGCTTGTTCATTCAACCTGTCATTCTTAAAGACGTGAAGCACGATATGGACATCGTTCAACAAGAGCTCTTTGGCCCTGTCGCTCCGGTTATGAAGTTCGACAGCGATGAAGAGCTGATCGAAATGGCAAACGACACCATTTATGGTTTGGCGTCTTATTTCTACAGCCAGAATATCCACCGAGTGTGGAAGGTAGCAGAAGCACTTGAGTACGGTATGGTTGGTATTAACGACGGCATCATCTCAACTGAGGTTGCACCTTTCGGTGGGGTTAAACAGTCAGGTATTGGCCGTGAAGGCGCTAAAGAAGGCATCGATGAGTACATAGATATTAAGTATCTATGTTTCGGTGGCAACTAAGCTTTGATGGGAAGTAAGTTTTGGTAATGACTGAGCTTCGATGCTAATTCGGTTTCATTAAGGGATAAGCTAACTACTCTCCACTTCCAATCTCAGCTCCCACATCTAACCAAAAACCAAAAAAAAGCCGCGCTATAAAGCGCGGCACCTTGGGCTCGGTTAAAGGGGGTTTCTTTTTTTAGTATTTTTCTTTCTCTGTTTTTATTATTAGACCACTTTGCTATTTCAGTCATTTAGGCTTTTTGTGCTTTCGCTTATCTGCGATTTAGCACTTTCCGACTCAAGTACTCTGCGCTTTCAACTTTAAACGCATCGCGTGTAACACTGGCTCGGTATAACCACTAGGCTGAGCACAGCCTTCAAATACCAACTGACACGCTGCGGAAAACGCAATGCTGTTTTCGAAATCAGGCGCCATGTTTTGGTAGCTTGGATCCCCAGCATTTTGCTCATCAACCACGGCTGCCATGCGCTTCATGGTTTTCATTACCTGGGCTTCCTCGCAAATACCGTGACGTAACCAGTTAGCAATGTGTTGGCTTGAAATACGCAGCGTTGCGCGGTCTTCCATTAATCCTACATCGTTGATATCAGGCACCTTCGAACAACCTACACCTTGGTCAATCCAACGAACTACGTAACCAAGAATACCTTGCGTATTGTTATCCAATTCATTTTGGATATCTTTAGCAGTCAGCTTTTGATTACCTAGTAACGGGATAGTCAGAATATCGTCAACGTTCGCTCTCACACGCTCACGAAGCTCTTTCTGACGGCTTGGTACACTCACCTTGTGATAGTGCAGCGCATGCAAAGTCGCGGCGGTTGGAGAAGGAACCCAAGCAGTATTAGCACCCGCTTGTGGATGTCCGATTTTCGCATCCATCATCTTCGCCATGTTGTCTGGCTCTGGCCACATACCTTTACCAATCTGGGCTTTACCTTGCAGGCCACAAGCTAAGCCAAGATCAACGTTTTGATCTTCGTATGCGCCAATCCAAGTCATGGTTTTCAGCTGTGTTTTAGGCGCAAATGGGCCCGCTTCCATGCTGGTGTGAATCTCATCACCGGTACGGTCTAGGAAACCTGTGTTGATAAACACAACACGATCTTTAGCTGCACGAATACATTCTTTAAGGTTAACCGAAGTACGACGCTCTTCGTCCATGATGCCGACTTTGATCGTGAATCGATCTAGCCCTAATGCATCTTCAATGCGGCCAAACAATTCATTAGTAAACGCTACTTCTTCAGGGCCATGCATCTTAGGTTTTACGATGTTGATGCTGTTCGCGGTCGAGTTTTGGTAAGGGCTATTACCCTTTAAATCATGCATCGCGATGAGCGAGGTAACCATGCCATCCATGATACCTTCAGGCACTTCATTACCTTCAGCATCAATAATCGCAGGGTTAGTCATTAGGTGGCCCACATTGCGTATGAACAACATGCTGCGACCTTTAAGTGAGATTTCACCACCCGTCACACTGGTGTATTGCCGATCGGGGTTAAGATTACGAACAATGGTTTTACCGTTTTTCTCTAGCGACTCTTGAAGGTCACCCTTCATTAAACCTAACCAGTTTCGGTAAGCCAATGCTTTGTCTTCACCGTCAACCGCAGCAACCGAATCTTCGCAATCCATAATCGTGGTCAGTGCCGATTCCACCAGTACATCTTTAATACCCGCCACATCGACGCTGCCAATCGGCGCACTCGGGTCGATTTGAATTTCGATATGAAGGTTATTGTGTTTAAGAAGAATGCACGAAGGTGAACTTGCGTCACCTTGATAGCCAATGAACTGGTTGCTATCTATGAGAGTGACTTCTTCACCGTTATCGAGTGTCGCTATCAGCTTATTGCCGACGCTAGCGTTACTGATGCTGTATTTGGTGACGTCTTTATGAGATACACCGTTTAATGGCGCTGCGTCATCAAGGAACTCACGAGCATAAGTCACAACTTTAGCGCCACGAGCAGGGTTAAAGCTTCCACCCTTTTCCGCGCCATCACTTTCACTGATCACGTCCGTTCCGTAGAGCGCATCATATAGGCTGCCCCAACGCGCATTGGCTGCGTTAAGTGCAAAACGTGCGTTCATGATTGGCACCACAAGCTGCGGCCCTGCTTGTGTTGCGATCTCAGGTTCTACGCTCGCTGTCGTCACTTGAAAGTCATCACCTTCAGGAACCAAATAACCGATCTGCTGTAAGAACTGTTTGTACTCCACAGGATCTAGCGTTTGCCCAGCACGCTCTTGGTGCCAAACGTCAATTTGATGTTGAAGATCTTCACGCTTGATAAGTAATGCGCGATTTTTTGGAGCCAAATCTTCAAGAATGGTTGCAAATGATTGCCAAAAGTCTTCAGCGACAATGCCTGTTCCAGGAATCACCTGCTCATTAATTAATTGGTAGAGGGTGCTATCAATGTTCAAGCTTCCCTGTTGAATACGACTGCTCATAAAATCTCTCTCAAACTAATTGATGGCTACTCAATAAATTCTCGTGACTAGCTCAAATTTACTTTACTTATTTAAACTTACTTAACGGACATGAATTTAGCTAATTTATGACGGTTATATTGAATATTCATATAAAAAATACCCTACAAACTGTGTTATTCCGTCACTCCACTCTCGATTTCGTTAGCGACACTTTTAATCAAACGACGCATCCACTGATGGTCTGGATTGGTTTGTAACAATGGACTCCACGCCATCTTCACCTCAAAGGGTTCAATCGCAAATGGCGCAGGCTTGATCAACAATCTAGGGTTATTGCGCTGCAGTTGAGCTGCTTTGGTAGGAATAGTCAGGATCAGGTTCTTCTGTTGTGCGAAGAGAATCGCCGACAAGTAGTGTCGCGTAAACACCGTGATGTTACGGGTTTTACCAATGCGCATTAATGCCTCATCTATCCAACCGAGCTTTTGTGCTTCGCTTGGGTTGATCCCCACTCCCGTTCCCATACCCGTCTTACTTACCCAAATATGTTGCGCCTTTAAATAAGACAAAATATCGAAATTGTCGGCTATCGGGTTGTCACAACTAAATAGACAAGAAAACCCGTCGTGCCAAAGGCTCATCTGGTGAAAAGACTGAGGAATATCGTCAAATCGGTTGATAATTATATCAACGGTACCTTGCTCTACATCCTGATAACTCACGTCACTTGGCGTCATGATATCCAGTCGTATTTTCGGTGCGATCTCACTTAGCCTTTTCAGAAGAGGTTGAATAATGGTCGACTCTGCATAGTCACTCGCCATGATACGAAACACGCGTTCACTGTCTTCTGCATTAAACTCTGTGGTCGGCTGCAGTGTCTTCTCTACATTCGCCAAGATGTTTCGAATCAGTGGCTGCAACTTATGCGCGCGCTCGGTCGGTATCATCCCTTCACTTGTTCTTACTAATAGCGGATCTTCAAACAGGTCACGCAATCGGCGAAGGCCATTACTCATCGCTGGCTGAGTAATACCCAATTGATTTGCTGCTCGTGTAACGTTTCTTTCACGTAGCAACATGTCTAAATACACAAGTAAATTAAGGTCTATACGAGCAATATTCATAAGAAAAATACCGAATATAATAACTATAAATTAACAAAATTATCACATACATGATTATTATTTGTCCATGGTTAGATTTAATCCAAATCAAATGACCTCGCCAAATTGGCCAACATGTCCACGTGAAACTAAGGAATAGTTATGTCGCAAATTACACAAGATATCGAAATGATTGAAGTTGCAAAAAGCGCTGCTGGTGCTCCATGGGATGCAATTAACCCTGAATCTGCTGCTCGTATGCGAGCTCAAAACAAATTCAAAACAGGTCTAGATATCGCGCAATACACGGCAGATATCATGCGTGCGGATATGGAGGCTTACGATAAAGACAGCTCTCAATACACTCAGTCTTTAGGTTGCTGGCATGGTTTTATCGGTCAACAAAAGCTGATTTCTATTAAGAAGCACTTTGATGGCAAGACAGATCGCCGCTACCTATACCTTTCTGGTTGGATGGTTGCTGCACTTCGCTCAGACTTTGGTCCACTTCCAGACCAATCAATGCATGAAAAAACATCGGTTGCAGGCCTAGTAGAAGAACTATACACATTCCTGCGCCAAGCTGATGCACGTGAACTGGGTGGTTTATTCCGTGAGCTAGACGCTGCACGTGAAGCGGGCGATGTTAACCAACAAGACCTTATCCAAGACAAAATCGACAATCACGTAACACACGTGGTGCCAATCATTGCAGATATCGATGCAGGTTTCGGTAACGCAGAAGCGACCTACCTAATGGCTAAGCAGATGATTGAAGCGGGCGCATGTTGTCTACAAATTGAAAACCAAGTTGCCGATGAGAAGCAATGCGGTCACCAAGACGGCAAAGTAACGGTTCCACATGCTGACTTCCACGCAAAACTTCGCGCACTTCGTTACGCCTTCCTTGAACTAGGCATCGACAACGGCATCATTGTTGCTCGTACCGATTCACAAGGCGCAGGTTTAACAAAAGAAATCGCAGTAGTGAAAGAGCCGGGCGACCAAGGTGACATCTACAACTCATACCTAGATGTTGAAGAGATTGATGTGGCTGATATGGCTGAAGGCGATGTTTGCTTCAACCGTGACGGCAAGCTAGTTCGACCTAAGCGTCTACCTTCAGGTTTATACCAATTCCGCCAAGGTACTGGTGAAGATCGTTGTGTATTTGACTGTATCGAAGCTATCAATGCAGGTGCTGACCTACTTTGGATTGAGACTGAGAAGCCACACATCGGTCAAATCAAAGAGATGATGGACGGCGTACGTGAAGTACACCCTAATGCGAAACTGGTTTACAACAACTCTCCATCATTCAACTGGACGCTAAACTTCCGTCAGCAAGCTTACGATGCGATGGTAGCAGAAGGTAAAGATGTTTCGGCTTACGACCGTGCAAGCCTAATGAGCGCGGAATACGATGAAACTGAACTGTCTGCAAGCGCTGACGAGAAGATCCGTACATTCCAAGCAGACGCATCACGTGAAGCGGGTATTTTCCACCACTTGATTACGCTACCGACTTACCACACTGCTGCGCTGTCTACTGACAACCTAGCGAAAGAGTACTTCGGCGACCAAGGCATGTTGGGTTATGTTGCGAATGTTCAACGTAAAGAAATCCGCCAAGGCATCGCATGTGTTAAACACCAAAACATGTCTGGTTCAGATATGGGTGATGACCACAAAGAGTACTTTGCTGGTGAGAACGCACTAAAAGCTGCAGGTGAAGCGAATACATCGAACCAATTTGATTAATCGCTAACGCTAAAGCCTCCCCCGTCCTTCTCTCTTACTTAGGTAAGATCCGGGGGAAGGCTTTGAGATAAAGCTTGTACTGCCAGCTTTATCTCAAAGCCTCAGATTTGTGTTCCACACCACGGTTAACCGAACAACTTCTGTTTAAGCTAACTGTATACATATTTGTTCAGATTCCTATTTGTTGAGATTCTTTTTTTTGAGAGTGCCTATGACTTCAATACCTACACACCTACAAGATGCAAAAACACTGTTATCAGAGAATGGTTTCGCGACGGGTGATACTTGGTATCACGGCACATCTTCCGCTTTATTGGCTTCTATTCAAGGCCAAGGCCTAAAACGCTCTGGTGACAAAGCGCTCAACGAAGCAGCTTCAAAAACCATGGCGACCATTGGTAACAACTACACCGAATCAGTTGAACCAGTGTTTCTGACCCAGAGCAAAGAACTGGCGTACTACTGGGCTCAACAAACCGTTCGTGAGCGAGGCGTTCGCTTCGAAGGTGAAGAACAACCTATCGTATTAGCGGTAAACCTATCGGAAAAGCAACGTGCTAAAGTAAGACCGGACGTAGGCGCAATGAGCCTGTTAATGATGAGTGTGGGCGAGCAATTCATGGCTCACATGGCTAAGGTTTATCAAGAGAACAACATCGCAGGCCCTGATATTGAGCTTCGCACTGCTGATCGTATGGATTACTTGAACAAGCTGGGAATGGCTTATATTGATGAAGACATCAGCCGAGCTTGTGTTCAGGAATTAGCTGAGCCCGAGCTGGCCGACTGAAATCGTTCAATAAATCAATCTTCTTAGAAACAAAAATGGCTCCCAATACGGAGCCATTTTTATTTGCTATCAGCCTATCCCACAAGATACAAGCACATCTAGATTATGAGCACAGAAGACCTTTCTGTGCAGGTTGCGTCATTTCGATGTCACCTTGTAGAGAACGGTAAACGATGGTGTTCCACACTTCACCATTATCCATTTCAAACTCAATAGCGTAATTCAAACCCGCGACAACCTGAGTTCGAACACTCAAGATCTGTTTGAGCTCAGCTGAAGTGTTCATTTGACCAAGAACTGCGTTTAAAGCTTGCTTAGCTTCTGGTGTAATCTCACTTTGCGACCAACCACCCGTCAGGTTCTTAGTGCTACAGATCGGATTCGTAGTCTCTTGTGCTTGTTCTGGAACCGAAGATTTCTGACTGCACCCTGCTAACGCAGCGACACTAAATATGGTTACCAATAGTACTTTCTTCATAATTTATCTCTACCTCTATCACTCGCGATAGGTTACTCGCAATGATGTTTCATATGCAGACAAGCTTAAACCTCGAATGTCATCACTTCATCAGAGATTATGGTGTAACTACTCTATAAACACAGAAGATTGTCAGAAAAACAAAGCCAGACACTGATGCCCGGCTTTTATCCGTCTACTTTATTGATATTTAACCATTTAGTTTGGTGACGTTGTCGTTAATGCAGTTGAGGGCAATACCTATTTTTTAATGCCAATTACCTAACGCTTGTTCTGTTAGTGAAAATACACCAACATCTCGACATCATCCCCTTGCTGCTCTGCACTCAGTAAGAAGTGTATATAGCCTTCTTCTGTTACAGGAATTTGCAGGTACTCATTGCTACCATGGTAATCAGACGCATAGTCATGCTGCCCTGCTGTTGGCCAGTATGAATGACTAGCGAACAGATCAACGTTACCCGCATTCGACTGTTCATTTTCCGCATTGTCTCTCTTATCGTTGAGCCACACTCGCACTTCTTGTACACCTTCTGGTACATAGACAGCGGCATAACGTTGTTGGTGAACGGTAAGCACTTGAGCCTGACCGGACTCCAATACCACAGGCGTTAAATCATCTTGCTGTTGAGTTGGAGGCGTTGGCGTTTCTGTGACTACCGATGCCGTTAGCGACACCTCATTAAAATCGGTACGCCCCGTAACACTCATGTAGTAACGACCCGACTTGATGTAACCCGAAGGTTCTTGTTCAAACGTCACCACTTCATTGCTTCCATTACCGTATTGGCTGAATTCAAAATCGTAGTAATGTGCAGGTTTGTTGTAGCTCATGTAGAGGTCAGCATCACCTTGAGTTTGCCCCTCAATAGACGCTTCAAAATGCGTCGTGTTCTCTGGAATATCAACATAGAACAACTGCTCACTATACGCCTCGCCACTCAACAACACACTTTGGTTTGCTGCAAGCACTATGGCTTGGTCTGTTGGTTGCGTAGGATCTGTCGGTTCAGTGGGATCAGTTGGTTCTGTAGGCTCTGTGGGTACACTTGAAACCGAGTCTAACCAACGCTCAAACTCACCATTGTATTGCTGCCCTAGCACTTTTACTTGTTGTGCCCATTCGGAAAATTGGCCAGTGCGAGACAATGCCAATAAACCTTGCACCTCTTGAGGATGCTCTTCCAGCATGAAGCGTACCGCCAAGTATCCCCAGCGATATATACGATTGGAGTCATGGGAGTAAGTGGTCGCAAGCACATCCGACAGACTCATCTTCCCGCTGCTAATCAAGTTTATCGCCGCATCGTAGCCTTGTTTGTAATGCATAAATTCGGCAAAGCCTTCTAACCACCACACCACATAACCATGTGCTAGGTTGTCGTTGAATGAGCCGTATTGGTTAAAGCGTGCATCAAGATAGTGAGTGTATTCATGCTCTAAATTGAGAATAGAAAGCTCATCACCATTGGCGTAGCGATAAGCCACGAAACGCGCCACATTACCGACTTCTGCTGGATTACCCTCTAAATACTGCCCGCCATTGTCTGTGGTATTGCCAAACAAGAACGATGAATAATCAATGTAACTGCCTTTGCTGCCAAACACCGCGACTTCTACTCGCTCGTTGTTATCATCAGCGACAGGTTGTTGACCCGTATTCACGACTTGGTGGAAGTCGGCCTCTTTGGCAGCCAACACATCACACGCCTCCATCGCTTGTGACTCCGTAAGATCTTGAGAGCGAATAATCGCAGGTCCTTGGCACTCATAGCGATTAGGAAGTACACGTGTTGCCAAGTCGTGTTTCGCTTGCTCTAGGTCTAACCCATTCAAGCCTTCTGGTGCGAAGTAACTCATCATTTCAACGGCCGCTAGCCATAGCTTATCGTGCTCGCTGCCCAGTGGATTTTGCGCCATTATTTGCTGCATAACCCGCATCGCTTTGTCTTTGGTCGCTTGATCCGGACTGGCTAACAAACGGCCTGTTTCACGCACGGCGTTATAAACCAGAAAGCTCGCATCCGTATCCAATGCCCACGTGTTATCACGTGCAAAAGTCGCCAGCGTATCAATGTGTTGGGTGTGATTTGCCATGTAATCGTAGAAGTCATCTCGAACGGCATGCCCTGCCATTGCTCGAAACAGATTATTAAGACCATCGACCCATTGTGAATCCAGCGCGGTTTCACGGTTAAAGTGATTAAATGCCGCAAGTTGCGCATCCATGGTCAGTGGAAGTTGCTTAACATTATCGACCATCAGCGTCAGGCTTTTCATTGCCCCAACTTGCTCATGGCCTTGATCGAATGCACTAGGGTTCGCCAGAAAAGCATTAATAGATTGAGCGAAGCGCTGGCTTAACGCCTCGGAAAAGTCCTGCGCTCGCGCGTTATAGCGAACGTAATAAGCGGCGCGGACAAATTCGCCAAGGTTTTCAAGTTTACGAGCCTGTTCAGCATTACCTCGGTAGCGAGCGATTTCTAAATTCAATGCTACTTGAATACGGCTTAGGCTCGCTTCGCTATAGATATTGCTTAACGAACTCTCTTGAGCAGAGAACCAAGCGCTATAGCAACTGTTATCTGCAGATGAGACAGCGAGAGCAAGGTCAGACGCCTGCTGAAGATCAAGCACCTCACACTGACTTTGAGCAAAGGAGAAGCTGGAAACACTGGCCAGCATGCAAGCGAGAGCCAAACGGTGACGTGGAAATAAACGGTTATGAGACATACAAAACTCATTAGTTAATTATATATTTCGGCTCGCCGTTATATTCCTTACGATTAACAAGGTGAATTCAGTTGCGTATGATTTATGAGCTTGGTTCAAAAAATAGATATTTTACGTTAATTTATAAATTCAAAGGATTATGCTCAATTGATACTGGTCAGACTCGGATCAAGGTTAGGCTCTAAGTGGTTGAGAATATTCTAATTTAGCAACTTATAAACTAGTAAATGTTCTGTTGTTAAGGGGTTGTGCAAGTAGTAAACTTGCGTTCTATTATGCAACTTGTTTTAAAAAAACAATAGACACAATTAGAGTTACTCAATCTCAACAAGGTAGCTTTATATCAAATAACTTAATAACAATTCGTGTTTGGTTAACGAGTGCAAATCTAATAAAAATAATTATATAAACCTAGGCTAGGTTAAACATGAAATTAACGTCGTCTTTAGTCTCACTGTTGGCTAGCAGTCTGGCTATCGAAAAGAAACAACACGCGCTTATCGAGCTCGTCATCAGCACTTATCAGCCACAACAGCGCACTGAGCTTTTTCAAAACGTGACTGAATATCGTAGAAGCCAGTTAGCATTGCTTTTCCCAGAACATCACAACAAAAGCTACTCTGTATTGTTTGAGGTGATGGACTACCGCGATCTGATTCTGCGCTATCCAAATACACTATCTGCAGAGATTGCTCTTCTAGAGCAGGCCGTAGGTCAGTGCTATATGCATTGGCTAGATTTCTGGTGTGAGTGTGAAATTGCTGCGATCAAAGTAAAATCTCCATTAAATTCAAGCTCCATTTCTCATGTCGACCTCCCTATCAATGACAGTGCTTATTACGGTGCGGTCATCGAACAGATAGAGCATGAGCCACTTTTGGTACAGACACCGAGTCACCCACAAGGAATGCCAATCTGCGATGCCATTGCTTTAAGCAACCTTGAGGTTTTCATCAAGGGTGAAAAATGGTTTGAGATGCTGCCTTTATTACACCTTTCTCAGGCAGGTAAGCATTTTATTCTGCTCAAACATCCAGTCGATGAAGCCTTTCCGACACTGGTTTCCTCTGCGCTGATTCAAGACTGGTCTAAGAAGGACACTTGGCTAAGTTACGCACCGCCGTTCAGCAATGAGCAATGGCAATACTGCTTACCAAATCATGGTTACGATTCACTTTCAGGGTTACAGCTATTCACCCCACCGATATTGTCAAAATGTGATTCTCTGCCAAAATTCGATAATCAGTTTCAGTTACAACTATCCGAATCTCGAGCCATATGTGAAGTTCTGCGCTTAACCGTCAGTGGAAATACCCAACAAAAACTCTACTTCCTCTATCTCGCTCAAAAAGAGCTGATGAGCGTCTTACATCAAGTTGGCTACAAAATTGGTTTCACCATCATTGAACAACCTTTCATGCTTCAGTTTTATCAAACCATTGATTCCAATGCATACTTCCATGCTGGGTATTGCGAAATGAACGATGACGGCACCACCATTTACCGTGGCTTTTGGAATTTCGAATTGATGGTAAAAGCGTTCAATAATGTCGATTTTCGGAGCTACAAACGCGCAGTGCGAGAGAGTAGAAAGTCATTAGAAAAGTTGCGCTCGGCAGGAAAAACTAGCTCGGCAAAAAAGGATGAACATGTTTGATTTCGGCCTTGAGGCGATCATCTATGCAAAAGCAATCACCCTGCTTGCAACCGTGGCTGTGGTTGTCATGTGGTTGTTCTATTACTGCTATCGCCTGAAACAGAAGAACGAAGTGATCGCAGGGACACACCATGCCCCTTACATCGCGTATTCGATCTGCATTGTTGCGTGGATCAGCAGTAACGCTTATTTCCATACCGACTTATTACCGGAACTTGGAGCCTCGGCCGCCGTGTTCGCCGCAAAGTTTGCCAACCTCGCTTCTTTCTTTGCGTTTGCCTTTGCCTATTACTTCTCGTGTAAGCTCGCCGCTGAACAACGTAATGGTAAGGTTCATGTGTGGCAACAAGCCATTTTCGTCACCCTGACCGTCTACTCCTTCTTTATCAATTTAAGTCCGGGGTTAACCGTTGAACACGTCACCATTGCAGGCCCAAGCCAGTTCGTGATTGAGTTTGGCCCGCATACGCCGTACTTCTTCATTGGAATGATTAGCTTTGTTATCCTGACACTGCTCAACCTGATGGCCATGCGCACCAACAGCAGCAAGCTGACCTTAGCTAAAACCAACTACATGATCGCAGGCATTTTAGTCTTCATGCTGTCTACTGCGACAATCCACCTAGGCATGACCTACTTCTTACGTGATTTCTCGCTCACTTGGTTGCCACCAGCTTTGTCGATAAGTGAAATGTTGTTCGTTGGCTATGCCCTACTGACCTCGCGCTTCTTCAGCGTGAAATACCTTGCGTACATGAGCCTAAATGCGCTGTTGGTCTGTGCTATTTTGGTGATCCCTTTTGGCGCGATATTTATCCCGCTGACAGATGACAGTCAATGGCTCGTTGCTATCCCAATCTGTGCGATTATCGGCATCACTTGGCATGTTCTCTACAAACGCGTAAGCCACTACGCCTCCTTCTTTGTCTACGGAAACAAGAAAACGCCAGTACAACAGATCCTCTCACTAGAAGACGATTTCAAGCTGTCGATTGATGATGCCATGCGTCGATTAGGCAGCCTATTGCAGATTCCCGAAGACAAGTTGCGTCTGGTGAACAGCAACTACAACGAAACCTTCTACGAAGATTATCTGTCTACCAACAAGTCCGTTTTAGTGTTCGATGAACTGTCTCAGGAGCTTGATTACACCGCACCAGCCAAGCGCTCGATAAAAGCCCTGTATGACAAGATGAGCTCAAACGACACCGCTTTGGTGATGCCTTTATTTGGTCAGGGGAAATCGGTCACACACTTATTGGTCTCGTCACACAAGAGCAACGATAAGATGTTCTCTAACGAAGAGATCTCTGCACTGCAAACCTTGTTAACTCGTGTGCAAAGTACCATCGAAGCGGATAGACGCATTCGCCAAAGCCGAGCTCTGGCTAACTCCATTGCCCATGAGATGCGTAATCCGCTTGCTCAAGTGCAACTGCATTTCGAAGTACTCAAACAGCACATCGATAATCGAGCGCCAGCGAAACAGATCCTACTTGATATCGAGAACGGACAAGCTGCGATCCAACGTGGTCGACAACTGATTGATATCATCTTGCGTGAGGTCAGCGATAGCTCCCCTGAGCATGGCCCCGTCACCATGACCTCAATTCACAAAGCCGTAGATCAGGCAGTGAGTCATTATGGTTTTGAGAACGAAAAGATCATTGAACGAATTCGGCTACCACAACACGCTGATTTTGTAGCAAAGCTGAATGAAACCTTATTCAACTTCGTCATTTTCAACTTGATACGCAATGCAATTTATTACTTTGATTCTTACCCAGAAAGCCAAATTGAGATCAGTACCAACACAGGACCTTATGAGAACGTTCTGATATTCCGAGATACTGGCCCAGGCATTGACGAAGCCATTGCACATAAGATTTTTGATGACTTCTTCTCTTACCAAAAAAGCGGTGGTAGCGGCCTAGGGCTCGGTTATTGCCAACGTGTAATGCGTTCATTTGGCGGCCGAGTTGAGTGCCACTCTAAACTTGGGGAGTTTACTGAGTTCCACCTGTACTTCCCGGTGGTGCCCAATGCACCCAAAGCAGACGCACTTCGTACGCCTTACTTCAATGATTGGAAAAGCAATCAAACCACAACTGGAAACAAATCCAACGTAGAAGTTAAGCCAGATAACCAAGCGGAAACGCAAAGTTCAGAGCCAACAAGTACGCTAGCCCCAGAGAACCATTTGGCTCCAACCGTGCTTATCGTCGATGACAAAGAGGTACAACGCACGCTTGTTCAGATGTACCTGAGTCGACTTGGCGTAAATAGCTTACAAGCTAAAAACGGCGAGAATGCGGTTGAACTGTTTAGAACTCATCAAGTTGATTTGATCTTGATGGATGTACAGATGCCAGTCATGAACGGCTTTGACGCAAGCCAGATCATCAAGGCACGCTCACCCAATACGCCAATCATTGCTCTATCTGGCGAATCGGGGCAACGCGAACTCGACATGATCAGCAAGTTAATGGATGGTCGCCTAGAAAAGCCAACTTCATTGGATGCGCTGCAACATGTACTCGACAACTGGTTGAAGCAAGGCAAGACATCCAACGCTTCAAAGCAAACAGAAAACGAGTAGCGAGTCACTCACTTGCTGTTAGCTGTTAGCTGTTAGCTGTTAGCCATTGATAAAGAAAGGAACGCAAAAAGTCCCCTCAAGAACCTACTTGAGGGGACTTTTAACTTAGGCATGTACTGCTATAACGACTTAGCTAACGACTCAAAAGCTTCTAATCTCACCTTTGACTCTTCACGCGCTGCATTCGAAGCGCTCTCTGCTGAAGAGAAAGTTGCGATGACGACATTCTTGTCTTGGTTGATATACAAGAACTGACCAAACACCCCACGATATGTCGCAATGTTTTTGTCTGAGTCATGTACCCAAAGGAAATTTTTGTAACCCTCTAAGTGTGCATCAAAGACTTGAGCCTCAGTATCTTTGTAGACACTGTTCATCATGTGTCGATTTTCTTCTGGCGCAATGTTGAAGCTGTCTTTGACCCACTTTTCAGAGAAGACTTGTTGGCCGTTGTATTCGCCATTGTTGACCATCGCTAGCCCAACACGCGCAAAGTCTCTTAGCGTAGTATTGAAACCGCCAGTTGCGACTGGGTTGTAGTTCATGTCCGTCATGAAGAAGGCATCATGCTCTGTGCCGAGTTTGTTCCAGATGTTGTCAGCAATAAATTGATCAAGCGTTTGACCGGAAACGCGCGCGACAACCCAGCCAATAACATCAACGTTCGGGCTGTGGTATTCAAACTTATCGTTCACCTTTAAATTTTCATTCTGTTCAAACATCGCAGAGAAACTCAGCAAGTCACGAGGCTTATCTGTCTTTGTTGGGTCCAATGCCAGCAAGTCATAGGCTGGAATAAACCCTAATCGGCGGAAATATTCGAAATGCACATCACCCGGAGCCATGTTTACATAGTCTTCGCTGTAATCAATCGCAGAGGTCATGTTCAGTAAAGTTCGTAAAGTCTGCTCACCAAAGTGTGTGCCTTTAAGCTCTTCAATGTATGTGCTGACCTTTTTCTCCACATCGACCTTGCCTTGTTCAACCAACAAACCTAAAGCTTGTCCAACCAAAGATTTGGTACTTGAAGCCCACAGGTGGTGATCTCTTGCTGTGAAGTCACCAAAGTACTCCTCATGAAGTATCTTTCCATCTTGAATAATAATGTAGCCATCGGTGTGATCATTAATCATCGCATCACGAAAAGTCAGCTCTTCTCCGGCATAAATAAATTTGTGTTGAGCGACTTCCGCATTCAATGCTTGTGGGATATCGTTGATTGCACCATCTCGAGACACCATAACCGTTGGATGGATTCCCATGTTCTGGAAAGCCCATTTATTAAATGGCGCATGCGTCCAGTTCTCCAGTGTGACTTGCTCATTCGCTTTTGCTGGCACTGTAGACATAGGCTTGATATCCGCCATCGCGGTTGTCGAAAATAAGCCTGCAGTGACCAATGAAATAATCGACTTTCTCATCTGAAATCTCCGTTAACAATCTTATGTGTACGGATGTAGAGTACTTTGCTAAGTTCAAACATATAAATCCAAAATGTACGTCCAAACAGTACAAAGGTGATCAAATGATGATTTCGAATGAACAGGTGGCATGCTTCACCAGTGTCTATGAACTTCAAAGCTACAGTGCTGCCAGTAAAAGATTGAATAAAGCTCGCTCTACGGTGCGAGAGAGAATCAACTCGCTAGAAGATTTGATGGGAATGGAGCTGTTTTCTATCGAAGGAAAAAAGGCGGTCGCAACGGACATTGCTCATCGTCTGTATCCAAGAGCACGGTTACTGGCGAGACAGTCGTTAGAGTTCGAAAACATAGCCTTATCTGCGTACAAAGGTGAACTCAACAACATTACCGTTTATCACGATAGCTTGATCCCTTGTCAGCTGTTGCTTAGCATTGAGTCTGAGATCAAGTCTCTTCACCCTCACATGCTTATCAACTGGCTACAAAAAGATAGAAACCACTGTTTACAGCAGATAGAAGACGGAGATGCCCTGTTTGCCATTATGCCTGAGATGGGCAACTTACACCCGAGCGCGGGGATCGGTAATATCAACCTTGGATCTTTTCAGCTGAGCCTGTTCACGTCCGTTCACTCTAGTATTCCAAACCGAACGATTTCGATTGCTGAACTGGCCACCTTTCGTCAATTGATCACTGAGAATGACATTGCCAACGAACTCAGGCATACCAAGATCAGTAGCGAGTTTGAAGTGGTCACATCACAAAGCCTTCTCATTGAAAAGTTAAAGCAAGACGGATGGTGTGTGTGCCCTCGGGAGAACCTAGCCCAATACATGAAAAGTGGTGAGGTACGTCAGATCGAGCTCCAAGAAGCGCCAAATATGATTCAGCAAGATTGTATTATGTTTTACAACTTATCGTCTAAAGCGTCTGAGCAAGAATCTCAAATCATCGAAGTGGCCGCTAAAGTGATTAAAAATCTGGTACTTCATAAAGATCCGTCATTCTGATGAAAGGAAGAAGAGAATGACGATCAAGAGCCAGGGTACGTGAGAAGCATAAAACCTGGCTCACAGAGCAAAAAATAGAAGAGGAGCTTAAACGCTCCTCTTTTTGTTTTCTATCTTCATCTAGCAGCTATATAACTCTTGATAAACTTAATCTAAAACTGAACGAACATAATCTGCAATGTCTGGGTTTTGGCAATGATCGAAGAAGCATTGTTGGAAACGCTCGCTGCCAACCGCTGTTTTCACGAGATCTTGGTCGATTGCTCTTAGCGAATCAATAAAGTTGTCTTTTACCACCGCCGCTTTCACTTCATTCAAAATGGCTGCATTACGCTGTTGTGGTTCTGCTCGTTCTAACGGGTAACCTTGGCCACGCTCACCAGTGAAAGCCTTTTCGAATATGTAACGAATATTCAGCTCACCAGCCCAGCCAAAGCCTTTAGCAAAAGCAAGAGCGATAGCATTGCCGTTGTTGATTTGGTTAAACAAAAAAGCATCTGATGGCTCTAGGCAGTAACCACAGACCACACCCGGATGCAGGTTCAGTGACATCAAAGCCCCTTGTCCTGTACCGCAACCAGTCACAACAAAGTCCACAGCCTTTGAGTTGATCAGAATGCTCGCCATGATACCGAGGTGGATATACGTTAAGTGGTGATCGTTCTCGTCTGTCATACCTAAGTTGAAAACATCGTGACCAATGCCACCCGCCACTGACTCTAGCTCAGCTGCAACCATGGCATTTTTACCTGCCTGACTGTTTTCCATCATTAAAGCGATTTTCATTTATCTTCTCCTGCAAGATTGCTGCAAACTCAAAATTTAGAATAAAAAACCAATTAGCGTGCTAACCAACCACCGTCAACAGCGATGGTGTAGCCGTTAATGTAATCCGATGCTGATGATGCTAAAAACACACAAGGACCTGCGATATCTTGCGGTTTACCCCAGCGTTCAGCAGGAATACGCTCAAGGATCGCTTGATTACGCACAGCATCTTCGCGCAGAGCTTGAGTATTGTTCGTTTCCATATAACCGGGAGCTATCGCATTCACGTTGATATTGTCTCGCGCCCATTCGTTCGCCATCGCACGTGTCACTCCCATCACTGCACTTTTTGAAGCCGTATAAGAAGGAACTCGAATGCCACCTTGGAATGAGAGCATCGATGCAATGTTAATGATCTTTCCGCCAGTACCTTGAGCCTTAAACTGCTTTGCAACGGCCTGAGACATAAAGAACACGGTCTTGGTGTTCACGTTCATTACGTCATCCCAATCTTGCTCTGAGAACTCAATAGCATCTTGGCGGCGAATAATTCCTGCATTGTTCACGAGGATGTCGACTTGGCCAAACTCAGCCAAAGTGCGCTCTATAATCCGTGGAATACACGCTTGTTCGAGAAGATCAGCACTGACGTTTAGGAACGTATGACCTGCTGCACTCATTTTCTCAATAGTCTCTTCAGGCTCTGTACGGTTAACACCGACAACTTTACAACCGGCTTCCGCTAGGCCTAATGCAATACCTTGCCCAAGCCCAGTGTTACAGCCCGTCACTATCGCTACTTTCTCTTCCAGACTGAATGACTCTAAGATCATGCTTGCTTCCTCAATTACATTGGATTCATTGCGTATCACTACCACCATTAATTAAATCATACAATAAGATGTAAATACGAGGGCGACATTGTAGAAGTTCGATCTTGAACCAAAATCAGTCTTACAGGTTGAAACGAGCACAACAAAATAAATGGATAGGATGGTGATTTGAAGAAGAGTGAATCTGTAACCGATTAGGAATAGAGAGCCAGAAGATTATCTAAATCACTTAATTCTGGATTATGGCAACAATTCCATGATTTATAAGGTAAAACGGTTTATACATAATAATGTGTTATCTAAATTACTGAAATTATCATGACGCTCAAAGAGATCCTTAAAATTCCCAATGTCCGCTACTTCTTAATGTTTAGAAGCAGCTACTTTGCGCGTTTTTACTACCCTATATTCACCCTACTTTATTTAGATTATGGGCTAACCCTTTCTCAATTCGCGATGCTCAACGTAGTGTGGGCGGCCACCATTGTGCTTGCTGAAGTACCGTCGGGTGCATTCGCCGATACCTTAGGCCGCAAGAAACTGGTGGTGCTGTCTTCGATTGTGATGTTCGTTGAGATCGCAATGATCGCCTTAGTGCCAACCGGAAACCCCGACTTGGTGTTCATAGTCTTTCTTATTAACCGGATTCTCAGTGGCTTAGCGATGGCACTGGCCAGCGGTGCTGACGAGGCATTGGCATACGACACTTTAAAGGAACGAGGCAATGAAGAGTTGTGGCCTCGAGTGCTGCAAATCCAGCTTCGTGTCGCCTCAACGGTCGGTATCTTTGTCACACTAATTGGTGCGGCGATGTACGACGTGAATTTTATGACGAACATCTTTCATTTCCTTGGACTAGCCGAACCAGAAAGCACTAAAGATCTGATGCGTATTCCTGTGTTCGCCACCCTATTTGTAGCGATGATCGCTATCTATGCCGCGATTAATATGCGCGAAGAGAAAAAGCTGATGCCAAGCGACCAAACCAAATTGGCAACCACCATCTCAAGTCTTAAATTGACGATCGATGCAGGTAAATGGGTATTCGCTACGCCTTACGTGCTGTTCATCTTGCTCTACTACAGCCTATTCGAACACACCTCACGCATGTTCCTAACCATGAACAGCCAATACTATCTGGCGATTGATATTCCAATTATCTACTTTGGTTTTATTGGTGCGGGTATAAGTTTGCTTAAGATTATATTGGCAGGACAAAGCCGAAGATTAGCAGAGAGCATTGAGCCTAAAACCTTCATAGTGGTTATGGGATTGGCCAGCATGGCGACTTATTACTGGATCAGTTTAGGTTGGTCGATTTACGGGGTCATTCCGGCACTAGTATTAATCTTTATCATCATGACGATGAACATTTTCATCAGCTACCACCTGAATAAAAAGACCGAATCGCACAACAGAGCCACCGTTCTTAGTTTCAAAGGTTTGATGTTTAACCTCGGATACGGGCTGATCGGGGTCTTGTACGCTTACTACTATAAGTTGGTGTCTCAGGGCTACACCGAACAAGAAATAGAGCAGAACCTTGCCTTCTTGGCCTCACTGTCTTCGTTTTTCTATTACTTCGCCTTCCTGTTCATTTCGATCAGTGCGCTGTTCTATTTCAAAAACAAGAAACAGCCGATCTTCTGAAGAAAGCATCGAACTGTTGAAGAGATCTCTACTGCCGAATAGAGAATAAAGGTGAGTCTCTGGCTATATACGGATCATGACGCTTCTTATCATGTGATTTTTTGTTAGTATCACCATCAAATTACATAACACATGGAAGCGTCATGTCTTTTAGTTGGATCGCCTTTACCCTGCTTGCTGCCTTCAGCCAATCTTGGCGCAATGCCTTTCAAAGCAAATTAAGTGGCACCATGAGCGTGGCTGGCGTAACGTTAGCGCGATTTATTTGGGCTGGCCCAATCGCCCTTATTTACCTCTACGCCCTCTATCAATGGCAGCCAGTCTCCGCACCGGATTTTTCGGGTGAGTTTGTTTTCTACATTATTGCAGCAGCCATTATGCAGATCCTCGCGACCGGCTTAATGGTGATGTTATTTAAGCTCGAGAACTATGCGATAGGAGCAGGCTTAGCCAAGTGTGAAGCCCCCGTATCTGCTGTGCTATCCGTATTGTTTTTTGGTACTGCTTTGACACTAACAGGTTGGCTCGGCGTACTTATTGGTACTTTAGGCGTGCTAATCATGAGTAGCGCTTCTGGCTGGCGAAGCTTGTCCCCGAGAGTGTTCTTATTAGGTATGGCTTGTAGCACCGCCTTTGCTTTAACGTCTCTTTGGGTACGGGAAGCAAGTTTGAGCATAGGGTTGCCCTTCCCTCATAGCGCTGCTTGGGTGCTGTTCCTCGTCATTTCCCTTCAAACAGTGATTATCTGTACGTATCTCTTTTTCAGAGAACGCGACACGCTGCGCCTGATATTCAAGAAGTCGAAACTGGTCGTCATGACAAGCCTAGCGAGTGTTATCGGTTCTCTGGGTTGGTTTAGCGCAATGTCACTTCAAGCCGTTCCGTACGTAAAGACGCTTGGGCAAGTCGAAGTGATCTTCATGGTGTTGATATCCTACTTCTGGTTAGGGCAAAGCATCGCACGCAAAGACATTGTTGCACTCATCTTACTTTCTATCGCAGCGGTCTTGGTGATGTGGCAGTGATTTGAACGTCGGCATACTTGGAGGTTGGCTCAAAGAGAACAAAAAATCATACCCAAGTGACATATTCATCCACCGTATAAATATTACGGTGGCGTAAAATGATAAGAACGGCCTCCACAAAATTTTTATAGTGCACGTATCAGCTATTAATCATTACCCAATAGGATACAGCCTAATGAAAACCCTTACTCAAATCGCACTAGCAACGATCTTTTTTACAACCTCAATGATGACATTCGCAGAACCCGCGACAACAAACCAAGCCCAACTAGAAGCGTCAACCACAACAGTGAAGCATGAAGGAATGACTGTGACGCTAACAGATAAGCATTTTACGCCTGCAGAAGAAACTGAAGCCACTGCTTCACAAACTTTAACGCAAAGCCAAAAAACAGACTCAGCGCCACAGCCAACAATATAATGGCTTTATCAAAATAGTGGCGGGGCAAGCTAACACACAAAGACCTGTCATCATCAGGCAGTGACGAGCTCGTTAATATGGCTAGGACAAATTGAAGTCATATTACGACCGTTTTTTTTTGCTTGATACAACGCTTTGTCGGCTCGACTAATAAACCCATTCCAATTCTCATGTGGGTGAAGCTGAGCGACACCGAAACTCGACGTCAGGAACATCTCATTTCCTTGCACGGCTGAGATCTCTAAAATAGACAGTCGCAGCTTACAAGCAATAGCCTGTGCTTGTAGGAAATTAACATTGGGCAATAAAATCATTATCTCGTCTCCACCAAAACGGAACGCGCTGGCTGTTGGCGATGTTTTTATCGCACTTTGAACCATTGCAGCAAAAGACTTGATCACGAGATCACCCACAATGTGTCCGTGTTGGTCATTGATCGACTTAAAGTTATCAATATCCATCATAATGGCACTGACAGGTGCAGTCCCCGCCTGCTTCATGACGACTGGAACCATTTCATCTAAAGCTCTGCGGTTTCCAAGTGCCGTTAAAGGGTCGCTGTAAGACAGGTCATGAATAGACCTAAGCAACCTTGCATTAATCAACCAGAGCATTGTGAAGCTCATCGACACGATAAGAACAATACTCATTAAAAAGGCAAGTTGATGAATGAGTGCGGCTGCCATGAAATCCTGAAGCTCAGCTGAAAATAGCGTCACCAGTACTCGGAAAACCATAAACCCACCATATATCAAAAATGATAAGGCCATCATTCGAGTTGCTAGGGTCAAGTCATCACGTTGACCCTTTAACACCACAAAGGCAGTGCAAAGAGTAACAAAGGCCAAATATAAACTAATGAGAATAATTCGAGCCTTGATGGAAGGTTCATAGTACGTGAAGTGAATAAAACCTAGCAGAAGAGCCAACATCATCAGACTGCTGAGGTAGGTGCATTTTAGGGAATATTCTCGAAACAGGCACAAGCTATATAAAGCGAGATGAAAGCCAAGCGCAATGACCATGTTGGCGCCAATAACAGTGATCCAATCAGGGAGTTCCCCTCTTAGGCTCAACATCAACGGCCCACTTCCGATAACAAATATTGAAATGGAAAAAATTGAAAGCCCTTTAATGGACTCTTGAGTAAATTGGAACAGCAACAAGCCAATGCAGTAAATGAAAGAGAACAAAATAATAATAAAATTAAGTGTTCTCATATCCAGCGAAAAACCATCCATGATTTTCTATCTTCCATACGCAACCAAATTTCAACATGGTCAATAATCATGCAAACCACAAAAACATTCACCATATGAATCTTTTCATTTTATAAAAAAAGGGGGTAGATCACATATGCGGAGATTTTTATCGCATGAGTCCATGAAATGGATTGGCATGTAACACTCGCCCTCAATATTGCTTCATAACATCACCGAATCTACAGGCTTCTCCACTCGTTACTTGGTTGAATGACAACTGTCTGGCATTATGCGCCCAAGAAATCTCTAGGGGCTGTTGACCTTAGTTATTACACAGCAAAGAATGAACGAAGGTAGTCAGTGGTAGAAAACAGCCAACAATTAAGTGACCGTTACGACGAACATGGTTACTTTGTTATCAGAAATTATTTCGACGAAGCTCAGATCGCATCGCTTAGAGCAGTCGTGCTGAAATTCCATGAATCATGGAAAGCAGACAACGAAGAGTTCTATCAAGAAGAGGCCTTTAACTCGTCTTTAATTACGGGAAGCGAGTATTTGCCTGCCGACGATCGAAGCGTGCTTTTCGACTTCATCAGCTCGAAACAAGTGATGGACGTGGTTGATGCCGTGATTCCGAACAAACCGGCATTCATGAATACACAGCTGTTCTTCAACCCTGTAAACCCGCAGCAAAAAGACTTCTGGCATCGTGACTGTCAATACGACTACGACATTGATGACCAGATGAAAGTCATCATGGAAACCCAGGTATTGCATCTGCGAGTGCCCCTTTTTGATGAGCCAGGTATGGAACTTATCCCTGGTACACATAAGCGCTGGGACAACGAAGAAGAGTACAATGTTCGCCAAGAAGAAAACGGCAAAGTGAGCAGCGATGACATATCTGGCGGTAAGCAGATACCGTTAGCCGCCGGTGACTTATTGGTATTTTCAGCGGATATGATCCACCGAGGCCGATATGGCTTGGATCGTTTGGCTTTGGATATTTTGATCTTTGATTCGGCGGCAGACTATGTCGACTACGTTGATGACGACTGTTTACCAACACCAGCTATGTTGAGCAATATTACCGACCCAAGATTGTTTATGAACACGCTACACTTAAAATCAATGCAGTACTCATAACCCATAAAGGTATCCGAACTATGACTGACACTAAGCAAAATACCCGAATTAGCCAGTTCCGTTTCGGTCAGCCAAAAGAATCTCTCAAGTTAGAACATGTCGCTTTAGGGGCACTAGACAAAGATAAAGTTCGCGTACACATTGAAGCGACCAACATCAACCCTAGCGATCTGTTGTCGATTTATGGTGTGGGCCAATACAAACATAGCCATCAGCCGCCGAGAGTACCGGGATTTGAAGCGGTAGGAAGGGTTGTAGAGTCTAGCAATGCTGAGTTTTCAGTGAATCAGCGCGTGCTTGTGGCAACCAGTGGAACATGGCAGAACTATGTCGATGTATCACCAGATGATCTGTTCCAAATTCCTCAACATTTAGACAATGGCTACGCCTGTCAGTTGTACATTAATGCGCTAACTGCATGGGTGCTAACGACAGAAATAGCTAAGCTGACCCACGAAGATGTGTTGATCATCAACGCGGGCAGTTCAGCCATCGGTAAGATCTTCTCCCAGTTATCAGCATCACTCGGCTTCAAAATCATTGTTGTTACATCACAGCCGGAACAATACCTAGCCACTTCCAGTTGGGTGTTAGATACGGACGATGATTTAGTTTCTCAAATTAAGGCGTTAGGCTTGCCTATGCCAACCGTTGCCTTTGATGCGATTGGCGGTTCACCCGGAACCGACCTTATTCACACCCTTGGCAACAACGGGCGCTTTATCAACTATGGGACGCTGTCTCTGGATTTTTACGAACCACGCTTCTTTGAGTACGCGAAAAGCCAAGACATCGATTTCAGCACCTTCTTCTTGCGTTATTGGGAGGAAGCGGAAGGTAAAGATGTTCGTCGTGATAAGTTCACGACCATGCTAGATCACTTCATCACAAACGGCATTCAGCTCGACGTTGACCGCTATCTGCCATTCGATGAAGTGCAAACCGCGATTGATCTCATTGAATCGAAAACCACACGCTTAGAGGGCAAGATCATATTACTGCCACAGTAAGTGAAAGTTGGACGATATACCTTGTTTATCTCAACAGGCAAGACGTTCAACAGCTTACAAATGTGCTTATTAATACACCAACGCTTAGAAAATTTGATCACAAAATTCGGAGTATTAAAAAAATAGCGAAGAGTTGTAGTGAGTTTCACCGTAACTTAAGTGGTTGCTAGATGGTTATGGGCCACATTTATTTGAAACATCAGTAAGTTATATCACTATAAATATGACACTGATCACCCATAAGGTAACCTCGATTCTATATGGTAGCGTCATACTTAAAACCACGACGTGAATATACTTATGAAAAGACACATACTATCAAGCGCCATCCTACTCTCTTTAGCCTTCCCTACTTTTGCCGCTGATGGTGACATACACGACGTTACGATACTGGGTACTTCAGATATTCACGGTCATTTTATGGCATGGGACTATGCATCAGATAAGCTCAATACTCGTGGCAGCTTGAGTCAAATAGCGACAAAAGTGAGTGATATCCGCAAAGAGCAATCGAACATTATCCTTGTCGACGCTGGCGACACCATCCAAGGCAACTTCGTAGAAACCTTCAAAGACGAGCCTGTTGATCCAATGATGCTTGGCTTTAATCACATGAAATACGATGTGTGGGTTTTAGGGAATCATGAATTCGACTTCGGCCTCAAAACGCTCAACAGAGCCCTTACTCAATTTAAAGGGCAATCTTTGGGCGGCAACATCAAGAATAAAAATGGCAACCCATTCCTTCCGGGTTACACCATTCTAGAGCGCGGTGGCATTAAGATTGGCGTGATCGGAATGGATACCCCAATGACGGAGGTCTTTGCGCAAGGTACAAACCGTTTAGAAGGCGTCACTTTCACTAATCCAACCTTGGAAGTGAAGAAAATCGTCAAAGAAATTGATGATAAAGTGGATGCCATCGTATTGGTTGCCCATATGGGGATTGAGAACGAGAATGACATTGCTGACACCGGTGTCACCGACATTGCCAACGCAAACCCAGAGCTCGATGCCATCGTCGCTGGTCACATGCACACTCGTATCGATAAGGCCGTTGTGAATGGCGTTATCATTACTGAGCCCGACAAATATGGCCGCGCCCTATCTCGTATTGATCTTCAATTTGAAGAGCGCGATAGTAAATTTACTCTCGTCAACAAAGATAGCTTCACCTACAAAATTAAAGGTATCTACTCTGATGAGAATATGGACGAGTTATACCAGCCTTATCACAAACAACTCCGAGAAATGGCGAATAGACCGGTCGCTCAACTTACTGGCGTTGATTTAGTCCCAGAAAACGAAATCCGCGGTATCCCTCAAGTCCACGTTCAAGACACAGGCATCAGTGCGCTATACCAAGAAGCGAGCTTCTTCTATGCACCCAAAGCTAATGTCATCGCACTTCAAATAGACAACGACAATGCAGAGCTCGATGTTGGCCCAATAAAAGCCAAAGACATCGCGTATAACTACCAATACGCAGGTGGCGAAATCACTGTCTACCAGATGACAGGCAAAGAGTTAAGAACCTACATGGAATGGTCTGCGGGCTACTTCAATTCAGTACAACCCGGCGATGTAACCTACAGCTTTAACCCCGAGCGCAGAGCATCAAAATACTCGACCAATGACTTCTTCGCAGGCGTGACTTATACCATCGACCTTACTCAACCTGCAGGTACACGCATCACCAACCTCGCGTTTACAGATGGCACTCCAGTTACAGATGAAACAGAAATCCGTATTGGTATGAATAGCTATCGAATGGGTCATCTAACCAAGAAAGGCGGCGTGCTAGAAGGAGATTCGTTCCCTGTACTCTTTGATACAGAAGCAGAATATGGAGAAGAAGCAGGCACGATCCGTAACATGACCATCAAGTATCTTAAAGAAGAAAAGAACGGCAAGTATGAAGGTAAAACTCAGCAGCGATGGGCACTTTCGGGGTTAGAGAACCGCTACAATGAACAGCGAGAGATCGTAAAGTCATTGATTAATGATGAAACCATATCAATCCCCACCAGTGACGATGGCCGCTACACAAACATCGCTTCTATCAACGTAAAAGAACTGATGTTCAAATCTGACGAAGCCAAACAAGCAGCCATAACCACACGCGAAAAGAAACTGGCACAGGCGACTGAGCAAGAGAGTAAGCAAATCAAACACGAAATCACTCTGATTGAAGCGCTCAATTAACCCCTGCTCTCAAACCAATAACGACTTAACGACGCTTAGCGCGTGGTTAGGTCGTTGCCGTCCTACAACACCACACCTTTACTAAGTACACGGTTGATACTGGATAAATGATCCGCAAAGGCTAACTCATAGTTGGACATAAGTGAGCCACAGCTTTCACTTCTATTAGCATTCAACGGATTATCTGAAGTATTGCAAACCCTCGCATTGATTGTCAGAGTGGAAATATAATTGACGTTTTACTTCTCTGGTTATGTTGAGTCTTGTAACGGTTTCCATTCTGCAGTTTACAGGTGAGAAAAACCAGCATATAAGGGTGCTTGGGTTCACATCAACTTGCGCAGTTGAAAAGAAGATCTTGCGTATCTCTTTTCAGCCTATTGTGCTAAATAGTGATTTTAGGGTGTGATGGAAGTAGTAGATATTTAGTTCAACGTTGTTATCAGTAAATGGTGACTGGAATTCAAGAAATTGGTTTTCTAGTTAATGAACCTAACGGAAGGCTTTAGTAGTACCATTGCCCTAATCAGAACGTTGGGAAATGGTACTTTTAGTCGCTTAGATCAATCAGATACCACAGCTGTTACAGGTAACCCTTTAATAGCGCGCATCGCGTTCATCGCTGCGTTTTTGCGCTGCTCTAGTTGGGACTCAATAGAGTGATAGGCAGCGTGTGGATTAATTAGTAATCTACCAGCTAACCATGCTTCATTGTTTTTCCATGCGTCAATTAACTTGCCACTTTTGGGAGGCTCTTGTGGAAGTACATCTAAGGCGACAGAGCTTAGATCTTGAAATTTTAATGCAGAGTAAAAAATATCTATATCAGATACTAACCCTCCTCTTGCTGTATTGACCAGGGAAGCGCCACTTTTCATTCTATTTATAAATTGTGAGTCAACTATTCCTTGTGTAGATTCATCTAGTGGACAATGAAGACTCACAATATCACTTGTCTCTAAAAGCTCTTCAAGAGACGAACATTTAGATGTACCAAAGACTTTTTCTGTGCCTTCTGAAATGTACGGGTCATAAAATTGGGTTTGATAGCCTAGAGCCTTGCATTTGCTCAACGTGAGACTACCTATTCGCCCCATCCCAATGACACCGACAGTTTGTGAGGATGTTCGTTTTATTTCAGGGATAACATTTTCTTGCCATCCTGAAGAATAATGCGGTGCAACAGCGTTGTATCTGGTCAGCATGCGAGTAGTGTTTAAGATCATTGCTACGGCGGTATCCGCGACTTCTTCAGTACAGTAGTCAGGATTATTACACACTGTAATACCTCTTGACCGACAGGCACTCAAGTCGATTTTATCAAAACCTACACCGTAACGGATGATGACTTTAAGATTTGGAAAATCATTAAGGAAACTTTCATCAACTATCTGATGCCATACCAACAATACTTCCACATCTTTTTCAATAGATGATGCAAGGTGGTCACCTAAAATCTCTTTTTCAATCGTAGGATCTGTGATCCTGTCTGTAATGAATACCTTAGTCATTTATCAGTTCCTTTGTTTGCTTATTTTTGTATTGCCAAGTTTTGTATGCCCACACGCTGAATACCGCCATTAAGGCTAGAAACATTCGAATTGCGAATATCACCGTCACATCTGAACCAAACATTAAAAATATTAATGTTTCCTCAATTAGACCGTGAGCGAGCATCAAGAATGTAAGTAAGTAAACTTTGTGCTCACTCTTCACTGAGTTAAAGTCTTTCAATAGAATACCCGCTCCGTAAGTCACTCCAAGTAGTCCGCCCACAATGAGACTAGACATATATGTGTGCTTTTGAAGATATGCGTTGTAGGTTTTCGACCTTTTTATTAGTTCGAATATGCATATCAAAGCTGAAACAAGCACACATATTTTTATGCACAGAATCGCCGAATTAGTGACCGCATTTTTAATTAGATCAGTAAACCCATCGTATTGAACAGTCTTCAGCTCTTGATTGAAAATACCACCAGCAAGCGTTTCAGGTGTGATTAATGAAGCAAACCAAGCTCCTACTATCCCTAAAACTAAACGTGATATCCAATGCACATTTATGGGAAAACCTACCTTTTTTAGAACCGCAGACTCCATCGGTATTGAATGGCATATGGCTATAAATGTGCCTACGATAGTCCATTCGTAAGGAGTGAGTGAGAGCCCCGCAGCAACAGCTATTCCTGCATATATATTCAAAAAGAAGCTGGCGGCAAAGGCGATTGCAACTTCATGCCTAAGATTTAGCAACTGCGTTATTGGCTCGAATATGAAGCTCGTATACTCGATGACTCCATAGAACTGTAAAATTTCACTTAGTATTGAAAATGGTATGACAAGTTTTGCAATCACTAGAGACACCATTAGCGATTGTTGTAAAGCATTTTTCATAGTCACCCCTATTACACAAAGTTATAGTCAATTATCAGCATATCTCTAAGACCTCGTTCGAGTAGTGAATCACAGGAGATTGGAGACACATCATGTTTTACTCGGTTGTCATCGACGATGATGGTATCGAATGAATTGTTTAGTAGCTTGTGTATCAAAGGACTTTTCTCTTCAGGGGTATAAATACCTGAAATACCACCGTTAATGTTTTTTCGTTGTATCAGGTGTTGGGAAACGAAATGGTGCCCATCCCTATGAATCCCTTCAGGTATAGGTAGACCTAGTTGATTGCCATCAGCAATAACCCTGAACAGGTGTGTGTTGATTACTAATTTTTTTCCTTCAAATTTGTTTATAGGGATAAAGTCTAAACAGTAGTTAATAAGGCTTTTTAAAAAGTCGCTCGAAGAAAAGTCATCACAAACATCCTCAAATGTTCTGTTATTGCCACCATTTAACGGGTTTATGTCTTTTGTTTGGTAGAAATAATTTAGAGAGCTTTTTTTGAGAGCTTTTTTTGAGAGCTTTGGTGTTTAAGCAATACTCAAAGCTGCCAAACCTCCTCTGTCTGTATGTACCACCATCTCCCATGTAAGTATCCAATGGTAAGTCGTCCCAATATTTTGATACCTGGGTGTCTTTCACTTCGGTGGGGACATGATTACTTTCTATGATCATGTATCCATTTGATACTAAATCGTTTGTTCTTATCTCTTGTTGCATGAGTATTTGCCTAGCCTTGGGTTGAGTTTTAAATGATTGTTTCTTTTTTAATTATTATGTTTTCGTCTTTGAGCAGCGTTACAATAAGGTGATCACCTTTGTGTAGGAGACCGACACCTGATGGTGTACCTGTCATAAAAATGTCGCCAGCATCAACGCCGAATTCTTGGTGAGAGTCTTCAATTATTTGTGAAACAGGGAATAACATTTGGTTAATGTGCCCTGCTTGTCTGACTTCATTATTAATGGTTAAAGTAAATTGAATATTGAGGTGGTCAAAGTCACTAACAGAGCTTTTGCAATCGACAAAGTTTGTGAGTGGGCAGGCTCCTCTAAATGATTTAGAACGCTCCCAGGGATGCCCTTTTGACTTAAGGTGGCTTTGCAATTTCCGTCTAGTTAAATCAAGTCCTAAGCCTATACCTGATATCGCGTTATCACTATTTATCTCATCAATTTGGATTACTAGCTCAAGTTCATAGCTGATTTCTTCATAGCGAGAAAGAGTTCTACCGATATCTTCAAATCTGGATATACATGATGTGGGCTTAATAAATAAGATTGGGTTTTCTGGTATTGGATTATTAAGCTCTTTAGCATGCTCTCGATAGTTTCTTCCAACACAAATTATTTTACTCATTATTCCCTCTGACTCATAAATTCAGGTTAATTAATATGTCGCAAGCGTGCTGCTTTTTAATTAGCTCACCTCTAACTCATTGACTTGTTTATTATCTATGAGTAGTTTGGCTAGAACAATACGAATAATTGCAAAGGATTTTTGCACTGTGGACACAAATCGCCTTTTACCATTATTGTCTGAAATGGCAATTTTTGTGAATGTTGTAGAGTTAGGTAGTTTTTCTAAGACCGCTGTTAAACTTGGAGTTTCCCCCTCATCTATCAGCAGATCTATAGCTCGACTCGAGGACGCCCTTGAAATTAAATTGTTGAATCGTTCAACACGACAAATGAAGTTGAGCACGGACGGCGACGAAGTGTTTCGTATGTGCTCCAAAATGCTAGACAATGCTAAAGAGGCTGTGTCAGCAGCGCAGGCGCGTTCATCAGAGTATAGTGGCAGCTTAAAAGTAGCTGCTCCCAAAGCATTATCAAAGCAAGTTCTGACACCAATTATTCTGGTGTTTATGAAAAAGTATCCAAATATTCAATTGCAACTTATCATTGCTGAAGAATACATTGATCCTATACATGAAGAAATTGATGTTGTAATTCATATCACCAGCTCTCCAGTTGAAGGTTTGGTGGCGACGACACTAGGGAGCAGGAACAATGTTCTATGCGCTAGTCCTGATTATATAGAAAGGTATGGCTCGCCTCAGTCACCGACAGATATACAGAATCATAATTGCATATGCTTAACTGAAAAACTATCCGATCGCATATGGCACTTTTCTAAAGGTTCTTGTTCAGAGTCCATTCAGGTTGATGGTAGCTTTGCGGTAAACCACAGTGAAATTAGGCGTGAGGCAGTTTTAGAAGGGATGGGGATTTCCATTTTTCCTGATTTTTCGGTGCAAGAGTATATTGATACTGGTGCAATTGTTCCAATCTTAGGTGAATGGCACGTTGGGGCCAGTAAGCAACAATTTGTGGTAGCTCAATATCTTCAGTCTAAGTTTGTTCCCAAGCAGCTGAAGGTGTTTGTTAGTTTCTTGAAAGAAAGAATGGAATCTTTTCAATAGAGGTAAAGGAAGATACAAAGACTTGCACAATTATTCTGCTGTCTTAACATTGGATAAGAAAAAGTAGGTCAAACCACCTCATTGTGATTTATGAGGTTAAACATCGCTGGCAAGGAAAGGGGCAAAAACAAGCTAGCAAAACAACACCAACCCACCCCGCTTTCATAAATAAAACGTTTAATAATTTGAGCCATGATTTATTGCACTTAAACGTGGCCACGAACCATTTGACGAAAAATTCAATGCCTCCTCGGTGACTCTAAGCTCCCACCACCAACTGTATTCTCCCCAACACTGATCTATTCCCCTCTTTTCGAAGTACAAGTTATTAATAATTCGATATAAATCGCTCTAATGTTTGAAATTGTTGTCTACAGTTTTATAGAGCTTGTCGCTTCGGTAATTGCCACAAGCAACGACACCTTTTGATGGTAAGTTTTGGTTATAAGGAAAGGAAATGGAAAGCCCAATTGTCACACTCACACATGCCAGCAAAAGCTTTGTTGATGGCAAAGATACCCATCACGTATTGGAAGGTGTCGACTTCGCTTTGGCGACAGGGGCAAGCGTGGCTTTGACAGGGGCGAGTGGCAGTGGAAAGAGTACTCTGCTGAACATCATTGCGGGGTTTGAACCTCTTTCCGGTGGCGAACTATCTGGTGGAGAATTGTGGCTCGATGGCGAGAACACATTCGATTGGAAAGATCCACAATGGAGCCGATTTCGTCATCAAAAATTGGGCGTTATCTTTCAGCAGTTCAACTTGTTAACCCCACTCAACGTAAAACAGAACATCGCCTTCCCTCTCCATTTAAATCAACAAAAATGGGGCGACTGGTGCGATTACTTAGTTGATGCATTGGGCATCAGTGAACTACTCGAAAGACACGTATCCGCACTCTCTGGCGGTCAGCAACAACGAGTCGCTATTGCGCGTGCGCTAGCCCATAAACCCAAACTATTGCTTGCCGACGAACCCACAGGCAACCTCGACCACAAAGCAGGGTTAGAGGTTATGAAGCTGCTGAGTGAAATCACTACACAAGGTAACACTGCCGTGCTGTTGGTTACGCACAGCCCAGAATGCGCCAGCTTTATGCAGACAAAATTGGTGTTAGATGATGGTTGTTTAAAGAACGTAGATCTAAAACTGAATCAACACCAATCTTGTGAGCAATCCAATGAAGCAAGTTAAGTTCGCTCAAACTTGGCTTCCACACACCAAGCTCACCCTGAACCTATTCACGGCGCACTATCGCCAATCGCCCTTGCAAGCCGCAGCGATTCTGATCGGCATTGTGCTAGCGGTCACCTTGTTTGTCGCAGTGCAAGCCATCAACCTCAATGCCAAGCGCAGTTATGCAGAATCGACCGAGCAACTTAGCGCTCAAGCGCAGAACCTTATCATTCCACCAGCAGGGCAAAACTATTTGCCGGAATCGCTCTACTTCAGATTAAGACAAAGTGGATTAAGCGCAGCGCTGCCCGTGATTGAAGGGCGAGTGAGAGACGAACAAGGTCGTCGTTGGTCGGTACAAGGCAGTGAGTTGATCGCCGCCCTCACTTCAAGAAATCGTCACGCTCGCGTCGACGAGAAAAGCAATACTCAAACCAAAGAGCCAAACATTTCCCTGTTCGACAATGCCTTACCTTTGCCGCAACTCTTAGCGGGTGAACCCATTGTGATGATGAGCCAGTCGCAACACCAGAACTTGGGAGGAGTAGACACTCTCACTTTGGATGAAGTGCTCACCAAAGTCGTGGTATTGCCAGATGAATGGCAGCTCGGTAGCCGAATGTTGATGGATATTGGGTTCGCTCAGCAACTGCTTAACAAGCAAGGGCAACTGAGCTACATCGCTATTTTTGACACTAAGAGCGACACGAACAGCAATACTCAGGATAAATGGCAAAGCCTTATCGGCAAACAGGGGCAATGGATTTCCAACAACCAAAGCACGGATCTCGGTTCAATTACCGATAGCTTTCACCTCAACCTCACCGCCATGAGTTTGTTGGCGTTTTTGGTTGGCCTGTTCATCGCTTACAATGGCGTGAAGTACAGTTTGCTGAAACGTAATCGGCTGTTGGTGCAAATTCAACAAGCTGGGATTGCGCCAAGCATCGTATTTTCAGCTCTGCTAGTCGAGCTGGTTCTTTTAGTCACAATGGGCGCGTCGCTTGGTTTCATTCTCGGCATTCAACTCAGCCATTGGCTACACCCAACCGTCGCGATAACGCTTGAGCAACTTTATGGTGCAACACTGCTTCCCGGCACATGGCAGTGGCAATGGTTAGTGCAGGCACTGCTACTCACGCTGGCCGCAACGCTTGTCGCGTGTTGGCAACACTTTAAACAGCGGGTGCGACAACCCCTCTCTTCCCATGGCGGTTTCTATCAAGCGCCAGAAGCGTCTAACGAAAATCAGCTGTTTGTTATCGGGTCAGTATTAACCATTGTCGCGTTAGCAGGGTTATGGCTGAGCGAACACCATCGCTTCACCATGGCATGGCTCGGTGTGTTAGTGGTGTCGATTCCCTTGTATCTCCCCAAAACGCTCAGCGTGCTAGCGAATTGGAGCGAAAAACGTACCCAATCGGGGTTAATACAATATCTGTTCGCTGAGCTGCGTGAACTTATCTCCCCTCTCTCCCTTGCCATGATGGCGTTGCTTCTCGCTGTCACCGCCAATATCGGAATGAATACCTTAGTCGGCAGCTTTGAATCCACGTTAAAGCAATGGCTTGAACAGCGCTTACATGCCGATATTTACGTTAGCCCTGCCCAAGGTGAAATCGCGAATGTGGAACGTGCGTTAGAGCAGTTTGAAAATGTTGAAACCGTTTATAAGCAATATTATGTCGACGATAACTTGCAGGGCTTACCTACTTTGCTCGGCACCAAAGACAAAGACACACTTGAGCAAACCATGGTATTCCAATCCCACCTTGATGATTTCTGGACGCGCTTTTACCAAGGTGAATTCGTGGCGATCAGCGAACCTACGGCGGTGAAGCTCGGCTTGTCCCTTGGAAGCCAACTCAAGCTCGACGCGATCCAAGACAAAACACTCATCGTCGGGGCGATTTTCCATGATTACGGCTCACCGAATGGCGAAGTGTTGCTTGCACCTAATTTATGGCTCGAAAGCGGATTTACTGACTTACCCACCAGCTTGGGAATCAAAGTTTCTGGCGACCCACAAGTGGTATACAAGCAACTTCGCCAACAACTCAATTTACACCCAAGCCAGCTTTACGATCAGGCACAGATCAAATCGATCGCTTTAGATATCTTCTCACAAACTTTTGCCATCACCCGAGCGCTTAATGGAGTCACCTTAATGGTCGCAGTGATTGGCTTGTTCTGTGCGTGCTTTATGTTGCTTGATGCGCGTAAAGCCGCTATTGCAAGGTTGTATGCACTAGGTGTGAGCCGCAAGAAGCTGATGGCGATGGTGATCGGGCAAATTGTCGTGTTGGTTACTTTTACTCTGGTTATCGCCTTACCACTCGGCGCTATGGTCGGTTATGTGTTGACGGACATCGTTACCCTGCGCGCCTTTGGTTGGAGTTTAAATTATGTATGGAATTGGAGTGATGCACTCAGCATCGCAGCCATCACCATTTTAGTGGCTGTGTTTGCGACCTTGATTCCACTGTGGCGTTTGGTCAGTAAACCCGTGGTATCCAGTTTGCAAAGTGAGGTGTTGTGATGAATCGATCAATGAGAGTTTTCGCTCTCACACTTGGCATCTTGCTCCTTTTAGGATGCGAGGAGTCCACGCAACCATCAGCTCAAAATATGGGTTCGATACTTGGCGCAGAAACACAAACCGAGAATGAAACACAAAAAGAGACTGAGCAATTCACACCAGTAGTAAAAGGCGTGGAGATCACCTTCCCTGCCGACCATCAAGCACACCCTGATTTTCGTCATGAATGGTGGTATTTAACCGCAAACTTGATTGATGAGAATGGTAATGCTCTGGGCGTACAATGGACACAATTCCGCTTCGCGGCTGCACCACAGAAAAGTGGTAATGGCACTAAGGAAACTACGTGGCAAAGCCAGCAGATCTACATGGCGCACAGTGCAGTCACGAACAAAGACAAACACTACGCCGATGAAAAGTGGTCACGTAACCAAGTAGAACTGGCAGGAGTAAGCGCTTCACCATTTCGTGTCTATCTTGATGACTGGCAATGGACGTCGACGACCGATGACCTGTTCCCAGCTACATTGGTCGCTAACTCGGGTCAATTTGGCTACTCGCTTAAGTTAACCAGCAACGCGCCTTATCAAAAGCAAGGCGAACAAGGCTACAGCACTAAAAGTAGCGATGGCAAAGTGGCTTCCTATTACTACAGCCAACCATTCATTGATGTATCGGGCCAGGTAACCATTGATGGAGTCACTCATCAGGTTTCTGGCAAAGGCTGGATAGACAGAGAGTGGAGTTCGCAATTCTTACTCGACTCACAGCAAGGCTGGGATTGGTTTGCATTAAGGCTCAATGATGAAACCAGCTTAGTCGTGTTCCAACTACGAAATTCAACAACAGGCGAAGCCAGTTATGCTCACGCAAGGTTAATGCAACAAGATGGTTCTGGCATTGCGATTTCACAGCAAGACATCAGCCTAACCGCCATCAAGCAAACAGAAATCGACGGGCGCGGCTATCCAACAGAGTGGCAGGTTTCAATTCCAAGCCAGCAAATAGAACTGACAGTCTCGGCGCTGAACCCCAAAGCCAAAATGCCTCTATCGGTTCCCTATTGGGAAGGGCCTATTGTGATTGAAGGAACACACTCAGGTACGGGTTACATGGAGTTGACAGGGTATTAATCAAAAAAGCAGCGTAAAGAGCTATCCACCTTTATGCTGCTTCATCACTCTATTCAAAGTAAACAAATGAAAGAGATTAAATCGCCAATAGATACGACTTAACAGACGCAAGACGTAAAGTTGCCCCACCAATAATGTCTATAAAACCGAGTATAGGGTAAGGCTTAGACGCACTGATCCATGCTGAGCCTGTCGCGCCAATCGGTATTTTTTTCATCGTTTCTTCATCAATTTCTAAAATAACGGTTCGACCAATTGCTGGAGAGCCCCTTTGAATGTGTGCCGAAACTCGCTGCTCTTGTGGGAGTAAATTTCCTTGAGCCTCACAGGTTGCTTTTACTTTGCTGTGAACTCGAGAGCGGAAAATTTGCCCCGGAAATGTATCAATAAAGAACTCACTAAACTGACCTTTTTCGATATTGGCAAACGCTTGATCAGGGATACGCATTTCGACAAATTTCTTCGATGTATCCCACACATGCAGAGAACCAACTCGAGATCCATCAGCAATAAAAACATGGGTGATCATGCCATCAAACGGAGCTCGAACCGTAAGGCGGTCAAGGTCAAACATCAAGCTTTGTTTCTTAGCGAGCAAGCCATCTTTCTTGGCGTGCAACACGTTCAACTCAGCCATAAAAAACTCAACGTTGTCTTGAGTTTCTTCTAACTCTTTAAGGCTAACATGCTGCTCTAAGTTCTGGTTACGCGATAGGTTTCGCTTAGCTTGGGCCACTTTCACTTCTTGAGCTTCAATGGTTCTATCAATTTCAATCAGACCAGAATCAACCTCAGAAATCGACGCAGAGATCAGATCATCTTTGAGAGTGTAAAGCACTTCGCCCTTTTTCACATCGCGATTATGGTCAACGTATATTTTGTCGATATGTTGGCCAAGCGCTGGAGAGAGCACTGCATGAGGTGCTTTAACAGTGGTTGAATTGGTCAAATCAATCGGCGAATAGAAACGATGGCCGACAAACAAACTCACCAGTAACAGCAAGCCAATCACAACAGACACAAAGTAATTCTTTGGGGTTCGTTTGAGTACATTAAATTTGAATAACAACCAAACCACTAATATGTAGGGGAGCATGATCTCTTTCATTACGAAGCGCCTCTAATCCACTGTTGTAATTTATCCCAGTCCGTCACAATCGCGAGCACCGCAATAATCCAGAGCGGTTTGTAAAACATGCCCAATATGCACAGCCAAAAAATCAACTTGGCCTGAGCCAAACCACGCTCTTTAGCAAGATGTTTGGGAATAGAATGGACATACCATAGCTTGCTCAATGTCCATACAAGGATGCCCAACGTGACTGCCACAATGAACCACATGAACAATGTCGATTCTAGAATGTTGTAGACCGAAGGATACGCATCGTAAACTAAGGTAGTTGGATGAATCTTCATACGATTTCCTAAATTATCATCCCGCCTCTAAGGCAAAGCCATTGGGACTATTCCAATCACTTAAGCACTTGTGTACTTATATACTTACGCACTTAAGTACTGAGCCCGGAATGAACGAAAAAAGCCGCCTATCAATACCCATTGTCATCGGTATCAATAGACGGCATACACTTTATTGTTCTAGGTACTTAACACGAACTTCTTTGATTTTGCCGTCAAATTTGAACGGCATCTCATCATAATAAGCTTGTGATACTGGCGAGCCTAAATCAGAGCCAATATCAAACCCATCATTGAATGAGAAGAACGAAGGCGCTGTTTTTGGAACCACACCAGAGGCGAACGTTTCACCATTCACCTTGATGGTGATATCGAAAGGCGTAAACGGCCCCGGCTTAGTCGCTTTAGATTCAACTTCTATCGTCACTTCACCTTCTGGTAACACTTTCTCAGATTGGATATGTGTGTGTTCCATCAAAAACAGGTTGTACTCATAGTTAAGCTTTCCTTCTTTCACGTACACCGTCATACCACCTGAGAATGCACCGACCGCGAGAGCACACCATTCGTATCAGGAGTAACCACCGCATCAAACTCGACGAGCGTAGAACGGTTGCCGACTTTTGGTGCTGCAATTTCAGGGATTCTGGTGATTTCATCAGGATACGTCCATTGCGTATATTTACTCTCTGGCGCATCTTGCGGGCTGTGTGCTGCAGTAGACCATAATGACCCACCAATCGGGAATGCTTTGTTATCCTGCGCTTCTTGCTTGAAAATCGCCTTCATTTCTTCCAGTTTTTCAGGGTACTTATCAGCCAGATCAACCGCTTGAGACCAGTCCTCATCAATGTGGTATAGCTCCCATTTATCCGTCTCAGGACTCCACTCTCTAAAACCTTCGGGCATACCTTGAACCCAAGGAGCTCTTGGCCCAAACGCACTCGCAAACCAACCATCATGATAGATACCGCGACTGCCTAAGATCTCAAAGTATTGGGTTTTCTTCTGCCCTTTCACATCCGCATCGTCAAACGAATAAGTCATGCTTTTACCATCGATTTCATCTTGAACATGACCGTTGACCACTTTAGGTGGTGTAATGTCTAAGATGTCGTAGATAGTAGGCGCGATGTCGTTAACGTGATGGAATTGCGAGTGTGGCGTCGCATCGGGTTCAATTTTCGCTGGCCAACGCACCGCAAGAGGTTGACGTGTTCCACCAAAATGAGCCGCAACTAACTTGGTTGATTTATAAGGGGAGCTGCCTGCCCAAGCCCATGCCGCATGCGCCATGTTCTCGAATTTAGGACCGCCTAGCTCATCAATTGAACCGACCTTGTTCATCGCTTCAATTTGTTGCTTTGTCGTGGTTGGAATGGCGTTTTGAGCGAGCAATTCAGCAAGCGTGCCGTTTTGCCCTTCCGATGACGCGCCATTGTCACCCCACAAGTAGAAGAAGACAGTGTTGTCTTTGTAGCCAAGCTCATCGATTTCATCGACCAAACGACCAACCTGAGCGTCGGTATGCTCAATGAAGCCGGCGTACACTTCCATTAAACGTGCTTGGAATGCTTTTTCATCTTCAGGTACATCGTCCCACGCAGGCATACTTTCTGGCCTTGGTGTTAGCTGCGCGTTTTCAGGAATCCAACCCATTTTCTTGGCTTTTTCGTATACGTCTTTTCTGTATTCATCCCAACCAGCGTCGAATTTGCCCTTGTACTTATCAGCCCATTCTTTAGTTACATGGTGAGGGCCGTGTGCCGCACCACTAGACCAATACATCATGAAAGGTTTGTCAGGCTGCAGAGACTTGTGCTGACGCATCCACTTTATCGCTTGATCCGCAAGATCTTCACTCATGTGATAGCCTTCGCGGTGGATTTTTTCTGGATCAACAAACGTGGTGTTTTCCACCATAGTCGGTTCATATTGAGATGCACCAGCACCAACAAACCCATAGAAATATTCAAAACCATAACCCGTAGGCCAATTATCAAAAGGCCCCGCAGCTGTGGAATCTAACGGGTGAGTGTTGTGCCATTTACCAAAAGCAGAGGTTGAATAACCGTAGTTTTTAAGTACTTCAGGAAAGGTCGCACTGGTTTTCGGGATCACCCCTGCATAACCATCCCAATCGTTAGCGTATTCCGCAATAACACCCGCGCCAACACGGTGATGGTTTCGACCAGTAAGCAATGAAGCTCGTGTAGGCGAACACATCGCTGTCGAGTGGAAACGGTTGTAGGAAATACCTTCACCAGAGATTTCATCTAATGTAGGCGTATCGATTGGACCGCCGTAAGTCGACGTTTGGCCAGGACCTACATCATCGATCATCACGATGACGATATTAGGAGCATCTTCAGGTAAATGGTTGGAAATAGGACGCTTGTTATGAGTAGATTCAGCAAGAGTATGTTTGGCCACCGAGGTCGATGGCTGACTAGGAAACGGTAAGACCTCTTGTGCGACAAAACCCGCAGCAAAACAAGACATCATGATGGCACTAAGCTTTTTCATTCGGACACCTTTGAGAACAGGAATTAACTCCGGTCTACCTGTTGTGCTAAAGACATCCGTATACCGTCATTTAGCGAAGCAAAATAGATCAGAGATGTAAAACTCAATGGCGAGGGGTCAAAGAAAATAGCCTCAGCACCAATGTAGTTTTTCAGTGCTAAGGTTATTCAAAAGGGGGATATGCAGGTAGAGCGTGGCGTTTATATCAGCAATAAGTGGGGTTTATAGTACTAATCCGCGCATCCTAGGTGTGCTCGAATAGTTTCTCTAACTTTTATGTGGTTTTCTGTTTTTTGATAGCGTCGATGGTAAGCCAGACAGTATTCCAATGGCTTATGCTCTATCGGGTTTTCCAGTACTTGAAAATTTAAACGCTCTTGCCAATTGAGTGCAAGATGTCGAGGTACGATCGCAACTCTATCGCTGATGGTGACATCAAGCAGCATCGCTGAAATTGAATGGGTCTTGCATTGGATATTCCTACTTTTTGGACTCTCCAAGCGGATATGTTCGAATCCATCCATTCCTTTCCATTGGGTAGCTAATGCGACATGCCCCTCTTCATAGAATTGATTCCGTGAAATATGACCATGAATTCTTGGATGGTCACGACGGCACACAATAACGGTCGATTCGCTGAATAACGGCTCAGTGACAATGGAGTGGTCTTTGACCATAAATATGCCCACGGCTAAATCGACAGATAACGATTTAAGTTGGTGCAGCAGTATTTCCTGATCTAATGGAGTATGTTCTATCATCATTGACGGTAGAACGGGCAAATCCAATGCCAGCGCCTCGTTCACATAAACCGAATAAGTAAAACGCTCACTCAAGGCATTTTGTATTTCATCAAACCCAACGCGAAATCGAGCGGCTAAACGAATGGCCATCGCGGTCGGTTTCATCGTCCGCCCCTCTCGATAAAACAGGGGCTCACCAATCTCTTGTTCCATTCGCTTTATAGATGCACTCACCGCTGGTTGCGTGATACCTATGGTTTCAGAGGCTTTGGTATAAGAGTGATACTGGTAAACTTCTAAGAATACTTTTATCAAATTCAGATCAAAATCCATGGTTTACCTTCTTACTCCGCAGCAATGTTTGTATTTTATACCACTTCCACAGGAACAGGGTTGATTACGACCAATGGTCACCGAGCTTTTGCTTACAACTGCTGTCAGCTTCGGCTTTGTTGCGTAATTAAATTTATAGATAGAGCTACCCCATTTCGTGTGTTTCTTAGTCAATACGACAAGTTTCAGGCATACCTAACCCAGTAAGCTTGTTCAACGCTTTTATCATCGCGTAAGTCTCACCCACCTGCGCATTGTAATGTCTTAAGCTCAATCGTCCTCCTAGTAACTGTTTAACTCGATACATCGCTGTTTCTGATAGTGAACGTCTGTGGTACCCATACCGCTCTTTCCAATACTTATTTGAGCCGTATAACTTCTGGCAACCCACGGCGAGGTTTCGAGGATGACCACGCTCCCAGAAGGCTGCCCCTTCTCTTGGGGGAATAAGCGCAATGGCTCCCTTAATCTTAATAGCAGCATGACACAATCTCGTGTCGTAAGCTCCATCACCAGACACCTCAAGGATACTTCGGCGTGTTTGTTTCAGTAAGTTCGGGAGGACTTCTCCATCTGTAACCGTCGATAAACTTAGCTCGGCTGCGATAATTTCATGAGTGCTTGTATCAACGGCAATATGCAGCTTTCGCCAAACTCTACGCTTGCCATCTGTCCCGTGTTTTTTGACTTTCCATTCACCTTCGCCATAAACCTTTAGGCCAGTTGCATCAATGGCCAGGTGCTGTATTGCTCCTCTCGCTTTAGTCTTAAATGAGACCTCAACTTGCTTTGCTCTACGACTGATGCAGGTGTAATGCGGACAACTTAATGGAACATGGGCAAGCCTAAATATTGAGTCGATAAACCCTTGCAGAGCTCTCAGTGGCATAGAAAAAACTCGTTTCACCATGAGCGCTGTCGTGATAGCTAAATCGCTGAACCGACGTGGCCTCCCGCGCTTACTCTGTTTGCTTTGCGCCCACCCGTTTATTGCCTCTTCATCAATCCAAAAGGTCAGAGAGCCACGGTTAATAAGTGATTGGTTGTATTTCTTCCAGTTGGTTGTTTTGTAACGAGGTTTAGGCATAGAGCTACGAGAAGGAGTGAACGTAGCTGATCAGATCGTAGGCTCTTGATTTAGTTCCATTGAATTACGCAACAAAGCCCCTACTTGCCGATATTTACTGGCTTGACGACATAGCAGTAGAAAGCGATTACATTAACAAACCAATGATCGCAACGTTGTCGACCCTGTTAGGTAACAGGTGCGTTGCTTTGACTACGTTATAGTTATGTCGGGGTTTCTCGTCATGTTAGCCATGCGAGATTAGCTCGGGTTACAACAAACGGTTCTTATACTGCTCTGGCGTTTGGTTCGCATAACGTTTGAACATGGTAATAAATGGACTCGCTTGGTTATAACCCAATGTTAGAGCGACCTCTTTTACCGATTGGCCATTCCTCAACAAGTCCATTGAGTAGAGGTAGCGCACTCGCAGTCGCCACTCCGTAAAGCTCATTCCGAGCTCCGTCTGGCAATGACGAGAAAGGGTTCTTTCCGTGGTGTGGACACGTTCAGCCCAATCTTTCAGTGTCACTTCATCGGTTGGGTTTTCTTCAACAGAAGCCAGTATAGGCGCTAGGTACTTATTATCAGTTGAAGGCAAGAAGTGGTGTTCAACTTCACGCTGTGCAAGTTGGTCGAGTAGTACCTGAACAAGCCTTTGATCTTGTTCTGTTTCCGCAACATTGATCCCACGATCGCGAAAATCATCAATAATCGAAGACACAATCGGCGTGATCTTTATAAGGCTGGTTTTATCTGGAAGGTGTTGCGTTAGCTCAGGGGCGATATTTAGCGAGCAGTAGTCCAAAGGCTTACGGTTATAACTGCAATGCGTCACCCCGGCCGGTACCCAAATCGCCAAATGTGGTGGCGCTAGAAATCGGGTGCCTTCCGCTTCCATTTCTAATATACCGCCACTGATCAATTGAACCTGTCCCCATGAGTGGCTATGAACTCGGGTCTCAGTGTTCGAAAGAAACGCTTCAAAATTCATAAATACGTTGGATGGTGCCTTATCAATTGATAAGGATGGGTGAAGGTTTCTTGAGTGTTTTTTCAAACTTGTCTTCCTATCGCGCCTTATGTCTTTCTAAAGATACTTGTAAGTATAACGACCTGTCAAACTAGCCGCATCAACTCATTTGCGACGGAATTCACATGCATTATCTCTTACCATTTTTTACAGTCTGTATCTGGGGCGCCAACGCAATCGTCAACAAGCTTGCTGCAAGTACCATAGAACCGAGCGCGATGAGTTTTTACCGCTGGTTTTTTGCGATGTTAATTCTCACCCCTTTCTGTATTCGCTCAGTTATCAAACAATGGTCGGTCATTAAACCTAACTTGTCTAAGTTGGCTTTCCTTGGCTTTTTGGGCATGGTGTTAAACCAATCCCTAGGCTATTACGCGGGCTTAACCACAACCGCTTCTAACATGGCGTTGATCACCTCATTAGTGCCCTTGATCAGTGTGTTCCTTAGCGTTCCTCTGTTGCACAAGTCGATTTCTAGTTTGAGTATTGTGGGTGGTGTATTGTCACTGTCAGGCTTAGCACTGATGTTAGGCAAAGGCGATCCTCTGTTCTTCATCCATCAAGAATTGACCCAAGGCGATGGCTATATGCTGATTGCAGCCTTTGTTTATGCTTCTTACTGTGTGTTGTTGAAACGCTGGAAAATGCCAATCAGTAACTGGGTTGTGATTTACATTCAGGGGCTGTTTGCCGTCGCAATGCTAGCGCCACTTTGGCTTACCAGCGAACAGCTTTTACCACCGCAACAAGCGATCCCATTGATAGCTTACGCTGCAGTTGCCGCTTCCATTTTAGCACCTTGGATGTGGGTGAAAGCGATTGATACCATTGGTGCGGACTCAAGTGCGATGTTCATGAATTTGATGCCAGTTATCGCAATTGTATTAGCTTCCACTTGGCTTGGCGAAGAGATTAACCAGTTCCACATCATTGGTGGTGTGATGGTGATTTCCGGTGTCATCCTTGCTCAAATCAAAAGAAAACCAAGGCTTGAGGCACCTCTCCCTCAACAAGGCTAAACGCATTACCCAACGCTCACATTAGGGTAAATATTCAAACTCACTTTTCACACAGCAAATGAGAGTGGCTACTGTAATCCCGATTACGATGAGCTCTTACAGCAAGCGAGCAAAACGGAAGATCAGTCTAAACGCTTTACTTTATATCAGCATGCTGAGTCGTTACTCAACGATTCTGCAGCAGTTATGCCTCTGTATCATTACAATCACACACGATTAGTGCGAAATACACTAAAAGGCTTCCCAAACAATAATCCGAAAGGAAATATCTACGCGAAGGATCTATACTTTTTAAAACAGTAAAATTGAGCTGATAAGAAAACAATAACCACTACCACTTTAGTGGTAACTGAGATACAGTCACTTTAACTAAACCAAATCAACAGCGGTTAGTTGGCTAACACAAAAAAGGTACCGACATGAGTACCACACGGCTTAGAAACACCTAGCATTGCGCTAGGTGTTTTTTTTTGCAATCGACCTATCTAGTGACTTAATCAGTATTTCTATTCTCTTGCTTGATATCACTTCATCCATGTTTGCCATTCGCCTCATACGCCTTTAAGCACCAATATTCATCAACTGATCATCTGTTTGAAAAAAATAGTCTTAACCGTGAGATTATCCGCTTTAACTTATGTCATCTTAAGTATATTGTTACTAGCAAGTAACAAGCATGTTATGCAGCAAAATAATAATGAAGGAAGATAGATGAGCAGTAGCAATAGCCGACAAGATGGTAAACGAGACGTTACTCTGCGTTTTTTAGCTGAACCCGGGGATGTGAACTTTGGTGGTAAAGTTCATGGTGGTGCAGCAATGAAGTGGATCGATTTAGCAGCCTACGCTTGTTCTGCAGGTTGGAGCGGTAAATACTGTATAACAGCCTATGCAGGCGGAATTCGATTCGTTGCCCCAATTCATGTAGGCAACCTTGTGGAGGTAAGTGCAAAGGTCATCTACACAGGTTCATCTTCAATGCATATCGCTATCGACGTGCAAGCAAGCGACCCTAAAGAGCTCAATAACCGCCTAACAACTCACTGTATCGTTATTATGGTCGCTGTCGATGAGAATGGTAATCCGACTAAAGTGCCAGAGTGGATACCAGAGACGCCAGAAGACATAGAATTACGAGATTCGGCTATTCGCTTAATGAACATGCGAAAACAGATTGGTGAAGAGATGGAAGCTCACGTGAAGTACCTGAAATAAGAGCCACCAGCAGCCCTCTCCCCCTACAAAACCTTATTACAATGCCAAGCGCCTGCTTGGCATTGAACTATTTGATACCTTCGCGCTCTACACAGCCAAAGCCACTGCACACCAAATATAGACGATAAGAGCGTGATATCCAGCCAAAGGTTGAAATGAATCGGCACTTGTTCACTGATTTATTTTGACTGTAATAAAGTCGTCATTTTGCTCTGATTAAATACCGCCAATCATAATAGATGCATTTGAATTTCTGGGAGCCACTCTTGAGCGTCATACGCCCCACTCTTAGCGAGTCTACACTGAACAATTTAAAGGCTGTTGAGTACCAATGGGTTAGAACTTTGTACGTCGAAGGCTACGACAGCAATGAAATCAACCACTATATCCAAACGTGTTTCGGTGGAGATCCGACATTTGCCGATCTATTTCGTCGCGTGGCACTCGATCAAGAAAGTATCTATGTGTTGTTGCAACACTTAGGCTGTGCTCCCTCGAGCAAAGAGTTCTGATTTCTAACTCCCGCCAAAAACCAGATATATAAATAAAACCACTTTCATAACCCTCACAAATACCACTTAAAGACTCTGTAACTGCCTCTCGCTTCCCTACACATTTTCAGTGCAATTTCAGGTTTTGTTGCATACAAATCATTGAAGTATCACGCATTGGAATATTAGCAACATATCAATAGTACAACGACCACTTATACTGAGTGTCTGATTTGTGAGACTCGTTCATTTCTACAAGTAACCAAAATGAAGTGGTCGGTATTTAGGAGAGAAGTAACTCGAAACTTTGGGTTTTAAAGTAGATATGAGCGCGATAGTTGACGAGTAACGCTGAGACAAAAAACAAACAGTAGCAGGCATAAAAAAACCCAAGTAAATACCTGGGTTAGAGTTACAAAAACCACTAATCATTAATAGCGTAAGGAACCTGATTAGTAGCCAGCTATGCGTAACCTGAGGGTTATTTTTATTACTGATCGGCGGCCAAACCAAATGATGTAATAAAAATGCCAATATAGAGCGACCTAACGGTCGCTCTTTTTCTTTCTTATAGAGTACAGCTTATCCTTTTACACCACCTGCCGTCAAACCGCCAACTAACCAACGTTGAGCAAGTAAGAACACGATAGTAATCGGAAGTGCTGATAGTACAGCCGCTGCCGCAAAGTCACCCCATAGGTAGTTCTGAGGATATAGGTACTGCTGCATACCTACTGCTAGTGTGTAAGAGTTCACATCTGTAAGTAGGATAGACGCTACTGGTACCTCACCCACCGTCGCGATGAAAGATAGGATAAACACAACCGCTAGGATTGGCACAGACAGCGGTAGTAGAACCAGTCTGAATGCTTGCCAAGGCGTTGCACCATCAAGGGCAGCTGCCTCTTCCAGAGAGTTATCAATCGTTTCAAAGTAACCTTTAATCGTCCATACGTGCAATGCAATACCACCTAGGTAAGAGAAGATTAGACCACCGTGTGTGTTCAAGCCTAAGAACGGAATGTATTGACCAAGTTTGTCAAACAGCGCGTAGATTGCTACTAGAGCCAATACTGCTGGGAACATTTGGAAAATCATCATCGCTTTCAGGATAGTTTCTTTACCTTTGAAGCGCATACGAGCAAATGCGTAAGCCGATGTCGTTGACAGTGCCACGATTAAAATCGATGTAACACCTGCCACTTTAATCGAGTTCCATAACCAAGTCAGTACTGGGAACGGAGGTGACGTTACCGATCCATCTGCGTTCGTCACTGACATACCTAATGCTAGCTTCCAGTGTTCCAATGATGGGTTATCTGGAATCAAACTACCGGTTGCGAAGTTACCTTCACGGAACGAGATCGCGATGATCATCAGTAGTGGGAAGATAATCATTGCCAAGAAGCACCACAACACTGCATGCGTTGCCCACACTCGGTATTTAAGGCCTTTACCTTGTACCATAGCCATTGTCGTGCTCCTTAATCTTGAGACAGTTTAGTGAAACGAAGGTTTAGTAACGCTAGTGCACCAACCAATAGGAAGATAAGCGTTGCGATAGCACTTGCTAGACCGAAGTCTTGACCGCCGCCACCTTCGAATGCAATTCGGTACGTGTAGCTTACAAGCAAGTCTGTGTAACCCGCTGGCTCAGAAGTACCAATCATGTTCGGGCCACCGTTCGTCAATAGTTGAATCATTACGAAGTTGTTGAAGTTAAAGGCAAACGCTGCAATCAATAGCGGTGTAAGCGGTTTAATCATCAACGGGAACGTAATTCGCTTGAAGTTATCAAGGAAGTTCGCACCATCGATTGCTGACGCTTCGTATAAATCATCAGGAATCGCTTTAAGCAGACCCATACATAGAATCATCATGTAAGGGAAACCTAGCCATGTGTTAACCATCAACACCATGGTTTTCGCTAAGATAGGGTCTGAGAACCAGTTAGGGCTTAAGCCGAAGATATTCTCGAGCACCATGTTGATCTCACCAAAGCTTTGGTTGAATAGACCCTTAAAGATAAGAATCGAGATGAACGCGGGTACGGCGTAAGGCAGAATCAGTAGAACACGATAAATAGAACGACCTTTCAACTCTTCCCATTGCACGATGTTAGCCAGTACAAGGCCGATAACTAGCGTGAACGCTACAGTACATACCGAGAAGATAACCGTCCAAATAAAGATGCTGATAAATGGTTCTTTAATGCCGTCATCTTTCCATACACGCTCAAAGTTATGCGTACCAATGCTAACCACGAAACCTGGAGAGATGGTATTACCCGTAAACTCACCATTTGCATCAACACGCTGGTAGAAACCCACATCCATATTTGGCTTGAGAACTTCACCCGTTTCATTGTTGATTAACGTTTCTTCATCGTCTTGTAGCGTGTAAAGCGGAGCAACAGAAGCAAACTTACGTAAGCCACTCATGCGGATGTCACCACCGTCAGGTAGATTGAAATCAACACCACTGATTGCTGCTCGGTTTTGGATGATCGCTTTGATCTTCTCTTTTTCACCTTGCGCAGACTCGATAACAGATAGGTCCATCTCTGTTTCTGTCATATTGTCTAGAGAAAATACGTCAGTCGCTAACAGTTGATCGCCATCTTTTACAACGATCTGGTGACCGTCATCTGTCTTGTACAAAGTAAATGGGTAGCTCTCACCGCTTTGGAAAGAACGGTCTAAAAGAACGGTTTGAGTACGCTCTAGAGAAAGTTGGTTTTTCGCGCTGTAGTTAGTAAACGCAAGCCCTACGGTGTATGCCAATGGGAAAAGAATGAACAAGATCATTCCGGCAATACCTGGGTAAATATAACGGTGGGCGTAAGTTTTTTTACTACCAAAAATGTAAAGTGCCAAAGCCGTTAAGATCACTGTAAGCAGCGCAAAAGCGAGCTCACCGCGAGAATACATTAGAATTGTAGCGTAGCCGTTTATTAAGCCAACGCTACCAAGCAACCCCCATTTGATGAAGACGCTTTTACTGCCTGGAAGGCTTGATGGTGCTGGGATAGCATCTGTACCTTGAACTGACTGCATAGAGGAACCTGCTAGCGATATAGATAAAAAATAGAAAAGTAAGGAGAGGTTACCCCCTCCTTAAAAGGTAGTGCCTGGGTGTTACTTAACCATACGACCTTCAGCAGCTTTTAGTGCTTGGTCTACTGATTGACGGCCGTCAACTACGTTGCCGATCGCTTCTTCCATGCTGTACCAGAATGTTGTGAACTGAGGGATGTTAGGCATGATTTCACCGTTCATCGCGTTGTCCATTGTTGCTGCAATACGAGTATCGCTGTCTAGTTGACGTTGGAAAGAGTTAAGAGCAACAGCACCTAGTGGCTTGTCGTCGTTCAGGCTCTTCATACCTTCATCAGTTAGTAGGTAGTTTTCCATAAACTCAACAGCTAGGTCGCGGTTTGGAGACGCAGTGCTGATACCACCCGCCCATACACCAACGAAAGGCTTAGACGCTTTACCGTTGAACTTAGGTAAAGTTGTTACGCCGTAATCTACGCCAGCTTTCTTGATGTTTTCCCAACCCCAAGGGCCGTTGATTGTCATTGCAACGTTACCCGCAACAAATTCAGACTCAGCAACTGAGTAATCCATGTCTGCAGAGATAACTTTGTCTTGTACCATCTTCTCGATGAAACCTAGAGACTTCTGAACACCATCAGTCGCTACGCCCGCATCTTTAATGTCGTAACCTTCTGCAGTCTGTTTGAATGCGTAACCGCCGTCAGCTGCAAGTAGAGGCCATGTGAAGTAAGCGCCGCCACGTAGAGGCCACATGATTGCTTTCTTGCCGTCTTTTTTAAGTTCAGCATCAAGTGATGGGATTTCTTCCCAAGACTTAGGTGGGTTAGGAACAAGCGCTTTGTTATAAATTAGAGAAACTGACTCAACAGCAACAGGGTATGCGATTGTTTTACCTTCGTATGAAACAGCGTCCCATGCGAAGTCTACGATACCTTCTTTAGTTTCTTTAGAAGGTTTGATATCAACAAGAAGTCCCGCTTCTGCATAGCCGCCAAAACGGTCATGTGCGTAGAAGATCATGTCTGGGCCATCGCCAGCTGCAGCTACTTGAGGGAATTTCTCTTCTAGCTTGTCAGGGAAAGCGACGGTTACTTTAACACCAGTATCTTCTTCGAAGCGTTTACCTACTTCAGCCATGCCTTCATAAGCTTTGTCACCACCTACCCAGATTGTTAGTTGTCCTTCTTCGATAGCAGCATTTGCACCAAAAGAACCCAGAGCAACTATTGTACCTAGAGCTACAGCGCTTAGAGCGTTTTTCATGTGAATATCCTTTTTATATTTATACGTAGGGCACATCTACCAAGACGAGCCAGTTTTCGGAGGTTATGATCTGAGAAAACAGACCCTAGCTCATCATCCTAGCCACTACGCCCTAGCTATTATGGCTTAAATTCGTGATCGCCATCCGGTCAGATTAGAGACTGAAATCACAAAACGCATAGTCATCGTGATCCACATCACCGTTACATGGTGGATTTATTTGAACTGGATCGCCAATTATTAATAACCCCATTTATCTACTCCTCCCCTCCTACTCCCCCTAGTTAATTTTCCATTAGGAGGATGTACCCTTACGCCATTTCACCGAAACTGCATTCATCCAAGAGTGGATAGTAAGAACCCTTTACCGGCAAGTGTTATGCGTTGACGCATTATTCATTTAGTTGGCTTCACTGCCCGCTGGTGTCTTATATTAGCATCGAGCTAAATCTGTGATTGAATCACGGGGGAGGTTTAGCTGGATGTGGGGGAAATGGGCATCAGTTTGGCTATGACGGGTGGGCTTGGTTAAAGAAGCCAAGTCTCACCCACTTTTTTTCTTACTCACTCAATACTTACCAATTCCTACAGTTACTGCTTACCCAAAAATTTCTTATAATGATAAGCAGTAAAACTTAAAATTTGATCGATCGAGGACAAGCTAGATGGCGAGTGTCACGTTAAAAAACGTTTATAAATCATATGGTGATGTACAGATTTCTAAGGACGTAACCTTAGACATCAACGAAGGTGAATTCGTAGTATTCGTTGGACCATCAGGTTGTGGCAAATCGACGCTATTACGTTGTATCGCAGGTCTAGAAGACATTACGTCTGGTGATTTGTACATTGGCGACAAGCGCATGAATGACGTTGAACCGTCAAAGCGTGGCGTAGGTATGGTATTCCAATCATACGCGCTTTACCCTCACCTTAACCTATACGACAACATGTCTTTCGGTCTTAAGCTAGCAAACGCAAATAAAGCTGAAATCGACAAGCGTGTTGAACATGCTGCAGAAATTCTTCAGCTTGGTCACCTTCTTGAGCGTCAACCTAAAGCACTTTCTGGTGGTCAACGTCAACGTGTTGCGATTGGTCGTACTCTGGTTTCTCAACCAAACGTATTCCTACTTGATGAGCCTCTATCAAACCTAGATGCTGCACTACGTGTTCAAATGCGTTCGCAAATCACCAAGCTACAGCGTCAACTGGGTTGTACCATGATCTACGTTACCCACGACCAAGTGGAAGCGATGACAATGGCGGATAAAATCGTTGTTCTGGATGGTGGTTATGTATCTCAAGTCGGTAAGCCGCTTGACCTTTACCACTACCCTCAAAACCGTTTCGTTGCTGGCTTTATTGGCTCACCGAAGATGAACTTCATGTCGGTACACATTGAACAAGCTGAAGCAGAACGCGTACAAGTTCAACTTTCTAACGGCATGACTTTCTGGATCCCAGTTGATGGTACGACTGTTAATGCTGGTGACCGTATGTCTCTGGGTATTCGCCCTGAACACTTGATGTCTGCTGAATCAGGTGACGCGACGATTGAAGCTGACGTGATGATGGTAGAGAAACTAGGTAACGAAACTCAGGTTTACCTAAACCTTGAAAGTGCCGATGCTGATGTTATCTATCGCCAGCCAGACACGTTAAAAATCGAATCAGGTGATAAGTTGGCGATTGGTATTCCAGCGCACCGTTGTCACCTGTTCCACAGCGATGGCCGCGCATGTCGTCGTTTGTACAAAGAATACGGCACAGACTAATCGCTTAGGATATAACTTGCCCATATCGAATCCCTCTTACTCAGTAAGGGGGATTTTTTTATGTGTTGGAAACAATTTTACTTACATTGAATCGTTCGTGAATCAGCCATTTTTCTTGAGCTAGCGGCAATAAAAAAGGTCTAGCAACTGCTAGACCTTTATCTGTTAGTTAGGCTATAAACCCAACCGCTAATATCACTTCTTTCAGACATGAAACCTGTCTAAATCGACTTAGTGAATTGGCGTATCATTCTGTTTGTTGAACTGGCCAAAATGCTTCTCTAACACTTCAGGTGTCAGTTTGCCTTCCGCTTCTAGTCGCTTGAACTCAGCAACAATTGCTTTTTGCTCTTCAAGTGATGGCAGTTTCACCTCAGGCTCATCGCCCATCTCTTGAGTCATCTGCTCTAGTTCTTTTTCAAAATCGCTCATGATACTTACCTAAATATTAAACCTAACCAGATTTTACTCATTTACGCCCTATGATGCTAGGGCGATTGAGTGCAAAGCCCGAAACCAGATCAAGCGAACGTCAGTTAGAAGAAAACAAGCCCGTAAATAAAAAGAGCTGAATTCACGATTAAATGAATCCAGCTCTTAGTTTATGTATCTTTCTAAGCCATGCTACAGCTTAAAGGGATTAAAGCTTAAACGAACCAACCATCTTATCTAGACGAGAAGAAAGGTCTCGAAGCTCTTGGCTCGCCTCAGCAAGTTGCTCAGCCGTGCCCGTTGTCACTTCGTTGATTGCGTTGATCTCTTCAATGTTCTGGTTGATTGTATGAACTACTGTTGATTGCTCTTCCGTTGCCGTTGCCACTTGAGTGTTACGGTCTGTGATATCAACGATACGGTCTGAAATGCCACTCAGCACGTCTACCGCTTCATCCGACGCCGATACACCTTCAAGGGTTATCACTTTACCCGCACTCATTGCGGTTACTGCATCTTTCGCATCGCTTTGCAGTTGGTTGATCATCTTCTGAATCTCTTCCGTTGAATCTGCAGTACGGCTTGCTAGGTTACGTACTTCATCAGCTACTACGGCAAAACCACGACCTTGCTCACCAGCACGTGCTGCTTCAATTGCGGCGTTCAGTGCAAGCAAGTTAGTTTGCTCTGAAATATCACGAATAACACCCAGAATAGAACCAATGTCTTGAGTTGTAGAAGCAAGTTGCTCTACTACCTGACCCGTGCTTTCGATATCTTGAGCCAAACGGCTGATCGCGTCTTTTGCTTTGTTCACCACAGAACGGCCTACTTCCGTATTGCCTGACGCTTGAGTTGCCGTTTCTGCTGCTGTTGCCGCGTTCGATGCAATCTCACTGATGGTCATACCCATTTGGTTAATAGCAGCTACGACTTGAAGGGTTTGATCACGCTGTTCTTGGCTATTGTCGTGGGTGATGTGGGCTTTATTAGAAACACTCTCTGCAGCCACTTGAAGCGCTTGGCTTGTCGAACACACCTCTTTCATCGACTCGTGAATCTTTTCAATGAATCCGTTGAAACCTTTTGAAAGCTGTGCAATTTCATCGTTGCCTTTCACTTCGATACGCTGTGCAAGGTCACCGTCGCCTTCACCTAAGTCGCCGAAACGCTTAGCCAAAAGCTTGATCGGTTGAGTAATGCTGTTCGCCAGAACTACGCCCATTAGGATAAACACTAATGCCACAATCGCAGTCATGATCAGCATCTTTTGCGCTGTCGCATCTAGCTCTGAAAACACTTCATCAGTCGGAACGACACCAATAACAAACCAGTCCATTGAAGACACATACAAGCTCGCCACGAACAGCTCTTTGCCTTGGCTTTCAGTGGTAATCAGGTTAAAGCCCGACTTGTTCAGTAGTTGGCTTGCTTGAGGACCGTAAAGTTGTTGAAGTGAAGAGTCACTGCGAGAACGCTCGCGATGAATTTGAACATCACCTTGGCTATCGGTTAAGAAGACAAAACCGGTATTTTCAATCTTGAAACCGTTCAGCAGATTAACCATGTCATCCATCGACTTTGATAGACCAGACATCGCCAAACCAGAAGGCTGCTGATAGTTAGCAAACATCTTCACTTCGCCATTGGCTTCTTGGAACATACTCACCATGGTCGGCTGTCCAGATTGCGTAAAGCCAAAGAACCAACCATCTTGCTGTTGGTTTAACTGACGTAGGAAACCATTTTGGTTCCAGTAATACGCCGTTTGACGGTTCGCCACTGAGGCATCATTCAACTGATACTGGTTACGAACATTGTTCAGTTGTTTCACCAGCTTGTTTTCTAATGCCGGATCGCGATCGGTCGATTCGATAGCATCAGAAATAAATTCATTTGAAGCAATTTGCTCCGCCGCTAGCAATAGCTGAGATACTTCTCGGTCAATTTCACCATTGATTCGCTCTAGCATTCCTGGAAGTTCAATATCGATCAATCGATGACTTAATACATCTCTTGCTTGTTGTTGTGCCATTGCGCCGACAATCACTGTCGATGCAAGAACCGCAAAAGTAATTCCAAGTACAACTTTTTGCTTGATACTCAGAGAGTTAGTTTTAAACATATTTGGACCTTTAAAAAGAATCGCTCGTTATTGGTATACCCTGAACAGGACTTTTTTAGTGCACTCCAACAAGCAATGCACAATCTGAGTGATGTATCGGCCACAACCAATAAAACTTGAGACTTTTCTCTCAAAAAAATGCAAATGTGATGTAACAATTAGAAATATCCACCTTGAGCATGAATTAACTAAGCAAATACCGCATTGTCGAGAGTCGATTTTAGTTCTCAGCCCGTAGACCCAACCGAACTCAAACCACTCCCCACCTCTCAGCTTTTGTATATAAAAACCAATTGATATGGTAATAATCACAACCTAACAATGTTTTTAGCTAACCACTTGTAAATATTTCCAATTTTGAAAAAATAAATTACGCAAATGTACTGGAACTTTTTCCTCGAAATCAGTGACCAATACTCAAAATAAAAATCAAATGGATACCCAGAGAGTCCAAAATGCACAAAACAAATTTCGAAGTCCTTCAAAACTATCTAGAGTCTCAAATCATTGGTCAAAAAGAGCTCGTTAAGCAACTGATGATCGCCCTTTTAGCAGATGGTCATATCCTCGTTGAAGGGCCTCCCGGCTTAGCAAAAACTCGCGCAGTAAAATCATTGGCTGATTGTGTTGAGGGTGACTTCCATCGTATTCAATTCACTCCCGATCTGTTGCCCGCTGATTTGACGGGTACCGACATCTTCCGTCCTGAGACTGGGGAGTTCACTTTCCAATCAGGCCCGATTTTCAACTCATTGATTCTAGCGGATGAGATCAACCGTGCTCCGGCGAAAGTTCAAGCGGCAATGCTGGAAGCGATGGCAGAGAAACAAGTTACTGTCGGTCGAAAAACCTATACGCTGCCTGAGCTATTTTTGGTAATGGCAACACAGAACCCAATTGAGCAAGAAGGAACTTACCCGCTGCCGGAAGCTCAGTTAGACCGTTTCTTACTTCACCTAGAAGTTGAATACCCAGATATGGAAAGCGAACTGGAGATCTTACGGCTCAACCGTGGTGAGGCTCAAGGCAACGAATCAACTCAGCCACAACAGATATCTCAGCAAACGATCTTTGAAGCGCGCCAAGAAGTGCTCAACATTCACATGGCAGACACCATTGAGCAGTACATCATCAGACTGGTTATGGCGACTCGCCAACCTAAGCAATACAGTGACCAACTTGATCAATGGTTGGACATGGGTGTCAGCCCGCGTGCAACCATTGCGTTAGACCGTTGTGCCCGCGCTCACGCTTGGCTTGCAGGACGAGATTACGTCACTCCACAAGACGTTCAAGCGATGGCATTCCCTGTGTTACGCCACCGTCTTCTGCGCAGCTACCACGCACAAGCTGAAGGTGTCACCGCAAACCAAGTGATCGCACACCTTATTTCATTGGTTGGCAGCGCATAGGGATACGCGCATGAATAATCAACTACCCAACCATAGTGACGGTGTCACGTTGAATCTAGATGAGCTGCTGCAATACAAAGCGCAGTCTGTTCGCTGGTTGCCTCCAGCCAAGAGCCTTTGGTCTCAGCTTAACGGTCAACACGAGAGCAACCGCAAAGGTCGCGGAATGAATTTCTCTGAAGTTCGTCAATATCAAGCGGGAGATGACATTCGCAGCATTGATTGGCGTGTAACAGCCAGAACGGGCAAAGCGCATACCAAGCTGTTCTCTGAAGAACGAGAGCAGCCTGTCATTTTATTCTTGGATCTATCAAGCAGTATGATTTTCGGCTCAACCTTGTTGCTGAAATCGGTTCAACTTGCACACTTTGCTAGCCAACTGTGCTGGCTCACTGTGGCTCAAAAAGACCGAATTGGCGCGGTGATCGATACTGGCAAAGAGGTCATTGAGATTAAGCCAAGTGCAAGCAACCATGCTCCACTGCGTATTTTGCAAAAAGTCATAGAAATCAATAATGCAGCGCTGACTCATCACGACAATCATAATGACACGACCTTAGAGCATGGGCTGAAATCTCTGCACCAGCTTTGCCCTAAAGGAAGCGATATTATTATGCTCAGTGACTTTGTGCGTTACCAAGAAAGTGACTACTCACTTATCAGTCAAATTCGAAGGCACAATCGAGTACGTCTGGTGCATTTCTACGATCCGCTAGAGCAAGGTGAAACCGCCTATAAAGGTTCCAAACAGGTCACCGATGGCAGCAAAACTCAATGGTTTAATTTCTCTTCTAATAAAGAAAAGCAAAAGCTTAACCATGCTTTTTCGCTTAAGAAACAGCAGCTGCAACAGATGGGTTTGTCTCTCGCTATACCCTATAGCTCGCTGTCGAGTGCGCAGTCACTCATGAGCCAGATATCAGGAGCTCAGTCATGAAACAGCCCTTAGATTTAAGTCCGGTTATTGCGCCAGACGCACCGACTTGGTGGCCTTTGGCGTGGGGCTGGTGGGTAGTGATTATCACAGCCATTACCCTGATTGCCTTGGCGTTTTTCATTCTGAAACGTAGAAAAAACAATCAACAGACGAAGCAAGAAGCGCTGTCTTACTTTAGTAATAGTCAGTCTTCAAATCGCTTGTCTCCGAGCGAAGCACAACGCATCCTTCGTCAGGCAGCATTGAGCTACTTCCCACGAGAAAAAGTGGCAGGTCTAGCAGGCGATGATTGGTTGAAGTTCTTAGACGCACAATTGAAAAAGCCGTTGTTTGTAGCAAAACAATCCCAGTGGCAACAAGCGCTCTATCAAGATGTAGCCCTAATGAACGACGAACAGAAAAAGGCTCAACAGCAATTGATTAATGACTGCGAAATATGGCTTCGTAAAGCCCTTCCTCCTAAGCGAGGTCGTTATGAGTGATTTTCTAAGCACTATGTTTCTAAGCAGGGACTTGCTAAACATCGAGTTCGTTTGGTGGTGGATGTTCTTCATCGCGCCACTGCCGTTGCTCGCTTACTTTTTCTCACCAAAGTCAGAATCAAGCAATGCCCTAAGGCTTCCATTTTTGCCCGAAGACAGTAATACCAAAACACCGAGCAGTCGCTTACCAAAGGCGTTGTCCGTGATTATCTGGCTTCTGCTGGTTACGGCGAGCGCACGCCCTGTATGGTATGGCGAACCGGTGGAGTTTCAACCGAAGCATCGTGATTTGATGTTGGTTGTCGACCTCTCCTACTCGATGAGCCAAGAAGACATGCAGTTCAATGGCGAATACATCGACCGCTTGTCGGCTGTGAAACGCGTATTGAGTGACTTTATTGAGCGCCGTAAAGGCGACCGAGTCGGATTGGTGCTATTTGCCGATCACGCCTACTTGCAGACTCCGCTTACGCTAGATAGAGATACGCTTTCACAACAACTCAATCAAGCGGTGTTAAAGCTTATCGGTACTCAAACCGCGATTGGTGATGGTATTGGCCTTGCCACCAAAACCTTTGTCGACAGTGACGCCCCTCAGCGTGTAATGATTCTACTCAGCGACGGCAGTAATACGGCCGGGGTATTAGACCCGCTAGAAGCCGCGGATATTGCAAAGAAATACGACGCGACGATTTACACCGTGGGTGTAGGTGCAGGCGAGATGATGGTCAAAGAGTTCTTCATGACGCGTAAGGTCAATACTGCTCAAGACTTGGACGAACGCACACTAATGGAAATTGCCAAACGCACTGGCGGTCAGTACTTCCGAGCACGTGACAGCAAAGAGTTAGCGACGATTTACGACACCATCAACCAGTTAGAACCCGTGACGAACGCCACTAAGATCTGGCGACCGCAACAAGAGTGGTTTGTATGGCCACTGTCGGCGGTAATGTTCTTCGCATTTATGCTGTTAGCCATTAGGAGAAACAATGTCTAACTTTACTTTTATCTACCCATATTGGTTCTTGGCGCTTGCCGTGCTGCCCGCTATTTGGTGGCTGAGCAAGAGACAATCCAAACAAGGATTACTCGCGTCACACATCGCTCGATACTTGGCGCCAGAATCGAGTAAGCCATCGAAAAATCGCAGTACTTACTTCGGTATTTGGTGGCTGGTCGGCGTTATTGCATTAGCTGGACCAAGCTTCGAGAAAAACGAACAGCCGAGCTTTGAAAAAACGCAGGCACGAGTTGTGATCATGGATATGTCGATGTCTATGTATGCCACCGATATTAAGCCAAATCGCTTAACTCAAGCGCGATACAAGGCTCTGGATCTGCTTTCATTGTGGCAGGAAGGGCTAACAGGCATGGTGGCGTATGCTGGAGATGCTTACACCATTAGCCCGCTAACGTCAGACATCAACACCATCAAGAACCTAGTGCCTAACCTATCGCCAGATATCATGCCTTATCAAGGCGGTGATGCCGCATCAGCCGTTAAGCTTGCGATTGATATGATGACTCGCGCTCATATCTACCGAGGCGATCTAGTTCTGATTGCTGACGATATTGATGCTCAAGAGAAGAAAGAGATCGACTCGCTACTCTCTGGCAACGATTGGACATTGTCGATTCTAGCTGTAGGGAGTGAAAGCGGTGCGCCAATCTCGTTACCTACGGGGTCGATGCTGCAAAGCGACTCAGGACAAACCGTGGTGGCAAAAACCAACTTGAAGAACATGCGCGAGCTTACACGCAGCTATGGTGGCACGTTCACTGAAGTTCAATTTGATAACTCAGATGTTGAACACATCGCGAGCTACCTCGACCGCGTTGCAACAACATCGGAAGTAACCAAGACCAACAACTCACTCAACACCAGAGTGAACAACGGCTTCTGGTTACTGCCTTTGCTATTACTTCCCGCACTTGGATTATTCAGGAAAGGGGTTATTTGGTGTGCCTTAGCTGGAGTTATCTCTTTTAGCCAACCAAATACTGCGTTTGCGAACCCGTGGAAAACCGATGATCAAGTAGGCTATCGGCTGTATCAGGACGAGGACTTCCAACAAGCTGCTGAACAGTTCACCCAACAAGAGTGGAAAGGCATTGCTCAATACAAAGCCGGTGATTTCGAAGCCGCAGAGCAGACGCTGCAAGACCTTTCTGGTGAAGATGCTCGCTACAACCTTGCTAACGCCCAAGCCCAACAAGGTAAGTACGACCAAGCGATACAAGAGTATCAACGTATTCTTGAAAGCAACCCTGAGCATGCTTATGCCAAGAAGAACTTAGAGGTCGTCGAACAAGCCCAGAAGAAGCAACAGCAACAGCAACAGCAACAGCAACAGCAACAGCAACAGCAACAGCAACAGCAAGGCGATTCTGAATCCAAAGACCAGAAAGACCAAAACCAGCAAGGTCAGCAAGGTCAGCAAGGTCAGCAAGGTCAGCAAGGTCAGCAAGGTCAGCAAGGTCAGCAAGGTCAGCAAGGTCAGCAAGGTCAGCAAGGTCAGCAAGGTCAGCAAAATGATTCTTCGCAAAGCTCTCAGGATCAACAACAAAGTTCCAGTGGCAAGTCGCAAGATCAAAGCAGTAACCAAGATCAACGCGGTAGCCAAGACCAAAACTCATCTCAAGGCCAACCTGAAAATCACTCTGACTCTGAAAAGTCTAAACAAGACGACAAGCAAGCCGGTCAACAAAGTAAGAGTGATCAGCCGAAACAGAGTGACCAAGAAGGCGCTACACCTCAAAGTGCTAGCGCACGACAAGCTTCAAAAGAAGATAGTGAGCAAAGTGGTCAGCAAGCTGTAGCACAAACCTCAGATCAACCTCTGTCGAGCGACCCTGACATGCGAAAACTTGAGCAAGTAGAAAGCGCCCGTGACCCGAGCCAACTGCTTAAAGCGCAAATGATTTTACAAGCACGACAAAAAAGTGCTCCTAACAACCAGAACAAAAAGTGGTAACCATGCGATTTCTAAACAAGCCATTTTTATCCGTACTCCTAACATTGTTGTTGGGAGCTTTCTCGTCCTTCTCAGTATTGGCTGCAAACGCCGTGGCGAGTGTTTCACATAACAGTGTCACCAAAGATGAAGTGTTCCTTCTTAGAGTCGCAACCGATGAAAAGGTCTCCTCTGATGCTCTAGATCTAACAGCGCTCCAACAGGATTTCTATGTCGGCACACCAAGCTTTGGCACGTCGATGCGAATCGTCAATGGTAGCCGTTCGGTGTCAAGTGAATGGAACATCAGCCTTGCACCTCTTCGTTTGGGCAAGGTTCAGATTCCTAGCTTCGATATTGAAGGCGCGAAAACTAAGCCAATCACCATCAATGTTGCCGTTAATGAAGCTGCACCCACTCAACATGATATGGCTGAGTTCCAGCTTAATCTGAGTAAAGACTCGCTATATCCACAAGAAGTCGCTGAACTTGATGTAAAACTCATCATTAAAGCTGACCCAAGAAGGCTGCAAGATCCTAAAATAGCGCCACCGAGCTCACAGGGCTTAGACGTGGAACCTATTGGTGAATCAAAGCAATTTCAAGATGTCCTTAATGGACAAGAAGTGACGGTCGTTCAACAGTCTTTCCGCATCTCGTCACAAAAGGCCGGACAGTTTAAGCTGAACGGACCGAAGCTGACTGGAGCTGTTGTCTATTCGACCAACAACTCAAGCACAACACGATTGTTTCAACTCGACACTCCCGTTGAAACCCTAGATGTAACCGTCAAAGAGGTGCCAAAAGGCTACCAAGGTGAGTGGTTACCAACATCGAACTTCAAGTTGATTCAAAAATGGTCTGATAGCCAAGGTAACGAGCTAACCAGTAACAATGGTTTAGAAAGCGACAAGCAAACCATTGAAATGGAAGCGGGTGATTCGTTAACTCGTACCATTACTATGACGGCTAGCAACCTAACCCAGCACCAACTGCCGAAGCTGAATATCACCTACCCTAAATCGGTTCGTGTATATGAAGAAAAGCCGCAATTTGGCACAACGCAGTCAGGCGATGCTGTGGTGGTTTACAAGCAGGTATTGATCCCGAAAGAAGCTGGAAATATCTCGCTTCCGAAGGTCTCTCAAGCTTGGTTCAACACCGATTCACAATCGAAGCAAACCAGTAAAGCATTTGGACTAGAGTTAGCGGTAAAAGCAAGTGACCGTGCGACGTCTAGCACACCACCAGTTACAGCACCACCAGCTCAACAAGTGAACCCAACGGTTGTGACTGTTGATAACCCAGGATTCTGGCCTTATCTCACCGCTCTGTTTGCTGTTTTATGGTTGGTTAGCTCAGCAATGGCTTTCTACTTCTGGTCACGCCGTGGTGTAACGACAAAACCAACACACACTGTTGAACGTCAATCAGATACAGCAGAAGCGCTTATTGAAGCTCTTAAAACGAAAGATGGTGTGAAGACCAGAACCTTGTTTGAGCAATGGAAAGCTGAAAACCCAGACTTGAGTGATGAGACGTTAGCAGCCGTTGAAGCCGAGCTAAGTAAGCTAAACCAAAGCCTTTATGGTGAAGCTAGCTCGACAAACCCGTCATGGGATCCTTCTGAGGCAATCAAAGCAGTTAAAAAGCCAAAGCGAGTCTCTAGCAAAACGCGTAAAAGCTCACTAGAAACGCTTTAATTAATTAGAAAAGTCTAATTTGGTAGAAAAAAAGAAGCCGTGATGACCACCTTGTGAGCATCACGGCTTTGTTCGTTTTTACGATAAGAAGAAATAATACCGAACTAGGAAATTGAAACTGCGACCTTTTTTCGTTTCAAGGCTGAGACGATTCTATTTCGCCCCGAGTCCTTGGCTTGATACAGGGCTTTATCTGCCTTGCCGTAAAGCAGGTCAAAATCAAATTGGTGCTGGTCAGAAGTTATCGATGCATATCCAACCGATGCAGTTAAGTATGGGCTAGTGCTACTTTCGCAGTGTAGGATCTTCGCCTCTTCAATACATTTTCTAATCGACTCGGCACGCTGCTTCGTTTCAGAGTGATGAGTGCCGATCATCAACAACATAAACTCTTCTCCGCCAATACGACAGAAGGTTTCCTTATCACTATGAACATGAGCATTAAGTATCTTGCCGATGGTGCGCAGAGCTGCGTCCCCTTCAGTATGACCATAGACGCTGTTGTACAAACCAAAATGATCCAAGTCGACGAGGATCAACCCAAATGTAATTTCATGCTGAGTAGCAAAGGTACCTTGATCGTCGCAGTTCAAATCTTCTAAGACTTGCGACAACATACGACGATTTCCAAGGCGTGTCAGAGGGTCTAGTTTAGAAATGATATCCAGTTGCTCATTGGCTAGTTCTAGCTCTTGGGTGCGCTTACTAACTTCCTGCTCCAGAGTTTCATTGAGCTTCTTCAACTCCTCTTGAGCCATGGTTCTTTGCAGCACCTCAGCAAGGCTTGAAGCAAAGATACGGATTACTTCACGAAGCTGTGAGGTTAATGGGCTACGAGTTAACAAGTTATCAGCAGCGATAAACGCAATCGGCTCACCCGTGTTTGTAGTGAGCATGGTCATTGCCGTCCAACCGACGCCAACAATATTAAAATCGTGATAAATAGGGACTGATTCTTCAAACGCAACTTGGTTAGGACAAGCACGAGCGGCGGCTACAATGTCACGCTCCACCAACTCTGAGCGATAATAAGATTCATCGACAATGTCGCCTTTTATGTCAGTGCCCCACGTGCCTTGCATGTAACTGCAATTTTTATCTGTTAGAAAAACGGCCAGTCGGTCGATGCCTAAATGCTGAATCGCAAAGCTCACCGCCGATTTACACACTTCACTGACGCTATCGCAGCGAGACAACTCCACCATGCTTGAGTGCAACATACGGATGTTCTGTTCTTGCCGTTTGCGGATGTAGATTTGAGAAAGCAGAGAACCAAAGGATTCAAGCATCTGCTTTTGGTAATTGGTAATTGGTGAACGGTGAATGTAGTTATCCATTGCAATCCAACCGACGGGTTTATCACCTTCACGTAAGATCAACATTCCATTCCAGCCCTGCCCTACTACTTTTCCTTCGGTGTAGAGAGGTGCCTGTTCGATAATAACCAAGTTGGTGTGATTGTCTGACAACGCTTCAATGTATTCCGCTTCGAGTTGATGCAAGTCGTACTGGGTATGATGTTCGCTGTTGGTTTTACCGGCCTCATCAGTACCATAAGTGCCGCTAAAACAGCGCTTTTTCATATCGAGTAACATGAAGATCGCACGGTCAAAGCCTAGGCGATCGCGTACGGCTTCTACTGATGCTTTATAGAGTGCATCTAAAGTTTCGGGATTAGAAAGCTCTAACGCCACCTGATGAACCAACTTCATATTCTCTACAAACAGTTCACGAAGCTTAATCTCATCAAGATATTGAGCTTCACGTGTGTCTCTGTGCTTGATCTCCAGTGCCGCGTTCTTCTCAGCACGAATACACTGCCAGCGAGCGGCTGCAAGTTGAAGAACATCTAGATCTTGGTCGAAGGTTTGATTGATCTTTTCGGCATCGCAATTTTGAACAATTAAATAAGTTCTAAAGGCAGGCGCATTGTCGAGCATCATGATGAACGACTCCCCACCGAGCACTTTTATGTGATCCCAGTTACAAGTATTAATTGCCATAGGTAAAACACCGTCTGCGGTATCAAACTGTGAAACCCAAGGCCAAAATGTAGAGGGGTAATTCTCAAGAGGGGTTAATTCACCGTAACAAAACAACGGCAACGAATCGCTTTCCGGTATCGGCTCAGCAAATATCCCAACCCCTTTAGGATCAAGCACCTTAGCCAAGTAGTCGAAAAGAGACTCTGCCAACAAACGGTGATCGCGCGTAGCAGATATTTGTTTTGCAAAGGCTTTAACAGGCACAGCTTCCGTCCATTGGTTATTGAGAATACAGCAAAAATACAGAAGCCTTGATATGCAATCAATGTAACTAAAAATGAGATGTTAAGCGGGTCGCAATTTCACTTTTTACATTATCACAAGCATGAGAAGGACTACAAAAATGGGATTTCCTGCCCAAAATTTCATCGACATTGGGACTTTTTTAAATGCATAAAAAAGCCCCACCTAAAGTGGGGCAAAACTTCCATCGCTTATAGTTATAGTGATAATTCTGTCGATCTATTCGATTATCTAACCTGCGTATCAGTTAGCGTGCTGGTTTTGCTAAAAGGCCAAACACAGCACTTGAATAATCAATTAACCAAAGTCACCGTTTACGTAACCTTTAGTACGATCATCTTTTGGCTCACTGAAGATAACGCTAGTTTCGTTATGCTCTACAAGCTCTCCCATTAGGAAGAAAGCAGTACGGTCTGAAATACGACGTGCTTGCTGCATTGAGTGCGTTACGATAACGATAGTGAAGTCTTTCTTCAGATCTTCCATCAATTCTTCAATCTTGTGCGTCGCGATTGGGTCAAGAGCCGATGTCGGTTCATCCATCAGGATTACATCCGGTTCCATTGCAATGGTGCGAGCGATACATAGACGTTGTTGCTGACCACCAGACAAGCCAAATGCGTGTGCTTTAAGACGATCTTTTACTTCGTCCCAAAGTGCCGCACTGCGCAGTGAGCTTTCTACTACTTCATCAATGTGCTTCTTGTCTTTGATACCTTGAGCACGTAAGCCGTAAGCCACGTTCTCGTAGATGCTCATTGGGAATGGGTTTGGCTTTTGGAATACCATGCCTACGCGGATACGCAGGTCAGCCACATCAATATTGCCGTAGATGTTTGTGCCATCCATATCCAGCTTTCCTTTGATAGTAACGCCTTCAATTAGGTCATTCATGCGGTTCAAACAACGTAGTAGCGTTGACTTACCACAACCAGATGGGCCAATCAGTGCTGTAACCTGACGAGTTGGAATTGGCAGGTTGATAGATTTAAGCGCTTGGTTGTCGCCGTAAAACAGATCTAGGTTCTCAATATCAAATTTGTTCATTTTCGTAATCTCTAAGTTCTTAAATTCGTGTCTAGCTTGATGCTTTCTTTATCACGGGGCTCTCTTTATTGATGAGCCAGCTAATGGGCTTAGTAAGTTGCCGTGTTGAAGCGTCTCGCAATCAGTTTTGTAACCATGTTGATCAAGAGAACCAGTACGATTAGGACTGTCGCCGTGCCGTAGGCTTGGTTCCACTCATCGATAGTAAATAGCTCTGTTGTCAGCTTATATAGGTGAACCGTTAGTGTACGGCCAGAATCGAATACCGACTCAGGAACACGTGCCACCATACCTGCTGTTAAAAATACAGGTGCTGATTCGCCAATTACACGACCAATACTAAGAATGACCGAAGTTAAGATACCTGGCATTGCGCTTGGTAAGATCAAACGCCAGATAGTGTAGATTTTTGAAGCGCCAAGGCCATATGAGCCTTCACGGTAAGTTTGTGGCACTGCCATCAATGCTTCTTCTGTAGTACGAATGATTACAGGAAGAATCAGGATACTTAGCGTTAGTGCACCCGACAGAATCGAGAAGCCAAGACCAAGAATCGAAACAAAGAAGGTCATACCGAACAGACCAAAGATGATCGATGGAATACCAGCTAGCGACTCAGTACAGAATCGAATCACTTTCACCAATCGGCTACCTACTTTCGCATATTCAGTTAGGTATATCGCCGTCATGATGCCTAGTGGCGCGGCTACCGCAATCGATGCAATTACCATGTAGATCGTGGCAATGATCATTGGGAAAATACCACGTTCTTGACCAGTACGAGTGTAATCGTCAGTGATGAAGTTCCAATCTACGTATTGCAGACCGTTCGATAGGATGTACCAAATAATCCAGAATAAGAAACCAACGGTTACAGCTGCAGCTGCCCAGATAAAACCTTTTAGGATGTTATCTTTGGTTTGACGTGCTTGTTTTAGTTTTACGCGATCCATATTACTTATCCTCGCCTACTTCGCTTTTTCACGGTTAAGATAAAGTAGAGCACCATTTAACATCATGATGAACACTAGAAGTACAACACCTGTTGCGTACAGTGCGTTAGCGTGAACGCCACTTGCGTAAGACATTTCAATTGCAATGTTTGCTGTTAGCGTACGTGCAGAGTCCAAAATGCCTTCTGGCATTGCTGGCGCGTTACCCATAACCATGATGATAGCCATCGTTTCGCCAAGTGCGCGACCGATACCCAAAATCACACCAGTCATAATGCCTGAACGTGCAGCAGGAACGAGTAGCTTAAAAATCGTGTAGATTTTCGAAGCACCCAGTGCAAGTGAACCTTCTTTGTATGTACGAGGTACAGCACGAATCGAAGTTTCAGAAACCGTTATAACGGTAGGAAGAATCATGATACCCAGAACAATGATACCCGCCAGGATAGTGTTACCTGCTGGTACTTGGAAAATGTTCTGAATCATTGGAACGATAATTACTAGACCGAAGAAGCCGTAAACTACCGACGGGATACCCGCTAGAAGCTCAACTGCTGGACGAATAATATCTGCAAGACGCTTGGGAGCAATCTCAGCAATAAAAATAGCGGTTAATACACCTACCGGTACACCAACAACTACAGCTCCAAGTGTCGAAACAATCGATGCAACAATCATAGTTGCAACACCGAATAGAGCTGGAGGTAACCAGTCAACACCCAGAACGATGCCAGAAACACCGGCCTCTTGGAATGCAGGGATACTCTCTGCAACGATAAAGTAAGCGATAACGGCTAGTGATACGATGCCGATTACAGCACTCGATAAGAACAAGCCGTGGAAGATTCTTTCTCTCCAGTCGATGCGCTTCTTAGCACGTAGACTTGGCTTGTTGATTTGAGTCGCTTCAGTATTCATAAGCTTTTCACTATTTGCGATGGTCATATATAAAATCTCAAACTTTGTGGCTCAATAAGAGCTCGAAATAAACAAAGTTGAAAGAAAAGGCTCAGCCTAAAGCAGGCTGAGCAATAATTAAGATTGAGTCAGTTAAGATTAGTTAACTGTGATGTAGCCTTTCTTACCAGCGATAGCTTGAGCTTCATCTGCAACCATCCAATCTAGGAATTGTTGAGTTTCAGCTGTTGGAGCGCCGGCTTTGTAAAGAACTAGGAATGGACGAGCAACTTTGTAAGAACCGTTCTTAACGTTGTCAACAGTCGCAGCAGCGCCGTCGATAGTTAGAGCTTGAACAGATTCGTCAACTGTACCTAGAGAGATAAAGCCGATAGCGTATGGGTTGCTTGCTACAGAAACTTTAAGTGCGCCGTTACCGTTTGCAACTTGTGCACGTTGAGAGATAGCCGATACTTTCTTATCGCCAATCTTCTTCTTAAGCTTCATGATGTCTTCGAATGCGCCACGTGTACCAGATGCAGTATCACGAGTGATTGCTACGATTGGCTTGTCAGCACCGCCAACATCTTTCCAGTTAGTGATGTCGCCTTTGTAGATTGAAGTGATTTGCTCAGCAGTAAGAGCAGATACTTCGTTGTTCGGGTTAACAACAACTGCGATACCGTCACGAGCGATAACTAGCTCTTTCAGGTCAGATGTTTTCTCTTCTTCTTTTAGGTCACGAGAAGAGATACCAAGGTCAGCACTTCCATTTTTTGCTGCTTTGATGCCTGCAGAAGAACCCGGTGCTTGAATTTCGATGAACACTGGTTCGCCTTTATTCATGTAGGTTTCTGCAAAAACTTCAACCAGTGGAGAAGCACTGTTAGAGCCAACTACAGAGATAGTTTCTTTAGCTGAAGCTGTATTCACTGTTAGAGCGCCTAGTAGTGCGATTGCACCGATAACTGTCTTTTTCATCACAAATTTCCTTTAGTGGCGTTATTGCCGTAATGTTGTTTTGCTTGAACGAGGCCTACTTTAGAATCCGAATGTGACAGTTGTGTTTCACTTAATTGAAGCCTATATGACAACTACAAATTAATGGCTAATTTCTCTCCTACTCGACTAATTGATAGTCGCGCGCCCATCAGATGCAGTTATTGAATGCAGGTCTCACCATCGTTTTAGCTCCAAAAAACTAGATTCCCTCTCTATTTATATCCAACACTAACCAATATATTTCTCTATTTATCAATCAAGTGGCCCTAAGACGATGGATAAAAAGATGCACCTTTATCGCCATTTCGAACAATAAACAACCATCCATATCAAATACCTATCGCATATAACGAAATCAAAGCCTTTATTGATTGAATTGTCAGTCTCATTAGTTAGAATCGCCAATTAATTCTAATAATAATAATTCTCATCTATTTATTTTATTCAAAAAAGGACATTACATGCGCCAACTTCTCAGTGGCTTATCAATCAAAATACAAATTCTTATACCCGTACTATTTTCCGTCGTTTTACTTTTAGCCGGTGTCATTATCGGTGGTGAAAAGCTAGAAAGTGCATTCAAAGATGTGTCAGTAGCAACCGACCAATTAATCATACATAAAGAAGAACTCAGCGAAATCGTCGACAACAGCTATGGCATGCGTATCAAAGCGATTTACAGTCTATTCAATGCTGATGACGTAAAAACACTGGTTGAAACACTAAACCAAAAACGTGATCAGAATACTCGCCTACTGAATTCATTAAACACAGTGCCAGGCATGCAAGATGAAGTAGCGGCGATGAACAAAGCGATGAATCACTATGTCGACTTTTCTCGCACCACCATGCTTCCTCTATTAAGAGCGAAACACGGCGATACATCACTCTCTTCAGATTTTGAAAACCGCTACCAGATCGCAATCGACCAATACCGACACGCGGGTAATGACATGGTGCAAGCGATCAACACGCTTTCTAAAAAGTTGAATCTGCTTGCGACTCAAGAAGTCGACATCAATGGTCAGCAACACACCAGCACACTCGATACCGCAACCATTGCGCTTCTAGTGATCCTATCTGTAGCTCTAATTATCAGTTGGACGCTGGCTGGCATCATTGTTAAGCCGATCAGCAATATTCAAGCAACCATGCGCGAAGTGGCAAAAGGTAACTTGTTAGTTAAAGCAGAAGAGTATGGCGACAACGAAATCTCACGCCTAGCGCAAGACGTAAACCAGTCAGTTGAACAGCTGCGTGACACGGTAAGCTCGCTGTCTCGAATCAGTATCGAAGTGGCTTCTGCGTCGACAGAGTTGGCGGCTGTGATGACTCAATCAAGTGCTAACTCAGACCAAGAGAAGCAAGAAGTAGAACAAGTTGCTTCTGCTGTAAACCAATTAGAAAGCACGGCAGCACACGTTAATGAGAACGCAGTACAAGCCGACTCAGCGTCTAAGCAAGCTGACGAAATGGCGACACACAGCATGAGCTTGTTTAATGAAAGCAACAAAGCTAACGAACAGATGGCGATTCAGCTAAGCGAAGCTGCAAATGTTGTGGGCACGCTAAAAGAGCACTCTGAACAGATTGGTAAAGTGATTGAGGTGATTCAAAGTATCTCTGAACAAACTAACCTGCTTGCGCTTAACGCAGCAATCGAAGCCGCTCGTGCAGGTGAAAGCGGTCGTGGTTTTGCAGTGGTTGCTGATGAAGTTCGAATGCTAGCGGCACGTACACAAGATTCAACCAAAGAGATCCAAATCATCATTGAAGGTTTGCAGGTTCAATCCGGTAACGCGAATGAAAGCATGAGTAGCTCACTGACTATGCTGGAACACAACCAAACTCTTGCTGGTGAAGTAAGCGCGGCGCTTTCAGGCATTGCTAACTCGGTAACGGACATGACTGAGATTAACACTCAGGTTGCCTCTGCCGCCGAAGAGCAAAGCCAAGTAACCTCAGACATCAACCGTAATATCTCAAATATCTACAGCCTAGTAAGCCAAAACGTAACCGGCATTACTCAAGCTGCAGCAGCAAGCCACGAGCTATCTAACTTAGCCGAGCAGCAAAAGCAGCAGTTGGATTACTTTAAGGTGTAGAGCTCAAGGTATAAAAACTTAAGATGTAAGTGCTTACTTAGCTGTATAAATTGCAGTAACTATCCTAAATGTTATGAAGCCAACTATTGAGCCATCAGTAGTTGGCCTTTTGTATTCACCAGACTCTATTCACCGAGCTCAGCAGCTCTGATCCTTTCAATCGCTTCTACCCTTCTAAGCTGTTCTGGTAGGAAATGTTCAGTCCGAAGTTGCGCAATCGCCTCTTGTTGCTCGGTTTCTGATAGGAATGAATCTTTCAAAACATCATTTCGTTCTGCGAAGTAGACCTCTAAAGAGTCTTCAAAGGCCGCTCTTTGTTTATCAAGAGCTTCGAGTCTTTGGGTTGCTTCTTCACCAACAAGTTCGCTTCTCTTTAAATATTTATCCTGCTCATCAAGACCTTCAGAGCTAGAGAGCTGTTGAAGTAACACCTGATTCTGGTGACTCGACTGAACATAATCAGGTTGCTCAGATAGATAGGATTCGAGTCTTTGTTGGTATTCTTCATCCTCTAATCCCTCCTGTTTCAGAAGTAACTTTTCTAAGGCAATTGCTCTCATTCTATTGTCGTGCGTAAACAGAATACTTATCTCGCTCTCACTGAAAAACTGAGCTTGAAGGTCAAGGAGCGCTTGATTGAGCAAACGCAAATCTTCTGCTGAGATCGTATCGAATTGAACATCTATAGATGTCAACGCTGATTTGTATTCAAGATATTTGGTAAACAGTGCCTCATCGACAATGACTGTTGGTGATTGTTCGTGGTGCCTTGCGACATTGTCACGAATATCTTCAAGGGTTAATTCTGTATTGCCTGACACGAAATATTCCATCATGTCTTTGGCTGATGCGTTATCGATGTCGGTATCTTGTTGAGAGGCGACCTTTAATGAAGAAGCGCTTCGTTTTTCGTCATTATGTAAATCTGGGTCTTCCTTTTTTAGATATAAAAAGACCGCCGCTGTGCTCATCAGGGCTATCGTGGTTATCGACAAAATGGCGGTCTTTTTCATTATGTGTTCCTTAAGGTCTTAATAAATGGGTAGGCAACCTAAAGGCCAGCCAGCTTCAATCGATTGGCGTGTTGACGATAGAGCGTGACAGGGTCGGTCTCAAAGAGATGGTGAATCCCCAGCAAACCATTAATTTCGTCTAGGTGATTCATTTTATAATCGTCGCCAATCACTTTGCCTAAGTGCGCGCTGCATGCCCCCACTAGTCCGTCATTCGGTTCATTGAAGGCTAAGCCAAGGATTGTCATCGCTCCGTCGGTAGGATCAAGAAGGTTGGTAAAAGTGGATGACCCTGTCCATGAATAGTAATAAACACCGTTATTGGCTTGCCATTCACCATCACCGCACTCAGACGTCGGAACGCCTTCAGGGTAAAACTGATTGAATGCAAGTGAGCCTTCCGTCGTTAAAGCTTCAAGAGATGCGAGACCGTCTTGGTCAAGATCCGTTCCACCAGATAACAGGTTAATGAGCGTAGTTAATCCACCAGCCAACTTAACCGCGATACCTTCTGCGGGAGAACCTTCTGACACGCTTCCACGCACGAGATCGGCAACTTTAGATCCTTTATGGACGCCACCAATACTTGTCACAGAGGCAACCAGATCAGGACGAACTGATGCGACATAACGCGCTGTCGGTCCCCCGTGGCTGTGACCGACAAGGTTCACCTTACTTGCCCCTGTCGCGGCTAACAGTGTCTCAACTTGAGCCAACAACTGCTCGCCACGGACTTCAGAGCTGTTGGTCGCTGATACTTGCGCTACATAGACGCTCGCACCATCTTTGGTTAGAGATTCAGGTACGCCATAGAAGTAATCCACACCCGCTAATGTATCGAAGCCAAACAGACCATGTACCAACATAATGGGATATTTCGTTTCTGTGTATCCACTGGCTTCTAATGCCGATGCGCTTGTGCCTGCGTAGGCTCCAAAACTGGATAGACAGGCGATCGTCCAAATTAATATCTTTTTCAATGCTCTTTCCTTAAACAGATTAGACCTCTGATGAGTAAAAGAACCGTAGTTGATGATTTTATAAAACAGAAAGTAACGACTTGATATTTGTGATGGCGAACTTGAATTAAACAGGTGCGATGAACATCAGACGACCAGAATCGTGATAAAACTAAAACCATAAGCAATTGATTAAATTAATATTTAGTTAATCTTAATGAGATTGCTCATTCAATATCCCGACTCAAATATCAATTCCAAATTCTCAATAAACCAAAGTTTTTTCAACAAATAACCGTTTGGAAACAGGTATTTTTCAACCATAAACTCGTTGAAAACTTGATACTTATGCCATTAACGACACACCATAACCCTGAATGTATTGACGTTAATTATTGATTTTAGATATAGGTCGTACCAGTTATTTACTTATCCAGTTATCAGCAAGAAACAAACAACAACGTTTTTGTTTGGCTCATCTAAATATAAAAGAGAATACAGTGATGAAAAATACGGCTTTAATACTCACGTTAGCCCTGCCTTTTGGCGCTTATGCCGCTGAAGACTCAATACCAACACCAGAATCGATTACATCTGCACAAGTACTCAGTACACAAGGCTCAGAGACCTATTCATATGTAAGATGTTGGTATCGAACCGATGCCTCTCATGACTCCCCAGCCACCGACTGGAAGTGGGCAAAGAAAGAGAATGGTGATTACTACACGATAAACGGATATTGGTGGTCTTCTGTTTCTTTCAAAAACATGTTTTACAGTGATGCGCCTCAATCTGAAATCAAACAGCGTTGCGAACAGACGCTCGACATCCAACATGACGCCGCTGACATCACCTACTTTGCCGCAGATAATCGCTTCTCTTACAATCACTCGATCTGGACCAACGATAACGCTGTTCAAGCCAATGCCATCAATCGCATTGTCACCTTTGGTGATAGCCTCTCTGATACTGGGAACCTATTTAATGGATCTCAATGGGTTTTTCCGAACGCTGATTCGTGGTTTTTAGGGCACTTTTCGAATGGTTTAGTTTGGACGGAGTACTTAGCAAAAGCGAAAGATGTCCCTCTGTATAACTGGGCAGTGGGCGGCGCAGCAGGTACCAACCAATACGTGGCATTGATTGGTGTTTATGATCAAGTCACCTCTTATCTAACCTACATGAAAGTTGCCAAAAACTATCGCCCGGAAAACTCACTATTTACTTTAGAGTTTGGCCTCAATGACTTTATGAATTACGACCGAGAAGTCGCCGATGTCAAAGCCGATTTCAGTAGCGCTCTGATTCGATTAACGGAATCTGGTGCGAATAATATACTGCTGTTCACATTGCCCGATGCGACTAAGGCGCCGCAGTTCAAATACTCCACCGAACAAGAGATCATTAAAGTTCGCGGAAAGATCTTAGAGTTTAACCAGTTCATCAAAGCACAGGCCGAGTATTACCAAGGCTTGGGGAAAAACGTGGTACTTTTTGATGCGAGTGCACTGTTTGCTAGCATTACCGAGAATCCAGAGCAACATGGCTTTAGAAACGCGAGTGACGCCTGTCTTGATATCAATAGAAGCTCAGCTTCAGACTATTTGCGAAGCCACAGCTTGACTAATGATTGCGCGACCTATGGCTCAGACAGTTATGTATTCTGGGGCGTGACACACCCAACTACGGCTACTCACAAATACATCGCAGATCATATCTTGGCGTACTCGTTCTCGACGTTTAATTTCTAGCTAGGAAGAACCCAGCGAGTATCATGAGTTACCGCCTGTAAGTACCGCAAGCTAAGGCTTACACAAAGTACAGATACAAAAAAACCGCCATCCTCGGCGGTTTTTGTTTGCATCAACCTTTCAAAGCTAAGCTTTTAGGTCACGCGAGTTGATTACTCGTCGTCCACTTTTGGTGCGACTTTCTTCTTAGGGATAAACACGGTATCACCCACAGCCACATTTTGGTGGAAGCTCTTATCACGCTTAACTGGTTTCTTCGGCGTTTTCTTAACTTGAGTGTTGGTCTTCTTCTTCGCAGGCCCGCCTTTAGCAAACGTAGGTTTACGAGGCTTAATGCCTTTGAATTTACCTTTCAAGCCTTCAAGCACAGAGAAAGTAAGATCTTGCTGGAGGTAAAGCTCAACACGCTTAAAGCTGTCCCAGTCTTTTGGACCAACCAAAGAGATTGCATCACCTTTGTTACCTGCACGACCAGTACGACCAACGCGGTGCACGTACTCTTCTGTATGCTTAGGCATATCAAAGTTGATAACGTGGCTTACGTTTGGAATATCGATACCACGAGAAGCGACATCGGTTGTTACCAAAATCTTGTAAACCGCACGCTCAAACTGACTCATGATCGCATTACGCTGCGTCTGGTTTAAGTTACCGCTCAGTGCAACGGCTTTAAGCTTCTTCTCATTCAGCTTATCCGTTAGGCGATCAGTATCAGCACGAGTTGCTGTGAAGATCATAACCTGACGGTATTCAGCTTCTTCTAGTACACGGTCTAGAATCGCTTCTTTGTGATCTAGGTGATCACATAGGTAGAATTTCTGAGTGATATCAAGGTGCTGCTCGTTAGAAACACCCACCGAGATGCGCTTAGGTGCGTCTAGCATTTCATTGGCAATACCGTTCACTTCAGCGTGGTCTAGCGTTGCAGAGAACATTAGCGTCTGACGACGACGGTGCTTAGCCGCATTCGCAATGCGACGCAGTTCTGGAGCAAAACCAAGATCAAGCATACGGTCTGCTTCATCAAGGATTAGCGTTTCAACACCATCAAGGAACAATGAGCGGTGCTCTAGGTGGTCAGCAAGACGACCAGGCGTCGCTACGATAAAGCGAGGGTACTTACGCAGTGCTTTAACTTGGTCGTTAAAGTTCTCACCACCTAAGATAAGCGCCGCTTCATAAGACAGACCACCAAGCATACTGCGCAGTTCGCCGTAAACTTGCTTCGCTAGCTCACGAGTAGGAGCCAAAATTACACCACGAGGATCTTTAGCAGAAAACGCTTTTGTTTTTAATGCTTTATGTATCATTGGCAACACAAACGCCAATGTTTTTCCTGATCCCGTTTTTGATGAAGCCAATAGATCCTTACCAGCAATAGCAACAGGGATCGCTTTTGATTGGATCTCTGTCGCCTTCTTGAAGTCGTAATGTTTTAAGTTCTTCAGTAAGCGGTTATCTAAGCCTAAATCTTTAAAGTGCAAAGGACTCTCCAGTCATGATGGTATTGAATAAAATTAATTTAACGTGACATGATACCGCGAAAGTACTTTATAAGGATAGAGATCACAGTAAATTTATCCCTTAATCTATCTTTAGCTAGAACATTGTATGCATTGCTAGCAAAGGGATAGCCCTCCAAAAACACCTTTTAGTCGCCTCTCAATCCTTCATCTCATAAGTGAGACAGAACGTGATGCTTAGCTAATTACCTCAAAAATTTAGCAATTTCTTTAGTTATTGTTTTTGCAGTTAAAAAATTAGTCGCTACAATCATTAATGAAGCGACTATATGATAAAGAATGTATAGCGCATCTTTTGATGATAAATAAGCAAGGAGTTCTTATGAATAAGACGTTAATCGCAGCTGCAGCATCAGTTTTCATTCTAGCCGGTTGTTCTTCAGAGCCAGAAGAAGCTGCAGTGTCAGAAATGGATCAACTAACTAACCAAGTGGCTCAACTTACAAGCGAAGTTGAAGCACTTAAGAGTGACAAAGCAGCCGCAGAAATGAAGGCTCAAGAAGCAGAAGCAGCCGCTATGGCAGCGAAAGAAGAAGCGGATCGTGCTAACGAACGCATCGATAACATCGCTGAGTCTTACACTAAGTAGTTTGAGATCTAATCGCGATTAAGCTGTAAATTAAATAAGTCGCAAAAAGCAGTATATAGACAGCACCACTTCTTATCGGATGTGGTGCTTTTTTTTGGGCGATACCAATTCGAGTAGAAGGTATTGATTCGAGTAGAGAAAAGATAAAACGCCCCTTGTTACAGAAGAGGCAGTCGAATTAAAACTCAATCACAGGTGGTGCTATCTCTACAGGTACGCCGTTTTGAGCAAAGATAACCGCTTTCGCCTTTGAATTTGGCAGTTCTGCGTCTTCAAGCCACCATTTTAGTTCCACAGGGATCTGTAATGATTTCTTTGAACCATCACTTCGAGTTAATGGCTCGTGCGCTTCAACAAACACACTTCTATCAGGCTCTAATGACACCTTAATCGGCTCATTGATAATGGTGACCTGTTCACCACGGTTCACTTGCTCAAATAGCCACTCAATATCTTTAGGTTCCATTCGGATACAACCAGAGCTAACTCGTAAACCTATTCCGAAGTCTTTGTTAGTACCATGGATCAAATAGTCGCCAGCGCCATAAGCAAGTCTCAAAGCATACTCACCCAATGGGTTTTCTGGCCCGGCGGGAACTACTCTCGGTAATTCAATGCCCTTTTCAAGATACTCTTTGCGGATTGAATTGGGTGGAGTCCATGTTGGATTCGGTCTTTTTTGACTTATCTTGGTGATCATCTCGGGGGTATCGCGCCCCACTCGACCGATACCTACAGGGAATACATGCACCCGATTTTTATCGGGCTCAAAGTAGTACAATCTCAACTCAGCAAGGTTGATGACAATCCCCTTTCTTGGGGTATCAGGCAGAATCAGACGACTTGGAATGCTCAACACATAACCTTCCGCGGGAAGAAAAGGATCCACTCCTTTGTTGGCTGCCATTAAAGAGAGGAAACCAATATCGTATTGCTTGGCAATGATGGCCAAGGTTTCGCCCGCCACCACTTCATGCTGCTGTATTCTGCCAACAATACGGCTTTCTGTTGGTGGCAATTCAAAGGTTGCAGCAGACACCCACGATGAAGCTATTCCACTGGCAAGCAAAGTAGTTCTTACAACAAGCGATGCTGCCCTGTGTAGTCGGGTTTTCATTGACTGCAAAGGCGTCGAGTTAGCGCAATACGACATACAAATCCTTGGTTTGTCTTTTATCAAAGTTTAGATTATCGCTGATCAAACGTCTCTACAACGTATTGTTGTCTCGAAACTGATAGGCAACAAGTTTATATGTGGGCCTTTTCCTCTCATTGGCTTGCAATTTACCCATACAAAATCGATTGCCTTTACGCTTTCAACATATTTGGTTATCAATATTAATAAAACTATAATGACAGACCTATTTTGTGACTAAAGTCTCATGGAGCCACGTTCTAACTCGCTAATATTGCCTCAACAAAACGAATTCAATTCAACAGAATCGGTAATTGATTAAATCCTGTTCCTATAATTACCGTTTAAACTTTGGAGAACGACCATGGCTACACCTCATATTAATGCTCAAGCTGGTGATTTCGCAGAAACAGTACTTATGCCGGGCGACCCGCTTCGCGCAAAATACATTGCAGAAACATTCCTTGATGACGTGAAGCAAGTTTGTGACGTTCGCAACATGTTTGGCTACACAGGCACTTACAAAGGTAAGAAAGTTTCTGTAATGGGCCACGGTATGGGTATCCCATCATGCTGCATCTACGTACACGAGCTAATCGCTGAGTTCGGCGTGAAAAACGTTATTCGTGTAGGTAGCTGTGGCGCAGTACGTGACGACGTTAAACTAATGGACGTTGTTATCGGTATGGGCGCATCTACTGACTCAAAAGTAAACCGTATTCGTTTCAACAACCACGACTTCGCTGCTATCGCTGATTTCGGTCTTCTAGAAGAAGCAGTAAACCAAGCTCGTGCACAAGAAGTTCCAGTTAAAGTTGGTAACGTATTCTCTGCAGACCTTTTCTACACTCCAGAAGCTGACCTTTTCGAAAAAATGGAAAAGCTAGGCATCCTAGGTGTTGATATGGAAGCGGCTGGTATCTACGGCGTTGCTGCAGACCTTGGTGCTAAAGCACTAACTATCCTAACAGTATCTGACCACATCATCCGTGGTGAAAAACTAAGTTCTGAAGAGCGTCAAAAATCTTTCAACGACATGATGAAAGTTGCTCTAGAGACAGCAATCAACATCTAACGATTTGATCAAAGATACATTGAAAAGCGTTACCCCGCAGCCAGGCTCGCTTGGCTGCTCAAATAATCCCGAGGGGGAGATCGTGTCTAACGACAAGCTGCCAAAAGATGCGGATGGTTTGCAACTCAACTTTTGTAAAACATTGGCGTGTGACAACTTTGGCTTGAGCGATGCAAAACGGTATGTTTTGCAACACGCGAACCCTAAGCGTCCAGCGATGGTTTGTCGTGAATGTGGAGCTTTCCCCCCCTTACTTAACAACCGTGAAGTGTTAAGCGAACTTCATCGCCTAAGACAACTTCACAGCGATGGGCTCCCTGCTTGTCGTAATGATGATTGCGATAATTTCGGCTTATCGGTTCATACCCATAAACATCTTTATCATGCCTTCGGCTACAGTGGTGACAGGCAGCGTTATCGATGCAAAGACTGCCAATCAACCTTCGTTGATAAATGGTCTGGATCCAACAAAAAACTCCAATTTCAAGAGAACCTCATGGGCTTACTGTTCATGGGCTATTCCGTACGTGAAATCTGCCGAAAATTAGAGATCAACCCAAAGACTTTCTATGATCATGTTGACCATATCGCGAGCCGTTGTCGTCGTAAATTAGCGATGATCGATGCACGATGGGTTAACCATGCGAAAGATTACGAATTCGCCTCTCACTACCAGCGTCTGCAACCACAAAGTAACAACGGTGTGGTGTGGATAGCGACGGGCGAGGCGCATTCTGGCTATATCCTTTGCCAACACGTTAACTACTCTCAAAATGAAGAACCATCGGGGAACGTCGACCACAACCCTTATGATGATGTTGCGCGCTTTGTATCCAAGGAGCACTCTTCAGAAGCGAACCTCGAACTGCCTCAGCCCTCTAACAAACTAAAAGAGCGCATTGAACAGCAGTACCAAGTGATTCTTGCGAGAGGTAACGTTGAGGACCCTATGGGTAACCTCACCACATTTAGCTACCCTTCAAAGGGTGCACTCATTCGACCGCCTTATACCTCTTATGCTCACTTCTTACATGTGTTGGATATGTGCAACGAAGATAAGCATGTCGCCATCTATATGCCACAAGATCCATTACTAAGATCTGCCGCTTTAAGCGTATGTCTGCCGCGCATTCAGAGTCAAAATATTGACCTTATGTATGTAGAGGAAGATTCAGGCTGGCAAGACGATCAAAGTTTTGAAAAGATCGACATCGTTCATATGAGTTGGTGGCGAGATCGCTGGGCTATTGCGAATCAAGGTGAAAACCAGAAAGGTATCTGCTACCTAACCGGTAACAATCCAGAACCAAAACAGTGGTTTAACACGGCCTCAATTCAACAAACTAAGTTCTATCAACAACGCTTTCAGCTGTTATTTGATAGCTTTATTAATGAGCCCAGACGTAAGCTTCGTCCTGGGGGCATTCTTCCATTGCTCGACATATTTAGAGCTTGGCACAATCTGTGCTACCAAGATAAACAAGGGCTCACGGCAGCACAACGCTTAGGCGTAGCAGAGCTGCCATTAACTCTAAAGCAACTACTTTCATAGCAACAAAGCCTATAGGTAATTATTCGGGAACTCATTGATTTTAAAGCGACAACATGAGGTAACACCCATAATTAGAAAAGATCGATGTTCCTTTGACGCTCTACGAAAGATAATTGGTGCTTATCTCAAATTACACTCTTATAATGATTGTGTTATCAATATGTTCGATAATCATGGATGTAAGTCTTGGACAAAAATCAGTACCTTCTTGAAACAGAATTAGAAAAACTCAAAACTCGTGTCGACTCTGAGCCATCGGTGATCCTAGAGATTGCCCAACAGTGCCTAGTCCGATCAGAGCAAGTTCTGTTTGAAGAGGGTGCCATCCAGTCATTAATGTTAATGGCAAGATGTAGCTGGAACCTGATGGATTACCAAAAAGGTTTAAAATACATCAAGGAAGCCTACAAGCGCCAAAGCCGATTAGATACCGACCTTTTTCTCCCTGAAATCCTCCATTTACATGCGCTCCAGTTCTGGGGACAAGCCAAGTATTACTCCGCCCAACAGTTTTGGATCAATGCCTTAGAGCAGTCCGCATTGGTTGATGAAGTCGAAATTCAAATTGAATGCCTCATTGGCCTTGGCAATATTTGGCGAATGACCCACGAATATAAACTTGCACGTTCTACCCACCAGCTTGCCGTTAAAGTGGCTAACAACAGCCGCATTGGTTGGTTAGAGGGTAAAGCCAGAATACTGCTTGCGTGGGATTACTACCTGCTCAACAACTATGTTGAAATGCTGTCGGTATTGGACGGTGCAGAAGAAGCATTAAAAGACCATAAAGATAACACTTGGCATGCAGAGGTGTGGGACTTTCGAGGCCTTGCCCTACTTGGTCTTGAACGCTTAGATGACGCGGAGCGCGCCACGGCCAAAGCGCACAATCTGGCAGTTGAACACAACCTAGTTTGGATGAAGGCGCACTCATACATCAGCCGAGCTAGATTGGAGCTCCTGAGAAAAAGACCAGAACAAGCGGCGGAATTACTGAGGCTCGCAGAACAATCCGCAAACGAGTTCGATAATGGCGAGTTGCTGAGCCAAATCTGTTACCAACAATCCTTGGTGGCGGAAGAAAACCAAGACTTCCAAGCCGCGCTCGTCGCCTTTAAAAAGTACCGTCAATATTCTATCGGCATGCTCAAAGAGCAAACGACACGTGTTGGGTTAGATAAAGCACGCAGTTCAAAACGCCAGCTAGAGCAGAGAGCGCGAAAACTGATTAACCGTATTCGCGGTCAGCACGAGTACGATCCTGAAAAGCACCTCTCTTACGTTGTCTCTGAAACCTTTTGGTGGGAAAAGTTAGTTCTGTTCAAGACAGAGCTTAAACGTTCAAACCACAGCATCATTATGTTCCATCATGTCGATACTGATTACTTAGATGTCTGTACCGAGATTGCTCATGCTTTATGTAACCAGAATGACTTCATCGCAAGGCTAAGTTCTGAACGTGTGGCTCTTATGCTTTCCGAGAAAGGAGAAGCCGCAGAACAAACCTTCCAAACTCTCAGCACCATGCTCGATATCTATCCATGGCATAGAAAAGGATTAAAAGGTTCGAAACCAAGCGTCAGCCTCAATGATATTTTGACGTTCCCGTTCACGCTTGAACAACTCGAAGAAGACGATGCTGAGGTAATAGAATAATGGAAACTCTATTAAGCAAGATCACAGACGCCGGTTTAGACCCTTCATCAGTGTCAGGTGAAGAAGCGATCATCTTCTGGAACCACATTCGTCAGCACGTTTCGACAACGCAAACAGAGCAAGCGCACTGCTATATCATTAGCTCTGAATACCGTGCCGAGTTACAACAAAATCAAACCAGTATCGAAGAGTTGAGACGAGCACTCGATCTGCTCCACCTTCCTGCCGATATCGAAGATCTTCTGACAGTCAAAACTAGCTTAAGTGACCGCTTAGTTGAAATTGGTGATTACACCTCAGCACTCAATGAATTCGTCAGTTCATCGACAATCGCGGTTGAACACGGCCATATCGATGAATATGTACTAGCAATTTTAGGCATGGGCAACCTGTGCGATTCCTATGGCGATCACAACAGAGCTCTGCGTTACTACCAAAAAATCAGCAGCATAGACCATGCGATAAGCAGTCGCTCACTTCGCCTCAAATTCAAGCTGCATATGGTAGCAAGCCTACTTCTACTCAATCGCATTACAGCAGCCAGCGATTTACTGAATGAGTGCGAAGAACTGAGTATTTTGGTGAGTGACAAGTTGCTCACAGCTCAAATATTGCTTTACCAAGCAAAGGTGCTGCGCGCTAAGAAAAAATACCATGAAGCGCTACGCTGCCTGTCTAAGGTTCAATACCCAGCCAACAGCACTCAAGCAAGCTGGCTTGCGACCATGACTCGTCTAGAGCTAGCACATTGCCTAAGCGCAACCCGCAAGCAAGACTACGCGAGCATGATTTTGTCGAGCACAGACAAACGCGTGAAAGCCTACTCGTCCCCAGTACTTGCAAAGCGATTCTACGATTCGCTAAGTGATGTGTGTATGAATCAAGGGCGTTTTCAAGAAGCGCTAAGCTATGAGAAAAAAGGCTACCGAATTGAAACCGATCTGATGAAGCAGATCCCGATCAGTGAACTCGGTGCAAGCCAGCTACGCAGACTGTCTCGTTTTGAGTTACAACTCAAACTCATTCTCTCTGAACAAGAGAACAAAGAGCTCAAAGAGACAACTGAGCAACACAAGAATGCGGTGGCTCAGCTTCAACAAGACGTGTTCACCGATCCATTAACAGGTTTACACAACCGTCGTTGGCTAGACGTAAAACTCAAAGACCTGCTCCTACACGAGACACCTTTCGCATTGATGGTTGTCGATATTGACCACTTTAAATCAATCAATGACGAACTCAGTCACTTAGTGGGTGATAAAGCGATTGTTAGCGTTTCTCAAGAGCTGCGTTCTTACTTTAAATTTAGAGGAGCTTCATGTGTTAGGTTTGGTGGAGAAGAATTCTTAGTTATCCTTGAAAACACTAACCTTGATAAAGCGGAAATGCACTCTGAAAATTATCGAGAGCGCATTTTCCAATTCGGTTGGCATGAGATACTTGGGGAGCGAGGTTTGACCGTGAGTATTGGTATTACTTTGCATCGTGACGGAGAGAATACTCAACGTACCTTCTACCGTGCCGATAAAGCGCTATACCGAGCTAAAGCCAACGGCCGTAATCAAGTGTGTACAGAGTAATGGCATGACACTCTGTAGCTCAGGCCAGCAGCTTATTGATAAAAGAACAGAGAAATACCAGCAAGGGCGGCAAGTGTGCCTATGATACTTTGCTTTGACACCTTCTCCCCTTTCAGCGCATAAATCACCAAAATAAAGACCGGGCTGGTCGCTATCAACGTTTGTGCAATCGCAGGGTTAGCATTCTTCAACGCCACTTGTTGAAGCCATAGAGCGAGAAACGTCCCGACAAAGATTGCTCCTAATAACCACAGTTTATCGAGCTTGGTCATTTCCCATAAATCTCTTTTTATCGATGAATACGGCTTCTTTTCAACAAAAGGGATAATCAGCATCACGGCAAATACGCCAATCGTCAGGCGAATCAGTGCACCTAACAGTGGTGGAATGTCACCCGCCACTAGAGCGTAGTGAGAGATAACCACACCAGATGCCTGACAGACACTCGCCACAAGCCCATAACCAATGCCACCCCACTGCGCTTTGTCATTCGATTCACCGCTCGCAGATTTTGATGGCTGGAAGACAACGAAGGTCACCGCCAGTGTTGTAATCACGACACCGAGCCAACTTTGCACTGTCAATACAGCGCCAAGGAACATTAATGCCAGCACACCAGAAAGAGGCGGTGCTAAAGACTCCAGTAACAGCGTCTTATTGGCACCGATTCTTTTCAACGCCGCAAAATAGGCGCTATCTCCAATCGCAATGCCAATCACACCTGAAATTGCCAATATCAGAAAATGGTTGGTACTCAGTTCAAACTCCGGCATCGGGATAAGAGGCATCACCAGCAACATCATCCCTGACGCCACCACACCCTTAACAATGTTCAATTGCATCGCAGAGAAGCGATGTCCAAATTGCCCATAGATCCATGTCGCACATGCCCACACAATTGCAGCGCCAATGGCCGCCAATTCACCTATATACACCCGTATTTGTCCTTTATTTTTTGTTGTTATGGTTATGGCTATGCCCGTCATTTAGAATCTTAACTGTCATCATTTCAGCTTAAATACCAACCAGAAAGCCGAAATAGCCTCTTCAAACGCGATGAGATTTTATAAGATTCATCAATGCTTTTATTCGCATTAGAAGCGACAACACATTATTTTCAACTCGGTAAATCATTTTTATAACAATTACTTGGATGATAGCGTAGTATATTTATAACTAATATCTAACATTACAAGGATCTGTTATGTTTTTAGACTACTTTGCACTCGGTCTACTGATTTTCGTAGCATTGGTTATCTTTTACGGCATCATCGTTATTCACGATATTCCCTATGAAATTGCGAAAGAACGCAACCACCCTCATCAAGATGCTATTCATGTCTCAGGCTGGGTTAGCCTATTCACCTTACACGCTATTTGGCCCTTCCTTTGGATCTGGGCAACGCTGTGGCGTAAAGATCGTGGTTGGGGCTTCGCTAAATTAGAAGAAGAACAGCACGATATTCATCATCGCGTCGATATTCTCATCGATCAAGTGAGTACCCTTCAGGAAGAAATCGTACAGCTCAAGCAAGCTAGTGCTGAACAAAACACTCCAGAGAAAGAGACAAACAACGTTCAAGATCAGGAGGCTAAGTAATGGATTTACTGCTGATAATGACCTATGCGGCACTTTGTATCACCATCTTCAAAGTATTTAATATCCCGCTCAATAAATGGACAGTACCTACCGCCGTTCTTGGTGGTGTCGTCATCATAGGTACTTTGATCCTACTGATGAACTATAACCACCCTTTCACACAAATTGGTAATCAAGTTTACTCAACAACGCCAGTCGTTTCAGGCGTTAGGGGTAAAGTTATCGAAGTGCCTGTAGAGGCAAACAAACCTCTGAAGAAAGGGGATATTCTTTTCAAAATAGACCCAGTTCCATTCGAAGCTGAAGTGGCAAGATTAGAAGCGAAGGTAAAGGAAGCAAGCCAAGGTGCGCTTGGAATGGAATCTGAAGTGGCTGAAGCTGAGGCTGCAAAAATCAAAGCCATCGCAGAGAGAGATAAAGCCCAACGTGAATTCTCTCGTTACAAGCGCGGCTATGACAGCGGAGCCTTTACTGAGCAACAATTAGATACTCGCAGACAAGCTTACAAGGCATCAGAAGCCGCCGTGAAAGTGGCAGATGCTAATCTAGAACAAGCACAAATTGCCCTAGAGTCTGAAATTGGTGGCGAGAATACAGCCGTTTTAAGCTTATTGGCCGAATTGCGTAAAGCTCAGTTTGATTTAGAACAAACCGTGGTTCGAGCTCCCACTGACGGATACGTTACGCAACTAGCATTGCGCCCAGGCGTTATGGCAGTACCGCTTCCTTTAGCTCCTGTGATGACCTTTGTTCACACAGAAGAACAATTCTATACCGCTGCGTTCAGACAAAACTCCTTACAACGCCTGCAACCGGGTTACGAAGCTGAGTTCTTGTTTAGAGCATTGCCAGGGAAGATATTCAAAGGACGTATTGATGAAGTGATTCCAGCTATTGGTGAGAGCCAATTCCAAGCTAGAGGCGCGCTTCTAGGTACTGATGCGTTGCGTACCAGTGGTCGTGTGTTCGTTAAATTGAGCATCACTGATGATCTGTCTGACTACCATTTACCGATGGGTACTGCGGTTGAAGTTGCCGTTTATTCTGACAGTTTCACTCACGTGTCTATCATGCGTAAGGTCCTTATTCGCATGAAGAGTTGGCAAAACTATCTATACCTAGACCACTAAACGGTCGTAGATATGTGACGAACCCGCTTAACACATTGTTAAGGCGAATGAAAAAGCCAGACCCGCTCTGGCTTTTTTGTTGCTTGATTAACCGTAAAATTGCGTTTTTTACACGATATTTAGGTGTTCAGATGGAATTTTAGACATCTAGACACTTACCTTCCCTTATGGAAGGGTTCTACTGTATAATGCGCGCCTTATTTTTTATATTTGCCCAAAAAACGTTCTCATTGAGACGCATATTAATAATGGCGAATATTCGTTCTTTATTAAGCTTTATCTTTCAGTATTCGAGGTTATCTATGAACTTTTCAGCTAAAACAGTAGTCGTTATTGCCATTGGTGCGGCACTGTACGGCATTGGTGGTTTACCTATGTTTGGTGTCCCAGTGTTTGCGAACACGACATTGAAACCAGCGATGGCAGTTCTAGCACTGTTTTCTGTTTTGTTCGGCCCTATCGTTGGCTTCTTGGTTGGCTTTATTGGTCACTGGGTAACGGATTTATTTGCTGGTTGGGGCGTATGGTTAACTTGGGTATTAGGCTCAGGCATCGTAGGCATGGTTATCGGCTTGTTCCCGATGATGACTAAGAACCGTCTTCAACAAGGCGAACTGCCAATGAAAGATTTTGTATTGTTCGTGGTACTTGCCCTTGCAGGTAACGTTGTAGGCTACGGCTGTTCCGCGTTCCTAGACACTATCCTATACGCAGAACCGTTTACTAAAGTCTTAACTCAACTGTCTATCATCGCAGCGGGTAACACCGTTCTGATCGCTGTTGTGGGCTTCCTGATCCTAAAATCAGTCGCTAAACGCAACAAACAAAGCCGCAACCTGACTGAGGCATAAGCGCCAATGACTATAGCATTTTCGAACTTCTCTTTTAGATATGAGTCGCTGGATAAACCGACGCTAAAAAATATCAATCTAAGGATAGAGAAAGGAGAGAAAATCGTCATTATTGGACCAAGCGGAAGCGGTAAATCTACCCTAGGTCAATGCCTCAATGGCCTAATACCTCATGCAATTAAAGGTGAGGTAACTGGCTCTTTAGAGATCAACGGCAAGAATATCTCTGAATTTTCGATGCACGACTATACCGAGCAGGTAGGCACAGTATTGCAAGATACTGACAGCCAATTTGTGGGTTTAAGCATCGGCGAAGATATCGCTTTCGCACTCGAAAACCAGTTGATGTCGAACATTGACATGTACCCGTTAGTTAAGTCGACGGCAAAAATGGTCGACCTAGCGGACATGCTTGAGCGTTCACCTCATGACCTTTCTGGTGGTCAAAAACAGCGAGTATCGTTAGCGGGCATCTTAGTTGATGACGTTGATATCTTGCTATTTGATGAGCCTCTAGCAAGCCTTGACCCGAAAACGGGTAAAGCAACGATTGAGATCATCGATCAGCTGCATAAAGAAACCAACAAGACCATCGTGATTATCGAGCACCGCCTCGAGGATGTCCTACATCGCGATATCGACCGCGTGATCTTAATGGAACGTGGTGAAATCGTTGCTGATACGACACCCGATGAAATCTTGGCTTCTGAATTACTTGATACACACGGTATTCGTGAACCGCTTTACTTGTCGGCGCTTAAGGCGGCGAAAGCCCCACTAAGCAGCGAAGACAAGCTGTCAAACCTCAAGGCTTTAGACTACAAAAGGTTCCGCCCTGCTGTTCAAGCATGGTTTGCTGAGCGCCCTGCCCCGATAGCAGAGAAGCAGTACCCACCTTTACTTGAAGTTCATGGTCTAACTTATTCTTACGACGGCGAGAAGAACGCACTCGAAGATGTCAGCTTCAAGATTGGCAAAGGTGAGTTTGTTTCGATTCTAGGCAAAAACGGTTCAGGCAAATCTACCATCACTAAACTCATCATGGGTGTGATCGATGCCGATTCAGGCTCTTCCTATCTAAATGGTGAAGACCTATCTGAGCTTTCTATCTTTGAAAGAAGCCAGAAAGTCGGCGTCGTGATGCAGAACCCAAATCATATGATCTCACATCATATGATTTTTGACGAGATTGCTTTTGGTCTTCGTAACCGCAACATTGCAGAAGAGCTGATCACAGAAAAAGTAGAGCATGTTCTTGAGCTATGTGGGCTGAGCAAGTTCCGCCACTGGCCGATCGAAGCCCTGAGCTACGGCCAGAAAAAACGTGTAACCATTGCATCTATCTTGGTACTGGAGCCTGAGCTTCTTATCTTGGATGAACCAACCGCAGGTCAAGACTACCGTAACTACACATCCATGCTGGCATTCATCCAAAAGCTTAATCGTGATTTGGGTATTACCGTTGTGATCATCTCACACGACATGCACCTCGTTCTCGAGTACACCACACGTTCAATCGTAATCGCAGACAGCAAGTTGATTGCCAATGCCGCGATGACGGAAGTATTTAGCCAACCATCACTTCTAGAACGTGCAAATCTTTGTACCACCAGCATTTATGAACTCGCGACTATGATGAAAATCGACGACACCAATGCGTTTATGCAGTACTTCATCGACTACGAGAGAAGCGCTCAATGAACGCATCAAAAGTAAAATTCGGCATCAATTACATTGATACAAAATCACCGCTTCATGCTCTCAACGGCATCACCAAATTTGCGATCTTCTTAGCTTGGGTGACCGTAGTATTGACTACGTTCGACCTAAGATTGATTGCACTGCTTATTGTGACTGGTTTATACCTGCTAAAGCTGACCAATGTGCCTGTACGCGTGTACAAGCCTTTGTTATTAGGAACGGCGAGTGTATTAAGCCTAAATGCTCTGTTCATGTATCTACTGGCTCCACAGCAAGGTACTGAGCTCATCGGCAGCGAAACCTTATTGCTGACATTGCCGGGTAACTACTCGTTGAGCCAAGAGGCGCTGTTTTACTTAGTCACTGTCACGCTCAAATACATGAGCATGTTCCCGATAGCGTTGATTTTTGTCTTCACAACGCATCCGACTGAGTTTGCCGCGAGCCTCAACCGTATCGGTGTTCCCTACAAGATCGCCTATGCGGTCAGCTTAACACTGCGTTACTTGCCAGAAGTTAAGAAAGACTTCATCAATATCATGCATGCTCAACAGGCTCGTGGTGTAGAGCTCTCAAAGAAAGCGCCTCTAATTACTCGAATCAAAAATGTAGCTAAGGTTCTAGGCCCGCTCATTTTCTCGAGTTTGGACCGCGCAGACGAGATCTCTAACGCAATGACATTAAGAGGTTTTGGTCGACACAAAGCACGCACTTGGTATAGCTATGCACCTTTGAAACGTATCGATTTTGTTTGTTTAGGTGTCATCGCTTTTATCGTGGTGTTAGCCATTGCGAAACGCATTCTAGAGCCGCAGTTATTTTGGTATCCATTCTAGCTGTCTGAATTAGCATAGATAAACAAAGGCTTTAAATAACACACCGCTCAATAGGGCGGTGTTTTTGTTTATGCCAAAATCTGATTGATAATTGAACCAATGACACAATACTGACCATATTTAACGATAAATTGACCAGTTATTTACCCTTGGAGTTTGAGATTTAATTCAGAAGCTCTTAATATACTCGCTTACAGAATGTTACACTCAATAGAGATTTGTAATGGCTCGAATTACTCAAGTACAGAAACTAGAAAATCAAAAAAACTACGATGAGATCGTACTAAACCTTTTTCTGGCTGAAGGACATGAAGCACTAACTTATGCAAGGATTGCTCAAGAGATTGGCATTAGTTTAACGACGCTTCAGGGCTATTATCCGTCGACCCGCGCTATTCGTTCAGTACTTCACGAACATATGCTATCGATCGTTATAGACAGTCTAGACTTTTCATCGGAAGCGCTTTTTATCCAATCTTGGCAAACCGCTCTAGATAATGAGCAGTTTCGATACGTGATTAAATTGATGTTTTTCCATGCTTCGCAAATCAAGAATCCTGAGCAATTTAACCTCAGCTCGAACGGCGAATTTCGTGAAAAGATGTTGGATAGTTTCGGCAACGACTCAGTTCGAATCCTTGAAATGGTAGTCGGACGCTCAATGTTCTATCTCACCAATTTCAAGTAACACTCACCAGCTTACTGAAATAGAAAAAGGGAACCCTAGGGTTCCCTTTTTAGACTTTCAGAAAAGTGAGCAGCGATGGCTTGCTCAACTTATAGACCTAATTTAGCTTGTAAAAAACGGTCGATAACGGCGGTAAGCGTAGCTCAATCGAAGTGTCTAATCCTTCGCTTTCTACTGATTCAATCTCAGCTGTCTGCTTCACTTCAAAACCGCTGCCTGCATAGTCCACAGAGTCTGTATTCAACAGCAGTGAGTACTCACCTTTTGCAGGAACACCTAAACGGAAATGCTCATGAGGCACAGGTGTAAAGTTAGAGACAATTAATACACGCTCACCAGACTCACTGATGCGTTCGTGCGCTAAGATACTCGCTTCAGCAGAGTCCTGTAGACGCCATTCAAAGCCTTTCGGGTCAAAATCAAGATCGTGCATTGCAGCTTCAGAGCGGTACAGGTTATTCAAGTCTTTCGTTAAACGCTGAACACCTTGATGACGTTCGTAATCCAGCAAGAACCATTGCAGTTGGTCATCATGGTTCCATTCAGCCGTCTGACCAAATTCTGCGCCCATGAAGTTCAGCTTCTTACCCGGCTGCGCATACATGTAACCCATATAAGCACGTAGATTGGCCGTTTGCTGCCATTCATCACCCGGCATCTTGTTATGGATAGAGCCTTTACCGTAAACCACCTCATCGTGAGACAGAGACAATACATAATTCTCACTGTGTGCGTAAACCAGTGGGAAGGTAATCGTATCGTGGTGATATTTACGGTTGATTGGGTCTTCTTGAATGTAAGACAAGCTGTCGTGCATCCAACCCATGTTCCACTTAAAGCCAAAGCCTAAGCCGCCCATAAAAGTCGGTGCTGAAACACCAGGGAACGCTGTCGACTCTTCGGCAATCGTCATCGCATTCGGGAAGTGCTTGTACACTTCTTCGTTCATCCACTTAAGGGTTGCGATGGCGTCATAGTTTTCGTTGCCACCGTCTGCGTTCGGAATCCATTGATCATGGCTGCGCGAGTAATCGAGGTACAGCATCGAAGCTACTGCATCAACACGAATACCATCAATGTGGAATTGCTCGAACCAGTACAGTGCGTTAGAAACTAAGAAACGACGAACATGCTCTTTGCCTAAATCGTAAATGTACGAGTTCCAATCTTGATGCCAACCACGACGAGGATCTGGATCATGGAACAATGGCGTACCATCGAAGTTTGCTAGGCCGTGGTCATCACTTGGGAAATGAGCAGGAACCCAATCAAGTACTACACCAAGGCCCGCTTGGTGACATTGATCGACGAAGTATTTGAAATCATCTGGAGAACCAAAACGGCTAGTCGGTGCAAATAGACCTACTGGCTGATAGCCCCAAGAACCGTAGAATGGGTGCTCTGAAACTGGCATTAGCTCAACGTGCGTGTAGCCAAGACCCGTTAAGTATGGGATCAGTTCTGCCGCAAGCTCGCGATAATTTAAGAATTCACCTTCAGCGTTACGTTTCCAAGAACCTGCATGCAGTTCATAGAACGAAAGCGCTTCTTTACGCTTTTGCGTTACAGGGCGGTTCTGCCATTGAGTGTCTTGCCACTCGTAACGAGCGTGATCGTAAGTCACAGATGAGAATGATGGGTATTGCTCAGAGTAGAAACCCCATGGGTCAGCTTTGTGTGGTAAGCCTTCGCCATTTGGCCCTTTTAATTCAAACTTGTATTGAGCGCCCTCTTCAAGTTCAGGGATGAATAGGCCCCACATACCGTAATCTAAACGTTGCATCGGGTGGCGACGACCATCCCAAGCGTTGAAGTTACCCACTAAGCTTGCCGCAGTTGCATGCGGTGCATACACTAAGAAACGCGTACCTGAAATCGTCTGTCCATCACGCTCTAGCGTAATAAACTGAGCCCCCATGTGATGATACATATCTTTAGGTGTGTGAAGATCTTCATAGCTCGCATATAGATCGTGGTACTGGTATGGATCATCAATGATCTGCTCTACGCCAGCCCAATCAACCGCAAGCTTGTAGTGAGTGAAACGTAAGTCTCTCTCTTGCTTAAGAATGAAACCACTTTCACCCTCTCGCGCTAACTCAATACGAGGTTCCTTTCCAACAATCAACTCGACTTTATCTGCCCCAGGAATCCACACACGTAATGCACCTTGCTCAGAAGGTAGGTATGGCCCTAAAAACGCAAATGGGTCTGTGAAACAAGCCTGTGATAGTTGGGTATATATTTGTTTTTGCTTTGAAATCGAACTTAGTTCCAAAACGTTTCTCCCTAACCAAACATCCAAAAAACATAATACAAAAATGCCCGCTATTAGTGCGGGCAATATAACGACGGTTTATTCTACCAGATGAGCATTCATTATTGAGTGACCGAGGTTGTAGTTTCGTACGGCGTAAGCAAAAAACAGCCTAATTTCAAGTCACTCAACGTCATTACTTACCTGCTTTTTCTCGAACATCAGTCAGCTTAGACGCGATACGATTTACCCCTTCGTGAGCAAAAATTTCGTCCAAGTTCATTGACAGTTTACGACGCCAGTTAGGGTACTCATCGACCGTGCCAGGAATGTTTACTGGCTTGTCCATCTCTAGCCAATCTTCCAACTGCACACTAAGTAATGTTGAACCACCAGCCGCTACGTGCAGTTGAAGAGCTTCAGCAAGATAAGAGTCCATAGGCACTTGGCTCGCATCACGACCCACACCTTCTGGAAGGAAACCATGCCATGCTACTGAATCTAAGATACCTTGCTTACACTCTAGACGGTCATCGAACAAGGTTTCTAGTTGTTCTGAATCTGGGTATAAGCCAATCTCTTGGCCCATCTTTAAGTCATCACAGTGCCAGAAGCCGCGAAGTGTTGGCATATCGTGAGTACACAGTGCCGCCATCGATTGTGACGCGTAGTGTTTTGGTGAGATGAAACCACCATCTTCTTCTGACGTTTCAAAGAAGAACACTTTGTAAGAATGCACGCCAGCATCTGCAAGGATGTCGACAATCTCATCCGGTACCGTTCCTAAGTCTTCACCGATAACGCTACATTGGTAACGGTGAGATTCAAGTGCCAAAATAGAAAGCATATCTTGTACTGGGTAGTAGATGTACGCGCCCTTAGTAGCATTCTCACCCTTTGGAATCCACCACAAACGCAGTAGGCCTAAAACGTGGTCAATACGCAGTGCACCACAGTGCTTCATGTTCGCACGAAGTAGTTTGATGTAAGCGTCGTAGCTTGTTTCTTGAAGCACTTCAGGGTTTAGCGGAGGTAGACCCCAGTTCTGCCCCAAAGGACCAAGAATATCAGGTGGAGCACCAATGCTCGCATCCATAACTAGGTTACCTTCGTCAGCCCAAGTTTCGCTCCCTGAATCCGCAACGCCTACCGCTAAATCACGGTACAGGCCAACAGCCATGCCTTTCTCTTCAGCAAGAGACTGTGCATCGTTGATCTGGCAATCTGCAAGCCATTGTAGATACATGTACAGATGAACGTTTTCTAGGTTCTCTTTGATGTATTTCTGTGTCGCTGGGCTGTCAAATGTACGGTACTTCTCAGGGAATACCGGCCATCCCCACATTCCAGAATCTTCAGCGTGCAGTTCACCGTGCAGAGCATCAAATGCGGCTTGATGCATTAGGCTATCGCCACCCTCTTCTACGAAGGCTAAAAATGCTTGTGCACGGTCGCTGTTTTTGTCTAGATGGCGAGTCTTAAATTCTGCGAATAGCAGAGGCAAGATGCTCATCTTAAGCTCAGACACTTCGGTGTAGTTTACCCAGTGTGCTTCACGCGCTTTTTGTAGACGCTGTTGGAACTCTGCGCTGCCTACCGTTTGTTGTGCTTCTGCACTTAATGCGAATTCAGGTACTGAACTCACATCAATGTATAGGATGTTCAACCAACGACGTGACGACGGGCTGTATGGGCTCGCGCCTTCTGGGTTCGCAGGGAACAATGAGTGAATTGGGTTTAGACCAACGAAGTCACCGCCACGAGAAGCGATATCCGCAACAAGCTGTTTTAGGTCACCAAAATCACCAATACCCCAGTTGTGCTGAGTTCTTAGTGTGTAAAGTTGAACACTTGGCCCCCAAAGCTTTTTGCCTTGCTCGATTGGTGACTGCTTGAAACACGCTTTTGGCGTAATAATCAGTGTCATCTCGTAAGGCTTCTTACGGCGCTTACGGCTCACAATAAGCTTGTGATAACCCCATGCCAAATCACTTGGCAATGCAAACACTAAAGGGCCACCCTCGGCACGCTCGTCACGAACGACTTGAGATTGAAGATAGCCTTCAAGTACCTCTCCTTGCTCGGTTTCTAAGCGCCAGCTGAACTCACTTTCACGAGCACTTACACCTAGATTAAGCGCCACTTCTACTGGCTCACCGTCACGCAAGACAAGAACTGGGTCTAGTACATCTTTTTTGTGTTTTCTTTCTGCTGACTTAAGCAGTGCATCATCGCTGCTTGTATCGTAGCCCAACGAAGCCAATAGAGACGTGATCGTCTCGTCTGATACTTGTGCTTCATCGCCCCACGCACTAACGTAACTGTCGGCAATGTTTGCCATTTCTGCGACTTGTTTTAATACGGTTTGTTCTTTCATCGCTCTCTCCGAAAACGTTCTGACGCTTTCTATTTTGTAGGGTTGTTAATTTAATTTTTACTAATCAATTAGCTTGTGACAATCGGTTTGTAAGCAGCTTGTTGATAAACGACAAACCTTTAAGCCTTTCGTTTGCTCACAAGCTAATTGAGCCAAGGCAGAAACTGCCTTGGCTACTTTGGAAGTATTAACGGTTAACCGCTTCAAGTTTCCAGATGTTGTTCACGTAGTCGCGGATAGAGCGGTCTGATGTGAACTTACCAACCAATGCTGTATTAAGAATTGCTTTCTTAGCCCAACCTGCTTGGTCTTTGTATTGCGTGCCCATGTCTTCGTGCGCTTTCACGTAAGAGGCGAAGTCAGCAAGACATAGGTAAGGGTCACCACCGTCTAGCAGGCTATCAAACGTTGCACGTAGAAGGCCTGGTTGACCTGGAGTGAACTCATCGCCAGTCAGTAGGTCTAGGGATGCTTTCAGTAGTGGGTCTGCATTGTAGTAGTCGTAAGGGTTGTAGCCCTGAGCTTTCAGTGCTTGAACACCATCAACGTCTAGGCCGAAGATGTAGATGTTTTCATCACCCACTTCTTCACGAATCTCAACGTTTGCACCATCCATCGTACCGATAGTTAGCGCGCCGTTTAGAGCCATCTTCATGTTGCCCGTACCAGATGCTTCTTTACCAGCTAATGAGATTTGCTGAGAAACGTCTGCTGCAGGGATGATGATTTCAGCCATGCTTACACGGTAGTCAGGAATGAATACCACTTTAAGCTTGTTACCGATGCGCGGGTCGTTGTTGATCTTCTCTGCAATCTTGTTAACCGCGAAGATGATCTCTTTCGCTAGGTGGTAACCCGGTGCTGCTTTCGCTGCGAAGAAACATACGCGTGGCTCACACTCGAAACCAGGTTCGTTAAGAATGCGGTGGTACAAAGATAGAATGTGTAGCAAATCTAGGTGCTGACGCTTGTACTCGTGCAGACGTTTGATTTGAACGTCAAAGATAGCGTTAGTATCTAGCTCGATACCCATGTTCTCTTGAACCCAATCAGCAAGGCGCTGTTTGTTTTCTTTCTTAACCGCCATGAATTCTTTTTGGAATTTCGCGTCTGTTGCAAACTTAGCGATGCCTTCTAGCTGCTCAAGTTTTGCTGGCCATTCAGTACCGATCTTACCTGTGATTAGCGTAGATAGGCCTGGGTTACAGAACTTCAACCAACGACGGGGCGTGATGCCGTTCGTTACGTTAGTCAGTTTGCCAGGGAAGATTTCGTTGAACTCAGGGAACAAGTCTTTCTTAACCAGTTGAGAGTGAAGCGCAGCTACACCGTTCACTTTGTAAGAACCAATCACACATAGGTTTGCCATGCGAACCATGCGGTGGAAACCTTCTTGGATGATAGAAAGCTTCGCTTGCTTCTCACCGTCACCAGGCCACATTTTACGAACTTCTTGCATGAAGCGGTGGTTGATTTCAAAGATGATTTCCATGTGACGTGGAAGAAGACGGTTGATCAGTGATTCAGACCAAGTCTCTAGTGCTTCAGGAAGTAGTGTGTGGTTCGTGTAAGCGAACGTATGAGCACTGATTTCCCATGCTTGGTCCCAAGATAGACCTTTCTCGTCAATCAAGATGCGCATTAGCTCAGGAATCGCAATCGTTGGGTGCGTATCGTTAAGCTGAATCGTTTCTTGCTTAGGCAGATCTTCTAGAGAGAAACCAGCGGCTTCGTGACGACGTAGAATATCGCGAACAGACGCTGCTGAGTGGAAGTACTGCTGCATTAGGCGCAGAGTCTTACCTTTCTCGTGGTTGTCGTTCGGGTAAAGAACTTTCGTGATGTTACCTGCATCGATTAGCGAGTGTTGCGCTTCGAAGTAATCACCGTTGTTAAAGCTAGCTAGTGAGAATGGTGCGATTGCCTGACATTCCCAAAGACGCAGCGGGTAAACCGTGTTTGACTCGTAACCTACGATAGGTAGATCCCAAGGCATTGCTTTTACTTCCATACCTGGAACCCAAGTACGAACTTCTTTACCGTCGATGAATTCAACGTCTACATGACCGTAAAAACCAATGTGTTGTGCTAGTTCTGGACGAGCTACTTCCCATGGGTAACCTTCAACACCACGCCATGCGTCAGGTGCTTCTTGTTGACGACCGTCTTGGAAAGATTGTTTGAATAGACCGTACTCGTAGTGAAGACCGTAACCTACTGTTGGGTATTCTTGAGCGGCACAAGAATCCATGAAACAAGCAGCTAGACGACCAAGACCACCATTACCTAGTGATGGGTCGCGTTCTTCTTCTAAAAGGTCAGTTAGGTTTTGACCTAGCTCTTCCATTGCATGAGTGATCTGTTCGTAAAGACCCATGCTGATCAGGTTGTTACCTGTTAGACGGCCAATCAAAAACTCAAGTGATAGGTAGTTAACGCTCTTCGCGTTCTTAATTTTTTCATCATTTTCAGTTTCTAGCAGGTCAAAAGTCGTTAGCTCTGCAAGAGCACGACCCATTGCTAGATACCATGAACGGCTGTCTGCTGTTTCAACGGTTGTTGCGTAGGTTGCAGATAAATGTTTCTTAACACTCTCTTGGAATGACACTTTATCGAAAGTTTTTTGCTGAGTTGGTTTCATTTCAGAAATCTCGCTTTTAATAGTTCTAATTCATCTGTGACATATCGTGCATGGTCACCACAAACTAAACATCCTCCCGCTAATGCAACTGACTAGGAGTAGATGGGAGGGCGTAGGGGGCGTACCGACTTAGGGTTAGTGATCTGACTCTCATGTTCTGACTGCGAACAAAAACTTGGAGTGACTAAGATCACAAGCTCCCGTTCGATAACTTAACTTCAATTGATGTGACTTTTATTTAACCAGATTAAAGTCATTGTTAAATCTGATATTCAGATCACGAAAATAATTTCCAACTCTCATCTTTTGCATAGATTCCCGTGTAGGGATGAACGAAGTCACATTCACAAATCAACCCGCAACGTGAGCAAAGTCTCAAATAAAGGGCGTAGACACCCAAAAACATGCAGGAGTGCAAGGTTTCTGAGGAGGATCGTAGTCGGTAACGTTTGGCTTCACGTAATATGAGTAAAGACTTAAGTAATTAGGCTCATGTCATTGGAGTACACTCAACGATAGATTGGGATATTTCAGAACATAGCCACGGAATAGGTGTAAAACTTCGATATGTGGATCCCTTCGAAACTGACTCGTCCCGGCCGCTTACATAATGCAATCCTACGACCTAGGGTTCTCGATCTGCTTCACAATGCAGATTGCTATAAGCTTGTGTTGTTCCGCTCTCCAGCGGGCTACGGCAAAACCACCATGGCTGCACAATGGTTGGTAGATAAACCTAATGTGGGTTGGTACAGCATTGATGATAGCGACAATGATGCCTTCCGCTTTATCAACTACCTACTTCAATCACTTAATAAAGCGACTCAAAATGCCTGTCCGAATGCCCAAAAACTGGCAGAAAAGCGACAGTTTTCATCGCTGCATTCTTTATTAAGTGAAGTATTTGCCGAGATGTCGGAATTCCATCACGAGTGCTTTCTGGTGTTGGATGACTATCACTTGGTCAACAATGACGACATCCACGAAGCCATGCGCTTCTTCCTCAAACACATGCCCGATAACCTAACGTTGGTTGTCACCAGTCGTGGTACGCCACCACTTGGTACAGCAAACCTGCGCGTTCGTGACTTAATGATCGAATTAGGTAATGACTCGTTGGCGTTTGATACCGAAGAAACCACACGCTTTTTCAACCAACGCGTAGCCGACGGCATTGATGACACCACGGCAGACAGCATTTGTAGTTATGTAGAAGGTTGGCCTTCTGCACTACAACTTATCGCGCTACAAGCACAACACCAAAAACGCACTCTTGCACAGTCCGCAGAGTCATTCTCTCACTTTAACCACGCCCATCTTTGGGACTACTTGGTTGAAGAAGTATTCGACCTGCTAGACAAAGAAACCCGACAGTTCTTGATGCAATGTTCTGTGCTTGATCACTTCAACGATGAGCTTGTGTGTGCACTTACACAGCGTGAAGATGCGTTAGGTATGATCGAATCACTCAACCGTTTTGGTTTGTTCATCTACCCGCTTGAAGGTGAAAAGAACTGGTATCGCTTCCATAACTTGTTTGGTGAATTCCTCGCACATGAGCGCCAAGCTCGAATTCCTCAGCAAGAAGCTGAACTGCATCGAAGTGCTGCAAAAGCGTGGATCAAGCAAAACACACCACACCAAGCACTACGTCACGCACAGCGCGCTGAAGATCCAGAACTGATCATTCAAATCCTGACTGAGCACGGTTGGCCGATGTTCAACCAAGGTGAGCTTTCGTCATTAGAAATGGCGATCAAACAGCTAACCACAGATCAACTATACAGTGAGCCAAAGCTTTCGATGCTACGCGCTTGGCTTGCACAAAGTCAGCACCGTTATGACCAAGTGGGTACTTTGCTGGAAGAAGCTGAGACTCAATATCAAGCGCGAAACATTGAACTCGATACTCAGCAGCAAGGGCAATACAACGCCTTGCGCGCCCAAGTTGCCATCAACAGCAATGAACCTGAAAAAGCGTTAGAACTGGCTGAGCTTTCGTTAAGCCAACTGAACACCACTGTTTATCGTAGCCGTATTGTCGCAACCTCGGTTGTTGGCGAAGTGAATCACGTAATGGGTAACCTCAGTCGTGCGCTACCGATGATGCAACAAACAGAAAAACTGGCACGTCAGTATCAGGTTTATCATCAGGCTCTGTGGGCGATTCTGCAACAAAGCGAAATCTTGATTGCTCAAGGTTATGTTCAAGCTGCATTTGAGCTACAAGACAGTGCATTCAAATTGATTGAAGAGCATCAGCTTCAATACGTGCCTCTGCATGAATTTTTGCTACGTGTTCGCGCTCAGATCTTCTGGTGTTGGAACCGACTAGATGAAGCGGAAGAATGTTGCTACAAAGGCTTAGATATCCTTGGTCACCACTCACCAAGTAAACACCTGCACAGTTACTCAATGCTGGCTCGAATTTCATTGAGCCGTGGCGAGATTGATAAAGCGTCGAAGTTTATCGACCAAATTCAACACCTGCTACGTCAATCAACTTACCACGTAGATTGGACCGCAAATGCTTCTCTTTCTTTGATTCTATTCTGGCAAGTAAAAGGCAATAAAGAGGCAATCCGTGATTGGCTAAGCGTGGCGGTTCGACCTGAATCGGCAAGTAACCACTTCTGCCAGCTTCAATGGCGAAACATCGTACGTTCTCACATCATCCTTGAGCAGTATGAAGATGCGGAAGAAGCGCTGATTTTTCTTAAGAGTGAAGCGCAGCGTTCACATCTGATTACAGACACCAACCGAAACTTGATCGTTGAAGCGGTGTTGCGTACACAAATTAACGATGAAGACAGCGCACGCGTGCTACTTGAAGAAGCGCTTCATATGACCAACCAAACCGGTATGGTTGGTAACTTCTTAGTCGACGGTGGAACTATCGGGCATATCTTGGATAAATTGAGCAACAAGCCAGGCTTAGGTGACTTAGAACGCCATCGCGCTCAACAGATCATGAAAGATATCTCAACCACCCAACGCAGCCGCTCGGTTCACTTCGATGAAGACTTTGTTGAGAACTTGGTTAATCACCCGAATATTCCTGAGCTTGTGCGCACTAGCCCACTCACCCAGCGTGAATGGCAAGTACTTGGTCTGATCTATTCTGGGTTCAGTAATGAGCAAATCGCTCAAGAGCTCGATGTAGCGGGGACCACGATCAAAACTCACATCCGTAACCTTTATCAAAAGCTCAACATTGCTAACCGTAAAGAAGCAATCAGCACGGCGGAGAACTTGCTGCAGTTGATGGGGTACTAAAACGGAATCGAGATTGATTCGAGAAAAGCTTAAGCTAGTCACCAATGGTGGCTGGCTTTTTTTTCATCTGAAGTTTAGAGCTTAAAAATGTAGGAGCTGGAAAAGAAAAAAGACAATCACCAAACGACAGGCAAAAAATAGCCAACCGCAATAATCGCGATTGGCTCTATATATTTGTGAACAAATCAATAGGTTCACTAACAACGTCAGTTGGCTAGGTGACCCTCGGCTTAAGAAGGGTCAATGTACATAATGCAGTTAGCGTGCCAACTTTTATTCGACGTTTTATAAGCCCTGCATCGCATAAAAACCATGAATTTGTCATGCGAATTGCAAAGTGCATTTGCATAATGCAACCAAGATGCAATATCGATAAGAGATCAGTTTCATCTCTGCTCTTAATGACAAATTACTAAGTGGTTGTATTTTAAATGTTAGGCAAATGTTCAGTTCAACTTATTGCCTTACAATTAAGAGAGTAATAAAAGCCCTTCCCCAATGGCATATTCATACTTTTTTTACACTAAAGTTTGTATACTGCACAAAATCACACTCAACTCTATGAAGCAATGAACTACTTAAGTACTTTTTTCAAAGGCATGGCAATGGGCGCAGCCGACGTTGTCCCTGGCGTGTCAGGCGGGACCATCGCATTCATTACTGGTATCTACGATACGCTGCTAGAAAGCATTCGAAGAATTAACCCTAACGTACTTGGCTTATGGAAACGTGAAGGCTTCAAGGCCGCGTTTAGCCACATCAATGGTTTTTTCCTAATCTCATTGTTCGCGGGCGTTTTCACCAGCATCGCGACATTTGCGAAACTCATCTCTTGGCTATTGGTCACGCACCCTGTTCCTTTATGGTCGTTCTTCTTTGGCCTTATCTTGGTGTCGGTTTTCCATATTCTTAAGCAAGTAGAAAAGCGCGATGTGATTCGATTCGTGTTTTTGCTGCTTGGTGTTGCCTTCGCATACAGCATCACCGTGCTTAAGCCGCTGCAAATGGAACCAACCAGCATCAATGTTCTCATTGCGGGTGCGATTGCGATCTGTGCGATGATTTTGCCGGGTATCTCGGGTAGCTTCATTCTGCTATTGATTGGTATGTATGGTCCGGTTCTTGGTGCGGTTAAAGAGTTCCAAATCGATGTGCTTGCGCTATTCCTTAGTGGCTGTGTGATTGGCCTACTGACTTTCTCGCACGTACTTTCTTGGTTACTGCGCTCATTCCGCGATTTCACATTAGTGTTCTTAACTGGTTTGATGATCGGTACGCTGCCTAAGATTTGGCCGTGGAAAGAAACCATCAGCTGGCGTACAAATTCAAAGGGTGAGCAAGTTCCTCTACTTCAAGAAAATCTGTCACCGTTTGATTTTGAAGCCGTAACCTCTCAGCCTTCTCAGCTGGTAATGGCGATTGTGATGATGTTGGCTGCTATTGCCTTGGTTCTAGGACTAGAGAAATTTGCAGAGCGCAACGCTGACTAATCATTCAACCAACTTCTGGAAAGCGTTTAGAACGGATAATGCTTAGAAATACTAAGCTCACCTCTCGATGAAATAGACAAAAGCGAAGCCAATGGCTTCGCTTTTTTAGTTCTACCATACGCACAAAATTGCTTTTTGATACAAGCACGTATTGAGGGGTATGATAACATCGCCGCTCTTATAAAATTAGATGAGAACACGACATGCACCCAGCATTAAAGGTGGTGGCTCTTGGCATTGCTCTCGTGGCAGGTTTTTATGGGCCGCAAGCAATTCAACAGTTTAAATCAGCGATGGAGCACTCAACTGCCGAAGTCAACTTGGATGACTACTGCATGCTTTCAACCATATCGTGTGAGCAGGAATCCATTTCAATGTCGCTTGATCGCGAAACCGCGCAACCTCTTCTACCCACAAAGATAAAGGTCGTTTGGGAAGGTGCTGCATCTGAGACACTGATGTTATCGCTCACAGGTTTAGAAATGGAAATGGGATCAGCGCGTTTTCAATTGAAGAGCATTGGCAATAATACCTATGAAGGTGAAGTGATTTTACCTGTATGTACTTTAGATAAAATGACATGGATCGGTGAACTCACTGATGGTGTCGATACTGTAAACCCTGCAATAAGGATGACAAGATGAGTAGAAATTGGTCGTTAGCATTGGTTGTCGCTTTTGTACTTGGCTTTGGTGTCAAAAGCTATCTTGATGGGCAAAACGAAGTTCAAGAACAACACGCTGCAAAACAAAAGTTCTCCGCAACGACTCTTTTCGGCAAAGACAACCAACCAACGGAAATCTTTGACCAAACCGATGACAGAATTCGTATCGTTTACTTCGGTTTCACACGTTGCCCAGATGTATGCCCTACTTCTTTGGCTATGTTGGCCGGAGCACTTAACCAAGTTTCTGATGAAGCAAAAGCCAAGATTCGCCCGATGTTTGTCTCTCTCGACCCTGAGCGTGATGCAGCAGAAGCCTCGTATGAATACGCGCAATACTTCCACCCGATGATGGAAGGATTAAGTGGTCCATTGGATGTCACCACTACTCTGGCCCATAACTACGGTGTTATTTTCAGAAAAACTAAGCTTGAAGGTTCAGAGTTGGGATACACCTTAGACCACAGCTCATATTTCTATTTTTTAAAGCCCGACGGTACTTTGATTACTAAAGTACCGCACACGTTGACGCCAGCGCCAATTGTTGAGGCCATCAACACGTTAACACGCTAGCGTACCAAGTCATCAACGACTAGGAACAACGTATAGAAAAATAAAGAACTTAACTAATAAAGTTCGAACAAAAAGTCAGGTCCCAGACCAAAAACATAAAAATTAAGGACAACAACATGAAGTTAAAAGCACTTGCTCTAGCAGGCTTATTGCTCACCCCTTTTGCTCAGGCTAGTAGCGACATTATGGTTCATGACGCGTACGCTCGTGCAACCCCGCCTTCAGCAGTGAACAGCGCGGTGTTCACGACTCTGATGAACCACAGCGATAAAGATCGCGCTATTGTTTCTGCAACAACACCTGCAGCAGGTAAAGTAGAACTTCATGATGTAATCATGGATGGCGATGTTATGAAAATGCGCCAAGTTCAAGAGATCACCATCCCTGCGAACGGTGAAGCAGTACTTAAACCAGGTAGCCTACACATCATGTTGTTCGACCTAGCAAGCAGCCTAAAAGAAGGTGAGAAAATCCAGATGACACTGACTTTCGCTAATGGTGAAACGCAGACCTTCGATGCGCCGGTTAAGAAAGTAATGAGCGGCATGAAAAAGATGAATCACGATCATCATTAATCGTATTCACAATTGATAAAATAATTTAAGCCACGATGACTTCTCGCCATCGTGGCTTTTTGTTAAACTGAGTTCGCTTTTTATTCAAAGCCTGAACACATAAATAACCAAGGAGAATAGAAGATGATTGTAATGAAAACACTAAAACTGGCAGTAAAAGTAGCGCGTTAATTTGTTTGGTTAATCAAACTTAAATACCGAGCGACCAACACCTCGTCACCCGTGACGACCGCACACTTTTACCCGGTTTACTATTGATCGTAAGTGATCAATACCTGCATGCCCAATAGCGCATGACTAAATCCGGGGTCCTATCTATTTGAATTCGACCCAAGCTCAAAACATTTTTGACGTCTCGACGCTTTTTAATCTCAGCAACTCTTTTTGATCTCATTAACTCTTTTGATCTCATCAACAATAAGAGATCTCACAAGAAGTTAATGCTCTCATAAGACTTTAATGCAGTGATAAGACTTTAATGCTCTAACAAGAAAAGAAAGCTCGCACGTCTGGGTAAATAGACATGAATTCACAAAACGCATTTTCTCATCCAATGTCACTTCAACAACTTGGATGGCAACCTGTATTCCAACAACAACTGACACTCGAAGACTATGACCATTCCGTCATTGCTCGTATTACCGCGCACCATCGCAGCGGCTATACGCTTGCGTCAGAACAAGGCGAAATCGTTCTACCCGTTCATCAAAACCAACCGGCAATGACGGTTGGCGACTGGGTGATGTTGAACTCTGATCTGCAATTCGACCGTTTACTAGACCGTCAATCGCTCTTTCGCCGTAAAGCGGCAGGCAGTCGCGTAGCTGAACAATATATTTCATCCAATATCGACACCGTTTTTATCGTGGTTTCGTTAAATAACGACTTTAATCTAAGCCGCATCGAACGCTATCTAGCACTCGCCAATGAAGCACAGGTTGAAGCGGTTATCGTACTTACCAAGAAAGACTTGTGTGACGACTACCAAGACAAAGTACAACAAGTTCAAAGCTTAGATTCTATGCTGATGATCGAAGCAGTGAACAGCCTAGACCAAGAATCAACTCAAGTATTGTCACCTTGGTGTAAAACAGGCAAAACGGTGGCTTTGATGGGTTCGTCTGGTGTCGGTAAATCGACACTCGTGAACTCGCTACTTGGCGAAACTCAGCAAGAAACGGGCGGTATTCGTGAAGACGACAGCAAAGGCCGTCATACAACCACGTCACGATCGCTCCACTTGCTAACATCGGGTGGTTTACTGCTCGATACTCCTGGTATGCGAGAGTTACAACTCGCCGATTGTGCTGAAGGAGTAAGTGAAACCTTTTCGGATGTGGAAGAGTTAGCGATGCATTGTCGCTTTTCTGATTGCAGTCATGAGTCAGAACCAGGATGCACAATACGCAAAGCCATTGAAAGCGGTAAGCTTTCTGAAAGACGATTCTCTAACTATGAGAAGCTACTCAGAGAGCAAGCAAGAAATGGAGCCTCATTGGCAGAACAGAGAGCGAACAGTAAACAGCTTTCTAAAATGTACAAAACCGTGCAATCAGAAAGTCGAAATCTTAAAAAAGCTTCTGACTAAACCTTTAAGTTAACGACTATAAGTTGTATTTGAGACAAGCTTAGCCCCATAGTGTTAAACACGTGGGGCTTTTTGTTTCAATTTGGTCTTAGTGTGACTATTTATGCACACAATGTTCTTACCAATAGTCGTTTACATTTCCAAATTTACAGTATATTGAGTCTATTAAATGTCATTTTGTAGATTTATAGCTCAATCAAAATACATTAATTTAACATTTAGCTCTAAAAACACCACGTAGCGCAAACAATTACCCTAAAAGTAAACTATTCCTAGACACCCTCTTAGATCTCGCTAATATGACCGCCCATTCCACTAGTGTATAGTCGGATTTGGTACAACTTTATAAAAAGATACATCACTATAATAAATTAACAATTGCAGGTATTTTATGCAAAATCACAACATGCTCGCCCGCATCGCTCGTGGAAATCTCGTTCTACAGATCCTTGCTGGTATTGTTTTCGGTGTCGTTCTCGCCATGGTGTCTCCTTCAGCAGCTCAAGATGCAGGCCTACTAGGTAGTCTGTTTGTTGGCGCTCTGAAAGCTGTTGCCCCAATTTTAGTATTCATTCTTGTTGCAGCTTCTATCGCAAACCAAAAGAAAGGTCAGCATACTCATATGCGTCCGATCATTGTGCTTTACCTGATTGGTACGTTCTCTGCTGCACTGACTGCTGTAGTACTGAGCTTCATGTTCCCAACCACTTTGACACTGGTTGCTGGCGCTGAAGGTGCTAACCCTCCTCAAGGTATTGCTGAAGTTCTTCATACTCTTCTATTCAAGCTTGTAGACAACCCAGTTAGCGCGCTAATGAACGCGAACTACATCGGCATTCTTGCTTGGGCAATCGGTCTTGGCCTTGCACTGCACCACGCATCGGCGACAACCAAAGCGGTTTTCGAAGACCTAAGCCACAGTGTTTCGCATATTGTTCGCTTCATTATCCGTCTTGCGCCATTTGGTATCTTTGGCCTTGTTTCGACAACATTTGCGACAACGGGCTTCGATGCTCTAGCAAGCTACGGTCAACTATTAGCGGTTCTGCTAAGTTCAATGCTGATCATCGCACTTGTTGTTAACCCACTGCTTGTATTTGTAAAAACAAAACAGAACCCATACCCACTTGTACTGCAATGTATTCGTGAGTCTGGCGTAACTGCATTCTTCACTCGTTCAAGCGCTGCAAACATCCCAGTGAACATGAACCTTTGTAAGAAGCTAAACCTAGACGAAGATACTTACTCTGTATCTATCCCACTAGGCGCAACGATCAACATGGCGGGCGCTGCAATCACCATCACTGTGTTAACGCTTGCTGCTGTACACACTATGGGTATTGAGATTGATATCTTCACAGCAATTCTACTCAGCCTTGTAGCTGCCGTATCAGCATGTGGCGCATCGGGGGTTGCTGGCGGTTCTCTGCTACTTATTCCTCTAGCATGTGGCCTATTCGGTATTTCAAACGATGTAGCGATGCAGGTTGTAGCGGTAGGTTTCATTATCGGTGTGATTCAAGATTCTGCTGAAACAGCGCTTAACAGCTCAACTGACGTCGTATTCACTGCGGCTGTATGTAAAGCTGAACAAAACAAAGCTTAATGAACTTTTAGCTCTAAGCTCTAAAAGCAAATAGCACACAAATAAAAAGGGAAGCATCAGCTTCCCTTTTTGTTGTCTTGAGTTTCTCTATTAGAGCTATAACTGCCTATCAACAGCACACAACCAGTAAGTGCAATCTACTAGCTTCTGTTCCAGTCAGACCCCACAGCGGACTGACTGAAGTCTAGCGGGTCACTATTCTGATTTGCGCGCTTCTCTGTTGTCGCATGCTCGGTAGTAGGTTGTTGGCTGTAATCGACATTCGTATCTTGAGCATTCACCGTTTGAGTCTCTAAGTGGCTCGCATCTACATTCAACTCATTACCTTCTTCATCGAGCGCTTCTTTCACCTTCTTAGGAATTGGTATGTTGCGTTTATAGAGCTTGTTGAGCGCTTTAATGATTGAGTGTTTAGTGATCGCTTCTTGGGTCAGCTTAGTCATTATCGGCTTAGTCAGAGCTTGTAAGCCCACGACGGCATCTACGCCAAGCTCCCCACCTACTTTATCTCTCAAGTGCTTAGCTTCTGAATAACCAAAATGAGCTGAGAGAAATAACCAGATGTAGGCAATAGCGTTGCCGTGCTCACCATGGTCTATCCAAGCTTCACCGGCTCTAAACATCGCTTCTGCACTGTTCTTTTCTGCGGCCGTCTCAAACCAGTAAACTGCCTCACCATGGTTAGGTTCAACACCAATACCGTTCAAATAACTCATGCCGAGTTTGATCTTGCCGTCTAGGTTATTTTTCTCAGCGGCCATCTGGTACCACTCGACAGAGCTTTCAGCCGAATAATCAGGATTTTCTTTATCCAAACACCAATCACCAATAAACAGCATCGCTTCAGTATTACCACCAGTCGCAGACTCTTCGATATAGGTATAACCTTTAGGGATGTTCTTATCAGTTCCACGACCAAAGACGAGCGCTTTACCCATCTCGAATTTCGCAGACATATCATTATCTAGAGCAGATATTGCTAGCTGCCAAAAGTTGGCCTTCTCTCTTAAAATCAGGTCTTCTTTACGCTTCATACTCAGACGTACAATGCCATACATACCATTGACATTATCGAGTTGCGCCGCTTTATCGTACCAATACAGAGCTTCCTTAATATTGTTCCGTTCAGCTTCTTTCGCCAAATACAGAATCGACGGTACATGTCCGGTCTCGGCTTTGAAGTGACGCTCTTTTTGCTCTTGGATGCGCGCTTTTTCAATCGCTTTTCGGTACGCGACAGCACGAGCCTTACGCTCTTGTTCTAAGCGCTGCTTCCTTAGCGATAAAGAGATCAGCCACACAGCAACAAGTATTAACGAAAGAGCCGTCGCACCAATTGCGATTCCCATTGTACTCATAAAATATTTTAACCTAACTCGGCTGATATCATCCCCGATATCGAGGTGCGATCAACCTATAGTGAATGTTTCGAATGACAGGGAAAAGCGCCGTTATTAAAACGTTCCGCCCTAAAATGAACTGAGTTCAGTATCTCAGGAATACATAGCGATAAAAAGTCTACTAACACCTATCTTTATGCACTCCATAAACGGTGTGATCTTGCTTCAATATCGATTATTTATGAAGACTACCTTTCATCAGAAAACCAGTGGTCAAGGTAATGATTTTTCACCTTCAACTTCTTATCTTTATGGTTAGGTAAGCTGCCCATAAATGTATGCCAACTCAGCGACCGTTTTCGCAGAAAACTTCTTCATCAAACTCGCTCGGTGTACTTCTACGGTTCTCATTGCGATGCACAATTCGTCGGCAATTTTTTGGTTACGCTTACCGTCGATAATTTGTTTAAGAATGTCTATTTCACGCTCAGTTAACGATGCATAGGCTTGGCGATACACGTTCATGTGTCGATGCCTTTCAGAGGCTTCTAACCCTTGCTTGATCGCCTCTGCCAATTCACCACCTTTAACTGGCTTTTGGAAAAAATTCACCGCCCCCGCTTGCAGGGCTTCAACAGCCATTGGCACGTCACCGTGACCCGTCAAGTAAATCACCGAAAGCGGGCTCTGCGCTTTCAACATCAGTTCATGCACTTGCTGCCCTCTCATCTCAGGCATTCTGCTATCGAGCACCACACATCCAGCCGCACTTAAATCAACGGCATCGAGAAAACTCGGACCGTCTTGATAGGCAGACACCGTAAAATCATGCTCTTCCAGCAAGAACACCAATGAATCGCGCATTGATTCATCGTCATCAACCACATAGACCGGTAACGTTTGATGAAGTTCAGACATAACAAGATTCCTCATGAATCATTTGAAAGAGAGAAAGGCAACGTCACCGCGACGTGACAACCATGTGGCGTGAGAGACGTAATGCTCATTTGACCGCTGTGGTCTTCAATTACGTCTTGGCATATCGCAAGCCCTAGACCCAAACCGTTTTCTTTGCTGCTCACAAAAGCTTGAGTCACTTGATGCTCGGTAAAATCTAATCCGGTGCCATTGTCGATAACCGACAACATCATTTTATCGGCTTGATACTCGGTAATCACTTTAATTGTCGCTGGCTCGGCGTTTTTGTTATCAATATCAGACATCGCGCGCTGCTGCTGGGCATTACACGCATCGGTCGCATTGTTGATAAGGTTGACTATCACTTGTTGGAGGCCCACAGGGTCAATATAGACCTCAATAGGTCGACCAACGACGTAACGCTCAATGATAATTTGGTGCTGTTCAAGGCGGAATTGCAGCAACTCGATAGTGTCCGTTAGCAACTGCTCTATATCCGCCTTTGACTTCTCTGCTGAGCGTTTTTTTATCATGTTTCTTAAGCGTTGAATGATCGCGTCTGCCCTATCCACTTGAGACTGAATTTTCTCAAAAACAGGTTCAATATCGGTCAATGGTTTGTTCTTCGAAATCCGCAATAAACCGCCTTCGCTGTAGTTACGAATCGCTGCCAAGGGCTGATTGATCTCATGCGCCAAACTGCTTCCTAACTCACCAACTACCGCGATTCGCTGAGAATGCTCTAGCTGCTCGCTCTTACTTTTTAGCTTGTGTAATGTAGATTCTAACTGTTTCTTACTGCGGCTGAATTTGTACTCCAACCAGAAGTGGTAAGCATTCAGTAACACCACCAGAATGAAGAACGCCCAAGCCCATTGCTGATTGTACTTAAGCCAGATTAACGCTTCTTTCCACCATGGCTGTTGCAGTGGGTGCATGTCGAGTTGCTGATACAGCTTATCGATGGAAAGTAGGCTAGTTGGTGACGTCCAACCCGAAGCATTGGCTGCAATAGCTGGTGCACTGCTCTTTGGCATCGAAAACAGCACCTGACTCATTTGTTTAGCCAGTGCTGAAGAGGCTCGCTCTGTCTTAGCAAACGACCAATTGGAATACAGAGGTGTAGACACTTGGCACCGGAAGCCATCAGGCGCTTGGTTACCGATAACACGATATTGCCCAGCCACCAGCAAACCTTCGCTAATCATGTTTTCAACCAAACAAGCTGGGACGACTGCCGCCTCAATGTGTCCTTCTCGCAATTGGTACAAACTGACATCAATAGGGAAACCCAAGAACTGAGCATTAGAGAAAAAGTGATTAGGGTTCAGCCCTTCTTGCATTACTCGATAGCGCATAGTCAGGTAGCCGCCAAACGCATTTTCAGAGACAGCCGCGATTGGCTTTCCACTCAGCTGCTCAAACGAGATATACGGTGACATTCTTCTGACCACCAATGCAGAACCAATACTGCGCGTGCTGCTCACTCCTTGATCGTCATAATTGTGACTGGTCATGGTCGCCATCCAAGAGAGCGCGTATTGACGCCCTAAGCGAACCGCCTGACCGGGATTAGTGACAACAAAATCGACCGTGACATCTTTCACCGCTTCCGCCATCTCTTCCAAATTAAAAGGCTTGAGAACAAAGTGCTTTCCCGGAATGTGTTCAGACAACCAATCCATTGTTGGTTGCCAACGTTGCTGCGCCGAAAGCTTGCCTCGAGTCGCCAACACACCAACCTCGATAATCTGGTCGGGTTCATCTGTGTTTTCGTTTGGGCTTGTGCTTGGAACTACTATCGCTTGTTCAGATTGAGCAGCGACACACACACCTGCAGTTAGGCTCAACCAACAAAGGCTGACAACGGTCATTAGTTTTCGAACGGTCACTGAAATCTCTTTCTCCAAACGGACTGTTTATCCAATTTATTCTGGCTTCATTTTAGGTTAGCGACATGCTCCACGCTTAACTCATGCTTTAAGTCGCCTTAAATAATCCTCTGAAACAAAGCATAACAGCTAGATTGCTAAAACCGCATTTGTTCTAGATCAACTTTAATCTGGGTATGTGGAAATCCACAATACCCCGTGTACGGTCAAAATCTGACAATGAGCCCAACAGAACGAATACCCATTTATAGGTACCAATATGGACTCATTGAAAAGACGGTTTCTCAGTCAATTCGGCAAAGTTTCCGCCGGTGCTGCGCTCATTCCTATCACCGGAATCAACACCGCAGTCGCGAGCACAGCCATTCGCAATAACAACCAACCTGACCGCAAAGGCGAAGTAGGCAAACGCTACGCCATGGCGATTGATTTGCGTAAATGCGTGGGCTGTCAGGCATGTACTGTTGGCTGTAGCGTTGAAAACCAAGCACCAATTGGCCAGTTCAGAACCACAGTAAAACAGTATGAAGTCTCCCTTGATGATGGTTCGACGGCTCAACAAGAAGTGAAATCATTCATGCTGCCTCGCCTGTGTAACCACTGCGACAACGCACCTTGCATCAAGGTTTGTCCTGTTCAAGCGACCTTCCAACGTGAAGACGGGATTGTGATGGTCGATAACGAACGCTGCGTAGCCTGTGCTTACTGTGTGCAAGCCTGCCCGTACGATGCTCGTTTCATTAACCACGACACATTGACCGCCGACAAATGTACCTTCTGTGCACACCGCCTTGAGGATGGCTTGCTACCCGCTTGTGTAGAAACTTGTGTCGGTGGCGCACGTGTCATTGGCGACCTTAAAGATCCAAACAGCGAGATCAACCGTCTGCTCAATGAAAACCAAAATGACATCAAGGTGCTTAAGCCAGAGCAGAATACCAACCCACATGTTTTCTATATTGGCATGAATGAGCGATTCGTTAGCCATATCGAAGGTCAACCTGCGATTTATGATCCAGCCGCCATTGATAGCTCATCCTCTAGCAAACAAGGAGAGACAGCATGAATATCACCGAGGTGTTAGTTCCCGCTCAAGAGATCGCTTGGCTACCGTGGGCGGTTCAATATTTTTTCTACATTGGTTCTGCCTACGCGGCGGCTATTCTGTTTTTGATTGCACTTATCTTCAAAAACTCAACCAGTCATCAATTCCGCTCAGCCCTTGTGCTTGTGATGGCCATTGGCGCAATTGTTGGACCATTAGCACTAACCGGAGATTTACACCAACCTGGACGTGCGTGGCACTTCTACGCTCACATCACGCCTTGGTCATGGATGTCATTGGGTTCTCTGTTTCTTCCTCTGTTTTCTGGTCTGGCTGTCGCGACGGCTTGGGTTTACCTACGTGATGACATCGCACAACTTAAAGAGAGTGAAAACCCACTTCTAAAACGCCTGTCTTGGCTAACCCTAGGCCAATGGCAGATTTCAACAAAACTGATGATTGCACTCTCTGCTGCGACGGCTATTTCTGGCTTAAGCATTGCGCTTTACACAGGTGCCGAGATTGCAATTTTGGCGAGCAGACCGCTTTGGCATCAACCGGCTTCTCCATTGCTTTGGTTCACGACCGCATTCTTTGCTGCAACGGGTTTAACGCTGTTAGTTTGGGCTCTGCTGCCTTCAAGCAAACCAAGCTTAAAACCAACAGACCTCGCACTGGTACAAAGAACCATTACCTTAACGGGCGGTCTTGCCATCATTCTTACGTCGATTTGGGCATCTAACCATGGTCACTTCAACTTGTATGAGAACGACGCTTGGGGCATCAATTTAGGCATCATGACCACCAGCATTTTGCTGTGCATGATCTTGGTTCTTCCGCTGCAACGTCTATCGCAAAGCAAGTTTGGAGTCACCCTTGTGGCACTTGCGACCATAGTTTCAGCATGGGCGGTACGTTGGGTCACCATGATGGAAGTTCAAACCATTCCACGTTTTGATGTGGGTGCATTCCCTTATGAATTACCAATGGGTAGCGCAGGTTTACTTGGCATTGTTGGTATGTGTGGCCTTTGGTTAGCACTTGCGTTGTTCGCCTCTGAAATCGTGTCTACTGGTTCTGGAACAAAAACGATATCAGCTCAAAAAACATCATCACCACTTAACCGCTCACATAGCTTGTAGTCTGAGGAGTCATCATGGATAACAAACGTCGTCAATTTTTGAAAACAGGCCTTGCTGCCGGTGGTGTTGGAGCTTTTGCTGCAGGTTATGCGACAACCACAAAACACATGGTTCACGGTGCTATCGATGGCACAGCTGGCAAGAAAACCAACCACATCCACCACGGTAATTCGTTAGAGACGGAGTACAGTGTCGATGAGCAAGGTAAGATCACGCCAAATCCAAACCAACGCGTGGCACCATCAATGTGTTTTGGTTGCTGGACACTGTGTGGCTTACGTGTACGTATCGATAATCGCAACGACGAGATCTTACGTATCTCAGGCAACCCATATCACCCGCTATCAAGTGACCAGCAGATCCCGTTCAAAACGCCGGTAAAAGACGCCTACATTGGCTTGTCTGGTGAATCCGGCATCAATAACCGCTCGACAGCCTGCGCCCGTGGTAATGGCATGCTAGAGATTCAAAACAGCCCATACCGAATCACTCAACCGCTCAAACGTGTTGGTAAGCGTGGCGAGGGCAAGTGGGAACCAATCAGCTACGAGCAGCTTATCTCTGAGATCACCGAAGGTGGTGACTTGTTTGGTGAAGGCGAAGTTGAAGGCTTACGTTCGATTCGTGACATCGAAACACCACTCGATACAAACAACCCTGAATACGGACCAAAAGCCAACCAACTGCTTGTAACTAATGCCGGTAATGAAGGCCGTGATGATATCTTGAAGCGCTTTGCATTCAACAGTTACGGCACACGAAACTTCGGTCACCACGGATCTTATTGTGGCTACGCATTCCGCGCGGGTTCTGGCGCGATCATGAATGACTTAGACAAGTTCTCGCACTTAAAGCCTGACTTCAACAACGCAGAATTCATTCTTTTCATCGGTATGTCTCCAGCTCAAGCGGGTAACCCGTTTAAGCGTCAAGCACGACAACTTGCTGAGGCGCGTACTAATGGAAAACTGGGCTACACCATAGTGACACCAAGCCTTCCTGCAGGATCATCAAGTCTTGCGGCGGGAGATCGCAACAACTGGCTTCCGATCAAACCGGGCACCGATTCAGCATTAGTTCTAGGCATGATCCAATGGATCATTGAAAACCAGCGCTACAATCACGACTTCTTATCTCGCCCAAGCGCACAAGCAATGCAAAAAGCAGGCACCACACACTGGTGTAATGCATCTCACCTCGTGATCAGCGATGAAACACACCCTCAGAACGGGCGTATGCTTCGCGCTTCGGATATTGGCTTACTAGAAGCGGGCGAACCGATGTCTGACGATGATGCAGTTGTCGCACTCAATGTGACAACGTCACTATTGACATCAAATGTTCAAGTAGATGAAGCGGCTCTGTTCGTAGATCAAGACGTAGAAATCGATGGTCAAACCGTTCGTGTTAAGTCTTCTCTACAAAGATTGAAGGAAGAAGCCTTCAAATATGACCTTGCTTACTACAGTGAGCAGTGTGAAATTCCACAAGACCAAATTATTGCACTAGCGAAACGCTTCACCAGTTACGGAACGAAAGCCGTTGTTGATACTCACGGTGGCAACATGCACACCAACGGCTTCTACAACTCGTTCTCTATCCTAATGCTGAACGCGCTGATCGGTAACATCAATGCAAAAGGCGGTGCGATGGCGAAAGCGGGCGGCTACCCAACTTCGGTTGCAGGCCCACGTTACGACTTTACTAAGTTCAAGGGTAAGACTAAGCCTCAAGGTGTATTCTTGTCCCGCAGCAAGTTCCCGTACCAAAAAACCAGCGAATACAAACGTCGCGTTGCCGCAGGCGAGTCACCTTACCCGACACGCGCGCCGTGGTACCCAATCTCAGCACCGCTTTTAACTGAGCACCTATCAGCTGCGATTGATGGCTACCCTTACCGAGCAAAGGCATGGATCAACCACATGGCGAACCCACTTTATGGTGTTCCGGGTTTAGACAACTTGCTGGGTGAAAAGCTTAAGGATCCAAAACAGCTTGGCTTGATCGTGTCTATCGATGCCTTCATCAATGAGACCACAGCATTATCGGATTACCTAGTGCCAGACACAGTGACCTACGAAAGCTGGGGCATGGCAACACCTTGGCATGGCGTCGCGACTAAAGCGATCACCGCTCGTTGGCCGATTGTTGAGCCTAAAACCTCACGCACTCAAGACGGACGCGCGATCAACCTAGAGAACTTCTTTATTGATCTAGCGAAAACGCTTGGCTTAGGTGGCTTCGGCGACAATGTAATCAAAGACAGCCAAGGCAACTGGCACGGTATTCATAGCGCTGAAGATTTCTACCTGCGATCTGCAGCAAACTTAGCATTTGTAAAAGGCGGCGTGCCGAATGTCGATGCGGAAGATATTGTTTGGTCTGGTCTAGAACGCCTAGTTCCTGTGATGAACAAAACGCTCAAGCCTGAAGAGATGCTCAAAGTAGCGTATATCTTTGCGCGTGGCGGTCGTTTCGAAGACGCAACCAATGCCTACACCAATGAAACCATGAAGTACAAATGGATCAAACCACTCGCTATTTGGAATGAAAAGCTTGGTACCTCTCGCAACACCATCAGTGGCGAGCAGTACATGGGTTGCCCGACTTGGTATCCACAAAAGTTGGCAGATGGCACGCCATTGGCTGAGCAGTTCCCAGTAAAAGAGTGGCCATTTACTCTGACTAACTTTAAGTCCAACATTCACAGTGCAGTGTCTAACTTGTCACCACGCTTGGAATCGATTAAAGGCGTGAACCCAGTTTACATTCACCCGCAAGACGCCTCTTCAACGGGCATCAAAACCGGTGACGTATTTGCTATCGAAACACCGAGTTCAACCACACATGCGTTGGCAATGGTGATTGACGGCATCAAGCCGGGAACATTAGGCTTTGAACACGGCTTTGGTCATAAAGAACTCGGTGAGCGTGCACACTGGATTGGTGACACACAACAACCGGTGAAAATGAAATCAAACGATGGCGTTAACATCAATGATATAGGCTTGATTGACCCGACGAGAGAAGGCAAAGGCGTGATGTTGGATTGGGTTGTGGGCGCAGCAGCAAGACAAGTGCTTCCGGCTAAGATCCACAAACTCTAAGCATTACCACAACAACCAAGGCTACTATGGCAAAGAAATTAACAGCCACGTGCTGGGTACAAAAGCTTATCCGAGTAGTAAGGAAGTGATCCACAATTATTAGTCTCGAATATATAGCCACTCTTGTCCTAGAAAAGAATAGCTAACGCCTGCTATGGCTAAACTTTACATTGTAAATCAGCTATAGCCGGAACAATAAAAAGAAGCCAGATCGTTCGACGATCAGGCTCCTTTTTTTATGTTTGAACGATTAGAAATCCAGCTAACCTTGCTGCATCTTCTCCCAAATCGTTGGCGACCCAATATAATCTTGAACCGTAGTGATGAATTCTTTCACTAGCTTGGTCTGCTTACGATGCGGGTAAACGGCATAAATAGCGGTATCAGCAGTAGAGATTGGATACTCTGGAAGTAAAGTGAGCAAGCCGAGTTCTTTCATTGATGCGTATAGATTTGACTGGTCGAGGAAGCCGTACCCTAGGCCATCTCTTACGCAAGAGACCATGGTACGAACATCACTCACCTTATAGTTGCCACGAATCGTCAGGCTTTGGAAAGTATTGCCATGCGGCTCTTCACTGATACGCAAATGATCAACCGTCATATCGCCATTGGTATAAATCACCGCAGGCAAAGCTAGCAAATCTTGTGGTGTCTTAGGTTCACCGTGCTGCTTAACAAAATCATTAGAGGCGACCAGCATAAAGTTACTGTCAGCAATCTTCTTCGCAATCAAATTCGATTCAACAAGCTTGCTGAAGCGAAAGGCGATATCGAATTGCCCTGCGATAATATTGGCGATCTTATCGTCCAGTGAAAGTACGATCTGAACATCAGGGTACTTTCTCATGAACTGAGTGATGATAGGTTGCAGATATTGCTGACCAAAATAGATAGGCGACGTAATTCGTAGTACACCTTTGGGTTCAGACTGGTATGAATCAGCAATGCCTTGGATCTGGTTAATAGTATCTTTCAGCACATAGGTTTGCGCTAAAATATCTTCCCCTGCCGACGTCAACGAGAACGAACGCGTAGAACGGTTGAGCAGCTGAACACCTAAGTCTTGCTCGAGTTTTTTTATCTGTTTAGAGAGTGAGGAATTGTCCATATCATGCAAGGTTGCCGCTTTGGTAAACGACCCTTGTTGAACCACATCTAAGAACAATAACAACTGATTGGTATTGGGCACTGTGCCGCTCCTAATATTAAGCTCGATTAACGTTCATCTTTTGGGGTATCCATCACCACCATGGTTGTGATGGATTGAACCTGAGCACACTCCCCTAGCACATCGGCATGAAACTTCTTATAGCTCGGTAAGTCTTTAGTCTCGACTCGCAACAAGTACTCATTGGCACCGGTGATGTTGTGACACTCGACCACCTCTTTCTCCATAGCGACGTGCTCTTCAAACTCCAATTGAGCAGATTTTTTGTGGCTTGATAAACCGATCGATACGTAGGCGATAAAACCCACGCCCATTAAGCTGTTATCTAGAACCGCACGATAACCTTGAATGATGCCTTTGCGTTCAAGATCTTGTACACGCCTTAACGTCGCTGAAGCCGATAAACCAATTCGCTCTGAGAGCTCAATGTTGGAGATTCTGCCGTCCAACTTAAGTTCTTGCAATATCCTTTCGTCAAATCTATCCATAAGTACTTATTATTGTGCATTTAGTGATAATAGAGGAAATAAAAGCACATAATTGCCTCACTTTCCACCTACTATGTTTCTCAACACGTGAAAGTCATGACCGGTCAGTCACTTCGTTCATTTTATTGCTGGAGAACCATTATGCCTTTAGAACAACTTAGCGCACTTGCCTTGTTTGCGTTTGTCTCGACCTTCACGCCGGGTCCAAATAACATCATGCTCATGACATCAGGTGCGAATGTTGGCTTTACCCGTACCATTCCGCACATGCTTGGCATTGCTCTAGGGTTTGCAGCCATGTTGCTGTTGGTTGGCTTCGGCTTGATGGGGATTTTCAACGCGTACCCAGTGACGCACCAAGTCTTGAAATACCTGAGCCTTGCTTACCTCGTATATCTTGCGATTAAGATAGCTTTGAGCGGCAAAGCCAAGAGTACCGAAGCGTATAAGCCGATGACTTTTCTCGGCGCGGCAAGTTTTCAATGGGTGAACCCGAAAGGTTGGTCGATGGCATTGACGGCGATTTCCGTTTATAGCAGCGGCAGCTCATGGTGGGAACTTGCGATCATCGCAGCCATTTTTACGCTAGCTAACTTGCCATCAGTGACCTTCTGGACGGCAGCAGGCAAACAACTGCAACACTGGCTAACAACACCAGTACGCATCAAAAGCTTCAACTATGGCATGGCGGGCTTGCTGTTGGCATCAACGATTCCAATGCTCTAGTTGACTCACTATAGCTACTGATGGTTAGTACACAGTTACTAGCCATCATTATCGTTAAAGAAACCCAATAATTTCACTAACCCAACGACCAAATATCGCCTGCCCACTTAGTGTTAGCGTCCATATAAACACTGCTATATTTATTGCCACCGTCAGCCAATAAATCGCTCGGAACGGCTGCTTTTGCGTTTTATGACGCAGCTTGTCTTGTGCGATCAAAGCTCCTAACCAACCACCAACAGCAGAAAAGATGTGTAGGGTTTTCTCTGGCACACGCCAATTACCATTGATCGCTGCTCGCTTGTCTTTCGCGTACACAAAAAACGTCACCAATCCGATAACCAAATACCACATTAATACCGCTTTCGAGCTTTCTGCAAACAACACAGATATCGCAACCAACACCAGATAGGTGATCGCAATTTGAATAGATGAAGACAACATCAACTCCTTTTGGGTAACAGCTCACATACTGTGGCGATTACGCCCTGTAGATTTTGATAAAGATGGATAACTGGTGGTTTCGCTCACAAGAAACCTACCTTCTCCTTAAATGCACAGTGGAATTTATAGGAATTGCAAATATCTGCAAATGAAACTGACGTAATCTACCTACTTTTTTGCTTCTCCTTGAGTGCAGCTATCGTCCCTAATACATAAAAATTACTAATATTGATATTAAGAACAAATAGAACATGAAAACTTTATTACTCTTGAAAAATAAGAACATTACAAAGTGATATTAATCTCACATTAATAAGGATGAGCTCTCATCCTTATTAACTACGCCTAGCTTCTACGCCCTATATTATTGATATTAAACAAATGAGTGATTGATCCAATAAATTTAACTTAAACCAAATACAAAGCGTGATATTGACACTAGGTTTCCTATTTTTACGCATTAAAAATAACTTTATACATAGCCATCACAAATAGTTGACCATCGTTAAGACTAGGATATTCATCTTCATAAAAAGTGAAATATGGATATTAAAACGTGAACAACATAAATATTAATAAAATTATCTCTCTACGAAATACCTTCAACAACACCAAAAAGAAGAGCTTCAAACGCTCTACATTGGCCAAAGCAATTTTACCGCTCTTCACCGCTAGTTTGATCGCGGGTTGTGGTAGTGATAATGATAGCGACAACGGTACAGACCCTGGCAACAGTGGTTTATACCCTGCAGCTGAAAACGAAGTCGTTATTTACTACAAACGCGATGTTGCCGCTGCAAGCTCATCTGGCTCAACTTACGACGGTTGGGGGCTGCACCTTTGGAATGGTGAAGGCTGTACCAGCACAGATTTAGTCGGCATGGGATTAAGTGAAACCGGAACCGACTGGAACAGCCCTTACGAATACGATGGTATCAGCGATACTTACGGTGCCTATTATGTGTTGAAAGTTGACCCAGATGCCTCTGACCCACACAAGTGCATGAACTTCATCTTGCACAATGGTGATGAGAAAGCATTTGGCAGTGCGAACTCAAAAGTCGAGTTAACTAAGCTTGGCGATTCACAAGGCGTATTTGGTTTCCATGGCAGCAGCGAGTTGTACTACGACCCTATTTCAGAGCGACCAGTCAATATTGATGGTCAAAAAGCACACTGGCTAGATGCAACCACAATTGGTTGGGAAGCGGCTAGCAATGCAGACTCTGTGAAGCTTTTCTATGCACTAGACAACAGCATCACAATGAACGATAACAAAGAGATTGTCGGCGGAACTGCAATTGAACTAAGCAAAGACGGAGAACTATCTTCTGAATTGAAAGAGCGTTTCCGACACCTAGCAAGCTTACCAGCAGTGGCAATTGATGTTGATGACACAACACTGCGCACCATTTTGAAGTCTCAGATAATTCTTGTTGCCTACAACTCAAATGGCGACGTTACCTCTTCAACTGAGGTTCAAAAGCCTGGTGTACTTGATGCGGTATTTGCTAGTGAAGATGCTGGTAATGCGATGAGTGAAGAATTAGGCGCGATTATTGAAGGCAGTGCAGCGACCTTCAAGCTTTGGGCACCAACCGCGCAAGATGTAGAACTCGTCCTATACAGCGAAGATTTGCAAAGTTCACAAGTGATCCCAATGACGGAAAGTGCTGAAACGGGTATTTGGGCGACTGACGCGGTGTCTAATGCAGTCAACAGTTACTATCGTTACCAAGTGAAGGTCTACCATCCAACCACAGGCAACATCGAAACTCGCCTTGTGACAGACCCATACTCTCTCAGTTTGTCAAAGAACTCAGCATACTCTCAAGTGATTGACCTAAATGATTCAACCTTGAAACCTGCGAACTGGGACAACTACCAACGACCAACCGTAGAGAAAGACGAAGACCATGTACTTTACGAATCTCACCTACGTGACTTTAGTTTTAGCGATAAGCTAGGTACAGCGAACCTAAATGGAAAATACCTCGCTCTCACAGAAGCCGATCGTGAGTCAGTCAAACACCTAAAAGAATTGAAAGATGCGGGCTTGACGACGCTGCATATCTTACCAGCATTTGATATCGCTACCGTTGATGAAGATGCTGCGAGCCGTGTTGATATAACCGACACCGTAGGCAAACTGTGTGATGTAAAACCGACTGCTGCCTTATGTGGAAGCGAAGACGAAAACAAAGTCATCGAAGACGTACTCGATGGTTATGACCCTTCAACGGGTGACGCACAAGCATTAATGAATGACCTTCGTATGCTTGATAGCTTCAACTGGGGCTACGACCCATTCCATTACACGGTGCCAGAGGGAAGTTACGCGACCGATCCTAATGGTTCACAGCGTATTCTCGAATTCCGTCAGATGGTGAAAGCCACGCACGACATGGATCTCAAGCTGATCATGGACGTGGTATACAACCACACCAACGCGTCTGGTGTGAACGATAAGTCGGTACTGGATAAGATTGTCCCTGGGTACTACCACCGTCTTAACGTCAACACTGGTGGCGTCGAAAACTCGACTTGTTGTGACAACACTGCGACCGAAAACCTAATGATGGGTAAATTGATGGTCGACTCACTTAAGGTGTGGGCTGACGACTATAAAGTGGACGGCTTCCGTTTTGACTTAATGGGCCACCAGCCGAAAGACGTGATGGTCGAAGCTCTTGCTGAAGTACGTAAAATCGATGAAAACACCCTGTTCTACGGCGAAGGTTGGGATTTTGGCGAAGTAGCCGATAACGCCCGCTTCGATCAAGCGAACCAAGTAAACATGGCGGGTACAGAGATCGGCACATTCTCAGACCGTTTGCGTGATGCAGTTCGTGGCGGTAGCCCATTTGATGGTGGCGTCGATTCAGAAGGCAACCACCCACTTCGCTTTAACCAAGGCTTTGGTAATGCAGCGATTGCCAACGAAGAAACCAAAGTTGATCAAGATTCGATCAATGGTCGTTTACATAACCAAGACCTTGTTCGTTTGGGTATGGCAGGTAACCTCGCAGAATACGTACTGATTGATTACAAAGGCGATACAAAACTGGGTAAAAACGTTGATTACAACGGTGCTCCAGCTGGTTACACCAAGATGCCTTCAGAGAACATCTCTTACGTTTCAAAACACGATAACCAAACGCTTTGGGATAACAACGCATACAAAATCGCCACTGGTACTAGCTCTGCAGAGCGTGCTCGCATGCAGTCTGTATCGCTCTCTACAGTGATGTTAGGCCAAGGCATACCATTCATCCATATGGGTTCTGAACTGCTACGTTCAAAGTCTATGCAGCGTGATTCTTACGATTCTGGTGACTGGTACAACCGCGTAATGTTTGATGGTACTAACAACAACTGGAATGTTGGCTTACCACGTGAAGACAAAGATGGTGCGAACTGGGATCTGATCAAAACAATCATTGCTGACCCAACGGCTAAACCAGACGAAGAAGACATTAATCTGACTAAGCAGCAATTCCTAGAGCTATTAAAAATCCGTAGCTCAAGCGAACTGTTCCGCTTAGACACAGCAGACGAAGTTATGAAGCGAGTCGACTTCCGCAATGTTGGCGAAGACCAAGTTGAAGGCCTGATTGTAATGTCTATCGATGATGGTGTGTCTGCGGGCGACGATCTTGACCCTGCAAATGATGCGATTGTGGCAGTTGTAAACTCAACTAATGAATCTCAATCGTTCAAAATCACGGGAGCAACCGGCTTTACACTTCACACCGTTCAACAGAGCTCTGAAGATGACATTGTAAAAGGTGCAAGCTTCGCCGCTGAAACCTTCACAGTCCCAGAACTAACCACCGCTGTATTTGTACAAGCTCAAGGCGATGCACAAGGTGCTGGTTTGCCGGTTGATAACTCAGGCAAGGATGTTTCTAGTATTCCACCGTATGGCCAAACAACAGTTTACGTTCGTGGCGACATGAATGGATGGAACCCTGTTGATGATTGGGCAATGAGCTTTGTCGCTAATGGTGTTTATTCTGTAACAGGCAGCTTGGAAGCCGGCGATTATGGCTTCAAGTTCGCAGATGCAGATTGGAATACACCTAACTTTGGTTGTGATTCAGTCGAACTTGCCGATGAGTCAATCGACCTAGGTATTGATGGTAACTGCCAACTAAGCGTAACAGAAGCTGGCACCTACACATTCACTCTGAATGCGATTCACGAGCTAGATGGCAATGTAGAAAAAGCGGTCGTTTCAGGAACCAAGAATTAAGCCTTAAAGCTTATGATTCTAATAAACAGATAATAAAACCAGCGCAAGCTAGCCTTTTGGGAGACGTCAGTCTCCCTTTTTTGTCCTTAATAAACTCCAACCCAGATGCACCACATCACTCCCTTACCCTCATTAACCAAACCATCAATGTAAAGAGGTAACGAACTCCCTGAATTCTTAGCTCTTAGTAGAAAGCATAACAACTCCGCGTGAGCGTCTAATTTAAGTGTATGTAAAATTTAGGAAGCGAGCTTAGGTTGGTAAATGAAATGGCGATTCGTCAATAGAGCTCGTATTCAGCTTTTTGAGAAGAGTAAAATAGACGAGAGTGTTTTTTAGTAGTTAGTAAATCAAAACTATAAATAACGAATCACGCCCATTTATATTAGCTATTGGTTATTGGTTATTGGTTATTGGTTATTGGTTATTGGTTATTATGTGCAAGTCTGAGGTTATTAACATTCAAGTATTCGGTGAATATCAGTATTACTTTTAATTTATTACAAGCAATAAAAAAGGCCCCTAACTAGGAGCCCTTCTTTTCATATCATTCAGTATTTTGATTACTTTTTATTGACTGCTTTTACAAAAACTTCTTGTGCACCTTCAATACCAAGGGCTTTTGCTTCATCTAGTAGGCTCAGAGCTTTGGGAATATTATCTGCGTCTACTGCTGCTTGAATGGCATTATGGTAGTAAGTTTGTGTTTCTGGTTGAATTGTCTCAACCTTAGCTGCTGCCGCTGGTTTAGCGTTAGATTCACTGCTAGAGCCAAATGAGAAGAAGCCCACTCTATCAATAGTCACTTCTATCTTACCGACATTCGCATTTGGAACGGGAATATCTTCTACTTCTGGCAAATAGTTACCACGGCCTTCAGCATCTAAACGTGCAGGGTGAATAACATCAGTAAAACCACCAAGATCTTCTTGCTCTGTATAGATAACTAAGTAAACAGACTCAGCAGTTGTCGGTGGGTAAAAATCATTTTCTGCAACAAGACGGTTGCCCAAATGCAACCTAGGCTTCGCATATTCGAAGCTTTCTTTGCCATAACGCTCTAACTCACGACCATTCTTGTCATAAATAACCGCATTAGGCACAAATGCAGTCTCACCGATCATGCTCGTGATCTTAATAGAGTATTCGCCGCGATCCGCTGGTAGCTCGATCGCTACTACAGGGCTGTTTATACCCTGATAGTTTAAAATTTGACTGTCTGGTGTTACATCGAAAATTGCCGAGCTTGGAAGCTTCATCGGGGCAAATTGAAGACCAGCAATAGAGTTAACTTGTTCAGCCTGTGCCACTTGCACTTGCTCAACCACTTGTGCAGATTGACAACCGGCCAACGCAACACAACCACTCAACATTAGAGCTTTAAAATACATAACCCTTCCTTCTTGTTATTTTTTTAAGAAATTTACTAACTTTAATTACCACAAAGAGAACTATTCACCTAGGGAACGATCAACTTAATCGTACATTCCTTAAAAAAATAGCCGACGCGAGCCGGCTATGAATTAGGACAGTTTAGGATTTGTTAAGCTAAGTGTTTACCACCAAGCTTCAGCTTGGATACCGAACACATATTCAGTATCGTCGCCGTTGAATGCATTTTTGTTTTCAGTATCTAGCAAGTAAGAACCGTAAACACGGATTTCAGGACGAGCCCAGAAGCTGTCACCCATAGCCCAAGCTTGAGCTACTGTGAACTTAGCGTTACCGAAATCTTCTTTAGCTAAACCGCTGTCTGAAATTTTCTCACCAGCATTGTAGCCTGCTTCGAAGATAGTACGCATAGTGTCGTTCCACTTGAACATTGGACGAGCCACTACAGAGTACTGGTCGATATCAAAGTTTTTGTTTGTGTAAACGCCTGCAGCTTGACCACCGATGTCGCTACCAGATAGGTATGCTAGTTGGTGACCCATTTCCCAAGATTCGCCTAGGTTCATTACACCCCAGTTGATCAAACGGAAACCAGATGCATCGTTGAATGCTTCAGTACCACGAGCGTAGTATGTACCTGAACCCCAGAAGTTAGCCGCCTGAACACCGTAACCGTTAGTACCGTATTGAAGGATAGTTTGGTGGAAACCGTTATCCATACCTTGGTGAATGATCGCAGAAGCTAGTAGGCCATCATCCGCTTCTTCACTCTTATCATCAGAGTCAGTTGCAAAGTTGTACGCTAATGCTAGCTCTAGAGATGCATCTTGCCATAGGCCAATGTTCGCTAGACGAGCATCAAAAATGTAACCTGTAGACTCGTCGTGATCACCGTCTTGAATCAGTGCAACAGATAGCTTCTGGTCGCCGATTGATAGGTTCTCGATACCACCACCAGTACCAGATGTATTTAGGTAGTAGAAGTCAGTAATGTGGATGTCTTTACGTTGGTAATATGTTTTACCAGCCCAAAGCGTTGCTTCGTTGTCGAAAGATAGAACACCTTTAGCTTTAACAGCGAACTGAGCAACGTTGAAATCGCCGTCTTCCCAACCATTAGAACCGTCGTTGCCTTGAGCAATCATAGATTCTACGCGCCACGTTTGCTCGCCAGTTTTTAGTTCTTCAGCTAGACCAAACTCGTAGTAGTTGTCATTTTCGTTACCTAGACGACCAATACCGTTTTTATTTACTGATACGTCGCCGTTACCGTTACCGCTAATACCAGTACCAGCACGCATGTAACCATTAAAATCTACAGCGAACGCAGAGCCAGCAGCTAGCGTAGTCGCCACTGCAGCAGCAATCAAACTTACTTTTTTCATTCTTAACTCCATTAAGGACGATTTATTTTAGGTTTTTATATTTTTGCTCTCTTGCGGCAACCAAAGGCAGTAATGGTAGTCGTAAGATAGAGAGGTTTAGGGTTTCCCCTGATTCGTTTCAACGGGGTCAATATTAAGAGGGGATGACAAGTTTGACTTCCTCCACCCCTAACTAAATTAAGGGGGACTAGAGGGGAGTAGAAAATATACGGAACGGTGTTTTAAAGAGGTAGATCACTTAATCTAGGAGGAGTAGACAGCACTCAGATCTAATTATTCACCTTAAGTGAGATCTACTTCAAATATATAATTTGAACCTAATCGGTAAATTATTTTTTTAACCGTAATTATTCTGTGAAGTTGCTTGACCTTACTGTGACAAAGCTTTTTACTTATAGTTCACTGATGTTGATAAACGAACAAGAAATCAAGCAATGACTAGAACGCTCGCTCGCCCTTATCCACTAGGCGCAACGCTAGGTAACACTGGCTGTAACTTTTCAATTTATTCTCCTGACTGTAAATCACTCTCTCTCGCTCTTTTTGACGAGAACGACGAATTCACCACTTATAAATTAGAAAATGAATACGCTGATATCAGATATGTCTTTATTGATGGTATTAAAGCGGGACAAAAATACGGCTTCATTGCAGAAACGGACAATGGCCCTATCCTGCTTTCAGACCCGTACGCCAAAGCAATAAGCGAACCGCTCAATTACGTCACGCCATATACCAATGAAAAAAGCTTTGCTATGGCGAAATGTGTCGTTGTTGATGACACCTTCGATTGGCAAGATGTAGAAAAGCCACACATTAGCCGCGAAGATACCGTTCTTTTTGAAACGCATGTAAAAGGTTTATCTCAACTGCACCCAGAAGTGGCAGCCAATACTAAAGGGCGCTACTTAGGGTTAGTGAGCCCTGAAATGCTTGCGTTCTACAAACAGCAAAATATCAACTCTCTACAGCTTCTACCCGTTGCTGCGTGTATGCATGAACCTCATCTCTTGGACATGGATAAAGTGAACTATTGGGGTTACAACCCATACTTGTTCATGGTGCCAGATCCACGCTACGCAGAAAAAGACGCCGTTAATGAACTCAAAACCGCCATTCGTGAACTTCACCGAAATGGCATCGAAGTCATTCTAGACGTGGTGTACAACCACACGGCAGAAGGTGGCGAAGGTGGTACAACCTTCAATCTCAAAGCGCTAGATAGCCGCTACTACATTAAACATGGCTGTCATTACGCGAATTTTACGGGTTGTGGTAACACCGTTGATCTCACCCACCAGCCAGCACTCAACTTAGTGATGGATACGCTTCGCTACTGGGTAAGTGAATTCCAAGTCGACGGCTTCCGTTTTGATTTGGCTGCAACACTGGGGCGAGAAGGCGATAACTACAATCCTGAGGCTGCTTTCTTCAAAGCCGTTGCTCAAGATCCTGTGCTTAAAGAGACTAAACTCATCGCAGAACCGTGGGATATCGGCCCGAATGGCTACCAAGTGGGTAATTTCCCGCTAGGCTGGAATGAGTGTAACGACAAACTACGAGACATCACACGTAGCTTCTGGCGTGGTGATCAAGGCTACCTAAAAGAGTTTGCAACCCGTTTGATGGGGTCACGTGACATCTACAGTGCTGCGCACTGGCCGTATAAATTAACCGTCAACTACATCACTTATCATGATGGTTTCACCATGCAGGATCTTGTTTCTTACAAGCATAAGCACAACGAAGAGAATGGTGAGAACAACCGCGATGGACACGGTGACAACCGTTCTGAAAACTACGGTGTTGAAGGTGAAACCGAAAACCTGTTAGTTATCGCGACACGTGAAAAGCAGAAACGTAACTTCATGGCGAGCCTGCTGTTTGCTTTTGGTATTCCTCATATTTTGACGGCCGATGTGTTATCTCATACTCAAAAAGGTAACAACAACGCTTACTGCCAAGATGGCGTGACCAGCTGGCTTAACTGGGAAGATTCAGAGCGCAAAACTTACTTCAAGACTTGGTTATCTGAAATGATCTCTGCTCGTCAGCAATACATGGTGCCGTTTATTAAGGCATTCAGTGGCGAAAAGCGTAACTCTAACCGCATCTTCTGGAGCCGTGTCGATGGCACACTTATGGAACATGACGACTGGAACCGCTTAAGCTCAGTAGCTTTGCATTTAGGTATTGGCAAAGAGGGCGACGAGTTAATTTATCTTATCAACCAAACCAACGCCCCTGCACGCTTCGCATTACCTAAGGATCGCGATCAAAACTGGGTGACCATTTGTGATACTAACCTGAGAAATGTAAAACCAGGTCATGCTGAAGGTGAAATGCTGTTATCGCCAACTTCGATGGCTATTTTGCATTATTCGCCAGGTAAGACTGAGTCAAGCTAAGTCAGCTCAATAAAACACCAAAAACCATAAAGGCCAGTTATATTTATAACTGGCCTTTTTGTTAGCTGAATATCACAAAACTCATTCTTTTATATGGAATCATTTGCATTGCTGTGATTAAGAAAACTGTTTAGTATGGCCGTACTATAAAAATGAATCTATTACGTCTTTGGATATCATGGCTTTACCTAAAACATTAATTCGGCTTTTTAAACCATACATTATTTTATTAACTGGAGGGATGCTCTATCTTGCTGTGGCTCAGCTTGAAAAAGTAGAAACAGCAGCAACAGAACAATCATCAACAAACATTCGTATCGCAAGCTCTACCATTCGTTCCAACATCGAAGCCACATTCGGCAAACTCTATTTTTTAGAAACCAGTCTAGGCTTACCTAAAACGGCTCCAATCGGTGATAAAAAATTCAGGGAGTTGAGCGATAATATTCTAAAAAGAACACCAAACTTCTCTGATATCGTTCGTTACCAACCACAATCCCAACAATATATATCAAGTCGTGGATTACCTCTTTCCCATGAACAAATCGACTCCATAAAATGGAACTCAATAGACAGTGTGGTTGAGGATTTCTACATCTCTTCGATTTACCAAAAAGCAGATGGTCGTTGGGTATTCGCAGTTAAACACACGGCGGAAAGATTAAATGAAGAAATATGGATTGAGTTTGACCTTCTACACACCACACAAGGGTTAAGAGACTTAAAAACGCTTAATCACGGCTATGTGTTTGTCGTTGACCGAGCAACAGAACGACTGGTCTTCCATCCAGATCCAAAACGTATCGGATCTAAATCAGTCAGCTATCACGCAGGTATCAGTCACCAACTCTCACAAGGTGAAACCGTTGGTAAACACGAATATTACTATCAAGATAACTTCAAAATATCGGTGTTTGACGCTGACAACAGCTTGAATTGGGTATTCATCGCAGGCACCGATCGCCACGATATCTTAACCAGCTCACACCAGTTTACTTTAACTGGCTTGGTGCTTGGTTCACTGCTTCTATTGTGGATTGGCGCAAACTATTTGGCTTATCGTTTGAACGTGTCCTTATCGCAACTGAATAAAGTCGATGATCTTGTAAGCTTTAAGCGAGAGTTAAAATCCATACTGGACAGCTTCACCTACCAAAAAGGCATTCAATTCTGTCTCTATCAGCCTGAGAACCACGCATTCAGTACCATCGACTATCACGGAAACAAGTCAACGGTACATTGTGACAAAGCCCTTGCAGAGCGATTTACACCGGACACCATGGCTTACCGAAGTGGTAAGTACGCAGACCCATTAGCGTGTAAACTCAAAATACACCAACGTCATTACTGTATTCCTTTGCACTCTCGCAAGCAGTTGATCGCAGTGCTATACGTAAACGCAAACTTACCGATCAGCCAGAGTATTCTGCGAATGATCCGAGATTACACTGAGGTCTCTTTGTCTAACTTACTGCTTCAACATCAATTGAGTAGCAAAGATCTGATGACGCAGTTAGACAATAAGAGCAGTTTCAGTATCGCCATCGAAAACTACGTGAGCGAGCCCGATACCTATGTTGCTCTGCTTGATATCGATAACTTTGACCATGTAAACCGAGCCTACGGTGAAACGGTGGGCGACAAGATGATCAAGCTGACTGCAGAATCAATTCGAAGTTACTTCCCCAAGCCAAAGGGACTTTGCTTGGCACGTGTAGGAGGAAAGGAGTTCGCGGTATTGTTCAAAGCCAATGATGTAAAAGATGCAAAATTCCAGCTAGACCAGTGCAGAGTCGGAATCGCGGAGAAAACCATCGTCACTCCAGATATCACCTTATCACTAGGGGTTAGTGTGGGGTATTCGCAAATAGAAGGCGAAACAGACTCAGCTTTAGCGCTGGCGGAACAAGCAAAGCTTATCGCACAACAACTTGGTAAGAACCGAGTGGAAGGCCATATCAGAGCCGTTGCCAAAGCATCGTAAACCTATACTAACAATTCTGTAGCCATCACACACCGCAAAGCACCTAGGATTCACACCCTAGGTGCTTTTGTTTTTCTAGAAAGTCATTACAATGCGCTTTCGATAAGACAACATCCCTTTTCTAACGACGCGAACCTTATGAAGCTAAGTAACCGACTGCAAACTCTCCACTCCCTTGTCAGCAATGACTACCAACATATTTGGGACTGTTGTTGTGATCATGGCTTTTTGGGTGTTCAACTGTTGTCGGATAATAAAGCGCCTCAGATTCACTTTGTCGATATAGTCCCGTCTCTGATGAATGAATTGGAAGGCAAGCTAACTCGTTACTTTCCCCAAGGTGAAACGGTAGAGCAAAAGGTCACTAGCCAATGGCAAGTTTACTGCTTAGATGTGGCAGCGATTCCATTGGAAAAGCACACTGGCAGACATCTAGTCATTATCGCTGGTGTGGGTGGCGATCTAACTCAGAAATTAGTCGATGATATTCACCGTCAACACCCTGACAAAGCGATCGATTTCTTGCTTTGTCCGGTGCATCAACAATTCGAGCTAAGAAGCCATTTAAAGGCGCTCAATTTTAGTCTTGTTGATGAAGTGTTGATTGAAGAGAACCGTCGTTATTACGAGATTTTATTGGTGAGCAATAACCAAGGCGAGGCAGAAAAGAGCCAAACCATTAGCGAGATATCAAACGTCGGTGACAAGATCTGGACACCAAGCTGTGATGAACAAGTGAAGGTATCACAGCAATACAAAGCCAAAACATTGCAGCACTACTTACGTATCCATCAAGGACAAGAGAAGCAAGGCAAACCGAGCCAAGTGAAGCACATCATTGATGCATACCAAGCTATTTGACGGTAGTAAACACTAACTTTATCGCTTACCCTGACACCGCGATTCAATAAAAAAGCCGATAGTTCAATGAACTATCGGCTTTTTTGATGCTATCTGTTTGATTTGATCTTACTGCTCTTGCTTCTTATGAACCGTATCAAGCCCATCAATCGTTTCAGCCTCACGGAGCGTATCAACCCCATAAACCGTATCAAGATAGGCGTCTTTCTCTTTCCACGTGTTATTCAACCAACTGTAGAAACGGCGCTTAAACGCTTTATCTTCAAAGTAATTACCGTTTACGTTCTCATCCATCGGATGCAATTTAATACGCACCACGACCTTGGTCATTTTGCCTTTTAGCATATCTTCAAACGGATAAGTCTGGTTTTCTGGATAAGCCAGAGTGACATCAACAATGCCATCTAAGATTGGTCCCATTGCCGATAGTGCAAATGCTACACCACCAGTTTTAGGCTTCAATAGGTGTCGGTAAGGGGTTTTCGCTGTCGCCAGTTTCTCGTGATTGGCACGCGTTCCTTCAACAAAGTTAACCAAGGTTGTCGGTGCAAGCTTGAACTTAGTACACGCTTTGTTGATTGCATCGAAATCATCATTACGACGTTCTGGGTTACGCAGCAAAAACTCACGCGAGTGACGTCTCATGAAGGGCATATCTAGCCCCCAACATGCCAACCCAACAAAAGGGACATACAGCAATTCATGCTTAAGGAAGAACTTAGTCATCGGCATCTTATCTTTCAAGATAGAAGACAGAATAACAATATCTGCCCAGCTAAGATGATTCGACATCATCAAATACCACTGTTTAGTCGAGATATCTTCCCCGCCTTCGACTTGCCACTCGATGTCGTTGTTCACGTTCAACATCCAAAGGTTGAGCGAAGCCCAGCACCAAAATGTGAAGTTAGCTAAACGAGTACACGACTTCTGCACAACAGAGATTGGCAGAATCAGTTTGATGAGGCCAAAGAAGCTCACGGTAAACGCAGTCATTGCGGTATTGATGGTCACGAACAATACGTTCAAGGCCATACGAAGATTATCAAGCATAAAACACGGCTATATTGAGATCGAAAGCCGCCATTATACGCATCTACAAATTATTCTCTTTAGTTATTAGTGCAATACTTCAGGGGTCAAACCACTCTGCAGACTTTGCTAAAGCTCGGCTCTAGATCCCCAAAACAACGCACCACGCAGATAACAATTACACATTCGAGTCATTTTGACCAGCTTGTAGAGTGTCTTTTTGACACAATAACAGTTAATTTCATTCGCAAAACCAGTATTGATAAGCATTCTCATTATTGGCATGCTACATGCAACTCCAAAGTGTAAATAGTTGAGTATCCTTAATGAGATAACTTCTCTTCTTAAAGGTGATGATATGACAGATATTCCTCATGGTTTGGTAACCGGAAAAATCCTACACAAGACAGAATGGACAGATCAATTGTTCTCACTCCAAGTCAGTGCTCCTGTCTCCCCTTATCAGGCGGGTCAGTTTACTAAGCTCGGCTTACTCAATAGTGAGGATGAGTTCGTGAGACGTGCTTATTCCATGGTGAATGCGCCGGAACATGAGCAAGGTCATCAGCATCTAGAGTTTTTGATTATTAAGGATCAAAACGGTCAGCTCTCTCCTCAGCTTCATGACATTGGATGAGATCCCAGAGATCGCCGACGATCTATGGATGCTTTCAACCGGAACCGCGGTTGGCCCATTCATCTCAATGCTCGAAAGCATGCAGCTCCAACAACAGAATGGATTGGCTTCAGAAAAAGCCGCGTCATTCAACAACCTTGTATTGGTTCATGCCGTAAGAACAGAACAAGACCTGACTTATCGAGACCGTATCACTCAACTCGTCGATCACTTTCAAGGGAAACTTAAATATGTGCCAATTATTTCTAGAGAATCAGTCACCGGAACTTTGCGCGGACGAATCCCAAGCTTGTTACTTGGAGGCGACCTTGAGCAAGCCGCGTCTGTCGCTTTCAATCAAACCCGCAGTTTCTTCTACCTTTGCGGCAATCCGCAAATGGTTCGTGACACAAGTGAAGCACTAACCAGCTTAGGTTTCGAAAAGCACTTACGTAGAAAGCCTGGTCAATTCAGTAGTGAAAACTATTGGTAAAGATTGCTCACCTACGACAGAGAAGTACCCATTTTAAAGAACAGTCAGATAAGAGGTTTTATATGAGTCATTTACGTATTCCGTCACACTGTAAAATCCAACGTTCAACACCGTTTTTCACCAAAGACAATATACCAGCAGCACTCCTCAACCATCACAACACCGCAGAGGGTGTCTTTGGTCAGATCTGCGTAATGGAAGGTACAGTGACCTTCTATGGTTTTGCTGATATTGAAGCAACAGAACCAGAAAAAGTGATCACAATTGAAGCCGGGCAATTTGCCACCAGTCCACCTCAATATTGGCATCGAGTGGAACTGAGTGACGACGCACAATTCAACATTAATTTCTGGTCAGAAAAAGAGACCAAGAAGATGTTCAACACTCGAAAGTAAGATCCATTCGATATTCATGAACTTATAAGCAAGCTACTTCGTAATGTGATTTTTAATGTTCAATAAGTGGAGATAAAAGACCAAATAACCTTAATAATTACAATGACTAATGGTGATAGACAAGAGAAAAAAACTCTAGCACACTGAACAGAGTTATTAGTTTTAGCCCGATTTTAGATTAATAAAACAGACGGGTTATTTATATTTTAGGTAAGAGAGGAAGCCATGCTCAACATTGCTTTTTTTAGCTCAAAATCATACGACGAAAAATCATTCAACCTTGCGAAAGGCGAACTCAACGCTGAGTTTCATTTCCATGATTTTCGCCTCACTACAACCACGGCAAAAATGGCGCACGACAACGAAGTGGTGTGTGCATTTGTAAACGACGACCTATCGCGAGACGTGCTAGAGATTCTTGCACAAGGCGGCACCAAGCTGATTGCAATGCGCTGTGCGGGTTTTGATAAAGTCGACCTAGGCGCAGCCAAAGAGTTTGGCCTGCAAGTGGTTCGCGTTCCTGCTTATTCACCAGAATCGGTAGCTGAACACACGGTCGGCATGATGATGTGTTTGAACCGTAAACTGCACAAGGCATACCAACGAACTCGTGATGCGAACTTCTCCCTTGAAGGCTTGGTCGGCTTTAACTTCCACGGTAAAACCGTTGGTGTGATTGGTTCAGGTAAGATTGGCTTAGCAACGATGCGCATTCTGAAGGGTTTGGGCATGAACATCCTATGTTATGACCCATATCCAAACCCATTAGCCGTTGAACTAGGTGCTAAATACGTGGAATTGGATGAGCTTTATCAAGAGTCTGATGTGATTTCTCTGCACTGCCCAATGAGCAAAGAGAACTACCATCTTTTGGATGCGACTGCATTTGAGAAAATGAAAGATGGCGTGATGATCGTTAACACCAGCCGCGGTGAACTGTTAGATTCAACCGCAGCAATCGAAGCACTGAAACAGAGTAAGATTGGCGCGCTTGGCCTTGATGTGTATGACAACGAGAAAGAGCTGTTCTTCCAAGACAAGTCTAACGATGTGATTGTGGATGACGTGTTCCGTCGCCTATCTGCTTGCCATAACGTGCTGTTCACAGGTCACCAAGCTTTCTTGACCAAAGATGCACTGTTCAACATTGCCAATACAACCCTAACCAGCGTTGACGCTTTCTTTGCAGACAACACCAGCGGCAACGAACTCGTTCAATAACGAGCTGATTTAAAAACAGACTAGCTCTACAAATACAAAGCCACGCTATTCCTAAGTGAACAGCGTGGCTTTTTGGGTTATCCCAATATAGAAAACAGAACTAGATGCAGAAGTGGCAATCCTCGATGTCTAATCCGTAAGTACCTTTTCGAATAGCCAGATGCTCTTCCCCTGCCTTCACGCCCATCTCATAACCTGCATCCAAGGTACTTTGAACCATAGTCAGTCGCTTAACCGCGAACGTTTCCGGTGGCGCAATCACCTTAATGGTCGCATCTTTTGGAGGGTTACGAATGAACTCCAAAGACTGGTTGTAGTTTTCAGCACGTACCGCCATCGACTCCGCAATGTTTGGGAATTTCTTTAACAGTTTTTTCAGCATCCACTGATACTTCTGCGGCTTCATTCGGTAGCTCAATGGGTGAGATAGAATCACGGTAATATCACGCGCACCACGGCGATAAGCTTCACGAACTGGAATTGAATCGGCTACACCACCATCTGTATAACAGCCGCCAGAGAAGCACGGTGTTTCACGGTAAGCGATAGGTAAGGCCGTTGTTGCTTCAACCACATTAGAAAGGTTTTCTGGCTTAATGTGATAGTAATCGGCACTGCCTGTATCCACATTCGTCACAGCGGCAATCAGTGGGATACTTGAAAACATCTCACCACAATCCAGTGGATAGCGTTGGTTTGATTCATTCCACAACCACTTCACGTCTACCAAGTTACCACCCTTGGCAAAACGAGTTGGGTTGAAGAAGGTTTTATCGGTCGCCATCGTGGTGATCACGTTGTAGCTGCGTTTTGGCGCTTGAGATAAGTAACCAACCAAATTGGATACGCCCGCAGATACGCCAATGGCAAAATCATAAGGACGGAAATCGTCTTCCATAAAGGCGTCTAACACTCCGGCAGCGAAGATGCCTCTCATTGCCCCACCTTCAACGATTAATGCGCTTTTACTCATCTCAAACTCTACTACTTTATAAACTGATAGCCGTAGGATAATCCCGTCCGTCTTATAAAGATAATGGGATAGATTTATCAATTCGATAGGCAAAAGCTATTAATAGAAAAAGCGATAAATTTCAATAAATTGACGTGACTGACACGGTTTTCCTAGTACATACCCCCATTACACAGCGCGATCAAAAAAGGCCATTGAGTAATTCACTCAACGGCCTTTCATTTAACTAATCAAGCTTTTTGATTACGACTTAAATTCGCTTACATCAATTTCAAGCAGTTTACCAATGCCTTCGCCATATGCAGGGTCGGCTTTGTAACAGTGTCTTAGGTGACGCAGTTGAATCTCTTTAGGTACGCCGCCTAGGTTGCGAGCTGTGTTATCAAACAGAATCGCTTGTTTTTCTGGTGTCATTAGGCGGAACAGGTCACCCGGTTGCGAGAAGTAATCTTCATCTTCGCGATGATCCCAGTGTGCTGCTGCACCATCAAGGTTCAATGCTGGTTCTGCAAAATCAGGTTGCTCTGCCCATTGGCCTTCGTTGTTTGGCTCATAGCCTAATGTGCTACCAAAGTTACCGTCAACACGCATCGCACCATCACGGTGGTAGCTGTGTACAGGGCAACGAGGTGCGTTCACTGGGATGTGCTGATGGTTAACACCCAAACGGTAGCGCTGAGCATCACCGTAAGCAAACAGACGACCTTGTAGCATCTTGTCTGGCGAGAAGCTGATACCTGGAACTACGTTAGCAGGGTTGAATGCTGACTGCTCAACTTCAGCGAAGAAGTTCTCAGGGTTGCGGTTAAGCTCTAGCTCACCCACTTCAATCAATGGGTAGTCTGCATGAGGCCAGATCTTAGTAAGATCGAATGGGTTGTAAGGTACTTTCGCTGCGTCCGCTTCTGGCATCACTTGAACTTTAAGTTTCCATTTCGGGAAGTCTTGGTTATCGATGCTTTCTAGCAGATCACGTTGGTGACTTTCACGATCTTCGCCGATCAGCTTCGCTGCTTCAGCATCCGACAAGTTCTTAATACCTTGCTGAGATTTGAAGTGGAATTTAACCCAAAAACGCTCATTATCACTGTTGATAAAGCTAAATGTGTGGCTACCAAAACCGTGCATGTGGCGGTAAGTAGCTGGGATACCACGATCACTCATTACGATAGTGATTTGGTGAAGTGCTTCAGGCAGAGAAGTCCAGAAATCCCAGTTGTTCTTCGCGCTACGCATGTTAGTACGTGGGTCACGTTTCACTGCATGATTTAGATCTGGGAATTTAAGAGGATCGCGTAAGAAGAACACAGGCGTGTTGTTACCCACCATGTCCCAGTTACCTTCTTCGGTATAGAATTTCAATGCAAAACCACGAATATCACGCTCAGCATCAGCTGCGCCACGCTCGCCTGCTACTGTCGTAAAGCGTGCAAAAAGGTCGGTTTTCTTACCAACTTCAGAGAACAGTTTTGCCTTGGTGTATTTGGTAATATCGTGGGTCACGGTAAATGTACCGTAAGCACCTGAGCCTTTTGCGTGCATGCGACGCTCTGGAATCACTTCACGATCAAAGTGAGCCAATTTCTCTAAAAACCAAACATCTTGTAGAAGCTGTGGGCCGCGTTTGCCCGCCGTTTGAACATTCTGATTATGAGCAACAGGACAACCCGCAGCTGTAGTTAGTTTTTTACTCATGGTCTATTCCTTAAGGTAAAAGATATCGCATCGTTGCCATATCTTCGATTTAAGTGGATTCAATACTTTAAAAACCACTAAAATAATATGGATAAAAAATAGACCTGAGTGACCAGAAAATATAATCGTTTATATTTATCGTTGCTATCTATAAAACCTATCGAACAGGTGAGTTAACTAAGCCTTTGTATCACCGAACTTTATTTAAGAATTGCATGACCTAACTTCAGCGTCGAAGCTATATTTCTTGCCGTTCTAGTTAAGTTCAATTCAGCTTCTCGTAGTACTTGCTCGAGTGACTGTGGAGAGCGCACAGTCCCGAACAAACTGCTCATTTCACCGTAAAGCGCTTCGACTTCAGTGCCCAGTGATCCGGCAATACCTATGGTTGGAATACCTTGTAAACTTGCACGCTTGGCAATGCCATAAGGTGTCTTTCCTTGCAAGGTTTGGTTGTCCATTTGTCCTTCGCCCGTAATCACAAGGTCGGCACCTTTCAATATCTCATCAGCTTGTAATACATCAAGTACCATCTCAATACCCGGCTTAATCTGCATGTTGAATAGCAAGCTGAGTCCCATCGGCGTACCACCCGCCGCGCCATAACCAGTGCGCTTGTTAACCGGCTCCTCACCACCGACACAACCCTGCATTTCAGCGATTCGAGCAAAATTCGCTAGCGCCTTATCAAGCATCAAGACTTGTTCAGGTGCTGCTCCTTTTTGTGGGCCGAATATATGGCTAGCACCATTTTCACCACACAGCGGATTATCCACATCGCACGCGACGATCAACTCGATATCCGCGCAGCGTGAATCTAGATCGGTAAGATCAATAGATACTAACTCCGCTAACGCAGCACCACCTCGGCTAAGCTCTTGCCCTGTATCATCTGACAGTGTCCCACCTAACGCTTGTACAATGCCTGCACCACCATCATTGGTAGCACTGCCACCTAATCCAAGAATAATGGTTTGAGCGCCCTGTTCTATCGCTTCTAATATCAGTTGCCCAGTACCGAAAGAAGAGGCAACCAAAGGGTCACGCTGGCCTGGAGTCAGTAGGTCCAATCCAGATGCAGCAGCAATTTCAATCAGTGCGGTTTTGTTTGGGTTGCTATCGGATGGCTTAAGCATCGCCCATTCAGCATTAACCAATGCGCCCAACGGCCCTTCCACTTGATGTGTTTGCTTTTGCCCCGCCAAGCCTTGCAGCAACACATCAACAGTACCTTCACCGCCATCGGCTAAAGGCAAGGTCACATAGTCAGCGTCAGGGAAAATTTCACGAAAGCCCTTTTCAATACACGCCGCCACCGATACCGCCGATAACGATTCTTTAAACGAGTCTGGTGCAATAACAATTTTCATAGAAGTTGGCTCCAAAACTTAACGAGATCTACCAAGAAATAATTCCAAAACAACAAAACCACTATATAGAAGACAGCTCAACTGTGCGTATTTCACTCTCTGAATTTGACCACTCCCTCAGATTTCAGCGCCACTATTTTATATTCAGTAAAGTTACTGTTTGCTCGAATTCCATAATTTGACAAATTTATTCCCGCGAAATTATCGAATTTCATTCGATTTAGTCTTAGAAACCAGATCCTGAACACGCTTTTTGTTTCGCATTGCGGAATTATAAAATCTTTTTGTCCCGTTTTTTAACCGCTTAACACTTATTAGAGAAAAACTTAATAAGGAAATATTTCGCAACTTTGCTCACAGAATATTTTCGGAATAAAAACAATAATTCATTCCGCATTATGGAATATAACTTATCGGAGAGCACTGATGCCTTTAGTATCTACAGAAAAACTACAACAAGAATATGAACGAATCCTTTTGGCTCGCGACATGAAACCAGAGATGGCAACCAAGCTTGCAGCAGGTTTTGTTGAAATGGCAAACGAAGGCACTTACTCACATGGCATCAACCGTTTTCCGGTATTCATTGACCAAGTAGACAAAGGCCAAATCAAATTAAATGCTGAACCAGAATGCGTTAATAGCATGGGTGCATTAGAGCAGTGGGATTGCAACTACGGACCAGGTGTTCTTAACGGTCTTATCTGTGCAGAACGAGCAATGGAATTAGCGCGTGACTACGGTATTGGCATGGTCGGCATGCGTAATTCGAACCACTGGATGCGCGGCGGAGCTTATGTATTAAAAATGGCTCGTGAAGGTTTCGCAGGGATTGCATCAACAAACTCAATCGCAGTAATGCCAGCTTGGGGTGGTAAAGATCACCGTGTTGGTTCGAATCCTCTAATCATGGCAGTAGCTGGCGATCCACCTGTTGTTGTTGATTGCTCAATGACTCAATTCTCTTACGGCCAACTTCAAAACTTCGTCCTTGCTGACAAAGAACTGCCTGTCGTAGGTGGCTTTGATGACAACGGTGAACTCACTAAAGACCCACATGTACTTTGGGAAAATAAACGTCTACTTCCAATGGGCTTTTGGAAAGGGTCATCAATGGCAATCGTGCTAGACATGATGCTAACAGCCATTACTGGCGGCCACTCAGTACCCGCACTAACTGAAGATATGGGTGGTGAGTTTGGTGTGTCTCAATTCCTTATCGCTATCGACCTAAGCAAGACAATGGACGAAAGCACTTACGCACAAGAGATGAAGCGCATTCGTGACTACGTACTTGAATCAGAGCCTGCAGAAACCGGCTCAGTGATGATTGCTGGTTCTGAAATTGAAAACTTCATCAAGAAACACGAAGCAGCTGGCGGCATTGAAATCAACGATGGAATTTGGGAACAGATTACATCTCTGTAATTAGCCAAAGGTAGGGAAAGCTTTATGCAAAGTGTATTTAAGAGTATTTGGAAAAGTATCGATGTCATCATGGCGGTCATTCTGACTTGTATGATTGTTCTCGTATTTACAAACGTAGTTTTACGCTACGGCTTTTCTTCTGGTCTTCGTCCCTCTGTAGAACTATCTCGCCTTGGTCTTGTATGGATTGTCATGCTCGGTGCAGCCGTTGTGCTGCGCCGAGGTGAACACCTCGCGGTTTCGGAATTTTCTGAACGACTATTCCCTAAAGCAGTCCCCGTACTAAGACGTATTTGTTGGGTAATTGTATTGATATCAGTCGGCATGCTTTACGTCGGTTCATACCGTCAAATGATGTCTAACTGGTCAGATATTTCTCAACTAACAGGGCTTCCTTCAGCGTTATTTTACTTAGCTGGCGTGGTGTCAGGCGTGTTAATGGGTGTGATTGCCTTTGTGCGAATCTTCAAACCAGACTGGCAGCTAGATAGCTTAGAAGAGGAGAAAGAATAATGACGTTAGCCATTTTCTTATCGGTATTGATTGTCTCAATCTTACTTGGTCTTCCTGTCGCATTTGCACTGTTGTTGTCTTCAATAGCGTTGATGTTTCATATGGACTTCTTTAGTGCAGACATTCTTGCGCAGTCTTTAATTAATGGTGTCGACAGCTTCACTCTGCTTGCCATCCCATTCTTCCTTATTGCAGGTGAAGTAATGGCATCGGGAGGTTTGTCACAGCGTATTGTTCGACTAGCGACTACGTATGTCGGTCACCGCCAAGGTGGTTTGGGTTACGTAGCCATCATGACTTCGGTATTACTTGCAGGACTTTCTGGCTCAGCGGTAGCAGATGCAGCAGCCTTGGTAAGTATTCTTTACCCAATGATGAAAGCAGCAAAATACCCAGAAGCACCTTCAATGGGTCTCTTGGCATCCGGCGGTATCATCGCACCTGTTATTCCACCTTCAATCCCTCTGATTTTGGTTGGTGTTGCTGGCGGTATCTCAATTAAAAACCTGTTCCTAGGCGGTATTGTTCCAGGCCTATTGATGGGTATGACATTGATGTTTGTTTGGCGTTGGACGGTTCGTAAAGAAAATCTAGCGACGTCAGAAAAAGCGACAAAAGCAGAAAAGCGCGCAGCACTGAAAGATGGTGTTTGGGCATTGATGCTACCAGTCATCATCATAGTTGGTATTCGCTTTGGCATTTTCACGCCAACAGAAGCGGCAGTCGTTGCGGCGGCATACGCAATCTTTATCTCTACGTTTGTGTACAAAGAACTCACCATTAAGAAGTTCTATCACATCGTACTGAACGCAGGTCGTTCGACCGCAATGGTAATGTTCTTAGTAGGTTGTGCAATGGTTGCAGCTTGGCTAATTACTGTTGCTCAACTTCCTCAACAACTCGCAGAAATGTTAGGTCCACTAGTGGATAGCCCTCGTCTACTCATGGCAGTGATTATGTTGCTTGTGCTGTGTGTTGGCATGGTTATGGACTTGAGCCCAACAATTCTGATTCTTGTACCTCTATTAATGCCTGTCATCAAGATGGCTGGGATTGACCCAACGTACTTCGGACTGTTGTTCGTTATTAACTGCTCAATCGGTCTGATTACGCCTCCTGTAGGCACCGTACTGAACGTAGTGTGTGGTGTAGCTAGAGTTCCTATGTCTACGGCTGTGAAAGGTGTATTGCCATTCATCGCTGCGTACATGGCTCTGCTCACACTGTTTGTCATCTTCCCAAGCATTATCACTGTGCCAATGTCGTTTGTCATTGGTTAATCCTCGACGGAGAAAATAATAATGAAAACCCTACTAAAACTTACGTTACTTGCTTCAACGATTGCATTGAGCTCAAACGCGCTTGCAACAACCACTCTAAAACTGGCGCACGCTGCACCAGAGTCAGATTTGCAACAAGATCTATCTTTGTTCTTTAAGAAAGAAGTAGAAGCTCGTTCAAACGGCGAAATCAAGGTAAACGTATACCCACAAGGTCAACTGGGCAGTGATAAGCAGATGATCGATGGCTCACGCGCTGGCATCGTTGATTTAGCGATGGTTGGCCTAAACAACTACAACGGTCTAATGCCTGAATCAGCAGCATTCACACTGCCATTCATGTTTCCAGATCGTCAAACAGCATACAAAGTACTAGACGGCGAACCGGGTAAAGAAGTGCTAGCGAACTTCGAGAAATTCGGGCTTAAAGGTCTTGGTTTCCCAGAAAATGGTTACCGCAACATGACCAACAACGAGAAGCCGATTCGTCTACCTTCAGATGTCAAAGGCCTACAAATGCGTGTTAACGGCTCGAAAGCCCTAAATGACATGTTCAATGAACTAGGGGCTAACCCGCAGCAACTTCCAGTATCTGAACTTTATACAGCACTTGAAACAGGCGTTGTTGACTCTCAAGACCACCCAATTTCTGTAACGCTGTCTTTCAAGTTTGATGAAGTACAAAAGTACCTAAGCCTTACACAACACGCATACTCACCGCTGGTTCTTACTATGAACCTACGTAAGTTCGACAAGCTAACTGAAGAAGAGCAAAAAATCATCGAAGAGGTTTCTGCTGAAGCCGTTGCTATGCAGCGAGAGCTAAGTATCCAGAAAGAAGACAAGATGATTGCTCAGCTAGAAGCGAACGGTATGCAAGTAAACCGTGATGTTGATGGTGCGGCTTTCCAACAGGCGATTCAGCCGGTATGGAGCGCTTACATCGAGAAAAATGGCGATGTCATGATCAACAAGATCAAGCTAGCCGCTAAGTAACGCGATTGAGTGCGATTGCCTAGCGCTCTTTTAGCTAAGAACTTAGCTAGGCAATCAACTCGTACTTCACCTCAATACAATATAGGCAAATACCATGTCTCAAGAACCAAACGCGTATCAAGAATTAAAAGAACGAGTGTTCGCAGCAAACTTACAGCTGCCTAAATATGGCTTAGTTACTTTCACATGGGGCAATGTCTCTGAGATCGACCGCGACCGCGGCGTTATTGCCATCAAACCATCTGGTGTGGAATACGATGTAATGACGGCAGACGACATTGTGGTACTGGATTTAGAAGGCAATCGTATTGAAGGCAAATTAAACCCTTCAAGTGACACAGCAACCCACGTTGAGCTTTACAAAGCCTTCCCAAACATTGGCGGCATTGTTCATACGCATTCTCGTAACGCAACCATTTGGGCACAAGCAGGCCGAGATATTCCAGCGCTAGGCACAACACACGCCGATTACTTCTACGGTGATGTCCCTTGTACTCGATTACTCACTAAATCTGAAATTGAGTCTGAGTACGAGAAAAATACAGGCTTAGTGATCATTGAAGAATTCAACCAACGAGACATCGACCCACAAGCAATGCCAGGCGTGATCATCGCGGGCCATGCGCCATTCACATGGGGCAAAGATGGTTCAGATGCAGTGCACAACGCGGTAGTAATGGAAGAGATTGCAGCTATGGCAACCGCCACTCGCTCAATCAGCCCAGAAGTCGCTATTCAACCAGAACTGCTCGATAAGCACTACAACCGTAAGCACGGTAAGAACTCATACTACGGACAGAAGTAAGGTTTAACACATGGAGCAGCTGTTCACGCATCAGTCGTCTAAGTACAAGCTATTGGCACTCGATCTCGATGGTACCGTTCTTAATTCGCAACACACGATTAGCCAAGAGTTAGTTGAGACGATCAAGCAGATCGCTCAGCACACTCATGTAGTTATCGTTACGGGTCGTCACCATGTTGCTGCTAAACCTTACTACGAACAGTTGGGTTTATCGACGCCGATCATTTGCTGTAACGGTACTTATATCTTTGATTACCAAACCAATACCGTTCTTGAAGAAAATGCCATCGACAAACAGATTGCAGCTGAATTTATCACGCTCTCTCAAACGCATGATCTCAAAATGGTGATGTATGTGCGTGACGCCATGCTCTACTCAAAAAGTCGCCCTATCGAATACATGGAAGCGCTACTTGAATGGTCAGAGACATTTCCACCAGCAAAACGTCCGAACATTCTGAAAGTAGACGACTTCTATCATGAAGCCGCTGTGTCTGAGTACGTTTGGAAATTTGTCGTCGAGGGAGAAGTCGACCAATTCGCCAAGCTTCCATTTGTCCAAGACCACTTTAATGGCGAGCGTTCTTGGATCGATCGCGTCGATTTCGCAGCGAAAGGAAACAGCAAAGGCAATGCGCTTACTCGTTACATTGAGGCACTCGGCATCCTCCTTGAAGAGTGTGTCGCTGTCGGTGATAACCACAATGACATCTCAATGCTGCAAGCCGCAGGTCTCGGCATAGCCATGCACAATGCCGACGACACCGTTAAAAACACCGCAGACCTTGTCACAGACAAAAATAACGATGACAAGACAGGGCTCGCAGAGCTTTTAAGCCGCTTATTTAAATAGAGAATTTTATGCTAGTCGGAAATACTCAACCTTCTAAATTTACCCGAAGCTATCCAATCGCTGTTCAAAATGTGCTTGAGCATATCAACAGCCTAGATACAGATGCTCTAGCTATTGGACACCACACCTTACCTAGTTTTGATGCAGACCAAGCTTGGTTCGTTGTACTGGAATATAAAAAAGAGCCACTCGCATGCTTTAAACCAGAAGTACACAAGCACTACTCAGATCTGCAAATTGTACTTAAAGGTTCAGAGATCATGGCTTGGTCGAAAGACACTGGTGACCACAAGCTCGCAGAACCTTACAACGAACAGAGAGATCTGCAGTTTTATGAGTTCGAAGGTGTTGAACTGAACTTTATTCATGCCAAACCGCAGCAGTTCTATCTCTTCACACCCGATACCGTTCATATCACCAACATTGAAAATGACGACAGCTCGATTGTTAGAAAGTTGGTAGTAAAAATTCACAATGACTTACTGGATGCCAAATAATGAATTACTACATCGGAATTGATTCTGGCGGCACTTTTATGAAAGCCGCGTTGTTTAACGCAAAAGGTGAGCAACAAGGCCTTGCTCGCGTATCGGCGAGCGTCATTAACGAGAAGCAAGGCTGGGTAGAGCGTGACCTCGATGCCTTATGGGGAAACGCGGTCGACGTCATTACACAGCTTCTAGATACCACAAAAGTCGATCCATTAGACATCAAAGGCTTAAGCATTTCTGCCCAAGGCAAAGGCGTTTACCTGCTTGATAAAAAGGGACAAAATCTTGGTCATGGCATTATGTCTTCAGACTCGCGTTCGCTGCCCATTGTTAAAGAGTGGCTAGAACAAGGTAAAGCACAAGAGATCTACCCAACCACACTGCAAACACTTTGGACAGGTCACCCGGTTTCTATCATTCGTTGGATCAAAGACAACGATGCAGAGCGCTATAACGACATTGGCGCAGTGATGATGTCTCACGACTATCTTCGCTATCGTTTAACGGGCGAAGTGGCCGCGGAACTGACCAATATTTCAGAAAGTAACTTTTTCAACTCGATCACTGGTGAGTATGACAAAGCCCTTCTAAAAACATTTGGTATCGAAGAAATTTGGGATGCGCTCCCTCCGGTAGTGAAACCTCAGCAACAAGCAGGGAAAATCACCGCAACAGTCGCAACAGACACTGGCCTTGCACTTGGAACACCAGTATTTGGCGGGTTGTTTGATGTGGTATCAACCGCGATCTGTTCTGGAATCAACTCTTCTGAAGACACTCTGAATTACGTAATGGGCACTTGGGCGGTCACGTCTGGTATCTCAAAACAAGTAACTCAAGAATCGCACAACTTTGTCTATGGCCATTACGCTGTCGATGGTGAATACATCATTCATGAAGCGAGCCCTACCTCTGCGGGCAATTACGAATGGTTCGCCGATTACCTTGGTGACAATGGTCAACTCGACCACCAGCAAAACCAAGCATTAGTTGAAGCATTAGACACGGCATCAAGCAGCCTCTATTTCGTGCCATTTCTTTACGGTTCTAACCAAGGTCTCGGCTTGAAGTCAGGCTTCTACGGGCTGCAATCGCACCATACAAAAGGTCACCTGATTCAAGCGATTTGGGAAGGTATTTTGTTCTGTCACAACATACATCTTGAACGTATGCGCCAGCGTTTTCCGAAAGCAAACGTATTGAAAGTGACCGGCGGCCCTGCGTCTAGTCCTGTATGGATGCAAATGCTGGCTGACCTAACCGGTATGACGGTTGAAATATCAGACGTTGATGAAACTGGCTCATTAGGCGCAGCCATGATGGCGATGGTGGGAGCAGGCGAATTCACATCACTAGAAGAATGCACGCAAGCCATTACCAATTCTGCATCACGTGTTGAACCAAACCCTGAACATTACGACCTATACCAAACAAAATATAAGCACTATCAAAGACTGGTGCAGTTGTTCAAACGATTTGAGGATGAAATGAATGTCTAAGCCCTTATTACAAATGGCACTTGATGCCACTGATATCGACACTGCATTAGCCTCAATAGAGCATGTTGCAGATAAGTTAGATGTGATTGAAATCGGGACGATTTTAGCATTCGCCCACGGCGTAGATAGCGTAAGAATCCTACGAGAAAAATACCCAAGCCACATCATTGTGTGTGATATGAAAATCACCGATGCCAGCGCTATTTTAACGCGTCTAGCAATGGAAGCGGGAGCCAACTGGGTAACCGTGAGTGCAGCGGCTCATATCGAAACAATACGTTCAGCCAAAAAAGTGACTGACGAATTTGGTGGCGAAGTACAAATTGAGCTCTATGGACACTGGACTCTAGACGACGCAAGAGCATGGGTCGACATGGGTATTAAACAAGCAATTTATCACCGCTCACGTGATGCCGAGCTCGCAGGTGTGAGCTGGACCGAAGAAGATTTGATAAAAATGCAGAAATTATCGGATATTGGAATTGAACTATCCATAACTGGTGGTATTGTGCCAGACGATCTGCATTTGTTTAAGAATCTGTCTGCAAAGTCATTTATTGCTGGTCGTGCATTAGCCGGTAGCAATGGCCGTGACATCGCAGAAAACTTCCATACTGAAATAGGTAAACACTGGTAGCACATATATGAGTGAGCAAATTAAATCGTTGTCTAAAGCACTGACCGTATTGGAATTCCTTGGGAACTACCCGAATGGAGTTTCTCTACAAAAAGTGTCTGAAGGGACAGGCTTCAACAAGTCTTCTGTCCACCGTATTTTAGCGACGTTTGAAGCCTCTGGTTATGTTGCTCAAATGTGTTCAGGTAAAGAATATCGCTTAACAATGAAGTTGGTTCAGCTAGGACATGCTGCTATCAACTCTGATGTCACTGGCACGGTTAAGCCATATCTATCTGAACTGCTCGACGATGTGAATGAAACGGTTAACTTTCTCTCTTTTGATGCTGACAACATCATTTTTAAAGACAAGTTCGAACCTGTTAACTCTGCCTTTAGAACTCGAACCTACGTAGGGCTGCATTCACCAATGTACTGCTCTGCTGCAGGTAAATGTTACCTCGCATTCAGCTCAGAGAGCGTTCGAGAGACCTACTGGCAACGCAATGTCAGCACGATGAAACCGTTAACTGAGAATACGATTCTCGATAAGTCTCAGTTTTTTGATGTTCTCGATAAAATCAAAGCGCGTGGTTATGCGCTCGATGATGAAGAGAACGAAGCGGGTATCTCTTGTGTTGCTGTCCCTATTTTTGACAAGAACAAATCTCCTGTATACGCGGTAAGTGTCTCGTCGCTTACGCCCAAAATGAAAGCGCTCGGCTACGAAGAAATTGCTAGCAGAATTCAAGACATTACAACGCGTATAGAACAACAACTCTTTTAAGGAAAAAGAATGTTTGATTCTAAAAACAAATTCAGATTAGGTATTTACGAAAAAGCGATGCCAACTTCCCTTACTTGGGAAGAGCGCCTGATTCACGCGAAAGAAGCGGGCTTCGACTTTGTGGAAATTTCTGTCGATGAAACCGATGAGCGACGCGCTCGTTTGGATTGGTCTGATGAAGAAATCTACGAACTTCGTCGCCTTTGTGAAAAGCACCAAATGCCTTTCCAATCGATGTGTTTAAGCGCGCATCGTAAATTCCCGTTTGGCTCTATGGACGAAGCTATTCGCACGGAATCGCTGATCATCATGGAGAAGGCGATTTCATTAGCATACAAACTGGGTATTCGTTGCATTCAAATGGCGGGCTACGACGTGTATTACGAGCCACAATCGGCTGAAACTCACGCTCGCTTCATTGAAGGTATGCAGCAAGCCACCAAAATGGCAGAGCGCGCAGGCATCATGTTAGGTGTAGAGATCATGGATACGCCTTACCTGAACTCACTGAGCAAGTTTGAAGTGTTAAAGCGTGAGATCCCATCGCCTTACTTCATGGCTTACCCAGATGTCGGTAACATCTCAGGTTGGAATTACGATGTGTGTACCGAGCTAAAACTAAGCCGTGACCACCTAGTACAAGTCCACCTTAAAGACACGCTACGAGTTTCAGAAACCTGTAAAGGTCAGTTCCGAGATCTTGTTATCGGTGAAGGCCAAGTCGACTTCCCTGCTATTTTCAAAACACTCGCTGAAATTGATTACAGCGCACCATTAGTGATTGAAATGTGGGCTCAAAATGACAACTGGTTAGACGATATCAAACAAGCAAAAGCAACGTTGAAATCTATCGCTAACCAATCTGGCTTTGAACTGTAAGGAAACGACCATGACAATTTTTCGCACCGCTTTTTTCGAAGCTGATTTAACTGAAGATCAAAAACAAGACTTCTACCAATACATGGAAAACGAAGTCGCGCCTATTATTCGCACATTTCCGAATAACCAAGGGTTAACGCTGAATAAGCCTGAAGCGATTGAAGCTGAAAGCCATAAGAACCTGCTGCTTATGATGCAACACAGTTACGAAAACGAGTCAGCAATGGCTGCTGCTTTAGATTCTGAGCAACGAATCAAAAGTATGCATGCGACCAAAGTGATTATTGAGAAATACAACATTCATGTTAATCACATCAACTTTGTACGTGATTAACGGCTGAATAGGCAATACACCGTAAAGTCTCAATCGAAAAGCAGAAGATCATCTTCTGCTTTTTTTTATCGCTATTGATAAGGAATCACTATGAAAGTATTCCCGTTAAAAGATGCCCCACTGGTTTTACTGTCTTTGATCTTTTTTATCTGGGGACTCATTACCGTTTCAAGTAACTCTCTCATTCCCTATTACAAAGAAGCTTTCTCTCTCGATTATAAAATGGCGATGCTCTTTCCCATGGCCTTTTTTATTACGCGAATAACAGTGTCGCTTCCAACGTCATTTGTGATGGCGAAAGTGGGATATCGAAGTACATTGAAGTTCTGCTTGATGTGGTGCCTTTTCGGCTGCCTAGCCATGGCATATTTGGTCCGAGGAGAACAACTGATTTCAACCCTACTTGGTATCTTGTTGATGGCTTCAGGAGTATCGGCCATTCAAGTTGTGAGCTCACCTTACGTATCACTACTCTCGACACCTGATAAGAGCGTTATACGTCAAAGTGTGGCGACAGCATCGAACTCGGTTGGCACTGTGCTTGGCCCGTTGGTACTTACCGCTGTGATCCTCGTGGCGACAAGTTTTAACGTTGACAACACCGCCCATCAAGTTTCGTATCTGTTCTTGCTCATCGCTCTGTTCTTTTTCGGCTTGCTGGTATTTTTTAGCAAAATGACGCTTCCAGATATCAAACCAAAACAGATGACTGGCTTTTGGCGAGGATTAACGCATCTAATTAAAAATCAGCAGTTTATGAAGTTAGCGTTGGTGCTGTTGCTGTACATAGGAGTAGAGGTCAGTTTTGGGACCTTTACTATTACATACCTTGCCGACCAGCAATATGGCAGCCTTGGTTTGGTATCCGCAACACAGATCATCGCTCTTTATTGGATATTCATGTTTGTTGGCAGAGTGCTATTCGCAAAGTTCGGCAACACCGTAAACAAACATTACCTATTCTCACTGTCTTGCGTAATTGCAGCTTTGATTAGTGCCATTACGATGTATCAAAATCATGTTTGGATAGGCTATTTAATGCTTTTCATCGGGCTATGTAATTCAGCTCTCTACCCTATCATTTACTCACAAGCGCTACATGCGTCCGGTAAGCAAAGCTCACAAGGGGCAGCGATTCTAATCATGTGTTCAATTGGAGGGGTTATTTTGCCATTCGCACAGGCGAGTTTGATTGATGAGCTTTCGTTGAGCACGAGTTATATTGCGCCCGCATTAGCGTATGTATTAATGATGGTTTTGTACTGGTCTAGTTTAAAGCATCGTGTTTAAACCGTTGATTTAGGCAAGTAACTTGGTTTAGTCAATCACTTGATTCAGTAACTAAGTCGATGACTAAAAAGTCGGCCTGATTGGCCTAGAAGATAGAGAAAGTGAACTGGAGAAAGATAAAGAAATGAATTTGGTGCTGCTGACGTTAGTTTGAATCAGTGAGTGGCTAATCACCACCACTGATCACACTTAACGCGGGTTATTTAAGAAATTAAACCCAAGCAGAAGCAACAAGTAGGATAATTGCACCCATGATAACGGTAGACTTAGCAAAAAATAGAACTTCATTCATTACTGAAGGTTTTGCTAGTGATACGTTGTTTTCATTCGTGATTACTGTAGCGTTCATACTGTGTTCTCATCGTTATGTGATCTGAGGTCAATTTTGCGCCGTTATGTGACCAAAGTCAATAATAACTGTAGTTTTATTACACAATGAAAAATCTATAACTGAAGAGAACTCCAACAACGCAACCTCCCCTGAATCCACATAGTTTTCCATTAAATCAACATCTATTAGATACAAAAAAGCCCGAAGCCTGATACACAGAACACTTCGAGCCTTTATGCAGCAGTCGATACACTACTTAATTCAATTGAGCTAACTCCGCTCGCATTGAATCGATAGCTTGTTGATAATCTTCACTATCAAAAATAGCAGAGCCCGCAACGAACATATCGGCACCCGCTTCAGCAATCTCTTTTATGTTGTTAACTTTCACACCACCGTCGACTTCTAAACGAATATTTCGACCTGATTCATTAATGCGCGTTCTGATTGACCGCAACTTATCGAGCGTGGCAGGAATAAAAGATTGACCACCGAAACCTGGGTTCACCGACATGACTAATATCAGGTCGACTTTATCCATGATGTAGTCAAGGTAACTCAATGGCGTTGCAGGGTTGAGTACCACACCAGCTTGGCAACCGTGCTCTTTAATTAGCTGCAAAGTACGATCGATGTGCTCTGATGCTTCGACATGAAAAGTAATCATAGTCGCACCCGCTTTAGCGAACTCTGGTACCAGTTGATCCACAGGCTTCGCCATTAAATGCACATCTATCGGCGCTGTAATTCCATAATCCCGCAGTGCCTTTAATACTGGCGCACCAAAAGTCAGGTTAGGGACATAGTGGTTATCCATAACATCAAAATGAATAACATCAGCTCCAGCCGCGAGAACGCGTTCTACATCCTCACCAAGACGCGCCAAATCAGCAGAAAGAATCGAAGGCGCGATTAGATATTGTTTCATTTTTTTCCTAGTTATTTTTGTATCGTTAAATTCTATTTAGCTCGCTGGAACAAATTTAGTTATCTGTCCGTTTTCAACCATGTAGCAATCCATGCCTGCCGATGTCGCTGCGTGCTGGCCTATAATCGTATCTTCAAACACCACACAATCGCTCGGTTCAAGCTCTAACTGGCTAGCGACTTTCAGAAAAGTATCCGGGTTAGGTTTGTGATTCTCTACGTCATCTGAAGTCACAATCGTACGTATCATTGATGGGATATCGGTCGTCTTTAAAATCGCCCTTGCATGCTTGGCTTGAGCACCAGTGCCGATGCCTATCTTTTTTAACTGATACTGTTGCTGTAAGAGTGCGTATGTCTCTGGGATAACATCTCCTTTGTGCTCAATAGCCTCAAAGTTAGCGATTTTGTCCGAAGTTATTTGTTGAGCATCAAGAGTTAGATCGTAACGCTTAAGGATCTCTTGAGTCACTTTTCGCGATGGCATCCCACCAAGTTGATCGAGCCACTCTTTGTCGTAGGGAATACCAAACTTCTGACAAGTTTGTTCCCACGCATGAGCATGTGCCACCATAGAATTGACCAGAGTCCCATCGAGATCAAAAATAATTCCTTTATATTTATCTAACTTTGGCATCGTCAATCTCTCATATTGTTTTGAGACTCATACTACTAATCACCATACATAAAACCTATTCATGATCGTCTTAATATGATCTTATTCAACAATCCGACAATTAAACGAATTGATGCGATAAAAGCCGTTGTTTTACTATTGAAATCATATTTTGAGCACATCTCACCCATTTTTACTTAAACCAAGTAGAGTTGCATAAATTGAAGATGATATAGTCCACGAAAATCAAAAACCTTGGACACGACCATGCATTCTAGCGACATCATCAAATTGGCAAATTTAGGCGTTAATATCGAAATTTCAAAAGACTCTTCATTGCATCCTTCTGATGCGTTGGAAGTGGTAAAGATTGTTGCTGAAATCGGTAGCCAAATCGTCATCAAGAAAAAATACCACACGGACTACCTGATTCAGATGGCTGAAGTGGGCCGTGATCATGTGACGATCGCAGTTTAAGAACCGCCACTATTTCGAAATTGACATAACCTCAGCTTCAACAGTTTGGAGCGACATGTTGATATAAAAATGCAGCATATTGGGGGCAATATGCTGCATTTTCTCTTTTCGTTAGGAGCATGAAGAACGCAAAGAGAAACAGGTTAATCATTCTAGGTAGAGTTAGTGGTCAAACAATCTCGGAACACCCGTTTGCACACAAACATCATTCAGTCGTTTTTGTGCCGTGAGAATATTCTCTTTCCAACGTTCATCTTGAGCCCACATCTCGATCACGAGTGGTACAACGCACTCAGTCTCTTTCAACGTTTCAAAAATAGCATTGAAGTCAACTTCGCCATCACCAATCACTAAGTCTCGAAACTGCCCTTTGTACTCGTCAGTCACTTTATAAGTGTCTTTGAGGTGGATCTGAGTGATATGAGGCTTACTCAGTTTTAGCTCAGTCACTATGTCGTAATTCCAACCAGAAATATTACCCACATCCGGATACGCCGTGAAATACGGTGAATTGACTTCGCGACTCAGCACTTCGAACTTACTCAAAGAGTTCAAGTAATCGGTGTCCATAATTTCCACAGCAAGCATTACGCCTGACCTTTCCGCCAACTGCGCCGAAAGCTTCATTCCTTCAATGAACCTCTGGTGAGTCACTTTATCGGCTGGCTCGTAGTAAACGTCATACCCAGCCAATTGGATGGTACGAATACCCAATTTGTAAGCGAGTGAGATCGCTTTTTCCATATGGATAACAGCTTGCTCGCGAATCGCAGGGTCAGCAGATCCAAATGGGAACTTACGATGCGCGCTTAAACACATGGACTGCAGCGGTACGCCGTGCTTTTCACAAAGGTGACGCAAGGCATACACTTCTTCGTCATTCCAATCTAGTCGACTGCGACGCTCGTCTGATTCATCGACCGATATCTCAAGAAAATCAAAGCCGAGTTCTTTGGTTTGCTTAAGTTTATCTTCCCAGCTGAGTTCGTTAGGTAGGGCCTTTTCATAAAGCCCTACACGGTGGCGTAACAGGTTTTGATACATAACGCCTCCTAGTTCCAGTAACGGTCGATCTGAGCTTTTAGCGCTTCTGCTGTCTCTTTACCTTTATCGCCTGCAAGTGCGCGGCCTGCGATAAAGGTTTTCGCCTTAATGCCTTCAAATAGGTATAGGTCTTCAGGCACGATGCCACCTGTGATAGAAAGCTCGATGCCCATTTCAGACAATGCACGCATCTTCACGAGATCTTCTTCAGTCCAGCCCACACCAGCTAATTCAGCGTCACGAGAACGGTGATAGATAGCTTGAGAGATACCTAGGTCGACCCAAGATTGAGCATCGTCCATTGTCCAGTTACCATAAATTTCGATTTGGATTTCACCGTTAAATTCATCAGCGACTTTCTTACATGCACCAATGGTTGCGATGTGTGCAGCAGCAGAAACGGTAATCCAATCAGCGCCCGCTTCGAATGCCATACGAGCCAAAATAGCACCGCCATCGGTGGTTTTCATATCGCATACAAGGATATGGTCTGGGTGGTTTTTACGAAGCGTAGAAACCGCCGTCATGCCTTCTGCGAAAGCCAAAATAGTGCCCACTTCAATCACATCAACGAAGCTTTCAACGTTGTTTGCCACTTCAATGGCAGCAGGAAGATTTGTTTGGTCTAGGGCGATCTGAATCATTGGTTTAGTCATGTTGTTATCCTTTAATTTGTTCACGTATTAGACGGGCTAAGCCATCATGGTTGTTATCTGTTGAGCACACGCATTGAACGTGTGACTTGACGATGTCATCAGCATTGAGCATCGCTACACCGAATCCGGCGTACTTAAGCATGGATATGTCGTTGTGGTTATCACCGACGGCAATGACGTCATCGGCGTGATAACCGAGTTCTGCGATGTATTCAGCAAGGCGTAGGCCCTTACTGTTACCTTTTGCAGCAAAGTCGATTCGGTTTGACCAAGAACGCTCACCATTGAAGTTCTCTTCTATCCATGGGTGTTGCATTAAACGGTCTACTGAGTCTTGGCTACCTTCCACCACAAACTTCCAAACGTGTTCGGCTTGCTGAGCCGTTTCAATGAATGATTCCACTTGGTAAATTTGAGGGCGATGTTGCTCTGGTGCCGTTTCTGCCCAACTTTCCAATGCCAACATGTAGGCAAATGGGTTGTAGTGTGAGTACGTCATGGCATGCGTGATGTACATGACCATTTTGAGCTGAAACTCATCTGCCATATCGATGAAGGTCAGCGCTTTGTCTTTATCTATCGCGTTTTGAGTCAGTACCGTTTCAGTTTGATAGTCATAAACATAAGTGCCGTTACAGCAAATGATTGGCGTATCTAACCCCAATTCGTAGTAATAAGGTCGTGCTGCTGTGTGGTGTCGACCAGTCACAATCACGACATGACAACTTTGTTTGGCTTCTTGGATCGCCTTTTTCAGTTCTGGATGAATCGTGTGATCATCCTTTAACACGGTTCCATCGAGATCTAACGCCAGCACTTTATACATAGAGTCCTCTCACTTATTCCCTGAAGTCGGGCCTAATCAATATTGAAACTACTTAGAGCCGAAGCTCGTTAAACGGTTTACTTAAACAGCCTACTTAAACGAAAAGCCGATTTACTGTTGGCCGTAATAAGCATTTTCACCGTGCTTACGTAAGTAGTGTTTGTCGGATAGTTCTGGCTGAATTTTGATGCCGCTATTCAAGGTGCGCGTTGCCAACGCCATTGCAGAAACTTCTTCTAATACCACCGCGTTGTGAACCGCATCGTTGGCGTCTTTGCCCCAAGAGAAAGGCGCATGCCCTGCAACAATCACGCTTGGAACTGCCATAGGATCAATTCGGCGTTGCTGGAACTCTTCAATGATCACCAAGCCAGTATTTTTCTCGTACTCTTCAGAGATTTCAGAGTGAGATAATCGACGTGTACATGGGATGTCACCGTAGAAATAATCAGCATGAGTGGTGCCCAAGGCTGGAATATCGATGCCGGCTTGCGCCCAAATAGTGGCACTGCGTGAATGCGTGTGAACAATGCCACTGACCTCAGGGAAAGCTTTGTAAAGCTCTAAATGAGTTGCGGTATCACTTGAAGGATTAAGTTTCCCTTCAACAATGTTGCCTTCTAGATCGACGACCACCATATCTTCAGCTGTCATATCGCAGTATTCGACACCTGATGGCTTAATCGCTATCACGCCATTAGTACGGTCAAACTCAGAGACATTGCCCCAAGTGAATGTCACTAAACCATACTTCGGAAGCTGCAAATTGGCATCTAAGACGCGTTGTTTCAGTTGGCTATATTCAGACATAGTTGTCTCCTTACGCTGCTTCCGCTTGCAGTAACGCAGCATCAATTAAACGCGCCACTTCTTCTGGGCTTTTGCATGCGCGAAGTTTTGAGAAGTCTTCATCGAATTCAATCAAGTTCGCCACCTGCATGGTGCCTTCGATGTGCTCCTCTGAATCCTTACCCGCTAGCGTGATCAGTACATCAACAGGCTCATCAACACCTTCAAAAGTAATCGGTGTTTCCAGCACGGTTAACGCAAACCCGGTGCGAATCACACCATCTTCAGGGCGGCAATGAGGCAAAGCGAACGCATCGTGAATACAGATATAAGGGCCTTCTTCACCAATCGCTTTGGTAATCGCGTCGTAGTAACGCTCTTCTGCAATACCCGCTTTCACCAATGCGTCAGTACCTAGCTTGATCGCCGCTTTCCAGTCAGTTGCTTTTGCGTTCAGTAGGATAGAGTTATTCTTGATAAGAGATTCTTTTAAGTTCATGTTATTGCTCACTTATATAATTGTTTTTATTGGCTCAGCAGTGCGATACCACTGAGCCGTTTATCATTATTTGTGGAAGTTATTCTCGATGATGGAAACCAGCTCGTCGCCGAAGGTTTTCACCATAATCATGTTCTTCACTGCTAACTGTTGTTTGCCTTCAGGAAGACCCGTGATCTTCGCTGCAAGAGCAACCGAAGTAACGATGATGTCGAATGAGCCAAGGTGCGATTTGTAATCCGTGATGGCACTGTTGAATGTCGTGCTTGGGATGCCTTTCTTGTCCAAGTACTCTTTGATTTTCTTAGAGCACATCATTGAAGAACCTTGCCCAGAACCACAGCACACTAAGACGCGAACCGGTTTCTGATCAGCTGCTGGCGACACTCGATTTTCTGATGTTGTAGAAGCTGCCGTTGCAGAAGCCGATGGAGCTTCAGCGGTTGCTGTCGATTGTTGTGGTACCGCAACTTCAACCTCAATGCCTTCAGGCGTTACTGCCGTCATTGTTTCAGCAGCAGCTTCTGCGTCTTCTTCAGCTCGTAATTGCTTAGAAGCGAAGTACATGTAGATGCCTGCCAAAGCCAAAATCACAAAGAAGAACATGCTAGAGCTTGAGATACCTTGCATGATTGGTGGGAATACTAAAGCCCAGTCAGCCATACCCATCCAGCCGTTAAATTCAGTACCTGATTGAGCGAAGATATGGATTGCCCATGCAGAGCCAACCACTTCGATGATGCCCATCACGAAACAGATCTTCATCACCGCTTTCCAGCCACCAAAGTGGTTAGCAAACACGCCGATGGTTGCGTTCGAGAAGAACATTGGGATAAAGCCAGGGATGATCATGATTGGCGCGTCGAACGCGAGCATTGCAAGCACTGCCGTAAATTGACCCACTGCACCCCACATGAAACCGAATACCATTGCGTTCGGTGAGTAGGCATAAATAGCCGCACAATCGATTGCTAAAACAGCGTTTGGAATAAGACGTTGTGAGATACCGTTAAATGCCTCAGACAATTCAGCTACGAACATACGAACGCCGGTTACGATAACTTGAATCGCAACTGCGAATTTCAAACCCGTTTCGAAAATGTAGATAAGCCAGTGAGTCTTGCCTGCCATGTCTTGAAGGTTATCAAGACCGAACGAAAGAAGAATAATGCCGAAGAAGCCAGTCATCACTAATGTTGTTGCAGCGATACTGTCGTGGAAAATGTGTAACCATTTAGGCAGTTTTATGTGGTCGACACTGTCGTTCTTGTCGCCAAGCTTCGGTGCAACCTTGGTGGCTACCCATGAAGCAAACTGCTGTTGGTGACCAATCGAGAAACCCGCCCCGCCAGTGACTTCTTGAGTCGGCTTGAACATGATGTTTGACGAAATACCCCAGTACAACGCCATCAATATTGCAGAGTAAATGATGGTTTCCCACATACTTGCGCCAAGCACGAAGTAGAAAACAGCAATAAGGCCAGCTTGCTGGAACATGATATGTCCAGTCAGCATGATGGTTCGGATACCCGTAATACGGCGGAAGGCAACAAGAAGAATGTTCAGCCCAAGTGCCAGTAATACTGCATACCCAACCCAAGAGTAATTGTCGCCCATGGTTTCCATGGTAGACATCATGGAGGTGTACGGGTCAATTACCGATCCCGTTAATCCATGTATTTCACTCATTTTTTCAATAACCGGTTTAAAACCCGCTACCAATGTTCCCGCACCTACCTGCACTATCATGAAACCAACGATGGTTTTAATAGAGCCGGAGATAACAGTTGTTGCGTCACGTTTTAGAAGGATGTAGCCGAGACAAGTAACAAGACCGAGTAGCAACGGTGCTTTGGTCATTACCTGACTGTAAAAAATATAGAAAATATCGTATAAGAATTCCATATCTTTACCCCTGATTAATTTTTAATTTTAATGATTTGTAGGATGTGATGATTCTAGTTTTGCTCACGAACTAGACTTTACCAATCAAAAGTAATCATTCAATGCTCACTTGTGATTACTTTGATTTATATCAATTAACCACACCCAGAATGTGCTTAATTGAGCTTTAGATCACACGCAAAAATAACAAATACAATAAAATCAATAGCTTATAAAAAATTGTGATTAAAATCTGGTTTTTATAGCAATGTGGTTTGACAATCATGATGGTGATTATTAGAATCAAAACAAATCAAAAGTAATCATTAAATTGTCACAACGACAAAAAGAGTGATAAATATGAATGAAGTACAAAGACATAACGGCATCTTGTCGCTGTTAGAAGATATGCAGACAATCAACGTCTCTCATATTATTGATAAATTTAGCGTTTCTCCTGCTACTGCTAGACGCGATATCGCTAAGTTAGATGAAGTTGGCCGACTTAGAAAAATTAGAAATGGTGCGGAACGAGTAGAAACTCAGAAGAGAAAGTGGTCACCACTGAATATCAACAGCACTGAGTTCTATGAAGAGAAATCAGAGATTGCTCAAGCAGCTGCAGGGCTTTGTCAGGCTGGCGATACAGTCGTGATCAACTGTGGTTCGACGGCTTTCCTACTCGGTCAGCAATTATGTGGCGATGACGTTCAAATCGTAACGAACTACTTTCCACTCGCAAGCTACTTGATCAACGAAGATCATGACGATGTCATCATCATTGGTGGTCAATACAACAAAGCGCAGAACATCTTTCTAAACCCTGCCCCTAATTCATTAGGCGGCTATGCGGGAAACTGGATGTTCACCTCAGGTAAAGGCTTAACCGATGCCGGGCTGTACAAAGCCGACATGTTAACGGCCGTAGCCGAACAACAAATGCTCGAACAGGTCGATAAGCTTGTCGTCGTGGTCGATAGCTCAAAAGTTGGACAACGTACCGGAATGCTCTTTTGCAGCACCAAGCAAATAGACATAGTCATCACCGGTAAAGATGCCAATCCCGAAGTCGTAAAACTGATTGAAGCTCAAGGGACGCAAGTCATCCTAGTTTAAATCGCAGGGCTAACTAGCCCACCAATAATAATAAATTTAGCTCAGTGCCTTAATCCAAATTAAGGCGCTCGGTTCCCTACATCCAAAATTAATCAAATTATTGAAATAAAAGGTATTATCATGAGCAATGTAAACGAAATCACTCGCGAGTCTTGGATCCTAAATACATTCCCTGAGTGGGGCACATGGTTAAATGAAGAGATTGAACAAACGGTTGTGCAACCGGGTACGTTTTCTATGTGGTGGCTGGGTTGTACAGGTATTTGGCTAAAATCAGAAGAAGGTGCAAACCTATCAATGGACTTCTGGTGTGGTACTGGTAAAAAAACACAAGCCGTTCAAAAAATGAAAAACCAGCACCAAATGATGCGTATGGGCGGTGTGGAAGCACTTCAACCAAACCTACGTACCGCGATCTTCCCATTGGACCCTTTCGCTATCAAAGAGATCGATGCAGTTATGGCATCTCATGACCACGGCGACCACATCGATATCAACGTTGCAGCGGCGGTTCTACAAAACTGCGGCGACCACGTTAAATTCATTGGTCCTAAAGCGTGTGTTGATTTATGGATGAAATGGGGTGTGCCAGAAGATCGTTGTGTTATCGCGAAAGTTGGCGACGAGATTAAGATCAAAGACGTCAATATTAAGGTTCTTGATGCATTCGACCGTACTGCACTTGTAACACTACCAGAAGGGACTTCTTCTATAGACAAAGAAATTCTAGACGGCATGGATGACCGCGCAGTGAACTACTTGGTAGAAACAACCGGTGGCTCTGTTTACCACTCTGGCGACTCTCACTACTCTAATTACTACGCTAAACACGGTAATGATCACAAGATCGACGTTGCACTGCTTTCTTACGGTGAGAACCCACGTGGCGTAACAGACAAAATGACATCTTCAGACATTCTTCGTGCTGCTGAGTCTTTGAACTGTGAAGTGGTTGTTCCGTTCCACCACGACATTTGGGCGAACTTCCAAAACGACCCCCGTGAAATCGAAATGTTGTGGAACATGAAGAAAGAACGCCTGCAATACGGATTTGCTCCTTTCTTCTGGCAAGTAGGTGGTAAATACACTTACCCTACAGATAAAGGTCGCATGCACTACCAACACTTCCGCGGCTTTGCTGACATCTTCAAAAATGACCCAGAACTGCCATACCGCGCATTCTTGTAATCATTAGTAACCACTTTAACTAGGGAGCGATTCGTTCCCTTTTTTCATCATCGAATAAGGACATTGATATGGTATTACGCGAATTTAAGAATCACTTTACTCGTGGTGATTTGAAAGCAGCCATTGGTGTTGTTTCGCCTTGTGCTAATGGCTATTACTTAATGGTGAAAAGCAATCAGTGGGGTGTGAACAGTTTTCTTGAATCTGATAGAAAGATGCAACCCAGAGTATTTAAGACTCGACAGGCGCTGTTGAATGCGGCAAAAGCGATCGGTTTTCCTTACCACTCGATCGATATCCAACATCTCTAGCCGATAATATTCCGATTAAATTAAGATCGTTGAAAACCGTTATTCCAGCGGAATAAGCAAACCATTCACCTTATGAATAAAACAAAGCAGAAAGCATTTATTAATCCACTCGATAAAAATAATTCTTACAATTAAGCGTGTTTATTCGTTAATAATATTGTTACTCAACGGCATAATAGTGATGAATCCATTCAACGAGTTAGGTTGTGTTCTGCAAGCGCCTTTTGGCATTGGTTTTACCCATTTCTGTTATCTTTTCTATGCACGCTGAAACCTTTGGTGAGCGAATAGAGCGCATCGAGCAAGAAAATGCACTAGCGAAAACAATCAGCGAGACACAAGCAGAGCTCATACAGAAGGTAGTACAAACCAACCACTGCGCCAAAGTGGCATTAGTCCATCACCACCGAATTTTAGGCCAATACAAAAAGCCAACCTCGTCTTCTGAACTATTCGTTAAATGGCGAGAGTTAGGCAAGCAACTAGACAACAAATATGAGACGAATTACCCGGGCTATCCCAAGCATGTATTTCAAGAATACCCAACCGCTTCAAGCAAGGTTGATGGTTATTTATTTGCTCTAATTGACAATGGTTTGAACGAAAAGTCATGGATAGCCAAAGAGTTCAAACAGTGCAAACAGTGCAAACAGTGCAAAAACAATAAGCTAATCTCAAGAACTTAGCTTAAATTCCATGCTCAAGGCTTCCCCGAAAAGAAGCCCATTTAACAAGAACAATCACTTTCAATATCCGCCTAATAAAGTAAGAACAGCCCTTCATAGCCACCGATCTCTATTTGCGTGACATACTCTCCGATGTTGCCGTTTGCATCGACAGGCTTCATTGGAACGTCTAATACAATCGTCAGTTTCTCTGTCTCATAAAAGCTCGCATTCTTACCGTGGAAATCCGTACGGTACAACACTCGCCCCTTATCAAACTCTCTCGCCAACACCATATCTTCCGGACCACCAGCCACAACTAACCGCTCAGACTGATGTAAGAAATAGGTATACGTAGGCAATACGTGAGTCATTGCGTCGGGTAAGTCTGCATGTACCATTTCATGCATCGATGAGTCACCCACAATGGTGTAATCCGTAGGTACCGGTGTACTTGTCGAAAGCATCAAGGGAATGGCTTCGAAGCCTTCAGGAATAAGATTGCTCGGTTCGCCCAAGTCAACGGCCAATAACGAACTTGGTTGGTAGGCGATGTTTTTAGGGACACCACTTTGCCAGAAATTGTCGGCAATCGTGTTGCTACTTCCATAGACGTAGCCATTATTCCACTGATTAAAATAGCTATGCTGAGCATGACGATTAAGATGGTATATCGCTAAAGCTGAATATTGGTCTTGTTTCCAGTTCTCTTCGCTATTTCCAAAATACTGAACTCGTCCGTAACGTGTTGTCGCCTGAAAAATAACACTTTGCCCATTATAGGCGAGCGCTGAGTTATCCCAGAATTTAGATATCCCCGAGTAACCACTAAATCCAGTAGACGGAAAAATATAGTGCTCTCTTAGATACAGAGATCCCGCCTCGCTAAGATGAGACTGCCCATTTCTACCCAGCAAGTTCGCCGTACCAATGTTCAACCCAATAGACGCATCACTTTCTAAAGCAGATAAATCCTTGAGAAAAGCCGAAAATTGTTGCTTGTAGAGGCCATCTGCTTCATTCGAACCCACGACGGCTCCTAACTCTTGAACGTGCCCGCCAGAGTGAACATAGAACTGGTTCGAACCAATCAGCTTATTGGTGTCGTCGTTGTACGCGCCATTCAAACCTTGGCTTGCCCAGCTTTGCTTGTAGTAGCGATGAATGGCGGATAAATAATCCGTGTTTGCAACATTCGTCAACGACCAAGATGAATTCGAGCTCCACATTCGACCGAAGGGCACCACTCTTGATTCCCAACGAAAACGTGCGGTCGCGTTCTTATTAGTTCGATTTCGATATTCGCTTGGCGACAGGTAATTATCACCATCTAGGTCTGCAGACACGTCAAAGCCACGGATTTTTCTCCACTGGCTAATAGCATTGCCATCCGGTGTTGTGGTCGGAGCGTCGGTTAATTTGACGGTTGGAAAACTGTTTTTGAGTTTCACTTCTTTTAAACGTGGTCTGTCGTCGGCGCTCTCGCTTTGCCAACGAACTCTCACAACGTATAAGCGTCCGCCATCTCTCAAAAAGGTTGAGCCAAAGTACTGGCCGCCGCCATAACTCGCCCCGCTCCCATCATGAGTTGTGGCTCTTACCCAGTTATCCGGAAGGTTCCAAATCACCGATTGGTTTTTGATCATATTGAGCGTTTTGTCTTTCTTTACATCAAGCCTTTCCCACTGTGAAACCCTTCCGTGAGAATCAATAGCCGTTGGGTATTCAATCCAAAATTCACCACTGCCAGCAAACTGTGATAACTTAAAGGTCAGCCGTTCGAACTGCTCAGCATGATAGACATACAATGCCCCGCCCTGTTCGTAATTCTCGAACACATCGGCATCCCAAGGAGGGTCTTGATACAGCCAAAAGCCAGCATGGTCTTCACTGGCTGTATAGCCCAAGATCATAGGTTTTCGGTTTAAAAGCGTCTTTTCGCCATGAGTTTTATCAACTTCGGCAATAACAGTATCTTCAGAAAAGTGCAGGAAATAGTCTTCGAAATTGAGGCCTTCTAACTCAGCTTGGTTACGGAGATCGTTCTCCAACCAACCCGAGTTAATCGCCATGACTTGGTTGTACATATAACCAATTGTCGTGGCCCGCTCATTGTCGGCTTTGTCGGCATAAGCTCCGAACACAATATCACTGTTGGAAATTTCCCAATCAATGACGGCATTCGCAGATAGTGGGGAGCCCGAAAGATCAACACCAACTTCATGTTGCCCTGGCAGCACAAGCGCTGTACCAACAGCAAAAGCGTAACCAGCGATTAAACATGACGGTATGAGTGCGAGCAGCCCAGAAATGTAGGTTTTCATGATTCAAATTTCCTAATCGATACTGTCATGCCTTAAATCACAAGACGAAAAGTCAGCCAACTTACGTGTCAATTTAGGAATCAAAATACGAAAAAAGTATCGACTACATGGCTCTATTGTTCAAGTGCTCGTCTGTCTTGTTTCATCGGTGGCAAGTAAAACGAGCAAATGCCGATTCAAAATCAATGTATTAAGGAAAATATAAGTTTTTGTGATTTTAATTTTATTTGGAAACCAAGTATCTCCGGCTAACGAGAAATCAGCTCAGATTTTCTCAAAATGAGAATAATACGGTTTGGAAGATGAGAAGTTATCAGAGCCTAGAACTCAAAATAGGACTTGGATTTGCTGTATCGAATCTCAGTTTGAGCACCACACTATTGAAACTCAATTTGGATAGGCTGCCTAAACAAGAACGATGACAACGCACCTTAAAGCCTCTTGTTCCACTTCCCTTGGTGGTCACGGTCGCAATTTTCTTGTGTATCGTAACTGACGTGTTTATCGATATTCTTCAATGTAATCCCAACCTGACTAAACGCCTTTTGGATAGCAACAGAGACCTCCTGCTGACCTCCACCCTCTAAGAAGTTCGTTCTATCCTGATTGGTGTCGAATACGCAGACGATTTGCAAACTTTGCGGGAATGAAGAGAAATTGACCGTATGAGTCACCCAAAGAAAACCATCGTAGCTTTTCAACGTATCTTCACACACGTCCGTTAACACGTCTCTGATTTGATTTTCGATCTTCTTATCTGATTTGCGCATGAAGCAAACTTCCTATTTAACACCTTAAAAAATAAGGTTTTTCGGTCAATATTGTCTTAACCGACATTGGACACTGTGGCTGTTTCAAATGCAAAGTATTTGTGGGAGATAATTAGCGAGAAGATTTAGAGGAAACGTCTCATGCTTGATCACTGACGAGGCAATCAAACATGGGAAGAATATGGAATTTACGAAGATCTTAGCTCGCCGCTTGTTCCCAATCAGTCAGTAACTTCATGATTACGCGAGAGTCTTGATGAGTTGCCATTGGCGCAGCAAGTTGTGTGTCACCTCGCTCAACTGCTTGGCGAACATTACGCACTTGATAGTGGAAGCCGTCGCCTTGCGCTTCGACTTTCACTTCACGTGTCGACGTCTCATAGATCTCAACCGTGAATGTGTTTTCTTCGGTCGGTAGCCATGGGTTGGTGTCGAGCGTGATGCAGCCTTTGCTACCTAGAATCGTAAAACCATGCTTTAAGCCGTGGTCTTCTGCGGTGTGGATTTGCGCGGTAAAACGCTCGTTGAAATGCATCATCGCCGAAGATTCACAGATATTGCCATCTTGGCCTCGTCGCCCTATTGCTGAGATCTGCACATCATCAAACACACTCTCACCAAATTGCTGATTGATCGCCTCACGGCTTTCATATTGCTCAAGCAGGATCACTCGGTCGCTTTGGTTTTGATCATAGGTTGCAATCGCTTGTAGGCAGCCTGGCTGGCTCTGCATGTCTAAGCAAAACCAAGCAACTGTCATTGAAGAACCGAACCTTTGTCGAGTTCTTGTTAGCCTCTCTACTGAGCAACTCAGATTTCTCTAAACAATAAAGCTGCTAAACTGTTTGCCAATGGTTCATCAAACGTTTTCCAAGATCAGAAGGTGTAGTGTTATGGACGATCATCTCATCACATTGGTTGAACACCATGAAGTGTTTGAGCTCATCACATAAAGCATGAACGAATGATTCATGGTTTTTGATTCGATCTTCAACAACCAAGTTGAGAATATTGAGCAAGCCACGCTTCCTGTCAACCTTACAATCCATTCGTGCCACCAGCTCACCTTGCCACAGTATCGGCAAACTAAAGTAACCAAACTGGCGCTTGGCTTCAGGAACATAACACTCAAGAAGGTAATCAAAGTTAAACAGTGATTGCATTCGCTTACGCTGAATCAACAGATTATCGAACGGAGACAGTATCTTTAACTTAGTTCGGGAAAGAGGCTGGCTCAGCAGTTCAAATGCATTAGGCAACACATAATAATCAATACCTTGAACATCCACCTTCATGACTTGTTTGTCTTCAAGCATCTGTTGGAGTGTCTTCTGTATCAGTGGTTTAGTGTTCTTGAGTAGATAGCTCATCTCCGATGCAATGCCCACACCGTTCGCTTCTAAATAACGAGTGATCAGATGCTCGATATACTCTTGTTCCGTTGGTTTAGAGGTATCAATACCACTCGGTAAAACTCGCTCGGTTAGGTCATACACCTTATGAAAGTTCACTCGGCTTGGCACCATTAAGTCACCTTGCATAAACAAAGTCTCTAGCGCCTGTTTGGCCGGTTTACCGCCCCATCCGCCGGGGTTTGGTTTATCCCCTTCAAAGTCTTTCGCCATCAATGGCCCTTCATTCTCAATTCGCTTGAGAACATGAGCCATCAGTGCGTCATCCTTTTTATACCAATGCTTGAGCTTACCGCTGGCAAACCCATTCTTGCGATGTAGGCTGAATCGGTAATCACGCATGGGTAAATACGCGGCGGCATGCGACCAAAACTCAAACACCTCTCGGCGCTCTAACAGCTTATCTAGATGATCAAGCTGGTAGTCTTGATTACGATTCCACAGCGTATGGTGGTGAGCTCGTTGAATCACAGAGATGGTATCAATTTGCACATACCCAAGGTTTTCAATCGCAGACAGCGTGTTCGCCAAAGCGCCGCCATTGCGTTGCTTTTTAGGTGGCAGATTTTGCGAAAGCAGTACCATTTTTTGCGCCTGAGCGAGTGACAATGATTCCATGAGATTCAGACTCTAATTGATATCAATGATCGGCTTATGATTCAGCAATAAGTTCTTGAAGGATTTGCTTGTACGTTTCTACCGTCTGAGCACCTGTTACCGCACTTTTACGATTGAATACCACTGTTGGCACCGCTGAAATACCCATGCGTTGCCATTCAAACTCTTGCGCTTCAATTTGCTTCAAGTTTTCAGTGTTTTTTAGGCGCTTCAGTGCCTTCGTTGAATCGAGCCCAACCGCTTCCAGTTCTTGCGCGATAACCTCAAGATCAGACAGATCTTTCTGCTCTGAAAAATGCGCAGTGAAGAAGCGTAGCTTTAACTCAGTCTGTTTACCGTGCGCGAGAGCAAAATCAAGCAACACATGTAAGTGGCGTGAATTGACCATTCTCATGCTGTCATAGAAGTTGAAATCGAAACCGACTGCTTTGCCGCGAGCAGCCAACTGTTCACGGGAGCTTTGACTCTCTTCTGCACTAGAACCATATTTTCTCATGATATGATCACGCAGGTTCTCGCCCTCTTGCGGCATATCCGGATTCAGTTCAAACGGCTGCCATTCAAGTTCAATCTGACTTTCTAAACCAAGTTCTGTAACGGCTTGATCCAAGTTTTTGTAACCGACCACGCACCACGGGCACATTACGTCAGAAATAATATCGAGTTGAAGTTTATTGCTCATAATCATTCCAAATATCGTTGCTAAGGCGTATCCAATTCGAAGTGGATACCCATCTTTTTGATTAGACTACAACAAGCTGAACACTCGTTCAAATTTAACTAACTAAACATTAGCGAACAAAAAAGCCAACTCATGTTAGCGAGTTGGCTTTGATAAAAATCGGATTGAGCTTAACCGCGTTACGCTAGCAGCTTCTCTAGCACTTGGAACACACCTGCATCGATGTTACTTGGCGCGCCAAAACGAGCGATCTCTTTCAGCTTTGGATGTGCATTTTCCATCGCATAAGAGTGGTAGCTCTCTTTAAGCATTTCCAAGTCATTGAGGTAGTCACCAAAACTCATGGTCTCCTCGTAAGTGAAGCCGAGTGTGTTTTGTAGATGTTTGATTGCCGCGCCTTTTGATGCCTCAGCGTTCATCACATCTAGCCAGATTTTTGCACTCACAACCACTTGGTAATTCTCACCAAACTTGGTATTAATGCTTGGGTTCACTTTCTCTTGTGAACCGTCGAAGTGACAGATAGCAACCTTGATAAATTCATCTTCTACCGCCAGTAAGTCTTCAACTTGCTCACGACGGTGGTAGTACTTAGAGATCTCCGCTAGAGCACGCTCATCTTTGGTTTCAATGTATGCAGACTTCTTACCACATAGCACCACATGCGCCCCTTCAATCGCTCGAGCTTCTTTGATGATCTCTTTGATGGCATCGGTATCAAGCAAGCAGCTGTATAGCTCTTGCCCTTTATGCATCACCAATGTGCCGTTTTCAGCAATGAACATCATGCGATCTTTAAGTGGAGCAAAGGTTTCCATCAAGCTGTAGTACTGACGACCCGATGCCGCAGCAAAAATAATGTCTTGAGCTTCTAAACGCTCATAAATATTAAAAAATTCTGGGTCTAGCTTTCCGTGTTCATTAAGCAGAGTGCCGTCCATATCAGCAGCGATAAATTTGATGTTCTGTTGTGGCATTTCAGGGCTTACCTATAAGTAAAAATTAAAATGTAAATTATGATTTTCGTTATCTTTTGTAACGGTTCTGCGTTCGATTATATCGCTAGAGTAGCCAGTGAATGCAATGCTTATTTCTGAGCTCTAATAAATCGCTTCAAACGCAAAACTGAGCTAACCGACATGTCGCTTTGAATGATTGAGTCCTACATACCAGAGGTGAACAAAACCCCTCAAGGCTATACGATCCTTAGACCTCTATCACTTTATTTGTTGACCACTGTAATCATGATTCTAGCTATCACTTCGACTTTGTTTTGCATCGTTACCATCAAGTTTTTAATCACACTTGCCAATTTAGCGCGCCATCGCGTTCACATTACGCCTAAAATTTCGTTGAACCGAACCAAGTGGCCAACCGTGTCCATTATTATCCCTGCGAGAAATGAAGAAGATAATATTGAGACCAGCCTCAGTTCGCTAATGAAGCAAAACTACCCAAAAGACAGGTTTGAAATCATCGTGGTTGATGATTTTTCTACTGATTCGACAAGGGCCATTGTTGATACGCTAATCGACGTATCGAGTGTTAACGTTCGCTGCATATCGGGAAGGAAATTACCACCCAATTGGCTAGGGAAAAGTAATGCTTGCATGGTGGGCTCACAGCAAGCAACGGGTGAGTATTTGTATTTTATCGATGCTGATACAAAGTCTGAACCCTTGATGCTACAGAGCGTTATCCATTTCGCCTCAAGACACAAAACGGATTTGCTGTCGTTCAACCCTAGGCAAGCATTCACATCAACCGTTGAGAAAATCACCTTACCCGGCATATTTCTTTCAATCGCGTCTTACATGAACTTCAAGAACGCAAACGACAAGTCAAAAGCAGACGCCATTGCTAACGGCCAAGCCATGCTTTTTACACGAAAGTCATACGATGCGGTAGGTGGGCATACTGCGGTAGCGAATGAGATATCCGAAGACATCGCTTTTGCAAAACTCATGAAGATGTGCGGACTAAAAGCGTTTTGGGCTTTTGCAGACAAGCTCATGAGTACTCATATGTATTCAGACTTTGGTTCAATTTGGGCGGGCTTCTCCAAAAATATGAATCTTATTGTAAATTGCCAATCAAGATTCCAAGTACTTGGTGAATTCATCAAAACGAATATCATTGCATGGGCTGCCCCGGTGATGCTGCTTGTATCAACTCACCATTTCATCGGAGATCCTTCATCAATCAATACCTACTCCTTAGCGATCAATGCTCTGATGTTGCTCGCGTCCATTGTCACTTATCTTATTTTGATCAAAGAACTCTTTATACCAGCTCGTTATGCGCTAACCGTGCCTTTGGGGATTTCATTGCAAAGTTTGTTGATTCTCAACAGTTATCGCTTGTCAAAGAGCAATAAAATCACTTGGAAAGGACGAGCACTGTCGTGATCAGCAAGATTCTAACTTTCATTCTGGTTGCGACGTCTTTTTCAGTGTTAGCGTCGGATGGCAATGAGTGGAAGCTCGTACGTAATAAGCAAGGCATCGAAGTCTACAATCGAAAAGTTGAAGGTAACGACTTTAAGGAGTTTCGGGCAGAAGCTGATATCCAAGCCAATCTTACTTCAATCATCGCTTTGTTTACGGATACTTCAGTAGGCACTCAATGGGTAGAGAACATTGATGAAATGGAAGAAATCAAACATTTTAGCGATGCTCATACTATCACTAAAACCTATACAAAAGCACCTTGGCCTGTCTCAGATCGTGAAGCCATTGTCGAGAACGTAATTAGCCAGGAACCAAACACATTAATAGTCACAATCGAACAACATGGGAAACCGAATTACCTTCCAAACAACAAGAAAGTGATTCGAGTCGCAAAGCTCGAGTCTCGCTGGGTTCTCACACCAATAGATAAAGAAACAACTCATATTTCTTATCAAGTATTGAGTGACCCTGGGGGATCTATCCCATCTTGGTTAATCAATATGGTCGCTGTATCTCAACCTTACAACACGCTCCTAGGGCTATCTAAAATATTGAATTCAAAAGATTATATCGCTCATACTCTTGATTTCATCAAAGACTATAAATAATCAAAACACAACAAACACTCTAGAGGTATACAGTGTGAAAATTAAATTCACTCCTTTTGCTGCGATCTTACTAACGGTATCAAGTGCAGCATTTGCAAATCAAGTCATTGTTGATACTAAAGGCATTGATGAAACGCAATATCATGCAGACATATATGAATGTGAACAGTACGCTAAGCAAGTTAGGCCTGAGGAAGTTGACTCTCTTGGAAAGTATATTGTGGGCTCAACCACCAAGGGAGCTGCGCTTGGTGCGTTAGGTGGAGCGGTGTCTGGCGGGAGTGGTCATGATGGCGCAAAAGCTGGCGCTGGCATCGGTATTATCAGCGGTGCTTTAAAGCACGACGCTCAAAAAAGACAATCCGCCGAGCTATCTGAGCAGCAGAAGTTTCAAGTTAATCGTAACTGCATGATCAATCGAGGCTATACCGTGCTCAACTAGAGCATAATCCAGAAAGTAAAGTGGCATTTAATCGACATTAAACGCCATTTTACTTGGTTGAGCCATCACTAAGTTCAACCACCATAACTAAATCGTCCGTTAAAATCGGACCGAATTGACACCGAGCATTGACCCTTATATAAAATGGGCTTACTATCAATCGTCTTTTAACGATTGTGAAAAGCGAAACATCAATATGAACGAAACTTGCTCTACAACTGGTGGCTGTGCTCTACCAATCGGACATGGTGATACCGAAGCTGAAAAGCAAATGGCAGCTCTAGCCAAAGCGCTCGCTCACCCGGCAAGAGTTCGTATATTGAGTATCCTTTCAACGCTAGAAAAATCGGGCGGCTGTTTGAACAGCGACTTGGTTAGCGAATTAGGTTTAGCTCAATCGACTGTATCAGAGCATCTAAGAATATTGAAAACCTCAGGTTTCATCACTGCTGAATCGATACCACCGAAGATGTGCTACCGCATTAATCGAGATAATATTCAGCAATTTGAGACGCTAATCGACACCATTTTGAAATAGATTTATCGCGCTTAGTTTGTCGAATACGGAATAAACTAAGCGTATTTTTTGCTTTACAATATCGCTTTTCGACGATTGACGATTGACGATTGACGATTGACGATATCAACCAAAGAGAAAATATCATGAAACCAAAGTTAGGTTTTCTAGATCGCTACTTAACACTGTGGATCTTTATTGCCATGGGTCTTGGTGTATTGCTTGGCACCCTATTCCCACAGATCGAACAGTGGAACGAATCTATGTCTGTTGGTACCACCAACATTCCGCTTGCGATTGGCCTTATCTTAATGATGTACCCACCTCTGGCTAAGGTTAACTACAACCTGCTAGGCACCGTGGTAAAAGATAAGAAAGCGATCAAGCTATCTTTGATCATGAACTGGCTTGTTGGCCCAATTCTAATGTTTGTATTGGCACTGACTTTCTTGGGTGACCACCCAGGTTACATGGTCGGCGTGATTCTGATTGGTCTTGCTCGTTGTGTGGCGATGGTGCTGGTTTGGAACGACATCGGTGGCGGTAACAAAGAGTATGGCGCGGCATTGGTTGCTCTAAACAGTGCATTCCAAGTGGTGAGCTACAGCTTTATGGCGTGGTTGTTCATCAGCGTTCTTCCACCAGTATTTGGTTACGAAGGCATGTTGGTTGATATCTCGATGATCGACATTGCACACAGTGTACTTATCTACCTAGGTATCCCATTCCTAGCGGGCTTCCTAAGCCGTAAGATCCTTGTGTCGATTAAAGGCGAGCAGTGGTACAACGATGTGTTTATTCCACGTATCTCTCCAATCACACTGATTGCACTACTGGCAACTATCGTTCTGATGTTCAGCCTAAAAGGCGAGATGATTGTAGAACTGCCAATGGACGTATTGTTGATTGCGGTTCCACTGACTATCTACTTCACAGCGATGTTCTTCATCAGCTTCTTCATTGGTAAGAAGATGGGTATTGAATACGACAAGAACGCATCAATTGCATTCACAGCGACTGGTAACAACTTCGAGCTAGCGATTGCCGTTGCTATCTCAGTATTCGGTATCAACTCAGACCAAGCGTTTGCCGGTGTTATCGGTCCACTGATTGAAGTACCAGTGCTGATTTACCTAGTGAACGTAGCGCTTAAGATGAAAGACAAGTACTACAACGGTCAGACGGTTAAACCTAGCGTCTAGCATCTACGTCTACACCTAGAACTAGAACTAGAACTAGAACTAACAAAAAGCAGCATCACTTTGAACAGAAAGGCTCACACGTAAAACGGTGAGCCTTTTCTTTATTCAGTTTCGTCTAATAGGCCTTTCAATGCTTGTTCAAGCCAAAGTAATGCAGGACCTTTTGAGCGTGTTTTAGACAGAACAAGATCAACGGGCGGTGACCATGTTTTGTGATCGAATGAGACATTAATCTCCACTAAACGCTGCTTATTCAGCTCCTCTTCGACAAGGTGCTTGGGTAAGTATGCCCACCCAATATCGCTGCCGAGCACCATCTCTTTGATAACAATAAAGCTGTTTGACCACCATACCTTTCCGGCAATCAGTGGAAACTGATCCATCACCTTACCTTTGTCTCCCCTCAGCATGAGCTGACGATGCGGGAGTAAATCAGAGAGTTTCGCGACACCTGTTTTTGCGAGTGAATGACTCGGGTGACACACGGCAATAAACGGTAGGTGGCCGATAAAGCATGGCTCAGAACCGACATCAAAAGCCAAATTGGTAAACATTAATCCAATGTCGGCTCTCTCTTCGATAATCAACGGATTGACCTCTGTCGTGGTACACGCAACCAGTTCGACTTCCGTCGCAGGGAACTGTTTACTGAACTGACTAAGGATCTTAGATAGGTTCGGGACCAATAATGAATCATCTAAAGCAATTTTGATGAGCCCCTCTTCACCGCTACCCATCGCACTAACCGTCACATTCAGATCTTCAACCTGCAGCACGATTGCTTTCACTTGTTTAAATAACTGCTCGCCCGCTTTGGTTAGTGAAGGCTTTCGAGTCGAACGGTCAAAAAGTTGAACATTAAAATCTATTTCAAGATTACTGATACCTTGGCTTACCGCCGACTGGACCTTGCCCAACTCACGAGCACTGGCAGAAAATGACCCTAATTCAACGGCATACACAAACATCTTCAGCTGTTCTATGTTGTACATTCGGTATCTCCCAACACTTACTATCACCATATGTGATGCTAACTATCTTTATATTATCACTTAAATAGATATTATCTAGGCAAGTCATTGGCCCATAGAGGCTAGAAAACATAAAGAGAGTAAAAAGATGTCACATAAAGAACGCATGTTACACATGGTGCTATTTGAATTAGCAGCTTTGATTTTGATGGCCGTGGCGGCAACTTACATTGTCGGTGGCGGAACAGTAAAAATGGCAGGCTTGGCGTTATCTTTGTCGCTGATAGCGATGACGTGGAACTACGTCTACAACTACGGCTACGACAAAATTTACGGAACAGACCGAAGCGAAAGAACCACGAAAACACGTATCTTGCACGGATTAGGTTTTGAACTTGGCTTGATGTCAGTGACTCTACCTGTCTTGATGTGGGTTCTACAACTCGACTTCCTAACCGTACTGATCATGGACATCGGCCTAGTGATTTTCTTCGTACTTTACGCGATTGCGTTCAACTGGGCATACGACTCGGTTCGAGATCAATTGGTAGCGAAAGGAAAAGTGGCAGCTCTGGTTTAGAGCCCAAAGTTCGTAGCATAGAACGAGAACATACAACCAAATTAAACTGCCAAACTCCACTATAGTTGGCAGTTTATTCATTTATGCATATAAGCTCATTTATTAACGCCCCTCTAACATAGTAAGAACATCACATAGCACTTCCCAATTAAGTCTAATTATCCACCACTCACGAAGTGGCATCACAAATCTAAACAGAAACTCCTCGTACCAGTTGTGCATCCGTTTACATACAGGTAATTTTAGCGGCCTCGAAACATATCCATCCGAACAATGACGTTCATGCGAGCGTCTTTTCCGAGCAAAAGTGTTCGGATTAACATTTCAAGTGACTTTAATTAACAATTTTATGCTCAAACGCTCACTTTTAATGTTCGTTTATTTTCGAGTTCGCAAATATATGCACAATACACGTGCTAGATAAGCAAAACTAAAAAGGACTCGAACATGACAACAAATAAACACCCTTCTTTATTTGGGCAATGCCTAGCCGAATTTATCGGCACCGGATTGCTCATATTTTTTGGCGTTGGCTGTGTGGCTGCACTGGTATTAACTGGTGCAACATTCGGACAATGGGAAGTGAGTATCATCTGGGGCTTCGGTGTTGCAATCGCAATTTACTGTACCGCTGGCGTTTCAGGTGCACACATCAACCCGGCTGTGACAATCGCTCTGGCAATGTTCCATGGCTTTGATAAAGCAAAAGTACTGCCTTACATCATCTCGCAACTGCTTGGCGCTTTCTGCTCTGCGGCATTGGTTTATAGCCTGTACAGCAACCTATTTACTGACTACGAAATTGCACACAACTTCGTTCGTAGCAGCCAAGACGCACTATCAACTGCTGGTATCTTCTCGACTTACCCACATGCTTCACTCTCTTTCTTCGGCGCTTTTGCTGTGGAATTCGTGATTACTGCAGTGTTAATGTTTGCCATCTTAGCGTTGGGCGACGAGAACAACGGCGCATCTCGCGGTGCGATGAACCCTCTACTAATCGGCGTTCTTATCGCGGTTATTGGTGGCTCTTTAGGTCCACTGACGGGCTTTGCAATGAATCCAGCTCGTGACTTCGGACCAAAACTGTTCGCTTACTTCGCTGGTTGGGATTTCGCACTAACAGGTGCTCGTGATATTCCTTACTTCATCGTTCCAATCCTTGCTCCAATTGCTGGCGCATGTTTTGGTGGTTGGTTGTACCCACGCGTTATCGGTGCTTACCTACCCGTTGAAGGCCAAGGCTGCACCATTCCAAACCAATGTGAAACAGAACAAGAAGCTGAACAAGCTCAAGCTTAATCACTAAGCGCCCCTACATTTACTAAAATATAAATAACAAAAGAAAAAGGATTCTTACCATGACCGAGCAAAAATACATTGTTGCCCTAGACCAAGGCACTACAAGTTCTCGCGCTGTAATCCTCGACCACGATGCAAACATCGTTAGCTCTTCTCAAAGAGAATTCACTCAGATTTACCCGAAAGCGGGTTGGGTTGAGCACGACCCAATGGAAATCTGGGCAACTCAAAGCTCTACATTGGTTGAAGCACTCGCTAAAGCAGGCATTCGCAGCGACGAGCTAGCGGGTATTGGTATCACTAACCAACGTGAAACCACTATTGTTTGGAACAAAGAAACTGGCAAACCGGTTTACAACGCAATCGTATGGCAGTGTCGCCGTACAGCAGATATCTGTGAAGACCTTAAGGCGCGTGGCCTAGAAGACTACGTACGTGACAATACAGGTTTAGTCCTTGACCCGTATTTCTCAGGTACAAAAGTAAAATGGATTCTAGACAACGTTGAAGGCGCTCGCGAAGACGCTGAAGCTGGCAAACTACTGTTCGGTACGGTTGATACTTGGTTGGTTTGGAAGATGACTCAAGGACGTGTTCACGTTACGGATTACACTAACGCGTCACGTACTATGTTGTTCAACATCAACGACCTATGTTGGGATCAAAAGCTCCTTGATGAGATGGGTATCCCGTCATCAATGATGCCAGAAGTGAAGCGTTCTTCTGAGGTTTACGGTCAAACGAACCTTGGTGGTAAAGGCGGTACTCGTATTCCAATCGCGGGTATTGCGGGTGACCAACAAGCGGCACTTTACGGTCAAATGTGTGTAGAAGCAGGCCAAGCTAAGAACACTTACGGCACGGGTTGTTTCCTTCTAATGAACACGGGCCAAGAGAAAGTCACATCGAAAAACGGCCTTCTAACCACACTGGCATGTGGTCCTAAAGGCGAACCTGCATACGCACTGGAAGGTGCAGTATTCATGGGCGGCGCATCAATCCAATGGCTACGTGATGAAATGAAACTACTGGCTGGCGCAGAAGACTCTGAGTACTTCGCAACCAAAGTAGACTCTTCAAACGGCGTTTACGTGGTTCCTGCATTTACTGGCCTAGGCGCGCCATACTGGGATGCTTATGCTCGCGGTACGATTGTCGGCCTAACTCGTGGTGTTAACTCTAACCACATCATCCGTGCAACGCTGGAAGGTATTGCTTACCAAACTCGTGACGTACTAGATGCAATGCAAGCGGACTCGGGCATCAAGCTAGCGAAACTACGTGTTGATGGCGGTGCAGTAGCGAATAACTTCCTAATGCAATTCCAATCAGACGTGCTGGATACTGAAGTTCACCGTCCTGAAGTAACAGAAGTAACGGCTCTGGGTGCCGCTTACCTTGCTGGCCTAGCGGTTGGTTTCTGGGACAGCATTGACGAGCTTCAAGACAAAGCCGTTCTTAACCGCACCTTCATGCCACACCACGACGAAGAGAAACGTAACCGCCGTTACAAAGGCTGGAAGCGTGCAATCAAGTGTGCACAGGTTTGGTCTGAGCTGCACGATGACGACGAAGAGTAATACTGAGTATTCAGCTCATCGTTAATCATTAATCGTTGACCTAGGAACTCGAGCAATCTCATTAATTAGATTGCTCGAACCTCAGTAAACGAAACTAAAAAGAGCACAATTTTGTGCTCTTTTTTGCGTTTCAGGCTCAAATTCCACGTTTTGACCAGCGTTTTTGCGGTTTAGACATGATTCCTTACCATCATTACTTCTCTCTTTTCATCAATTCGAGCACAATAGCGTGAGTTTATATTTTCGATTTTGACGCGCTATAGCCCTTTGCGCGCAGGGAGTGGTAAGTTAAGTGAAGCAGATACCAAGACACCAGCAGATTGTAGATCTGGTAAAAACACAAGGATATGTGAGCACCGAAGAGCTCGTTGAAAAGTTCGATGTCAGCCCACAAACCATCAGACGAGACCTCAATGAACTGGCCGATAGCAACAAGATTCGTCGCTATCATGGTGGTGCAACCATTCCTTTAAGCTCGGAAAACACCTCTTATAACACGCGTAAAGCGCTTAACTTCAACGAAAAAGACGTGATTGCAGACGAACTGGTTAAGCACATCCCAGATGGTGCAACCCTGTTCGTTGATATCGGCACCACGCCAGAATCGGTGGCACGTGCGCTCAATAAAAATCACAAACAATTACGAGTTGTCACCAACAACATTAACGTTGCCAGCATCCTTCTGCCGAACCCAGAGATAAAGGTTATCTTGGCGGGTGGCGAAGTGAGAAACCGTGATGGCGGTATTGTTGGCGAAGCGACACTCGATTTTGTAAAGCAGTTCCGCCTTGATTTCGGTATTTTGGGCATCAGCGGCATCGACTTTGATGGCTCACTGCTCGATTTTGATTACCACGAAGTTCGTGTGAAACAAGCCATCATCGAAAACAGTCGCAGCATCTTCTTAGCCGTCGACCACACTAAGTTTGGCCGTAATGCGATGGTTAAGCTTGGTAACATCTCCCAGGCGCACATGGTGTTTACTAATAAACAACCACCGGAAGAGATTCTCAACATCCTTAAAGATTCAGCAATACCATTAGAAGTGATCGATACCGCTCGTCCTGTGAGCGAATAACTCAACATAAGTGCTCAGTGAAGCCATTTTCTTAAACGAATCACGATTCTTTATAGAAAAGTTAAAAAAGTAAAACTTGCTCACTACCAGTGTCGCTTCTATGCTCGAATTAGATTTATTTGAACCTCTGCTTTCATAAGCAGAGGTTTTTTTATGTCCAAATCACATAAAACGCGCATAAACGAAAATAATAAATGACCGTAAACGAAAGTTAAGATAGGATTCACTTATGTTCTAAAATGCTCGTTCGCTCAGCAAGAGGTCAAAACCATGAGTGCTCAACAAAATAATTCAAACAACAGTACATCTTCCACTTTAGACTTGATCGTGATCGGCGGCGGCATCAATGGTGCTGGCATCGCGGCAGATGCAGCAGGTCGTGGTCTCAACGTTGGCTTATACGAAGCAAATGATTTCGCGTCTGCGACGTCTTCTGCTAGCTCAAAGCTAATCCACGGTGGCTTACGTTACCTTGAACATTACGAATTTCGTTTGGTTTCGGAAGCACTCGCTGAACGCGAAGTCTTGTTAAGAAAAGCGCCTCATGTTGCTCAACCAATGCGTTTCCGTTTACCTCATCGACCATTTTTACGCCCAGCTTGGATGATTCGCTGTGGCCTATTCCTTTACGATAACTTGGGTAAGCGCACCACTCTTCCTGGAAGTAAGACAGTCAACCTAGCGAAATCAGGCCTACTGAAACCAGAAATGAAGACCGGTTTCGAATACTCAGATTGCTGGGTTGATGATGCGCGAATGGTATTGCTCAACGTGTTGGCAGCAAAAGAAAACAACGCAGAAGTACGTAACTACTGCCGTGTTGAGAAAGCCCACCGTGAAGGTGGTATTTGGCACGTAACGATCCTTGATGTGATGACAAACCAACGCTTTGAACGTAAGGCGAAAGCGCTCGTTAACGCAGCTGGCCCTTGGGTTAAGCAGTTCTTCGATGATGGATTAGAGCAGGCTTCGCCTCGTAATATTCGTTTGATCAAAGGTTCACACATTGTTGTGCCACGTATTCACGACGAACCACAAGCGTACATTCTGCAAAACAAAGACAATCGCATTGTGTTCATGATCCCTTACCTAGATAAGTTCTCGATCATCGGTACTACCGACCTTGAATACAAAGGCGACCCTCGTAAAGTGGCCATTGATGATGTCGAAGTGGATTACTTGATTGATATCGTTAACCAACACTTTGTGAAACAACTTGGTCGTGAAGACGTGGTTTGGACATACAGTGGCGTAAGACCACTTTGTGACGATGAATCTGATTCACCACAAGCGATCACTCGTGATTACACGTTGGAATTAGACGCAGAGCTGGATCAAGCACCACTGCTTTCGATCTTCGGTGGCAAACTAACCACTTACCGTAAGCTAGGCGAAGCTGCACTTAAGAAGCTTGAGCCACACCTAAGCAACATGGGCGCACCATGGACAGCCAACGACACACTTCCAGGTGGTAACTTTAGCTGCAGCAGAGAGCAACTTGCGAAGATGATCCACACTAAATACCCATGGGCCTCTGAAGCGTTATTGCTTCGCTATGTGACTCAGTTTGGTACTTACACGTGGAAACTACTGGAAGGCGCAAACAGCGAAGCTGACCTTGGCAACCAATTCTCAAGCGAAGCCCATGGCGTTTATCAAGTTGAAATCGATTACTTGATCAATGAAGAGATGGCGATGACCGACGAAGACATCTTGTGGCGCAGAACCAAGCTTGGCCTGTACATGAGCGAATCAGAGCAGCAAGAAGTGACAAATTACCTGAAAGAGAAGCTACAAAGTAAAGTAGTTAGCTTTTCTCAAGTAGGCTAAATCCAACTAGCGTAAACATGGTTCAAGAACATAGTTAACAATCAAGCTTAGCGTCCCCCGCGCTAAGCTTTTTTTATATCCACCCTATTAACAAAACCTTAGTGCTAATTGAGTTTGCCTATATCTACGGTTTATTGTATCCAAATATTCTTATGCGTTGAGATAGAGACTGGAACGCAGAAACGAAAAAAACTCCCGAAGGAGTTTTTATCGTCTAAATCTGTAAATCGCCATTAAGCTAATCAGCAAAATTACCAGCTCACTAGCCCGTTAAACGAGCGTGCAGTGCATCTTTCAGTACAGAACGATCATGTTTCAGTTGGTGCATCGAGCCGTCATCAATGGGTGAATCTTTCAACTCAAGCTTACGAATCTCTTTATCAAGGTTGTCGTACGTCTTCATGTCTGCTGCAAAGCCATCGTCAGTTTTAACAAGCTCAGCAATTTTATCTTTCATTTCCGGAAATTCGTGAACAAGAGAGTGATTTTCACCTAGCATAGAAACCTCTTAAGTTGAGTAAAGTGATTGGTATTACGCATTCATTATTAACCTTAGCAAGGGAGTCAAATAACAAATAAGATCCAGTACACAGCATAGAACATAAAACAACCAACCTAATATTCACAAGCACATGAACATCAAATCCAATCACCATTTAAGCAATAAAAAAGCTCTGTAAAACTACAGAGCTCGATTAAATACTCACAGGCAAGGTTGAGTTAACTACTACACCCTTGAGTATGAACTCGGTTCATGTCGTCACCGACTTGTGCTTCTTGAGACCCTGTCGACTGGCATCCTGCCAAGAATAATAGCGTTACAGATAAGATAAGCCATTTCATAATAAATCCTCTTTTTGTCATGACTAAAGCATAGTATTTAAAGGCGCAGACACCTCAGCCATTAACTAAAACCTTACCTGCCGATAAAGCCTTGGTTAATGAAAAAGGCACCGCTTCATTAATTAACGACCTGTCTTCGTGCAAAAAACTTTCACTCAACTGAATCAAAATCGCACAAAGTAAAAGAAGAACAGCTGTGGAGCCATGACGAGGATTTAAAAAATGAGTCGCTATAAGCTAGTCACTCGTTGCCAAACGCACTGCCGCTTCTGCATGAATGGCTGTGGTATCAAACAGGGGAACATCAGTGTGTTGTTGCTGAATCAGCAGGGCGATTTCAGTGCATCCCAGAATCACAGCCTCTGCACCTTGGTGAGTTAACTTATCAATAATTTGACGATATACATCTCGAGAGGCTTCTTTTACTTGGCCTCGACACAACTCTTGGTAAATGATGTTGTGCACTTTCTCTCGGTCATCCTCATCCGGGATTACAACATCGATACCGAATTTGTTAGTCAGGCGTCCTTTATAGAAATTTTGTTCCATCGTGAAAGCCGTGCCGAGTAATCCGACTTTCTTCACTCCCTGTTCAAGCAGCTTCTGCGCTGTGGTATCAGCGATGTGCAAGATAGGAATCGTGATCTTCTCTTCGATCTCAGGAACGACCTTATGCATGGTATTGGTACAAATCAGAATGAAATCAGCGCCGCCCTTCTCTACCGACAAAGCCGCGTCCGATAAGATATCTGCAGTCTCCGCCCAACGACCTTGATGTTGAAGCTTTTCTATCTCATCGAAGTTCACGCTGTACATACAAACCTTTGCAGAATTGAGCCCACCAAGGGTCGCTTTAACGCCCTCGTTGATGGACTTGTAGTAACTCACTGTCGACTCCCAACTCATGCCACCAAGCAATCCGATCGTTTTCATTTTTCTATTCCTTCAATTTCTGACTATCCCGATTAAAGCGCCATGCGTTGAAAATTTATAGTACGTTCTTGCTTAAAATGAGACGAAGCCTTCGCTATTTCGCAAAAAAGCTCGAATAAAAATCCGAGCTTTTGTTGTTTTGACTAAGGGTAAGCTAGGCGTTAGTACACCTCGCACCAATCTGATTTCATGTCTATCAGTGTCCAATCCTCTCTGGAATTCGCCTCATCTAGCGCTTTATCAAGCTTGCCAACGTGAGACTCACGATCGTACTGCCACTCGCGCTCAGCATCAGTGTGATGAACAATCATCGCCATTGAGTTGGGTTGGCTCGTTGCCCATTGCATCATAGCTTGGTCACCGTCTGAGTTACCGACCGCTAAAATCGGCTTCTTACCGATAATGTGTTGAATATTGGTGACCTTTCCGGCTTTGTCATCAATGGTCAAAATGGACGAATCTTTGGTAACAGTCGGTTTGCCATCGTTGTAGCTGTACTTGTATTTAAGCGCGCTGCCGATGATCTGTTCTGTAGGAATGTTGTAAGCTTGCGGAGCCCACGCTCTCATGAAATCAACGCCTCCGCCCGACACAATGTAAGTCTTAAAGTCATTCTCTTGCAGGTAGGTCAGCATCTCTTTCATTGGCTGATAAGTAAGGTCTGTGTAGGCTTTATTGAAGCGCTCGTCTTTTGCTGCCGCTAGCCATTGCTCAACGTCTTGCTGGTATTGTTCAACAGTCATACCAGAATGTGTCGCCATGATGATTTTCAATAACCCTTCTTCACCGCTGCCCAAAACGCTCTCAATATCATCTTCAAGCACAAACTTAAACGGTGCTTCTGTTTTCCATTCCGGGTGCTCTGGCGCCATCTCTTTTACACGGTCCAACGCAAATGCCAATTGGAAGTAGTAAGGCTTTTCCGACCAAAGCGTACCGTCGTTATCAAATACGGCAATGCGATCTTGAACCGCTACGAACGTATCAGATTGCGCTTTGGTGGCTTGCCCAACAAAGTCGACGATAGCGGATTTGCTCTCGCTATCTTTCCAAGAGGGCAGCAAATTGGGGTCACAATCTTTAGCAAAAGATGAGAACGAGAGACTAGATAAAATCGCAAAGGACAAAAGGGTTATTTTCTTCATAGCAACTACCATGTTGTTGAATTATTTGTGGGGTTTAATTCAATTCATCCTAGTTGGTCTATTCTGATTTTCCACTTATGGGCACTATAACCAATGTTTATGTTGTCGTTAGATTAGGGCCTCAAAGTTCTGCTTTTTAGTTCGTTACGGCTTACGCTCTGCGCTTTTTGAAAGCGTGCCAGCCAGCGCTGAAAATTGTTTTTAATACCACGCTTAATGCGCTTAATTTTGGGTCGGCATTTTTGCCAGAGGCGATACGCCACATCTGATGTTCATACCAAACCAGCCCAACCATCGCCATCTTGTCTAATGCTGGTTTACCTGTAGTTGGCACAGTTAGCGGCATGCCGTGGCTAGGGTTTTCAATTAACTTGTTGGGGAAATCAGGATCAACCGCCATTGTTCGCGCAATACCAATAAAATCGGTTGCCGAAGTGTTTAAGGCTTCATTCATTGCTTGCGCAGTTCGAAAGCCACCCGTGACCACCAGCGGCGTGCTCACAAGCTTTCTCGCCTTAACCATGTAATCCATAAAATACGCTTCACGTTTTACGGTGCTGGTCTTGATTGGTTCAGTTTTGCTTTTCGACCCCATCATTGATGGGCTTTCATAGGTGCCACCGGAGATCTCAATCAGGTCGATACCGTTATCACTCAGTGTTTGCACAACCTGCATCGACTCTTCTTCAGTGAAGCCACCTTTCATGAAGTCAGCACTGTTGAGCTTAATCCCGACAGGGAAATCGTCACCGACCTCTTTTCGAATCGCGCGATAAACCTCAAGTACAAAACGAAGTCTGTTTTCAAGTGATCCACCCCATTTGTCTTGGCGTTGATTGTGCCTCGAAGATAAAAACTGACTTACAAGATAACCATGAGCACCGTGGATCTGCACACCAGTAAAACCCGCTTGTTTTGAAAGCTTTGCACTCAGCGCGAATTTATCAATGATTGCGATTATTTCCTTCTCAGTCAGAGCTCGTGGCGTATTAAAGCCTTTTTCTAATCCACGCTCTAAAGAGATAGCCGAAGGAGCAACCGGGCTATCGCATAAGAACTTAGGAATTTGCTTACCAGGATGATTCAGTTGCATCCATATCTGAGAGTCATTCTGTGTTCCGGCACTCGCCCACTCACGAAATACGGTTAAGTCACTGTGTTCATCCAACACAACGTTTTTAGGTTCACCAAGTGCGCCTCTATCGACCATCACGTTGCCCGTCATGGATAGGCCAATTCCTCCTTGAGCCCAACGCTGGTAAAGCGTGACTAAACCTTGCTTAGGATTATGGTGTTTATCACCTAGCTGTTCACTCATTGCCGATTTGAACAGGCGATTTTTGATCACTTGGCCATTAGGAAGAGAAAAAGGGTCGTTGAGGCAAATTGGATTCATGCGCGTGGTTACTTTCTTGGTCTATATATTGCGTCCAGTATGCCCTATTTTATCCGACACTTCTGAGCATTTAACGCCTATTTCGAAGCAAGTTTCGTTCAATAAAAAATGCCAGCGGCATAGCAGCTGGCATTAATCGATTATAAACAAAACCTTAAACAGGCAGTTTAAGTCATCACTTTATCGTGGATTTTTTGACCTTAGTAAATGGAGTCGATTTCCATTTATCTGTTCTTACCTCTTCACCGGGCGTGTACATGCGTAACACTGAATACCATTGGTGATCGGGGATAGGTAAAAAGTTAGGCTCATCTTCATGCCCTTTTACATCACTACTCATGTAAATGGTGTAACTCCCATCAGCATTGGGCGTTAACGTTCTGTCTCCACGAGAATGACGATTTAAGTCATTTTGCTCCATCAATCGAGTTTCACCACTGTAGGCAGTGTATGACCAAAAACCACCCTCCTCTAGCGGTGGCGCATCGAAGGTCACCGTGTAATCATATTTTCCGCCATCGAGCGCACCACCTTCACTATCAAAGAAGTCACCGCTATACATAGTGTGCTTCGCAGGCAGCCCCCATTGACCCATTAACGTACCGTAGGCGTGTTGAAAGCTTGGAACCTTTGTCATTTCATCACGAGTACCTAGTACGTCACGTGAATCATCAAAGCCCGCATTAATGATTCGTTCTAGCCCCTCTTTTTGGCCAGACTCGATCATACGAAGCTGCTCTGCCGTAAATGGATTACTGACTTTGCCTAAATCAGAGACACCTAAACCAAGTTGCTTAAATTGCTCAAGAAGCTTTTGATCATGGACCTTCATCGTTCCTTCAGACAAGATAAAATTGGTTCGCTCGACCCAATTAGAGTCTTCAGGATCAGGATATTCGCGAACAACGGGATCTGGACCTTTCTGACCTAAGTATTCCGACAACGTCCTAATATTCCATTGATCCATTAACTTTTGAGCAGTTGCAGAATCGTCACCGCCAAGATCCATGATTCGACCCATCATCTTGACCAGAGGGTGCTCAACATAAATGACTTGGTCGACACTTGCAGGAACTTCACCTTTCCATCCTTCAACCGCATACATGAAACTGCCGCCTTTTGTGCCGCGTTGCGGTGAACCAAATGCAGAGTCGGTGAAGTGTTGCATGTTCATAGTGTGGAAAAGCCAGTATCGATTGTCATCGTGATCTGGGATGGTGATGATCACAGGCTCAGCGCCAAGATCCATCCAACCCATCAAGTGTAATGTGTCATTGTTAATCGTAGGATGTGCAGTGTAAGTGTCGTCAGCAAGTATTCGAATATTTTGGAATCGATTCAATGGGTAGTCTTGCTCAACAACGGTTTTGTAAAAGTATTTGTAGGCTTCATCTATCGAGTACGCGTACTCGTAGGCAAGTTGTGCCAATAGCTGATTATCCTTTTTGAGCGACGCTAAACTCGCCATCTCAACGGGTAGAGTTTCCGTCTTGATCCCAATAGCTGAGCTCGTCGCGTCCACGGATTGGCTAGCTAGTACCGTAGACGGAAGTGCAACCATGAAAGCACAAACCAGTGCTGCCGTAAGTATGTTTTTTTTCATCATTTAATGTCCCAACTAAAAGCAATATGTAAGGTGCGCTTGTTACAGCACACCTTGTATTAGTCGTATTTGGCATTAGTCAGTAGCGACTGACTTGTCTGCCATACCTATACCACCGGCTTTTTGTCTTGGTGGAAACGCTTTTAGAGATTTTTGATACTCCGCCGCCGCTTTTTGCAGCTTTGGTAATACCCAAGATTTCTCTTTCATCCATAGGAACCAACCACGGGTATCAGGGCTACGCTCGTAAGGATCAGCCTTGATGTTGATGAGCATCCCTAGTGGCCACTCTTCAGGAGGCGCAATCCACTCCGTTTTGGTTTTTAGGTGCACTTTCCAATCATCAACACGGAACGCATTCAGGTCTTGTTCGTTGTAGAAGAAGAATTCATGACGCTGGCTTGGCTCGCCTTTGGTCAACATATCCAGTTGGTTGTAGCCATCAAGGTGAGCTTGGTACTGTTGACCATTAAGCTCTTTACCCTTCAGCAGGTCTTGCTTAAGCTCGGTGTCACCCACAGCAGCCATGATGGTTGGTACCCAGTCTTCAGATGTCATGAAGCCATCGGTGTATTCACCTTGAGGAATTTTATCTGGCCAGCTAACCAGCATTGGTACACGGAATCCGCCATCCCAAGTCGTACCCTTTTGTCCTCTGAATGAGGCAGAGCCAGAGTCCGGCCAGTGATCTAGGTTTACGCCATTGTCAGACGTAAAGAGAATGATGGTGTTGTCAATTTCGCCCAAGTCTTCAAGCTTGTCGAGCAGCACACCGATCTGGTCATCAAGTTCGATCAAGCCATCGTAGTAGGTGTTGATTTGGCTCGCGCCTTGATACTCAGGACGCACGTGTGTTTTTTGGTGCATACGCGTTGGGTTGTACCACATGAAGTAAGGTTGTTCGTCTTTCTCAGCTTCATGCTTATCAAGCCAGTTCATGGCAAAGTCTAAGAACTCACCATCGATTGTCTGCATACGCTTCGCACCGAGCGTGCCTTTGTCTTCAATGGTCTGTTTACCGACAACACCAAACCTTGGATCTTCTTTCATATCCGCCGTCTCAGTTGCCACGGTGTGAAGCACATTACGAGGACGACTTCTGAAGTTAGGGTCTTTAGGAAATTCTGGCTGTTCTGGCATTTCCATCACGTTAAGGTGATAAAGGAAACCGAAGAATTCATCAAAGCCGTGCACTGTTGGAAGGTGGCTATTATTGTCGCCTAAGTGACTTTTACCGACGTGGACAGTCGCATAGCCTTTGTCCTTCAACATTTCAGCTAGGGTTGGATCTTCTTTTTGAAGGCCAATGGATGAGCCCGGCTGGCCAACAGACGTTAAGCCCGTTCGGAATGGATATTGCCCCGTGATAAAGGCAGAGCGCCCTGCAGTCGAGCTGCCTTGTGCATAGTAATCACTGATCATCATGCCGCGATCAGCAATTCGGTCAATGTTCGGCGTATCCACCGCCCCTAAGCCACGGTGGTAGGCTGAGAGATCGGTTGGGCTCACATCATCGAGCATGATGGCAACCACATTGGGTTGGCTCGCTGCATGTACATTAACGCTCGCCAGCACAGAGAGCGCCAGAGCGGATTTAACAAAAGACTTATACATTTATAACCCTCATTGACTATGAGTAAATCGCTGAAGTCACATGGGAAATTGTGTCTATCTCAGCGAACCGTTGTTGAAATAAATGGTATAAGAAAGACGCTAAAAATAGCTTGATAGCCACTATTACGATTCTTAATAGTGGCTTGTTAGAAAAGGGCGTTATTTAGAGGAAATAATGCCGTGAAGCTAAGACTGAATGATCGATGTGATTTCTTTCTGCAGCCAATCGGTGAACGGGTTATTGCGGTTTGCTTGATGAGTAAACAGTGCCAATTCTCGACGATACGTGTCTTTCAACAGTTCCGGCGGTAAATCGATACAGCGATAAGAATCATCAAGTAAATAACGACATTTCGACGATGTCACATAGATGAAGTCGCTGTCCTTAACGATCTCTAGCATCAAATTCATATTGTTGCTTCTGAGCCCGATGTGTTTATCTAGGTCGTATTTTTTGATTAACATTTCAGTCTTTGATGGCTGAATGTAACCAGGGATCATATTGATACAGAGCGGGTACTTCAGAATATCTTCAAGGGCATTGCCTTGAACTGGGTGATCAGCCCTTAGCACCAGCATAAACTTATCAAAGCCAACAGGCCGCTCAGTCAGCGTTTTATTGACTTCCATAGGAAGATAACTCACTCCCCAGCACATGCGATTGGTCTCTAGAGACTGGACGCCATTGCCTAACCAAGGTGAACATTGGAAAGTGACTTGCGGTGCTTCTTTGGTGAGCTTTTTGATTAATGGCACACCCACTGGAATCAACAATGGAGAAGGCAACATGATTTGAACCTCCCCTCTTAAATCTTCCAAGCCCCACTCATCATTGGGTATGTAAAGGTTATCTAGCTGCTCTAATAACAGAGGCAAGGTTTCGATGAGCTTCAAGCATTTTGGGGTGGGTTCAAGCCTTGCTTTATCTCTAACAAACAATTCATCATCAAATTGTTCTCTGAGCTTACGAAGCATGACACTGATCGTCGGCTGACTTACGTTTAAGGCTTTTGCTGCGCTTACCGTTTGGCGAGTTTCATTGAGCACCAAAATAAGCCGCAGTAAGTTTAGATCTCTGGTCATGCCCGACTCCAAGTTATTTAGAAAAGTGGGAAGTACGCTGGCGAATACCCTTTTTTCATCGCTTCTACCATTGGCAATAATTTGGGTAATGCGTGACGAAAAAACATCTCATACCCTTGGCACAAATGATTCATCGCGCTGCCATCTTCGGTTGTTGCTATTCTATTCTTAGGGCAGCCACCTTGGCAAAGCTCAACAAAATCACAACCTCGACAAGTGCTGTTCAGTTCATGATATTTGTTGGTGCCAAACGCTATTTGTTCAGGTGAACTCGCCATGGTTGCAAGCTTATCACTATTCACAGTACCCAGTTGATGATCTTGGTACCCATAATGGTCACAACTGTAAACATTGCCGTCATGCTCAACCATTAATTGCTGTCCACAAGTCGCGCTGTGATGACACATTTGGCTTTGGTAACCCATCAACACCATTAAACAATTTTCAAAAAACTGGATATACACTTTACCGACATCATTGGCGCTCCAAGCATCAAACAAATCACAAAGAAACTGTCCCCATTGCTCACCGGTTAGCGACCAGTCGTGCCCTGTTCGCCTGTCCAATTCATGATCGATACAAGGCTGAAATTGCATATAACCACTGCCATTTTCAACCAAAAATTGATAGATCGTTTTGCCGTGTTTGTAGGTTTTATTATTCACGACCGTTAACGTATTAAACTCAACGTTGTGCTTTTTTAGATAAGACATCCCACGCATTGTGCGTTCAAAAGACGACTGACCATTTTTATCGATCCGAGCGATATCATTCAGAATGTTGGGGCCATCGATACTGATGCCCATCATGAAATTGTGTTTAGCAAAGAAGTTCGCCCAGCGATCGTTAATCATGGTTCCATTGGTCTGCATCGTATTCACGACACGCTTTTCCGTCGCTTTGCTTGCCTGTGCTTTCATTGCCGTTTCATAGAAATCGAGCCCTCTTAACATGGGCTCGCCACCATGCCAGATAAAGTCCACTTGCTGAGCTTTCATTGGCTGCGCGTCGATATGAGCACCGACAACTTGCTCCATCATGTCCAGAGACATCGAAGACCTTTTGTCGCCATCTTGTCTATTGAGGTAATAGCAGTAGCTACAATCCAGATTGCACTGAGCCCCTTCGGCTTTAATGAATAAGCTAAAAGGATGAGTTGATGTATTCATATTGATTCCCGTACTTTTTTGTCAACATATCAACCGCAAATCAATCAAACAATAGCGCCTCAGTCGCCCTATTAACACACGCTATACAAGCGCCTTTCTACTTCAAAAAAACATCAAACAAAGCAATGAGTTAAATAACAAAAATAGCGTATTAACATCCTTAATATCGGCTATTACACTCCTTAATCTCACTTACTCATATGATAAATGCCTAACTCTGTTCCTACGATCTAAGGTGTTCCATGAGAAAGCTGCTCTATAAGAAAAGTGTACTGACCAGTTTAGTGTGTTCTTTGTCCAGTATTATCGCGATGCCATCCCTTGCCCAACAATCTATTAATCCTGAAGAAGAGCTCGCTTACAACTTAGGTGTTCAAGCGTTTATCTACGGTACGGGTCCATTAACCGTGGCGGCGGTTAGGCAAACAACCACATCGGTTGACGCGCCGATGGACAACGCCATGGCACCATTGAATGAGATGGGTAAAACACGTGTTCTATCTGGGCCTCAGGATAGAATTGTGCCTACTGTCAACAACGATACGCTCTACTCACAAGCTCACTACGATCTCGATTTATCTGGCCCGATGGTGATTGATATTCCTCGCACCGATAACCGTTACTACATTGTTCAGTTATTAGATGCGTACTCTGATTCAATTGAAGATCTGCACGTGAAGAATGTCGGAGACCAAGGTTCAAAAGTGCTTTTGGTCAACAAAGGATGGGCTGGTGAAGTGCCTGAAGGAATTGATCGTGTCGTGGAGTCTCGAACTCCTATGGTTTGGTTAATTCAACGAACAGGCGTGTTTGGCGAACAAGATCTTAATGACGCGTTGGTTACTCACGATAAATTCCTCAGCTACCCACTCGATCAACTCGGCGCAGAGCATGACATCGTAGAACTCAAAGCTTCGACAGGTCGCATCCCACCCATGGCTAGGCCTGAAGGGTTAGAGTGGTATTCGCTAATTGACCGTGAACTACGTAAAAATCCAATTCCAGAAGATGCCGCCATCGTTGATCAATTCCAACAAATTGGTATTGGAGGATCGACCCCCTTTGACCCTGAAGCGCTAACTTCAGCACAGAAAAAAGGGCTAATGCGCGCGATTGAGTCTTCACAACAGATCATTCAATACGCAGGTCGAAGCATCGGTGATGTCAATAATGGCTGGTCGATGATGTACGAGGGAGGCCGTTACGGAAATGATTATCTAAGCCGAGCGAGCATCAATATGCGTGCGGCTGGTTTGAATGTGCCAGAGCGAGCTCTTTATCCAAACCGATACACGGACTCAAATGGCAAGCAACTGTCGGGACACAATCAATATCGAATGACCATGCCTGCCGATGCACCCGCTGACGCCTTTTGGTCATTGACTATGTACGATGCTGAAAACTTGTTCATGGTTGAGAACTTCATTCAACGCTACTCCATTTCAACCAATCGTAAGGATGAACTGAAATACGCAGAAGACGGCACCTTGCCAATATGCATTCAATACGCAAAACCAACCGATCCTACGTGTAACTGGCTGCCTGCACCTCAAGATGACTTCTATCTTCACATGCGTCTGTATGAACCGACTCAAGCCGTTCTCGACAATAAATATCCGCTTCCACAAGTTGAAAAACTCTAGCCTCAATTAGGGTTAATTAAGTCAATTGCCACTGTGTTCTTAGTGTCCACTCGTGGCAATTCATTCCGTCCCTAAATACATAACTCAAACTGCTAGCAACATAACTCATACACTGAAAATAAGGTTCTATTCTTGAAAACACCTTTCATCACACTGTCTTTTTTAGTAACAGGGATAGTCAGCTCTCTTGCTCACGCGGGAGGGTTAAATCTATCTCAGATTGCGACTACCAAAAGCGTTGGCACAGCAGGCGCAGGAAACGTAACCGCGAACGATGCATCCGCAGTGATCACCAACGCTGCGGGGTTATCGGCCATTGAAGAAAGCGCTTGGATTCTCGGTGTTCAATACCTCGATGTTGAAACCACTTTTGTCCGTGACGATAACTCGGCTTCGACCACAGGAAGCAGCGCGGATGTTCTCCCTCACCTGTCTTACGCATCAAGGCTCAATGACCAATGGGTCGTTGGCGCAGCATTGCACGCAGCTGGCGGCACTGGCGTTGAATACTCACACGGCGTTGGCGCGCACCCTGCTTTATTGATCAAAGAAAATAGCATTTCCGCACTCAACTTAACGTCCTCATTGTCGTATCAAGTTAGCGAACAACTGTCTCTTGGTGGTTCTTTGATATTGCAGCACGCAGCACTTGAAACTCAAGCTTTGAACGGGCGCGAACTTCAAGGAGATAGCCTTGACCTAGGGTTCGGCCTGAGTCTCAATCACCACATCAGTGACAACACACAATTGGGTGTCAGTTATCAGGGCCAATTTGATCACGACCTTTCCCTTGATAACGCCAACGCTTTTGGAATTAGCTCCGAACTGACATGGGTTCGAAGCTTAAACTTAGGGTTGAAGCATTCATTAAATGAAGACTTAAACCTTCTACTCAGCTCCAACATCGAAACATGGCAAGATTATGATGACAAATACTCAACCACCTATTCTCTTGGGGTTGGTGTGGAATACACATATGAGGATTGGTTGCTGTACAGTGGATTGAGCGGTGACACGAGCCCTGTAAGCAGTCAAAACAGGGATGTGTTACTCCCGATCGATAAACAGTGGCGTATCGGATTCGGCGCTGAGAAGAAGATATCCAATGACTTACATCTAGGGTTGAGTTACCAATACCAAGATTTAGGTCATGGTGAAATTAATGCTGACTCAGGACTATTTCAGCCTTCTGGCAGCTACTCGACCAACAGAGTTCACTTCATCACTTTATCTCTTCGCCATTAATGCGAACTTTTGATTCCAGGAATATCATACCGCTAAACAGAAAGGCTCTAACACCCTTTACGCTTATGGCAATTGTCGTTATTGTGATTCTCTACGTCATCATCACAAGGACTGCCTGAGACTTATGAACAGCACGATTGAAACCATTCTGGGGCACCGCTCCATTCGTCAATATACAAATCAACCGATTGAAAAAGCACAACTTGATATAATTATTCAGGCTGGTCTCGCGGCTTCATCATCGAGCTTACTGCAGGCTGTTTCTATTGTGAGAGTGACAGACACAGAGAAGCGCAAGTTGCTAGCTGAATACGCAGGCAATCAAGCTTACGTTGAGAACGCGGCAGAATTTTTGGTGTTCTGTATCGACTATCAACGTCATGCTCAGATTAACCCTGAAGTAAAAACCGACTTTACCGAGCTGACTCTGATTGGCGCAGTTGATTCTGGCATCATGGCGCAAAACTGCATGCTGGCTGCTGAGTCATTAGACTTAGGTGGCGTATACATTGGCGGGCTGCGTAACAGCGCACAACAAGTCGATGAACTATTAGAACTACCGCAACACACCGCCGTGTTATTCGGAATGTGCTTAGGTCACCCGGCACAACAACCAGAAGTTAAGCCTCGCCTTCCTGCTCACGTAGTAATGCACGAAAACCAATATCAACCGCTGAGCCTAGATGAAATTGCCAGCTACGACGATTCAATGCAAAGCTACTACGCGAACCGCTCAAGTAATCAAAAGCAGAGCAGTTGGTCACAACAGATCACACAGAAGTTGTCTGGCGAATCTCGCCCACACATTCTGCCTTACTTGAACAGTAAACAACTGACCAAGCGTTAAGCGATTACAGAAAACAGCAGCACAAACAAAAATGTCAGCGTACGATACGCTGACATTTTTGTTTATCCGGAGCCAATTTGCTTACAGATATTTCTCGATCGGCAACAACTGTAGGAAACCTGACTGCATTCGTTCCCATTTACCTGTTTCAGGTTCACTGTCCCAACTTTGTTCACCGGAATACCAATACACATCACCGTCTTGAAGCTCTAAGCGCCAACTGTTGTCTTCGCTCATCGCTTGTTCGATGGTTTCAGCCAGTGTTTCAGCAATCTCTTTATTCTCGATGATCAAAACTGATTCTGTATTGAGGTAGGTAGAACGTAAGTTAAAGTTAAATGAGCCTATGCTTGCAATGCTACGGTCAAATACGACTGACTTTGCATGCAAGCCGTAGGCAGTCTCAGGCGCACATTTAGACACATCATGAGTCGATGCTTCACAAAGCTTCGATTCTGGTTTTAGCTCAAACAAGTCGATGCCGTGATCCAACATATCGTAACGTCTACCTGCATAAGCAGAGTGGTTGGTCACCAAATCATTAGAGGCCATTGAATTGGTCAGTGCCTTTATCTCAACACCCTTGTTATTCAATACTTGCCACTCATCAAACTGACCATCATCGAATACAAGGTAAGCCGATTCCAACAAGATCTCTTGTTTCGATTCGCTGGCTAGTTGCCCTAACAGAACGGCCGTTGCTTTGGGTTCATTGGTATTGTCTGAATCGACAGGCACAGGGCGATCGTACGCGAAACTGGCATTAACCCAAGTCATCTCACTGAGTGCCTTTTTCAACAGGCTATCTGCTGCTTCACTATTTAATGGTAATTCAGGGTAGTTTTTGTATTGTGGAACGGTGATATCATCAATATTTGAAAGATCCGGTTGTTCTTCGTCACCCAACATATCGACAGGGTAAGACCAACGGCTGTCCCAATATTCAATAAAACTGGTTTGGATCGTGGTAACGACAGTGCCCATCACCAACACGTCACGATCTCGGAAGTTGATCTCGTCAGAAAGGTCGAAATATTCATCACCTATATTACGCCCGCCAACTACAGACAAGGTACCATCTACAGTAAACGACTTGTTATGCATACGGCGGTTTAAGCGAGAGAAGTCGCCAAGGAAACTTAGCCATTTACTGAAGCCACGGCGTGTAGGTGTTGGATTGAATATTCTAATCTCAACATTCGGGTGTGCATCCAATGCCGATAATAACCCTTCACGCTCATTGAGGTTGATATCATCTAGCATCACCCGCACCTTAACGCCGCGATCAGCCGCTGCTAATAAACGGCTGGCTAGGTATCTGCCCGATTCGTCAGAGTTCCAAATGTAGTATTGAATATCAATGGTGTGCTCTGCACTTTCAACTAATGCCAATCGCTGCGCTAAAGCATCCCAACCGGATTCTTGTAAACGAACAGCGCTAGTCGCTTGCTCTGATACGGGTTGATATTCGTCCGCTAAAACCGATAAAGTGCTTGGTCCATAAGAGGGGTAAGGTTCTGCGGGATGGTCGATGCCTTCAGGTAGCGAAGAACAGCCGCCAAGAATAGCGACGAATAATAAGGTTAAGCTGATGCGTTGGAGCACAGGCATGTGTCTGACTTCCTTTTCACGATAACGTCTTTAGAAACTCTCCCGACAGCTTTGCGACTCACAAGCTGTTCAGGGCTATTCATTGATTATTACTGCTAAAGCCTGAGATTTATAGGTAATTATCCAGTATAAGCAAAACTTAGCGACTTCATCGTAGGGAACAGAGCACCAAAGTCCCCAATTTACACATCAATCTTTGCTACAAGATCACGATGATTTCAATTGCTCGATAGCCAAACAATAGAGAGCTAGCGGCTTTCTCACCATATCAACCGTAATCTCTGTTCTGTCTGGGTTACAGTTCAATGCAAGTGCATAACCGTGTAAATAGTCCACCAGTAAATGAAGCGCATCTTCGGTTTGTTCTGATGTGATATTCAGCGGATTCACTACCGCGGCAAAGCGCTCACCAAACACCTCGACAGGCCCAAGCGATTTCATCGTCAGCAAAGTTTCTAATAGCCCACGGTAGTCGTTCAACACCGACAGGTAGCTCACGCTAAGCTGATAAAGGTTCTCTTGCCACACTTGGTTATGCTCAGGCAGTGCCACTTCACCTACTAATGAAACAGTGATCGACTCCAATAGATCATTTTTGTTTTTGAAGTAATGGTATATCGCCATCGCATCGACGCCGAGCTCTGTGGCTAACCCTCTGATACTCGGCACTTTACCACGTTCCCGCATCATGCTCTTTGCCGTATCTAAGATCTTTTCTGCACTTAGTTGGCTTGATCCACTCTTTGGTCGACCTCGCTTTTGATCCTTGACAGTCATAACACCACCTCTTAAACTTAATTTCTACACTGTAGAATATTTTAATTTAATACAACGTAAATGCCAAGTTCCAGTTCAATTTCGGAGTTAACAATGTCAAATATTGTCTTTATCGGTACTAGTCTTGATGGTTTTATTGCAGACAAACAAGGTGGTCTCGATTGGCTACAAGCCATCCCAAATCCAGAGGGTGATGACATGGGGTACAACGCCCATATCGACCGTATTGATGCTTTGGTAATGGGCCGAAATACAATGGAAGTGGTGCTGAGCTTCGGTATTGATTGGCCTTACACAAAACCTGTTTATGTATTGAGCAACACGTTGACGGAAGTACCTAAAGAGGTTGAAGGTAAAGTGTTCTTGATAAAGGGTGAACTCACCCAGATCATCGAAGACCTCAACAGCAAAGGCCTCAAAAATCTGTATATTGATGGCGGCGTGACCATTCAAAACTTCCTGAAAGAAGACTTGATTGATGAGCTGATCATCTCGACGATTCCGATCGTTCTTGGTGGTGGTTCTCCATTATTTGGTGACTTAGTCTCTCCTCTCAGCTTTACACTGAAAGGTGTCACGACTTACCTTGATCAAATCGTAACTACTCATTATTTACGTAAGCGTTAAACTAATCTCCATATAAAGGGAATGTAACGATCAACACTGAAAACAATGTTCACGCTGCATAACCTTTATAGCCCCTACTAAAAACTCCACTAAAGTAGTACCATTTATCGTATCTCATTCTTAATGGTATCTAGGTCTTATGAAGCTTTTAGTCGATCGCACTGGTGAACAGTTTTTAGAAATTCTGGAAGAATCAGGAGACAAACTGACGGTTCAGTTCATTACCAAGGAAGAGCTCGATAACATTGACGATTTTGATGCGTGGGCGGGCGGTTTTTAAACACTCTTTACCTACGCCGAGTAGCACATAATTCCTAAGTTATTATCAATTATTTTTTGAAAATAATTCAAATGTAGCACTGTTTATCGTTTCAAATATTCCTACTATTATTTATCCATCGACACAGACTGCAGCTCAATGAACAAAGAGTGGCGCTGTATACACAGACAAATCACCATTTCGGTGAAAAATAATATAGGTACGAACATGACGCAACTAACTATCGTCGCAAACATCGTCGCTAACGAAGACAAAATTGAATTGGTTAAAGCAGAGCTGCTAAAGCTGATTGATATTACTCGCGCTGAAGAAGGTTGCATCAACTACGACCTTCACCAAGATAATGAAAACCCAGCACATTTCACTTTCTACGAAAACTGGACGTCTCGTGAACTTTGGCAAACACACATGGGTAATACTCACCTTGCTGAATACATGGCAGCTACCGAAGGCAGTGTTACGTCATTTACACTTAACGAGATGACTAAGATCGCTTAAGTACAGTTTCATAGTCTGTTACTAGAAATCACACTGACAAGCTATCGAATTCGATTTCAAAGCCCCGCTGCACGTCAGCGGAGCTTTTTCATTTAAGCGGATATCGTCAGTCTGCCTTAGTTAGAGCTTCAAACGGGGCTGAATAAAGTCAATAAACGCCGAGATACGTTTAGAGACCGATGACGACTTGTAGTAAACCGCATTCACTCGCTCTCGGTCTGTGTTGGCAAGTTTGTCTTGTTCCAGAATAGGGATTAGCCGACCCGCAGCCATATCTTCCTGCACCATAAACCCCGATAAACAAGCTATCCCATTTCCAGCTAATACCAGTTGACGCACCGTTTCACCATTGCTGGCTGTCACAGTCGGCGCGACATCACTTTGGTTTGGTAAAGGCCAATGGTTAAGCACTTTGTTACCCGCAAATCCCACAATTTGATGCGAGCTCAAATCTTCAGGTTTGGTGGGTAGCCCACGCTTAGCGAGATAATCAGGTGACGCCACAATATGGAGTAAGCTTTTGCCTAACGGGCGAGCGTGCAGTGTTGAATCGGACAGCTTACCGATTCGAATCGCAACATCAGTTCTCTTTTCCAGAAGATCAACGAAGCCTTCGTTGGAAGTGAGTTCCAATTCAATGTCTGGGTAAGCCTCTTTGAATGACTGCACCAACGGCACTAACTGGTGAAATACGAATGGACTGGCGGCATCGACTCTTAAACGACCTTTTGGCAACTCACCGCGCGACACGATTTCTTCTTCCGCGCTCTGGATTATCTGTAATCCCACCCTGACTGAATCGACAAACTGCCGCCCTTCCTCCGTCAATTCCACGCGTCTCGTTGTTCGGTTGAATATTGAGACACCGAGTTGCGACTCAACCTTACTCACCGAACGAGATACCTTGGCGACCTGCACATCCAACGCCTCTGCCGCCGCAGAAAAACCACCAGCATCGACCACGGTGAGTACCATTTCTAAATCATCTGAACGGGTTAACATGAGGCTCCTTCGCTATCTTCATTTTGTTTAATGTCATCTCGCTTGTGCTCATCACAGCTCAAATCATCTATGTCTTTTCGATCTCATCAGCTTAATCCAATGATCGGTTAACTCTTCAATTATTGCATATTTAACAAAGGTTATTTGTTAATAGCGTTATTTATCGCAAATATATATTGCTAGATAATCCTCGCAATCAAACGAAGCGCTCCTATTGCAGTCGCAAGCTGCCCCATTTTATCGCGCTCGGTATTTAACAAAGAACAGTAAGAGAGATGATTATGCCATTAGCATTACTTGCATTGACGCTCAGCGCCTTTGCCATCGGAACCACAGAATTTGTCATCGTAGGCTTGATTCCTACCATGGCGAGCGACTTGAATGTATCTCTGCCATCGGCAGGCCTATTAGTCAGTTTATACGCACTTGGCGTTGCTATTGGCGCACCAGTATTAACGGCATTAACCGGAAAGTGGAATCGTAAAGCGGTATTGCTAACCGTGATGGCATTGTTTGTCATTGGTAACTTATTGGCGTGGCAAGCTCCAGGCTATAACACGCTGATCGCCGCACGAATTTTGACCGGCCTCGCCCATGGTGTGTTCTTCTCGATTGGATCGACCATCGCGACAGGTTTGGTTTCAAAAGATAAAGCAGCCAGTGCCATTGCGATCATGTTTACGGGTTTAACGGTTGCATTGGTAACTGGAGTACCACTGGGCACTTATATCGGCCAAACCTTTGGATGGCAAGCGACCTTCTTGATCGTTGCTCTGCTTGGTCTTATTGCTCTTATCGGTAGCGCTATCTTGGTTCCAAGCAACCTTAAGCAACCACCTGCGGCGAAGATTTCGGCACAACTAAAGGTTCTAACTCAACCACGTTTGCTGTTGGTTTACGCCATCACGGCGCTTGGTTATGGCGGAACATTCACAGCGTTTACCTTCCTTGCTCCAATACTGGAAAACGTATCAGGGTTTGATTCGAGCTCAATCAGCTTAATCATGTTGGTTTACGGTGTGTCAGTTGCGGTCGGTAACATCTGGGGCGGAAAAATGGCCGACAAGATGGGCCCAATTAAAGCACTGACCGTTATCTTCTCTGGTTTAGCCGCGGTACTGGTGGTATTCAACTTTACCGCAGTAAACCCTTACGCAGCTGTTGCTACCATTTTGGTTTGGGGTGCATTTGCATTCGGTAACGTTCCGGGGCTACAAGTGTATGTTGTGAAACTGGCTGAGAAATACACACCAGACGCAGTCGATGTCGCTTCTGGGTTGAACATTGCAGCCTTCAACGTCGGTATTGCATTGGGATCATGGGGCGGTGGTTTGATTGTCGCAAAATCTGGATTAATGAACACCCCTTGGGTAGGTGCTGTGATCGTTCTGATCGCTCTTGTTCTGACTCGATTCAGTGGTGCGTTAGATAAGAAGCAAGCACAACAAGCTGTTCCATCTAGCATCTAGCATCTAGCATCTAGCAAGGATAGAAAAAACAAAGCCCGAACCTAGGTTCGGGCTTTGTCATTTAATCTGATTATTGTCCGTTATCGATCGATTTCAGCACTTTACATGGGTTACCGACGGCAACCACATTGGCTGGGATGTCTTTGGTTACCACACTGCCAGCGCCAATCACGCTGTTTTCGCCAATGGTCACGCCAGGGCAGATGATTACACCACCACCAAGCCAAACATTGTCGCCAACGTTAATCGGTGTGCCAAATTCGACGCCTTCTTCAACTCGGCCTTTCACATCGAGTGGATGGCCTGCGGTAAGAATTTGAACGTTCGGACCAAGCAGTACATTGTCACCAATGGTCACTTCAGCGACATCCAGAATCACGCAATTGAAGTTAGCGTAGAAGTTCTTACCCAGCTTGATGTTCGAGCCGTAGTCACAACGAAATGGGGGTTCTAAATGCGCGTTCTCACAGCCAGGAATAAGCTCTTGCGTTGCTGCTTCCCATTCAGATGTGTCAGGAATACTGTTATTGAGTTTTTGAAGCACCTTGCGACATTCGATACGAGCTGAATAAAGCTCTTTATCCCAAGCCTGATAAGGTTCGCCTGCGAGCATTTTTTGTTTTTCTGTTTTCACATTACTTACCTGTTCTCACATTACTGAGCTATTTTCACATTACTAAACTGATTTCACACAACTTAACTAATGGTGGTCAATTCATCGACCAAAAACGCAATATCGCATATCTAAACAACAGTGAATAAGAAGTGTTTGAGCTTGGTTGAAGAGCTGCGCAGCTCGTCACTTTTTGTAGGTGAAATATGAAACTCAATCGCGGTTAACTAAGCCTAGACACGCGGGGTAACCGAGTCGCGAATAACCAAGCTGCCAGTGGTATTGATAGTGGTCGCTTGCTCTGTTTCACCGACAATTTGCAGGATTACCTTTTGAATCATTTGTTCCAATGGCACACTCACAGACGTGAGGCTTGGCGTTAAAAACGCACCCACCTTACTATTATCAAAACCAACGATAGAAACATCTTTAGGTAATGAGTAACCAAGTTCAGTTAGCGCTTTAATCGCACCAATCGCCATGTCATCGTTTTCAGATAAGATAGCAGTGAACGTTGCTTTGCTTTTTACCAAGGCTTGAACGGCATGATAACCGCTCTCCATCGTCCAATCACCTTGAACGACTTTAGATTCATCCAATGCAATATCGTGCTTGGTTAGCACATCTTGATAGGCTTTATAACGCTGTTCATCGGTCGAAGACCCGGCTTTACCACGAATCGCCGCAATGTCTGTATGGCCTTGCTCGATGATGTATTCAACCATCAAACAAGCACTTTGATAATGATCGGTAGTAATAGCATGCTCAGGCTTCGACGGCATTTCTCGGTTGAGTACCAAAATCGGTGTGTCAGTGCTTTCGATGATCTTTGCAATCTCGCTTTCGGTTAAGCATTGCGGATAGATGATGATGCCCGCGCACTTCATATCCAGCAGGAAGTTGATCGCCTTTCTTTCGTCTTCAGCGCTGTGTTTGCCATCGGTGATCACCAACTGGTGATTCGACTTTTCGCTATAAGAAGCCGCGTGATACATCAAGGAAGAAAAATAAGGGCCATTGAACAACTCATTGGTGATTACAAAGCCGATGAAATTGGTCTTCTTGGTCGCCAATTGCTGAGCCAACAGGTTTGGTCGATAGCCTGTTTCTTGAATCGCATCGAATACCTTTTTCACCACATCTGGGCGCACGATGTTCTTGCCATTTAAGACACGAGAAACGGTCGATTTAGATACGCCTGCGCGGTTCGCGACATCAAGCATGGTTATCATTCGCTTCTTTTCCTTTATAAAAAATTAGCCGACATAGGCCGACTAATTCATTGCAAAATGACAGCTCACAGTTCACATAACTGCGCTGGGAAATGCATTCTAAATAGTGGCACCGTTAGATGCAATCACGCCTTTATACCACTCGAACGACTTCTTACGTTTGCGATCTAAAGTACCGGATTGATCGTTGTGCTTGTCTACATAAATGAAGCCATAACGCTTTTTCATCTCCCCGGTGGTGAACGACACCAAATCGATACAGCCCCAAGGGGTGTAGCCCATCAAATCAACACCGTCGATCGCAACGGCTTTTTTCATCTCTTTGATGTGGTCGCCAAGGTAAGCAATGCGGTAGTCATCATTAATGCTGCCATCTTCTTCAATGGTATCAACAGCGCCAAAACCATTCTCAACGATGAACAATGGCACTTCATAACGTTCATACAGAGACGCTAAACAGAAACGTAAACCAGTTGGATCAATTGGCCAGCCCCAATCACTAGACTGGATGAACGGGTTATCGACCGAGTTCTCATGACCGCCGTCCATCGCTTCTTCTGTAGATTGGTGAGAAGAAGAATCCAAGGTATTCGACATGTAGTAGCTAAAACCTAAGTAATCGGCCTTACCCTCTTTTAGGATCTGCTCATCTTCAGGCTGCATCTCAATGTTAAAGCCTTTGGTTGCCCAGTCACGCTTAGCGTAATTTGGGTAATGACCACGCACCATCACATCCGAGAAGAAATAACGGTCACGCATCGCTTTCTGCGCCACCATGATGTCTTCTGGCTTTGAAGAGCGAGGGTAGAAAGGCACCATCGCACACATTGCGCCGATTTGAAGATCTGGGTTGATCTCGTGACCTTTCTTAACCACCAAAGCACTTGCCACAAACTGGTGGTGAACCGCTTGATACATGGCTTCTTGTGGCTTTTCACATTGTGGGTACTTCACTCCAGAGCACAACCAACCGAAGATGTCTGCCGAAGTGTTCATCTGGTTGTTGATCTCGTTAAACGTCATCCAGTATTTCACTTTGTGCTGGTAACGCTCCATCACCGTGGTTGAGTACTTAACGAAGAAGTCGATCACTTTACGGTTCATCCAACCGCCGTATTCTTTGGCTAGGTGGTAAGGCATTTCAAAGTGGCTCAATGTTACCACCGGCTGAATGTCGTATTTCAACAGCTCGTCAAACAGATCATCGTAAAATGCTAAACCCGCTTCACATGGCTCAGCTTCATCGCCATTTGGGAAGATACGTGTCCAAGCAATACTGGTACGGAAACACTTAAAGCCCATCTCAGCAAATAACTTAATGTCTTCTTTGTAGCGATGGTAGAAATCCACTGCGACTTGGTTTGGATAGTTTTCGCCATCGATCACGCCATCAGTGATTCGACGCTGTACACCATGAGCGCCCGCTGTTAATACATCAACAACACTGACACCTTTACCATTCGCATCCCAGCCGCCTTCTAACTGATGCGCTGCAACAGCACCACCCCATAAAAAATCGTTCGGAAATTCGTTGTTCATACCATTACTCGCTACAAGTTATTCGTGACAAGATCAGGATTAGAGAGCCTATTGCAACTCTGAAACCGGTTTCAACAATAAGTAAAAGATCTTTTTTGATCGAACTACAGACTAATCAAAAGCCTGCATTACGATCAATGCTGCTCAAAATACTGGTCGTGTTGTGATTTAGCTGATTGGTCTTGAGTGCCAGGATAGAACTGGACGAGGGTCTGATCGGCTAGTGTGAGGTGAATCCAACCCTCTTTGACTTTCAGCCAATTGGTACCGTTGGTCTCATAGACAGCAGGAAAGCTGCCCCAGCCAGACTCTGATACCTGCAGCTCTTGAAAGCGGTTAATCGGGGTTAGCTTATTGCTGTCGAAGTTTGCGTCGGCATAAACTGATAAAGGCTCAATGGCATCGTTTGGCTTGAACGTATAACAGCTCACTGCGGCTGAAGTGCGATCAAACCATTGGTAAGGCTGCGCGCCGGTTAAATCATAAACGGTGCAGTCATTGAACTTAATGGCCCACTCTTGGTGAGCTTTAAAGCCGAGATAGCCTATTGGCTGTGATGGTTCAGGCTGAAAGTCAGTCTCTGGCTCATAGACCGGTTCTGAGGTAGCACATCCCATAAGCCCAAGACTAAAAAGGAAAGTCACAGCAAGCTTCATCATTGTCATACCTCAGTTCCGTTAGTAGATGAGTAACTCAATTAAGTCTCTACATTAAACGGTAAGTTCCAAACGATTACCATCCGGATCGAGTACACAGCTCTCATAATAGCCATCACCTGTTCTTCTTGGGCCATCTAAGCGTTCATAGCCGTCTTCGACCAAGCGTTGAGTCAGTTGATCGACCGCTTGTTCCGACCCTAATGAAATCGCCATATGAATGAAGCCTGTGAACTGGTCATAAATGTCATCTTTCGATTCAGGCACAGAATCCATTTCCATGATCTCTAAACGACTTCCCGTTTCAAACGAGAGGAAGTATGAAGAAAACCCTTTAGTTGGGTTGTGATATTTTGAGTTCGATGTCGCGCCGAAATAATCTTCATAAAATCGCTTCAGCACGTCGAGTTTTTTGGTCCAAATTGCGATGTGTTCAATCTTCATTTTGTTTGCCTAAGTTTGATGTCTAACGCTAGATTACTCATCAAATAAAGAACAATAAACAGAACGAAATTCATCGAAATTGTTCCTGATTAACGGGCTCGATTTTATGTCCATAACTGCACAGTATTGGCATCTATGTTTGTGTAATAGTTATCTTTCCTCCATAGTCAGGTTTTACACAATCTGAGATTCAAACTGTGAGCTTTTTAAAACTGATACTACTTGCGGCTATATGGGGAGGCTCGTTTCTTTTCATGAGAATGGCCGCTAATCCCTTGGGCCCAGCGGTTTTGATTGAAGCGAGAGTGCTATTTGCTGCCATCACTCTATTATTGGTCTCTTTCTATTTGAGAAAGAAATTGTCGTTCAATTCACATGCTAAGCACTTCTTTATTCTTGGGTTGTTCAATACTGCGGTTCCCTTTTTACTTTTCGCTTATGCCGCACAAACACTGAACGCCTCGACACTCGCCATCTTGAACTCCACCGCGCCAATATGGGCAGCAATCATTGGTGCGATATGGACCAAAACAGCACTCGAAGCGCGAGTTCTATTGGGGCTTGGAATTGGGGGCACGGGAGTTGGTGTGTTAGTCGGCTGGGATGCGATGAACATTGGTCGTGAGGCTGTACTTCCTATTTTTGCTGCGGTGATGGCGGCCTTTAGTTACGGAATCGCATCGAACTATACAAAACAAGCACCTAAAGTTGAGGCCTTCAACAATGCTCATGGCAGCATGTGGGCGGCCGTATTCATCGTGTTGCCATTTGTCTTTTTTATACCGATGAGAGAAGCTCCGGACCTGACCATCACCACATCGGTGATCTTACTAGGCGCAGTATGTACAGGGCTTGCTTACCTGCTTTACTTCAATCTCGTATCGGAATTGGGTGCGCCTTCGGCTCTGTCTGTCACCTTTTTGATTCCAGTGTTTGGCATCTTGTGGGGCAACCTATTCTTAGGCGAAGTCATTGGCCTGAACACCATTTTTGGCTCTGTTCTGGTTATTACCGGCACCATGTTAGTGACAAGCATGACGCCAACTAAAATGATAGAGAGCGCCAAACAGAAACGAGCAGCAAGAGCGGCTCGTTAATCGGTCATGTATTGTTGAATCTTGTTTCGCAACCACTGGTGGGCCGGGTTTAAATCGGTTCTCTTATGCCAGATCATGTACTGCTGTATCGGTAAGATTTCAAAGGGCTGATCAAGTACTTGAAGCTGGAAAGGTTCAGCAAATTTATTGGCAAAATCACGCGACGTACTGCCGACACAATCTGAGCCCGATACCAGCACACACATGGTCATCAGCGAGTCACACTCTGCACTCACTTTTCTCTGTTTCAGTGGCGATTTGGTAAAATAATCTGCCGTGTATAAACGAGTTCGTCGCATCCTAAAAGTAATATGCTTTTCATTGTAATATTGCTCTTCGGTCACAGAGCCATTGATTCTCGGATGCCCCTTTCGAGCTATCAGCACCAACTCATCTTCAATCATCGGCTGCTTCATATATCCATTCACTTGCGGGTAATGGATATCAATCGCTAGATCAGCTTGCTGCATGCTTAAACTCTGAAGAAGCTCTTCTTCGTTGTTCGGCACCATATTGAACTCAATAGAGATATTTCCTAACGTTTCATCTTGTTCAACAAGGGGTTGAAGCTTGGTTAGGCCTATCTCATTCACCAAAATTCGAAACACATGATGCTGCTGATTATCAAACTGCTTTAAGGTGCTGACGGCACTGGTTATGCCTTCTAATGCGGGCTCAACTCGATTTGCCAGTTGCACCGCTGCGTTAGTCGGAGTAATCCCGCGCCCTTCACGAATAAACAGGTCGGTATCAAGCTGAGATTGCAATCGCTTCAATGCCCCGCTAACCCCAGGCTGAGTCATACCAAGCGATTCAGATGCTAAGGTGATCGACTGCAGTCGGTACACTTCCAAAAATACGCTCAGTAAATTTAGATCTAACTTTTCAACATCACTCACGGTCACTCTCCATGTTTAGGTGCACTCGCATTGGGTATACGACAAGCTTTTCGCTTCAATCTGCTACTTTTAAGCATACAACACATAACAGTTCGTGATGTGTTAAATAAAGCTTACTTTATTTTTTGCTATATGTCTTATTCCTATAATCGCCTCAACGAAACAAAATTCTGAAATGAAGAGGCTCTTATGAAAACTTCTCGCACGTTCAAAAATGCATCACTGTTCCTAGCTATCTCGCTGGCATTCCCTGCAGTTGCAGCTAACCATGACCACGCACACTTCAGCGAAATTGGCGATCAAGGTGGTAAAAGCGCAACCGAGATGACCACTAAAGCAAACCAAGAGTTCGCAAAAACACTTAACTTTTCCGACACTCGCGCTTTCGACAATAACAACAAGGGTCTGATTGCTAGCTTTGATCAAGAGACGGGCGACATCATTCGTAATAGCTTTAACTTCATCGACCCGAGTGTGACGAATGCAGACCAAGCACCAGATTCAGTAAACCCTTCACTGTGGCGCCAAGCGGTATTGAACCAAGCAGCAGAAGGCTTATATGAAGTTGTTCCGGGTAAAGTTTACCAAGTTCGAGGGGCAGATTTAGCGTCTATCTCTTTCATTCGTAGTGACAACGGTTGGATCGCTTACGACGTTCTTCTTACCAAAGAAGCAGCCGCTAAATCACTCAAATTCTTCAAGAACAATGTGCCTGATGGCGGCGAACTGCCAGTCGTTGCAATGATTTACTCTCACTCACATGCTGATCACTTTGGTGGCGCAAGAGCAATCAAAGACGCGTACCCAGATGTAAAAGTGTACGGTTCGAAAAACATTACTAAAGAAATCGTCGACGAAAACGTATTGGCGGGTAATGCCATGTCTCGTCGTACTGCTTATCAATATGGCGCAACCCTGAACCGACACGAACACGGTATTGTTGATGCGGCACTGTCGAAAGGTCTATCAACCGGTAGCATTACTTACGTACTGCCAGACTACGAACTGAACCATAACGAAGAGATTGAAACTCTGGTTATTGACGGCTTAGAAATGCAATTCATGGATGCTTCAGGTACCGAAGCGGCCTCTGAAATGGTGACGTATATCCCGAGCATGAAAGCACTTTGGACTGGCGAACTGACCTACCAAGGCATGCATAACCTGTACACGCTGCGTGGCGCTAAAGTACGTGACGGCTTGAAATGGTCTAAGAAGATCAACGAGATGTTAGTCACTTGGGGTGAAGATACTGAGGTGCTGTTTGCGTCTCATTCATCGCCAATTTGGGGCGAACAAGAGATCTCTGATTACCTAAAAATGCAGCGTGACGCTTACGGTTTTACTCATAACCAAACGCTTCGCTTAGCCAATAACGGTGTGGTTCTGCAAGATATCGGGGACGAGATTTACAAGGTAATGCCAGACAGCATTCAACAGTCTTGGCACACCAACGGTTACCACGGCACTTACTCTCACAACGCTCGCGCGGTGTACAACATGTACCTTGGTTACTTCGACATGAACCCAGCTAACTTAAACCCATTACCAATCAAGCCAGAATCAGTGAAGTTTGTTGAGTACATGGGCGGCAGCGACGCTGTGATTGAAAAAGCACAGCAAGACTTCCAAGAAGGTGAATACCGCTTCGTTGCAACAGCACTGAATAAGGTGATTCAAGCAGAACCAGAAAACAAAGTTGCACGCGGCTTATTGGCTGATACTTACGAGCAATTGGGTTATCAATCAGAAGGTGCTGGTTGGAGAAACATCTATCTAACGGGTGCTCAAGAGCTCCGTATTGGCACACAACCGGGCGCACCAAAGACTGCATCTCCGGATGTGTTAGCGAACATGACCATTGAAAACCTACTCGATTACTTAGCAGTAAAAGTGGATTCGCTAAAAGCGCAAGAAACACCATTTACATTGAATATTCAGCTACCAGATGTACAAGAGTTTTACTACGTTGAAATGTCTAACGGTAACCTGAACAACATTCAAGTGAACGAGCTGCAAGATGCAGATACAACACTGATCATCAATAAGTCTGACGTGTCTGACATCGTGCTTAAGAAAACAAGCCTTGGAAAACTGTTAGAAGACGGACAAGCAGGCGTGAAAGGTGATAAGACATCACTTAACAAACTGCTGTCTTCATTGACAGAAGCTGACACCTCTTTTGAGATTGTACCGCGTCCAAACAAAGGCGAAGAAGTTGATGCAGAGCTATACCAAGATTCAGCTGTGCACGCTCATTAATCTCTAAAAAATAACAACGTCAACATTGGCTGACACAAGGCTACTAACGACCAAGCCTCAACTAATTAATTTAGTTGAGGCTTTTTCTTGCAAGAGTATTCCACCAGCAGGCTAAAGCTTTCCATTACAAACCACCCCCCAATAGCTTTAGAAAAGTTGCAGTATAATATCCGGCTACCCTATCCGATTCAGTATTGTCATAATTCTCATTTACAGCACATTTTCTAACCGTTGCTCCTCCCATCATGTGAACTAGTATGAATTTTGTGCACCGAATCTTTGTTATAAAAGTTACACGGGTAATGTTTCAAAGGAAGAAAAATGCACAAAACAATCCTCATCACTGGTGCGACGGATGGTATTGGTTTAGAAACGGCAAGGATGTTGGCTCAACAAGGCCACCATATCCTGATTCATGGACGCAACCCGGCGAAGTTGAACAAGGTTAAAACGGGACTATCTAGACTGTGTAAAAATGCGGTGATCGAAAGCTACATCGCAGACTTATCTTCCCTCGCAGAAGTGAAGACTCTCGCACAACAAATCAGAGACAAGCACCTACAACTTGATGTACTGATCAACAATGCTGGGGTCTATAAGGTATCCGAGATTACCACTGCAGAGAACTTAGACGTTCGATTCGTCGTTAACACCATCGCCCCTTATCTACTCACGCAAATGCTGCTACCTCTTTTTGATGCGACAGGTCGTATCGTCAACCTATCTTCAGCAGCCCAATCAACCGTAGATTTAGAAGCGCTTATCAGTCCGAACGCAGGCGAATTAGATGGTCCAGTTTACGCGCAAAGTAAGCTCGCGCTGACGATGTGGTCTATCAACTTAGCTCATCAACTCGGGTCTAACGGTCCATCTATAATTCCCGTCAATCCGGCTTCATTTCTTGGCAGTAAATTGGTTAAAGACGCATATGGGTTAGATGGCAATGACTTAGGAATTGGTGCTGATATTTTATGTCGAGCATCACTGTCTGATGAGTTTGCCAACGCATCAGGAAAGTATTTTGATAATGATTCGGGGTTATTCAAAGACCCTCATGCCGATGCATTGAATCCCGCTAAAAACTGTAAACTGGTGGAAGTTATCGAGCAGCTGTTACAAGAAAAATTGCCCGCCGAACACCATTGAACATGGCAGACACATAGCATTATGCATGCTTAATAAAAGCTTGGCTCAACTGTTGAAAGAGTGAATCTACGTTGGGCATGGGCGTCACATGTTCAGATAAAAGCGTATGAACATGTGGCTCTACAACGGTTGGATTGGCGCAAATCTGATTGTAAAAGTTCACAGGGGCAACGATATGCTCTAAGTCAGCATCTAACAAGATACAGGCTTGCGAAAGTACGATCTGACCGCCCCCGCGTTTCAGCAAAACACGCTGAGCCGTTCCCACTATTTTTTGCTTATTGATGTTGAGATTGTAATCGCCATCGCAATAAGAACCGGGGGTTGCGTGCACATCGACATCAACGCCTAACTCTTTAAAAAATTGAGTTAAAACATCACATAAATGCAGATACGCTTTTTGAATATTATACGCTTCGTCAGAAGGCCAATGATAAATGTGCGATAGGTTAATGACTCCCGGTAACTGGGGAACAGGAGCACCACCCGTTTTACGCGAAGAGAGTTGCCAACCTTGTGCCTCAAGTTGCTTTCTAGACTCCAACGTCACTGGCCACTTTTTCCCTGCAGGCAAAACAAGTGTCGGCGTTTTGGCTTGCCACAACATTAAAGCTTGTCCAATCTCACCATTCTGTATCTGCTGCAATAGTTCATCTTCTTTTTCAAACGCACGCTCAACATCAATGTGCGGGTAACGTACGAGTTTATTCGTTAACTTCAATGCACTTTCCTCTACAGATTGTTGAGTTCGAATTAATCACTGGCTCTAGATTAATAATATATCCCCCAAATCCAATACAACATAGCGCCAGAGGTGCAATATTTTATTATTCCTATCTATGCAGTATCGGCTTAGTTAAAAAGCTCGTGCTTGGACAGCTTTAGTCAAGCAAAGTTGTCTGATATGGTGGCGGCAGAACTTCAGCAATTGTTTAGATAGTATTGAATATGAAAACACTAACCATACTTGATGGCGGCATGGGCCGAGAACTCAAAGAAATTGGCGCGCCATTCTCACAGCCTCTTTGGAGCGCTCAAGCGCTGATTGAAGCTCCCGACTTTGTTAGCCAAGCGCATCAAAACTTTGTCGATGCTGGTGCTGAAATCCTGATCATCAATAGCTACGCCTGTGTACCTTTTCATTTGGGTGAAGAGCTGTTCAAACAACAAGGTTTTGAATTAGCAGCGCTATCTGGCGAACTGGCTAAGGCAGTTGCTGACAATGCCCCTCACACAGTGAAAGTAGCAGGCGCGATTCCACCGCCATTTGGCAGCTACCGACCAGACTTGTTTAAGGTCGAAGAAGCAGCCCCTATCATTCAAACCCTTTATGATGCCCAAGCTCCAAACATCGACCTTTGGATAGCGGAAACGATTTGTAGCCTGCAAGAATTCGAATCCATTCATGCGGTACTCAAGCAGTCAGATAAGCCGTGTTACTACGCGTTCAGTTTGGAAGACACCAAGGGTGATTCTGCCAATATTCGTTCTGGCGAGAGCGTAACAGACGCCATCAAACTTGCCTGCCAATCGAACGCGAAAGGCATTATGTTTAACTGTTCAGTGCCTGAAGTGATGGATCAAGCCATTATCGATGCTAAGAAAGTGATCGATGAGCTAGGCCGTGATTTAGACATTGGTGTCTATGCCAATAACTTTGCACCTATCAGCAGCGAACATGAAGCGAATGATATGTTTCAGGAGATGCGTGAACTGGATGGCCAAGGTTACTTAACTTACGCTAAACGTTGGCACGCACTGGGCGCGAATATCGTCGGTGGCTGTTGTGGCATCGGGCCAAAGCACATTAAAGCCCTAGCCGATTGGAAACACTCAATACAGAGCTGATCCTGAGCTTCAACTAGAATAAAATAAATAGAGAACAGGTTGAGAAATCTGTTCTCTATTTGTATGTGGCGTCTCTGAGTACACTGATACAAAACAACGATTTGGAGCAACTGATGAGCGACACGCAACGCAAAATTAAATGGGGCATCGCAGGGCTAGGTAATATCGCCAATCGATTCGCAACCGCAGTCACAGAGCATTCTCTGCATGGTGAGCTTTATACGGTTGCCGCAAGAGATCACTCACGCGCAACCACGTTCGCCAATAAGTTTGGTTGCGACAAGGCTTATGGCTCTTATGAAGAGATGGCGAATGACCCAGGAGTTGAAGCGGTTTACATCGCTACGGTTCACCCATACCACCAGCCACTTGCCGAACTGTTTTTAAAGAATAAAAAACATGTATTGGTGGAGAAGCCGGCTTTTACCAACATTGCTGACTGGCTTGAGATGAAAGCCCTCGCCAAGCAAAATGGCGTGATGCTGTTAGAAGCGATGAAAACCGTGGTGTTTCCCGCGTATCGTGAGCTCCAATCATTCTTGGTCGACAACAATATTCAGATAGATTCCATCGAAGCCAGCTTTGGTAACCATCACGACTATGAGCCCGATTTGTTTATCTTCAATCCGGATTTGTCAGGCGGAGCAACGCTCGATGTTGGGGTCTATGGGCTTTGGTTCTTCTACGACCTGTGTCGAACACTGGGTGTGAACCCTTCAAAACCTCAGGTAGAAATGTTGTGTCTTTATGAGGGAGCGAATGTTGATACCAATGCATGCTTTACCTTCTCTGGTGATATAAGCGGTAAGATATCGGCATCAACAGTGCAAAACCTTCCCCGAACAGCACACTTAAGTGGGCCCGAAACCAAGATCTCCATTCACGAAAAATGGTGGAATCCGGCCTTTATTGAGATTGAGCATCAAGGCAAAAAGTCGACCATCAACTACCGAGTGACAGGGAATGGGTTCGAGTTTGAAATCGACCATTTTTCAGAGTTAGTCCTTCAAGGCAAAACTGAATCGAATATCCTAAGCTCAGAGATAACCTCTCGAGTTCTCGATACGATGGAAAAAGCACTCATTGATTCTGGCTATCCACATTTAACTCAACCTCGTCGTTAGGAAAAGCACATTGGGCAACCTTAAGCGCAAGCTTGAACTGTATGAAAAGATATTTCAGGCTTTTGGGCCTAAAGTATCACATTGTCAGGTCAACCAACTGGCCACACTACTGCACGTGAGTGAACGTCACGTTCAGACCTTGCTCAAAGCGATGACAACGCAAGGTTGGATTGAGTGGCAAGCCAGTTCAGGCCGCAGCAAGAAGGCACAACTCACGTGTCTGGTTGAGCCTATTGAGGCGTGTTACCAATACGCACAAACCCAAGCTGACGCAGGCAACATAGAACAGGTATTTAGCACCTTGAGCTTCAACGGCCGCAATGCTGGCGCTGAGTTACAAGCCTTTCTAAGCAATACCAATCCGCCGGCGCAAAATATCGCGTACATCCCCTTTCACCGAGAACTCGAAGCGCTTCATCCTCAACGTGTGCTTAGACGCACCGAACGTTTCTTAGTGATGCAAGTTTGCCAACGCCTAACCTCAGTTAAGCACGGCAAACTCAGCGGCGATCTGGCTTATCATTGGCAGCCTAATCTAGATGCGACACAGTGGCACTTTCAAATTCGCAATGGTGTTCACTTTCATAACGGTCGAACACTCGAACCTCAAGACATAGCACGCAACCTTAACTCGCTCTGCCAAAGCAAAATATGGCGTCGCTGTTATCAGCATATTGATGAGGTCTCTGTCTCGGCAGGCAATGTGGTTGTCGTAAAGTTGAATCAACCTGATTGGCATTTACCGCGCCTACTTGCTAGGGCTGAAGCCTCCGTATTCGATCACTCATCACCGACTGATAGGCTGATTGGATCTGGCGCGTTCTCATTAGACATCTTCTCAAGCAAGATGTTGAGATTGAGCCGCAATAGCGCCTATTCACACAGCACGCCGATTCTCAATCGAGTCGAGTTGTGGGTCTATCCGGAATGGGCACAGAGCAAAGCCTGCGCTCAAAATCAGGTGTGCGTGAAACTGCCCGAGAAGACGACCACCGTGCGTGGGGATGGCCATGCTTCCCAACCGGATTTCGGCTCAACCTTCTTTAAGATTCAAAACCCGATGTTGTCGAAAACCGTTCGTGAGTTCACCGTTGAAGACACCTCTGAATGCCAAGCCCTTTTCGATCAGTTATCAGTATCCGGCGACAAAAAAAACAGCGTGGAATATGGGCACTACCTAACTACCAAAGACGTCGTGTTGTGCAGCATTATTGATGAGAACGACGCCTTCACTTCGTGGTTAAGCTTTTTCACTCGCTTCCCGTTTGAGGATTTATATCTACCTGCCGAGATGCTAAAAACAATAGAACAAGGCTTAGTCTCAATAAGAAACCAGCCCAACGTTAAGTTAGCGATGAATACACTGTTGGAACTCAAGCATTGGTTGAATGACTCTGGGGTTGTGGTTGAGCTCAAGCAAGAGGCGTTCAACTTGGAAGTTTCTGAAAAGATACACGGCGCGCAAGTGAATGGTTTCGGTTGGTGCGAACTCGATCAGTTGTGGATTAGCCATTTGTAAGCGTATTTCGTAGCTGAACTGTATTTCACAACCAAGCTGCAACCAATCATTATGTTCAGTCACAGCGCAGGTCGAATAGGCTAAGGGGTTAGCTCACTAGCGATAACTCAGACTCTTTATAGATACGGTTAGCCACTTTGTATGCCGCCGGAGACATCAGTGTCTCTTTGCATCTGCGCTTAAATTGCTCGACTTCAATCGTTTGTTCTTCCAGTAAATAGCACAATTCACTCAAGTAGTTAGCTTCAAACACAGCTTGACCAAGTGGTGTGCATTCGTATCGGCTCGACTCTTGGTAACCAATTGCGGTCAACACAGATTCTGGCAGCTCCCAGAACTTAGCAATAGTGTAAGTCAGGCGAATAGAGTAGCTGTTCATCAGGCGCTTCAATGCTAACGAGTTAGGCGGAACAGAAGGATCAAGATGCTTGTAAGGCTTCTACCATCATTTGGAAAATGATCATCTTACCTAGATTACGGATCAACCCAACAAAATATGCGGTAGCTTGGTCTTCTTGAGATGGCGACTCTTTCATTAACTCCTTAGAAAAAGAAGCAGTTTGAACACTGTGATTCCAAATTTTCTCACCGAAATGACGCCAGTAAATATTATTGCCCGGCGTAAAGTTCTTCATGTAAGAATTCACCACCCCCTCAACAAGGCCTTGAGAGCCCATATTTAGGAATGCTGTTTTTAGGTCGGTAACCTGCTTTTCACCACGTTTATAGAAAGCACTGTTAGCCAGTTTAATCACATCGGCAGCCATACTCGGCTCGCGCTCAATCACTCTTAACAATGCATCGACATCAAACTCATCGTTCTGCAATTCACCCATTAATGTAGTGACAGAAGCGGGCATAACAGGCAACTCATTAAGCAGCACTTTCGGAGAACGAATCAAGCGTTCGATTTGGCAAGCCACAAAGTCGCTAAATGGGTCTGACTCCGTTCGAAGGCGAGATTCTCCAAACAGACAATCAAGGAACTGACCATCGTGAAGGCTAAGCGTCTTATCGACGATTAATGATGGTGGCTGAGCGGACGAAGGCGGAACAAAGATTGAAGACTGAACGGAATCAGTAGCAACGGTTTGTTGTTGCTCTTGTTGGGCTGGCTCTGCAGAGGGTTTGTTTTTTGAATCAACAAAAGGTGAGAATAATACCTGCAATACCCTTTTAAACATCAATACGGCTCCTAGATGATTATCAAACAGTTCGGGATATATAACGGCGGTGATTATCGCACAGTTAATTCATAAACCACACAGTGACAAATGAATCATTAATTTCTCAGCTGTATAGGATCTGATACTCAACGGGCTGCGAGACTGAGCCTACCAGCACTCACTAGAAACAAAAAAGCGAGCACATAACGCTTGCTCGCTCTTCCGTAAATCTAAACCGTGAAGCTGACTAAAACTAGCGTTCTGCCACTTCCAACACGATCTTACCAACATGCTTTTTCTTTAAGAACTTATCTTGCGCTTTATGGATATCGGCTAGCGGATAAGACTCCGCGACAATCGCGCCGATCTGCTGTTTCTCAATGCGGTTAATCAGATTTTGGAAGACTTGTGGTTCTAAAACCGTGCAACCAAAAAAGCTGAGATCCTTGAGATACAAAGTACGAACATCAAGCTCAACCATAGCGCCACCAATTGCGCCAGAGACCGCATAACGACCGTGTGGTTTCAGTACTTCAAGGAATTCAGGCCACTTGTCACCGGCAACCAAGTCGATAACCACATGCACACTGTTTACACCTAATGCTTTGACCAAATCCGCATCACGAGCAATCACTTCATCAACACCTAATTCAAGTAACTGTTCATTCTTGCTTGGGCTAGTAATTGCAATTACGTAAGCACCGCGCGCTTTCGCCAATTGAATCGCCGCCGAACCGACACCGCCCGATGCGCCAGAGATAAGCACGCGATCACCTTCAACCACATTCGCGCGAGTCAGCATGTTCTCTGCTGTCGAGTAAGAACATGGGAAAGACGCTAGCTCAACATCCGACATAGTGCTATTCACCGCATAAGCGTGCTTAGCTGCGACTTTGGTGTATTCAGCAAAACCACCATCGCACTCAGAACCGAAATACCATGGCTGTGGCAGATTTCGTCCGTACACTTCCGTTAAGCAAGGTTCGATAAGAACACGCTCACCAATACGATCAGCAGAGACTTCATTGCCGACTGCAACGATGAAACCACACACGTCAGCACCTTGGATACGAGGGAACTTCAACGCTTCTCCCGACCAGCTTGCGTCGTCTGAATCGTCGCTTTTTGAATACCAGCCGATTCGTGTGTTGATATCCGTATTGTTAACGCCTGCTGCCATCACTTTGATCAGCACTTCATTAGGTTCGATTTGAGGAACCGCGATATCTTCGCGGTAGCCAAGCATTTCTGCTCCACCGTGACCCAACATCTCTACGCCTTTCATCGTCTTTGGTAGTTCGAATTTCATCGTGTTTCCTCGAGTAATTTTGTAACCATATTCTGTGCTGATGCCACCGCTTCTTCGCCTAAGACCGGCCACGCGCTTGATACGCCTTCATGAAGTAAAAACAGTGGGGTCGCGAGATCATCTCGCAGGCTCTGCTTTCCCATAAGCAAACGAACTTGTTCTTTATGTTGCGTAACCGCTTGGTTGATAAGCTCATTATCTGGGAACGCAGCAATCGCATTCATCGACATGCAACCATGCGGCGCATACTCTTCTAACCATTGTTGGAGCTTGTTGAAGATATGAGTGACAGACTCCAACCCGGCCTCTGGCGACGCCTCCAGTAAAAAATCGAGATAGCGTTGGTGTCGGTATTCCAATGCACCAACAATCATCACTTCTTTTGAAGGGAAGTGTTTATACAGGGTTCTTAGGCTTACATCGCACGCTGTTTTCAGCTGTGCAACGCTCGGCTCAGCAAAACCTTGCTGGCTGAACGCTACTTCAAGGCTTGCTGCAATCTGTTCTCTCAACATAATGCTCTCTCAATACCCGACAAGGGGTAGAATGATTGCTCTACTTACAGGGTAGAACGATCACTCTACCCATGTCAATAGTGAGATTCATGGACACAATCTTTAAGAGGACCAGATACAAAAAAACCAGAACATAAGTTCTGGTTTTAACAGGGAATTTTAAAGCGAGGTATAGTTGTTATTTAGTGTAGAAAGCACGTTTCAATGCCATCTCTAAACCGCGCACTTCAGCCAAGCCTTTCAATCGACCAATTGCCGAATAACCTGGGTTAGTGGTTTTCTTCAAGTCATCCAACATTTGATGACCGTGGTCCGGACGCATTGGAATCAGGCGGTGATCGCCCACTTCTGCACGACGATTTTCTTCATCCAAAATAGCCATCACAACGTTGTACATATCCACATCACCATCAAGGTGGGCCGCTTCGTGGAATGTCATTGGGTTGCTCTCTTCACGCTTGGTTGAACGCAGGTGCGTGAAGTAAATTCGGTCACCGTGCTTTTTGATCATGTTAACCAAGTCGTTGTCGCCACGCACACCGTATGACCCTGTACACATCGTCAAGCCATTCATTTTGCTTGGTACATTTTCGGTCAACCAATCAATGTCTTCGATCGTAGAAACGATGCGAGGCAAGCCTAGAATTGGACGCGGTGGATCGTCTGGGTGAACCGCCATCTTCAAACCGCTCGCATCACAGATAGGCATCAGCTCCGCAAGGAAGTAGGACATGTGCTCACGTAGTTTATCTTTATCGATGCCCGCATAGCGGTCTAACTGTGCTTGAAACGCTTCAGGTGTGTAGCCTTCTTCAGCGCCCGGCAGACCCGCGATGATGTTGTTGGTCAGCTGTTGGATTTGCTCTGGCGTCATGTTATTGAAGTAATCCAACGCTTGCGCTTGCTCTGATTCTGAATAGTCCGATTCTGCACCCGGGCGCTTCAAGATATGCAGCTCAAATGCCGCAAATGCGATTTGGTCAAAACGCAGTGCGCGAGAACCATCAGGCATTTCAAATTCTAAATCGGTACGCGTCCAGTCCAACACTGGCATGAAGTTATAACAAACCGTGTCAATGCCGCACTCAGCAAGGTTAGACAGAGTTTGTTTATAGTTATCAATCCACTGCTGGTAGTTACCAGTTTGAGTTTTGATCTCTTCGTGCACAGGCACACTTTCGACTACCGACCACGTTAAGCCTTTCTCTTCGATAATGGCTTTGCGTTTCAAGATTTCTTCTTTTGTCCAAACTTCACCATTTGGAATATGATGCAATGCATTCACAATACCAGTTGCGCCCGCTTGACGAATATCATCTAGCGAAACTTGATCATTAGGGCCGTACCAACGCCACGTTTGTTCCATGAGACTTACCTTTCTTTAAGACGCACTTAGCCGGCTCGAATTAATCAAGCTAAATGCAATAACGACTTCTTAATGACAGCAATGAAAATTACTGCCGAGATAGCACCGGTCTACGCCGGTCTAAAGACGATGACTTATTTGCAACCGAGTGAATTAATCAGCTTCCCAAAAGAGTTGTGAAACTGAATTCAACGTTAGCTTTCAGAACTAACTTTCAGTACTCAGCAGCACCACTGGGTTTGAACTAAATAAGTAACCGTCAAAGTTTGGGTCATCAATGTCTGACAGCGCTAACAAACGCTGTTTAACATTCTCAAGGTGTTGCCACATTGCGTTCTTAGCAGCGACAGGGTCTTTGCGCTGTAAGGCGGCGAGGATACGAGCATGATCATCTAACCATTCTTCACGGTAATCTTGACCACTGATGTGAGAGTGGAGTTTATTCCACATTGGACTCTTTTCGCGTCGATCCCAGGACTGTTTCAACATATCTACTAGCACAGAGTTTTGAGTAGCCTCTGCAATACACATGTGAAATTTTTCATCTCCGCTGCAATCAGTAGTACCGCTTGCAAGCTCTTCGCGCTCGAGTTCGAGTGCAGAGCGCATCTTAATGATGTCGCCCGGAGTGACCTGAGTTGCCGCAAACTCCGCGATATTACTTTCCAGTAATTGGCGGGCCTGCAGCATCTCGAATGGACCAGCGTCATCGCTGACCACATTCTCGCGAGAATGAGTAGGAATGTTCAGGACATAAACACCTGACCCTTTTTTCACCTCAACTAAGTTTTCAAGCTCCAGCATGATGATCGCTTCACGCACCACAGTGCGGCTTACATCTAGACGATCAGCAATATCGCGTTCTGGAGGCAACCTATCTCCGACCTTATACAGGCCTTCAATCAGTTCTCTTCTTAGTACTAACCCTATCTCCTGATAAGGTCTTTTCGGTTCGAAAGGCATCATGATGATATTGTCACTTCTTTCCATTATATTTCTCTCGCCATCATAATGACCAAATATAATTGGTCAACCTCTATATCCCAAAATGTAATAACACTTTGTTTTTATGTCACTATTTTTGGACAGACTTGTTACTTAACAGACTGAATACGGTCAATCAGCGCACTCAATTCAGGGTTCGATGTTTCTAAAGCGTCGTACATTGGTTGAACGGCTAGTGCGAACGCAGCTTTATCTGGCTCAACGAACGTTACGCCCATTTTCTCAGCTTTAGCACGCTCTTTTGCTTCCGATTCAGCCCATAGTTTCTTCATCAACTCCGACGAATCACTTGCCGCTTTCATCAACGCATCTTGTTGTTCTGTAGTCAGTTTGTCGTATGTTTTTGTTGAGATAACCAACACATCCGGAACCATCGTATGCTCATCTAAACTGAAGTATTTAGACACTTCGCTGTGACGGCTCAAACTGAAAGAAGGAATGTTATTTTCAGCCGCATCCACTACGCCTTGTTGCAGTGCTGTATACAGCTCACCGTAAGCTAATGGCGTTGGGTTACCCCCTAGCGCTTTCACCATAGCAATTGCTGATGGACTTGGTTGAACACGAACTTTCAAACCTTTCAGGTCTTCCGGCGTGTTAATTGGCTTGCTGGTATAGAAGCTACGCGCACCTGCATCGTAATACGTCACACCAATAAAGCCGCTATCACGAGAAGAGTTAAGAATGTCACGGCCTACTTCACCATCAGTCACGCTGTAGTAGTGCGCTTGATCGCGGAATAAGTAAGGCATGTTGAATGATGAATAAGCAGGAGAAAAAGCTTCTAATTCAGCAGCATTACTTTTCACCATATCTAAAGCGCCGTTCTGCATTAGCTCCATAGATTCGCGTTGTGTACCCAGTTGAGCATCAGGGTAAATACGAATACGCACTTCGCCATCAGTCATTTCTCGTACTTCTTTTGCCATAAACGTCATCGCTTCATGCACCGCATGGTCACGTGGGTGGTTATGGCTCAGTTTTAATGTTGTTGCTGCATAAGCAGAAGCTGTTGCGCCGAAAGCGAAAGTAGCACCAACAACCGCACTAATCAGAGTTTTACGCGTCATCATCATTCTTATTCTCCGTGGATTGGTTATCCAATGTGTAGGGTATTTATTGTTCTGAGGCCATATTGGCGATCAAAAAACCAACCGTCAAAGCTGAAATTAGAATTGATTGACCAATATCACAATAAAAACCCACAAATTGGTCAACCAAAATAATTTGTGAAGTTGTTCACGCCAACCAAAGAATGAATGGCTTATGATTCGACCAGATTTTTGAACATCCCTACCCCTACATAGAAATAATTTCTTACATTGGTAAACCAATTGTTATGAGATACGCAATTTTGTTGAAAGGAAATAAACATGAATAAATTGGTCAGTTACATAAATAAAGGGTTGGCCGCCTTTACAGTGTCTCTATCGTCTTTCTTAGTGCTGTGTGTGATATGGCAGGTTCTATCCCGCTATGTTATTGGCAAACCAAGTACTGTTACCGACGAGCTCGCTCGTTACCTCTTTATGTGGGTAGCCCTTATTGGTGCTGCCTACACAACAGGTCTGAAACGCCACCTTGCCATTGACCTATTAACAATGAAGCTGACTGGCAAACGTAAATTAATCAACGAAATCGTTATCCAAATCGCCATTGCAACCTTCTCTTATATCGTTCTAGTACACGGTGGAAGTAAGCTTGCAGCTAAAACGCTAGCTATGGGGCAACTGACTCCCGCACTCGGTTTAGAGATGGGTTACATCTACTTCTGCTTACCAATTAGCGGCGCGTTGATGATTTTTTACTCCGCCGTATTTACCTACGAGCGCGTTAAACAATTAATGTCAGGTGACGATTTGATCACCCACTCACAACTTGATTGATAGAAGGATTTCACAATGGAATGGCAAGTAATACTGACCTTATTCGGTAGTTTCGCTGTACTGCTTACAATCGGTGTACCAGTCTCGTTTGCGATTGGCTTATCGTCATTAGCAACAATTCTAATGAGCTTACCGCTCGAGCCAGCAATAGCCGTGGTTGCTCAACGTATGGCTGCTGGCCTTGATAACTTTGCGCTACTGGCAATCCCGTTCTTCATTTTGGCGGGCAACATCATGAACCAAGGCGGAATCGCGCTACGTCTGATCAACTTCGCGAAAGTGTTGGGTGGTCGTCTACCGGGTTCATTGGCACACGTAAACGTGATGGCAAACATGATGTTTGGTTCGATCTCAGGTTCAGCGGTTGCATCGGCGGCTGCAGTTGGTGGCACCATGTCTCCTCTGCAAAAGAAAGATGGCTACGACGAAAACTTCTCAGCGGCGGTAAACATCACTTCGTGTCCTACCGGTCTTTTGATTCCGCCAAGTAACACGCTGATCGTTTTCTCATTAGTTTCTGGTGGTACTTCAATTGCGGCGCTGTTCTTAGCGGGCTACATCCCAGGTCTAATCATGGGACTCAGCATCATGATTGTGGCGGGTATCATTGCAAAACGTCGTGGCTACCCACTTGCAGAACGTCCTTCAATGTCTGTGGTATGGGACACCTTCTTAAAAGCTGCACCTTCTTTAGCGCTAATCGGCATCATCATGGGTGGCATCATTGGCGGTATCTTTACTGCAACTGAAGCTTCTGCAATTGCTGTGGTATACACCTTCGTTCTCGCGGTGCTTATCTATGGTGAAGTGAAATGGCGTGAGATTCCAAAGATCATCCTTGAGTCTGCAGTAACGACATCTATCGTATTGTTGCTCGTTGGTGCATCAATGGGCATGTCTTGGGCGATGGCGAACGCCGATGTGCCTTACATGATTGCTGATGCATTACTAGCGGTTTCTGATAACCCGCTAATGATTCTATTGATCATCAACATCATCCTGCTGATTGTGGGTATCTTCATGGATATGACACCAGCGGTACTGATCTTCACACCAATCTTCTTACCAATCGCATTGGATCTAGGCATCGACCCAGTTCACTTCGGCATCATGATGACCTTCAACCTAGCGATCGGTATCTGTACGCCGCCAGTAGGTAGTGCGCTATTCATCGGTTGTTCGGTTGCTAACATCGCCATCGACAAAGTCATCAAGCCGTTGTTGCCATTCTATGTAGCACTGATTGCAGCGTTGATGGCCGTTACTTTTATCCCTGAGCTGAGCTTGTTCCTACCTGAATTGGTACTGGGCTACGGTTCGTAATTTCGTCACAGATACACTTTTAGACTGCTAAACACTCAAACGCTTTATCAAATAATAAAATCCCGCTGGTTCGCTGGCGGGAAAAGGAACTGAATAATGAAGACTGTTGCTAACTCGACGCTGCCAAACACTGTATTACGACCTGACTACGACCGTTCAGCGCTCCAAAGCCGTATTGTACACCTTGGTTTTGGTGCCTTTCATCGTGCGCACCAAGCTCTATTCACCAATGAGATGCTCAGCAAAACCAGCACTGATTGGGGTATTTGCGAGATTAACCTATTCGGCGGCGAAGATTTGATTGAATCACTTCGTACGCAAGACCATCTTTACACCGTTGCTGAAAAAGGCGCGGAATCTACTGATATAAAATTAATCGGTTCAGTGACTGAATCACTGCATCCAAACCTAGACGGCGTTGACGCGGTTTTAGAAAAAATGGCTGAGCCTCAAGTGGCTATCGTGTCGATGACGATCACTGAGAAAGGCTACTGCGCGGATCCTGCAACCGGTAAGCTTGATAAAAACAATGCTCTAGTTATCGCTGATTTAGCGAACCCAACGCAGCCAAAATCGGCGCTTGGCTACATTGTCCAAGCGCTAAAGATACGCCGTGACCGCAACATTCCTCCATTCACGGTCATGTCTTGCGACAACGTGCAAGAGAACGGTCATGTAGCAAAAGCAGCGATCATTGAGTTTGCTCAACTGCTTGACCCTGAACTGCATGATTGGATTGAAACCAATGTCACTTTCCCATGCACTATGGTTGACCGCATCGTACCCGCAGCAACCGAAGAAACACTGACAGAAATTGCAGACCTGCTTGGTTGTGAAGACCCATGTGGCATCGCCTGTGAACCCTTCCGCCAATGGGTAATTGAAGATAACTTTGTGGCAGGCCGTCCAGACTGGAATGTTGCCGGTGCAGAGTTCGTAGAAGATGTGGTGCCTTACGAAGAGATGAAACTGCGCATGCTCAATGGCAGTCACTCTTTCCTTGCTTACCTTGGATACCTTGGTGGCTACGCCCATATTTCCGACACCATGACAGATGCTGGTTACCGCAAAGCCGCTTTTGACATGATGATGAAATCACAAGCACCTTCGTTAACCATGCCTGAAGGAACAGATTTAGAAGGTTACGCAACCTTACTTATCAACCGCTTCACCAACCCAAGTTTGAAACATAAGACTTGGCAGATTGCGATGGATGGTAGCCAGAAGATCCCTCAACGTATGGGTGGCAGCTTACGATTCCATTTAGAGCAAGGCTCAGATTTATCGTGGCTTGCAACCGCCATCGCAGGCTGGATGCGTTATGTATCGGGTGTAGATGAAAAAGGCAACGAAATAGATGTTCGCGATCCAATGGTTGATACACTTCGCCAAATCTGCGACCAGCATGGATTGAATGTTTCTGTGGTTCCGGCATTGCTTGCTGTCGAAGCAATTTTCCCAGCGGATCTAGGCCAAAACCCGCAGGTCATTGATGCGGTAAGTTCAGCGTACCAATCATTAATTGAACACGGTGCCGTTGCTACCGTGACGGCGTTATAAGGGGCATAAACAATGAAGAATTTCTTATGTGAAGACTTTTTACTGTCGAATGAGACTGCACGCCGTTTGTACCATGAACACGCAAGCCACCAGCCGATTTATGACTATCACTGCCACCTAAACCCGGCAGAAGTGGCTCAAGATCGTCAGTTCGAAAACATGTCTAAGATTTGGCTTGAAGGTGACCACTATAAGTGGCGTGGCATGCGTTCAGCGGGGATTGATGAACGTCTGATTACTGGAGGTGCTAGCGATTATGATAAGTTCATGGCATGGGCTAGAACCGTCCCTCAAACCTTAGGTAACCCACTCTACCACTGGACTCATTTAGAACTACGCCGCCCATTTGGTATTACTGGCACTCTATTTGGCCCAGAGACAGCCGACCAAATTTGGCATGAAGGCAACGAGCTATTAGCGACACCTGAATTTAGTGCTCGTGGCATCATGAAGCAAATGAATGTGGTGATGGCAGGTACGACAGACGATCCGGTTGATTCTCTTGAACACCATAAAACGATCGCTCAAGACAGTTCATTTGATGTGAAGGTTCTACCAAGCTGGCGCCCAGATAAAGCGTTCAAAATTGAACTTGATGGCTTTGCTGGTTACCTACAAAAATTAAGCATGGTTGCTGACGTTGAGATCACTCGCTTCCATCACCTATTGAGTGCTTTAGACAGCCGCTTAGCACATTTCAACGACCATGGCTGCCGTGCAGCAGACCACGGTATTGAAGTGGTTCGCTACGCACCTATTCCATCAGAATCCGAACTGGATGCTCTGTTAGCTCGACGCCTCAACGGCGAAACGCTTACAGATTTAGAATGTGCACAGTTCTCAACAGCCGTTCAAGTGTGGTTAGGCAAGCGCTACGCAGCAATGGGTTGGGTAATGCAACTTCACATTGGTGCTCAACGCAATAACAACACGCGTATGTTCCAACTGTTAGGCGCAGATGCTGGGTTTGATTCGATCAGCGACAAGACGTTTGCCTTCGAGCTGGCTCATCTTCTGGACGAAATGGACCAAAGCAATGAATTACCTCGCACCATCCTTTACTGCTTAAATCCTCGCGACAACGAGATGATGGCAACCATGATTGGTAACTTCCAAGGTGGCGGTATCGCGGGCAAAGTTCAGTTTGGTTCTGGTTGGTGGTTCAACGATCAGAAAGACGGCATGCAACGTCAAATGGAGCAGTTATCTCAGCTTGGTCTGCTTAGCCAGTTTGTCGGAATGCTGACTGACTCTCGCAGCTTCTTGTCTTACACACGCCACGAATACTTCCGCAGAATTCTGTGTGACATGCTTGGTCGTTGGGCTGAAAACGGCGAGGTGCCAAACGACATGTCACTGCTTGGGCCTATGGTCGAGGACATCTGTTTTGGTAACGCAAAACGCTACTTCGAAGAGAGGGCATAACCCATGAAACATATCGCCATTATTGGTGAGTGCATGATCGAGCTTAACGGCAAACCGTTCGACTCAATGCATCAAACGTTTGGGGGAGATACACTCAATGCTGCGGTCTATCTAAGCCGCGGCTGCGAAGCGAACCTCAATCCAAATGACATCAAAGTGTCCTACGTCACGGCTTTAGGCGCAGACCCGATTAGCAAGGGAATGTTAGAACGCTGGCAACAAGAAGGGGTGTCGACTGACCTTGTTCTACAAGACAGCCAACGAACTCCAGGCCTGTACCTAATTCAGCTTGATGACGCAGGTGAGCGTACCTTTCTGTATTGGAGAAATCAGTCAGCAGCACGTTACTTATTGCAGCACCCAGATTTCAATCAAATAAAGCAAGCTCTACGTAATGTCGATATGGTCTTTCTCAGCGGCATCACATTAGCGATTCTGCCTGAGCAAGATCGTATCGAGTTATTGAACATCTTGGTCGAGTTGAAGACACAAGGCGTTGAAATCGCCTTCGACAGTAACTTCCGCCCTGCGCTTTGGCCACAGGACGAAAACCAAACCGTTAAGAACAGCTACCAAGCCATGTATACGCTTACAGATCTAGCTTTAGTCACGTTCGATGATGAACAATTGATTTGGGGAGATGCTTCACCTGAACAAACCATTGAACGTCTAACGGTGCTGGGTATTAAGCGATGCATCGTCAAACTGGGTGCAGATGGTTGTCTCATTCAAGATACCACAATTCAAAGTGACATAAATCCAGATTCTGGTACCGCTTCGGCTCCACGGGCGGTGCCGACCCTACCTGTTGAGCATGTCGTTGATACGACCTCAGCAGGAGACTCATTCAATGGCGGATTTTTATCTGCTTACCTTGCGGGCGAAGACTTAACAAAGTCATGCCAGCGCGGCAATACCATGGCAGGCGTCGTAATCCAACATCGCGGTGCCATTATTGCAAAAGAACTAACTCAAGCGGCCATCACAGCCATTTAAGGAATACCAATGTCTAACATCAAACAACAACTGAAAACACTGAAAGTTATCCCTGTGATCGCTATCGACAACGCTGAAGACATCATCCCTCTGGGAAAAGTGTTAGCTGAAAATGGTTTACCTGCAGCAGAAATTACGTTCCGTTCTGAAGCGGCTGTCGAAGCTATTCGTCTACTTCGTGAATCACAACCAGATATGTTGATCGGCGCAGGAACAGTATTAAACAAAGAGCAAGCTATCGCAGCCAAAGAAGCGGGCGCAACGTTCGTCGTCTCTCCTGGCTTTAATCCAAACACTGTCCGAGCATGTCAGGAAATTGGTATTGATATCATTCCAGGAGTCAACAACCCAAGCACAGTCGAAGCAGCTCTAGAAATGGGATTAACCACATTGAAATTCTTCCCAGCGGAAGCATCAGGTGGCATCAACATGGTTAAGTCACTTCTTGCGCCTTACACGGATATTGAGATCATGCCGACAGGTGGCATTAACCCAAATAACATTAAAGACTACCTAGCGATACCTCGAGTACTCGCATGTGGTGGCACTTGGATGGTGGATAAGAAGCTGATTGAAGAAGGGAATTGGGAAGAACTGGCTCATTTAACTCGTGAGGCCGTTAAGTTAGTCAATTAACCCTAATGCAATAGTAACTTCAATATTATATCTAACCCTCCTTTTGGAGGGTTATTTTATGGTTAGGGTTTATTAATTAAAAACTAATATTCAATCGTATTATATAGCATCTAAAAAATAGAGGATAAATATGGAAAACGGGATAGCACAAGGAGTTGGCGGGCTGGCTTTTTGTATCGGTGTCATGGCGTTCTGGCAAAAAGATGATATGCGTTTTCGCTATCAAATGATGATATTTTGTTTTGTCATGAGTATTCATTTCATATTAATGGGTGCAATAGTAGCTGCTATTGGTGTAATTATTAATGCTATTCGAAGCTACGTATCAATAAAAACTCAATCACGCAAAGTGATGTGGTTCTTTATCGGGTTAATGTGGTGCATGACTTTGCCTAACATGAACCATTTCTTTGAGTTTATTACGGTTGTTGGTTCATCCGTTGCAACATGGGCACTCTTTTCAAAGCACGGCATCGCCCTGAGATCATTGATCTTATTCAATTCCTTCTGTTGGGCTAGCCATAATATTTGGATTGGTTCGATTGGAGGAGCCTTTGTCGAAATCACGTTTATTATCACCAACCTGGTCACTATCTGTCGCTTACATCAACACAAGTTGTTAACTATAAAATAGGCAACACATTTTTAATGTAACATTTAAAATATGGAAGTAATACACCACTAATTAAGCAAGGTAATAATTGGACATCAAAAAAACAATCCTAGATAAATTTACGTTCTTTAAATTTCGTCAATATATTTACAATGCTAAATTGAATTAAATCACCAATTAAATTTATATGGTGATCCAAATCTTTAGTTTGATTTATTTTGGTTAACCAATAGTCCGTTAATTATTAAAATTGGTCATGTACTTATTATTATACAAACAATAGGACCGTGACCATGAAGCGTCTTACCCTGACACCTATAGCAATCGCGTTGCTTCTTGCAGGATGCAACTCATCTGATAGTGACAATAACCTCCAGCAACCCCAAGTTCACTCTCGTGTTCATGATGTATTGAACATTGAGGGTTACCAGTTCCGAGACTCTAACGGCAATGGAACACTGGAACCCTTTGAAGACTGGCGATTATCTCCAGAAGAACGAGCAGCAGATTTGGTAAGCCGAATGACGCTAGATGAGAAGGCCGGCATGATGCTCATTGATACCTTAAATTCAGCCGAAGGTGGACTTGTTAGTAGTACTGGCCAAGACATGATTGCCGATGCCCAAATGACCCGCTTTATCTTTCGTAACAGCGTAGTTGAAACCCCAACTAACACACCAGATTGTGATGCTGGCCGTTCAGGCTGTCAGATAACCCCAGCAGAAGCTGCCCAGTTCATGAATAGTGTTCAAGAACTGCGTGAACAGACGCGAATGGGTATCCCCGCTCTATTCAAATCCAATGCCCGTAACCATATTGATCCATCAGCAAAAGCAGGGATCAACGTTTCTTCAGGAGCATTTTCTGCTTGGCCTAAAGAGGCAGGTTTAGCAGCCACTCGTGACATGGATTTGATCACTGAATTTGCTGGCATCATGAATGACGAATGGTCTTCAATTGGCCTACGCAGTATGTACGGATACATGATGGATTTGGCGACAGAACCTCGCTGGTACCGAGTGCACGAAACCTTTACCGAAGATGCAGATTTAGCGTCTGACATTATGCGCTCACTGATCAAAGGGTTGCAGGATGGCGGTGAGGTCAACGAAGACAGTATCGCGCTAACCATCAAACACTTTCCTGGCGGCGGTCCACAAGAAAACGGCGGTGATCCACACTATGACTTCGGTAAGAACCAAGTCTATCCAAAGAACAATTTTGATTACCACCTAAAACCGTTTATTGCCGCAATTGAGGCAGGCGCTTCTTCAATCATGCCTTACTACGGCATCCCTGTAGATCAAAAGTGGATGCCAAATGATGTTGGTATGTCCTTTTCAAAAGGCATTGTCACCGATTTGCTCAGAGACGAATTAGGCTACACAGGTAACGTGAACTCAGATACCGGTATTATTGGCGATCGAGCATGGGGTGTGGAACACAAAACAATTGATGAACAGGTTGCAATGGCGGTCGAAGCTGGAGTCGATGTGCTTTCAGGTTTCCATGATAAAGAAGTCATCGTGAAACTGGTCGAAAAGGATCTGCTCACCGAAGAGCGTGTCGACCTATCAGTCACACGCTTACTTGAAGAACAATTCAAGCTTGGCCTTTTCGAAAACACTTACGTTGATGAGAAAAAAGCCCAAGAGATTTTAGGCAACGAAAAATACCAAGAACGCGCGGATTACGCACAGAAAAAATCTGTCGTCTTACTTCAAAATACCAATAAGACTTTACCTTTAGCTGAATCAACCGCACAAGCTCCTGTTGCTTTGTATGTCATGGGAATGGACGAAAACATTGCAGGAGACGACAAGTACAACTTTGCCGTGACTTCTGGTGATTACGAAACGGGAGAAACACGTCCACCAGTTCCAGCCGATACGGACTATGCGGTTATTCGTGTTCGCGTATCTAACGAAGGTTCAGATCCTGATCTTATCTTTGGTGGTGCTAACCCAGATGAGCTCGACATTCTCGCCTTCAGTCAAATGGCCACTGCCGCGTCTTGGCATATTGAACCAAGCCTAAGCGACATCAACGCCGTTATGAACGAAGTGGGCGCTGACAAAACGGTATTGTCCATCAACTTTAGACAACCATTCGTATTGGACGATCAAAGTAATCTTAAGCAGGCAGGGGCCGTGATAGCGACATTTGGCGTCTCGGACAGCAACCTAATGGAAGTGCTTTCAGGCAACTTTGCTCCTCAAGGAAAACTGCCATTTGCTTTAGCGAACAGTGCCCAAGCGATTCAAAACCAAGACTCAGATTACCCTGGGTATGATCAAGCCGACACCCTTTACCCGTTCGGACATGGTTTAAGTTACGAATAATATTTGAGCTAATTCAGGCAGTGTTGTGCACTGCCTTCTTAGATACCAAGGACAAAGTCATGGAACATATCTTACAACTAAGTTGGGATGACCATTCTATTCCGCATAAGATCTGGGTAGAACAATACTACGATGGATGTCGTATCTGCTTGAAAGTCGTAAAAGACGTTGAGCCAGAAATGCTCTCATTGATTGTTCCAAATATTGATGTGCAAACCACTCATAAAGCGTGGCAAGGCAAAGCGACGAACATTACACCGGCCTATGATGACGGCGTGTTGTTCACTCAAACTCGCTCGCTATTCAATTTGCCTCACGGCTGCGTGATTTGGGCGGTAACACATATCCAGATGCAAAACGGCTTAAAAATGTCGGCAGACAAATTGTGCTTCGTACCAAAATACAGCAATCAAGATTCTTGTTTTAAGGTTCCGGCATAACGTAACAACAAGCCGAGTCGCTTATCCAACTTGGCGCTAATCTGCGAAGAACCATAAAAAAGGCCAGCGTATACACGTTGGCCTTACTTCTGTCTGTCTGTCATCAGGATTAAGCACTAATCAATCAACACCAACGAATCGATGGCATTGGATTCATTTAGATATCTCATTCTTGGCGGGCATTTGGCACCCGAAATAAGACGATGCTCATGCTAAAAAGACGAAATAAATTTAAAAAAACTTATTTCGCCGTTTTGATTATCGTAGCTCGCGGTTTACAGCTGAGGTTCTTGGGTCTTATTGACTATGAGGTCGCGAAGCCATTTGTGGCTTGGTTCAGAATCAAAGTAACGGTGCCAAAGCAAAAACAAACCACCGGGAACCAACTCAATAGGAATCGGCTTCATCACCAGTTCGCCACTCTCAATATAGTCACGAACCGAGTTGTACGGATAACACATCAGCAAATCGCTTTGTTTGCACAGCTTTACTGCGCTGGTGATGTCCGACACGTTGGCGGCTTTGTTAATTTGAAGCTGTTTGGCTTGCAAGATTTCCAGTAGCAACCAGTCGCCAACGCCACCGGTCACCAACTGAATATGACGGTATTTAAGGAAGGCTTGCAGATTCCACTCTTCTTGAAGTACTGGGTGATCATTTCGCATCAAACACACAGAGTAATCTTGCAGCAACTCGACGTGGTTTAGCTCGGCAGGGATATTTTGAATGTGGGTGCTAGCCCTTTCATCGAGCTCAAAAATTCCAATCCCGAAATCGACCTCACGCTTTAGTAAGCGCTTAAAGGTTTCGCTGCTCCAAGTAGTGCTGTTTACCGTAATGTTCGGCGCATCTGCTAGCGCGTTAGGCATAAATTTAGGGTAAATCGCGGTATAAGCGGTTTCAACAAGATCGATATTAAAAGTACGTTCGCTGTCTTTCGGCTCAAAAATGTCCGGCACGGTTAGCTGTTCAACTTGCAGAAGGATTTGATGAATTTTAGGCGCTAAAGAGGTGGCTTTCGGTGTTGGAAACAGGCCTTTTGACTCACGTTCAAACAAAGGGTCGTCAAACAAAGAACGCAGCTTAGTGAGTTGTTTACTCACCGCAGACTGACTAAGGAACAATCGCTCTGCCGTTTTGCTCACGCTGCGCTCTTCAAGCAACACGTGTAAACACAGCAGTAAATTCATATCACATTTGAGTAAGCTTTTAACATCTACCATGATATTCCTTAGATTCAGATTAATGATGACTTTATGTCACTTTAAATCATATCACAAACTTGTTAATTTAAGCCCATGTAACCTATGAGTTAATAACTCAAAAAATAATAGACCTAAGGAATACTCATGAACTTTCTAGCACTCCCTAAGATTGATCTGCACTGCCACCTAGACGGAAGCGTTCGTCCAGACACCATTATTGATTTGGCGAAACAGTACGGAATCGAACTTCCAGAAGACCGTGAAGCGGTAGTAAAGTCTCTAACAGTGCCTGAAGATTGCAAAAACCTTGATGAGTACCTAGCTTGCTTTAGCCTGCCACTGCAAGTGATGCAAACGGAAGAAGCGATTGAGCGTATCTCTTTTGAGCTTTACGAAGACGCAGCACTAGAGAACGTTAAATACCTAGAAGTTCGTTTTGCACCGATTCTTCACGTAAACAAGGGCTTGTCTCTTGATGCAATCATCGCAAGTGCGGTTAAAGGCATGAAGCGTGCAGAAGAGAAATACGACATTAAGGGCAACTACATCATGTCTGTACTTCGTATGTTCCCGAAAGACTCAATCAAAGATGTAATCGACGCTGGTAAACCATACCTTGGTAAAGGCGTGGTTGCGTTTGATATTGCAGGCGGTGAAAAGCCGGGCTTCTGCGCTGAATTCCCTGAGTACACGCAATACGCTATTGAACAAGGCTACCGTGTGACGGTTCACGCAGGTGAGCAATGGCATGGTCAGAACGTTTACGATGCAGTGACAATGCTTGACGCTGAGCGTATCGGCCACGGTGTTCACATCCAAGGTAACGAAGACGCATACAACATCGTTAAAGAGAAGCAGGTTGCGCTTGAAACTTGCCCAACAAGTAACGTGCAAACTAAGTGTATTCACAAATTCAGCGACCACCCAATTGCTGAATTCAAGAAAGACGGCATCGTTGTAACGATCAATACAGACAACCGTACTGTGTCGAACACAACCATGACTAACGAAGTGAAGCGTGTATGTGAAACGTTCGGTCTAACACAAGAAGACTACGCAGAGATCTACAAGTACTCTGTAGAGAGCGCTTTTGCTTCAGATGAAGTGAAACAGCACCTGATGGGTTTTGTTGAGCAAATCTAATTTGAGCAATCTTGATTGCTAAGTAGAAAAACAGGAAGAGAAAGGCTTAGGCTTTTCTCTTTTTTTATGTCCAATTATCCGTATTCTAATATCGATGTTGACGAATGGGATGCAAACAATGAAAACAGAACTCGAGAAAATGCTGTCCGGCGAGATTTTTGATGGCGCAGACCATGAAATAGACCACATGCGCACTCACGCCAGTAAGGCGTTGTCAGACTTCAATCAATGTTCTGACGATACTCAGCAACCAAGCCTGCAAGTTAATCTGTTTGGTAAAGTAGGAAACAGCGTTGTCCGTCCTCCTTTTCATTGCGAGTTTGGCAAAACCATCGAGATCGGTAACGACACCTTTATCAACATGAACGTGGTGATGCTTGATGGCGCGAATATCAAAATTGGCAACAATGTATTGATAGGGCCAAGTGCCCAGTTTTACACGGCCTCCCACTCACTGGATTATCTCAGCCGCCGTAAGTGGGAAACTTTCTGCCTACCTATCACAGTCGAAGACGATGTGTGGATTGGTGGAAACTCAGTCATCAACCAAGGCGTTACGATTGGCGCACGCTCTGTTATCGCAGCGAACTCAGTGGTTAACAGTGATGTACCACCAGACTGCTTATACGGTGGCACGCCAGCCAAGCTGATTCGACATTTGAATACTGAGTAACAAAGCGACTAGTTCAGAAGCAATCTAAGAAAGGCCATGTTTATCACTCAACATGGCCTTTCTTCCATTGATAAGGTGTAATCCCATTTGCTCGCTTAAACGCTCTTATAAATTGTGAGGCATCTGCGTATCCCAAGTGAAGTGCAATATCTGAGATCGAATAACCTTGCTCAGTCATCACGCGCTTGGCGAATTCAAAAGACAGAGCCTCTTTAATGGTTCGAAAGGTCGTCCCCTCTTCACTAAGCGCTCTTTGGATTGTGCGCTTACCCATTCGGTTTATTTGACCAAACATCACCAAATCTACATCGACTCGACCAATATAAGGAAGTAATGCTTGTGTCACTTTGAAGGTGGAAGTAGTAGCCGTTGATACCGCTTTGATTGAGCAATCTCGATCAATGGGGTTATACGAAATGCACGTCTCATTTTGACCTATGAACTGTGGCGTTTCCGTTTGTATTCTCAACTCACTTAGCGCACTCGCCGACACCGAAACTAAGTCGTAACGAACCGGCTTATTAATATCAGTCTGTTGAGATTTAAAGTAGGCGTGGCTATACACGATCAAAAACAGCTCGGCTTCGATACCATTGAGCGAGCTATTAGATACTAGAAATGAAAGCTTTAATAACTGTGAAGACGATTCGACTGACCATTGTTCAAACGGAAAAAGGGCGAGAAAATCTTGATCTGAAAGGTTGGGTAAATCGAGTGCGAGAGCGGCTCGTTGAGCACTTCCTAATAACGCAGAAACAAACACCTCAGATGGTAATACCTTCCTCAAAACCTGTAAGAACTGAGTAAACACATTGAACGAGACATATTGAGCAGATGAAGTATCCATTGAAAATGGCATGCTCACTTGAACAGCGAGCGCTTCTATCGCGGCATGATATGGAGCTAATGACTTATCTTCTCGCACACACTGCTGAAAATGACTCACTACACTCTTCGCAATCAACGGTAACTCAAGCATCAGTTCAAAATTCCTTTGTCTTATTCACAACAGGTTAAATCCACAACTCAATCCAAAATCGACATAATTTCTGCATCAATACTAGCTCTAAGCTCTGTGACACAAAATGCACATTTTACTTTTCTAGCTTAGTTACTATTACCTTAAGTTAACAAGAGGCGCTTTAAGTTTTTAGCATTAAGGCGAAATCACAATTCAGGACGTAACGCTTTGATTACAAAGTATGACAGGGTTATCAATTTTAAATAACTCGACGATACCGTCAGGGTCTACTATTAAATCTAGGCATAAATATAAATGGACTTAAGCCCGTAATTGAGAGGTTTTCATGTTTAAAAAGATAACGTTAGTAGCAGCAAGCATTGCAATGAGTGTTAGTGTTGCACAGGCAAGTGTTGAGAGTAAGACCTGGCCTGCAACAGACAAGGCTAAGACATTTGTCCAAGACACCATTGTCATTGGTATGCTCGCGAGCCCTTATGGTGCAGGTTGGCAAGATGAGCAACAACTTTTGGACTACTTCCAAGGTGCACGTGATGCAGGTATTACAGGGCATGAATACACGATTACCGCTGCTGATCATAACTTTGATGACTTCTTGTTTCACCATCATAAACACCGCTCTGCGATGGCAAAGCAACCTGACAATTTCATCATCGCGCATTCCAATAATGACATTGAAAAAGCGCACACTGAAGGCAAAACCGCCGTGCTTTGGAACAGCCAAACTGCAACGATTTTGGAAGAAAATGTTACTAAGATGGCGATTCTAAAAGACATGGGCTTAAAAAGCATGATCTTGGCGTATAACGACATTTTTAGAACAGGTTCAGGACAATTGGCCGCATTTAACGGTAGAGATATTGGCCTAACACCTTGGGGAGAATCGGTTATTGACTCTAGGTCGAATACCAGGTCATTCTCGACCTGAGCCACACAGGTTCGAAAACCGCTAATGATGCGATGACTTATATGGAGAAAAAACACCCGGGCGTACCGTTTGTGTACACGCACTCAGTACCGGCAGGGCTATACAAAAGCGAACCGGATGCGACACCAACAGGTTGTTACCGTGCCATTCCGGATGATGAAGCGTTACGTGCAGCTAAATCTGGTGGCTACGTTGCACCCACCTTTACCGAGTGGATGATGGATGGTGTGTGGCCTGAAGACATTTCGCCAGTTCAAGCCGCAGATATGATCGATTACTACGTGAAGTTGGTAGGTGTTGACCACGTGGGCATCGCGACAGACGATATGTTCTCTACAGCAATGGTTGTAGATTTCGCCACCAAGAACGCGAAAATGTACGACGATGGCGGCTACATGATTGAAGCGTTCAACAAAGGTGCTACTGGCAATGGTGAGCTGTCGAAAATCCTAGCGGCGATTACTGATGAACTGTGGGAACGTGGTTACAGCAACGATGATCTTGCTAAGCTCTACGGCGGCAACAAGATGCGAGTGTATGCTCAAGTATCTGAAGGCGCAGACCCTGACGAATTCCAAAAAGAGTATGCAAAACGCCTTAAAGAACTCACCAAGTTAAGAAATGAAAACTTAGCTATGTAGGTCGCTACTAACAAAGCTCAAAGACTCGAAGCACGTCCTATTGGCCGTGCTTTTTTTATTATCTGCTTGTAGGTGACCTCGCCTTTACGTTTATCTAATCAAGAAAGAGAATGAAGTCACACACCCAGAAGTAATGCTCGAATTCGCCCTCCAAAACACCCTATTTCTCATCATCTAAATGGCCTTCTATGTTAGAATTATCGGCTAGTTCGGAATGCGCTGAGTATCTGATTTAGTTAACTATAATTTAATCACCATGAGTGCTTTTTTAAGTTTTTAGAATGAAAAAATATGAATTAGTTGTTCAAGATATTGTGAGCAAAATTTGCCAAAACAGTATCAGCCATAAGCTTCCTGCTGAAAGAGAACTGTCTGAAATATATGGATTATCTCGTTTCACGATTCGTAAAGCACTAGCCAAGCTAGAGGCTATTGGCATGGTGAAATCTAAAGTGGGTTCTGGTTACTTCGTCAACACTTCTCTCATTGGTACACCACTGGTGTACAACTCCATCACTGAAAACAGTTTTGAAGAGATCTCTTATAAAAAACTCCAGCTGAATAAAGCGCTACCCGATAACCACGAACAGCAGATTTTTTCTTTAGACGACAATGACTACATTTGGAAAATTAGACGGCTTCGATTGATTAACAACAAAGTCGTTCAGATAGAAGAAGCCAAGATACCAGTCAGCATCTTTCCTGAAATGAATGCCGAGATCATTGAAAGCTCAATCCAGAAACATGCGCTAGCGAAAGGCCTTCAGATCGATAGTTACTTAACAACGTATCAAGCGATCAACGTATCTAAAGAAGATGCGGAGTTGCTCGGCTGCAAAAAAAATGCCGCCGCGATGAATATCACCAACCGAGGTTTCTTAGCATCGGGGGAGCTGTTCATCGTCAGCGATATCATCGACATCAACTACCAATGCACCTACCACACGCCTTTTAACAGTGAGAGCATGAGCTTTCGAGACAAAAAGTAACGATTTGATTTGTATTCAGCTACTTTGTCTTCCCATGTTTAATTTCTCTAGTTTCCGTTTCTCCCTAAAAACAACAACCCGCACAGTGGCGGGTTGTCAGTAGAATTGAATCAAATGTTATTAGAATTCGTAGTACAAACGTACGCGAGCACCAAAATCATCGTCTTCAGAGAACGCAGATGTATTGGTCGTTTTGTTGTCGACCGTCGTGTAGTAAGTACCAAGAAGAACAGAGAAGTCTTGTACTTCGAGCACATTCTGGAACTCATAAGATGCGTAACCCGTGTTAACCGTCACATCACCTTTCGCCCATGTGGAATCATATTCGTTCGCACCATAGACGTAACCGATACCGAAGTTGTTATAAAGCGCGTTCAAACCCGCGGTTGCGTTGGTCTCATCTACCGCATCTAAGTAAGCAAAGTTAGCGTTAACGCTCCAAGAATCATTAGACCAATTACCTGTTAGACCGTAGCCAGTTCGGTCAGAGATATCTTTACCCGAGGTATCGACAACGGCATCGCTAACTAAGTTAGTTTCCATTGAGGCTGCAACAGTAAAGTCACCCATTTTATATGACACAACCGGGCGAACAAGGAACGCGTCTTTGGCGTTGTCGTGGTCTACGTCCACACCATGGTAGCTATCAGAGAACAAGTCAGAGCGGTCACCGATCATTGTACCAACCTCGACATACAGATCTCCAAAACTTTGGCTATACATCAACTGACCATCAGAACCACGACCGCGAGCTTCTTTCATCTGGTACACATAAGCGCTGCCGCCCGTATAAAGTTCATTTGAGGTATCACCTGAATACTCTAGGAAAACATCAAGGCCGACAGGGAACATATCGTAGGCTTCAAAACGACCCGCTTTGATCGCCCACCCGTCTTTTTTGCCGAACTCAAAGTAGGCATCATCGAGTGCGACATTGCCTGTGCTTTCAAATAAAGGCTGCGCTTTAACCCCAACATAGTGACCATTACTGGTGTACTTTTCGCCAGCGAATTCAATCAGAACTCGACCATCTTGGTTGAACTCTGCGTCACCGTTATCATTCGATTCTCTATCTTGGTAGTTGAAGTTCAGCTCAACGTTACCACCAACAGAGAAGTTGCCTTCTTCTGTATCAACAATGGCAATGCCTGCATGAGCTCCCATGGCAGAAGTAACTAAAACAGCAGCTAAAGACAGTTTGAATGTGCTTTTCATATAAACCCTAATATTATTTTATTGTTATTAGTTGCATAGCAACTTTTTGATCTTCAAGTTGAAATATATGGACAGTATTCGACTCGATTTCTAGGGCGTATATTTACTAATTAACTCCTCACTCACAATATTATCCATCTGGAATTGCAGACCTAAATCACTGTTTTATATTTATAAAAATACCCTTTAAATTCAACACTTTAAATGTAAATCACAAAATTAAAAACTAAAATAATCTCTATTACACAACACAGGTTAAATAACAATAAAAACTTGGGTAGTTTTATAGCAATACGCTAAACCACTTAATTGAATTATATTAAACTGTTTTAATAATCATCAGATTTTTCATTGGAATTTAAATTAATCAAAGGTTAATGAAGCAGTATTAAAAATATTAATAGTGATAATTAATGTACATCATTAATTTTTTATGAGCCATTTAAATAAAATTAGTTCATATTAAAAGGATAAACTTTGAAAGTGGATGAATTAATTATCGAAATTATAGTGGAGCGTTTTTTCATTAAAGTCAGTCTGTTATTACTGAACTATTTAAAGTTAGTTAATTGAAGGTATATGAGAGGTAATACTAATAGTTTGGATATGAAAATTCTGATTACTTGCTGATTGATTAGCTAGTTAAGCAACAGCAACAAATTGAGAACGAAGACTGACAAAGAAGCTAAAACGAACGGTAATTTTCAGACAAAAAAATGGCCGCTATCTGCGGCCATTTTGGTTAACTCAATGAGTTATGGAGTGTGAATCGCGCCATCAGGAAGGCGACTTTGAGTCCACTCGTGGGGGCGATACATAACAGGGAACTCGGCTGCAACCTCTCGGTCGATTTCAACACCAATACCTGCGATTTCAGAAGCGTATAAGTAACCATTAATTGGCTCTGCAGCGTTCGGGAATGCCTTGTGTGTATTCTCGTTGTACTCGACATGTTCTTGAACGGCGGCATTGTGTAAATGCACATTCAAATGCGTGTTTACCGCAGCACCAATTGGCGTCATATCTGGCGGGCAATGCCATGCAATACGAACACCGAAGTTCTGACATAGATGACCTAGTTTCAGAGCCGGAGTAATGCCACCAATCTGTGAAACATGACAGCGAATGAAATCAATACGGCGGTTAGCAATCAAAGACTTCCACTCTTCAGGGTTATTAAATAACTCCCCTAAACCCAATGAAACCGAACTTTGGCTACGAATATTATCCAGCCATTCCGTTTGATTTGGCGGCAGAATATCTTCAATGAAGTAAGGCTTATATTGCTCAACTTCTTTGGCAAATTGTATTGCTTGGTTCGGGAATAGGCGCTCATGAACATCATGAAGAATATGGAATTTATTACCGTATTTCTCCCTAAGCGACTTAAACATCGTTAGTGTATTGTCCATGTACTGATCTTGGTCGTAGTACGAGCCTTCAGTCGGATTTTGAGTGGTATGCAAATCGGTTGGAACACCGCCATAGAAACCAAGCTGACAACGAATGTGCTTGTAGCCTTTGTCTAGGAAAGATTCCACCAGCTCATAAATACCTTCCATCGTATCGCTAGTCGCGTGTGTGTATACAGGAATAGCATCACGAGACTTACCACCAAATAATTGATGTAATGGCATACCCGCTAATTTGGCTTTAATATCCCACAGTGCCATATCAACACCGGAAATTGCATTATTGATAACAGGGCCATTTCGCCAATAAGCATTGACCATCATCATTTGCCATAAGTCTTCAATATTATTGGCGTTTTTACCAATAAGAATAGGTTTTAAATATTCATCGACCATTGTTTTTACAGCAAGCGGTCGTTGTTGGAATGTCGCACAACCAAACCCAGTCACGCCTTCATTCGTTTCAACTACCACGGTAATGAGATTGTGTCTGTCTGGTTTAGTAATAATACAATGGATATCAGATATAATAGTTTCTTTCACAATTAAATAACCTAAACTTAAGTCAACTCCTATTATCTAACCGCGTTAAAAACCACATTTCAAGCGCTAATTTTCGGTAAAAATAATTGGTACGTTAAGTGTTTTTTTTTGATAAACAAAACATACCAATTGGCCAAAAATGGTGAAAAAATAATTTTTCGAATTTCAAGTGTGATTGAGATCTCTTTTTATTGCGTTGGAATTAAATTGGTTGTCGTTATGATTACTCGAGTTAAATATATTCCAATAACAGGTGTAGTATGCAAATGGTAGAAAAGAGTGATGCCGTTATTAATAACTCGAAGTCATCATCGAAAAATAAAAATTCCAACGAAAATATACAGTTATTAGTCACCGCTGTTGGTGGTGAAGACAATATCGTGAGTATCACGCACTGTATGACAAGGTTGCGCTTCAAATTAGCAGACGAATCGCTGGTAGACGAAGAAGCGATCAAGCAGATCGCAGACGTGAAAGGTGTGGTCCTTCAACAAGGCCAAACCCAAGTCATCATCGGTGTAGAGGTAGAAAAATGGTTCAACGCTCTGTCAAATACTCAACAAGCTGACGCGACTCCGGCCGATGAGCTAGAGAAAGGCAAGCTATTCCAAGGCGTGATGCGTATTGTCGCGGGTATCTTCGGCCCTGTAGTTCCTGCGATTGCCGGTGCAGGTATGTTGATGGGCTTACTTTCTGGCCTTATCGCAACCAATGTTATCTCTGAAACCTCTGACACGGTTTATTTCTTCCGCTCTATCTCTGTTGCTGTGTTCTTCTTCTTGCCTATGCTGGTCTCTTTCTCTGCAGCCAAAGTATTTAAGGTGAACGAATACATTGCGCTTGCTGTTTCCTCTGCAATGTTAGCCCCCAAGCTAGTAGATAAAGCGGTGATGCTAAAAGATGCTGGCGCAGCACCTGAACTGACGGTGCTAGGCGTGGTTCCTATTGAGCTGCTTAACTACGGCGGCGCGATTGTTCCTGCGATTCTAGCAATCTGGTTATTGTCTAAAGTGACTCCGTTAGTTGACCGTCTAGTTCCTTCTTCTGCGAAGCCTGTATTTACACCACTGCTTGCCTTTACGGTGACTTCAACCATCACACTATCATTTGTTGGCCCTGCGGGTATCTGGCTAAGTAATGGCGCGGGTTGGGTAATGAGTTCACTACTGGAAATCTCTCCGACGTTAACAGGCTTTGTTTTTGGTCTGACTCGTCCTATTACCATCGTATTTGGCATCCACCACAGCATGACGCCGATTAGCCTGAACAACTTTGCACTGTATGGTAAGGATTTACTTATGCCAATCATGTGCTTAGGTAACATGGCAATTGCTGGTGCGACAATGGCAATCTGGCACAAGCAACGCAAAACGGTTTCGAAAGAGCAATCTTCAATTACGATGGGCTCAAGTGTTACCGCTATCTTAGGCATCACGGAACCGGCTCTATTTGGCGTCCTAACCAAATACACCAAAGCGATGATGACCGCGAGTTTAGCAGCAGGTGTGTTCGGTGCTATCTCGGTAACGATAGATACTCACTTAACCAGCTACATTCTTTCTTCTGTGTTCAGCTTGCCGGCTTACCTTGCAGGCGGCACACAGAACTTTATCCAAGCGATTATGGGTGTGGTTGGTGTGTTCGCACTGTCTTATGTTCTAACGCTGTTGTTCGTGAAACTAGACAACAAATAAGACCTCCTCCCAACCTATTGGGAACAGAATCAACGTGGCTACTTTCCTTGTAGCCACGTTCCATCATTTATACCTAGCAATACCAATCTTTCTGTAAGGGCACACTATGAGCCACATTGCGATTATCGGCGAGTGCATGATAGAACTGAACGGCGCTCCATTCGGTACCATGCAACAGACCTATGGTGGGGATACGCTCAACGCCGCTGTTTATTTGAACCGAAGTGCCACCAGCTATTCCTGTTCGTCAGATACACCTATGATTCGTACCAGTTATGTCACAGCGCTAGGCTCAGACGCTATCAGTCAACAGATGCTTAACCGATGGCAAGATGAAGGGCTATCAACTGATTTCGTACTGATTGACGAGCAGCGCTCGCCAGGCCTGTATCTGATTCAATTAGACGACGTTGGTGAACGCACATTTCTGTATTGGCGTAATGACTCGGCTGCTCGCTACATGGTACAGCACCCAAATTTCGACAAAATAACCGCCCAACTTGAAGATGTCGATATGGTGTTTTTGAGTGGAATCTCTCTGGCGATCTTGCCTCATGGCGATCAACTAAAGTTACTCACTATCATCCAAGGTCTACGTGAACGTGGCGTGGCCATCGCCTTTGATAGTAACTACCGACCAAAGTTGTGGGACTCACAAGACGCAACCAAAGAAGCTTATCAGCTTGCCTATAAAGCGACGGATATCGCCTTAGTCACCTTCGACGATGAGCAACTGTTATGGCAAGACCCCCAGCCACAAGACACCATAAAAAGACTGCATACACTCGGCGTCAAAACCGTTGTTGTAAAGCTTGGTGCTGAAGGCTGCTTGATCAGTGAAAACGCTGAAGCTGAGCCCGTAAACATCACAACGACACCTGTCGAGACTGTGGTTGATAGTACCTCTGCTGGCGACTCTTTTAACGGTGGTTTCTTATCTTGTTACCTCTCTGGAGGTTCTGTTTCAGAAGCCTGCCAACAAGGTAATGCACTAGCGAGACTAGTGATTCAGCACCACGGTGCAATTATTCCAAAAGCCATCACCGACACTCTTTCAAACCCTATTAAGAAGTAAACCCATGCCTACAATTAATGACCAATTAAAAGCACTTAAAGTTATCCCTGTTATCGCGATTGATAACGCTGAAGATATTATTCCACTAGGTAAAGTTTTAGCGGAAAACGGTCTGCCTGCAGCAGAAATTACTTTTCGTTCTGACGCCGCTGTTGAAGCTATTCGACTTCTACGAGAAGCTCAGCCTGACATGCTGATTGGTGCCGGAACGATTTTGAATGGTGAACAAGCACTGGCCGCGAAAGAAGCGGGCGCAACCTTTGTGGTATCACCGGGGTTTAATCCAAACACGGTTAAAGCATGCCAAGAGATAGGCATTGATATTATCCCGGGAGTGAACAACCCGAGCACCGTTGAAGCAGCATTAGAAATGGGATTAACGACTCTCAAGTTCTTCCCAGCAGAAGCATCGGGCGGCATCAGTATGGTTAAGTCGTTAGTTGGCCCATACGGCGATATTCGGCTAATGCCTACAGGCGGCATTACGTCATCAAACATCGATAATTACTTGGCTGTACCTCAGGTATTAGCCTGCGGTGGCACTTGGATGGTGGATAAGAAACTGGTTGAAAATGGCGAGTGGGATGAAATTGCCCGCCTAACACGCGAGATTGTTGAACAAGTGAATCGCTAGTCGATAACGATCTAGAGAGCACAAATTCTCTTGATTCCATAGCAACAAAGCCACAATACATGCTGTGGCTTTTCTTTTATCGAGTTGTATCAATATCGCTAACTGTCCGTCGTTGTTAACGGCCTTTTCCCATCACACGCCCCTTTCTCAAGGTCGTATAGCGGACTAGCCCCATGACTGCTCCATCGGTGATCTTCTCTAGCTAATTTTCTATATTGAGTCGGCGTGACACCAATGTACGTTTGGAAGGTTTCATAGAATCGGCTACTCGAATTAAAGCCCACCGTGAGTGAGATATCGAGAATGGTTCTATCCGTATCACTCAACAAAGCACGAGCGTGGTTGATGCGCATCGCAGTAATGTACTGCTTGATGGTCATCTGCATCGTTCTCTGAAATACGTTCATCGCATAGTTGCTGTGTAACCCGATATGTTCAGCGATATCTTTAACGGTCAATGGCTGATTATGGTGAGTCGCAATGTATTCCAACATCTGGCTGACATAGAATTGGGAGTGTTTCGACACCCCTTTTTTGGTCGATTTGTCCTGTCGATTTACGAGCAGTTGTTGCCAACCATCAAGGCAGATTCGCTTAAGCATCAAGCCAATTTCATCGATGGCCAACTGCTGGCGACTTTCTGACGAATGCTTTATCTCTTGTACCCATCGGGCAATTTCAAATTCACTCACTAACGAACAAGAGTTCGATTGCAACACACTGCCGTGAGTTATCTGATTGACTAAATCTCGACTGAGAGTCCACGACATAAAATGGTGAATCGGTATGTTGATGATCCCCATATTATGGCTTTGGCCGGGATTGGTGAGTCGATGAGGTACCGATGCCCAAAACAAGCCAATCGATCCGCTCTTAACCACGATTGGGCTGCCGTTAATGATGTATTCCACATCGTCCCCAAAAGGAATATTCACCTCAATTTGACCATGCCAATGATAGCCGGGCATGGAGTGAGGAGCTCTAAGTTCGATATCGATTTGCTCATAGGAAGAATAAAGAGAAAGCGGACTTACCGACACGGTCTCGGATGAGTACTTATCTAAAGTGATAATTCTCAGCGTATCAGGGGTTGATTGCGACATATCTCGCTCCTTAGGAAATCGTATAGCTGATTTTTAGCAGTTCCTCGATAATAAAACTCTGAAGGCGATCATAGTGCCGAAATACCCCAATTCATAAGATCATCACGATGTGATTAGAGTCAGCACCTTAAGTGCAAAACTCGCTTCATTGCATACCCTCCTCTCCTTAAAAGCCATCAAGTTATCCCATTTCCTAAGATTTTGATTCGGTGATTTGAAAATATTAGAAAACGGGAGAGCTATTAGATTATCTGAGACGAATCGACATGGGCTCTAGGTGTAATTTATCTGCATCAACAAAGAACTCAGAGAGATAAAGGATTCCACTATGCAAAGCCCTAAAATCACATTCATCGGTGCTGGTTCAACCATTTTTGTTAAGAACATTCTTGGCGACATTTTCCACCGTCCAGCATTACAAAACGCTCATGTCGCATTGATGGATATCGATGAGACCCGATTAGAAGAGTCTCATCTTGTCGTCAGCAAGTTGATGGAATCATCAGGCGCTACTGGCTCTATTTCATGTCACTTAAATCAGAAAGAAGCGCTACAAGAAGCAGATTTTGTCGTCATCGCTTTCCAGATCGGCGGTTACGAACCTTGTACCGTCACAGATTTCGAAGTATGTAAGCGCCATGGTCTGGAACAAACGATCGCAGACACACTCGGCCCAGGCGGGATTATGCGTTCACTACGCACAGTCCCGCACCTTTGGAGTGTCTGTGAAGACATGACCGAAGTTTGCCCGAATGCCACCATGCTCAACTATGTTAACCCAATGGCAATGAACACATGGGCAATGTACGAGAAGTATCCGCACATTAAACAAGTCGGTTTGTGTCACTCAGTACAAGGCACAGCTGAAGAGCTCGCACGCGACCTAGACTTAGATTACGCAGATCTTCGCTATACCTGCGCAGGCATCAACCACATGGCTTATTACCTAACCCTCGAGAAGAAGACAGAAAGCGGTGAGTACGTCGACATTTATCCAGACCTACTTGAAGCTTTTGAGAGTGGCAAAGCGCCTAAACCAGGCATCTATCACAATGGTCGCTGCACTAACTTAGTTCGCTATGAAATGTTTAAGAAGCTTGGTTACTTCGTGACAGAGTCTTCTGAACATTTTTCTGAATACACCCCCTACTTTATCAAGCCAAATCGTCCAGATTTAATTGAACGTTATAAAGTGCCACTTGACGAATACCCTAAACGTTGTGTCGAACAGATTGCCGATTGGAAAAAGGATCTTCAAGAGTTCAAAACAACCGACAAGATCACCGTTGAAGAGTCTCATGAATACGCCAGCACCATAATGAATTCTATCTGGACAGGCACTCCAAGCGTCATCTATGGCAACGTTAAAAACGAAGCCTTAATCGATAACTTACCGCAAGGCTGCTGTGTTGAGGTCGCATGTTTAGTTGATGCGAATGGTGTGCAACCGATCAAAGTTGGGCGTCTACCAAACCACTTAGCGGCATTAATGCAAACCAACATCAACGTTCAAACTCTATTAACCGAAGCCATTCTCACTGAAAACCACGACCGTATTTATCATGCTGCAATGCTGGACCCACATACTGCCGCTGTACTTGGAATAGAAGAGATATACGCGCTGGTTGACGACTTGATTGAGGCTCATGAGGGTTGGTTACCAGAGTGGGTTAACAAGTAATTTCATACTAATAAAAAATACAATAACGTGAATATTAGCGTCTTCTCACAGAGGAGGCGTAAGGAGTGGCAATGAGTATCTCTATGAATACCAAGCTAAGTTATGGCTTTGGGGCGTTTGGTAAAGACTTCGCAATCACCATCGTCTATATGTACCTAATGTTTTACTACACGGATGTAGTCGGTATTTCTGCCGCTACAGTCGGAACCATTTTCCTCGTCGCGCGCATCTGGGATGCCGTCAATGACCCTATTATGGGGTGGTTGGTCAACAATACGCGCACTCGATGGGGTAAGTTCAAACCTTGGATTTTAATTGGCACACTGGCTAACTCAGTCGTTCTATTGATGGTGTTTAGTGCGCATTACATCGAAGGCCCTTGGCTCATCGCATACGCCGCTGTCACCTATATCTTGTGGGGCATGACCTACACACTAATGGATATTCCTTTTTGGTCACTGGTCCCAACACTGACTTTGGACAAGCGTGAACGTGAAGAGCTTGTGCCATACCCTCGATTTTTCGCGAGCCTTGCATGGATAGTAACCGCAGCTATCGCTATGCCTTTCGTGAACTACGTAGGTGGGGACGATAAAGGGTTCGGCTTCCAGATTTTCACCCTCTTGTTGATCGCTTGTTTCTTAGTCTCTACTTTCATTACTTTACGCAATGTGAAAGAGCGCTATTCAACGGCTAACCTCGACACAACACAACCGGAAGAAAAGGTTTCACTGAAAAAGCTTCTCGCGCTTATCTACAAAAACGACCAACTGACCAGTGTTCTGTGTATGGCGTTGTCTTATAACCTCGCGACCAACATCATTACCGCCTTTGCTGTTTATTACTTCACTTATGTTGTTGGCAACGAAGAGCTGTTCCCGTACTACATGGCGTATGCAGGTATTGCTAACCTCATCACACTGGTGCTGTTCCCTAAACTTGCCCAGATGTTCTCACGCCGAGTTTTATGGGCCTGTGCATCCACTTTCCCTATCTTAGGCAGCGCGGTACTCATCTATGTCGGCATGTATGACAAACAAAGTATTCTGCTGATATCAACGGCGGGCGTCTTCCTGCAAATCGGTACCGCTCTGTTCTGGGTATTGAACGTGATTATGGTGGCAGACACGGTCGATTACGGTGAGTTTAAACTGGGTTCTCGTTGTGAAAGTATCGCTTACTCGGTGCAAACACTGGTTGTAAAAGCAGGCTCAGCATTTGCCGCTTTCTTCATTGGTATCGCACTCACCGCTGTTGATTATGTGCCCAACGTAACGCAAAGCCCTGAAACCGTATTCGGCATGCAATGCATCATGGTCGGCCTACCTGCTTTCTTCTTTGCCATTGCGTTAATCATCTACTTCCGCTTCTACAAGCTGAACGGTGCTTATCACCAAAAGATTCAAGATCACTTAACAGAGAAATACGACCACATTACAAACGAAGGCTCAGACAAAGGGGAAACCGCGAAACCGGCACAAGCAACATAAATCGTAAAGCAACGTCAATGTAGGTTTTCGGAAACCACATTGACGTTCATAGCAACAACTCTCAACCCTCACTAGCCTTTCTACTTCCAATAAAAGAGATCCGTATGAAACTCAAAGTACTTGCTTCTGCCATCACTTTCTCACTCATGCTATCAGCTGGAGCTCACGCACAAAAAAACGACAACATTCTTACTAACCCAAGCTTTGAAAACAAAGGGTTAGGATGGAGCTACTGGTTTTCTAATATCAAAAATGACTTCACTCATGAAGGAGAATACCGAGGTCGTATCGCTCAAGGCAAGAATCACCACATCAGTCAAGTCGTAACGATTCCCGAGACAGGCTACTACGATTTATCTGCGTATTTTATTAGTCCTTCTAACGATGCCACCATCGCAATGACTAACCTCACCGATCAAATATTAGTGAGTGACACAATAAAACAAAGCACCAAATATCAACGAAAAAACCTAAAACACATCCCACTAGAAAAGGGCGAGCAGCTAAAAGTCTGGTTCTCAGGTTCTAACCAAGGAGGGGTCAGTGTCGACAGCGTTGCGTTAATCAAAAGTAATAAAAGTAAACCTCTACATTTCAACCAAATTATTCAGTTCTCAACTCAAGAACAAGTCGGTGTCACTAGCGTTAATAAGATTTCTAGGGATATAAAGTTCCAGGTCCCGTTTGGCACAGATCTAACCACATTAACCATAGGAAAATTCCTAATCTCTGAAGGCAGCTATTCGTCTATCAACACAGGTGATGTCATCGACTTCAGTCAGCCGGTACAAATAGCAGTGATAGATGACAACAATAAAGAACAGCTATGGACGATCACGGCTATCGAGAAAGAAAAGCAAGTGGTGGTCACCTCTTCGAATACGAAGCTTCAAGACTCTTTCGAATGGGCTATGGAGAAAACTCAGCGCTTCGTAATGACAGGTCAACACGACCTCGTGAACCGGGATGAATACAATAACGATGGTGATGGCAGCGTAGATTACATTCCATCTTATTGGGCTGGCTATTTTGACCGAACAGCATTTTACTCGAGAGACTTCTTACACCAAGCAAGTGGCGCAAAAATCGCAGGACTTGAACCAGAAAACTTCTCAATGTTCAAAACCTTCGCCAAGCATTCAACCGAGTCAAGAAAGTGGTACACACTATGGGCTATTAATTTCGATGGTACGCCACACACTATTGATTATGATGACGACAATTGGTTTGTTCGTGAAGTGCCAGCACAGTTTGAATTTGTTGAAAAGGCATGGAAGCAATATCAATGGACAGGAGACAAACGCTATATAGAAGATGATGATCTCTGGCAGTTTTATACCAAGGTTCTCACCGATTACATCGAGCTGCATGATGACCAAGATCCAAATGGTATCGCTGAAGGTTATGGCGGTATTTTTGAAGGATCTGCAACGTACAACGAACGAGGAGAGTTTCCAATCGAAGCCGGTGACGGAATTGGCTCACAATACCAAGCTACTCTCGCTTACTCAGCAATGTTAGAAGCACGAGAAGAATATAATGAAGCCATACTCTGGCGAGAAAAAGCCCAAGAACTTAAGCGTTATTTTAATGAAGACTGGAGCGTCGTAGATCTAAATAAACCACTAGAGAACTACGTTAACATTGTTCAAAAAGATGGGCTCCGCCTAAACGATTTTGGTAAGGAGAATAGTTGGTTCATGCCGATGAAACTCATCACTGAACCAGGAGAAAGAAACAACAGGTATCTTGATTTCATTGCTAACAATCTAGGCGATGGCATTGGTAGCACACCAGAGGCACCAAACAATATTGAAGCCTACACCTACATTCCTGAAACCTACTTTCCATATAATCGCAATGCCGAAGCATGGAAGTGGATGCAGTACATAATGGACACTAAAGATGAGCCACACGAACGTCCAACTCAAGGAACCAATGGTGACTACCCAGAAATATCCTTTACATTCATTTCAAATACGATTGAAGGCTTAATGGGTATAAAACCAAACGCCGCAGAGCACCGAGTGTCGACAGCTTCTCACCTCACCAGTGACATAGAATGGTTAAGTGTGGATCAGTTACCAATGGGTGAACATGAGCTAACCCTACGTCATGATGGGCTCACGAAGTCAACGCTTACTAACCGTTCTGAGCATGCCCTCGAATGGGAAGCATGGTTCTATGGCGATTACCCAACATTAATCGTAGATGGTCAAGCCATCCGCAGTCAAACCAAACAAGTGAACGGGCAACAAGTCAGCTATGTAATTGTACCCATAGTGAAAAATTCTACTCGAGTTATTGAAAGGTAACGCTTAAAACAAAGCCTAGCGAGTAATCGCTAGGCTTTCGTACATTAAAACAATAAGTGAAATTAGGGGAAAGGGAAAGCATCAGTTCAAATCAGGTGAAATGCACCAGTATTCATAACTTCTTTATTTTAGCGGGTCATTGTCCGGCAGTGCATTATGAAGCCAGAGTGCTAAACGCTTCTTAATGTTCGCGCCATCAAGCTTATCGTCAGGTAACGTGTGATCTGATTGACTTCAACCAGGAACAAGTACACCGCTTTAACCTTTATCGGTTGGGATGAATTTGGCAAATCAAAACCTTGTAGCTTTGCCATCTTACAACCGACTTCAACTGCTTTTTTTACCAACTTATCTTCATTAATGATCTTCGCGGTTTTCGACATATCATCTCTATCGTCTTTATCGAATGAATTCGGGGTTAACTATAGGACTACATAGAAAGGAAATAAAAGCACCAAAGATGATTGGCAACAAAAAGGAAACAGCACAAGACTTGGGAATCAGCATCAAAACGCTTTATAACAAGCTCGATAAGTATCAAGAGTAGTAATACTCATATCTGATGTTGCTATGTGAAAGGTAAAAGGTGAAAGGTGAAAGGTGAAATAGCCGATAACCGAATACTTAATAAATCACCGATTAATTCAAGAAAGTACAGTATCAACACGAAAATCAAGTAACGTTTACTGTATCTGTGTGATCAAAATAGATACAGGCGATCGTTAATTTGCAGTTGATGTTTTGCTTTGCCATGAAAATGTAACAGTGGAGGGTGAGCCCTCCACTGTTACATTTTATGCTGCATTCACCGATGTCTCGGTTCTTTTATCTTGATCAAAGAACTCTTCATGCAACGCGCAAATCGCTTGTTGATACTTGTCATCACTCACAACAAATTGCACATTTACGTTTCTCAAAGACGAATGTAATGCAATAGGCGTAACACTATGATTCATCAAAGCCAATACACCATTAGCGAGCGTTTTATTGGTATCAATTTGAGAACCGATCGCTGAAATTATAGCGACCATTCGACCTGAAATAGATGCCTGAGGGTAACGTTTCTCAGCTTTATAAGACACCTTGTTTAAACTCTCGGTGCTACCACCTAGATAATAGGTAATAGAATTGGCGTTCATCTCTTTACCGATAAGGCTCACTCTAGCATCTGCGATAATCTCCATTAACTCATAACTAACATTGTCCGCCTTACCGACCATTCCCTGGTCAAAAACGTGTAACGCATATACCTTCTGTTTTCCGGCAATGATCTCAATGTGATTAGTGTCTGGTCGGTAATCAGAAGAAATCAGTGTTCCCTCATGTTCTGGCTCGAAAGTGTTTTTGATTTGCAGTTCTATGCCACTTTCTCGTAACCCAGCAGCCGCATTAGAGTGAATAGCTTCCATACCAAGGTTAGCCAGTTGATCGGCAACATCATAATTGGTTGCCCCAATCGGTTTAACCGAACCTACACCAACGACTTTTGGGTCAGCCGAACTAAAATGATACTCCTTATGGAGGATCGCCAATGATGCCTCAGTAATAGTAGCGATACGACTAAACGTCATCTCACTGTAACCACGATCATAAGTATGCATCAAACCTTCTTTGCAATATGCATAACCAGTTACTATGGGAAGCTCCTCAGTAACATCTATGTCAGAGAAAGCCTCTCTAATGGTATCATCCAAACTTTGAGGGGTTTTGTTGTCCCAACCAGAAAGGTCAACAAAGGTCGAGTTTATACCAATGTTTTTTAATTTAAGAGCCGTGTTGTATGCACTATGTGACTCTCCAATTGAAGAAAGAAACTCTCTAATCTGTGGTAAATAATGTCTCAGTGAAAACTGTCCGTATTGGCACGTTTCAAGAATGTTAGTAATACAGTTTTTAGCTTCTGAAATACGAGACCGGATGAACTTATCTGCTCTCATACGATTCATTGGATCCGCAAAAATATGCTCATTGGTCAATAGCATGCGGCGTTCAATATAAGATAGAGCATCCTTCCACGAATCGTCACGCATCGCTATCAATTGATAGACACCAGGCTTACCTGTTTTTTTACATTCCAACAATGCATCCGTCATACCGCTGTATGCGGACACAACAAAGATTCGGTTATACGGATTTTGAGGGCGGAGAATAATATTGTCGAGCACAGCATCAAATGCTGTCATTGATGTACCGCCGATTTTTTCTACGGTAAATGTCATAAAAGACCTTTTGTTCTTGAAGAGATTAAAGACGAAATAATAGAGGGGGGGGTGAGATATCACCCCTGAAGATATGGGTTAATCAACGAGTGGATAAACGCCGTTTTCATCGTGTACTTCAGCGCCAGTAATTGGTGGGTTAAACACACAAGCCATTGTCATTTCTTTGTTTTTATATGCGCGTAAATAATGCTCATCATTCTTATCTAGGATGTACAACGTACCGGGTTTGATTGGGTAAGTTTTACCACCAACGACTTCAATCTCCCCTTCACCACTCATACAAAACACAGACTCCAAGTGGTTTTGGTAATGGATATGTGTTTCTGTCGCTTCGTAAATTGTTGTGATATGAAAAGAAAATCCCATATTGTCATCTTTCAATAACATGCGAGTACTTTCCCAGTTATCCGATACAATACGTCTTTCACTATTACGACATTCATCAAGTGTTCTAACAATCATTTTACTCTCCCTATTACGATGCTTTCTTGAAATGCTTGGTTGCTACCACTTCAACTGAGTCTTCGAAAATAGTTAAACCTTGCATCAATTCCGATTCTGAAATGGTTAATGGACAAAAGAACTTCAAGATTTCATCGTTTGGACCTGCGGTCTCAATTACCATGCCCTTGTCAAAACACACTTTTGCAATCTCATCAGCTGTGTTCCCATCTTTACATTCAATGCCAATCATCATTCCGCGTCCCTTGCGTTGAACAAATAGCTCAGGGAAACGCTTGAGATTGCGTTGAATGACATCATCGACCATGCTTGAGCTACGTTGAATATGATTTTCAAAATCATCATTTGACCAATACATTTCTAACGCTTTCGCAGCAGTAATGAACGCATGGTTGTTACCACGGAAGGTGCCGTTGTGTTCTCCCGGCTCCCACTTGTCTAGTTCAGGTTTTAATAAAACCACAGCCATCGGTAAGCCATAACCACTTATCGACTTAGATAGCGTAACGATATCTGGTTTTATACCTGAAGGTTCAAAGCTAAAAAACGTTCCTGTTCGACCACAACCGGCTTGAATATCATCCACAATAAATAGGATATCGTGGGCTTTACAGATTTTGCTTAACTTCTGTAGCCATTCATTTGAAGCGACATTTAACCCACCTTCACCCTGAACTGTTTCCAATAAAACGGCGGCAGGTTTATCCATACCAGCGGAATTATCGGCTAACATCGTTTCAAATAATTTTAAACCATCAATTCCAGCGTAACCTTCAAATGGCAAACGCGTAACATTGTTCAGATTTGAGCCCGCACCTTGCCTGTGGTGTTGGTTGCCTGTAGCAGCCAATGCACCCGCCGTACAACCATGAAAGCCATTGGTAAATGCAACAATACTGCTTCGACTAGTCACTTTTTTTGCCAATTTAATCGCTGCCTCAACCGCATTTGTTCCTGTCGGGCCGGTAAATTGAACTTTGTAATCTAATGCTCGAGGTTCCAAAATAAAGCGACTAAGAGCTTCTAGAAATTCAGCTTTGGCTTCTGAATGCATATCTAAGCCATGTGTAATTCCATCCATTTCAATGTACTCAAGTAGAGCTTGCTTTAGTATTGGATTGTTGTGACCGTAATTGAGAGATCCTGCTCCAGCAAGAAAATCGAGGTAACGATCACCTTGTTTTGTTTCAAGCCAGCAGCCTTTTGATTTAGCAAAAGTTACTGGAAAACTATTCGAGTAAGAACGTACGTTAGATTCCTGCTTCTTAAAAATATCCATGATAATGCCGTTATTTAATTCCTATAAGTGTTTGATTATTTGAGGAGGATTCGATAGAGATACTCGGTATCGTGCTGCCCGTTAAAATGAAGGTTTTCATCTAAGAAAGTAGTCACTCGCCCGGTGTTACCGTTTTTTTCGTCCAGCTTTTTGAACAGTGCCCAAGACGCTTGGTTTGATTTAGTGATAGTCGTTTCTATCGCTTCAATGCTCTTTAGGCACTCTCGATTAAGTAAGGTGTTCAGCATCTTGTAGGCTAAAGCATTACCTCTAAACTTAGGCGCCACCGCTACTTGCCAAATAAAGAGAACATTGGGCTCACTAGGTTTCCGGTAGCTAGAAATAAAGCCAGCAAGGTCACCTTCATGCTCCACTAAAATGCAAGTTTTACTAAAGTGAGTAGACTGCAAGAAATTGCAATATGAAGAGTTAGTGTCTAATGGAGGGCACTCTGAAATTAATTGATAAATGTTGTTGCCATCCGAAACTTCTGGCTCGCGAAAATTCCACTTTTCAATCATTTTTTCTACAACCTCTGGATACAAGATCCAAGGCGCTGATGTAATCATACCGATAAAATCCTTTGAGCTCTAATTAAATTCCTTTTTATTATGAGCATTTACTGCCTGATAAGATCAACAACCTAACCTTTAAAATTAGAAAAAAGTGACACAAATCACACTTAATAACGATCGCCATGAATAAAATAATATTTTGAGCTCTAATGTATTTTATTGATGAGGATTTTAAGAAAATGTCTTAAACGGAATAAGCGCCAAAAGAAAGTTAGAGTTATTAGAAAATAACGATGCTCAGATTGCTAAACAAGCGGCATAAATCACCAAAACTCTCAATGCTGAACATTCTGTCGAGTCGATAGCAACGCTTCTAATGGCAGCGACTCGTTATCCACTATTAAAATACCTGTCTTAAAAAAACAAAAAACCTAGCGAGAGCTCGCTAGGTTTCTTATCTAACATATCGATGAATAATGAACTCAGAGGGAACGAGTTCAGGAATATCAGCTTAGAAAAGGTTTACTTCAAAGGGTCATTGTCAGGAAGTGCATTATGAAGCCAGAGTGCTAAACGCTTCTTGATGTTCGCACCATCAAGCTTGCTCTCAGGGAGAGGTGTGATCTGATTGACTTCAACAAGGAACAAGTACACCGCTTTAACCTTTATCGGTTGAGATGAATTTGGCAAATCAAAACCTTGTAGTTTTGCCATCTTAAAACCGACTTCAACTGCTTTTTTTACCAGCTTATCTTCATTAATGATCTTCGCGGTTTTCGACATATCATCTCCATCATCTTTATCGAACGAGTACTGAGTATATCAAACCGAACAACTCACAAGATTACCTCGCTCTCAATTTGAGGCGTCGCTTTGATAAATAACAGAAAAAGTGTAGCTGGTTAAAATTTTGATTGTAGCCTGAGTGATATTTACTAGGTAAATATTAGTAAGCAACCAGCCTCTTAATAGAAGACTCAATAAATGAGATCTTCAGTCAAGAAACCAAAAATCGAACAATATTTGACTTACAATACTAAAGAATACGGAATACCATGATTCTAATATAAATGTTACGTATTCTATCAATATAGAATAACTTTATGTTATTTAACCAGTTTTATACTAGAACGACTTAGATCATATTTATGAACACCTGTAACCAAAACCTATTTACAAAATACTCATTAAGAAAATAGAATAAATCCACTAATATTGTACGGGTGTTAAAAATGCGTTACCTATGGGCTTCATTCTGTCATAAAAACCCTATTCTTGGACGAATCGTTCATATCCTTGTTATGTTGGTCGCGTTGGCTTCTATCGTCGTTCCACTGATTTCCAAAGATGCCACAACCATCATAGCCTCGCTGTGTGTCGCGCTAGTATGCTTTATCCTATTCGTGTTCTTTGCACTCTGCGACAAAATGCGTTCAGGTATGCATTAATCAGCCCTATATTCGCCAAGCATTCTCTTTTCTAAACTTCATTATAAAATGCAGGCTCCGAATACAGAAAGCCCAAAGCTATTAGCTTTGGGCTTTTCTTTTTAGTATCAATCTTGATTAGTAAAACAGAAGCTTAATAGAGCTCTGAAAACTCTTCGATCCTACTCTTCCCGCGTAAAAGTAAAAAGTTTAGGAAACGAGATGTTGAGGTAGTGATGATTTTGTCTTCTTCAACACTGTGCTTTTCAAGTAATAATTTTACAAGATCCAAACGAGCGATTTCTTCACAGAAGTGAGCATCAGAACCCGTTGAGAAATAAACGCCGATTCGTTTACCGATCTCGACAATTTTTGAGCATCGCACATCGCTTCCTTTTCGGCTCTTGCCTGTCAGTGACGTATTGTTCACTTCAATTGCAACATTGTGCTCCTTTGCGCACAGCAGAACCGCTTCCATATCGAACTTGTAGTTTGGGTTCCCTAAGTGCCCTAGCACATCAACTTTGCCACTCCTAATGACGTTGATTAACGCCTGTGTATGTTCTTGTTCCGTCGATGGCTTGAAAACTGGCTCATGCAAGCTCGCAATCACCCAGTCTAAATGTTGGTAAGAAGAAGGAGGAAGATCCAACTCTCCAGCAGTATTCAATGTGTTGGCTTCCACACCCCGCAAGATACCTACATCGTGCAGAAAACGGGGCAAAATCCTTTGGTTATTGAAAAACCAGTAGTGGGGGGCTCCCGGCATTTCAGGAGCATGATCCGTTGTACAAAGGAGTTTTAGCCCCTTATTTTTCGATGCCAGTGCATTTTCGATAATGGTGCTATAGGCATGGCCACTTGCCAATGTATGAGTATGGCTGTCGACAACAATCTCCATTATGACCTCCTAAATTGTTTAATTGATTTGAAACGAGCCGTCTTGATTCATGAAGAGTGTTAGGTCAGCAGGGATAGAATGGTCTAACACTTTATCGACGTTTTTTGAGTCTGAATTTTTATAGAACTCTACCGCTTCTTCTAATGTGGTACCTCCTCGCACCTTGCGGTTTACTAAGCGCTCTTCGAGGAACTTAGCGTCGGTGTCTATGAAGATGGTGAAATCAGCCAACTCATGCAATCCATTCCAAACTGGCTCGTTCAGTAACAACCAGTTGCCTTCAATCACGACAATGTCCTTGTCTACCGAGATTGCGTCATCCACAGGGTCATGAAGATTTCTATCGTAGTACGGCCATGTAGGATTTTTTACTTTCAGCTGTTTTAACTTATCGATCAACGAGGTTAGATTGAACGTTTCGTGAGAGCCTTTAATGGTACGGAGTTTAATTTTCTCTTCATCACGAACGATGTAGTTTGAGTCCAATATCTCATTGGGGTAATGAAAACCGTCAAATGGCAATACCTGAAGTGGCTCAACGTTGGTTTGTTGATGGGACAAATGCTCCCAAAACGCGGCTAACGTCGATTTACCACTGCCAGGGGGGGCACACAAAAAGATAATCGTACGTTCTTTTTTCTGCTCAAAAAGTCGCGTAAATTTTTCAACCAGTGGTTTATGAATCTGTTCAATATCTTTATCAGGGAATGTCGCTTCGGTTTCAAAGCCACTCACATTTAAGGAAACTTTCATGTTCAACCTTATCCTAATATCTCTTTCTCAATATTTTCCAACAAGTTCTCGCAACAGAGTTTCAGCACTGTTTTAATCAGTGATTCGTAACGTGTTTGAGTGAATGAATCGAATGACGAGAATTTTAATTGGTTAATTGAATCTAAGTAGAAGCTATCTTTGCCTTTCGAGAGGTTTGATTGATTACTGATGAAGTCGTAAACCATGTCATCGCCAAATGTCAGCACTTGCGATTGCTTACTAGTGTATTCATACATTTGGTCGAATAAGCCAATATCTGCGTAGGTTTCCAAAGAGATCTTACCCATCGCAAACATCAATTTAGAGGCGACGTCGGTTGTCACAAGAGGCCCATCTTCTTTTAAAAGAGGTACGACGGCGTACTCCATCACCAAAGCATCTTGAACAAACACGTTCGGTAATAGCTTTTTCAGTTTTTGGTTTATTAACTTATTAGACGCTTCGATCAAACTCGTCGCGGAATCACACTGTTCCAATGCGTCTAATAATTCATCTTGCAACAAAATATCAATTACCTCATGAAGCTGTGGTGACTGGCTAGCCACCACAATAATGAACCATATTAAACGGTTAAGCTCACATCATAAAATTCAAGTAGCGCTTTTTCTGCCAATTCATTCCAAACGTAATTATTGGCTTTCAAAATTTCATCAAGCTCCAGGAAGAATGGAGACTGCTCTGCCAGTGTATGGAATTGGTCAATCGCTGTCAGCGGTAAGTCGATATGTGGGTAAATCAATTTCTTGCCACCTGGAAGATCCAGCTGGTTCAAAATGGTATGTGGCGCGGCTTCAAGGCCACCGATGTGCGTTAACATGAACGATGGGTTGATCTTGCCTGCTTCTGACAACTCTACTGACTCAATCAAATCACCTGTTGAACCACCAGAGGTACCGACGATATGCGTTGATTCGTAGTGAACGTTGTAGAAATTAAACGGTACTTTGAATTGCTTATCCGTAGGTCCAGCAAAGAAGTTTAAACAACCATCATTACCAAGTAGCTCATCGGCTTGCTCTAGCACCTGTGCAACCGCTGCGTATACCATGACATCGTCATAACCTTTATCTTTATTCAGACTTTTTAGGAAAGTAACCGGGTCATCAACTTTAGCGGTATTCACATAATGTAATTCAATACCATTTTCCGCGGCTTTTGATACTGGAATAAGGCTTTCAGCGCGCGCTAGACGTGCTTCATCAATGTCTGTCACCACAATCAAGCTTGGTTTCACGGGGCCATTAATCGCATAATCAATAGCACCGATCCCCATAGGGCCAGCACACGCAAGTAAAGCAAGTGAGCCGCCTTCTTTAATACCCATTTGATGCTCATAAACATATTGCGTTGTATGGTAGCTCGCGTGGAATGCACCAATAATACAAGACATTGGCTCAGCTAACGAAGCATTAGCGTAATATGGGCTTTTGTATGGAAGGACACAATCAAGGTCAATTGCCACTTTCGGGATAATCGAATAAGTCGCATTCCCGCCAAAGGTTTCGTAGCTATAGCCTGCTGAGTAGCCAGTTGGTAGGCCCATTGCAGGTTGCAGTACAAATGGTTCGCCCGGCTTAAAGCGATCTTTTAGGTTCGCGCCAACCTCAACAATCACCCCCGCATATTCGTGGCCAGTCATCACAGGTACTTCTGAAATGTTGTCAGGAACTCGTTTATGATTGCTTCCTAGCAGTGCTGCTTTGTAAGTTGAAAGGCAAATGCTATTAGAAATATTTTTTACTAGCAGTTCATCATCCGAAATCTTTGGTAGATCAAAGGTTCTCAATTGAACGTCTTTCTCACCACAAATTACCGCTGCAGTTGTTTGAACCATGATTTTATCTCCGAAAGGTGGGGCAATGACCTGACCCCAAAATTTAAAATTTAAGCTTGTTGACCGATTGTATCCATTAGCGTGTCTAACGCTGGATCATGCAGGAAGTTCTTAATTGTTACGACTGGCAAACCTGTGGCTTTGATTGCTCGACTCTCAAGGCTTTCGTGAGTAACCACTACATCGGCATGGCTAGGCACTTTCTCAATCGCATAGTTTTTCACTTCAACTTCGTAGCCTGCTTTTTCGAGCTTTCGTTTGAACGTTGAAGCGCCCATGGCACTTGAACCCATCCCTGCATCGCATGCAAAAGCTACAAATTTGATGTCTTTCGCTTCAGTTTTCGCTGCTGAAACAGGAGTTTTAGCCACTGAACCTTCTGCTTTCATGTCTTTCATGTCAGTCATCGATTGTTCGAATTCCTCTTCTGTCTCTTCCTTCTTACTCACTTTCAAGATGGCACTTGCCACTAGGAAAGACACAATCGTTGCTGTTGCTACACCAGCGATGGTTGCGAAGAAGCTGCCTTTTGGTGTTAGAGCTAAGTAAGAGAAGATTGAGCCAGGGCTTGGGCCAGCAACCAGACCACCATCAAGCAGGTTGAATGTTGCGATGCCTGTCGCTGCACCCGCAATCATCGCGAGAATCATGATTGGCTTCATTAAAACGTATGGGAAGTACAACTCATGGATACCACCAAAGAAGTGAATGATGATTGCACTTGGTGCTGACTTCTTACTTAAACCTTGACCGAACTTAGCGTAAGCCAGAAGCATACCTAGACCAGGACCAGGGTTAGACGCCACCATAAAGAAGATAGATTTGCCAGTTTCCGCCGCTGCTTGCAGACCTAATGGGTAGTAAATACCTTGGTCGATAGCGTTGTTTAGGAACAGTACTTTTGCTGGTTCATTAATAATGGCAAGTAACGGTAGAAAACCAGTTGCTACAAGCGCTTCGATACCTGATTTAACAAATAGGTTCGCAGCAGTCACAGCAGGACCAACAATCGCGTAAGCAAATAGACACATCAACATACCGAAGATGCCTAGCGAGAAGTTGTTTACCACCATCTCAAAACCTGAAGGGATCTTGTCTTGTAAGCGTTTATCGATTTGTACGATCACCCAGCCACTCAATGGACCCATGATCATTGCGCCAACAAACATTGGAATCTCAGCGCCAGCGATAACACCCATAGTACCTATCGCACCAGCAACTGCACCACGCTTATCCCCGACAATTTGTCCACCGGTATAACCAATAAGCAGAGGAAGTAAATAAGTGATCATCGGACCCACTAATTCACCAAAATATTCGTTAGGCATCCAACCCGTTGGAATAAATAATGCGGTAATAAAGCCCCATGCAATGAAGGCTCCGATATTTGGCAAAACCATCGCGGTCAGATGACCACCGAAGGCTTGTATTCTAGCTCGTAAATTTGTAGACACGTTATATCCTTATACAAGGTTATTATTAGTAACTTTTGATTATTTCAAGTACGTCTTGTTTCGATGAAGAAGCGGCCAATTTGGCAATATTTTCCTCATCACAAAGCATTTCGCTTAATGCTTGAATCACTTCAATGTGAGTATCTGAATCTTGTGCAGCTAGGGTCAGTAATACGTGCGCTGGACCCATATCTGAACCAAAGTCGACGGGGTTAGAAAACACATGGATACCAAGGCCTGTTTTTAGAACCCCAGCCTCTGGACGGGCATGAGGCATAGCAATGCCTGGACAAAGAACATAATAAGGTCCATTATCATGCGTTGACTGAATGATCGCGTCTGCGTAGTTATCGGTAACGTAACCTTTGTCTTGCAAATAACGAGTCGTTTCTTTAACTGCATCTTCCCACTTATATTCAGAGTGGTTAATGACATCAATTAAGTCGTGGTCAATAAGGTCATAAAGCATAATATATCCCAGTTATTCTTATTCGTTGTTGTTGGGATTATTATCAATGGAAGTTGTCGAATCGAGAAATGGCAAAGAAACGTGACTTTAGTCACCTATAAATAACTGTCAATCGGATATTTCTACGCTACCCCTCAAATTAAAGCTGTAATTAAATTACAAATTTATAATTAGAAACAAGTCAATAGTCTAAGTTTGACATTAACCCCAATAACCTAAATTAATTTAAAATAAGAAAATGAGACATGAGTTCAGGTTAGACGGTTGACCATAAATTAATTGTGATAATGATGATGTTTATATTCGTAAAGCAAGGAATGTAACACGCTAAAATCAGTGATCAAGATCGCGTATGAAATCCAAACACCATTCAACTGAAATTTTACGACATAACAAACTGCTGACTCACTCATCTAGCCTCACGACATGCAAACGACTTGCATAAAAAAGTCAGATGGGACACCAAATACGGAAAAGTCCAAAGTTATTAGCTTTGGGCTTTTCTTCTATCGACTGTGGTTGATTCCAACCGAGTGAAAAAAATCAATCAGGCATTACCACAATACCCATGGTCTCAAGCAGTTGCTCTTGCTGCCAAGCAACGATTTTAATCCCCGATGTGTCTACCTTGCGAGGATCTAACCCTTCTAATTCAGCATGGCATAAATTAGCACCTTCCATACTGAATTGCCCCCATACGTCTTCCGAAAACACACCTCGGCTGAGATCAGACTCTTTCAGTGACGCGCCTCCAAGGTAAGTACCTATCCAACGGTTCTCAAACAGCTCGCACTTCTCTAAACAAGCTTGTTCAAAATTGGCATATGACAGGTTACAGCCCGTAATATACGCTGAGCAAAAATACATTCTATTGCTTACCTGATTGGCAAAGTTAGCACGAGTGAAGTTCGCCCCTTTCAAGTCGCATTCACGTAGCTCAATCCCATAGCAATTCGCATTACTAAAATTCGCCATCGCCAGATGACAATTCTGGAAGCTTGCATCTCGTAAGTCGGCAACATCAAAGTGGCATCCCTCAATATCGCCTTGTTCAATAAACTTACAGTTAATAAACGTTGCATCACGCAAGTTCGAACGTCTGAAATCACAACGGATAAACGTGCAGGCTGTAAATGTAAGCTCTGATAAGTCTTGCTGAGCAAAACTGTGCTGATGATAAGTGCTGTTATTGGTGTCCATTTAGCCCCCTAAAAAAATTAAGCTAAGACTACCATTGCGATCTTAAGAAAACACCAAATTAAAAACGAACAAAAACAGCAACTTAAAACACCCTAATTTAGCCATTTTAAGGCACCAAACAAGCCCTTTAAGGTTGTTATTTTCGATTTATAGGATGTGTTTACCTTGAAAAAAGTTTTGTCGTTTAGAAGGCCAATAAGAGAAAAGTCACTTTCACGAAACGAGTCAATTATTGACCGCGTCCTAACGCGCTAGACTGGACGGTTGGTATGTTGCTCGTTACACTATTCCTCATTCTCAGCATAAAGAGTAAGAACAATGAAAGACATGCGACAAGCTATGCTCGATGCAGGATTTAGCCTTATTAATGATCACGGGTTTGCTGGTGTTGGCCTGATGAAGATCATCAACCAAGCGGAAGGCACGAAGGGTTCTTTTTACCACTACTTTAAATCCAAAGAGCACTTTGGTGAGATCCTTCTTACCAACTACTTTGATGAGCATCTCGCTAAGCTGGATGACTTTTTAAGTGATGAGTCGCTTTCTCGTCGTGATCGCGTTAAAGCCTATTTCGAGTTTTGGTGCGCATCAAAACTGACTGAGGACTTCAATATCCAATGCCTTGTCGTAAAACTGGCGGGAGAAGTATCTGGCTCTGCTAACCCATTGCAATCAACCATGGCAGAAGGTGCTGAGAAGATAATCCTACGTATGGCAAAACTGTTTGAAGAAGGCAATGAGGCTGGTGATTTCACTATCGCAGAGCCAGAATCGCTATCTCGAACGCTTTACGGTCTTTGGCTAGGATCTACGTTAATAGCTGCGATGCAAAGAAATCGTTCGATTCTAAGCAATGCGATGGAAGAAACCTTACTCGCTTTGAGTTCAAAAGACTAATCAACGACAATGCTCAAAGGCTCGCATATTTAGCGAGCTTTTTTTTTCAAGCTCAATGATTGTCTACTTCGACTTTTATTTGTCACCAGTAAGATAACTTTACCTTGCACGCTGCAGCATCCCATTGGCTTGCAAAAGGGCATTAAGTGTAGGGTCGATATGTTTGAAAAACTTGAGCCAACCTTCACACAAGTAATTTAACCCAGCCTCACCGTCACGACTGGTGATGATTCGGTTTTTAGGACACTCGCCATGACAAGCAAACTTAAACTCACAAGTTTGGCACTGTTTAGGTAGTGACTTTTGCTTAGCAAATCCAAAGGTTTGTTGGTCTGGTGAAAACGCTAATTTTGACAATGGCTTATCGTGGATATTACCCAACTTAAATTCTGGGTAAACATAGTGGTCGCATGAATACACATCGCCATTAGGTTCGACCGCCAGCCCCTTTCCACAAATTTCACTCAAGGTGCACATGGTGCTTTCTCTGCCCATCCACACTCCGACAAAATTTTCAAAGTACGGCACTAATACCCGACCAAAATCGTGCTCAAACCACTCGTCAAAAACGGTAGTGAGGAATTGTCCCCATTGTGCAGAATCGACACTCCAAGCCTCAACCTCGCCTGATACGGGAATGATCGCTTGTTGATGAGTGAGCCATTTATTGTTGGTATGAGCCTCACGCTTATCCACCACAGGGATGAACTGCAGCTGCTTTGAACCCACTTCGTCGCGTAAAAAACGATAAACTTCTAACGGGTATTTTCCTGTCACATCGTTCACACAGGTTAAAGTTGCAAACTCAACGTTATGTTTTTTTAAATAACCGATTCCGCGGATGGTTTGAGAAAAAGTGCCTTTGCCTGCACGGTTGGTTCGGTAGTGATTATGTAAGTGTTCGGGGCCATCAATGCTCACACCAATGATAAAGTCATTGCTCTTGAAGAACTCGCACCAATCATCATTCAACAAGGTGCCATTGGTTTGAAGGTCATTGCTGATCTTGCTGTGGCTAGGGCAATATTTTTTCTGCAGTGCGACCACCTTTCGAAAATATTCAATCCCCAACAAAGTAGGTTCTCCACCATGCCAAGAAAAGATAATCTCCGGCGTATTCTGCCCCTCAATGTACTGCTTGATATAGAGCTCTAATAGCGCTTCATCCATCACATATTGAGACCCTTTTGGGTATTCAAGCAACTGCTGTTTCTCTAAGTAATAACAGTAAGTACAACTGATATTACACACCGCACCAATAGGTTTTGCCAACGCTTGAAGCTTGCTGTGCGCCTTGCCGTTAAACTGCGGAACCGAACTCAGGTTTGATAGTGATAATGTCGTCATGAAGAATTCCTCGATGTAAAAGTTATTGTATTAGCCAAAACAATTCGTAATTCCTTTACACGGTGTTCATCGGCCAACCAAGCTTGTGGCATTAGGTTGGCCGAGTGGTTCATTTCCTCTATTTCACGTTCTCAAACGGGTTCCACGCTTCATCCACTGGGACAATATTTTGCGCTTTTTCGTACTCTTGATACTCAGCAACCATCTCTAGGAACAAGTCTGGCTTTTGGTTTCTTAAGTCATGCTGCTCAGCCGGATCCTGTTTGGTGTTGTATAGGTGCCATTCACTGTCACCGCCCATGCCCGTAGAGATTCGGATGATCTTGTAATCCCCTTTGAGCAAAATTCCGCTACCAAACAATTCAAATGGAATCGCATTATCGGCACTGTGCACCTCTCCCGTTTCACCTTTGAAGTAAGGCAGCAAGCTCACACCACTCATTGGTGCTACTTCTCGGCCTTGATACTTAGTGCCTGGATGCTCTACGTCGGCGATTTCAAGAATGGTGGCTGCGATGTCTTTTACTTGTGATAAGTCATCGGTTTGAGTGCCTGGTTGCAGCGCTTGATCGCCCTCTAAAAGCGCTTTCGCAGGCTTAACAATGAAGGGGACTCGAATACCCCCTTCTGCCGTGTACGCTTTATACCAAGACAAGCCACCTGTTGATGCGCTTGCCCATTCTGGGCCTAATGAAACGCTGGAGTTTGCTTTGCCTAGGTTTTCCGTCGAGTTGTCAAAGTGATGTGCCGTCCATGTGCGAATCAAATCACTGATGTTTTCACCGGTAATATCTGCCGCTTCAGGACCGTTGTCTGCCAGATACATGATGTAGGTATTGTCGTATTCCCCAATCTCTTTGAGGTAATCGACAACCTGACCGACTTGTTGGTCTTGCATCTCCATCATGCCCATTGCCACCGCCATCTTCTTGCCATACCACTCTTGTTCTTTCTCAGACAAAGAGTCCCAAGGGCGACTTAATGCATTACGACTTGAGATATCGGCGTCTTTAGGAATGACGCCCATCTCCTTCATGCGTTCAAAGCGGTCTTCACGAATCGAATCCCAACCATGCTCGACGTAGTAGTCGACTTTATCTTGATAGGCCGACTCAGGCGCTTGCAACGGAAGGTGTATGGCGGTGAAAGGAAGATAAGCGAAGAAAGGCTTACCGTCGTCTTTCTTGCCATCGATCATCTTGATGAGTTCGTTGGTGTAGACTTGGTCGGAGTACTCGCCTTGGTATTTATCCTCAACGACTTCACCGTTTCTGTAGGTAGGCTCAACTTCAACGCCGGGAATGTCGCCTTTTTGAAGCGCTTCAGCGGTAGCCGCATTTTTGGCAGGGAACATCATGTCGCGGTTAAAGTGATTCGAACCACCCGCTAAAATGCCGTAACTTTCCGAAAAGCCTCGGTCATCGGGCAGGAACCCATCATCATGACCTAAATGCCATTTACCTGATAAATACGTGTTATAGCCATTTTCTTTGAGCAGCGTAGCCACTGTTACGCTCTTCTTGGTCAGGTAGCCTTCATAGCCCGGTTTGCCAATCGCGCCCGGATAGACAGCATAATCAAAGGTACCTAGCCCAACTTCGTGGCTATTTGCTCCGGTTAACATCATAGAGCGAGTCACTGATGAGGTTGGTGAGGCATGGAAGTTAGTGAATTTAACCCCCTCTTCAGCCAACGCCATCAAGTTGGGGGTTTCGGCTTCTGAGCCATAAGGCTGGGTATCAGCAAAGCCAACATCATCACCGACAATAACAACGATGTTCGGCTTGTCTGATTCGGCGGCGAAGGCGGCGCTACTTACGGCGGCCATTGCTGTAAATAGTAGGGATTTCTTGAATGTCTGCATAAGACGTCTCCAATAGCTGTGATTAATTTTTCTGTGATTAACCTTTTCTGTGACTAACTTTGGTTAGAATCTGAATTAGTGCGCGGCTTGGGACATCCAATGTAATAAGTCGAGCGCAGGGTCATAATCTTGAGCGGCTGCCAGACCTATCCAGGTGACAGCTTCCGCTTGGCTAACCTCAACGCCACTTCCAGAGAAGTACATTAGGCCAAGCTGTGTTTGAGCTTCAGGGCTACCGGCACTGGCTGCAGTTTCAAACCATTCCGCCGCTTTCTCGTCATTCTGCTCAACACCATCACCACTCAAATACCGATAAGCGAGAGCAAGTTGTGCTTCAGGCTTTCCTCCATAGGCTTCATCCAACACCTGAACAACATCTCGGTGCTGTTCAGACAAAGCCGCGGAGCTTTCACTTCCAACGCTTGCCTTGGCAAAAAGCAGAACAGCCAAAACACCAGTCAAAGTCACGGTAGTTAAACGTTTATTGAACATTTACTTCCTCCTCAGGAATAAAGGTCACAACGTCCCTGTCGAGTGAATTAGGTGAAAAGTAGGAATGGCGCGATGATGCACAAGCTCGATAGCAATACGTTTTCAATCTTCATAATTTGTCCTCGATTTACAGTGAGTTTTTGGATGCTTAATCAGACACTAAATTGATTTTTCAATAATCTGTTCAATCGTTTGTTTTGAGATTGGGTAGAACTGGAAGCAGATATCTTTCTCAATCGCTTGAGCAATATTGCGCTTCTCTTGGTCATCAAATTCCCAGCTACTGAAACGCTTCATCGCACCAACTTGGGTTTGGAAGTTGTGTAAGAAATCCAAAACTCGTTGGTAAATCATCTCATCCGTTCCAGTGCTCTCTAGCGAGAACGCTTGAGCTAATTTGAATGCGTTTGGCATATAGAATTCCGGCAGAGCTTCAATCACAACCGGCATCAATACCGTGTTGGCATCGCCATGCGGGATATGGCTAATCGCACCAAATGCATGAGCACAGTTGTGGATTGGGATACCGCCCAGTGAAGAGTAGAACGCAGAGATCGCCATGGTGCTCGCTTGAAGAAGATTGCCGCGTGCCGTTAGGTTTTCAGGCTCCTCAAGTGCCACGGGTAAATTTTCAACAATCAGTTTTGCAGCTTGAATGCCGTAAGCATCGGTAAAGGCATTGCTCATTGGAGAAACAATGGCCTCAACGGCGTGCGTTAATGCATCCATTGCTGTTGAGCGAGTCAGATGAGCTGGTAGTTTGGTGGTAACAGTCGGATCAAGAATCGCAATGTCAGCCTCTAAACCAGACGCCACTAAGCTTGCCTTAATGTTTTCATGCTCGTTGTAAAAAACCGCAATCGGAGAAGCTTCAGCGCCAGTTCCCGCCGTTGTTGGTACGGCAATATGAGGCACTCGAATGTCTTCATTGTTTGGCCAAACTTCCATAAAACCACCGCCAGCAATTACGGTACGGATATCATCAATCTGCTTATGAAGTGCGTATTTCACGCCCTTAGAAGCATCAATCACACTGCCTCCACCGACAGACAAAATAGCGTCGGCATTTAAGCTATTAGAAAACTCAATCGCAGCGTTGATGTTGTCGCAAGTCGCGTCTGGCGCAATATCGGTATACACACCGACGAGCTGAGTCGCTTGTGGGGTTACTTCTTGATTCGCCGTCTGGTTTGAAAACAACGCAGAGAATTGCTCAACAAAGCCCAGAGACTCCAAACCTTTGTCAGAAAAAAGCACGACTCTTTTTGCACCTAAGCGAGCAAACAGAGAAGGGATATTTTCGATGCCGTTCTCTTGAGCATGAACAATGGTTTTCAGTTGAAAGTTAAAGTTATTGGTAGTCATGGTGTTTACCTCGTTTATGTTTGATGACTAAACAATAACCAATACAAACCGGTCGGTCTAGAGTGTAGGTGTCAAAGATATATCAATTAAGATCTTTATGGATCATTGCCCCAAAACGAAAAAAGCCCGCAAATGCGGGCTGTAATCATAGTAAGCTATTGATCATTAAAGAAGTGTTATTAACTCACCCTGAGCAACTCACAAACGGTTAACGATTAACGAAGGTGAGCTGGGACCTTGCTCTTATCTCTAGTGAGGTAGTAGTACAGATAAACCAAAGAATAAACGGTCACAAACGCATCGAGCGCAAACACACCACTCCAACCATAAAACCACTCATAGTCATTAATGCAGACGTTGTATAAGAAGATGCCAACAAACATCGACTTCTCAAATGCGCTGTAAATCATGGTCGAAGTACGCAGCGATTTGTACTTGGTCGAGAACATCAGCAACACACCAATACAGCCAACCATCACACCCCAGTGCTGATATGTACCCATCAAATACGTACTACTGTCCAACATCGTATCGTTGTAAGAGAACAGGGTCTGCATGCTCCAATCAGGCGCAAGAAAAGTAGCGAAAGCCGTAGCCGTTAAGAAACCAGTAACCATCAAATACGCTTTCATAGTTCGTTCAAAAAATCGTTCTAACATAAAAATAACCTCTCAAAATAAACAGTGTCATACCAACAGTGATTTACTGACCAAGCATGCTCATCACTGCTGTTTTTAATTCGTTTTCTTCTTTTGCAAACAGATGCTTAACTCGATGATCTAAGCCCGTTTCCAAGACTGTTTTGGCGTGGGAGAAAGTCAGGAAACCTTCTTTTCCGTGATAGTTGCCCTGACCTGATTCACCAATGCCACCAAACGGCGCGTCATCAACCGCTAAATGAAAAACACAGTCATTGATACACATGCCACCGGAGTGAACTTGGTGCTTAACCTGAGCCTGTAAGCTCAAATCAAAGCTCATTAGGTAGAGTGCTAACGGCCTTGGTTTGCTATTGATGACTTGGAACGCCTCTTCGACATTGCGATACGTAATCAAGGGCAATAATGGGCCGAAAATTTCTTCGTTCATCACCTTGGATGACAGGCTTGGTTCAACGATCAAATGTGTCACCAAGCGATGAGTATCTAGGTCCATCGCTTCATCATGGCAAGCAACGATTCGTGTCCCTGCTTCCTGCTCTTCATTCAATAAACCAGCAATACGATCACATTGGCGAGGGTTAATGAGCGAGGTTAAACTCTCAGAGTAGATCCCTTCATCAAACAGCTGTTGGTATTGTTTTTTGTACTCCAGAATGAAGGCTTCGAGCTTATCTTCAGGGAGTAGCACGTAATCTGGAGCGACACACACTTGGCCGTTGTTTAGGCTTTTACCATAAATGATTCGCTCTACCGCAATATCCATCGGCATGTCTTCTGCAACGATAACCGGCGACTTTCCACCCAGCTCTAGCGTGACTGGGGTTAGCGTATCAGCCGCTGACTTCATCACTTGGCGACCCACTTGGGTTGACCCTGTAAACAGAAGATGATCAAACGGCAACGCCGAAAATGCGGCTGCGATTTCTACCTCACCTTCAACCAAACACACCTCATCGGCATGGAAAACTTCCGCCAATAGCGCTGTTAATACTTGGTTCGTCGCTGGGGTAAATTCGCTCATCTTGATCATGGCGCGATTGCCTGCAGCCAGAGCCGAAATAAGCGGGCCGACGGATAACATGATCGGGAAATTCCACGGGGCAATAATCCCGACGACGCCTTTGGGTTGATAAACCACTTCAACACGAGAGGTTGAAAGCAATGGGCCGGAATGACGAATTGAAGATGTCGACCAATGAGGCAAACATTCAATGCTGTGATCAATATTTCCGATACAAGGCAATATGTCAGCCATCAAAGTATCTTGTCGGCTGCGGTGACCATAGTCCTCACTCACAGCTACACACAAACGATCTGTGTAATCGATTAGCGCAGATTTAAGTGCGAGCAGGTGCTCAATTCTCTCCGATATCGCTGGCATCGGTTTCTGTGCAAAAGCTCCCTGCATGCTGTTCAACGTCATGGTCATTTGTGTTGGCGTCAATTCGTGTTTCATACATCACCTCGTGGTTAAGATGAGCACACAATAATACACAACAGACCGGTCGGTCTAGTGTTTTATTGTCAGAGAATCGTCAATGGAGTTTTGATTACAATCCAATGAGGCGGCTACAAACGGGGCAAAAAGTCAGGGGAATTTAAAATAAGAAGGCGTAACTAACACGCAGGGCAAATAGAGATTTTAAATGGCAGGATCAAAAATGGCCGCTTAGTGCGACCATTTAATAGTTACTTAAGTTTTTGTTCTAAATAAACAATTTAAAAATTACATTAGCTCTTGGCTACGTTTGCAATGCCTTCAAGTTGAAGTACTGGAGCGGCGTCGATGTCTTCTGCATTCATCATTGATGATACTCGCTGCATTGAAGAAAGCAGTAAGCTTTGCTCCCACGGCTCTAGGTTTTGGAATTTTTTAACGAAGTTATCTTGCAGCGGCGGTGGCGCATTATTTAGCAACTCTTGACCTTTTTCCGTCAAGTTCGCATGCACTTTACGGCGGTCAGCAACACTACGGATACGTTGTACGTAGCCATTCAACTCTAGGCGATCGATGATCGTGGTTGTGGTGGCTTGGCTTACATTGGTGTGATTAGACAATTCTTTGATCGTCACATTACCCATTTCTTGGATTGCTCTCATTAAGATTAATTGAGGGCCAGTCAAACCATACTCTTTACTCAGCTTTTTCGAGTGTAAATCGATAGCGCGAATAATTTGTCGAATAGCGACCAGGATTTCGTCATGTTTGTCCAAGATGCAGACCTTTGTACTAATATACTGTGAATGGTTTTACAGTGTCGAAGCGATGAAATGTCTCGAGTGATTACGTCACGCGCGCTCGAATTACACTGTAAATTGATAAATTACTTCATTGATTTTTCCGCATTGTACTGATGTTCATACTATTCTCAATCTTTTCTATACCACTAAACTTGCGTGGTACGGCACTTTTACTTAATGAAGGGGGAATGAAAGCTTCAATGAAGGCAAAAATAATGAATCAGAGAATACAAGTTCAAAGAATAATATATTTTAATAATCATAGAGGTAGAGAGACTTAACCCTCTCCACCCAATAGAAAACCAGCCTCAATAGCTAAGCTGGAAAACGAAATTTTACGCGGCTGTATTCATCTGAAAATTACCGGTCAGCGCGTTGTAGAACTCGCTGTTATCCAAGATCCCAACCAATTGATTGTCTTCAACCAGCAAAATCGGATGGTTACTGATCTGCTTGAGCTTAATCGCATCACGCATACCAATTTCAGGGCTTGCCACTACGACACTCGATGCGTTGATAGCCGTTAAGTCGTCAGACTCACTCCACTCAACAAGTGCCAACGTCGGTTCACCTTTTACCGATAAAGCACCTTCACTCTGTTCAATCCAGAGATCTTTAGAATCGCAGATCTTCCAGCTTTCATTCTCTTGAGTCAGTGAGTCAAGAGGCTGCATCAAAGAACGGCCTTTAAGTACATTCAATGGGTTAGTATGAGCAACAAAGTCCTTCACGTATTCCGTTTTCGGTGTGAGTACGATCTCTTCCGGCTTACCGTGTTGGATCAGTTTGCCTGACTCCATGATCGCGATGTTGTTACCAATCTTCAGTGCTTCATCTAGGTCGTGACTCACGAACAGAATCGTTTTGTTGAGTTTGTTTTGCAGCGTGATCAGTTCATCTTGCAGTTGAGCTCGAATCAGTGGGTCAAGCGCCGAAAACGGTTCATCCATCAATAGAATGTCAGTATCCATTGCAAACGCACGTGCCAAACCAACACGTTGCTGCATGCCGCCAGAAAGCTCATGCGGGAATTTGGTTTCCCATTCGGCTAGGCCGACCATTTCCAATTGCTCACGCGCTTTTGCACGACGAACATCTTTTGCTACACCCTGCATTTCAAGACCAAACGCCACGTTGTCTAATACGTTAAGCCATGGCATCAAAGCAAACTTTTGGAAAACCATTGATACACGGTGAGTACGAAGATGACGCAGAGTCGCTTCATCACACTGTGCTAAATCGACTTGTTGGTCACCGTCTTTGATTGTCAGTGAACCACGGCTGATCTCATTCAAGCCATTAACTGCACGAAGCAAAGATGATTTACCAGAACCAGACAAACCCATCAATACACAGATCTCGCCTTCTTCCACCGTCAGCGACACATTATCTACGCCAACCACTTGGCCAGTTTCATCAATGATCTCTTGGCGAGTTTTACCTTGGTCGAGTAGCTCAAGCGCTTGTTTCGATTTATTACCAAACACAACATCGAGATTCTTAATGGTAATCGCGTCCATTGTCTTTTTTTCCTGAGAGTTAGACATGATTAAGCTTCCTTCTGATTTGGTGTTTTGCACAAGCGGTCAAGGATGATTGCGACTAATACAATCGCTAACCCAGCTTCAAAACCTTGTGAGATGTTCACTGTGTTCAATGCACGAACAACAGGTTTACCAAGTCCGTCAGCACCGACAAGAGCGGCGATAACCACCATCGAAAGCGACAACATAATACATTGGGTTACACCCGCCATGATGCTTGGTAAAGCCGCCGGTAATTCGACCTTCATCAGCAATTTCATGCGGCTGGCACCAAACGCTTTACCCGCTTCAATCAACTCTTCAGGGACTTTCGTTACCCCTAAGTAGGTCAAACGAATCGGTGCAGCTATTGCGAAAATAATGGTCGAAATCAAGCCAGGAACAATACCCAAGCCGAATAGAACCAGAGTAGGAATCAGATAAACGAAAGTTGGGACTGTCTGCATCAAATCAAGGATTGGACGCAAAACTGTATAAAGCCAAGGACGATGCGCTGCCATGATGCCAACCGGTACGCCAATTAATACGGAAATCGTTGTCGCCGCAAAGACGAGAACAAAGGTTTCCAGCATTTCTTGCCAGTAGCCGAGGTTAAGAATAGTCAGCAGTGCTGCGACCACAAAGATCACCAGCGAAGGTTTACGGTGTAAGTACCATGCAATCGCAGCAGTCATCACGATTGGCAGTGCAGGCGGCATCCACTTAAATACATCGACTAAAAACATAATGACGGTTTCTAGAAAAATCGAAATAGCGTCAAAGAATCCTGCTGCATTGATTGTTAGCCAATCAACACCCGCTTCCATCCATTGTCCGACAGGGATTTTGTTTTCCGTAATAAAATTCACAATATTGCCTTTTATTATGGGTGGGCTACTTCAAACCAATCGATAAATTGGCAAGCCCACCTTTATTATTTATGTAGCTGTTGAGATAGGTAGAACTAAGCTTTAACTTGTTTTAGGTATTCAGTAACCGCTTGAGTCGCTGATTCACCTTTATGCGTTTTTACGTTGTCTAACCAAGCTTCAACTTGTTGAGGGTTCTTGTTCAACCATTGTTGAGCTGCTTTTTCTGGCTTCACTTTTTGGTTAAGAATCTCTTCCATCAACTGGTTTTCCATCTCAAGAGTGAATTCTAGGTTTTGTAGAAGTTGACCGACGTTTGCACACTCAGACAGGTAGTTTGAACGAACGTTGGTGTAAACATTCGCGCCGCCGTAGTTAGGGCCAAAGAAGTCGTCACCACCTGATAGGTATTCCATTTCAACATTGCTGTTCATTGGGTGCGGAGCCCAACCAAGGTAAACAATCCATTGGCTACGACGTGCTGCACGTGATACTTGAGACACCATGCCCGCTTCACTTGATTCGACTAGGCTGAAATCTTTCAAGCCAAACGCGTCAGAATCAATCATTGATTGGATTAAGCGGTTACCGTCGTTACCCGGCTCGATGCCGTAGATGCGGTCTTTAAATTTGTCGGCATGTTTTGCTAGGTCTGCGAAGCTTTTTACGCCAGAGTCGTACACATATTTTGGTACAGCTAGTGTGTATTTTGCGCCTTCAAGGTTGGCACGAACGGTTTCAACCGTGCCCGCTTCACGGTACTTAGCAATATCGCCTTCCATGGTTGGCATCCAGTTACCTAGGAATACATCAATATCGCCGTTCGCCATTGAAGAGTAAGTCACCGGTACTGAAAGTAGGTCGGTTTTGGTTTTGTAACCAAGGCCTTTTAATAGTTCAGAAGTAACGGCGGTTGTTGCGGTAATGTCAGTCCAGCCTACATCAGCGAAACGAACGTTTTCACATTGCTGTGGTTCAATAGAAGCGTTAGCACCAAATGCAAATGAACTGATGGCTAGTGCTGTTAACGTTTTCGTGGTCATGTTCTGAATATTTAGAGTCGTCATAATGGTTCCTTTTTATCTTTCCTTTTTCTGCTCGATATCAACACCGATAGAGAGCAGTTCTTCTGACTTTTGACTAATTTTTGTTGTTACTTTTTGCTTTTTCTATTTTTGAACTACTTTCTATTTTTAAACTAATAACAGAGGCTTACGCTTCTCTTACTGGTTTATTTATTCTTTGCTTCTCTTGCCAATCAGGTGCAATCCACACTGGAACGCCCTGCTCTTTGAGCATCGGCTTACCTAAAATCAAATCGGAAGCACGCTCAGCAACCATAATGGTCGGGGCGTTCAAATTACCGTTTGGAATGGTTGGGAAAACCGATGAGTCGACAACACGTAAATTATCGACACCGCGAACGCGACACTCTTCATCAAGCACTGCCATTGGGTCGTTATCTGAACCCATTTTGCAGCCACATGAAGGGTGATATGCACTTTCAACGTTCTGCTTAACCCATTCGTCAATCGCTTCATCAGAAGTAATGTTTAGACCCGGCTGAATCTCTTTGCCTCGGTACACATCCATCGCAGGTTGAGACAAAATCTCACGCGTCAGACGAATACAATCGCGCCAATCTTGGCGATCTTGTTCAGTCGAGATGTAGTTGAAAATGATCTCTGGCTTGGCATGCGGATCAGCAGAAGTGATCGCAACCGTACCGCGACTCTCTGGCTTGTTAGGCCCAACGTGTACTTGGAAACCGTGACCATCAAAGGCCGCTTGCCCGTCGTAACGCATCGCTGCTGGCAGAAAGTGATATTGAATGTTTGGCCACTTTAATCCTTTGCGAGAACGAATGAACGCGCACGATTCAAAGTGGTTAGTGGCACCAAGGCCTTTACGAGTCAGAATCCATTCCGCGCCAATCATGCCCTTGCTGACCAAGCCAAGCTTGCTGTTGAGTGTGATGGGTTCGTTGCAGTGATATTGGAAGTACACTTCTAGGTGATCTTGAAGGTTCTCACCGACGCCGCTCAGTTCGTGTTTAAGCTCAACGCCGGCCTTTTCAAGCACGGCTTTCGGGCCGATACCAGAAAGCTGCAGCAGTTGAACAGAACCGATAGAGCCCGCAGAAGAGATCACTTCTTTATTCGCCACAGCCACTTGAGTATTGCCTGACTTTTCAAACTCGACACCAACAGCTTTCAGCCTTGATTGACCTTTTGATGACTGGTCTTTTACGACGAGTGCTTCAAGTAAGAAACGACGCGCCACGATGCCTTTTTTCAAGGTAAGGTTTGAACGCTTCAATGCACGACGTAGATAAGCGTTAGAGGTTGAGGCTCTAACACCCTTGTCTACCGTCATATGCATAGTGCCGAAGCCTTCTTGCTGGTAGCCGTTGTAGTCTTGTGTTTCTGGGTAACCGGCGTCTTTACCTGCATCGATGAACGCTTGGTAAAGCGGGTTGAGCTCCATATCGTTACCATTACAAGTGCCAACAGGGCCATTGTCTCCACGGTATTCATCACCGCCTTTGTTCCATGATTCAGCACGGCGGAAATAAGGCAGACATGTTTGGTAGTTCCAACCCGCAGCGCCCTCTTCTTCCCATTGGTCAAAGTCACAGGCGTGGCCACGAACGTAAACCATGCCGTTGATCGATGAGCTGCCGCCTAACACTTTGCCACGTGGGCAGTGCAGTTCACGTCCATCAAGGCCCGGTTCTTTCTCTGTTTCAAATTGCCAAGCGTACTTTTCAGTATTCATTGGGTAAGAAAGCGCGGTTGGCATTTGGATAAAAATACTCTTGTCCGTACCACCAGCTTCCAGTAATAAAACGCTATGTTCACCGCTTTCCGTTAGCCTATCCGCTAACACACAGCCGGCCGAACCCGCGCCGACGATAATATAATCGTAGCGTTGTTCCATGTTTTGATTTCCCTGAGATAAGTCAGTGGGGCTAGCTCTGTTAAACTAGCCCATAAAATTGAGTGTTACGCGTTAGGCATAAGGGCTGGCGTAGTCGCCAAGTTCAATAAGAATGCTCTTAGTCTGCGTATAGTGAAGTAGGGTTTCTGGTCCATTTTCACGGCCAATACCTGAAAGCTTGTAACCACCAACAGGCATTTCTGCAGGTGAGTCACCCCACGTATTAACCCAACAAATACCCGCCTGCATTTGATGGATCACGCGGTGAGCACGAGAAAGGTTTTGCGTGAAAACGCCAGCCGCAAGGCCATATTTGGTGTCGTTAGCGCGGCGAATCACGTCGTCTTCGTCGGTAAACTTCAACACTGACATTACAGGGCCGAAGATCTCTTTTTGAACGTGAGGCATGTTGTCTTCGCAATCCACAAACACGGTTGGGATAACAAAGTTACCGTTTTCGAGGCCGTTGTCCGTCACTTGATAGCCGCCCGTCAGCAAGGTTGCACCCGACTGTTTTGCCAGCTCAATCGCTTCGAGAACTTTTGAAAGGTGTTCTTTAGAAATCAACGCGCCGATCTGAGTCTCCATGTCCATTGGATCACCAATGATCAGCTTCTCAGTGCGTGTTTTAAGTTGATCGATGAATGCGTTGTAGATGTTTTCGTGTACATAAACACGGGTACCGTTAGTACACACTTCGCCTTGGGTGTAGAAGTTAGCAACCATCGAAGCGGAAACTGCATCATCCAATTTCGCATCATCAAACACGATCATTGGTGACTTGCCGCCAAGTTCCATGGTGACTGATTTCAGCGTCTTAGCGCTGTCTGCCATTACCGCTTTACCGGTACCGGTTTCGCCCGTGAACGACACTTTCGCGATATCTGGGTGCGCAGTTAGCATCTGACCAACACGGTAATCGCCCTGAACCACGTTGAACACGCCATCAGGAAGACCAGCTTCGGTAAAGATCTCAGCAAGCTTGAGCGCTGTGAGCGGCGTTTCTTCTGAAGGTTTGAAAATCATCGCGTTACCCGCGGCCAATGCCGGAGCTGATTTCCACATCGCGATTTGAATGGGGTAGTTCCACGCACCAATGCCCGCACAAATGCCTAGCGGTTCGCGGCGAGTGTAGAAAAATTGAGATTCACTCAGCGGTTGTTGGTCGCCTTGTAGCGTTGGTGCCAAGCCAGCAAAGTATTCAATAACATCAGCGCCAGACGCCACATCTACTTCAATCGCTTCTTGCAGCGGCTTGCCCGTATCAACAACCTCAAGGTTTGCAAGGTCATTATTTCGAGCTCTAAGTATTTCCACTGCCTTCAAAAGAATGCGGCTGCGTTCCACAGCGGTCATTGCTGACCATACCGCAAATCCGCGCTTCGCAGATTCAATAGCACTGTCGACATCCGCTGAAGATGCTTGGCCTAACGTCGCGATAGGTTCACCGTTTGCAGGGTTAATGCTATCAAAGGTTTCACCAGAGGTTGCTTTAACCGCTGCGCCATCGATGTATAACGAGTTCATTTCCATTTGAGATTCTGACTTAATTATTGTTATTAGACTCTACTGGTCTATATGTGAGTATTAGGTGCGAATAGTGGTCGTTCTAGCTCTTGCTCTAGGTCTAGGTCTAACGCTACCACTGCGATCTATTTGCTGTGACACGAGTAGAACGTAAGTTGCTTATCTAGATAGTCATTGATGATGGCACGCGCCTTTTGAGCATCGATACCATCTGGGTTTAATGTGCCTCTCAGCCACAAACCATCGATCAGAGACGCAATCCCGTGAGCAACGAGATCCGCTTGTTCATGATTCAAAATACCTTTCAACTCAAGACGTAAGTGTGAAATCAAACGTTTTTCATTCACCCGCTGCAGTCTTTTCAGCTGCTCGTCATGCATTGAATATGACCAAAATGCCAACCACGCCTTCGCGACCTTATTTTCTGCTTGGTAACCTTCGAAGTTACCGTCGATGATCGCGTTTATTCTCTGTTGGTGAGCATCAACAGGAAGCGCTTTTAGCGACGTGGTGATGGTATTGGAGAGTTGGCGAAGGATTTCACGCATGGTCTCTTCGAGCAGCCCATGCTTCCCGCCAAAATAGTGATTAATAATGCCAGTGGAGACTCCCGCTTCTTTGCTGATCAACGCAATACTCGCGGCATGCAAACCCACTCGATCAATCACCGTCATGGTGGCTTGAACAAGCTGTGGTTTACGTATATCAGGCATCCCAACCTTCGGCATTTCTCAGTCCTTTTATTTTATATTGAACGTTCAGTTAAATATAAAATGACAGAAATTTAGTTAGGGTTCAAATGATTATTTAAAACAAAATCGTAACAATACAGCATTCAAAACAACAAAAATCATTATAAAACAATAAATTAACTATCATTTAGAGCACTAACGAAAACAATTAAAGATTTGAGGTGTGATAGTTATTGGTCAAATGTTTTTGCTTGGAAAGTTCAAAAATCAATCAGTGAGAGTCCGTGTAGAAACTTTTTGGGGAGGGAGTGAAAAGGAAGTATCAAGGAATTTTTATACTGAAATGTAAGACAAGGAAATCCACAATCAACACAGGTAACGAATCAAAAAATGAACAAAAAAGGTTGGTGACAACAACGTCATCACCAACCTTATCAAGTCGTTTCTTATGTTATTACGAGCCTAAGCTACTCAATACGTGTAATGAAATCGTATTTATCTGAGTCGGCCTTAGTCACCCAGTGTTCACCAGAAGCCGGAGCAGAATCTAAAGTGAATATATAGAAGTCGATTCCTGTATCTCCCATGACCTTTTTAAAGTAGGTCGCTTGCTTGCGATGGCTTTCGTTCTTGTATGGGAAGTCTTTGGCTGTTTTATCATCCTCAGCCCAACTGTGCACACCAACCTGTTTATTAAGCTCAATAGCTTTGGAGGTATCTGCTCGTTGCAAAACCCGTGGGTTACCCGCAGCGAACAAATCCGTGCCGCCAGAGAACACCGACCCCGTAGGCGTTACGATCGTCGTCATGTTGTTACTGTGGATCATGCGCCCGGTATACATATTGATATCGTCGTCAGCGCTGCCACCAATATGATTAGTGAATTTCAACGTCATCTCGCTGCCTGGGTACAACTTTACGATATCAAAGAGCTGAGAATAGGTGGATGCACCCAAAGTCGATTGAATTCGCTCAACAGCGCCAGTCTCTTTGAGCACATCTCGGTAAAAGGCATTGAAAGCAAATGAAGTGGTGATGGTTACCTTGTTCCCACTTTTAGTGTTACTCAGAATGGTAGACCCAAGGCTAGTCACGTATTGAACCAGTTCATTGTGATACTCAAGCTCAACGGCTTTTGCACTGTTCGCTTTTGTTTGGATTAGCGTGGTCTCATTAGAAACAGAGCGTTGGGCGGCGCTGCAATCAAACACGTCCAACCCCTTGCTCTCAGTGTAGACACCGCAGCTATCAAACACTGCATCAGGAAAATACAAGTCAACACTTTGACCTAAACGGCTCGCAAGCCTAACAACTTTTTGCTTCTCACTGATTTCTTCAGCAAATTGAATTTTGTCATACTGCACACCGTCATAGGTCAGTTTCATAGACTCTTGAAGCTCTTCTCGTTCTTGATACAACTTACCTAATTTTACTGACGAAAATACGTAATCCGCCTTAGGTTTCACTTGAGCTTTAGTCGTCGCTTTACCTGAACTAGAATTTGAATTACACCCAGCTAAAATAATCAAAGTCAGTGCCAGTAACGTTTTTCTATAGTTATTCATGCGTCATCCCCAAAGTGTTTGATGAGAAAATTCTATTGTTTAGCGCTGAATTTATCTGTCGTGAGAATGTATGAGAATGTCGAGCCTATTTGAACGATGTTTTTTATTTTCCTATAAATGCCAATTCATCATTGAACTAACTTATAAAGTGTTTAATCATTCGCTTTAGGTATTTGGCGAAGCATGTGAACTTATATGCAACAGCGTATAATCGTAATGGTTCATCACGACGAAGACTCGCTCACCTAATCTCAATAAGTGAAACGCACGACAAGGCTGATAATGGAATGACAAAACCTAAAATGATCATCGTGGAAGACGATTTGAAACTTCAGAAAATGTTGCAGGACTACTTTGTCGCGCAAGATTTTGATGTCACGGTGTTGGACGATGGCAGTGATGCCGCACAGACCATCCTCACGGAGCAACCTGACATCGTACTGCTGGATTTGATGCTTCCTGTAACTGATGGACTTACAATCTGCCGACAGACGCGTACGCACTATAAAGGTAAAATCTTGATGCTCACCGCTAGCGATGACGACTTTGAGCACGTCGCTGGTTTAGAGACAGGGGCTGATGACTATGTCACTAAGCCAATCAAACCAAGAGTTCTGCTGGCCAGAGTTCGTTCGCTATTACGCCGCCAAGACACCAATACCGCTTCAGTCGATGACTCAGACACCCTTCAGTTCGATCAACTCGTTCTGAAAAACACTTATAAGAAGTGTGAACTTTCAGGTGCGGTTTTATCACTCACTGACAGCGAGTTTGACCTACTTTGGTTATTGGCAAGCAACCCAGATACGCCGTTATCTCGTGATTACTTGACGCAAACATTGCGCGGCATTGAGTACGACAGAATAGACCGTACGATTGACAACAAGGTTGTACGTTTAAGGAAGATTTTGGGCGACGACCACACACCAGCAGAGAAAATTCAGACCATTCGCGGTAAAGGCTACTTGTTTGTTTCAACCGCCTGGCATTAACTTCGCTCAGTACGAGCGTAATGAAAGAGAGCGATTATGCGACGTATCTTTTTGGAGTCCCTATTAGGGCTGTTAGTTTGCTTCATGAGCGGCATTGTCGCTTACGAAATCTGTGTCTATCAGCTCAATACTGACTACGAATATGTTCTGCAAGATTATGAAGCCACAGCCCACCAGCAACTCATAGAAAACATCGCAAAAAGTCAGGGGCTTGAAGCGGCTCAACAAGCCATGAATCAGTTTGTCGAAACCACTCGAAATAAACTGATTACGTTCAATCCAAAAGATGAAATACCAAGCCCTGTTTCAGAGTTCTTCTCGACTAACCCAAATACCTTTATCTTTCACGATGATGAGCGTGATCTTTGGTTTCGCTTAGCAAGCAGTGACAATACCTATCATTACCTACCCAACAGTGAAGCGTTCGTTAGACAAAAGATAGAATTGGAAGATGACCTCATTTGGTTGTTCTTCCTAGCCAGCTTTATCTTATATGGCGTATGTCACCTATTTATCATCTTCCGCCGAGTTAAGAAGCTTGAGTCGGCGACGCTCGCCTTTGCAGAAGGGGATCTTTCCTCGCGAGCCGAGACCTCAAGCGGCATTGCAATCGGCTCACTCAATAAGTCTTTCAACCTAATGGCTGATCGCATTCACCGCTTGATTGAGAGCAATCGCTCGCTCACTAATGCGGTCGCCCATGAGCTGCGCACACCAATATTCCGTATCCAATGGCAAGCTGAAATGCTCAAAGACACACCGCTCAACGAATCTCAGCAAGAGACTGTAGAGAGCATTGTGGAAGATACCGAAGAGATGGAGAAGATGGTCGACGAGCTATTGTGTTACGCCAAGCTGGATAGCTGCGACCTCGAGAATTTACAGCAACATGTCGAGATAAATGACTTTCTTGGTCACGCAATGACGCGCTGGAACAAGGATACAGAGCTCGACATCAACCTATCACTACCAGAGCAACCTTACGAGATTCTTGCGGATGAAATACTGCTGAACCGCGCTCTGGATAACCTCGTACGCAACGCCATGAAATTCGCACGCTCTCAAGTGTTAATTGAAGCCAGCGCGCATCAAGAGCAACTGCAGATAGCTGTACATGATGATGGTGATGGTGTGACTCAAGAACATCAGGCTCGCTTGTTTGAACCGTTTTACGTTGGCGACAAAGCACGTAACAAAGCCAAGAGCGGCCATGGTTTAGGGCTTTCTATCGTCGAGAAGATCTGTGCTCAGCACAACGCAACCGTGGAAGTGGGTCAGAGCCAAGCCTTAAAGGGTGCGGTATTCACCATAACCATTCAGCTATGTAATGATTCAACTGACAAACCCATACAGTAACTACAAAACACCTCTGGAATAATGTTCAACATCGGTCGGGAGATGCTGTCTCCCATGAACTTATTGAATCTAGATAATCATGACACTGCCTTTGTGGCTTGCCATCTCGATTCCAATCATTCTTAAGGTATTTTTATGAAAAAGTTATTAGTTGTTTTAGGCATTGTTTCTCTAGCAGGTTGTTCAGGTATCAGCCACAACGAAGAAGTTTACACAGCGCACGCTGAGAGCTTCAACATTGTCGGTTTCCAAGTTCCTGGTAACACACAAGATCGTGCAATGGAATTAGTACCTGAAGGCGCTACGGTTGATACTATTCGCTCAACAAACTCTGATACAAGCTCTGTTCTGGGTATCATCAACCGTATTATCGGTATCGACTACGTTCAAGTTGGCGGTAAGAAGCAATAATTCGTAAAAACAATAGCTCGTTAGAAAGCAATAGCTCGTTAAAAAACAGTAATTTGCTAAAGCTTGTGTGACTTTACACGCTAGCCTGTACAAACTAAGTGCATCTAAGCCAGTGACCTCGTCACTGGCTTTTTTCATCCAGCCGTTTTTGTGCTCTGTGCCAAAGAAGTTCCAAATTACCCTGCCCTGTTATAAGTAACAATTCAGAAAATAAGTCCAAAAATCGTCAATTCCTTATCAAAATGGCCCTTAAATTCGCTTAATTACCTCCCGCTTAAACTGACACGCCCAAATCGTTGATCCTTCTATCAGCCCAGAATCCGTTAATTGAGGCACAGATCAATTTACCCAGAAATCTTAATTTCCATAAAAAAATAACACTTAATAAAAGTGTCATGATTTTATAAATAAAACCTATGAGTGCGTTCAAAAATAAACAGAAACGATAACTATCTGTAAATACGAGAAATATAAGTTTCATGAATAAAAGAGATCATTGCCATGCTACTAATTAATTAGATCGAATGATGTAAATTCGTTGTGATAATTTTGTTACGTTTTCTTTGATTTTACATGGAAAGAGAAAATAACAATGAAAATAAGAAAGCGTTTAGTTGCCGTTGCTATAGCCAGTGCTATGTCTTTGTCAGTGCATGCAAGTGAATCCGTTCAAATCGATCAACCGATCAACTTTACTAACTTCTCTGGGTTAAACGCTCAGTTAGGAGTCAGTAACGCCTCTAGCTTCAAGATGGTGAAAGAAGTAAACCTGAAAAAGCGTGGCATCTACAAAGTAAAGATCCAGCAAAACATCTGGGGAACGCCAGTATGGGGGCACTACCTAAATGCCACCCAAAGTGCGCAAGGTGGCGCGTTAAAGTCGGTGCAAGGCAGCTACCTTAAAACAACGACCTTAGAACGATCTTTTGTTAAGCCATCAATCAACAGCGCTCAAGCGGTTGAACTCGCAAGTAAAGATCTAAAGACTCAAGGCTTAACCAGCAAATCTCTAGACAACGTCCAACATCAGCTATTTATCTATCAAGGCTCTGTGAAGCAAGGCATCGGACAACAAAGCGTAGATAAAACACGACTAGTGTACGTTGTCTCTTACCTAGTAGAAGGCAGTGAACAGCCGACTCGACCGTTCACCATGCTAGACGCGCACACAGGCGAAGTCATCGACCGTTGGGAAGGTATTGCTCACGCACAGATCGGTACAGGTCCTGGCGGTAACGAAAAAACAGGCATGTACGAGTACGGCACCGACTACCACTACCTTGATGTTCAAGAAGTGGGCACAGAGTGTGTGATGGAATCGGAAAACGTGGTCACTGTTAACCTGAACGGTGCGACCGACGGCGACACTACTTACAGCTATGAATGCCCTCGTAACGAATATAAAGCCGTGAACGGTGCGTTCTCACCACTCAACGATGCACACTACTTCGGTAACATCGTGTTCGACATGTATAAAAACTGGTTCGACACAGCACCACTCTCCTTCAAGCTCATGATGCGTGTTCACTACGGTGAAAACTACGAGAATGCATTTTGGGACGGCAAGGCCATGACCTTTGGTGATGGTGAAAGCTTCTTTTATCCGCTTGTTAGCCTAGATGTATCAGCCCATGAAGTGAGCCACGGTTTCACTGAGCAAAACTCAGGTTTGATATACGCAAACCAATCCGGCGGTATGAACGAAGCCTTTTCTGACATGGCAGGTGAAGCCGCAGAATACTACATGAAAGGCACCAACGACTGGATGGTCGGGCGCAATATCTTCAAAGGCGAAGGAGCGCTGCGTTACATGGACGATCCATCACGCGATGGCTCTTCAATCAACAATGCATCCGAGTACTACGATGGCTTAAACGTGCACTACAGCTCTGGCGTGTTCAACAAGGCGTTCTACCATCTTGCAACCACACAAGGTTGGGACACCAAGAAAGCGTTCGAACTGTTCGTGCTAGCCAACCAAATCTACTGGTCTGAAAACAGTGATTTCTGGCAAGGCGCTTGTGGCGTGAAGAACTCAGCAACCGATCTTGGCTACAGTGCTGATGATGTTGTTTCTGCGTTTAACTTAGTGGGTGTATCACCGTGTGGCGAACCACCTCTTCCACCAGAACCGGAATATCAACGCCTTGAAAATGGTGTTGAAGCCGCAGTTGCTGGTGAAACAGGTTCGAAAACTTACTTTGATATCGAAGTACCATCAGGCCAAGAGAAACTGACGATTGATCTTACTGTGTCTACGGGTGACCCAGATATTTATGTCGGCCTAGATTACGCACCAAGCTCTCAAGAGAATATCTGTAAGAGCGAAACCGTGACCGATGAAGTGTGTGTGATTGAAAACCCAACCGCAGGTCGTTATACGGTTAACGTTTTAGGTTACTCAGATTACGCAGGTGCAAACCTAAAAGCATCGTACGAATCAGGCAACGCTAACGTACCGCCCGTCTCTTCTTTCGAACACTCGATTGTCGGCAAAGAAGTAGAACTGCGCAGCACAAGTTCGGATAGCGACGGTCAGATCGTTTCTTACCAATGGAACCTAGGCGATGGCAACACGCAAACAGGTGAAGTGACTCGTTATACCTACGCTGAAGCAGGCAACTACGTGGTAACGCTAACCGTGACTGACGATGCAGGCGTTGCAACATCAACCAGCAAGTCGATTACGATTGAAGGTGACTCAGCAGAAGGCTTCCCACTAAAACTGAAGTTTGGTAACAAAAACCCGAACGGCAAGGCGCGCGTTAAGCTGGCATGGGATTACGATACCAACGACTACTTCGTGATTAAGCGTAATGGCAAGAATGTTGGTGCTACAGACTTCAACTCATACGTCGACAAGTTCCGTCACAACGGCACAGTAGATGTTGAGTACCAAGTGTGTACCTCAAGCGATATCTGTTCAGAAACCAAGCATTACCGTTTCATTAAGACTCAATAATCGAAAGTAGATTCAGGGCTCCTTATAGGAGCCCTTTTCGCTATTTGGCTAATGAGTTATTTAGCGAATGAAACGTCTACATGAAAAACCACGCATTACACAAAAATCGAACCCATCAAGATAACAATACTCACCATAAAAAGGACGACAAATGGCTATTCAAAAAAGCATGCTAGCTTTGGCTGTGCTCGGGGGATCTTTAACCCTAATCAACAGTACTGCGGTTTACGCATCCCTAGGTATCACACCACCAGCGAACGAAGAAGTTTGGATCACCACCGATGCGGACGCACAGCATATAATGACTCAGCATGGCGCAACGGTTTACCCAAGCGTGACGGGAAACAAGCATTCCATCGTCGCGAAAATCAACCAGAAAGAGCTGGCTAAACTATCCAGCCACATGCATGAAGAAACTCACCGTTGTGGTGGCTACATGGTGCACGAAGACAAAGCAAGTGCACTCAAAGCGGCAGCTATGCCACTGACCATGAGCAGCTTCGAAAAGCCAGTGATCAGCCATCAAGACACAGTGAACGATCTACTCGCTCAGGTCGAGCCGAACAACATGGTCACGACCATCGAAAATCTAACCAACTTCACCAACCGTTTTTATACTACTTCTACTGGTGTCGCTGCTTCGGATTGGCTTTTAGAGCGCTGGAAAACCGAAATTCAAGATGTGCCGTATGCGTCTGCACGCCAAATCGCGCATGCTGAATATCCGCAAAAATCCGTTGAAGTGACACTGCTTGGTGCTAAATATCCTGAAGAGATCGTGGTGGTTGGCGGCCATCTTGATTCAACGGTAGGTTCTTGGACAAGCGAAGGCACAATCTCACCGGGAGCTGATGATGATGCGTCTGGCATTGCTACGGTAACAGAGTCGCTTCGCCTGATGATCGCCAGTGGTATTCAGCCAGACAAGACCATCAAGTTTTATGGTTATGCGGCAGAAGAAGTGGGCCTACGTGGTTCTCAAGATGTCGCCAACGCTTTAAGAGATGAGCAAGCCAACGTTGTGTCCGTATTGCAATTAGACATGACCAACTACAACGGTTCTGCGCACGATATCACCTTCATCACGGACTACACCGACAGCAACCTCACCGCCTACTTAAGCGAGCTGATCGACACTTACGCGAGCGACATCAGTTACGGTTTTGATGATTGCGGCTATGCCTGTTCTGATCACGCCTCTTGGCACAATGTTGGCTACCCAGCAGCCATGCCATTCGAGAGCATGTTCAATGATTACAACCCAAGTATCCATACAGAGCACGACACGCTTGAAAACTCAGATCCAACGGCGACACACGCGACCAAGTTCGCTAAGTTGGCAATTGCTTACCTAGTAGAAACCAGCCTTGATTCGCCTGTTGCAGGTCCTAAAGAGCTGCAAAATGACGTGCCTGTTGAAGGACTTACTGCAGGATATGGTGAAGAGCAATTCTTCACATTTACGACGGAAAGTGCAGGTCAATTAACCATAACCTTGACCGGCCCTCGTAGTGGCGATGCCGACTTGTATGTGAAACACAACGGCACCGTATCGAAAGCGAACTACGACTGCCGTCCATACCAGAACAGCAGCAACGAACAGTGTGTATTGAACGAACCTGCGGGTGAATTCAACATCATGGTGCGCGGTTACCGTAACTTTAGTGATGTCACTATCGTCGCTAACTTCGTCCCTGATTGGCTGTAAGGTTAATCGATTGACTAACTAACGTTAATCCGAACAAAGATGGCGAAAACTAAAAATCCGCGAGTTCGATCCTTAATAGAATTGAGCTCGCGGATTTTTTATTCTCTTTGGAGAAAAGTTCGATCAATGATCCTCAGTTATCATTAAGCCGTCTTTTTCATTACCTTGCCACAAATGTATTCACCAATCGGCATTGCAGAGGTCGCTGCTGGCGATGGCGCGTTACACACATGCAAGCTTCTTGGGCTTTCGGCAAACAGAAAATCATGAACCAAGGTACCATCCTTGAGGACCGCTTGGGCGCGAATGCCTGCTGGGTAAGGTTTGAAATCTGACACCGTAATGCTCGGGCAATATTTATTCACTAGCTTTAGATAGCCCGGTTTCCACCACGAGTTCTTAAACTCGACCAAACCGGTTTTCAGATTATTCGCAGTCACCTTCCAAAAGCCCACAAAGCTCAGCATCTGCCAAGTGTCCTTGAAACTAAAGTTAAGCTTGCCATAACCTTCTCGCTTCCAGCCTTGAACTGCATTTGGCCCTACTGTTACGGAGCCATCAATCATGCGTGTTAAATGCACGCCCAAGAAAGGCAGTTCTGGGTCAGGGATCGGATAGATAAGGTGATTCACCACTTGGTTGTGTTTGGCGTCCAACTGATAATATTCACCGCGATAAGGCACGATTTGGAAGTCGGTTTCAATGCCAAGCATGCTGGTCATTCTATCGGCCATCAAGCCAGAACACGTGATCAAGAATCGACTGTTCAGTTGTAGAGTTTGACCGTCGACTTTGCACGTCAATTGCACCTCATCTTCCTGCTCATCCGCCATAATCACTTCAGTGCCAAGGCTGAGCTTGCCACCCGCCTCAACAAACTCTTGAGCCATTACTTCGGTGACTTTTTTGTAGTCGACGATACTGGTGGTTTTGACATAAATCGCGCCCAAGCCCGTGATGTTCGGCTCGGCAAGTTTCAGCTGCGCCTGATCTAAGAGGTCGACATCAATGTCGTTATCATGACAACGTTGATAGAGCGCGTTCATGCGCTCGACTTCCTGCTCATTGGTCGCGACCAACAGCTTGCCACAGTTTTCGATAGGGATATCGTGTTGGCTGCAAAAGGCGATGGTGCGCTCTACGCCGCGTTTACAAAAATCCGCCTTTAAACTGCCCGGAGCGTAGTAAACGCCAGCGTGAATCACACCACTGTTATGGCCAGTTTGGTGCTGCGCAAAACCACGTTCCTTCTCGACTAAAAGGATACTTTTATCAGGGTGAGCTTGTTGTAATTGCCATGCCGTCGACACACCAACAATGCCACCACCAACGATAATATAGTCGTATGTTGAGTTCATAATATTCCTACATTCAATCCTTTAATTATAGGGAAGACGCGACAGTGTTAGACCCGGTTTGAGGTAACTTTTTTTCCTCAATTTCTGATTCCTTTTTCACTTGATTAGCATCGTATTTACGACCGCTGTAGATAAAGATGCCAACAAAAATGGCAACACATACCAAACGGATCACGACTGAAACATCAGGCCATACTAGAGCTATACCTATCGCAACCAACACTACTCGAGTAATAATATTAACTTCGCTCTCTAGATAACCTTCAATCGCCGCGATAAACGCGTAAGTACCAATAACAGCAAAGCCACCCGTGACTAACACGGAGGTCACATCCCAACTTACCAAGTTAGTGTAGGCAATCAACAATGGTACTAAATACAAGCCTTTGGCGATCTTCCATGCCATTAAGCCCGTTCTCATCGGGGGTGTTTTAGCAATGGTTGCAGCCGCAAATGCAGTTAAACAAACAGGCGGAGTCACGTTGCTGTCTTGCGATAACCAGAAAATAATTAAGTGAGCCGAAAGCAGTGCGAGGCTGATTGCTTCTAAGCCAAGGCTCTGTTCAAGCAGAGTTTCCACAAAATCAGCAGGAACCAACGCAATCATCTCTTTCGCCGTTTCCAACGCCATCGGTGCGTTCAATAGATCAAGCTTATCTGGCGCAGCCAACATAAAGATGGCTTTAGCTTGCTCAGGAAGCTGCCCTGACACCAACAAGTCGAGCAGCTGACTTTCAGCAATCAATTTATACAAGGCAGGAGAAGACAATGTTCCCAACACAATATAAGCCGCCGTTACTGGTAGCCCCATACCCAGAATCAAAGACGCCAGTGCGATCAACGCAATCATCACCAGTAACTCGCCATTCGCCCAGCTGTTGATCATCAAAGAGAAGGTGTTACCAATTCCCGTAGTGCTAATGACATTAACAACTAGACCAATACCAACTAATAACACAGCCGTTGTCGCCATGTTTTTTGCGCCTTGAGACAAGGCTTCAATGATCGCTTTCGGTCCCATTTTGTGATTTTTAGAGAACCATGATGCCACCACCACAGAAAGAATCGAAATACCCGCAGCGTAAGTCGGCGTAAAGCCTTGAACGAGCAAAGTCACTAACACGGCCAATGGGATCAGGTTGTGCCAACCCGACAGCAATACCTTTAACAAAGGTTCACAGCCAGAGGTCACCTTTTGTACACCACTACGCTTCGCTTCAATACGCACGAAAAAGGCCACAGACAAAAAGTAGATAAGCGCAGGAACAAAGGAAACCGCAATAATATCGACATAAGGGATCTGCGTGTAAGAGGCCATGATGAACGCGCCCGCACCCATCACAGGTGGCATTAACTGCCCACCCGTCGATGCAGCTGCTTCAACACCGGCCGCGAATCGCGAAGGGAAACCTGCCTTTTGCATCAAAGGAATACTGATAACACCCGTCGATACGGTGTTTGCGACGCTCGAACCAGACACCGAACCCATTAAGCCTGAGCCAATCACGGCGATGAAGCCGGGGCCACCAATCACTTTGCCTGCCGCTGCGCGAGACACATCAATGATGTAATCACCGACACCCGAACGTACTAAGAAAGCACCAAATAGGATGAACATGAACACGAAGGTCCAGCTGATTCTTGAGATCGAACCAAACATCCCTTCTGATGAATAAAAGCTTCGATAAAGTAACGTCTCAAGGCTTAAACCCGGAAAATGAAAAATACCGCTGGTCCATTGTCCCCAAAGCACTACATAGCTTAAACACACTAAGATAAGCACTGGAATGAACCAGCCCATAGTGCGTCTAATCAGCTCAATGACGATGGCAATCGCCAAGATAGAGAAAAACCAATCACTGGCGATAAATTTTACGCCTCGGTCATACAACGCATCTTCGGCAAAGGGAATGTAGATAAGGCAAGCTAAAGCAGCCAAGGCAATCCCAATATCGATAGTTAATGCTATTTTGCTTTTTTTAAGCGAGACATGGGCGGGATACCAAAGTGCGCAAATGATTGCGAAACCAGCGAAATGCGTCGCCGAAATCCAAAGCTCTGGCAAGGTAGATAAAGTATTAAACCAAATATGTAGGAGGGAGAGTATCACTCCCATTGTCGTTATTGCTTTGCCTACCCAAGGGAAATCTGTTCGGGTAGGCAATTCGAATTTTTTCAGTTCCTGCTGCAGCGAATCGCTCATAGAAAACTCCTGCTCTCCACAGCCAAACGCGCAGAGAAAATCCATAAAGTAAGGTGGTGCGTTTTCACTTCAAATAATCGAACAAGACGGAGACGGTCAAATCAGACAAAGTAGCCGAAACAGATGAAAACGCACCAAGCAATTAATTAACGCGAATATTCAGTTCACGCCAAATAGCGAGTTAAAGATAAATGGCTAATCGAAGACAAAGGGTTAGTCGACGATCAACTCAGAAGGGATTTCTATACCCACTTCTTTATAGTAACGAGCAGCACCTGGGTGAAGCGGAACAGGAAGGCCTGCGATCCCTTTCTCAAGTGCCATTGCTTTGGTTGCTTTGTGGATACCTTGTAGGAAAGGTAGGTTTTCATAGATAGCTTTAGTCAGTTGATACACATCTTCTTCAGAAATGTCTTCACGAACCGCTAGGAAGTTAGGTTGGGCAATCGTAGTAATTGGTTTATCGACACCTGGATAAGTGTTTGCTGGGATCTCATACTTGGTCCAAATATTGTAATCACCATTCGCTTGTTTGATTTGTGCATCGGTAAACGACAAGATTTGAATATCTTCACCCAGTGCTGCAAAGGCTTGCGTCACCGCACCAACAGGAACACCAGCAGGCGTGTTCATACCATCAATTGTGCCATTTTGTAATGCGCTCGCACTGCCACCGTAACCCATAAAGGCGAGTTTAAATTGTTCTGGGTCCACGGATAAGCCTTGCATGATTTGACGACCTGAGTTTTCAGTCCCAGAGTTCTTCTTACCGATAGAAAATTTCTTACCGTTTAGGTTCTCTAGATCGCTTACCGTACCTGTTTTTGCTAGATCTGAACGCACAATAAAGTGTTCTACGTTTTGCCATAACATGGAAACTGAACGCAGTTGAGTTTGTCTGCCAGATTTCTCATATGGCCCTAAACCCTGCCAAGCCCAAGCACCATACAAACCTTGTAGAATAGCGAACTGAGCTTCGTTCTCGTTCAACAACTTTACGTTCTCACCTGAGCCCGCAGAGCTGATAGCCGCTAAAGAAAAGTGCTGCTTAGGCGCAAGCTTAACTTTACTCAATGTCGCTAAGGCCACACCTACCGGATAGTAAGTACCACCCGTTGAGGCCGTCGCTAAAATATAGCTGCGATCTTCTTCAGCTGACGCATTACTGATAAGGCCAAGAGAAGCCATTGCTATCGCTAAAGTTTTAACTAGCTTGTTGTATTTCATTGTTACTCTCCATGCAGGGTTATTCACGTTATATTTTTGTTAACAACAATCACTAGATAGCAAGCACAATGCCAATTTTTAAACTACTGTTTTTATTATAATTTATTTTAAAAGCCACCTAAAGCAAGCCATTTTTTGCTTATTTTACTACTAATGAGTAAGCTATTTTTTGCTTATCCAAAGCCGCAGTTAACATCCCCTTAAAGGTGGTCAGGTCACATCATGTTATATTTATGTGATCAATGTTTGTAAAGTGATAAATATACGATGAGCCATTTATTGCTCATCAATATCCAATAAACACGACTGTCAAACCGATCATTGAGAATCGACGTAGTCACTTCGATTCAACCCATAACGCACCATCTTTTGGTTCAATGTTCGACGAGGTAAATCCAAGTCTTGCATAACATCATTGATGCGTCCCTGATAACGCACTAGCGCATCATGAATCACTTTCCGTTCAAAGCTCTGCACTTGAACCGCCAACGGGATGCCTGCCGTTGTGGACTCTGTGACAGAATTAGGACGACATGCCAAAATATCACCAACGGTCAGGCTTTCATCCAGCGCAAAACGAATCGCTACATTACGCAGTTCACGCACATTGCCCGGCCATGCATACGACAACAAGGCATAGCGATCGGCTTCACTGGCCGCTCGGGTTTCGCTGTTCGCTTCTTGAGTGAAGTGTTCAAAAAGGATAAGAGCATCGTCTTCTCGTTCACTAAGGGGAGGTAAATGCAGTTGAGCAACGTTCAAACGATAGAAAAGATCTTGGCGAAAGTCCGGATGATTTAAAAGGTCGCATTTCGAAGCTGAAACTATTCTTAAATCAACATGTTGCTGTTGATTACCACCGACACGCTCAACAACATTGTCTTGTAAAGTACGTAGCACTTTGACTTGCATCGACAACGGCATACTTTCTATTTCGTCAAGAAAGACCGTACCTTTGTCGGCAAATTCAAGCTTACCAATGCGTCGTTTAGCAGCACCAGTAAATGCCCCGGCTTCATGACCAAACAGCTCGCTTTCAAATAGATTCTCTGGAATCGCACCACAGTTTAGTGGCACAAAAGGATGAGGTTTACGCTGACTAAATTTATGTAAACAAGAGGCAACGAGCTCTTTCCCACAGCCAGTTTCACCATAAATGATCACGTTGGTATCAATTGAAGCGACCTTTTGTATTTGTTCTCGTAATGCACACATCACTCTGCTGCGGCCAATCAGAACTTGTTCAATGCCCTTCAGGTTATCCAAATAGCTTTGACGATTTATCCTATCTTGACCACTTTGATGTTTATCTACCGCTTCCGATACCGTTTGAGACAAACGCTCTGGATCGAACGGCTTTTCTATAAAATCATACGCGCCTTGCTGTAATGCCTTAACGGCCATATCGACATCACCATGTCCGGTGATCAAGATAACAGGTACTTCTGGCACCAAATCTTTAAAGCGACTTAACAGTTCAACACCATCAATATCAGGTAAGCGCACATCGCTAATGATGGTCTGAAAATCACCTTCCACGACCGCATCTAACGCGTCTTGTCCAACCTCAAATGCGGTGACATCGAAGCCTGCCAACTGCAACCATTGGCTGGTTGCTTGACGCACAATTGCATCATCTTCAATCAAAGCAATACGTTGCATGATCTCTTCCCATCGCTTACACCTAAATAATATCGACCACGGTATGTAAAAAAGCCGCAGACTAAAAGGAGCTAGCTCCCACTTTGAATAACACTCCTTTAACAGTTTTATAATGTTTGCTAGCTTCAATTTGTTCCAGATTCAACCTTCCATGTGGTAATAAAACGCAGCTTTTCAACTCAATAATTTAAAAAGGATTTAATCAAGAATGGTTAACAAAAATCGATATTGGTTGTTCCTGTTTGCCTGTTTATTGATTGGTTTAGTTCAGGTAACTACCAAAAGTGGCATAAGCCAATGGAAGTTAGAACAAGCTCAGCGTTACGCAGAACAGCGCTTCCTTGGATACATTGCCGAAGCAAGACGCACGCTCAAACGTTTTTACTATTTGCCTTATCTCGTGACGAACGATGAAACCAGCGTGCGTTTTATTGATGGTGACATTCGCCTCCAAAAACACATTAAAAAACAGCTGATTCAGTTAGACAAAGCGGCTAACACCAAAGGATGGTATCTACTCTCTGCAAACGGTGATTTGCTTGTTTCTAGCGTAGAAAGGAACAAACTCAGTAAAAAAAGCGCCAGCACTATTGTCGCTAAGATCCACCAGCAAGGCGGTGCGATCTCCCTAGTAACCAAAAATAAAGGCGTCACACCCGATTATTTTATTGCTGCACCCGTTTATCGAGCATCCGATGTGGTAGGCATTGTTGCAGTACAAATTGATTTATCATTACTGATCGACCAATGGTTTGCCGATGGTGAAGCCATCTTGTTTCAAAACCCTCGCGATCAGTTTTTTCTATCGAGTGATCACCGATTGAATGCAGATTGGTTCAATGAAAATTTCACTTCACAACCGCTCGCTACAAAGCGTGAGCTATATGACCAAACCCACATTCGCGTATGGCGACTGAAAGATAAAGATTACCTTATTCAATCCATAAAGTTAGACGACCTGAATTGGCGCTTAACCTACCTAACGCCGTTAACCAGCCTAAACCAAACCACAAGTTGGATAAGTTGGAGCGTCGCAGTAGGTTGTCTGTTCATTCTGTTATTGCTGGTTATTCTTTATCAAAGACGTCAGAAAAAGCTCAGCAATTTACGAATACAAAAACTCATCGAAGAGTCGGAAAAGCGTCTGTCTGGGATGATCAATAAAACGCACGTTGGGCTAGTGCTGATCGACAAACATGGTCATATCCATGATATTAATCTCATGGCCAAGAACTACTTCTCACTATCCGATTCAATGATCAGTAACATCAAAGCTTGGCAGTTATTTGAGGCAGGCAATCCAAATTCAACCACCTTGCAATTGCTTCAGAACCTAGAGCAACACCAAGAACTGGCCGAAATAACCAGCGTCGAAACTATGGCAAGGCGCAGCGATGGTAGCTACTTTCCGGTACTGTTCTCTATAAGCGCCTTTCCTTGGCATGCGACCACTTATTATCTGTGTACCGTGATCGATATTAGTAAGCGTAAAAAAGCAGAAATTGCAGTGCAAAATGCTAATAAAACGCTTCAACTACGTGTAGAAGAGCGAACACAAGACCTGAAAGACGCACAACAAGAACTGGTTGAATCAAGCAAACTTGCCGCACTAGGGCGGATGTCGAGTGCGATCACTCATGAACTTAACCAGCCACTGACAGGACTAAAAACTCTGCTTTCAAGTAATCAATTACTGATGGAACGAGGCGAGACCAAGATGTTGAAAGCGAACATGGATCTCGTGATGAGTCTTATCGACCGAATGGCAAACATGACCAGCCAATTGAAGTCATTCGCCTTTAAAAGACTTGAAAAACCATACCCAGTGTCACTGACAGACGCACTGCAAGAAACCCTACGCATTCACCAAGCCGATCTCGAAAACGTCGATATTCGAGTACGAATCGCCTCCAATATTTCTATGGTGATGGGTGAAGAAGCCAGGCTAAGCCAAGTTCTTGGAAACCTGATTCGAAACGCAATAGACGCCACTCAAAATCAAACACCCGCGACCATTGTTATCAGCGCACATACCGATCAACAACGCGTGATCATCAAAGTGCAAGATAATGGCTGTGGCGTGTCAGAAGACCAACTCGAAACCATTTTTGAACCCTTCCATACCAACAAAAAAATGGGCGAAGGTTTGGGTCTCGGCTTAGCTATCACTGCAAACAATGTGCGGGATATGCAAGGCACCTTAATAGCGAAGAACAACCCAGATCAAGGCATGACATTCACGTTAACGCTACAGAATAGTGATAGTGATGGTGATGGTGATTGTAAGTAGCCGCTTACATAGAGTTTAGAGTTCACACACTATTGAAAAACTAAAACTAAAAAACCGCCCCAAAAGAGCGGTTTTGATTCACTTGTTGGCGTGTGACTTATTCGCTAATCCGTTAACGACTTACTCAGCTAACCGCTTCAACAACAGTTCTGTTGGGCGGACAATCGCGATGATCGATTCATCGTAGATTCTCGCTGAATCAGACAGTATCGCTTGGTAGGCATTCACGTCGGCTTCTCTTACTTTCTCGCCTGTTTGTGCTTTAGCAATCAAGGTTAACGCCAAGTCTGCGACTTCCGCCGTTTTCTCTGCAACCACCACGGTATCGACCGAAGACACGTTACCTGCGAAGACAGTTTCAGCCGCTAGTGCAGCCGCTTTTGCCTGTTGATAATGCTCTGTAAGTTGCTCAATCGCTTGTTGATTACCCGTCACGACTTCATTGACTAAATCTTGCATCTCATACACGGCGTAGCTTTCTACTGGCAGCGCATCAACGAAGCGATTTAGACGCTCGTATTGGCTGTATAAAGTGCCCTTAGGTTCAGTAGAATTCCACTTCTCCCAGTTGCGCGCATAGTACTGTGCTGGTTCTGTGTATTTCGCAAGCACGCGCAGGTCGTGAATATCCTGCCCTTTGGCAATACGTTTTAACAGCATGTCAGCGTCCGCATGATGACGAAGTCCAACCGACACTTCAGACCATGTATCCATCGCCTTCATACGCTTGTACATGCTGCGTTCGTCCGTCAATTCCGCATCAGACCAGAAACGTTCTGCAATTGCATAGCTGCGTGGCCATAGGTAGTTTTCGACCGTGAGGCTGTCTTTGTTCTCTAGCCACATGGTGATCTCGCCGCCCAAGATAAGCTCTTTTTCTTTGTCGGTTAATTCCGCAGGGTAACCACCATTTGGTTCAGGAATCACGCTGCCTTCAACATCACTGCTCGCAATCACTTCACCTGTGGTTGGCCAGCGCACGTTACCAATCAACTGATAACTGCCTTCAGCAAACCCATTTGGATTCAGATTCAAGTTGAATTCGGTGTACGACATGAAGTTATCGAAGTGGCCGACAAAGGTTTTACCTGGCACATAATCAAGGATGTAGATCTCTTCGCGAGACTTACCGTTGTAATCACTGAACGCACGGAAAGTACCGTCTTTCGCTTCAATGATAGTCAGCGTTCCCTTACGTGGGCTGCCTTTAGAACGAGGTTTCTGCCATTGGTAAGTCACGAACTTCTCACCACTGTGCAGTTTATCGTCAACCGTGATGCCAGTTGGCATTGGGTCATTACGATAGTGGTAACTGGTAGGCTGAGGTTGGTCTAAGTAGTAACCCGTAGAAAGAATCCCTGGGTAGCCTTCCTTTGCCGCACGACCGATGCTGTCGTGCCCTTGCCAGCTTTGAATCACGATAGAAGTGGGCAGATCTTTGTGCCAAATCTCATCCCACCCCGTCATCTTCTTGCCGCGCTCTTCCAGCATCTTCTCAACTTTTACGTTGAGGTAAGACTGCAAGCCGCGCTCGCCATCGATATTGTTTTCTTCAATGAACTCTTGGTGCTTTTCGCTGTTTTTCCACTGCGCGTAGTTCGGCTCATCACCACCAATATGGAAGTACTCATCAGGGAACAACTCGGTCACTTCGTCGAACACGTCGCCCAGCATTTCATAAAGCTCTGGGTTAAGTGGGTCCATCAATGGCTCAAATACGCCCCAGCCACGCTCTTGTTCGTAGTTTTGACCTTCACCACCCGACATCAAGCGTGGGTAAGCGTGCGCCACTGCAGAAGAGTGACCCGGCAGCGAGACTTCAGGGATCACACGAATACCAAGATTACGGGCGCATTCAACTAGGTAGCGAACTTGGTCTTTGGTGTAGTAATTACCATCAGCGGTTTCAGACCACAGACGCGGCCATGATTCGGTTTGAATGCGAATGCCTTGGTCGTCCCAGAAGTGCCAATGGAACACGTTCATCTTCGCCGACGCCATCGCATCTAACTGACGAATCAGCACATCGAATTCAATGAAGTGACGTGAAGTATCGTAAGAGACACCACGCCAACGAAAACGGGGCTCATCGACAATGGTTACGGCAGGGATATGGTAGCCAGTCGCTGTGGTTTCAACGAGCTGTAAAAGGGTTTCGATGCCGTGGATAGCGCCATATGGGCTTGGTGCGCTCAGCGTGACTTGCTCACCCTGAGTGGTAATCTTGTAGGACTCTACAGAGTCGATGTTCTGTACTTCAGACTTTGGTGCCGAGTCAATATCAATGATCAGGTTCGCTTCGTCTGCGCTATCAACCTGCCAGTTTAAAATCGGCACACCCGTTTGGCGCTCTAGGCGATCGATAAAGCGTTTTGCGGTGTACTCAACGCGATCAGAGTTAAAGCCTTTGATGTAAACCTTGAAGTTACCGTCTACCTTAACTTGCCCAGCTTGCAGCTCGACTGTCTGTGGGTACGGCATTAAATTTAGATCGGTATTCGGAGCCATTGCTAACGCCATTGGGGACACTACTGAACCTGAAATCAATAGAAACAATATAGTTTTTTTCATTATTAGTTTTCCTATATAACTGGGGTTCTGTTTTGTTTATCGGAGGCAATTCACAAAACAGAACCTTCAGCCACTGCTGTTGTTTATCGAGAGCTCAAAGCCTATCGCCTGTTAAAACGAATGAGCTCACAAACTTATGACTAGCTAACCAATTCAACGGCTTCACGAACCAACACCGCGATCTCATCCCACTGTTCGTTCTCGATCATCTTTGGAGACACCATCCAAGTACCACCACAGCAGACCACACGATCAACCGCTAGGTAATCATTGACGTTGTGTTTGCCGATACCGCCCGTTGGCATTAGCGACACATCAACGTAAGGCGCTAGCAAAGATTTCACCATATTGATCCCACCAGACGCTTCTGCAGGGAAGAACTTCAAGAAGTTAAGACCTAGCTCCAACGCTTGCTCTACTTGGCTTGGGTTGTTTACGCCAGGAACGATTGGCATACCGATCTCTTGGCAACGCTTAACCGTGTTTGGGTTCAGGCCAGGTGCAACGACAAACTCACTGCCCGCTTCTTTTGCAAGGTCGATCTGCTCTGGTGTCAGTACTGTACCTGCACCGATACACATCTCTGGGTAAGCATCACGCATCGCACGAATCGAATCTGCTGCCGCTTCGGTACGGAACGTCACTTCTGCTACTGGCAGGCCGTTTTCGACTAATACTTTTGCTAGTAGAATCGCATGTTCCACCTTGTTGATTTGAATAACAGGAATGACTTTGAATTGCTTAAGTGTGTTGATCATTTCTTGAGACATAATAAATTCGCTTTATTTTTCTATTTTTTAATTAAGTGATTCATAGCGCTTACCGGGATGATCGCGCCTGAGTATTGAATAACGGTAGAAGCCAGTTGGTGGCCGAGTTCAGCTGCATCGGTAGTGCTCTCACCTGTAAGGCGCGCAGCCAAATAGCCGGCAGCGAAGGAGTCACCCGCTGCGCAGGTGTCGACCACGTTAGAAACACGAGTCGCTGATACATAGCTCTCAACAACATCGCCCTGTTCAACTTGAACAATCTTGCATGGCTCACAGCCACGTTTGATGACGATCTCTTGGCAGCCTAAGCGAAGGCAGCGTTGTTGAACGCTCTCGCCATTGCCCCAAACCAGCAGGTCGTCGTCTTCGGTAATCAGTGCGATGTCTACCAATGGCAGTAACTTGGCGTACCAGTACTGAGCTTGCTCGGTGCTCCAAAGCTGCGGGCGATAGTTGTTATCAAAAATCAACTTGCCGCCTTGATTTGAGAACACGTTAATGGCTTTGAATAAGCGCTCACGAGAGGCGTCATCTAAAATCGCGATACTGATACCGCTGATGTAAACCGCATCGACTTGTTTCTCTGTCAGGGCGATTTCAAGCTTATTCAGGTCGTCAGCTTGAAAGTAAGATTTGACTGCCGCGTCGTTGCGCCAGTAGTGAAAGTGTCGCTCGCCTGTATCGTCGGTTTCGACCATGTAAAGACCAGGGAGCTTATTCGCAATGCGCTCTACGAAATTGGTTTGAATACCTTCTAACTGCCAGCTATCAATCATATTTTGAGACAGTTCATCGCCACCAAGGCCTGTCGCGTAATGCACAGACAGATTTTGATGTTGAGTTAAACGAGAAAGGTAAAGTGCGGTATTAAGTGTGTCACCGCCAAACTTTTTGGTTAATGGAGAGCCGCTGATTTCGACCATGCATTCGCCAAAGAAAGCAATATTGAAATGAGAAGATGCAGGCATAGCCGATCCTAAAATAGAGAGATATATGGGGAAAAGGCCCTGCCACTAAGCAGGGCCTGAATTAAGCAAACCAGTTGTGGAGACTAGGTTTAGCTTGTTTGATTTGCAGGACGTTGAGGTGCCGCTTCTTCTTCAAGTACGCCAGTCTCAGACATTTCCATTTCCATCAGAGCACGCTCGTCATCAAGAATCGCTTTTGCCATTTCAGGTGTTACTTGGTTAGCCGGAGTCACTAGGCTCACAACCACACCTGCCGTTAGCGCAAACAGACATGATGGAATAACTGGGTTGCCCCAGAAGGCTGTGTAGTCAGCGTTTAGCATTACTACGAATGAAGCTACAGAAGCACCCGCTAGTGTTGCAAGCGCACCTTGCCAGTTGTAGCGTTTCCAGAATTTACCCAACATACCGCACACAAACATGCCCGACATAACCGTTGAAATCATCTTAGTGATGTAGCCAATGATGTCGTTTGACGTCAGTGCGAACAGTAGTGCGAAGCCAATCACCACAACCAAAGCTAGACGAGAGTAGTTCAACATTGATTCTTTGTTTGGTACGCGGCCTGTGAACATCACGTACACGTCACGCAGTAGGATAGATACACCGGCAATTGCATCTGAGCTTGCGCTCGACATAGTTGCAGATAGGCCTGCGATAAGAACAATCATACCTACGCCAACTGGAAGAACCGTTGCAGCTACGTATGGGAACGAGTAGTTCGGGTTAGCCAATGATGGGTCGATTGCGTGCGCAGCCATACCAATGATTGCTGGAATAATTGAGAAGAAAAGGTACAACACACCAGAAGCAACAAATGAGCGACGGATAGTTGAAACATCTTTACCAGAGTAGATGCGTTGGCGGAATGAAGGTGTTGCCAGTACGCCTACACCGATAACCACAGCCAGAGAAACAGCAGGTAGAATGCCCAGTTTATCGATTGCTAAAAAGCTTGTAGCAGCAGGGTCCATCGCAGCGTAAAGGTTGTCCATGCCACCAATGTGATCAACAGACATTACCGCCATTAAAATGAAGCCAGCAAAAAGGATGATTGCTTGAATCGTATCGGTCCATACAACCGCTGTGTAACCACCGATAACAACGTAGATAGTGAATGCTGCAGCAATAATGATTTTCGCTAGGTTAAGGTCGATGTCTGCAATCCACGCTAGGTACATGCCGCCACCTAGAATGTGCGCACCTAACCAACCGATTGACGCGATAAAGATAAGTAGGCCAACCACGTTTTTTACGATTCGGTTAGCGCCAACGTAATAAGCCAACTCTTCACTCATGGTCATGAAGTTCAGTTTACGAACCGGAGCAAACCAAAGTGCAAGCAATAGGATGCCTACAGCACCGCCAATTCCGTACAGAGCACCCGCCCAACCATTTGCGTAACCGAAGCCAACCGCGCCCATACTTGAACCCGTGCCGACCATAGTCGCAACTGTTGTACCAAGTACTAAGAATAATGGCAGGCCACGGCCGCCTAATAAGAAATCTTCGCCAGATTTTTGATTACGCGAGACAAACCAGCCTAACCAAATTAAAAAACATACGTACACGCCGAAGCCTGTAAGAAAAAGTGTGCTGTTCATTTGACACCTCTCAGTGAAATATTGAGTTCATTCTTGAACTTTATTTATGATTCATTCATTTTTATATTTCATATAATTACTTTATTGATTTTATCTATTTTAATTAAAGTAATTTTTATAAATGTAGGGTGAGAGTATTAAAGGATAATAACAGGGATGACTAACCCCTAATACTCTCTAAGTAGGTAATTGTGATTAGGTTATTACTAAACGCGATCCGCGCGGTAGCAAGTCACATCTACTTCAACCTTCACGTCTACAACTAGGTCGCAAACCATGCAGATACGAGCCGGTGGGTTAGCACCGAAGAACTCTTTGAAGACCTTATTAAAAGATTGGAAGTAACGAGAATCTGTTAGCACAACCTTTACGTGCATTACGTCTTCTAGGCCGTAGCCTGCTTCAGTCATGATATCGACACAGTTTTGGATCGCTAGGCGAGACTGGTCAACAATGCCGCCCTCTACCACTTCACCATCTGTCATCGGTGTCTGGCCAGAAACGTATAGGAAACCACCCGCTTCAGTTGCGCGTGCAAATGGTAAATGTTGTCCGCCTGTACCTGTGCCGCCTTCAACACCGTAACGTTTAATAGTCATTTTTTAACTCCACTTCTTTATAGATAATATTGGGTTTATAGATAAAACAGTTTCTATTCCAATATATTTAAATTAATTCGTCGTTTTCTTATTACTGTCTATTTAATAAAATAATTAAATTCTAATTACGGTAAATAAAAACGCCTGAACGATTATTTTTTACTTTTCCTTTTTGGTAAGTTAACTCACCATTTACAAATACACTTTCGATTCCCTCAGCAACTGAAATAGGATTTTCAAATGTTGCTGTGTCTTTAATATTCTTTGGATCAAATAGAACTAAATCGGCAAATGCGTCTTGGCGAATCTCACCTCTTCCCGCGAGGTTGTAGCGCTTCGCAGACATTCCGGTCATTTTGTGAATCGCTTCTGGCAGCGCGAACAGTTTTTCATCTCGGCAGTAGTGACCCAACACTTTCGGGAAGGTACCCCATAATCTTGGATGTGGGTGCGGGTCATTCGGTAAACCATCAGAACCAACCATGGTCAGCTTGTATTTCAATACACGCTTTACGTCGTTCTCATCCATACAGTGGTAAACCGCACCAGCTGGTTGAAGCGCTTTTGCTGCGTCCATCAACGGTAGGTTCATCTCATCAGCAATCTGCTTAAGCGTTTTGCCTGCATGTTCTGGCTTTGCTTTAGACCAAGTGATGAAGATATCGAAATCCTCTGTCACCTGTTTCAGATCTAACGTCGAGGAGCTCGCTGAGTATGGGTAGCAGTCGCAAGACACATCTTGGTGCTCAGAAACCTTGTCCATCAAATCAAGTACTTCAACAGTTCTGCCCCAGTTGCCTGCACCTGCACATTTAAGGTGAGAGATAACAACGGGTACTTTCGCGTATTGGCCTGTCTCAAACGCCTCTTCCATCGCGCTTAAGATCTCTTCAAATTCGGTACGCATATGCGTGGTATAGATGCCGCCATGGCTAGACAGCACTTTTGCTAACTGCATTACTTCATTGGCGTTGGCTTGTTTCGCGCTGGCGTAAGCCAAACCTGAACTCAAACCCAATGCACCTTGCTCCATCGCTAAATCAAGATTGGTTTGCATTGCTGCAATTTCTTCTTCGCTTGCGGTGCGTTGTAGGTCGTCCATCACTTGGTTACGCAGTGTGGTGTGGCCAACTAACGCTGCTACGTTCACCGCTGGTTGTGCTTGCTCTACGGCTTGTGCATATGCGGCAAAGGTTGGGTATTTGAAATCAGCCTGTGCTCCTAATAGGTTCATTGGGTCTGGTGGATCGCCCGCCAAAACCGTTGGTGATGCGCTGATGCCACAATTGCCAACAATCACGGTTGTCACACCTTGGCTAATCTTAGGTAGGCAGTCTGGGTAACGAATTACATTGGTATCGTCGTGTGTGTGTACATCGATGAATCCAGGAGCCAATGCTAAGCCTGCTCCCTCAACCAACTGGCTACAATCTTCATGATCGATTTTGCCAATTTCGGCGATTTTTCCATCTCGGATTGCTACATCGGCACAAAACGATTGTTCGCCGGTGCCATCAAACACCTCTACATTTTTAATTATCGTATCGAACAACATTTCTCACTCTCTCAATCCACTCTGTTGATGGAGCTATATTAGAAATCCAGCCGATTATTTTCAGTGACAAAACACACATAATATTTTAATTTGCGTGATAGTTTCTATCACAAAGTACGTTACAGATATATTTAAACATTAAATAACAACCACTTAAGTCATGTTAGGAATCAGCAATGAAACATAACCCTGCACAAAAAGATGTTATAAAGTATCAAAAAGATAGTTTCATCTTGACTGAAAAAGGCCAAAAAGGGAGAGCAGTATCACAATCTGAGAACGGTATTTATCGACTGGTTGATGAAGACATTTCGCTTCCGGTAGCAATTATCAAACAATCAGCGTTGACCAATAACCTGAATTGGATGCAATCATTCGCCGATCATCACCAGGTTAAATTGTCGCCACACGGCAAAACATCCATGACACCTGCTTTTTTCCGTCAACAGCTAGAAAATGGCGCTTGGGGAATTACGGTTGCGACACCTGCACAAGCAGAAATTGCAGCAATGGCAGGTGCAAAAAGAATCATCATGGCTAACCAATTGGTAGGTAAAACCAACATGGCGATCATCGAACAGCTTATTAGTGAGTTCGACGTTGATTTCTATTGCTGTGTGGATTCGTCAGTCAACGTGCAGCGACTCAACCAATATTTCTCCAACAAAAAGCAAACGCTAAAAGTACTGATCGAGTTTGGTGTTCCGGGTGGCCGTTGTGGTTGTCGTTCACCTCAAGAGGTTCTAGAGCTGGCGCAAACTATCCAAAATACGTCTGCGCTTTCTCTAGCGGGTATTGAGGTATACGAGGGTGTGATTCATGGCGACAATGCCGAACAAGACATTCGTACCTTCTTAAACCAAGCGCTCACTTCGGTTGAAAGCCTCGCATCAGACGGCTTAATTACAGGGCAACCTATTATCACTGGTGCAGGCTCGGCTTGGTATGACGTGGTGGCAGAATGCTTGGCGAACCTCACAGATTACTTAGCGATTATCCGCCCAGGTTGTTATGCCATTCACGATACTGGGATCTACCTAGATGCCCAAAGTAAGGTATTGCAACGTGCCCAAGTAAACCAAGGTTACGCGTGTGAACTGGGTGGTGACTTAGAATCGGCACTGGAAGTGTGGGCGTATGTTATCTCTCGTCCGGAGCCAACCAAACTGGTGATCGGTCTAGGTAAGCGTGATGTTGCCTTTGATGCGGGTTTACCTATTGCCGAGCGCGGCTATCGCAATGGCGAAGCTATCTCTGTGAAAGGGCTAACAGCTACCGCGGTGATGGATCAGCATACCTTTGTTGAAACGGACGGTTCTGCTGAGATTGAAGTAGGCGATATGATTGCGTTCTCAACCTCACACCCATGTTTAACCTTCGACAAATGGCGCTACATTGCCATCAGCGATGACGATCATCAGGTAAGCCACTGGGTAGAAACCTGCTTCTAGCTTGATTTTTCAATAAGCTAGAATCAGCGAAGCAATCAGATATACTAAAGGGGCTAAGGCTTAGCCCCATCAACAAAGGATCAGGATTCTTGAGTTTAGAAGTAGATATCATTTCACAGATAACCGAGCGTTTTCCCGCTCTTCGTGATGCAGAGAAAAAAGTCTCCAAGCTGATCATGGACGACATTGATTTCGCAGCCAATGCCAGTATCACAGAGCTTGCTGAAGGTGCTCAAGTCAGTGAAGCCACAATTACGCGTTTTGCGAAGGCGATCGGCTGTAACAACGTGCGTGATATGAAGATCAAGCTTGCTCAAACCCTAACGGTGGGCCAGCGTTTTATTCTCGAACCGGTAAACCAAACTGGCTATCAAGGTATCTACGAATCGATCAAGCAGAGCTTAGACATCAACCGAACCTTGTTCAAGGAGCAAGACATTGAAACCGCGGTGAGTTGGCTGCACAACGCCAGACAGATCATTGCTATCGGCATGGGTGGCGGCTCAACCATCGCCTCTCAAGAGCTGCAACACAGACTGTTCCGATTGGGTTATCCGGTTGTGTCATACAACGATGGTTTAATGTCACGCATGGTTGCTGCCACGGCAGATGCCAACGATGTGATGGTGATGATTTCCGCGACAGGCTTTACGCCAGTGATCACCGAAACCGCCGAACTAGCGAAGCAGTACGGGCTTAAGATCATCGCAATTACCCCGCAAGACACGCCACTGGCAAAGATTGCGAATATTGTTTTGCCAATCAAACACATGGAAACCGACTTCATCTACAAGCCATCAGCGTCTCGCTACGCAATGCTAGCATTAGTGGATGTGCTTTCAATGGGTATGGCGGTCAATCACAAGAACCGCTCGCGCGATAAACTTCGCCGCTTGAAGGTTGCTTTAGACTCCTACCGAGGCGGCGGCGACCGACAACCTCTCGGTGATTAAACGTTACCGAAGCCAAGCTTGTCGCAGCTAAATCAAAATAGAATCTGAATAAAAAGCCCCGCAGTATTCACTCAATCGAGTCGATACTGCGGGGCTTTTTAGTTGTGGATTTGCTAGAAATTACTCGCCTGAGTCAATTGAAGTTAAAATGAACGCGACTCGTTCCTCGACAGATAGCTTAGGCACTTCCACCAGCTGATAACCAAACTGAGTATAGGCTTCCACCATCTTTTCATAGGTGGCAACCGCCTCTTTAAAATCTTGCTTGCGCTCTTGGTCATTGATGAAAATAGAGTCCCATGGCGGGAAGATAAACACCTTACTGTTGTATACGAGCTCATTACAGCTATTGAGCAAGGATTCTGGAATAGGCAACGTCTCTAACAAACTGTAACCGTATGAATCCACGATGCTTCTATCAAAGAAAACGAGTTGCTCACTTGCCTCAAATACTTGGTAATTAGCTAACTCTTCTCGCACCATCTCATCACGAAAAGCCACTTTATCTAACCACGGCAAAGCGCTACCTTGTTGCTCAACTTGGTGCTGAATCACTTTACGCCCAACCTCTGGTGCGCAGCGATAGCCCTTGCTTTTCAAAGCGTCGATGACCGAGGTTTTGCCGGATCCCGGCCCACCTGTAAATACAATTAGGTTATTCAAATGAACCTCTTCAAAGGGGGAAAATAACGAATCGGACCTCAACGAAACCCAAGTTAACGAATCAAGGACAGAATGGACTTAAATTCTGGTGCGCGGCAATCTTTCACTAGCTCGTATAAGCTCATTTCTAATCCCGTAATTTGGACACCAGCGTCCCACAATCGACTGATAGCCAGTTTCTTGTTCAATGCTGTTCGCGAACTAACACAGTCACCAACTACCTGAACCTTGTACCCAAGTTCCAACAAACCCACTGCGGTTTGATAGACACAAATATGAGCCTCAATGCCACACACTAACCACGTATCGACATCCTTGGTTTGCACTGTCTCAACAAATTTGGGTTCGCTACACGCGTTGAACGTGAATTTCGGTATCGGCTTAACATCACTCAATAGGTCATTCAGCTCACTAACGGTAGGCCCCAACTTCTCTGGGTTCTGCTCCAAACTCACAATAGGAAGGCCTAAAACCTGCGCTCCCTCAATCAGCTTTCCACAGTTAGCAATCAGTGTCTCGCTCTCATCAACAAGGCGTGCGAGCTTGCCCTGAACATCCACAACCACCAAACCTGTCTTTTGTTTCGTTAGCATGTTTACTCCTTGTTTTGGGCAGCCTGATTAATTACGCAATCTGATGTGTATGTTTTCTACTATGTAATGATTCAGCTTACAAAGCCATACAGTAATACATAAAAGACTACGGAATAATGGTCATCAACGGTCGAAAGGTCGCAAAACAAAAATAATTGATACTGGCATGACATTAAAGAGTGAGTAAGAAAAATGAACAAGATAACAAAATCAGCATTAGCACTGGGTTTAATCAGCGCGGTTTCTCTTCCAGCTTTAGCAGCAGGCACTGACGGCGGCGCTTACATTGGTGGCGGCCTTGGCTTATACCAAGATTCTGATACAGATGGTCAAGGTAGTCTAGATTCCGACGGTATGGGCTACAACCTATACGGCGGCTACCAATTCAATCGTATCGTAGGCGTTGAACTTGGCTACAACGATTACGCAGACTACAAAAAAGGTACAGAAAAAATGTCTCCAACGTCTGTTTCTGTATCAGCAAACCTAGGTTACACGTTCGACAACACGATTCGTCCGTTCGTATTGGCTGGTTTAAGTTCTGTTGACCTAAACGCAAACAAGAGCGCTGGTTACGCTGATGACAGCGGTACAGGTTTCCACTTCGGTCTGGGTGTTGAATACACGCCAATCGAAAACCTAACACTACGACTAATTTCACAAGCTGATGCTGTGAGCGTAGAAAACTACTACGGTCCATTCAAAACCGAAGATAAGACACTGGCATTCAGCAGTGTTAGCCTAGGTGGTTCTTACAACTTCTAATGTAGCGAGCCTACGTAGAACAACCTAACGTAAATAATTCACTTTGCTGTTCCACCTTGTCATGAAGGTCACTCAGTAAAGTGAATTTTTTGTTTCTACTGCCCCAAAACGCGTCATTTCACTTTAGCCAGTTTATCGCTCATCATCATCGATTTGAGCTGTATAGATTGATATTAGAGCTTTCTTGATAGCGAGGCTAAAATAAAGAGATAAGAGGCGCAGGAGACAAGCATAGTGAATCTACCAAGTGTAAATATGTCGATAAACAAACTGCCCTTTATATTGGCGGTATATTACCTGCTGATTATCAACATACCGCTCTCCCAAGAACTATTTAGTATTGTTCAGTCCTCAAAATCTGAGAGCCTCTGGTTTGTTCTATCCATTCCAATCTTCTTCCTCGCAGCGTTCAACTTCATCTTCCAAGTCTTCAACTGGCCGATATTCTCCAAGCCATTTTTTATCTTCTTGCTGATCACCTCAACACTCGTCAGCTACAGCATGTTCAGTTACGGCATCTATGTCGATTATGGGATGATAGAGAACGTCTTCGAAACCAATAGTGGCGAAGCAGCAAGCTATGTAAGTACCCACTCCATCTTATGGTTATTCGCGATGGGTATTATTCCGTCACTGCTGCTACTGTTTACCAAGCTTAAGCGAGAGTCATGGAAAGATTTCTTTGTCTGGAAGTCGATTGGATTGCTCTCTTCATTGATTGTTATCGCGATTATTGCAGGGCTGTTTTACAAAGATTATGTCTCGATTGGTCGCAATAACTCGCACATCAAAAAGATGATCATCCCAACCGAATACGTGTCATCCGCGGTCAAATACATCAATAATACCTACATTAAAGAGCCTATCCCCTATCAAGAGCTAGGATTAGATGCGAAGCAAACACCACAAGCCAAAGCGGCAACCAAGCCGACCTTACTGGTGTTTGTGCTTGGTGAAACCGCGCGCGTGTATAACTACCAATATCATGGCTATGAGAGGGAAACGAACGCTCACACTCAGCCTTACAACCCGATATTTTTCTCTGATGTTCAGTCGTGCGGAACAGCCACTGCGGTTTCTGTGCCGTGTATGTTCTCGAACATGAATCGCAGCAACTACGACCGAGACAAGGCTTACAATCAAGATAACGTGGTCGACATCATGAACCGCGCGGGCATTCACTCTATCTGGCGAGAACATGATGGTGGAGACAAGGCGGTCGCACACCGAATCAAAGAGATGACGCTCGTCGCCAAAGACAGCGATCCGTTGTGCAATAACGATGTGTGCTACGACACGGCAATGCTAGAGAACTTCGAGCAAGATACTCAAGATCTTAGCCAAGATAGCATCATCTTCTATCATATTGCCGGATCTAATGGCCCTACTTACTTTGAACGCTATCCAGACGAACATAAGAAATTCACGCCTGATTGCGCTCGCGCCGATATTGAAAACTGCACCAAAGAGGAAGTGGTTAACACCTACGACAACACCATCTTGTACACGGATTTCTTCCTCTCACAGGCAATGAAAAAACTTGAGAAGCTGACCGACAAATACAACGTGGCGTTGATGTACGTATCCGATCACGGTGAGTCTCTGGGAGAAAATGGCGTCTACTTACACGGCATGCCTTACTCTCTCGCTCCAAAAGAACAGACCCACGTTCCACTGATCTTTTGGATGTCGGATGGCTTTGCTGCCGAGAAAGGCATCAGTGACACGTGCTTGCGTAAAGCAGGAAAAGAACAGAGCTTCTCACACGATAATCTGTTCGACTCTTTGCTTGGTCTGATGGACGTTCAAACCCAAGAATACCGAGAAAACCAAGACATCTTCGCACCGTGTCGTTAATGAACTTACTTAAGTGAGTAGTCGAAAAATGCGACTTGCCTAAATAAGCTCATCTCTATATCCATCTATAGAAGAAAAGGCCTCGGTCTTTTCTTTTTTTTCCATCGCTAACGTTACACCAGAGTGCTAATTTATAACCTCTAAACAATAAGCTACATTTATTAGAGAGCCCGAAGCACTCGTTATCTCGGCTCTCGCTCCCAAAAAACAGGGCTCTACATAGCACCTTAATAGTGCTCGAATCTCGATGGTTACGTCATATCATTAAGGACAACGAATGGACGCTTTCATAATTTCAAGCTGGCAATTTTCAGAGGGTGTGGCACATGAGCACACCACCAACCCAGCTCCATTTGAGCAATCGACATGGTATCACTGCCAAAGAGATGCAAAAGGGCTGAGAGAGTGGCTCCAAAAGAATACGATTCCAAATGCCATCGTGGACTCACTGCTCACCGATGACACGCGCCCACGTTTTGAACAGTTTGGCAATGATTGCTTTTTGATGATCCTGCGAGGGATTAACCTAAACGAAGGGGCTAACCCTGACGACATGTTAAGCCTGCGTATCCTATGGTACAAAGGCACTTTAATATCGACACGCAAAGTTCCTTCGAAAGCGGTCAGTAATCTGATATCCGATCTCAAACAGAACCAAGGTCCAGCATCATTACCAGATGTATTGCTAGGCATGATACGTGGAATCAACCACAGCATTTCAACCTTTCTAGCTCCGGTCGAACTATTGATTGACGAGTTAGAATCTAAATCCAACATCGATATAAGATCCATCAATGCTCTGCATTCAAGACTGCTTAGACTAAGGCGCTATTTGAAGCCACAGAAATACGTTTTTGAGGATCTAATGAGTGACCTACCTGCACCATTGAGCAAGCACAACGGTCATATAAAGAACAGCCTTGATACCATCCTGCGAATTAATGAGTCTGTTGAGTTTTACATCGAACAAATTAATGTATTTTTAGCGAACCTAAATCAGCAACAAGCTGAAAAAATGAATAGAAATACGTACCTATTTTCTATCATTGCGGGTATTTTCCTTCCTGCTGGTTTTTTCACTGGTTTACTGGGTGTCAATATCGCTGGGATACCCGGAACAGATAACCCAATAGCATTTCCACTATTTTGCATCGGGCTGCTCGTGGTCGTAGCGGCAGAGGTCGTTATCTTGAAAAAAATGAGGTTTATTTAATGGTTGAGTTTTTGCAATCCAATATGTGGCTTAAGCAAGCAAGTTTAGGTTTGCTGCTTATCGTTGGGTATTGGGTGATCAAACGCTTAGGGAAGAACTGGATAGAAACATTAGCGGAAAATAAGCGTGTCGAATTGAAGCGAAAGCAGTTCGTGATTAAGTGTTTCAATATCGTTCTGTTTCTACTCTTCATCGCTGTGTTTACGATTGTTCTTAACTTAGGTTTTGGTGATATTTCGCTATTCTTATCATCCATATTTGCGGTGTTGGGTGTCGCATTATTCGCGCAATGGTCAATTCTAAGTAACCTTACAGCCAGTGTACTAATATTTTTTGTATTCCCTTATCGCATTGGCGACAGAGTAAAAGTCGCGGAGAAAGACGAAGACATCAGCGGTGTGATCATTGATATCACCATGTTCCACGTTATTCTCCGACACAGTTCAGGCAACATCATCACCTACCCTAATAACCTGATCCTACAAAAAGGCGTGATAAAGATATTAGTTGAGCCGGAAGCAAAAAGTGAAGCAGGTGATACTGAGCTAACCAAAACTGAAAATTCAAAATCATAAGATCTACTGGTGCCTTAGATATCGGCAAGTCAAACAGATAGACACTGCGAACTGATTCGTAAGATATTAAAAGAGCTTAGTTCGACATGGATTGCAGAACTTGGCGATAAAGGGCATTAGAGAGAAGCTTCAATAAGGTAAAAAGTCTAACACCCAATACTTACGCCAAACAAGGCGGTTTAACCATAGATGTCTATGGTGGAGTGAGATCGGAGTAACCCAATCTTTGTCTATAACGAGCGCTCTGTCTTTTGTGTCCCACTAGCTGCAAGTTTTATTGAGTTTAGATTTGCGACTAAATATACTGGAGGCACAATCATACGGAGGACATAAATGAATAATAAAAACAAACATATAGTTTTAATTCATGGTCTATATATGCCTGCGTTGATCATGCAATATCTGGATAGAAACTTCAAAAAACGCGGCTTTACAACGCACAAGTTTGCTTACAACTCGCTACGTTTCCCTTCTGCCGCCAAACGTCTCAATCGCTTCGTCAATGCACGCTTTGATGAGCACGATGAGGTCTACTTCTTCGGTCACTCACTAGGTGGCTTACTGATTCGTCATTACTTTAAATTCTACCAACCACACTTCGCCGACACCTGCATCATTACTGCGGGCACGCCACACAATGGGGCAACCATAGCCAAAACGCTCTCTAATCATGGCCTTGGGTTCATTTTTGGCTCGACCAAAAACATCCTCAATGATGGGCTTGGTGACTACGATAATGATGTGCCAATTGGCGTGATTACTGGCACCTACGACGCTGGCGTGGGACGTATTGTGCTGGGAAGAAACCCGGGCGATGGCACAGTCACACTCGAAGACGCAAACCTGAGAGGAGCAACGGATACTTACGCCCTCAAACTCAACCACACCGCACTTGTCTACTCCAAGGAAGTCGTGGTACTGTCGGCGCAGTTCATTGAACACAGAGCTTTCAAGAGCGCTTCATAGCTTATTTCCGTTAGCTTTTGCGCGTTTACTCCGGTATCGAACTCTTGTTCTCTTATTCGTGATAGATAAAAACAAAAATACCACTCTGAGATCGAGTGGTATTCAAAGATTGATTGCTGGAAGTGGTGCTTGTTACAGACGATTCACTCGCGTTGGCAAAAACACCTCACCCAACATGCATCGCACCGAACCACCACCAATGTCTTCAATCGTTTTCACGTTAAATGGTAGCAGCTTGCCATGTGTCGATAGCTGAGCTAACTGAGCTGGAGAAAACGCATCGTAAGCCGATTGAGACATCGCGATCACCTTGTCGCCATTCACCGTCTCCAGTTGCAAAATGTTGCCGCAAAATCGGTTCATCTGATCAATTGAGATAGAGATAACCTGCTTGTCTTTAGCAAGAGATTTCACCACAAAACGGCGCTCAAACTCTGGAATCACTTCATCACAGATCACGCAGAAATTATCACCAATCGCCATCATTACATTGGTGTGGTAAATCGGCTGGCCAGATGGCAATGCCGTTTGAAACGAAACCACGCGAGAATAACCAATACGCTTCGCATAGTCTTCTAACACTTCACGGTCACAACGCTGAGAAAGCGCAGCATAGATGGTCTTGTTAATATGGTCGATAACCATCACACCCGTGCTCTCAAGATAAGAGCCTTGAGTAATGTAAGACTCTAGAGACTCGCTGTGGTTAACAATGCGACCAGACGCTTCAAGCGCTTCAATAAGGGCACTTGGCTTCACTTCATTTTGACGGTTTTTACACGCCATCGGGAACGTAAATAGGCTTCCATCACTACAGGTACTGAACCAGTTATTTGGGAACACTGCATCAGGGGTTTCGACACCAAGCTCAGGATAATCAAACTCTACAACTTGCACACCTTCTTTACGTAGCGAAGCCACCATAGCCTTAAATTCAGCCATCGTTTCTAATTTGACCTCAGCCTCAGTCAGGTCGACTCTGTGCTGAAATTCGTTATCACGTGCTGTTTCTTCGTTAAATTTAAACTCTTTTGGCGGCACCATAACAACGCAATTGGCGTTTTGAACATTAGTAATATGAAGTGATTTTTTGTGTAGGTTTAACATTTCAACCGTCCCTATCTTTTATTTACTTCAGAATTGTAAACAACTTGTTACGACAAGATTCACTGAAAAGAATATTGATTTGAATATTTATCCCAAACAATTACTGCAGATCTTAGATTAATCGGTAATTTTTACTGCAAGATAACAGCACATCAGAAAGAACCAACTGTATGCATATTCGTTAAGTCACTTTATGGATAAATATTCTGATTCCATTTTCTCGCCTATCACGAGTTTTGATTACAATTTAATCCATTTAACGTTAGGATTATCACCGTTGCATAACAATCAATTACGTTTGAAATAAGCTTAACTTTTCCTGTCTAATTCAATCTAAAATAAGCGTCATGAAAGACATTCTTTGGACCTTTCCTGCATTGTTTAGACAAAGTTTTAGTGTTTTAAAGCCAAGTGCCTAAATAGGCGCTAGAACAAAATCCATCGAATGACTTAATACTGATAAGAACCCATTGGCGCTTATATAATTTCAAACTAAGACAGTTAAATTTTAAATCAAGACCATAAAAACAAAGCTGCACCAACGATGCAGTCGCTTATAGATGCACTAGTTTATAAAGGGAAATCTATGTACAAAAAGTTTGAAGGCTTTACTGAAGCCTTTCCAAAGGGAGAGCCGATACAACCTCCTACTGGAATACTGGCATTCTGCCGCCACTACACCCGAGGCTTTGAAAAGCCACTGATCGTGCTCGGTATCATGAGCATGACGATTGCGATCATCGAAGTGGCGCTATTTGGTTACATGGGGCAATTGGTCGACTGGCTATCAACAAGTAACCCAGAAACCTTCTTAGCTGACAACAAGTCCACTCTTATGGGCCTTGGTGTGCTGCTGTTGGTTGTGATGCCAATCTTGATCAGTGTTTACTCGCTATTGCTTCACCAAACTTTGCTGGGCAACTACCCAATGTCGATTCGTTGGTTAGCGCACCGCTACCTTTTGAAGCAAAGCCTGTCCTTTTATCAAGATGACTTCGCCGGACGTGTCGCGACCAAAGTAATGCAAACCTCACTCGCGGTACGTGAAACCGTGACCAAAATGGTTGATGTGTTTGTCTACGTAACGGTTTACTTCACGGCGATGCTGTTCATGCTTGCTGAATCAGATTGGCGCTTGATGGCCCCGATGCTGATTTGGCTATTCGTTTACATCGGTATTCAACTGCATTTCGTGCCAAAGCTAAAAGACGTTTCTTCAGAGCAAGCGGATGCTCGTTCACTGATGACAGGTCGTATTGTTGATAGCTACACCAACATCGCCACCGTGAAATTGTTCTCACACAGTAAAAGAGAAACCGAATACGCAGAAGAAGGCATGGAAGGCTTTTTAGATACGGTTCATCGCCAAATGCGCTTGGTTACTGGCTTCAACATCTGCGTTGAGTTCGCTAACTATCTATTGGTATTCAGCATTGCAGGTATCTCTATCTACCTATGGTTAGACAACGCGATCACCGTGGGTGCAATCGCGATTGCGGTCAGCTTGGCTCTGCGTATTAACGGCATGTCGAAATGGATCATGTGGGAAATCGGTGGTCTGTTTGAGAACCTTGGTACCGTGATTGACGGCATTAAAACTCTGTCTAAGCCTATCACTATCGAAGATAAAAAAGACGCAAAGCCTCTGGACGTTCCACAAGGCGGTATCAACTTCGACAACGTGAGCTTTAACTACGGTGAGAATAAGGGTGTGATTAACAACCTAAACCTCAACATCAAACCGGGTGAAAAAGTGGGCTTGGTTGGCCGTTCAGGTGCAGGTAAGTCGACCCTAGTTAACTTACTGCTGCGCTTCCACGATGTAGAAAGTGGCCGCATCCTAATTGATGACCAAGAGATCTCGAGCGTTACTCAAGATTCTCTGCGCAGCAACATTGGTATGGTGACTCAAGATACCTCACTGCTGCACCGTTCGATCAAAGACAACATTCTTTACGGTCGACCAGAGGCATCAGACGAAGAGGTATACGCGGCGACTAAACAGGCGCACGCTCATGAGTTTATCGAAACGCTAACCGACCCGTTTGGCAACGTTGGTTACGATGCTCAAGTAGGTGAACGTGGCGTTAAGCTTTCTGGTGGTCAGCGTCAACGTGTCGCTATCTCGCGTGTTCTTTTGAAAAATGCTCCCTTACTTGTTCTCGATGAAGCAACTTCTGCACTCGATTCTGAGGTAGAAGCCGCGATTCAAGAGAGCTTGATTGAGCTAATGGAAGGCAAAACGGTTATTGCGATTGCACACCGTTTATCGACCATTGCTGCGATGGATCGCCTGATCGTGCTTGATGCCGGTAATATCGTAGAAGAAGGCACGCACCAAGAGCTGATTACACAAAATGGCATCTATGCTCAATTGTGGAATCACCAAACCGGTGGCTTCATTGCCGATGATCTTGAGAAAGCTACGAACGCTTAATTTCTGTGCTACTTTAAAAGTGCGATGTGATTCACACCAATTTGTTAATTAACGGTAAATTACACATAGCAGAATGTTATGTCGTAATTATATAATGACATTAACACCAAAGACGCCTCGCTTGCGCGTTCTGGAATAAGGCTAGACTTCGGGGGGAGGCTAGCCTTTTTTATGCCTGCTATTTGGTACTCTTTTCTACCTGTCCAACAAACTTCATCGATCCTTTTGTTTTTTTCTTGGCGTTTTTTTCTTAAAATGCGCGCAATATTCTTTCGAGAGATCAACCATGAACAAAAGTGTCTTAACTAACGTTATTGCGTTAGCACTGCTTGCTGGCGGCTATGCGACAGCAAACCAATACTTGCTTTACGCAGGCCTATTCGCATTTTCTGGTGCCATCACCAACTGGCTTGCGATTCACATGTTGTTCGAGAAAGTACCCGGCCTATACGGTTCTGGCGTTATTCCAGCGCGCTTTGAAGAGTTCAAGGCAGCTATCAAGCAACTGATGATGGAGCAATTCTTTACAGAAAGTAACATCGACCGCTTCCTAAGCAGCGAGATGACAGGAAAGTCGCTCAATCTAGAGCCTGTGATTCAGAAGATCGACTTTAACCCTGCATTCGACTCACTGGTGCATGTTATCGAGAACTCTCAGTTTGGCGGTATGTTGGCAATGTTTGGTGGCACAGAAGCACTAGAGCCAATGAAAGCGCCATTTGTTGAGAAGATGCAAGAATCTGTGATTGAAATCAGCAAAAGTGACTCTGTAAAAAATGCCATCAAAGACGAGCTAGAGTCGCCTGCGATGATGGATGAAATCAAAGAGAACATTGAGGCGATCATCGATCAGCGCTTGAATGAGCTGACACCTAAACTGGTTAAAGAGATGGTTCAGACTATGATCAAGAAACACCTTGGTTGGCTTGTGGTTTGGGGTGGTGTATTCGGTGGTGTGATTGGCTTAATCTCTGCGGCAATTACGCTGTAAACCGGACAAGTTTATCGGATTACTCTTTCTCTAACATTCAATAAAAAATGGAAGCTTATTGGCTTCCATTTTTTATATCTAAACCACCTTAGTAAGGCGAAATCAGGCCACTATTTTAAAGTTGCCAACAACTCAGGGTTAACACCAAAGCCCTTCTTGTGCTCCTCAATGACCACTTCACTGCGTGTCTGAATGACACCAGGCAAGGTGCCTAACTTTGTTGCCATAAACGCTTGGTACGCCTTCATGTCTTTCACTCGAACCTTGATCATGGTGTCAAAGTCACCCGACAGTGAGTAACACTCTTCCACCTCAGGCATCAATTCAACCGCTTGAGCAAATTTGTCGAAGATCGAAAAGCTAGTCTGGTCGAGACGGATATGGATAAAGACTTGAACATCGAGTCCCAGCTTTTCTGAACAAAGCTCAGCATGATAGCCCGTGATGTAGCCCTCCTTCTCCAATCGCTTCAATCTATCAGAGCAAGGTGAAGTCGTTAAGTTGACCTGCTTTGCCAACTCAACAACGGGCAGACGCCCTTTCATATGCAGAATTCTTAGTATCTCTTTATCGATACGATCGAGTTGGTGCTGAGACATAACATTCCTTAAACATTCTAAATTCCACTCAGTATATTCCATATCAAGAGCAATCGAAGAAAACCTCGCTCACACATTTAGAAAACTAAACAGGCCATTTACATTCAGACTAAATATAAATATCAATATCAAACCACTGATAACTCGCCTTATAAATCAAGCTCTAGTTATTAACAAATTATTATAGAAATGACCCGATAAACAAATAAGTTGAGCCGGAAACGAAAGAAAGGATATAGGCCAAAGTGAATAATAGAATTATCAAAGAGAAAGGATGACTCTATTATGAAAACGCAAGAACTCGCATATAAACCTTACGGGATTGGTTCATGGACACACGTAACGGTATCAAAAGATGTTGCTCAAGCACTAGCAAATGAATACTCAAACTATGGTTGGGATGTGAAGATTGATGGCGAGCTAGCACTCAAAGCCGCATAGAAACGCAAAAACCTCCTAAAACGGAGGTTTTTTGATCTAAGTTAGTGAGCGCTTACTGTAAGTTAAGCTAAACCAACTTGGGTTACAGTACTTCCTGTTTCGCAACGGCAGTTACACGTGCGGCAGAAGTGCTGAGTTTCCATATCGTAGTGCAGGTTTCCACTAAATAGCTTTGACGTCCATTGCATCATACGGCCAGAGGTTGTCTCAGGCTCTGATTCACAACGTTTCATTATAGACTTATGTAGTGTTGTTTTTTTACATCCTTTGCAATAGAGATCTGGCATACCTTTGTCCTATAGGTCTTTAGTGGTTACTGACAATTGACACATCATGTCCAATTCAGTTCAACAATTCACCGAGCTAATCACAAAAGTGAGCGCCAAGTTCAAAAAATAGCCATTTTTCTGTTTCATTTTTTGACATCAAGCGCCATAAAGGTCCAACCTCTTCCATGCAATTTCTCTCATTCACTCGGTTTCAATTTACATTGTAAAACCCCTTCAAACCGTCTCCTCAACGCGATCTTCCATCAAATACACCAACAAAAAAACGGCACTCCCATTATGAAAGTGCCGATTTGTAAAATCATTTTAGATTCAATATGACTCCAACTTAGAAGCCAAATTTACCATTTTCATTTTTCCACTCTGAACGCGCTGGAATGGTTTCGATAGTGTCCCAGTGCTCAACGATCTTGCCGTTATCGACACGGAACAGATCATAAAAAGCGACATGGTTATTCATGAACTGGCCTTCACTGATTGACAACACGAAGTTACCTTGGCCTAAAATCTTGTGGTTAGCGGTATAAACCATTGGCATGCCTGCTTCCGCTAACGCCCCCAAAGCTTCACCCAAACCGCTTAGGCCATCGGCTACACCAGGGTTGTGCTGAAGGTAAGCGCTGTCTTCGTTATCGATGTACTGATTAATCTTCGACATGTCACCGCCGATCAGGATGTCTTTTACAAAGCCACCGACAAGCTGTTTATTTTGATCCGTTTTCTCGAGATCTACGACTTTAGTCGTACCGTCTAATTGAGTGCGACCACTTGCGTTTGGCTTGGCAATTTCTTGCAAGTTATCCCAATGTTCAACTATCTGTCCCTCTTCAAAACGGAACACGTCAAAGCCGACTTTAGGGCCGAAGAAGTTGTATTCAGTGTGTGTTACTACGAAATCACCATCTTGAAATGAGCGCTTCACTTGCGCTTTCGCTGAACCTTCTGGAAGCATTTGTAATACTTCACCAAAGCCCGCTAAGCCATCACCTACCGCTAGGTTATGTTGAATGTACTTTTCAGGGTTAATGTAGCTCACCGCTTTTGCGTCGCCCGTTTCAATGCTTGAAATGACCGCTACCGCTTTTTCTTGAATAGACAGCTCTTGTGCAGCCACAGAACCGGTAACAACAGAAGCAGCAAGTACGCCAGCAGTTAGTAGTGTTGATTTGAATGTGTTAGTTATTGTTTTCATTATTAAGTCCTCTCGTTGGCTTGGAAACTATATTAGTCAACGAGAGAGGCTCACGGCAGAGTGGGTTTAGGCAGAAAAATGGTAGATATCGAACCTTAGATGATTCGTGTCGACCTACTAGCTATTCAGAGAGTGAAGGCTTGGAATACTTCTTTTGAAACTCACTCGGCGTCATCTGAGTATGATTTTTAAAGTACTTAACGAAATTACTCGCATCTTCAAACCCAAAATCCAACGCCATTTTCTGAGACGTAATATTGGTTACCACCAGCTGACGCTTCATTTCTAAAACGGTAAAAGAATCGATGATTTGCTTAGCGGTTAACCCGGCTTTGTTGCGTAATTAAATTTATAGATAGAGCTACCCCATTTCGTGTGTTTCTTAGTCAATACGACAAGTTTCAGGCATACCTAACCCAGTAAGCTTGTTCAACGCTTTTATCATCGCGTAAGTCTCACCCACCTGCGCATTGTAATGTCTTAAGCTCAATCGTCCTCCTAGTAACTGTTTAACTCGATACATCGCTGTTTCTGATAGTGAACGTCTGTGGTACCCATACCGCTCTTTCCAATACTTATTTGAGCCGTATAACTTCTGGCAAACCACGGCGAGGTTTCGAGGATGACCACGCTCCCAGAAGGCTGCCCCTTCTCTTGGGGGAATAAGCGCAATGGCTCCCTTAATCTTAATAGCAGCATGACACAATCTCGTGTCGTAAGCTCCATCACCAGACACCTCAAGGATACTTCGGCGTGTTTGTTTCAGTAAGTTCGGGAGGACTTCTCCATCTGTAACCGTCGATAAACTTAGCTCGGCTGCGATAATTTCATGAGTGCTTGTATCAACGGCAATATGCAGCTTTCGCCAAACTCTACGCTTACCATCTGTCCCGTGTTTTTTGACTTTCCATTCACCTTCGCCATAAACCTTTAGGCCAGTTGCATCAATGGCCAGGTGCTGTATTGCTCCTCTCGCTTTAGTCTTAAATGAGACCTCAACTTGCTTTGCTCTACGACTGATGCAGGTGTAATGCGGACAACTTAATGGAACATGGGCAAGCCTAAATATTGAGTCGATAAACCCTTGCAGAGCTCTCAGTGGCATAGAAAAAACTCGTTTCACCATGAGCGCTGTCGTGATAGCTAAATCGCTGAACCGACGTGGCCTCCCGCGCTTACTCTGTTTGCTTTGCGCCCACCCGTTTATTGCCTCTTCATCAATCCAAAAGGTCAGAGAGCCACGGTTAATAAGTGATTGGTTGTATTGCTTCCAGTTGGTTGTTTTGTAACGAGGTTTAGGCATAGAGCTACGAGAAGGAGTGAACGTAGCTGATCAGATCGTAGGCTCTTGATTTAGTTCCATTGAATTACGCAACAAAGCCGGTTAACCCTGTTGCGACCTTGCACACTTGGTTCAACGTCTTGTACGTGGTGTTAATTTGATTGGCGTACCAGTTTGCATCACGCACGCGCAGGTAGTTGTTTTGAAGAAGCTCAAAGTAGCGGGCAAACTTAATGTTCTGCTGCAAGCTCAAGGCGTCTTTCTTCACTTCTGGTCGTAGGCGATGAAGAATCAGAGCTAGTGCTGAGAACAAGTACATGACAATCAAGGGATCGGATTCTGGCTGATTCAGCTCCGTCATAATCTGCTGAATGAGACTTTGCGTCCGCTCTTGGTGGGACTCGTCGAGTGACAACAGTGCCGAGTGCGCCTTGTTCAAATGAGTAGGCGTGTAGTTCGGCAACTTCATATTAGCGTGAACGCTGTCTAAGAACGCTTGAGTAAACAAAACCGCAGTGCCTTGTGGCTTGTTACTAAAATCAAAGGCGTGCATCTGCTCTCTTTGAATGAACAACACGTTCCCTTGGCTAAAAGGATAGTCCTCAAAATCGACCATGTGCGTGCCAGAGCCTTGCTCGATAAACAGAATCAGGAAGAAGCTGACACGATGTGGCAATTGAGGATCGTGGTTAATATTGCTTTCTGAATACAGCCGAGACAAGGGCACCAACTCCAGCTCAGCTTGCGCCGTTTTCTCATGGTTAAAGCCAATATTCGGGATTACTTGAGGCACTATTAACTTCCTATTCATTTACTCAACGGCTCTTAGCAAGAGTAATGTATCGCAGTGGGAACGGAAATGCTCTGAGCCTAGAAGTATGACTTAGCCAGCGTCACCAACAAGGTAAACATGCTCAATACACTCAACTTGCCAGACGCAACACAAGGTCGAAAGGTCAAAGCATTGGGGTATAGTCAAAAAAATAGAGCCACCGAAGTGACTCTATTATTTTTAGCTCATGTTCTTTGTTAATTCACATCTGTTTTACAATGTAAATTAGTCTAGCTCAACGAGGTTCTTCTCGAACTCAGCGTGTTGCTTCTTAACTTCTTCTTCAGGCTCGCCCGTAATTAGACTCACGATAACGATAGAAAGAGTCGATAGGATGATTCCCGGTACGATTTCATACACATCGAACCAACCGCCCGTGAACTGTTTCCAAAGTACAATCGTCACACCACCAACCACGATACCCGCCAGAGCGCCGTTACGGTTCATACGAGACCAGTACAGGCTCAATACGATAGCTGGGCCGAATGCAGCACCAAAACCAGCCCATGCGTAAGACACAAGGCCAAGTACTGAACTGTCTGGCGTCATCGCTAGTACAAGTGCAATCAGAGAGATTAGGATAACCGCGAAACGGCCTACACGAACAATCTCTTCTGACGTAGCGTCTTTCTTCAGAACTTGCTTATACAGATCTTCTGCCATTGCAGATGAAGAAACAAGAAGTTGTGAATCCGCAGTACTCATGATTGCCGCTAAGATTGCCGCCAGTAGAATACCTGCAATTACTGGGTGGAACATCGCGTTCACAAGAAGCATGAAGATCTTCTCGCCATCGTCTAGCTTAGGCGCGCCAGAGTTCGTCACGTAGATTAGACCAACAAGACCAACCAGCATTGCACCAATCATAGACAGCGCAGTCCATACCACAGCGATACGACGCGCGGTTGTTAGGTCTTTATTGCTACGCGTTGCTTTGAAACGAGCAAGGATGTGTGGCTGACCGAAGTAACCTAGACCCCATGCCGCTAGCGAGATGATCGCGATAGCAGAAAGCGGCTCACCTTTCGCATCATTCCATAGCGTGAGTAGCTCTGGGTTGATGTTATGAAGGTCTGTAGATAGCTGACCAAGGCCGCCGTTCATTGCTGCGATTGGCACAATCAATAGCGCAGCAGACATTAATAGGCCTTGAACTAAGTCAGTCCAAGATACCGCTAGGAAACCACCAAACAGGGTGTACGAAACCACACATACGGTACCGATAATGACCGCCGTTGTGTAATCTAGGCCGAATACCGTTTCAAACAATTTACCACCTGCTACTAAGCCTGAGCTTGTGTAGAAAAGGAAGAATAAAAGGATAAAGAAAGCAGAAATTGTTTGGATCAGCTTAGAGTTATCGTTGAAGCGACGAGATAGGAACTCAGGCAACGTCAGTGATTCCGTTGTAATACTGTAAGTACGTAGGCGTTTAGCACTGATTAACCAGTTTGCCCAAGTACCAACCAGGAGGCCACCAGCAAGCCAAAATGCTTCAAAGCCAGCAGCGTAAGCGTAACCAGGCAGGCCAAGTAGCAACCAACCACTCATGTCTGATGCACCAGCAGAAAGTGCAGCAGGCCATGGGCCTAACGAACGACCACCTAGGAAGTAGTCAGTTGAGTTAGATGTACGTTTGTAAGCAATAACACCGATCGCTAGCATCATAATTAGATACGCAATGAACGTCGTCGTTATTGCAAAACTGTTTTCTATCATTTGATAGTCCTCATTTTGTAGAAAGCCTTCCATGCCTAATTCAATGCAAGGTACTCACCGTAAAGGCAAACAAGTGCATTGAGTTAGGTATTGAGGCTCCAAAGCACTCAGGGAGAAAACCAAAAATGGGAAAACCCAAAAATGGAGAAACCAAAAGTCTTTAGAGCCAATTTTACTGAAGGTTAGTGAGCTTCGCTTCCAAGTTCGAGCAAGGTCGCGTTACCGCCCACGGCTGTTATATTTATAGTTCGCGTACGCTCGGTAATGAAGCGCAGCGATAGGTGTGGATCATTAGCAACATTCATTGTCGCCAGATCCGTTTCAGCCACTAAACCGACGATTGCACCGTCACGCTTAGCAAGCTGTAAATTGATAGCTTGTGCCGTTTGTGAATTACCCACGTAACCTGCACTTCGTACATCGCAAGACAGCAGCTGTTGAGCAGCGTCGTACGAGGCAACCTGCACCAAGTTGGTTGGTAGATTCGCTTGTTTTGCAGCATCAGCAATTAAGGTATTGAACTGCACGTCATCACTGCATAATTGAACGCTGTTACCTGCCAATAGTGCTGCAGTAATCATCGCTGTTGCAGTTTGCAGTGCCGGCACTTTCTCTTCGCAATCATCAACAATCACCAAAGCCACACCGCGGCCTGCGGCATACAACTCATTGGTTTCGCCCGTAGGACCTGCCATTAGGTGATGTTCAGAAAGCAGCGCAGACGCTTGCTCTAGATGATAAGTTGCCACTGCAGCCAAAGGCACAGATTGACTTTCGATCTCTGATTTCAGCGCAAGTACCTGAGCACTCTTGTAATCAAAGTCGGTAAGATTCCATTGTTCCCACGCTAGCAAAGCATCAGAAAAACCTGTCACTTGATGAACCATGATACTGCTCCTTATGCCTTGTCTTGTGATTGAGAGAAATGAACATCTGTAAAACGGTATAGGTAGTGAGGACCACCCGCTTTAGGGCCAGTACCTGACAAACCTTGACCGCCGAATGGCTGAACCCCAACAACGGCGCCCACTTGGTCACGGTTGATGTAGCAGTTACCCACACGAACGTGTTTTTCGATCCAACGGTAAGTTGTCTCGTTACGGCTGTGGATACCCATAGTTAAGCCAAAGCCCGTTTGGTTGATTTGGTCTACCACTTGCGTCAACTCACTCGCTTTGAAGCGAACAATGTGTAGCACTGGGCCAAACTGTTCTTCTTTCAAGCAGCTGATATGATCAATTTCAAAAGCACTTGGTGGAACAAAATCACCATGATCACAATCACTACCTAGAGAAAGTTGAGCCACCTTCTTCTGGGTATTGGTCATGTTTTCTAAGTGTGCCAACAACTTCTGTTTCGCGTTTTGGTCGATAACAGGGCCGACATCGGTTTTATGAAGGTGTGGAATGCCAACACTCAGCTCGTCCATTGCTCCGTGAATCAATCCAACCACGCGGTCTGCAATGTCTTCTTGGATGTAAAGCACACGTAGTGCAGAACAACGCTGACCTGCTGAAGCGAATGCTGAACGAATCACATCACGAACTACCTGTTCAGGCAGTGCAGTACTGTCGACGATCATCGCGTTTTGGCCGCCTGTTTCCGCAATAAACGGAACTGGCTTAGCGTTACGAGTGGCTAATGACACATTGATACGTTGTGCTGTTGGTGTTGAACCCGTAAAGGCAACGCCCGCAATCGCATCATGACTGGTGAGTGCACTACCGATCTCAGCACCGCGACCCGGTAGTAACTGAATCGTTCCAGCAGGGAAGCCCGCTTCATTCATCAGTTCAACCGCGCGAGCTGCAATCAAGCTTGTTTGCTCGGCAGGCTTAGCCACAACCGTATTACCCGCCACTAGTGCTGCAGTAATTTGGCCAAGGAAGATCGCTAGAGGGAAGTTCCAAGGGCTGATACAGACGAACACACCACGACCTTGTCGAGAAGCGATTCGTGTTTGGCCATCAAAACCTTTTAGTTCGAAACCTTGTAGGTTGTCAGCTTGTTTTGCGTAGTAACGACAGAAGTCGACTGCTTCACGTACTTCATCAACACTATCGTGAATTGTCTTACCCGCTTCTTGATGACAAATCGCCACCAATTCAGCGAGGTTGTCCTCCATCAAGTCAGCTAACTTATCAAGTGCCGCCGCTTTGGTTTCAACCGATGTTGCGTTCCAATCAGCGAATACTGCGTCTGCGCCAGTGATCGCTGCGGAAACATGATCAAGGTTAGCGAAAGCCACCTGACCCACATTAATACGACGATCATAAGGTGCTGTCACTTGCTCAACGTTCTGATCAGCCTTGATCATGCTTTCGGCAAGAGATTCACCGTTGATCACAGGGCCCGCAGTCCATTGATTGTTTAGGAAGCCTTTTACTTGCTCTTCAAACTGATGCGCTTCGCTTTCAATATCAATGTTCACACCGTAAGAGTTCTTACGCTCAGGGAAAACCGCTGGAGGCAGAGGAATCTTAGTGTTGTGCAATGTATCGAACGCCAGAAGCATATCGACAGGGTGTTGAGTCAGCTCTGCCACAGGGCAACGCGCATCAACTAGACGGTGGACAAACGAGCTGTTTGCGCCGTTTTCTAGCAAGCGACGTACTAGGTATGGCAGTAGATCTTTGTGGCTGCCAACAGGAGCGTAGATACGTACTGACTGTTGGTAAGCTTCCATCGCATGGTTGTACAGAGAATCACCCATGCCGTGTAAGCGTTGGAATTCAAAGTCTTTATGGTCGGTCATGACGGCAATAGCAGAAACCGTATGAGCATTGTGGCTCGCAAACTGCGGGAAGATATTGCCACGAACGCTTGGGCTCAATAGGTAACGCGCACATGCAAGGTAAGCTACGTCTGTCGCTTCTTTGCGTGTGTAAACTGGGTAATCAGTAAAGCCCGCTTGTTGCGACCATTTGATTTCGCTGTCCCAGTAAGCACCTTTCACTAAGCGAAGCGGGATCAAATCACCCTGCTCTTTCGCTAGGCGGTTTAGCCATACTAGAACCGGAAGTGCACGCTTTGAGTATGCTTGAATAACCAGACCAAATTTACCCCAACCTTTTACAAGGTCAGTGCGGTACAGTTTTTCGAATAATTTAAGAGAAAGCTCTAGGCGATCCGCTTCTTCCGCATCAATCGTAATCGCAACATCGAGCTCTACTGCGCGGCGCAATAGTTGCTCTAGCGTGTCGCAAAGTTCAGTCAGTACGCGGTCTTCGTTCGCCACTTCATAACGTGGGTGAAGCGCAGAAAGCTTGATAGATACCGATGGCGCTGGACTAGATTTTGAAGAGACATAAGTGTCTCGACCTACGGCTTCAATCGCCATTAGGTAATCTTTGAAGTATTTGTTTGCGTCAGCTGTAGTCAGTGCCGCTTCACCTAGCATGTCGTATGAGTAGGTAAAACCTTTGTCACGCATAGACTTACCGTTCTTTTGTGCTTCCGCAATGCTGCGGCCAAGAACGAATTGGTGACCCATCACCTTCATCGCTTGGTGCATCGCTTTACGAATCACCGGCTCAGAAAGCTTGTTCACTAAGCGGTTTACCGCTTGACCTGCACTCTGCTCTTTAGATGAAAGTCCAACCACCTTGCCTGTTAGCATTAGGCCCCAAGTTGATGCGTTAACAAAAACCGAGTCAGAATTCTTCAGGTGAGATTTCCAATCCGCAACGCTAAGTTTGTCGCGAATCAGAGCATCAGCGGTTGCCGAATCAGGAATACGCATCAAGGCTTCCGCCAGACACATTAGCAAGATGCCTTCTTGAGTATCTAAACTGTATTCAAGCAACAAGGCGTCGATCATCTGAATAGATGTTTTATCCGCACGGATAGACTCAATCAACGACGTCGTTTTGTCTGTAATTTGCTGCTTTTCAGACTCAGAAGGGGTAGCTAGCGGCAGAAGTTGCTCTAGCCATTGGGTTTCATCCACCATATATAATGGTGAGATAAGCGACCATAGATCACTAAGCGACTGCTCATTGAATTCTGGCTTTAACACATCAGTAGCTGTAAACATGCGTTTTCCTTAATCTCACACCCGGAATTAGCCCGGGATCTCTACAATGGCTGCAGTGTATTTAGAGTATATAAGGATTACTTGTCAAAAACTCCGAGTTTTTTGCTAAAAACTCGCTTTATTAACAAAACAAACACAACGTCACATATGAAACTTTAAAATAATATGCCGTTTTGTTTCACTATTTAACAGAAATTTTCTTTTTGTATTGGGATGGTGACATGCCTTGAAGGCGTGAAAAGGTGTGAGTAAAGGAGGATTGACCGGAGAAACCAGCAAGTTCTGCAACCTGACCAAGGCTCAGATTGCCTTGTTCGATCAAGCGGCGAGAGCGGTCAATACGCTTACCAAGAACATACTGGTGAGGGGTAATGCCCATTTGCTCTTTGAACAGCATATGGAACTGGCTTTCACCCAAGAACACGCTTCCTGCAAGCTGAGCGACAGAGATCTTATTCGCGAGGTGTTGCTCGATGTAGCGATCCAGTGCTTCAAGATCAAAACGCGAGTCTTTAATTGAGGTTTCAAATGCCGAGATGTGCCTTTGCATCAGAGCGATCACCGTGTCATTACAGGCACGGCTTAACAATAGATCATCCGGGCTCGCCTGCATTTCTTGCACCAACATATGGATAAGCTTTTGAATTTGCGCATCTAATTGGAAGTAGACGTTCGATGATTCTAACTGGTTAATCTTCTCTAACATCAGAGGGTCATCATCGGTTGGCACTGGCATGTTGAGCACTAGGATATCCGACTGACCGACCACCCCACCGAAAGCATGATCAGAGCTCGCTGTTACCACACAACCTTGACCCGGCCCGATAAGATTACCCTTACCGCAAACTTCAAATTCTGCCTGACCTTTTAAACCAATCACCACCTGAGAATAATGGTGATCGTGACAATCCATATGCGAAGGCAAAGTAATGATCTCCGCAGGGCGAGGGCCAGTAAGGCCTAGCGGGGACAAGTCTAGGTTTGGAAAGGGTAAAGGTTTTGGCATGACAGCAAAATACTCAGGTCGACATAGTAAGAATAATACTCTGAAATCTGCATAAGATGAATTTGTAAATGATCATGAGAGTCATTTCCTCGCCTTTAGCAAAAGATCATTATCGCGATCGTCTTGATCATGCCTCCGGAAAGATGATCAAGAGTGTATAAACTACGGCCATTGTAAAACCAATCGTTCCGGTGAGTTTAGGGGCTTCACAAGCACTCATACAAGCAAGTACACCGGCACGAAAAACCATGTCATCAATAAATACTTCAGCGCCCTAACATAATGAATAAATTTTCTTATATAGCTCAAATAATTGGCGATAAACCTGTAAAAAGTGTATCCGAAGTACCGAAACTTGGCTTTTGAGTAGATTGGATAGCAATAAAACGGTATAAAGACGGGTACTGTGTTAATTGCTAATAACTAGTGACTCACAACTAGGAAGTAGACACTTTATTAACGAGCCAATTTCAATCTATAAGTTGCAGGGACCTATGACTAACTTTCGAATTTCAGCGCTTTTACTTGCGCTATCCCCACTTTGGGTATCTGCATCGGTATCCGCTGAAGAACTGAATCAAGTCGATCCCGTTTCAGCTATCGATGCAAAGCTAACAGAGAAAAACTCAGATATTGAGCGTATTTCAGCAACCAAAGTATCGGCGACTGAAAACCTAAAACAACTACAAAACAAAAATAGTAAGTTGTTGCGCGAAGGTGAAGAACTTAAGGCAAAACGTAACAGAGCTAAGTCTGTACTCGACAAACAGTACAGTCGCTTACTTGAAGATCCAGAAACTGATTTGGTCTCTTTCCAAAAAAGCTACCAAGATGCTTGGGCGGCAGTTAAAGAGAATCAATCGTCTCAGTTAGATAACCAACAAGCGATGAACGAGGGTGAAATTCACCTTTCTCAAATCAAGCAAAAGCAAGCGCGTCTTAATAATGAGCTGGCTAACTTGAGAGAATCAAAAGTTGAAGCTCGTGTTAAACGTATTGCAACAGAACTTCGTGAAAGTGCCGTTCTTGAAACCAGCTACACCACCACATGTGCATCAACAATGACACTCGGTGAATGTACATCTCAAGGTAAACACCTAACGAACCAAAAAGCCGTTCAAACGTTCAAGACCCAATTACTTGAACAGCTCACAGAAAGCACACTAGCGAAGCAAAACTTGCAAGGTGTTCAACTGAACATCCATGTTCAAGACAGCCAAGCAATCAAGAGTGGCTTCTCTGGCAACAACGCATACTTCATGCAGATACAAGCTCAACTTCAAGCGAAACCTGAAGCCATTGCCGCTTGTAACTTGTTGAACGTGTCTACTCGCTACTGTCTAACAGGCAGTCAAGCCGCTGTCGTTAAGAAAAATGACAAGCAATGGGCAAATGTGACCGTTCGTTCTGATCAGTACAATGATTCAGTCACCATTAACGGCATCAAGTATGGCAGTACACCTCTTGAGGTTGCGCTACCAAGTGGTCGTCACCAAGTAACTATTTCAAAGCCAGGTTACGAGTCTTATAACCGCACAGTTACCATCAACGGCAGCGACACGATTTGGGTTAAGCTTCTTCCTAGTAAAGAAAGCTAAACACCCTTTCTACATAGAGCTGAGCCGATACAAAACGCTTAGCTCTATATCAGATAGCCGTGCCTATTTCACAAAGCTGAATGAACACTCGCCATTTTGTTGATAGTTATAAACTGTATGATCGTTACAAACTTGTATGGTCGTTATAACCTTGTTTTATAGTTATAAACAGTAGCTGCAGACGAAATGGCGTTTTCGTTTAGAATATTCGATTAACCTAAATTACGATTGAAGTAGCCCATCATGCGCCAAGGTCTTCCTACTCTATTATTTGCACTTGCTCCCTGCTTAATGACGCCAGCTGTTTTTGCTGAGGCAACACCACCAGCGATCGCGTCATCTGTCACCGACATTGAAAGCTCACTTTTCGAAAAGCATGCCGACTTAACGGCTGTTGAGAAGAAATTGGCTGATAAACAAAATGAAGTCGACAATCAGGCGCAGCAAACGGCACGTCTAGCTGAGTTATCGGCTCAAGCAGAGCAAACACTCGCAAAAGCGAAAGCCAGCCTAGAGCAAGATTACACGCGCATGATTGATGAGCCCGATTTCGATATCTCGCCCGCTCAAAACCGCTTCCAAGGGGCTTGGAAAACCGTAAAAGAAGGCAAGCTTGCGATTTCAGACTCAGATCAGAAGCAGCAAGACTTGGTGATGGAGCTTGAGGTTATCCAAGCCGAGAAAACCGCAGCAGAAGCTTCAATCGCAAACCTGAACCAAGACAAGCTAAGAGCAAGAGCAGAGCTACTAAGAAACGAGATCACTCAAACGGAAGAGCAAACGGTTAGCTTTACCAACCGTTGCAGCAGCGATATGACACTGGCGCAGTGTTCAGACCAAACGGTGACCTTGGCACTTCAAAAAGCGGTAAAACAGTTCCAACACAGCCTAGTGGACAACGCGACTGAATCGAAAACAGTGAAAGAGCACCTTGCGTCTGCTTCGCTAAATATTCACGTTGTGCAACACAAAGTGAAATCCTCTGGCTTCTCTGAAGATAACCGTTACCGAGCGGTGATTGCGGCGAACCTAGAAACTCGTCCAGATAAGAACACCCCTTGTCGCCTACTTGGTATTCAGTCATCAAACTGTTTCACGCAAAGCGAGCAGCAAACCAACGACCAGCAAAAAGAAGTCGCTTGGGTTAACTTGGTGGTACGTTCAAATCAATACAACGACAAGGTTTCTATCAACGGCGTGAACTATGGCAGTACACCGGTTGAAGTAATGTTACCAACTGGTCAGCACATGGTCACGATTGAGAAAGAGGGTTACCTTTCTTTCCACCAAGAGCTGAAGATAGCCCGCGATCACAACCTACGAGCCGTATTACAGGCCAAGCAGAACTCATTGAATGTCGGTACCAAGTTTGCCGATCCGATGGGTAACGACATTCAGAGCCCTGAAATGATTGTTGTCGGCTCGGGTCGCTACCTACTGGGTGAAAACAACGCACAACAAGTGACGATCAAACAGCCGTTTGCATTAGCAGCAACGCCAACCCGTGTTCAAGACTTCAAAGCATTCGTAAAAAACACAGGCTACCAGACAGACGCTGAGCTGATGAACACCTGCGATACATTCGTCAATGCAGAGATCACAACCGTTTCAGACAAAGACTGGCAGAACCCAGGCTTTAAGCAAGCTGATAACTCACCGGTAGTTTGTGTTAGCCAAAACGATGCCAAAGCTTATACACGTTGGTTATCTAAAAACACCGGCTTCACTTACCGCTTGCCAACACCACAAGAGTGGGAAGCTGCAGCAAGAGCAGGCCAAGACACCAACTTCTGGTGGGGCAATCAATTCCGTTCAGGCAAAGCCAATACTGGCTGGGCGGGTACACCTTGGTCAAACGTTAGCACATCTCCAGTTAAGTCATTCCTACCAACGCCAACAGGCTTCTACGACATGGTGGGTAATGTATGGGAATGGACAACCGTTCAGAAAGGCCTAGCGAAGGGTGGCGCGTGGAGCTTCTCTCCTGAAGAGGCAAAGGTGTTTAACGAACTGTACGTACCGCCTTCAACGGCAGCGAACTATCTAGGATTCCGAGTAGTACGAGAGCTGTAGGCTCCCAATCACAGGCTCAGAATCCCCAATATTTACTCTAGGTTCTCAATTATCACATTGAGCAGCATTTATAGGGGAATTCCCCCCTTATGCATAAGCACTCCTAGGAGTAGATTCGTCGATAGAGTAGTAAGTCACTCTGGGTATCAAATTGATGCCTCAGTTTAATTTACCTGACCCTCGTAAATTAGACTGAAAATCTTCTACATGTCGACAAGGCATATCTTGTCTTTAGCCAGCCCCTCTTCAGGCTGGCTTTTTTTTGCCTGATTATCACCCTTTATGCCCATCGATTCTCCGTGATCGACACAGTTAATCAGCAGTCCGTTTAACTGTCAGTCACCCCTTATGTTTCGTACTCTAATTGCCATTGCAGCGCTATAAGAAACTGATATCATTGCCATACCTCTGCTTACGAGATAAAACCTTGCCAGATCCACTCAACTCCATACATCGTTCTTTATTCGAACAACTTCCAGGCTGCTGGGGCTGCAAAGATACTGACTCGGTCTTCGTGTACGCCAACCTTGCTTACAACCAATTGATTGGCTTAAAACCCAATGAAACTTGTACTGGCTTGACCGACTTCGACATGCCCAGTCAAACCACTGAGTGCGCACAAGATTTCAGGGCTCAAGACAAACATGTAATGGATACACGCAGTACCCTTAAGATCCTCGATATTCACCCTTATCCAGACGGACGCTGGCACGCCCATATCTTTACCAAAACCCCTTGGCTTGATGATGACGACAACGTCCAAGGCACCATCTTCTATGGCCAAGAGCTTACCGATACCGCGATCTTAGAGGTTGGTCATTGGGTTTGTCAGGCCACAGGAACAAAAGGCAATCAGGCATCGCTTGCGGGGTCAGAGCCGCGCGTCTCTAAACTGCAAAAGCGGCTGACTTCGAGAGAATCAGAGGTGCTGTTCTTACTGCTTTTTGGCAAGAAACCACAGTACATCGCGTCGACGCTAAACATTTCAATCAAAACGGTCGAAGGTCATGTCGCCAGATTGAAACAGAAGTTCGATGCACGCAGTAAAAGCCAATTGATTGAGTATGCGTTGGACTCAGGATTAGGCTCAGTGATCCCAGAAACTCTGCTCAAAAAACAGATATCTGTTGTTCTACACAGTGACTGATTTACTAATTAGCTGAAAATTCAGACAAAAAAATGCCGTTGATTTGATCAGTCTAATCAACGGCATTTTTGGATCTATTAAGCAGCTAAGCGATCAAGCAGCCTAAGGCGCTAGGCGATCAATATCCCAACTGTTGTCTTGGCGTGAGAACAAGAAACGGTCGTGCAAGCGGTGTTCACCACCCTGCCAGAACTCAATGCTATCCACACGTACACGGAAACCACCCCAGAAAGAAGGCACAGGAATCTCTCCTTTGGCAAACTTCTGTTTAAGCTCTAGATACTTACCTTCTAAAATCCCACGTGCTGAGATACGGCTACTCTGCTTACTTGCAATCGCGGCCAATTGGCTCTCTTTTGGACGTGACGAGAAGTACTTCATATTTTCCATAGCCGTCAGCTTTTCAGCCGTGCCCGTAATATGAACTTGTCGCTCAAGTGGATGCCAAGGGAAGTGCAAACTGATTTTGCTGTTGTGCTCAAGCTGGTGCGCTTTACGGCTACCTAAGTTGGTGTAAAAAACGAACCCGTCTTTATCAACATTCTTCAGCAGAACAATTCGTTGGAATGGCTGACCATTTTCATCAACCGTAGCAACTGTCATGGCAGTGGGGTCCGTCAACTTCGCTTCAATGGCTTGCTCTAGCCATAGATTGAATTGCTCAATCGGGTCTGCGGCCAAGTCTTTACGTCTCAATCCACCCTTAGCGTATTCGCGACGAATATCTGTCAGTTCCATTTGGTTGCTCCTTTCAATTTTTTTGTGATTTTGCGCTGTAATCCTTTGAAACACAAGTCTAAGCCATGGTTTTGTCTCGCAGAAGGTGCTCTGTGTTAACAAGATCTCGGTACTCTCTCCATCATATTGATAATCTTTATACAAACCGATGACAAGTTGAGATCCGAGTGACCAAAATACTGCCTAACCTAATGACGCCCTTTGTTTTATTCTCATTGTTATTGGGAGCTGCAGGGCTGACTGCAACCCACTTTATGGCAGTGCAATTCCAAGAAAAAATCGTCACTCAGCAACTCGATGAAGCAGCGAATAAAGCCAATCTACAAATCGACTCTGAATTGGATAAATTCAAACAGATCCCCGATTTACTCAGCCATGATCCACGTCTGCTCTCTTATTTTGACTCATCACCACGAGCAGACAAGATTTCCGCTGCGCAGCTCAATCAATTACTATTTGAATGGTCGAATCAAAGCCAAGCCGACACCATCTATATTCACGACCCGAGCGGTACTGTGGTCGCTTCCAGTAATTACCAAAAGCCTCGTACCTTTGTAGGTGAGAACTTCTCGTTTCGTCCCTACTTTGCTTCTGCTATTCAAGGCAACAACACACAATATGTCGCGCTAGGCGCTCGTTCGAACGTACGCGGTTATTTTCTGTCTTCGCCTCTGTATATCGACAAAGAAACTGTCGGGGTTATCACCGTAAAAGTGAGCTTAGAAAACCTCGAAAACATCCTGACCAGCGACGACTTTGAGATCGTGGTACTCGACTCTAACCAAGTGGTGTTTCTATCAAGCCAAGCTCCATGGCTTTATCATTCATTGTTGCCATTAACTCAGCAACAACAAACGGATATCGCACTTCAACGCCAATACGGTCAAAGCGAAATTTCGATCATCGAAGCCTTTCGCTCTTCAAGCTCTCAGTCAGAAGCTAGCAATACCAATCAATCTAGCAACCTTCAATCCAATGAAATCCGAAAAGAGCTCACCGCCAACCAGTTATTCAAGCTTGGTGCTTTTAATCTTTACCCTGCAACGGTCAGCAACAACCAGTACCAAGTTGTCGCACTAAAAGAGACCAGAGCTGAACTTATTAAAATCTTGCAGATCGATGTCATCTTCGTGGTGATTTACAGCTTGGTGATGCTCATCGCTTGGTCGTGGCGCCAAACCTACGTAGCGAAAGTGGCGTTGACCCGACTCAACCAAAACTTGGAGCAAACCGTTGATAAACGCACTCACTACTTGAAGCAATCCAATCAACAGCTGCAACAAACCCTTTTTCAATACCAAGAGTCGCAATCCAAGTTGAAACAGACAGAACAAGAGCTGACACAAACCGCGAAATTAGCGGTACTCGGTGAACTGTCAGCCAGCATTAACCACGAAATCAACCAACCACTTGCAGCACTGCGAACCTACAGTGAAAACAGCTTAAAGCTACTGGAAATGGAACGAACCGATTTAGTGAAAAGCAATCTTGAGAAAATGATTGGCCTCAACAACACCATTACGGACATCATCGCGCGACTCAAAGTCTTTACTCGCAAGGTCACCAAACAAGAACATCATGTGGCGAACCTGCATCAAGCGGTCAATAACGCCACCAGCATTCTCAGTGCGCTGATGATCAAGCAAGGTATTACGCTGAGGCTAAGCACGGTGCCAGATGATATCAATATTGCGATTCATCCAACCGAACTAGAACAAGTACTGGTGAACCTGATTCACAACGCGACTCAAGCGCTTCAACAGCAAGTTCTTGAACAGAAAATCTTGCAGGAGCAACAAAACCTGGAAAGCGTTGACCAACAGGCTAGCCCACAGATAGGCATCGAATGGCAACTGCACCATGACTCTTGTCAGCTGATCATTTGGGATAACGGAATTGGCATGCCGAACGATAAGCTAGAACAGCTGTTCGACCCGTTTTTTACCACCAAACCGGAAGGCTTAGGGCTAGGGCTTTCAATATCGAAACGGATTATTGAAGCGTATCACGGCACGATCAGCGCGAACCGGTTAGAGCCTTCAGGCATGGTATTCTCGCTAAACATCCCGTTATATAACGATAAGGGCTAACACGCCGTTGTTATCGCTGATTAGAAAACGAATCTCACATACTGCTAAGGACTCGACTTTTGCACTCTATGCCTAAACTCTATTTTGTCGACGATGAACCCGCCATTCGAGACTCCGTAGAACAAGCCATGCTCATTGAAGGCATCGATATCGTCTGCTTTCCCAATGCTATTGAGGCATTAAAGAAAATAGATACCACGCAAGCCGGAATTGTCATCACCGATATTCACATGCCGGTAATGGATGGCATTCAATTAACGCAAAAGTTGCTGAGCCAAAATCCTCATTTTCAGGTCATCGTACTTACCGGACATGGTGACGTGCAAACCGCGGTGTCCGCGATGAAAGCCGGCGCTTACGATTTTCTGGAAAAGCCATTTGTGGTCGATGCCCTACTCACTGCCGTTAAAAAAGCGGCGGATAAGCTCGCACTGGTTGAAGAGAACAACCTACTGCGTAAAGAGTTGGCAATGCAAAATCAGGTTGGCCCAAAACTGATTGGTCAATCGCCATCGATGCAGGCATTACGCCGAGAATTGATCACCCTAGATACCAAAACCAACCCACTTCTATTGTTTGTTGGTGATTTAGGGACAGGGAAAAGGGTCACTGCACAATACACCCATGATTTACACAGTCATCAAACCGCGGAGCTTTGCCCTGTCGCTGCGTTTAATTTGCCACGCAGTGACGAAGCGACATTCCATCAGTTTGTTTTGCAACTGTTCTTGAAGCATCAAGGTGGAACGATCTATATCCATGAGACAGAAGCATTAACTCAAGATCAATGGCTGTGGTTAGCGAACTTAAAACCCACTCTACTTCGTGAAAACTCATGCAAGACCAATGCAACTTGTATCATTATCGCAACTACAGTAGTTCCTACTACAATTACAGGTGAACTACGCCGATTTAATTTACTACCCTTGGCGCAAAGAACGGAAGATATTGGATCTTTGTTCAAACACTTTGCTCGCGGTGCAGCCAGTCGCTATCAACTGCCGCCCCCCGTCATTACAGAAAAAGAGATTCAACGACTCATTGCAACGCATTGGACGGAGAACATTCGTCAGCTTCGCCAACATGCTGAACTCAGAGTGCTGACTCAAATTAAGCAGCCGTCGCTCGACAGCGATACTAATGAGCCAAATGACGACAATGAACTCGATATGAGCATTGAAGAGCAACAACAGTCGTTAAACCAACGCACCGATAGCTTTGAACAAATTATCTTGATTGAGGCGTTACATCGCCATCAAGGGCGTTTAAAAGAAGTACAACAAGAGCTGCAGGTATCGCGAAAAACACTGTATGACAAACTAAGAAAGCACCAACTCGATAAAACAGATTTCAAGAACCGATAAGTCTTAAAAAATATATAAATTCAAAGATTTAAAGGAGCAAAATCTTAACATTTATCAAAAGTAAGAATACACTCAATAGGCTTGCACTTTTATTTAGCGAACAAGGACTGTTATGAGTCAGAAAAATTTCAGCAAATTGAACGAGACCGAGCTTGAGTATGTCGATGATAAAACAGCGGCACTGCTCCTCAATACGCCCACCAGTGCGCGTATTATGTTGTGGGTGATCGTTCTGTTTTTTATTGCTGCTATTGGGTGGTCTGCCTGGGCAGAGATCGACAAAGTTACCGTTGGCCAAGGCAAAGTGATCCCTTCCTCTCAGATCCAAGTGGTGCAAAACCTTGAGGGTGGTTTGGTTAAAGAGATCTTAGTTAGAGAAGGCCAACAAGTTCAAAAAGGTCAACAACTACTATTGATCGATGACACTCGCTTCCGCTCAGACTTCCGCGAACGTGAACAACAAGTTGCCAATTTAACCGCCAACGTATTGATGCTTTCAGCCTCATTAACCAGTGTTGTTATCGACGAAGAGTTTTCTGTAGAAGAGTGGAAAAAAAGTGTGTTACTTGATTACGGCAAGCTCGCCTTCCCACCCAAGTTTTATGAACTTCAACCTCAACTGGTTAATCGCCAAAAAGCAGAATATCGTCAAGATCTCAATAACCTAAAAAACCAACTTTCCGTTTTTGATCAACAAGTTGAACAGAAACAACAAGACCTTATCGAAATTAAAGCGCGTGTCGATAACTTAAGACAGAGTTACCGATTCGCCCGCCAAGAACTGGATATCACCAAGCCTCTAGCCGATGAAGGGGTGGTACCACGAATTGAATTACTTAAACTGCAAAGACAAGTCAACGACACTCGCCGAGAAATGACCTCAAGCGAGCTAAAAATCCCTCTTCTACGTTCAGCCATCAAAGAAGCGATGCTCAGCCGTGTTGATGCCGCACTGAACTTCCGCTCCGAACAACAAGAAAAACTCAATCAAGCCCAAGACAAGCTATCTGCAATGACCGAATCGGCCGTTGGCCTTGAAGACAGAGTAAACCGCACTGTGGTGGTATCTCCTGTAACCGGCACCGTTAAAACGCTTGGCATAAATACCGTAGGCGGTGTTATCCAACCGGGTATGGACATCGTTGAGATTGTACCAACAGAAGACTCGCTATTGGTCGAAGCGAAAATCGCTCCTCAAGACATCGCCTTCCTACGCCCAGAACTGACAGCCATCGTTAAATTCAGTGCTTACGACTTTACTAAATACGGTGGTCTAGAAGGCGTGCTAGAGCACATCAGTGCCGATACCACCCAAGATGAAGAAGGCAATAGCTTCTACATCGTGCGCGTGCGCACCGAAAAACACAATTTTGGACAGAACGAAGAGTTGCCAATCATTCCAGGTATGACCGCCTCTGTCGATATCATCACGGGCAAGAGAACCGTGCTTGAGTACATGTTGAAGCCACTATTAAGCGCTCAAAACAATGCACTAAAAGAGTAAGGACGTTGGATGTTTGATAACGCCTTTCAATACACAGCAAATAGACAAGAGCAGAGGCTATGAAGTCTCGGATTTCGCTATTGCTGCTGGTCCTCACCTCTTTTACCTCTGTGGCGCTCAACAAGAGCGACCAACGGTGGATAGATGCGGTGACCAAAACCTACGGCGATAGAGCCGGAAAGCGAGTGGCGACATGGCGCTCAAATATGACGTCATACGATGGATTAAGTGAAAAAGAGAAGCTCAGATCGGTGAACCAGTTCTTCAACCAAATGTACTTTGTCGATGACAACATACTGTGGGGAAAGAATGACTACTGGGCAACACCACTGGAATTTTTAGGCAGCAACGCCGGTGATTGTGAAGACTTCACTATCGCAAAATACTTCTCTTTGCTTGAACTGGGCGTCCCAGATAAGAAATTACGATTAGTGTACGTAAAGGCACTGGAGCTAAATCAGTTCCACATGGTGTTGGCGTATTACTCAACACCGAGTGCAGAGCCACTAATTTTGGACAACTTAAACCCTGAAATTAAACGCGGTTCCAAACGCCCAGATCTACGACCAATTTACAGTTTCAACGGTAAAAACCTTTGGTTGATCAAGTCGGCAGCAGGCAGCGGCAAGTTAGCAGGGAAATCTTCAAGATTGAGCTTATGGAACGACTTACGTTCCCGTGAGCGCTCTCTAAAATTAAACAAACCCATTATCAATTACGATGAGTAGGTACAATGACTTTATATAAACAGCTTGTGGTCGGGATGGTTGCAGTGTTCATACTGCTGATGACGTCAGTTTTTATGATCGAATTCAATACCACCCGTGGATACTTAGAGGAGCAGCAACGCTCTGAGGTAAGTAATACCATTAATACTGTTGGACTGGCTCTCGCCCCTTACCTAGAAGAAAAGGACAAGGTGGCAGTGGAGTCTGTTATCAACGCCCTGTTTGATGGCAGTTCTTACTCAGTCGTTCGATTGATATTTCTCGACAGCGGTGAAGACATTCTCCGCTCATACCCTGTAAAGCCAACCGGCGTGCCAGAGTGGTTTACCAACCTAAACCTGTTCGAACCTGTTCATGACCGCCGCGTGATCACCAGTGGCTGGATGCAATTGGCCGAAGTCGAGATCGTAAGTCATCCAGGTCCTGCCTACGATCAACTTTGGCAAGCATTCATCCGCTTACTGAGCATATTTGGCACGATCTTCTTGCTCGGGTTAGTGTCTATATCTTGGATCCTTAAACGCGCTTTACGCCCGCTCTCGTTGATCATTACCAAAATGGATCAGATCGCCAAGAATCAGTTTGGCGAACCACTAGCCCGTCCAAAGACAAAAGATCTGACTTTGGTTGTCGATGGTATCAACCACATGTCGACTCAAGTTGAACTGGCATTTAAAAACCAAGCGAAAGAAGCTCAGAAGTTACGTGAAAGAGCGTATATCGACCCTGTATCTCAGCTAGGTAACCGTGCTTACTACATGTCTCAGTTAACTCAATGGTTAGAAGAGTCGAGCTTAGGTGGTTTAGCGGTACTTAAAGCGGAGTTTATTAGTGAAGAGTACGATGAAAAGGGCTATCAAGAAGGTGATGCCTTAGTTCATCAACTGGCTGAACAGCTGCAAGCTTCAATTTCATCTCCAGATATCACCATCGCTCGTATTTCTAGTGACGAGTTCGGTTTCATCATGCCAAACATTGATGAGAGCGAACTGAAACTTGTCGCGAGCAGCATCGTAAACTGTATCCAGAGCCTAGGTTCAGACCCAACAGGCACTGCGAATCCACATATTGCTCTTGGTGTGACCTACAGCAACAAGCGTAAAACCAGTACTGAAATCATGTCGCTGGTGGATAACGCACTCTCAAGTGCCAAGGCGAATCGAGAACTTGCTTACGGCTACGTCACCGCAGACGATCACGGCGCAGTGATGGGCAAACAACAATGGCGTATGTTGGTTGAAGAAGCGATCATCAACGACCTCATTACCTTCCGTTTGCAGGCTGCAAACAATGCCTTTGGTAAAACGTATCACCAAGAGGTGTTCTCTGCGATTGAAAAAGATGGCGTGCGTTACGGTGCTAACCAGTATCTATACGCGCTAGAACAGCTTGAAATGAGCCACATTCTCGACCAATACGTTATTGAGAAGATGATTGAAAAGCTCAATGCAAAAGAAGTAGCCAGCCCAGTCGCTATTAATATCTCGCCAAGCAGTATATCTCAACCAAGCTTCATCCGTTGGATCGGTAAGACGCTTGAACAGAATGCTTCAATCGCTCACCTGTTGCACTTTGAGATTCCAGAAAACTGCTTCATCAACGTTCCGCACTACACGGCACTCTTGTGTAACACCATTCGCAACGCTGAAGCGGTGTTTGGTGTCGATAACTACGGACGTAACTTCCAATCACTGGATTACATCAACGAATACCGTCCAAGCTATGTGAAGCTAGATTACCTGTTCACACATAACCTTGATGACGAAAAACAGAAGTTCACCTTAACGTCGATCTCTAGAACCGCTCACAACCTAGGCGTCACCACCATCGCGTCTCGAATAGAAACTCAGACTCAGCTAGATATCCTGTCTGATAACTACGTAGAAGTGTTCCAAGGCTTCATTGTTGATAAATAGTTGTAAGGGTTATATCACATGCAAGATCCACTATTGAACTCACTGATCTACGTTAGCCGGTATTACGGGTTAGCTAACTCGCCCGAAGCGTTGATCAATGGGCTACCACTATCAGACGGAAAGCTAACCCCTTTCCTATTCCCTCGTTCTGCTGAACGAGCAGGATTAGTGGCAAAAGAAAACCGTTCCGATTTAGAAAAGATCCCTCACCTGATTCTGCCTGCAGTTTTACTGCTTAAACAAGGTGAGGCGTGCGTTCTCAACAGCATTGATTTAGAGAAGCAAGAAGCGGAAATCATTACTGCGGAAAGCGGAATGGTGCCAATCATCATTCCTATTGAAGAGCTGAAAGAACAATTCATCGGTCGCTACTTCTTGGTAAAGAAACAGTTCCGTTATGATGAACGTTCACCAGAGGTTCTAAAAACACGTAAAGGGCATTGGTTTTGGAGCACCATTTGGGAATCTAAAAACATCTACCGAGATGTGTTGATCGCCTCCATTCTGATCAACATCTTCGCAATTGCCGCGCCCATGTTCACTCGCTTGGTATACGACAAAGTAGTCCCTAACCTCGCCTTTGAAACCTTGTGGGTGCTAGCGAGTGGTATCTTCGTCGTATTCCTATTCGATTTGCTGCTCAAATTGATGCGCAGCTACTTCATTGACGTTGCCGGTAAGAAATCCGATATTCTCATTTCCTCCAAGCTGTTTAGTAAGGTGCTAGGGATTCGCATGGAAGCAAAGCCTGCTTCTGTCGGCGCTTTCGCTAAAAACCTGCAAGAGTTCGAATCCATTCGAGAGTTCTTTACCTCTGCAACCATTGGCTCGCTAATCGACTTACCGTTCGCACTGATGTTCTTAGCACTCATTTGGTTAATGGCCGGAAACCTTGTGTTCGTTCCCGTTGCTGGCGTGGTTATTTTGATCATCTACGCGTTGCTAATCCAAGGTCCACTACGCCGTACTATTGAAGAAGGCTCTCGTCTTGCTTCGCAGAAGTATGCAAACTTGATTGAAAGTTTGGCAGGGTTAGAAACGGTTAAGCTGTTCAGCGCGCAAAGCCAATTCCAATTCCGTTGGGAAGAAGCTGTAGCTCACATGGCGAATTGGAATATCAAAAGCCGACGCATCACAGACAGCATCCAAAACACCGCCGGCTTTGTTCAGCAAAGTACTAACGTAGGTATGATCATCTTTGGCGTGTATCTAATTGCAGAAGGTGAACTCACTATGGGTGGCTTGATTGCCGCGACCATGTTGAGCGGCCGTGCAATTGGTCCTCTTGTTCAACTGTCTTTGCTTTCTACACGTTACAACCAAGCAAAGTCTTCGATGACCTTGATTGAACAAGTAATGTCGATGCCGGATGAACAAGAAGAAGGTAAACGTTATATCCACCGTCCGATTATTCAGGGTCATATCGCGCTAGATAAAGTGACGTTCCACTACCCAGATTCACCCGTTGCTTCTATTAGAGACTTAACCCTCAATATTAGCCCAGGGGAGAAAGTGGCGATCATTGGTCGTATTGGTTCCGGTAAAACCACGCTAGAACGCCTGATTATGGGCCTGTACAAGCCCACAGAAGGCCATGTACGCATTGATGACACCGATATGGAGCAACTGCATCATGTCGACGTACGACGCAATATAGGCTGTGTGCCACAAGACAGTAACCTGTTCTACGGTTCAGTAAGAGACAACATCACCTTAGGTCGCCCTTTGGTGGATGACCGTGACGTGATGGATGCAGCGAACCGTGCAGGCGTAACCGCATTTACTCAACAAGATCCGGCAGGTTTAGAACGCCAAGTGGGTGAAGGTGGTGCTTTGCTGTCTGGTGGTCAACGTCAGTCAATTGCCATTGCAAGAGCCTTTCTAGGCCGTCCGCCAGTATTGCTAATGGATGAGCCGACCAGTGCTATGGATAACCGTTCAGAGATGCACATCAAACACCAACTTAACCAATTGCTACCAAGCGAGACGTTGATTCTGATTACGCACAAAACGTCGATGTTGGATATTGTCGATCGAGTGATCGTAATGGAGAAAGGCTGCATCATTGCAGATGGTCCAAAAGCACAGGTTCTTTCAGACCTTAAACAAGGCCGAGTAAGAGCGGTGAGCTAAAACGCGCAATCCACCTAAATAAATCATTATCAGTAGAAAGCAAAAGGGGAGCATCAACTCCCCTTTTTCTATTTGTCAGTATCGACACCTAGACAATACGTCACTTTGTGTTCAGCACAAAAGTCTACAAAGCAATATCCTCTTGCTCCATCTTGAATGAACATTGAATCTCGTATTGGTTGAATGAGAAAACACTTCCGCCGTGGGTTCTCTTGGTTGTGACTGTCTCATCACCAAATTGAATCGTCACTCGGGTATACACTTTTTCGTGTACCTCTACCGTACATTCAGCAAGGTTGGTTTCAAACTCTGCTTCGAGTGTATCTAACTGCGACTTTGTATTTTCAATTGCGAGGTTGTTCTTCTCACGTTGCCGCTCTATTTCTAGGGCTTGCTCTTCGCTTCTCTCTGCTTTCGGGCGCTTCTTAAATTCTAACTCTTGGCGAATCACACCCATGGTTTGCTCTTGAGTGTGTTTATAAGTTTCCTTCAGCTCGGCTATCTTTTGGCGGTAACCATCGTAGCGCGCAAAACCATGTACCTTAGTTGCGGTGTCTCCCTCAACACCTAAGAAGACACATTCTACTTTTCCGCCAACTTTGGCTTCACCACCGCTGAGCGTGCCGTGTTTTTTCAAACTGTCCATCACGATAAGGTTGTTACCACAGCGAATGTCATTACTCATACTGTGCACACCAAGTCGAAGGTCATTGGCCGTTTGTAGCTCGGCATTCTGTGCGTAGCTTGCTGTGATAGAGCCTTTGCTAAATACCTTACAACTTTTTGGCTCACCCTCTTTAGTCGTGTGGCCGATAATGCCTTTCGCGACTTTGATATCCCCCTGGGCTTGAACTTCGGCCGATTCGATAAAGCCACCAACCGTAACACTTCCTGTCGCCTTGACGATCATACCCGGCTCGATGTTGCCAGAGACAAAGACATTACCTTTAAATTTAACGTGCCCAGTTGAGACATCGACGTTGCTGACACATAAAGCGTCATCCACTTCGATGGTTCGATCTTTAATGATGGGCAATCCAGGGTGTGAGGCGAGTAGTAAATTGGGATCTTCAGGGGAGATGTAGGTGCCCTTTCCAGGCTTGATTAAACTGTCTTGTCCAGGAAGCGGTGGGATAATTCGGCCTTGAACGGTAAAGCCAGCGATACCTTTGGTAGCGGGGGTACGTTTCATTAAGTGATCATTTTGACCAACGGTAATGGTTTGTCCCAAGTCTCGCATATCAATCTTGCCTTCGTCTTTGCTGCGAGGCTTCAAGACTTGGCGAGTAATATCTTCAACCAAAGCGGCAAACTTAGCGTCTTTACCTTTTACTGGTTGTGTCCCTTTAGCGACTGGCTGAGTAAACTTTTCGCCGGGCTTAAGTTTGCTACTCATCATCAGAACTTTTCTGAGCGCTAACTTATTTATTCCTTTTGTTATTTGAGCTTGAGATAAGCATTGGATGATGTCGCTGCCACGCAGTGGGTGTCCATTATATGGACCAGTAACTACAAGACTCGCCAACATCTCATCATCAGACAGTTCGACCGCAACACTGGCATTTCGAACTTCGGCAATCAAGATACCTTCATAAGCTTCACCCTTACCTTCTTTAGCAAGAGTAACGAAACGCAAAACCTCTTCTTCGAAAAGAAAATAGTTTGATGCATTCAAAGCTTCCAAGGTTGGTGGCAGCGTCTTGTTATCAAAGCTTGCGTCAACCACAGTTCCGGTTGGCAGACATGCCATTACTTGTTGCTTGTCTTCCGACAATGTAACGATGTTATCCCACATTCGAATTGAGTATCCCTAATGACTCAGTTGTTATTCAGTCTATATAATTCATTCTGCGCTGAGTATCACATTATTAGAATAATCAGCGTCACATCACTTACTTTCGATTCTGCAAACATGACTCATAAATAAGACTTACACATTTTATGATTTGCTTCGCCTTTACAAATACATAGGAAAAGTTTTTCAGAATATTTCATGTAATTGAATGTCGAGTCGATGTTAGAGCAAATAGTAAAGGCAAATAGCCTTAGAAGATTAAAGGCTGTCATGGAGAGATGAAACAGAAGTGATGTAACAGATAATCAGGGTAAAAACGGGGTTCGATGTGAAGCTGCAGTTTACAGTGTAAATCCAAGATTCTAATTTACACTGTAAATCTAATTTGTAGCAGTCGGTCTATTTTATTGATGGCTTGTCTATTTACACTGTAAATTTGCTAGCAAAGAATCGACATCTTTACGAAACTGAGTCTCTGCTTGTTTGCGACCAACAAGATTAAACTGTTCGACACAAGTCCCCCACTCTTTCTGCTGAACAACCTTTGCGATGAGTAAGTCAGAAATACCTATGTTTCGATTGTTACTGAGTAGAATCAAATTCAGTACGTTGAAGCTGATCGCATCATAACTGTTGCCACCGTTCACGTAATTTCTAACTAACTGAGTTTCAAACTCGCTAACGGTATCGACACTCTTTGGCAGCAGTGCGCGCACCATATCGGTTTCAAGTGAAACTAAAGAACCTGAAACAAGAAAACAGTAGCTACGCTCGAAGTGATTTTGAACTTGGTTAATCCAGCTTTGAGAGTTTGAGTTAAGTGCCTTAACCATCAGAACCGAGTGACAGCCGCTTGCCTGATCTCGCTGGTGGCCGATGTGTACAGCTTCGAATTCACTACCACGCCAAAAAGAAATCAATTCGCAGGTCGCACCAAAGCTTGTCGCCAGATAATCTGCTTGGCTGGTTTGCTGTGATAACTGAGCCAACATCCAACGGCCAATACCCAAACCTTGATGACGTGCTGAAACAGCAATGCGCATAACTCGAAGGCAACGACTGGTCGCCGCCTGAGTACAGCCAAGTTGGTTTGCCAGTAATACGGGAGCAAGGTGACCTTGAGGCCTGCGTTTTCCAAGTTGAATTTGAGCAATCAACTCGCTGTCCAAACCTCCCTCTTCCGTCACCAACATACAACCTAAACATTCATCTTGCTGCCAAACGGCGTATAAACGGATTGCTGGATTGTTGAGAAATTGCATTAAGTCATTTGGCGAGGTCTGATAGTGCGCATCCACAAGAAGAGAAAAACATTGTTGTAGCTGCTCAGGATTAGCTAAGCATTCTGCTTTTGATAACTCGACCAAGTTTAATTGGTTGATTGCGTCAGCAGAAAAGCCTTCGATTACATCAACCGCTGATTCAGTGACTGATGCGTCATTACCAAGTAGGAAGCAATCAAACAACCAAGCTTCTAGCGGATCGTTGATATTCCAACGAATCGGTTGTTCGAGCTTAAAGCCTTTCCACCCCGGACGATGCTCAGAAAGCCAAGATTCAAACTTAATTCCGAACCCTCGCCCACTGCCTTCGTAACCATGTACCGTGGTTGAAAAGACCATACGGTGATAGATGTCGACCATGGATTTAAGCATCGGAATTGGAATTGCAGCTGCTTCATCAACCAATAACAGATCGCAATCAGGCTTAGATTTAAGTAATTCATCTGCTGCGACGAATCTTAAACTGCCACCTTGATGACGAATGTGAGTAGCGTTTACCACTTCGCAAGATTCTAACCCTTGGCTAGCGTGAGAAAATACCGGCTCTATCGCTTTCACTGAAGGCGCGGTAACAATAATATTAAACCCGTGACGCTCAACTAACAGCTGCGCTGCGGCAATACCCAATGTCGAGCTTTTACCACGCCCTCTATCCGCAGTGAGAATCAAAGGACGTTTACGATGTCCAGACACTACCTTTTTAACTAATTCAACAGCCGTGTTTTGCTGTTCAAATTTATCCAATCCGTTTTGGGCGCTTTGCATCTGAGGAAGAGCGTGAGTTGCTTGAACTACATCGCCGGCTTCATTGTGTTGTGAAACAGAAATCAGTTTATCGAAATGACGTTTTAACCAACGTTGACCAAAGCCCTGGCTATCTTCAGAGGCATTAACTTTTGGCGGCAACACCAACAACAGCCCACCACCAACTAACGAACCCAACGCGGCACTAAAACCATTCGCATCGAACTGCTCTCTAAAATCACAAACAAGAACCTGACACTCACGACCAAGCAGTTGTTGGCCTTTTTTTACTGGAGCATGAATCACACCTTCAAATGGCGTACCGCCAATCTGGAAGATGCTCGGACTGTGTGAGTCTTGAAGGAAGGAAAAAACAGCAGAGTTTTGCCAATCAAAATCGCCATAAAAGACCACGCCGTAACGGTGATCGTTATGTTGAGCAATATTAGAAAGTATATGTAGAAAAGTGTTGGTTGGGTTTGTCATAGTTAGCGTCCAGATTCATCTAAACACAGTTTATCACAGCCAAATAAAAAGCCGCATTAAGCGGCTTTAGAGGAGTAATGAAAAGTCGTCGACTTAGTCGAGCTTCGATTGAACGAAGGCGAGGATTTCTTCCATTGTTGCATCATCAACTTTCTTAAGGTTCAACGCCAAGTTTGAACCCTTACGGCTGTATGATGCGCGGCCCTTAATAAGCTCGACTTTTGGAGAAGCTTTCTTCGCTGGCGCTGGCGCCAATTCAAGAATCCAACCTTCCAAAGTTTCTGTCACGTCTTTGGTTAGACGAGTTACGCCTTGAGCTTCACTACGCTGCCATACAAAACCTTCAGAAGCGTCACACTTAGTCAACAGTGTTTGCTGCTGTTCACTCGTCAATCCACCAAACTGCTTGTGCAGCTTAACAATAGTTGGACGACCAAGGTCGCTCACATTTGGGTAAGCTTGTAGCAATTCAAGTGGCAAAGCGGCCGCTTTCAATGCACCACTCACCAAAGCTTCACTGCACTGGAACATTTTTGCCAGTGCTTTCTGGTCTTCAGCTTCGCCTTTATCTAGCTTCGCTTGCATCTCTTTGCCCTTCTCGTAAAGAGAAAGCGGTTTATGAGCGTTAGCTACGTCTGATAGGAACTTAGCGTGTTCGCCGTTAATGTTTTCAGCAACATAGATTAGGAACTCTTTGTCAGCCAAAATACATGACATACGACGACGGCTACCATCAAGAACTTCAATCTTACCGTCTTTATTCTTACGACCAACCGCTGGGTATTGCTGACCACGTTCTTTCAATGTTGTAAGAACATCAGAAAGCGCGTGCTCATTTAAGAAAGATTGCTCACGAGCGTTCTCTTCAAAAACAACCGTTCGAGTTGCCACTTCAGCCGCAGGAATGCGAACCAATTCAAATGAAACCAAATCTTCGCCAGCAACAGAAAGCTCGATCACTTGAGCCTGTTCTTTTGCCGCTGTTTGCGCTTCTTGTGGTGTTGCTACGCGACGTTTGTTTGCTTTACCAAATAGCTTTGCATTTAAGTCAGATGTTTTAATTGCCATTGTTGTTATCCCTGATTAAGTGAAGGCCAGTTGCTATGTAATACGCGCTCTAATTCTAGAGCACTTTTTTGTACTGCGTCTTGAGCAACAGCTAGAGTTTTCTTACCGCCCTCAAAGTCGCTCACCGTTAGATCGAAAACCGTGCTGTAAGTGTCGGCACAGGTTTCAAAAGCACGGCTTCTTGGAATGGTTGCCATCATTACTTGATCATTCAACAGGTAGTTCATTTCAGTCAGAACTGACACCTGTTTCTTGTTGTCGTCTTCAAACATAGTTGGCATTAGACGAACAAATTCGAGCCCTTTCCAGTCATCCGGGAACATTTCGTAAACCGTTGGTAAGTGCTGGAAGAAGTTAACCGTTGAAGCCCAATCCAAACGCTTAGCAGCACATGGAATAAGAAGTGCGTTGGACGCGTACATTGCATTCCATACTAGAGGGTCAACGTGCGGGCCGGTATCAATCATAATCACATCGAAATCATCGGCGATTTTGTCGATTAGCTTCTCTTTTAACAGACGAACAATATCAAGTGACTGATCTTGTGAAAGGCTTTGCCACGCTTCAGCGTTAAACATCGCATCTTCCGGGAATGCAGAAATTGTCTTCAGGTTTGGATACTGAGTTGGCAATAGTACGTTCTTACGAAGAAACTCTAGATCGACATCTTGGCCTTCAGGCACGTTGTCCAACATGATATCGACGGCAGAATAGATGCTGTCGTGCTCTGCCCCACTAATTTGTGGATTTAGGAACAGACGCAAAGAGCCCTGTGGATCCAAGTCAATCAGACAGATACGGTAGCGCTTATCCAAATTCAGAGACAAACAAGCGGCTAAGTGAACCGCTGTCATTGATTTACCCGTACCACCTTTCTGGTTTTGTACGTTGATAATCCATGGCTTATTGTCAGCGTGCTGCTTACGTTCATGGAACTTTGGCACTTCTGCCGCGTCCATCAACATGTGAGCTTCTGTCAATGAAATCGAGTAATGATTGGCGTTGTTCTTTGTAAACTGATGGCCATCAGCTTCAAGTTTAGTGATCGCTTCATCGAGTTTACGACGCGTTAAACCAGAACGAGTCTCCATCATAGCTTTAGACATTGGAGGGAAATGTTCATCACTTCGCTCTTCCAAAATAATCTCAATTCGGTCAGCCTGAACTTGTTGAGTTTGTTCGGCTAGCTGATAGAGCTTATCAATCGTTTGTTCTCTTTTCATTGCCAGTTTCCGTAATGATTAACTAAGTACAAATTGTACAGCGATTAACAACAAACACAACAAAAACATGAACATTCATTTATGAGTAAAATCACATAAAATAGACCGCATTTTTACAATTTGATGAAACATCGCCTTAGGCAAACACAAAAATCACCGTTTTTATCATGCATAACCATGTTATTTCTAGCCTACATTTAAAATGTTACAGTATCACTTATTTACAATGTAAATGGAAATTCAGTGAAAAACCTTCGGAACGATTGAAATACAACCGTAGATTACGGTTGGTGTGATTTGCATTCGAATTTATAGATTTTCAATACAATAAAAATTAAAAACGCTCAATGAACAAAAAGATTCAAAACAGAAGAGAAGATGGGGTGTCAAAAAACAACAGAGGATTGGAGCCTAACCGGAAGAGTGATCATGGAGTACATCCAGTGTAAGATAATTAATAACGCCAAATTATGAAGCATGATCAAGGCGTAAACTGAGCAATATTGATCCGAGTAACCGCACATTGGAAATGATCAACTTCCGGAAAAATGATCAAGTAAATATAGTTCCGGAAGCATGTAATTTATGAGCTAAGTTACGGACAAATGCTTTTGGAATGGGGATTCAACGCCTATAAGGGCTCAATGATTGAAAATTCAATCGACACAGACCTAGAATACACAAACATGACAATTTCATGATCATGCTTCCTAGTTAAGACCCACCAGCGCTAAACACATCAAAGCAATCCATTTCCAGCGGATAGAGACTAAATTTTGCACTCAAAAAGGTAAGAACGATAAAAAGTATGCTCTCTTGATCATTGTTCCGATAGATTGGCCGCCACAAGTGTCCACATAGACAAGTAAAAAGCGATTTAGAAACCGATGTTGAATTCCGATCTGTGGATAAGCTGTATAAGTATAATGATCATGCTTTCGAACCAATAATGATCATGCTTACAATGACTTAATGATCATCGTTCTGATGTTCTGTGATCATGCTTTCTTAAGTTTAATGATCATAGTTTCGGAACCTTGATGATCATGCTTTCAAAGGCGATTTATTTTAATACTTTAAATTCAGCCACTTAAAAGCAAAATTACGTCCAGATCATTAGATCACTTAATCATTTAAGATCATATTAATCAAAAAGATCAGTTATTTAAAAGCCAATAAATTCTCTTTATTTATGATCATTCTTTCTTTATCATTCAGGAACTATAGTGAAATTACGGTTAGTGTGATACGGATCAAAAATGAAACCAGAAGAGAAATTGTTAATTAAGGCACGAAGCCACAAAGATGGTCATTTATTTGAGGTATCTGAAACAGCCGTTGAATGGATAGAACAATATCAACACTTCAAAGGTGTCACCAAAAGCATAGTTGAGCTTCTTAACCTAATTTCACTTCGTGGGTTTAGCAGCAAAGACGGGTACGTTTCCACCACTGAGATTATTGAATCAACTGATGGTCAGGTCACTCGCGCGGCCTTACAGCAAAGGCTGAGAGCAGCAGTTAATATCGGATTGTTCAAACAAATCCCCGTTCGCTTTGAAGAAGGCCTTGCTGGTAAAACCATGTTGCATCGCTTTGTGAACCCAAACCAGTTGATATCGGTACTGGGTGCCACCAGCTTAGTGACAGAAAGCGTGAAGCAAAATGAAAAGCAAAAGCGCTCTAAAGCCCTAGCTCAAACCAAAGTAAACAAGCGCTTACTGAACGAACATGGACTAAATACCCCACCAACAATGAAAGATGAAGCGGATCAATTCATTGTTTCACCAACCAATTGGGCAGGGATTATTGATCAAGCGTTAGCGCCACCTAGAACTCGTAAGAGCTACCAGAAATCCATGGTTTCGATCTCTGGCACTCGCGCTGTGATCGAGACACGATCTTCTAAAAATATCATGACCGTTGACGATCTGATGACGCTATTCGCGTTATTCACGCTCACCGTTCAATATCATGATCATCACCAAGATGATTACCATCTAGACGCGAAACACACGCCGAACAAAACACCACTCTACATCACTGATATTTTGTCTTTACGTGGCAAAAAAGATAGCGGTCCTGCTCGTGATTCGATCCGCGACAGTATTGATCGTATCGAATTCACGGATTTCCAGCTGCACGAGCTTACAGGCCGTTGGCTTAGTGAGAACATGCCAGAAGGCTTTAAGAGTGATCGTTTCCGATTCTTAGCTAGAACCATTACCGCATCGGAAGAAGCGCCTACAGAGGGTTCTGACGGCGAAATTCGCATTAAACCGAACCTATACATCCTGGTTTGGGAACCTTCGTTCTACGAAGAGCTGTTGACGCGTGACTATTTCTTCCTGTTTCCGCCAGAAATCCTGAAGCAACATACCTTGGTCTTCCAAATGTATTCGTACTTTAGAAGCCGCATGGCACGTCGCCATTCAGATAGCATGTTGCTCAGTGAGCTAAACCAGAAATTGGCACGTAACATCGATTGGCGTCGTTTCTCGATGGATCTGATCCGCGAGCTCAGAAAATTGGGTGAAGTCGGGGATCAAGAAGATACCTTCCTGGTTAATCTTTGGGGTTATCACTTGACGATCACCGCGTTGATCGAAAAAGGGAAAACGACCGATTATCAGGTAGATATCAAATGTAACGTGGAAGAGGTCTTACGTTACTCAAGAGCGCGTACCACTAACGCAGGTAAGCGTAATATGGCACCAACGCTGCCGAACCCACTTCGTAACGAGATGGTGTCTAAGCAGAAGCTGGAAGAGCTGTCTGAGATTATCGACGGTGAGTTTGAGCCAATTCAGCGTAAAGCACCGTCGCCAAGAGGCAAATTGGGACGTCGAGTTAAGCAGCGTAAACACTCTGTTGAAATCAACGCTGATGAGATCATGATTACTCTCTCTAAATATACCTCTGCAGAGGCTCTAGAACGCAGCATAACGGCTTTATCTGCTATGACAGGGCACTCACATGCCTCAATCAAAGAAGAGTGCTCAGAGCTCATTGAGAAGCTTGATTGGTTGAGAGTAGGGGAGGACGTTATCCCATACGAAACACTGAGTCGCTTAATTGAGCTTTACAACGACCGAGATAGCACCAGCAATCGACACTTGTCCATCGAACGTTTGATCTCTGGTTTAGCGGTGCGTCGTAAAGTGTGTAAACAAGTTCATGAAGGTCATTTAGACGAAAACGTGTTCCTTGCGCTCGATGAAATGGCGATTGGCCACTAGTGATTATCCTATCGCAATAAGCCTGTTTTACCGTCGCTGAATGGATAGTTTTGAACACATTAGGTGCTGATTAAAATCGCACCTAACGCTGACAAAGTGATGACAAAGTAACGCATCTAGTTGATTATTATTTATCCCGAATAGACAACCTTTGTCCTTTCTTATGATTAATAGATTGGCTCATATTTTGTTACATCATACTGAATAGATTTTTGCGAGTTCCTAAGGGACTCGCTTTTTTTTGCCTTAAATTCAGTCAATCATTAGAATTCAATAGCTTACATAATTAAACGCCGAAGCATGATCAAGGCTAGATCATGCTTTCTACGGATCTAGCTCTGATGAGATTTTGATTTGATGTTTGATCGAGAAGGGCTTGATCAGTGGAGATGGCGTTGAATGCTGCCTTGATCATCGTTTCGGGGATGGGTTGCCATAAAGCGTACATGCGATTCGATCAATTTCTCTGATTCGGCTTTCCAACGTGGTTCTTGCTGTTGGTTCGTAAACTCCAAAGCCAATACACACAAGTGTTGTAGCCGCTGTGTACACCACTCTTGCAAGCCAGCTTCTGATTTTGGGTCGCATGACACCGCTTGCAGCTTACTGTAGGCAAACATCAGGTATTGGTAGGCTTTATCTTGATGACTTGAGCTGTTGGCCTCCTGCGAAGCCAAGTCCGGATTCGATGAATCTGCGAGGTGGCGATAGAAAGTAAAGATTCTCAGGCACCCGTCTAGCCAACATGCGATGCCTTTGCTCTGCTCATCCGTGATCAATGGTCCCCAGAGCGCATCTGGAGGCATTAAGATCAAAGGTTCTAACCGGTCCACTTGATCATGCTTTCGGTCTTTGTACCAGTCTCCGATCCGCTCTAACCAAGTGTCTAGTTCATTCATGCAACATTATCCCATTGTTTTACAAAGTGATTATCAGCAATTTGCTTAACGTTATGCTGTATTTCACTGCTTTGCTCTCGAATACGATCAGCGTCTATTGAATAGTTTGGTTCATTTTTAACGAGTTCGCCAAACGGTAGATCAGGATCTGGCACCGCAGAGATCAATAGTTTGGTGTATGGGTGTTGAGGATTGGTCAAGATCGACTGAGTGGATCCCCATTCGACGATCTGTCCTTTGTACATAACTGCTGTCTCTTCTGCGATGTAATGTGCGGTGGCGAGATCATGGGTGATGTACAAAAAGCCAATCCCGAGCTCTTTCTTCATTCTTTGCATTAGATTAAGTACGCCAAGTCGAATCGAAACATCCAGCATGGAGGTGGGCTCGTCCGCAAGAATGACCTCAGCGCCAACAGCCAGTGCTCTTGCTAGGTTAACCCTTTGTCTATGGCCTCCACTGAGCTCGTGAGGGTACTTAGCCAATGTTTCAATGGGTAACTCCACCAGCGTTAATAACTCTTCCAGGCGCTCTGCTAGCGCTTGTTTGTTGGCGACTTGCTTATGAATCTTGAGAGGGCGTGTTAAGTGGTGCTCAATGGTGTGAGTGGGATTGAGTGAACCAAAGGGGTCTTGAAAAACCATTTGCACACGGCTGCGATAATCCAAGATATCTTTACGGCTTTTCAGCGTAGAGATGTCTCTGCCTTTGAACAGTATCTCTCCCTTCGCTGTAGGGTAAAAATCGTGCGCAGGTGCTTTTACCACAACCTGATTCTCCGGCTAAGCCGAAAATCTCGCTTTAGCCTATGTGAAAGCTAACGGATTTTATTGCATTGAAAGCGGGGAAAATGAGAGTTGGATCAAACCACATTTCTTATGGGGAATCTTTTAAATGTAATTGCAGAAAATGTCTTTGGCAAAGTTTAAATGAGGCATTTATTAATTAGGTTTGTGAAGCGTCGGAATCATCACATTTCAGTACAGATTTTCTTAACAAGCGAAATAGCATTTGCTACAGATTACCTGTCCATTACATGGTGCTTTTCGGAGGAAAACATGTCCATTAATTCTATCAACCATGATGAAATGACAAATATTGCAAACAAGTGGGATGCTGAAGAAGAAGTATCTTTTAAACCAGAAAAGAAAATGAAGTCCGCTGAAGCTCGTCGTCGTATCGAGACTCTAAGAGAAATTAGAGAAAGCGGTTTGAGTCTGGAAGAAGCGAGGGAGCTAGGTCTTATTCACTAATAATCCCCATTGCATTTAGAAGGGTGGCACAATGCCACCCTTTGATTTATAAGTATTTTTTCATTTTTCCTATCCAGGTTTAATCAACTCCTTGATTCTTTGGCTCACTGTTCCGTTCAGCCTATCCCTTTTGATATTAAGCTTTTCAGATGAAAAACACGCACATGGCATACTCTTGAGCTAAGTTGTTTGACAGTAATATTCAACGCCACTAATTTTAAAGTTAAAGCAAAAATATGCGATGTCGTTGGTAAGGAGAAGGCTATGTCTAATTCTGTGGCTCAAGCTAAAGAAGTGCTGTTTTACGAACCCGAAGATCCGAACGGATACCTGTCAAATTTTGCCGCTTGTCCTATCAAGGTGGGTGATCAAGTTTGGGCAACCAGCGAACATTATTATCAAGCGATGAAGTTTGCCTCCGAAGCGCTACGCAATACCATTTTGGAAGCCAGTACACCTGCCGAAGCGTTCTCTTTAAGTCGTGACTACGAAAACCAAGTTCGCGAAGATTGGTATGACATTCGTGTTGAAGTGATGCAGTTCATTGTGACTGAGAAGTTCAGACAGAATCCACAGTTTGCGCTGTTTCTTACCAACACCGGAGATTCGGTGATCAAAGAACATTCGCACAAAGACCACTTCTGGGGCGATGGCGGCGATGGAACCGGTGAGAACCATTTGGGTAAGATTCTGATGGCAGTGCGTCACCAACTTCGTACTCAGCAACTGCATTTGATTGCTTCGCACTGATTCGTCGATTCAGATAGCGGATATGCTTATGATTACCCCTTAGACGCATTTAAAAGGCCGCCCTGCTATCTAGTATGAAGCAGGGCGGCCTTTTCGGTTTTAGAGAGTCAGGCATCAACGAGAGTTAAAGTACGTGACTAAGCTATCCGTTGCTAAGTTCTACTTTACGCTGGTGCTACAAGTAACTCTGTACGATGTCGTCAAGCTGTCCATCGTCTTTCATTTGGTCGAGGCGTTGGTTGATGAAGCTTTGCAGTTTAGGATCCATCTCAGGGTCAAACGCCAAATGGATAGGGTAGTTATTGATTACAGAACCAAACTCTTGCATCTGGTAATCATCAATACTCAGTTTTTGTTCGTTTAGGTTGTATTTGATTCGTGATTCCATTTCCACAAACACTGTGTCGCCAGGTGCTCGGTTCAGGACACGAAACGCAGCAGTGTAATCTTTTACTCGAATCTCGTTGAGCTTGCCTTGTTGGATATAAGGCTCCAAGTTCGGGTACTCAAATCCTTTCAGCAATACCACGGCTTTCCCATCGAGATCATCGATTGTATTGAACTCAAATGGCTTTTTACCGCTGCTGAGTAATACGTGTTTTACATTGTAAATCGGGTCTTCAGATAGATTCGCAGATTGAATATTCCCCCAACTAGGGCTGCCATAGGTAACCCAGTTTGGGTTCTCTCTCGCATCGAGCTTGTCGATCATTCGATTAAAAGGGTAGGTATGGTAGTTGATCTCATATTGGCTGTCATCAAACACGGCTTCCACAATATCTGAAACAATTCCTCTGTGAGATGACCCGTCAGTTTCGATTTGAAAAGGTTGCGCTTGGCTCGCAATAATGTAGTAGTGAAGAGGTTCGCTTGCAGAAGCATAACTGCTTGAAAACAAACTGACTATGGATGCAACGATAAGATGTTTTTTCATAACCTTCCCTAGTTATTTGATGAATGACTACTATTATACTAGTTGAGTAATTGTAGTTTGCTAGGATAACAATAATGGTAATTTGTGTATGGTGACAAAAGGAAAACGCTACGTTGGACTCTCCCGACAGTTGATCGGGATGATAATAGCGATCAGTACCTTATTCACAGTTATAGTGACAGGTCTCGGGTTGTATGTAGAGTACCAAAGTCGAGTTTCTTTTATCAGCTCTCAGATCGAGCAGGTCAAGGCTGGCTACCTGTCCGGTTTAACGGCCAGTTTGTGGGTGGAAGATCGAGAGCAATTGTTTGTGCAAGCCGAAGGCATCTCTCGCCTCCCTTCGGTCAGTTACCTTCTTATCGAAAGTCCCGATGAAAAAATTCTAGAGTTAGGTCAAAAGACCGAAGGCCAATCTTATTCTCAGTCTTGGGAAATGGTGCACCAGATGGGCGGCACAGACTTCCCGTTGGCGACGCTCACAGTGCAATCAGACTTGAGCATGATCCTAGATGACTTTGAAGAACGAGTGTTACTGTTGCTCGCCTTCGAAGCCGTTAAAATCTTCTTGTTGTCTCTGGTATGTTTAACCATCGTCTATCGTCTTGTCGTAAAACGTTTGATGACCATGTCTTCCCAAATCAACCAACAACAGGTCGAAGACAACAAACCGCGCTTTATAACGCCAACTCACTCTACTTACAAAGATGAGATATCGACTCTAGAGAGTAGCTATAACCGATCGGTAGAACGTATTCGTCAACAATATCAAGAGCTGGAAAAAGCTAAAGATGTTGCTGAGGTGGCCAACCGTAATAAAAGTGAATTCCTTGCCAATATGAGTCATGAAATTCGTACCCCAATGAATGGGATTATCGGGTTGTCGTCTTTACTCTCTGAAATGGATATGCCGAAAGAGCAAAAAGAGTACATCAACATGCTCAACACCTCTTCGCTTACTTTGCTCGACTTAATCAATGACATTCTCGATTACTCGAAGATCGAAGCGGGGCGTCTAGAGCTTCAACAAGAGCCGATGAAAATGATGGGCATTGCGGCCGACGTTGAATCAACCTTCCGCGTGAAAGCGGAACAGAAAGGGCTTCGATTCCAATTAGCGATAGACCCTAAGATCCCAACCATGGTGATTGGCGACGGTACTCAACTAAGACAAGTCCTAAATAACTTAGTAGGCAACGCGATTAAATTTACCGAGCACGGCCACGTCACGCTCTCACTTCGTTTGGAAGAGGTGGTTGAGCCTGAACAAAAACTCAGAGTGAAGTTCGAGGTTGTCGACAGCGGTATCGGTATTGCAGAAGACAAACAGAAATCGGTGTTCGATAAGTTTCAACAAGCCGACGGCAGTACCACACGTATTTACGGAGGAACAGGGCTTGGTCTAACAATATGCGAGAAGATCGTGACATTGATGGGCAGCAAGCTTGAACTCACCAGTGTTGAAGGTAAGGGCAGTACCTTCTATTTTACGGCTGACTTTGACCCGTGTTTAGAAGCCGATGAAAGCAATATCGATTTCAATAAGGTTTCGGTTCTGCTTGTGGATGATAGCCAGCTGAACATGCGTATAACGTCTACACAGCTTCAATCCTTTGGCGTTAAGTCTGAGTGCTGTGAAACGGCAAACCAAGCGTTAGAGTTGGTTTCAGAGTCTGTGGCTCAGTCATCACCTTATGACCTTGTGCTGATAGACAAAGTGATGCCGTCCGTTGATGGCTTTCAACTGGCGAGAAGCTTAGTTGAACGCTTTGGTAGCGAGTGTCCTAAGTTAGTGATGATCTCTGCTGACCCTAGAAAGCAAGATGAAGCTCGTGCTAAACAAGTCGGTTTTGTTGCCTACATTGCGCGTCCTTACCAAGATAATCAGCTTAAATGGACCATCAGTGAGGTACTCGCGAGAGCGGCTGATACTTCAGTCTTTACCTATCCGAACAGAGGAGAGGTTGCGTTTAAAGACAATGAACCTGTGCCGTTAAGCAAACCTGCGGCGGTTGTTAAAGAGGCTTCCAATGTCTCTGTAAACGCCCCGCAAGCCGTTAAACAAGCTCCAGTTCAAGCAGAGTCAAAACCTGTCGCGGTTGCCGGAGAGTTTAGTGGTACGGTTTTGGTCGTTGAAGACTCGCGAGTAAACCAGCAAGTTGCCAAGATGATGCTCAAGAAGCTTGGCTTTGAGGTTGATATTGCCGACAACGGTGAAATTGGTGTCGAGAAATTCAAAGCCAACGAATACGAGATGATTTTTATGGATTGTCAGATGCCGGTTCTCGATGGCTTCGAAGCGACCAAGCAGATCCGAGCGCTCGAAGAAGGCTCTTCAAAGCACATTCCAATCGTTGCGCTGACGGCCAACGTCGTACAGCGAGACAAGCATTTGTGCTTCGATGTAGGCATGGATGAGTTTTTACCTAAACCGGTTAACCAAGGCAAACTGAGAGAGATCGTAGCGAGTTTCTTGTCGAAAGAGACCGAATCAAACAAAGAGCATGAGCAGCAAATTGTTTAGTTGAGTATATCTAATCTTACTTTCATTAAAAGAGTAATGAGGCGAGTTAGACACCGTCTTTTATGCCGTTGGTTATATTTGAAGTATCGTGTGAAAGAAATGACAAAGGTGGCCTGAAAAGACCACCTTTTTTGTTTGTGTCGGTTTGAACTTAGTCCCTATCGATTGCGAATGCAGACCATGCTTGACGGGTCGGCATCACTTCGACTCGGTTAATGTTGATGTGATCTGGCAAGGTTGCGATATAAAACATCTGCTCGGCAATATCCTCTGCTGACAACGGTGTGGTGCCTTGGTAAAGATTGTCTGAAGCCGTCTGATTACCTTTGGTTCTTACTAGAGTAAATTCCGTTTCTGCAATACCAGGGGAAAGGTCAGTCACTCGTACTCCTGTGCCTTGTAGGTCGCAACGTAGGTTGTAACTGAACTGTTTTACGAATGCTTTGCTGGCACCATACACATGGCTTCCTGGGTAAGGCCATTGCCCGGCGATTGATCCAACATTGATGATTGAGCTACCCGCACCGCTTTCAATTAACTTCGGAAGTAGAGCATGCGTGACATTGACTAATCCAGTGACATTCGTGTCGATCATAGTGTGCCAATCTTTTAAATCCACATCAGGTGCGCCTTCCGGTGCCAAGGCTAAGCCTGCATTGTTAACCAGCGCTGTAATCGATGAAAACTCAGCGGGTAGCGAATCAACTGCTTTTTTTACGGCGTCTGCGTCTCGAACGTCGAGTTGAATCACATGTACAGGCACCGTCAATTCTTCCTTTAAGTCGAGCAACCTTTCAATACGACGACCCGACAATACGAGCGACCAATTGTCTTCTGCAAAGCGTTTTGCCGCTGCTTTACCAAATCCGGATGTCGCCCCTGTAATGAACGCTATCTTATCCATAAGTAAATCCTTCTAATTTGAAATTAACATAAGTAGTGCCATGCCGATAAGGATCGGCGCGGTCGTTGTTTTTGCAGGCAAGTTAGGTACTGAGATATACAGTTTCTGCCCTAATAAATTGCCAATCACAGCCGTCGGAAGTAACCATAAGCCTGTGGTAAACGTGTTTTGGTTGAATGCACCGATCCAAATAAATCCGCTTAATGAAACAGCAGAACTCAACAAGAAAAATACAATGGCGGTTGCTCTCTGCTCTTTGGCTTCAATAGTGATATTCATTAAATACGTCACTAACGGAGGCCCGCCAGAAGAGGCCGCGGTCATACTGAAACCGGATATAGCTCCTGCCCAAAATGCGTGCCGATGGTGTAACCATGTCAGGCGAAAATCCAAAATAATCAGTGCACCAGCCACTAAAGACATCATCGCGATAAAGGTCTTCAAGCCTGATTCCGATATCGCGCTAATGAAATACAGCGAGAAAGGCACCGCAACCAACATGCCTATACACAGCGGCGCAATAAGCCGGATATTGATGGTGGTTTTACTTCGCTTGAGTAGAGGAAAGGTACTTAAAAAATCCAACAGGATAGCGATGGTTACCGCTTGTAATGGTGGAACTATAAAGCTGAGAGATAGTGCTGCAATGATCGCAAACCCAAATCCTGAATAGCCTCGAACCACACCTGCAAACAGAATCAATATCATCGCCAATCCTATTTCCACTCTTGCTCACCTCTTTGCTTTTGATATTTTGCTGCTGTGTTAATTAGCGTCCGATGAGACTTGTCTCGTCTGCCTTTCAATCTATTCACACCTAAGAATTTTGAATAGAGCCAGATCGACGATTGGATTGGGTCAGGCTGTTGGTTGGATTGGGGACGAGGTTTGAGCTGATTCACTGGCCCAAGATTTTGTTGAAACTGACACTATGAGTTGGGCCCTGTTTGGGACGAAGATTATTCCATCCGATAGCGCAGCCTTTTCAATCTCGTATTTCGCACTTTGATAGACGAGAAAGACTGAAGGAGAGGGTTGTGAATCTAGTTTTGTTTATGGAGACGATGAAATGGAAGTATCAACAGAACAGCTTGTAAACCAAGATATTATCGACCTCGACAAGAGCGTATTTCATTCTTGGTCGATTCAAGAAGCGGCAGAACCTATCGCTATCGCTGGTGGGCAAGGATGCAAAATGTGGGACTACGAAGGTAAGGAGTACCTTGATTTTAGTAGCCAACTGGTTAACACCAACATTGGTCATCAGCATCCACAAGTGATTAAAGCCATTAAAGATCAGGCTGATTCATTGGTGACCGTTGCCCCTGCGACAGCAAACCTCACTCGTGGTTTGGCCGCTAAACGTATTTTGTCTAAAGCACCAAGCAAGTTTAAGAAGGTGTTCTTTACCAACGCAGGCGCAGATGCCAACGAAAATGCAATTCGTATGGCAAGACAGTTCACAGGACGCGATAAAGTGCTTTCTGCTTATCGCTCTTACCACGGAAATACCGGTACAGCGATTGCGGCGACGGGCGATTTTCGCCGTATTCCAAATGAGTATAGCCGTGGGCACGTTCACTTCTTCAATCCATTTCTCTATCGAAGCGAATTCAACGCGGCGACTGAGGCAGAAGAGAGTGAGCGTGCCCTACAGCATTTAGAGCGAGTGATTGAATGCGAAGGACCCACAGCGATTGCGGCGATTATTCTAGAGACGATTCCGGGAACGGCGGGCTTCCTAATTCCACCGAAAGGCTACCTTATTGGCGTGCGTGAGCTTGCAACTAAATACGGTATTCAATTGATCTTTGATGAAGTCATGGTCGGTTTTGGTCGAACGGGTAAGTGGTTTGCGTTTGAGCACTTTAATGTCGTGCCGGATCTTATTACTTTCGCTAAAGGGGTTAACTCTGGTTATGTTCCGGCTGGTGGTGTGGTGGTCAGCGAACCGATCGTTGAGTACTTTAAGTCGAACTTCTTTATGGGTGGCTTAACGTATTCTGGTCACCCTCTAGCGATGGCTTCGATCGTTGCAACGCTCGATGTGATGGAGCAAGAGGGCATTGTTACGCATGCTGATAATGTCGGGAATAGCGTTCTTGGGCCGCTTCTGCTTAGTCTTCAAGAGCTGCATCCTATGATTGGTGATGTGCGCGGTAAAGGGATGTTCTGGGCGGTTGAATTGGTCGAAGATCGAGAAAGTAAAACGCCATTGAGCAATGAGAAAATGGGTCAATTGAAAGCGGAGCTAACGAAACGAGGCCTGCTAACCTTTATTGTTAATAATCGTATTCATGTAGCCCCTCCTTTGGTTATTCAACCAAGCGAGATAAAGAAAGGCGTTAAGATCATTGACGACGTTTTGTGTGAGCTTGCATCTTAATTTTTCAATCGGATAACCAGTAACGAAACCAAGGCACTTTGATAAGGACTCCCCATTCTTGTTTAAGTGTCTGGCTTTTAGATTGTTATGTCGATCCTAAAAAGAGCATCAATTGATGCTCTTTTTTACGTCATTCTCTTTTTAATTCATGCTCATGGAGAGTGTCGGTAAACAGCCCTAAGTGATGCTAAATCTTCATTACTTCAGACAGCTCTTTGATGCCGGGAGCGATCAGATCTTTATCGATGGCGTGAAACCCTAATCGAAAATAAGAGTTGGGATCATATTCTGACAATGATTCATAACCCGATACCGTTTCGGTATTAGTCATAAAGTGTGAATACCCGGTTTCAATCAGTATCCCTTTCTGTGCGGCTCGTGAAGCCAGTCGCTGGCTATTAATGTGGCTCGGTGTTTGTAGCCATAATGAGTTGGCTTGCTCGCTTTGTGCGAGTCGTTTGCAATCAGGTAAATACTTTAAGACGGCATCATTGAGCAGCTTCCAACGCTGACGCGTGTTTTCTCTGAAGCGCCTCACAAAGCTGTCGTAATAGCCTTGTTCAATAAAATGTGCGACTTCCATTTGAATACGATTTGGTGCATGTCGATACATTAACCGGCGCAAGATTCTTAAGTCATAAATCAGCTCTTCGGGTGCCACGATGTAGCCTAATCTCAAGCCGGGTGCCAATAGTTTGGAAAAGCTGCTGACGTAAATGACTCGGCCATCTTTATCATTGGCTTTAAGTGCCGGTTTTGGATTCCACTCAACGTTGCACTCGGCATCGTAGTCATCTTCGATAATGATGGCATCATTGGCCTTTGCCATCTCAAGCAACTGAGTTCGACGTTCGTCACTCATGGTAACCCCAGTTGGCGCTTGATGGCTCGGAGTGACGTAGAAGTGGTCACACAGCGATGAGTGCTCATTGAGCTTTAACCCTTGCTCATCTACTTGATGAGGGTGTAACTGCGCACCTGAGAGATTAAAAATATGGTTTGCTTCTTTATAGCCGGGGTTTTCGACGCCGACTCGGCTTTGAGCATTCATTAGTAAAGTCGAAAGCAGATAGAGCGCATTCTGCGAGCCCATTGTAATTAGGATTTCATCACTTTGAGCGTGGATGCCTCGTTGTGGTAGCACCCGTGTGCGTATTTGTTCCACCAGCATATCGACGTCTTTATCAACTTTGTCACACAGCCAGCGGTGGTCATGAGGATCTGAGGTCACTTTTCTTGTCGCTTCTCGCCATTGAGCCAATGGAAAGTCATTGATTGAAGGCTGGCCAAAAATAAATGGGTATTGATAGCAACTCCAGTGCGACGGTTTGACTATTCGTGGGTATTGACTTAATTGCAGCTTCACTCGTTTGCTCCAATCCGGTGCATTGTTGCTGTCTGTTGATTCAAAATGATCCAAGCTAGAGTCAATTTCATCGCTCGGATTTTGATACTTTTCTGATAAATAATAACCACTGCGAGGTTTACTTATCAGGTAGCCATCGTCGAGCAAACTGTCGTACACCAAGGACACAGTATTGCGTGAAACACCTAATTGGCTAGAGAGCTTACGACAAGATGGGAGCGCTTGTTCAGCCGGAAAAATACCATTCAATATCGCCGTCACCAAATAGCTACGTACTTGTTCTTGCAGGCTTCTTTTGGAATCAAACTCGATGAAACAATTGTGATTTATCGCCATGAGATACAGTCCTTATTCTCAGTGAACCTCAGTCCAATTTGTATAAAAGAGCAAGAAATGAGCCAGAGTTCATATCAATTCTCAACGGTGATTTTTTACTCTGTCTCGAACCCGAAAGTTGATCTGTCTTTTATATGAAAATGGCTCTGTCCCAACCTGAAAATTAAATTGGCTCTACGTCTTAGATGCATTCCGTTCATAAAGTAAAGGCAGGCAAATAATCTCGATAAGGAAAGCACATGAGACAGGGAATGACGATGAAGGCATGGGTTTCAACGGCGGCAGCAACCGTTGTGCTGGGTTGTTTTGGTGTTGCACAAGCATCAGAACTTTCAGCCATTGAAAAGCAAGGCTTTATGAAAGTGGCGACAGAAGATAACTACTCACCATTCAACTACATTGACCGAGGCAAGCCTGCGGGGATCAATAAAGATTTGCTTGATGAGCTGCGTGAATATTCAAAGTTCGATATTGAACAAGAGATCTTACCTTGGACAGGGTTGCTCGCCTCAGTATCTGCGGGTCAATACGATGTGGCGCTAACGGGCGCTATCGTGACAGACGCTCGATTGAAGGTGTTTGATTTTACGCCGCCTATTGCCTCAGCACAGCATTATTTCTTAACCAGAGCGGATGCTGACGACATCAATACGGTGTCGGATCTAGACGGCAAAACGGTGGGATTACAAGCGGGTAGTGCTTTGTTAGAGCGACTGCCAGAGCTCGAAGAAATGCTCGAAGCACAAGGTAAATCTTTAGGTAAGGTCGTTCAGTACCAATCGTACCCAGAAGCGTATTCAGATTTAGCTATTGGTCGAATCGACTACGTCATCAACAGTGTGGTCTCGGTTAACGAGGTAGTGAAATCTAAGTCTAACGTCTTTAAAAAAGGTGAGGCGGTATCTGGCCCTGGTTTCGTAAGCTGGCCTGTTCCAAAAGAGAGCCCTGAGCTATTGGCTTACCTCACTGAGTTTTTCATTCACCTAGAGCAAACAGGAAAAATGGCAGAGTTGCAGAAGAAGTGGTTCGGTGAATCGTTCGAGCATCTTCCTTCGGAAGCCATCACTTCAGTAGAGCAGTATCACAAGCTAACAGCGGTCCAGTAGATCAGTAAGCACGCGCTGGCACAAACAGTTAACCGCTGTTTGTGCCGATGACAAAAGGGCTAGAGCGATTTTACCCATTTGTCATTCGCGCAAAAGCCTATTGCAAGAAGTCGCTTTTTAAAGAGGTCGTTTATGGATTATTACGCTTGGGAACAGTTGCTACAGGGCGCGTGGGCTACAGCATGGATATCGGCAGTCTCGATTGTATTGGGTGTGGTTATTGGGCTAGCGATTGCCTTAATTCGAATGATGAAAATCCCATTTGTCGATCAAATGCTGGGCATCTATGTCAGTTGGGCAAGAGCAACACCTCTGGTGACTCTGGCTCTGTTTATCTTTCTTTCGTTTCCCTCATTTGGCATCAATTTAGACAAACACGTTTCTGCCATTTTAGCGCTTACACTCAACACCTCGGCATTTAATGCGGAAATTTGGCGCAATGCCTTTCTCAACTTTTCAAAAGGGCAAATGGAAGCAGCCGAGGCTATTGGTATGAGGCGACTGACTTATTTTCGCCGAATCATGTTCCCACAAATGGTGATCATGAGCCTACCTGCATTGGTCAATGAAATGTCGTTCTTAATCAAAGGCAGCCCTGCCATCGCGGTGATTGGTATTGTTGATTTAACCCGTGTCACCAACCGAATTGCAGCGGTTACCTATGAGCCACTTGGGCCAATTCTGTGTGCGGGTGCCATATACATGTTGATTATTGGCGTGTTGGTGAAATTGCAAGCTGTGGCTGAAAACCGAGCCACTTATCTGCAGCAATAAGTGCATACATCTGTTAACAGCAGCAGTAGTCGCAGTTTAGCCGTTATGATTACTTGGTCAGAAACACGATTTATCTGCGTATTGAAGTGCTATCTCGTGGGTAAATATAAGGAGTAAATATGGAAGAATGGAATATTATCTGGCAACAAAAAGAGCTGTTTGCTTCTGGTTTTGTGACCACGTTTTATCTTTTTGTCTCGTCTTCAATCTTGAGTTTCGTCATAGGTATTGGTTTGTTGTACTGTCTCGAAAACTCGAGACTCGGTGTTAAGTACACCATCAACAGTTTGATCGGCATTATGCGTACCTTACCGTTTCTGATCTTAGCCTACCTGCTCTATTACGGTTTGCCTCAGGTTGGTATTCGATTGGACGCAGTGACAGCGGGAATCATAGCGCTCAGTCTCTATCATGGTACGTATTTCTGTGAGATTTTCCGCGGTGTGCGTAAAGGGTTAGAGCCTGGTTACATCGAAGCAGCGCACGCTTATGGCTTTTCTAAGCTGAAAACCTTCACTCGAGTCATCACGCCCAACGTGTTATTTAAGTCGGTTCCTCTGATCACTAACCAACTCATTATCTGCTTAAAAGACACCGCATTTCTCAGCATTATTACGGTCGCTGAAATTACTGCGGCAGCTAACAGTATTCAATCCACATATTTTATCCCATTGAATGCGTTCATCATTGCTATCGCGCTCTACTGGGCTGTGAGTATTGCACTTGAAACCATCACCAAACGAATCCAAACCAAAGTTGAACTTAGAGGGCTTAGCCATGCTTAAACAGTCAGAGATTATTGAAACAGAAGCACCGATTAACCCCTCTTTGGGAGTGAGTTTGGAAGTGATTGAGTGTGAGCCACTATTGGAAGAACGAGAGACGATCATCAGCGTTGAAAACTTGTCGAAGCAGTTTGATGGAATCGAAGTACTGCGAGACATCAACCTGACTATAAAAAAAGGCGATGTGGTGAGTATTCTCGGCTCGTCAGGTTCGGGTAAGTCAACACTATTGCGCTGCATGAATTGGCTAGAGCAGCCAGAGCGCGGCACGATTTTTATGGGTGATGAACGCATTGGGATCAACTCTGAAACGGGTAAACCTCTCAAATACAAAGAGTTAGCGAAACTCAGAGAGCGCCTTGGCATGGTATTTCAAAGCTTCAACTTATGGCCGCATCTCACCGTGTTGCAAAACGTGATGGAAGCGCTGGTTCATGTTAAGAAGATAGCGAAATCTGACGCAGAGGAGATGGCTCGTAAGCAACTTGATAAGGTTGGCATGTCTCACAAGCTAGAGAGTTATCCAAGTATGTTATCGGGTGGACAAAAGCAACGTGTCGCGATTGCTAGGGCGCTCGCGATGGAGCCAGATGTATTGTTGTTTGATGAGCCAACTTCGGCGCTCGACCCTGAATTGGTCGAAGAGGTGTTACTGGTAATGAAGAAGCTATCGCAAGAGGGTTACACCATGGTAGTGGTGACTCATGAGATGGAATTCGCGCGTCAGGTGTCGGATCAAGTAGTATTCCTTGAGAAGGGGATATTGATTGAGAAATCCAACCCAGAGAAGTTCTTCACTAACCCAGATTCACCAAGGGTTAGACAGTTCCTCAAGCTTGATTCATGAACTAGATGATTCACATCACCTTAATGTTTGACCGCTAAATCCTAAACTCCGACTGAATCAGTCGGAGTTTTTGTATGTGTGGGGTTCTTCTCTCAAGCAGGCACAGCATTACCCAATGCTATCAATATGGAGCACCACAGAATCGGGTCGCCAATATTCCAGCTCGCAGTCCATTAACTCGCCATCTTGTTTGTAGTTCACTCGACAGATCTTAAGAACAGGCTGGCCCTCAGCCAAATTCAATGCCTTGGCGACATGGGCAGGGGCAGAGGTAGGGACCACGTCAAAGCGAGAGCGTTGGGTCTCGTAGCCGTATTTTTCTCGGTAGATACCTGTCAGCGACATAGTGAGGTTTTCTGACAACACCTTTTCAAACAGTGCCGCTTTCAAGACGTTTTCAACGAACAGCACCGCTCGGCCATCAATAAAGCGTAGTCGCTCAATCACGTGTATCGGCGTTATCTGTTCTATCTCTAATGCTTTGGCGTAATCGCCCGCGGCCATCTCTGTGCGGCTGCTCAGCAGCCTTGTTTCTGCAATACGATGTTGTTCGCGAATCATTTGGTGAAAATGAGAACGAGACAATGGGTTGTAGCGAATTCGTTCGGGTGATACATACCAGCCACGGCGCTCTTCTCGGTATATCAGACCTTCGGTTTCTAATGACACCAATGCATCTTTGAGCGTGATTCGTGTGGTGGAAAACAGCTCGCTGAGCTCTCTTTCCGATGGCAGTTTTTGCCCCTCGGTGAAGATGCCTGATTGAATCTGCTCTCTGATGCTCGCCTTAATTCTGCCTAGCTGTGTCCCTGATTGCCCTGTTGCCAATGTTCTCATTACTGATCTAGTCCATAGGTTCGTGTGCTCAATAAGGTAAACCACGGAGTTAACAGGAATGTGACAGTAAACAAAGGCTTACTGTCATATGAGTGAAATATAACTGCCACAGAAATGCATCTGAACTGTCAAATAAGTTGCGCGAAAGCGTCACACTCCGGCGATAGCATACAAAACGAACTTACTGACCTAGTCCAGAGGGATAGAGACAATGAAAACTTTGCTTAGCCGTTCAACTGTATCGCCAGCTAAACTGATTGGCGCAACGCTAATAACGGCAACACTTTCAATGCCAGCGATGGCGAAGGATGCTGATCTTGAGTCACTGATTGAAGCTGCTCAAAAAGAGGGTGCGGTGTACAGTGTGGGTATGCCAGACAGTTGGGCAAACTGGAAAGGCACATGGACAGACCTGAAAGCAAACTACGGTTTGAAGCATCAGGATACCGATATGAGCTCGGCTCAAGAGATCTCGAAATTTGAAGCAGAGAAGAAAAACGCAACCGCTGATATTGGTGATGTGGGTTTTGCATTTGCACGTGTGGCAGTGAAGAAAAACGTCACTCAGCCATACAAACCAACCACTTGGAATGACATTCCAGACTGGGCGAAAGACAAAGATGGTCACTGGGCTCTGGCTTACACCGGCACTATCTCTTTCATTTCCAACAACAACCTTGTTGAAGATGCGCCGAAAACTTGGAGCGACCTACTAGAAGGTGACTACAAAGTCACAGTCGGCGATGTCGGTGTAGCAGCGCAAGCAAACAACGCGATTCTAGCGGCTGCGTTTGCTAACGGTGGTGACGAGTCAAATCTAAAGCCAGCGATTAAATTCTTTGGCGAGCTAGCGAAGCAAGGCCGTCTGTCTTACACAGACCCAAGCATCGCGAACCTTGAAAAAGGTGAAGTGGAAGTGGCAATCATGTGGGACTTCAATGCACTGAACTACCGCGACACGATTGACCGTGAGCGTTTCACGGTGAGTATTCCACAAGATGGTTCGGTGATCTCTGGTTACACCACCATCATCAACAAATACGCGAAAAACCCGAACGCGGCGAAGTTGGCTCGTGAATACATCTTTAGTGACCAAGGCCAAATTAACCTAGCAGAAGGTTACGCACGTCCAATCCGTAGCAGCGTTACGCTACCTCAATCAGTACAAGACAAGCTGATCTCGAACGAGCAATACAGCAACGTGCACCCAGTATCTGACTTCTCAGCATGGGAAAAATCAGCACGTCGCTTGCCACGTCAATGGCAAGAAAGCGTATTGATTCACCAGCAATAACCCCGCTTAACACGCCACCTGTAATGGGTGGCTTATAGTAACAAGCAATAGAGAATAGACCATGAGCAATAAGGTTATCCTTGTTGTTTTAGATGGACTGAATTATCAGGTAGCCCGTGATTGCATGGGCTACCTGAACGGCCTTCTAGAACTTAGTGACTCGAAAAACAGTAATCACAGCGTTTCCCAAAATCAACAGGGCACTTCGCAAATCATGAGCACGCAAAAAAACAAACTGCGCGCCACTCTTTACCCTGTGCAATGTGAATTGCCGTCAATGTCACGCCCACTGTATGAGTGCATTTTAACGGGAGTCCGCCCTGTCGAGAGCGGCATCGTTAACAACCAAATCGTGCGTTTATCGAATCATGAGTCGATCTTTAGCTTGGCTAAATCACAAGGTAAAGTGACGGCTGCAGCGGCCTATCATTGGGTGAGTGAGCTGTATAACCGAGCGCCATTTGATGCTGTGCGTGACCGCTTTACCAACGATGAGACCATGAACATTCAACATGGCTGTTTCTATCACTGGGATCACTACCCAGATGAAGCCTTGTTCTTGGATGCAGAGCACCTGCGCGTCACTCATCAACCTGATTTCTTACTGATTCACCCAATGAACATTGACGACATAGGACACAAGCACGGGCTGGATTCTCGCCAATACCGCAACAGTGCACGTGGCGCGGATATCTACCTGTCGAATTACCTTGAGAAATGGGTAGATGATGGTTATCAAGTGATCATCACCAGTGACCACGGCATGAACAATGACTTGTCTCACGGTGGCATTCTGCCCGAAGAGCGTGAAGTGCCATTCTTTGTGATTGGCGATAAGTTCACACACCAAGAATGTTCAGTGAAACAGACCGACATCTGCGGCAGCGTCTGTCAGCTACTCAACCTTGAACACGATAAGTCTTACACTCAGGAATTGTTGGCCCTATGAGCAGTTCTGTAATCACGCAGAGCGATGGCTCTGCGCTTCAACCCAAAACCAAATCTTGGTTCAAACGCTTCAAGCCCGCTTTGTGGCTTGCGCCTTTCGCCCTATTTTTCTATCTGTTCCAACTGGCACCTATGGTTTGGGTGCTGATCAACAGCTTTTTCTATGACGACGAACTCTCTCTCGAAAATTACGCTGAAGTGTTCGACTCTGCCTTTATGATGCAGGCTTTTGGCAACAGTTTATGGTTGTCGATTTGGTCGAGCATTGTTGGCTTGGCGATTGCGACTCTGCTCGTTTCTTCACTGCGCCGCGTTGATTCTAAAATCCGCGATGCGGTGATTGCGTTTACCAACATGAGCAGTAACTTCTCAGGCGTGCCTCTGTCGTTCGCCTTCATCATCATCCTTGGCACCAACGGTGCTATCACCTTGCTGCTTAAGCAGTACGGGCTATTGGGTGATTTCGACCTGTATGGCAAGTGGGGCTTGCTGGCGATTTATATCTACTTCCAGATCCCATTGGCGGTGTTGTTACTCTATCCAGCGTTTGATGCTCTGAGTGACGACTGGCAAGCTGCCTCAGCACTGCTTGGTGCGAAAACTTGGCAATACTGGACTAAAATTGCGCTGCCTGTGCTATCTCCTGCCTTGTTTGGCACCTTTATCATCTTGATTGCCAATGCGATTGGTGCGTATGCGAGCGTGTATGCGTTGACCTCGGGCAACTACAACGTGATTACGATTCGAATCGCGAGCTTAGTATCGGGCGACTTGTTCCTAGAACCCAACCTAGCTGCCGCAATTTCCGTAATTCTGATGGCGATGCTGGCCTTCATCACCGTGATTAACCAATGGCTGATCAGCAAAAGCTACGTAGGGAAGAGAAAGTAATGAACACCGTAAATACTCGCTTTCATAAAACGGTTGTCTATTCGATTGTCGGCATCATGATGATCCCGATCTTAGCGACCTTTATCTACTCGCTCTCTTCTCGATGGGGCGCAACGATCCTGCCGGATGGCTTCACGTTAGATTGGTATATCAACCTGCTGACGGATCCTCGCTTCTTGCAAGCCTTTGGTCGTTCACTGTTTATCTGCGTGGCGGCACTGTCATTGAGTGTGGTGTTGGTTCTGCCTGCGATTTTCGTGGTGTTTTACTATTTCCCGAAACTCGACAAGGTGATGAATATCCTGATCTTATTGCCGTTCGCTGTGCCTCCTGTGGTGTCATCGGTGGGTTTACTTCAATTGTATGCAGACAGTGAAATCTCACTGATAGGCACGCCGTGGATTTTGATTGGCACCTACTTCACTATCGCGTTGCCATTTATGTATCGCGCGATTGCCAACAGTTTTGAAGCGATTAACTTACACGACTTGATGGACGCTGCTCACCTGCTCGGTGCAAGCACCACTAAGGCATTTCTATTGATTATTCTGCCAAACCTTAAGAAAGGCTTAATGGCGTCGCTGTTCTTGTCGTTCTCGTTCCTACTGGGTGAGTTCGTGTTCGCCAACATCTTGGTCGGTACACGCTACGAGACACTGCAAATCTACCTATACAACATGCGTCAAACCAGTGGTCACTTCACGTCAGCCCTTGTGATGACGTACTTCCTGTTTATTTTCTTACTGACTTGGTTGGCAAGTCGTTTCAGCCAAGGAACAAAATAATGAGCTATGTAAATGCGAAAAGCCTCACCAAGCGTTTTGGTGACAACACAGTGTTTGAAGACATTGAATTCTCAATCGAGAAGGGCGAATTCATTACTCTGCTTGGCCCGAGTGGCTGCGGTAAATCAACTCTACTGCGTAGCTTGGCAGGCTTGAATCCTGTTGATGGTGGTGAAATCTGGGTGAATGGCGAAGAGATTACTCACCAAGTGCCGCAAGAGCGTGGCATCGGCATGGTGTTTCAATCTTATGCGCTGTTCCCGAACATGACGGTTGAAGGCAACATTGCGTTTGGTCTCAAGATGAAAAAGCTTGCTGCCGATGAAATTAAACGCGAAGTCGCGAAAGTGATTGGGCTGGTGGACTTAACGGGCAAAGAGAAGTTTTACCCGCATCAGCTATCAGGCGGTCAGCGTCAGCGTGTCGCTTTGGCAAGAGCCTTGGTAGTTAAACCACGTATCTTGTTGTTGGATGAGCCGCTTTCAGCGCTGGATGCGAAGATCCGTAAACATCTGCGCCAACAGATTCGAGACATCCAAAAAGAGATGGACCTGACCACGATCTTCGTGACTCACGATCAAGAAGAAGCGATGATCATGTCTGACCGTATCTTCTTGATGAACAAAGGCGAGATCGTGCAAGCCGGCACACCCGAAGAGATCTACACTCAACCTGCCAATGAATTCGTTGCTGGGTTCATGGGCCACTACAATGTGGTGCAAGCGAACAAAGCCAAGCAGCTGTTCAACATTGAAACCGAATGGAAGGTGGCGATTCGACCTGAATCTATCTACGTTAAAGAGCAGGGTCGACAATATGGCGAGCATATCTCTGCGCCGAAAACGGGCACTATTCGCAACCACCAGCTTTTGGGCAACGTGATTCGCTACCAAGTGGACGTTGATGAGTGTGAATTAACGGTCGACCTGCTTAACCGTTCCGCTGAACGACTGTTGGCAAATGGCAGCCAACTTGAACTCCTGTTTAACCTTAACGAAATTCAACCTGTGAGAGCCTAAGATGTTCAAACCTTTGTATGTATTTGATATGGACGAAACGCTGATCAATGCTGATGCAGCGATGCTCTGGAATGAGTTCTTGGTTGAAAAGGGCATTGCCACAGCCCCCAACTTTATTGAAGAAGATAAACGTTTAATGGGCCTGTATTCAGAAGGTAAGCTAGACATGGAAGATTATCTAACATTCTCCATGCAACCATTGGCCGACATGCCAACAGAGCAAGTTACTGCCTTGGTCGAAGAGTGTGTTGAACAGCATATTCTGCCTAAGCAGTTCAAGCAGTCGAAACCCTTGATTGAGCAGTTAGAGAATGATGACATCGACATGTTGATCATCTCGGCTAGCGTCACTTTCCTAGTAGGAGAGGTCGGTCGCAAGATTGGTATCGAGAACGCACTCGGTATCGATTTGGTCGAAAACCAAGGCCGTTTTACGTCTCAAATATCAGGCGTGCCAAGCTACCGTGAAGGTAAAGTGACGCGTTTGAAAGAGTGGTTAGACAATCAAGAAACCAACTACTCAGACATTCACTTTTATACTGATTCAATCAACGACTTACCTTTGTGTGAACACGCCGATTTTGCCTATCTGGTGAATCCATGCCCGCGTTTGAAAGCACTGGCCGATCAACCAAATTGGTCGATCCTCGACTGGGATTAAACAGAATCTTATCTTCGAATTAGGTTCGCTCTAGAATTCATCAAGCCGCTGACTACAGCGGCTTTTTTGCATCATCAGTCTAATGTTCGATTTATTACCTTAGCTGACAAAAGGATGTATGTAACAATTCAGTAACATATCTTGCTCTGCTGTAAATCAAACCACCATCTTTCAATCCCTTGATAGCACTCACTTTCTTGTCTTGATGGTTTGTGTGTAACAAATATTTTACAAATTGACAGAGTTTCATCGAAATTGCCCATTTTCCTCCACCCATTCCATTATCTCGGCTTGTGGGCCAAATTTAATTAAGGATAAAAAACACACAACTACGTAATAAATACAAAACCAATAGGTACAAGGAGAAAGTTCATGGTGGATACATACAACCCGCTTGGCACGGATGGGTTCGAGTTTGTTGAATACACGGCCGTTGACCACAAGGGAATTGAGCAACTTAAAGCGCTGTTTGTGTCACTTGGTTTTGCTGAGATCGCCAAGCACCGCTCAAAAGAGGCTTGGCTGTATCGACAAGGTGACATCAACTTTATCGTCAATGAACAGCCACACAGCCAAGCTGAAGCGTTTGCTAAGGTACATGGGCCATCGGTCTGCGGCATGGCTTTTCGTGTGAACGAAGCAACGACGGCCATGGAGCAAGCGTTCAAGGGCGGTGGTGAAGAGTACAAAACAGAAATAGGGCCGATGGAGCTGAGCATTCCTGCCATTTACGGTATCGGTGAAAGTTTGCTTTATTTCGTAGACCGTTACGGCAAGCAGAGCATCTATGATGTTGATTTCCGATTCTATGATGATGCGGAAGAGCGTATGGCGAAAGCTGATGTAGGCCTTTACGAGATCGATCACCTCACGCACAACGTGAAACAAGGCAACATGGACCTGTGGTCTGGTTTTTATGAGCGTATCGGCAACTTCCGTGAGATTAGATACTTCGATATTGAGGGTAAGCTAACAGGCCTTGTGAGCCGCGCCATGACCTCACCATGTGGCAAAATCCGTATCCCTATCAATGAGTCTTCAGACGATAAATCACAAATTGAAGAGTTTATTCGCGAATACAACGGTGAAGGTATTCAACACATCGCACTTGCTACAGATGACATCTACAAAACAGTGAAAACCCTGCGTGATCGCGGCATGGACTTTATGCCAACCCCAGACACTTACTACGAGAAAGTTGATGAGCGCGTTAAAGGCCATGGGGAAGACACCGATCTGTTGCGTGACCTGCGCGTTCTGATTGATGGTGCGCCGACCAAAGACGGCATCTTGCTGCAAATTTTCACGCAGACAGTAATCGGGCCTGTGTTCTTTGAAATCATCCAGCGTAAAGGCAACGAAGGCTTTGGCGAAGGCAACTTCAAGGCGCTGTTTGAATCGATTGAAGAGGACCAGATTCGTCGAGGAGTATTAGACGATGCATAAATGGATCTCATTTCCTCATCGGGAGGGGGTATGCTCGAAACAAGCGCATGCCGACTTCCCTGAAGAGGCAATCTATGAGCGAGAGGCGGGCCGAAGTGGTTTCTTCGGCCCTGCCGCTCACTTTCATCACCAACATGCGCCAACAGGTTGGTCGGAGTGGGAGGGCGATTTACGTCCTCGCGCTTTTGATTTTACGCTGGTGGAGAAAGCTAGCCAGATAACCCCTTGGGCGGTGCCTCATCTTTTGCACAACGCAGACTGCAAAATCCGCGTATGGCGCATGGATGAGAAGATGGATTTCTTGGTGCGTAACTCTGACGGTGATGAGCTGCTGTTCATTCATCAAGGCAGCGCCGATCTCTATTGTGACTATGGTCATCTAGAGGTGAGTGAAGGGGATTACGTGATGATCCCGCGCTCAACCAACTGGCGCTTGGAGCCAAGCGAGCCGATGTTCATCTTGATGATTGAGAACACCGACGCGGCTTACTCCTTGCCAGAGAAGGGCATGGTCGGCAATCATGCGGTGTTTGATCCGGCGGTTCTTGAAATCCCGTCGATCAACGATCAATTCCGCGCTCAATATTCAGAAAACCAAACCCAAGTTCAGGTGAAGCGCCACGACAAAGTCAGTGTGATCACTTATCCGTTCAATCCATTGGATGCAATTGGCTGGCATGGTGATTTGGCCGTGGTGAAGGTGAATTGGCGCGATATCAGACCGCTGATGTCACATCGCTACCACTTGCCACCGTCTGCACACACTACCTTTGTTGGCGCAGGCTTTGTGGTGTGCACTTTTGTACCACGCCCGATTGAGAGCGATCCAGGTGCGCTGAAAGTACCGTTCTACCACAACAATGATGATTACGATGAAGTGCTTTTCTATCACGCTGGTGACTTCTTCAGTCGCGACAATATCGAAGCGGGCATGGTGACTTTCCACCCTGCGGGCTTTACTCATGGACCTCACCCGAAAGCCTTTAAGGCTGGGCAAGCGTATAAGAAAAAGTTCACCGATGAAGTGGCTGTGATGATTGATACCCGCCATGCATTGCAGTTCTCTGACGAGCTCGATAGCGTTGAGAACAAAGAATATGTCTACAGTTGGCAAGACTCTGGTTCGCAAGATACGGGCCAGCAAGAAATGGCTGACGATAAGAAATAAGGGACAAGGATGAAATTAGCAACCAAGAAAAATGGTACTCGCGATGGTCTGTTGATGGTCGTGAGCAAAGATCTCAAACAGTGTGTACCTGCCACTGAAATCTTCCATGCAATGCACCTTGCACCCACCATGCAGGTAGCCTTGGATAACTGGGACAGCGTTGCTCCTCAGTTAGAAGAGTTATACACCTCGCTCAATAACGGGCATGTGACGGGAAGTGAAGTGTTTGCCACTCAATATTGTGAATCGCCTCTGCCACGCGCTTATCAATGGGCAGATGGCAGCGCGTATGTAAACCACGTCGAGCTGGTGCGTAAGGCTCGTGGTGCTGAAATGCCAGAAAGCTTCTGGGTTGACCCACTCATGTATCAAGGTGGCTCAGATGCCTTTATTGGTCCACGTGACAATATTGAATTTGCCAGTGACGAATGGGGTATCGATTTTGAGGGCGAAGTCGCGGTTGTCACCGGAGATGTGCCAATGGGAGCCAGTGCCAAGCAAGCGCATGATTCGATTCGTCTGCTGATGCTAGTGAATGATGTATCGCTGCGTGGTTTGATTCCGGCCGAACTCGCCAAAGGTTTTGGTTTCTTCCAGTCTAAGCCCTCTTCAGCGTTCTCTCCGGTTGCCGTTACGCCTGATGAGCTGGGTGAACAGTGGAAAGGGAGCAAGGTACATCTGCCACTGACTTCAACCTACAACGACACGCCTTTTGGTTGCCCGAATGCAGGCGTGGACATGACCTTCAATTTCGCGGAGCTGATTGTCCATGCTGCGAAGACTCGTCCACTGTCGGCTGGTGCAATCATTGGCTCTGGCACGGTATCGAACAAACAAGGCACTGACCACGGCACCTCAATTGCCGAGGGCGGAGTGGGTTATTCATGCATAGCTGAAGTTCGCATGATAGAGACGATTCGCGATGGTAAGCCTTCGACTCAATTCATGTCGTTTGGCGATTCGATCAAGCTTGAGATGTTTGATGCGGCGGGTGATTCCATTTTTGGTGCGATAGACCAAAAAGTGAGTCAGTATCGGGCGCTATAGTCCACATAATAGGATTTCTGTATGAGCGAGAGCATCGTGAACAAGAAAATTGTACTTTACGGTTACTGGCGCTCTTCGGCAGCCTATCGAGTGCGTATTGGCTTGAACCTAAAGCAACTTAGCTATGAGTCGAAATCGGTGCATTTGGTGCGTAATGGCGGCGAGCAGCATGACCCACAATATCGCGAGCTCAACGCCAATGAATTAGTGCCTGTGCTGGTGGATGGTGAAGTTCAGCTCAATCAGTCGCTGGTAATTCTTCAATATCTCGATGAACACTATTTGTGTGAGAGCAGCCCTGACTCCTCGCTCATTCCAGAGCAAACACCACTGCGTTATCAAGCGTTGGCAATGGCTCAGGATATCGCGATGGAAATTCATCCTTTGAATAACCTGCGTGTGCTGCAGTATTTGGAGCGGGAATTGTCGTGCGAGCAAGAGGCAAAAATGGACTGGCTTCATTATTGGATGAGCCAAGGTTTCTGTGCTTTAGAAGAGAAGCTTTCTAAGCATCGTCAAACACACGGTGATTCGGTGTATAGCATCACCGATTCACCATGCATTGTCGATATCTGCTTGGTGCCACAGGTGTATAACGCGCTGCGCTTTGGCGTTGATATGTCACCGTATCCATTGATTAACTCGATTGTCGAAGCGTGTAACCAGTTACCCGCTTTTATTGAGGCGATACCAGAGAACCAAGCGGATGCGAATGTACTTACGTAAACGTATAGCAACACTTTACGGCTAATTTCGACTGCAATACGATAGACCACAAACATCTAAGGTGTGTCTGACGTAGTGCTAACAATGTTTATTTTATTTGTAATACAATTAAATATCTTTAAATCAACGAATAAAATGGCTATGAAATCAGTTCTATGTTTTGGCGATTCCAACACTTGGGGATGTTCCCCAGACTTACCGCGTAGATATAACCGTGCAGAGCGCTGGACGATGTTACTTCAATCAAAACTCCCTAATTATGTCGTGATTGAAGAGGGTTTAAACAGCAGAACAACCGTTTTAGATGACCCTTATGAAGCAGGAAAAAAAGGGCTAGATTACCTTTTACCGTGCATAGAAAGCCATCACCCCGATCTTGTTATACTGATGCTTGGAACCAATGACCTCAAATCTCGTTTCAATTTGACTGCCAGTGATATATCTAAAGGGGCTGCAAGACTCGTTCAACTGATACAAAACTATCAACACGGTTTTATGACTAAGCCTGCTGAAGTCTTGCTAGTGTCACCTACTCATGTCCTTGAAGTGAATCCATTAAAAGAGGGTTTTACGAACGCTGAAGCTAAATCAAAGCAGCTAGGACACTATTTTAAACTTCGCTCCCAAGAACTGGGTTGTCATTTCTTTGATGCTGCAACCGAAATCCAACCTTGCCCAAAAGAAGGTATACATTGGCAAGCATCTCAGCATGAAAAGTTTGCTGAGATACTAGCAAAGCGAATCCCCACCATCTTGGAAACCGCTGTTTAGTTATAGCTGCAGGCTTTTCCGAGGTTAGAAAGCCTTATGTTGGTATTTCTAGTCATCCTTTTGCTTTGATATTTTTCGTCCTGGCAAACTATGGTGAGGGTTAGATTGAACGCCGCGGGACAAAAGCTTGTTAAGAAGCCAATAAAACTAAGGTGATGCGAATAATCTCTGCTTCTACAAAGTATTCGAATCACCTAAAAGTAACGATCAACTTTACTCATCCGCTACGCCTTCCACTACCTGTACTTAAATAAGATTCTTGGTATTAAGACGGAACAACCAATTTGTCTACAATGTAGCAATCTATATTGGTAGTGGCAGCAAGGCGTATGAGTTTTGCGTCACGATATTCAATGTCATTATCCCATGCTAATGCAGCTTCTCTACTTGGGAACTGAATGATTATTTTCATTTGTAAACATTGCCCCGACAGTGTTTGACCTTCACTTGTTGCGACCAAAATCTCACCACCATGCTTTGCAACCGTGTTAGCAGTGACATGATTTAACCCAGGGTTGTATTGCGCATAAAGTTCTTCATCCGCAATATCATAATTAACTACATAATAAGCCGTCATTATTATCTCCAATCAACCCGCTATTTGAGTGACAAAGTTCATGTACTGGTTCATATCACCTACCACGGCTTTCTCCATTAATGCCCCAGTCACTTTCGAATAAGGTTGATTAAAGTGGATATCCCAAACATCCGATTCTTTTCTCCAGTGTTCATACACGGCTAACGTGTCGTCATTGCCATTAATGGTAAACAAATCAAACAACAAATTACCTGCCTCGGTGCGAGTGTGTTGAATATGCTCCTCGAACTGGGCGATTAGCGCTTCACGATGTTCCATTTTTAGTTTGAAAATGAAGAAAATATTAAATTTCTCATCCTCTTTATCTGCTTGCTTTAAGGCCACAGGCGCAGGGGTTGTTTCACTAAGGTTCAAAACCATCGCAGGCTCAACCAAAGCAGTTTCTGTCAGTTTGATGAGTTTTTGAGTGTGTGCCTGCTGTAAGTGTGAATCCAAAGCCTCCTGATTAACCCAACGGTCGTAGGCAAAAAATAGATTCGAATCTTGGTTATCAACATAGATTCGCATCTCCACATTGCCAGTTTCTTGGCTACTCGCCAGTTGGTGCTCCAATAGCTGTTGTTGAAATTCGTCTTCGTATTCTGGCTTTACTGTGAACTTTACAATTTGGTTAATCATTACTCTACACCTTGCTAGATTTTTAATTTTAACTTCAATGACTTATGGGAACTAAACCGTTACGATAACTTTACCTACGGTTCGGCCAGTTTCGACAGCAGTGTGCGCCAGAGCTAAATCTTTAAACTCGAAAATTTGAGATACGTGTGGTTTGATCGAGTTGTTGGCGAGCATTTCAGAAATTTTTGAAGCGTCTTCACCGTTAGATTGAACAAGAAGCGGAGTAATCTTTAAATTTGATTCAAACGCAGTTTTTTGCATGTTATCTGAAGGCTCTCGAATAGTAATTGAAACGAGTTGACCACCAGAACGCAGCACTTGTAGCGACTTTTCAGCGTTTTCTGGACTCACCGTGTCGAACGCTAAATCAATATCATGAAGTACTTTTTCAAAGTCTTGCTCACGGTAATCGATGTGCTCATCTGCACCAAGTGACATCACAAAATCCTTATTTCGAACCGAACTTGTCGAATAAACATAAGCGCCCATCTGTTTGGCTATTTGAACGGCAAAGTGGCCCACGCCGCCAGATCCCGCATGAATTAGAACTTTATCACGTTGGTTTACCCGACCGTTCAATGCCTGATAGGCTGTCATGGCAGCAAGTGTGGTTGCTGCTGCATCGATAAAATTAACGCCCTCAGGTATTAATGCGATATGTGATTCTGGAGATGCAACATACTCCGCATACGCTTTACCATTTCCTGGAAAATTCACTATACCAAAGACGTTATCACCCACTTTGAAATTGGTGACGTTTGCACCAGCTTCAATCACTGTGCCTGCAATGTCCCACCCCAAAATGATAGGACGCTCTTCGCCATACAAATCAAGTAACGCTTCTTCTGCATACTTCACTTTGGTATCCGCAGGATTAATGCTGATGGCTCGAGTTTCTACTAGTACTTCATTGGCTCTAATTGTTGGCTTTTCTACGTCGTGCAACTGTAGGTTTTCAATGCCGCCTGCTTGATGAGTAATAATTGCTTTCATTGGTTTGTCTCCGTTGGTGAATTCGTAAATGATTATATATATGCCACTATTTGGTATCATCTAGCAGATTAAGGAAAGACTATCCTTAAATTCGGGATTAATAGAGAGGCGGATGAAGTGAACTTTGATCTAAAAACCTTAGCGTTATTCTTACGAGTTGTAGAAATAGGAAAAATTGGACGTGCTGGCGAAGACTTTGGGCTTTCAACGACTAATGCCAGCCAAAGAGTCCAACAATTAGAAGCGGAGCTGGGCGTAAAACTGTTCCATCGCTCAACAAGAACCATCACATTGACTCATGATGGTGAAATGTTTCTACCTCATGCCAGACGCATTGTTGACGATGTTGAAGAGGTGGCAAATGTCTTCAAAGGTAGCGAAAGCAATGTTCAAGGGCGATTAAAAGTGGCTGTATCAGCTTCATATGGTCGACATTACATTGTTCCCTTTATCCCTGAGTTACTCGAGCTGTATCCTAATCTTGAATTGGAAATTGACTTTAACGATAAAACCGAGGATTTAATTGAGCATGGCTACGACTTAGCCTTCCGTATTGGTAACTTGTCTTCAAGTAACCTGTTAGCGAGGCGACTGGCTGACAATCCAATTATGCTAGTTGCTTCACCAGACTATATTGAAAAATATGGTGCGCCTGAAAGCCCAGAAGATTTACTCAAGCATCGATGTTTGCCCTTGGGTCATGCTGTCGATTGGGCGTTTATGAGTGCTGACGGGAAAGTACACAAGGTATCTGTAGCAAATCCGATCTCCTTAAACTTAGGGGATGCGGTCAGTGATCTTGTTGAGTCTGGTATGGGGATTGGTATGGCCTCTTACTGGCATGCAGGGCCTTCGTTAAAATCTGGTCGAGTGATTCAAATCCTTCCGGATTATAAGCTTGTGAACGACACAAAAATTTGGGCGGTACGGCCACCTGGCAGAGTTTTACCCGTTAGAGTTAAAGTATTCTTAGACTTTATTGAGAAAAAAATCGTAGATACCAATAAAGTGAGATACGAGGATTTACTGATGTAGTTTGGCTCTTACCTAGAGCACACTAAGACTATTTCTGAGACTCATTAGAATGTAAATGAGCCGGTCAGAATTCGCCCAGAACTAGATATAAGCGAGGCACCTAAATTCCTAATACTGGTTAGCGCTTAGTCGTTAAACCAAGCAACAAGATGATCGATTAAAGCTCTGATTCTTGCGGTTAAATGTCGGTTCTCGGGATATACGGCGTATAACCCCATTGGCTCTACTTCCATCTCTTCGAAAAGCAACGTTAGCTCACCTGATTTGACATGGTTTTCGACGGCGTAATACGGCCCAATTCCGATACCTAAACCACCACGCGACATATTGGTAATTGCCCTTGGTGAGTCTGCATTGAAAGTCCCAGACACTGGGCAAGAGACGATTTGGCCATTGAGGTTAAAATGCCAGTTTTTCGAATCAGTAGAGCTACGAAAAAGCAGGCAGTTATGATCGACAAGTTCTTCAGGATGAGTAGGTAAGCCATTGAGACTTAGATAGTCTGGGGAAGCAAAAAATACCACTCGCATATCTTTCAGCTTTCGTGCCATTAAATTTGAATCTTGCAGCTTACCAAATCTTATTGCAATATCGACGCCCTCTTCCACGACCGCAATATGGTTGTCTGACAGGCGAAGATCGACTTTTACTTCGGGATGCTGCTTTTGGTAGCTTAGCAGTGGTTCTATCAACTCTTTGCTTCCAAAGCTTGTGGATGCTGTTAACCGGATAGTCCCTGAAAGTTCTTTTTGACGGTCTTGTACCAAGTCTTCGAGCTCATCAAACTGCTCTAGTATCGGTTGACAACGCTTATAGTAAGCTCGTCCCGTTTCGGTTAATGTCACGCTGCGTGTAGTTCGATAAAAAAGTTGAGCATCCAATCTCGCTTCAAGTTGACGAACATACTTACTTGCTAGCTTCGTACTCAGGTCTGATTGCTTTGCTCCTTGAGTAAAGGATTTTTGACGTGCCACATTAACAAAAACCCGCATCGCTTCAATAGTGTCCATAAACTCCCTTTCTCTGCTGACCTCAGAATTATAATTATCTACAAAATGTACATTATCATTGTATATATGGGTAGATTATAACCTATTAAACACCTTATATACTCCTAGCATACACAATCAAACCAGTCCGTTTAGGAGGCTACAATGTCACATGGTATTCGAATCTACAGTTTTCCATTATCAGGCCATGCACACCGTGTGGAACTTTTTGTAAGCATTGCCAATATTAAACACGAAATTGTTTATGTTGATCTTCCATCAGGAGAGCACAAAAAAGAACCGTTCCTAACATTAAACCCTTTGGGACAGGTACCGGTCATTGAAGACAATGACATTGTCATCAGCGATTCAAATGCCATCCTCGTTTACTTGGCGCGCCGATATGCTCCAGACTTTCTTCCTTCGGATCCTATGCTAGAAGCTGAAGTGCAAAAGTTCTTAACACTGGCCGCTGGTGAAATAGCTTTTGGTCCAGCGGCTGCCCGTCTAATTACTGTTTTTGACGCGCCATTCGATGCTCAGTTTTGTCAAATTGTTGCTGAAAAGGCACTTACCAAACTCGATACTTTATTGGCTAACAAAGACTTCTTGGTTGGTGGTCGACCAACCATTGCGGATATTGCCGTCTACTCATATGTGGCTCATGCACCCGAAGGTAACGTGTCGCTAGACAAGTACCCGAATGTACTCCGTCTGCTAAGCAACATTGAGAATCTTGATGGCTTCAAAGCGATGCCTCGCACAGCTGTAGGGCTCTATGCCTAACACGGCTATTTCGTGTGAGAAGCGTTACGAGGCACGCTCATAAATAGACGATTACACGATCTGAAAAGTGACATCTCTCCCTTTTATAAGGGAGAGCTAATATGCTGGTACGAGTAGGGACGTGATAGCTCATCGTTCATTTCTATCGACAGGCTGTTTGCCCGCACATGCTGGACAGCACCGTCAGTTTTTTAATTAATCACCATCCATGACTAGCACGGATTCAGCTATAAACATGGCTTTTTTCGGTAGAAAGCCTCGATGGTTTTAAAGCTCTGAAGCAAGCAAATTAACAACGAAAAAATAAGGGATACTATGTCTTTTTTATCTTATCATCCGGGGGAATTAGCAGCCCAAGACAAAGCGGGAACAAGAGGCGCAGCCGCTGAACTCGCTGCCGGTAAGCGCAGTGCCCTTAGCTTTTCTTCTAGTCATGATGCATTTTTGGCAGCTCAATCATTTGCCGCTTTAGCAAGTGTTGATATAAAGAGTCAGTCTGTGTGGGTAACCCCTTTGTTCGGCAAAGCTGGTGATTTAACGGCTACCTCAGAACACGAAATTTCAATCTCCGCAAGTTGCATCCCAAACTCTGAAATACTTAAATTTATTGAGCCTGGCACGCCTCTTTCATTATTAGGAATTGATTTAAATAGAAGAATAAGACATCGCATTAGCGGCACTTCGCTAACTTCAATGAATCAAGAGAGCCGTGGATTGAATTTACAAGTTGAGGAATATAGCCCCAACTGCCCTAAATACATTAATCGCAGACAAATCATCCATGCATCAAATGAAGCGTCTGCCTTAAACAAAGATGCAAAGGCAGTAATCCGCACTCAGTTAACTCCTGATGATCAAGCGTTTGTTCGGACAATCGATACTTTGTGGATCGGCAGTTACGCACCTAATGTCGGTGCTGATTGCAATCATAGAGGCGGGCAACCAGGTTTTATACGAGTAATATCACCATCTATCATAGAGTGGCCTGAGTATCGTGGTAATGGCATGTTTTTTACCTCGGGTAATTTGGAATCTTGTGATAGAGCTGGAGTTACTTTAGTAAATTTTGAATCAGGTAGCATGATTCAAATGACAGGCCGAGCAACTGTAGATTGGGCACACGATGGGAGTTATGAAGGTGCTTCAAGGAAAATAGTCTTTCACATAACAAGTCTTATCCGAACAGACAATGTTACCAGCCATCGTTGGCAACGCTTAGATTACTCTCCTTATAACCCTGTGGTAGTGGGTGCAGAAATCTTAGATTCTGAAACTGAATATCCGCAAGTGGCAACGTTGGCGAAAATTGTGGACGAAAGCGAGCATGTTAAGACTTTCCGCTTTGTGATACCGCGTCGTATTGCTTTTCTGCCTGGTCAATATGCTACTTTTGAATTTTCCAATATTCCCGATGGTGAACCGCTTGAGGTACGTACTTGGACTCTATCGGAAACACCTAACAGTATTAATGGCGACAATACATTAGATATTACGGTGAAGCGTGTCCCAAATGGGTTGCTAACGAACTGGTTACACGACCATGCGGAGCTCGGCATGCAAGTTAAATTGCTGGGTGTTCAAGGCGAAATGACTGCAATTCGATTGGACATAGAAACGCAAAAACCGGTCGTTCCTAAACATTTGCTGTTACTGAGTGCTGGCATTGGTATTACGCCTAATCTGGCGATGGTTCGTGGTATCGGCGCATTTTCATTACAAGACCAAACCAATATTACTATGATCCACATAGAAAGAGATGAAAAGCACCTCATTAGCCAATCAGAATTATTACGCCGAGCAATGAATTACCCTAGTTTCAATTACATAAATATCATTAGTAGTCGTCAGGGGCGGTTGACAGAAGATGCACTGGAAAAGGTGGTGCCGAATGCGGCTAGCCAGCAAGCCTATATATGTGGGCCGACTCAATTTATGAGGGATATGACTGAGTACCTAGTTTCAATAGGCGTCCCAGCAGCACAAATTTATACTGAAAGTTTTGAGTTTTGAGTTTTGAGTTTTGAGTTTAGCTGTTCGAGGTTTGAGGCACAGATGGTTGGACAACCGATTGGAACAGCTCAAACCTTGATTGATAATGACAGGCTCGTGCTGATTAGCCCACTTAGATAAATCGAATACGAAGATCAAAAAAACTCCGCGGCGTTAAGTTCCACGGAGGACTTTTTATTTCTAAATCATGTTCTTCTAGGTCTCAGCGCTACAGCGAAACAGCACGCTTTATCTCTTCTAGAACCTCGGCGTTAGCGATTGCTCCGAGGTTTTCTACATCTTTGCCATTCACGACCTGCTTCACTGCCAACTCCACCAATTTACCAGAGCGTGTTTTTGGCACGTCGCTGATCGCAAAAATCTGGCTTGGTACATGCCTCGGTGAGCAAGAGGATTTGAGTTTACTTTTGATGGCTGTCAGTAAGTTATCATCTAAGCTCACACCTTGCTGCAGTTGAACGAACAGCCATATTTGCTCATTGCGGTCGATGTCTTTGCCGACTGCTATCGAATCAACAATGCCCTCAATGGTATTCACTTGCTGGTAGATCTCGGCAGTACCAATTCGCACGCCACCAGGGTTGAGAGTGGTGTCGCCTCGCCCGTAGAACAGGTAGCCACCATGCATGCTCTGTGCGACTTCATCACCGTGATGCCACACATTATCAAACCTGTCCCAGTAAGTGCTGTGGTAGCGCCCCCCTGTGTCATTCCAAAAACCAACAGGGAAGTTGGGTAGGGAGTTTGTACACACGAGTTCGCCACGTTCGTGATTGACCTTGTCACCAGAAGAGTTGAACACCTTGATATCGATTCCAAGCCCTGCCTGTTGGCACTCACCGCGATACACAGGCGAGATCGGGTTACCCAATACAAAGCAGCCACAAATATCCGTGCCGCCAGAAATTGAGGCTAAATGCAGGTCTTGTTTGATGTGTTTGTAAACGTAATCAAACTGCTCTGGGTAAAGCACTGATCCCGTCGAGCACAGTGTTCTCAAATGAGGAAGCGAGTGACTGTCTATTGGCGAGAGTTCGGCTTTCTCAATCGCCTCTAAATACTTGGCTGAGGTGCCAAACAACGATACATTCGCGCGCTGTGCCAAGTCCCAAAGTACATTGGTTTGCGGATAAACCGGGTTACCATCAAAGATCACCAAACAAGCCCCGCTGGCGAGCGCAGAGACGTGCCAGTTCCACATCATCCAACCACAAGTGGTGTAGTAGAACATGCGATCGTGTGGCTTAACATCGCAGTGAAGTTGATGCTCTTTTAGGTGATTGATGGTGGTGCCACCGACAGAATGCACAATACACTTGGGTTTGCCCGTTGTGCCAGAAGAGTAGAGTACAAACAGTGGTTCATTAAAGTTCACACGAGTAAATCGAAGAGGCTTTGGTTGATAGTGACTAATGATGTTTATCCAACTTTGGATTGACACACCATGTTTAACTTTGTTCTTCTCCAAATTGCTCTTCTCTAAATCATCACTTGGCTTTAAATAACCGATCTGACACACCTGCTTTAGCTCGGTTAAGTGTTCGATGATTTCATGGTTCTTGTCCGTCATATCGAACGTTTTGCCATTGAAGGTGTAGCCATCACAGGTGAATAGCACCTTAGGTTTCACTTGGCCAAATCGTTCAATCACACTCTCTATGCCAAAGTCGGGAGAGGTCGATGTCCAAATCGCCCCTAAGCTGGTGGTCGCCAACATCGCTATCACGGTTTGCGGTAGATAAGGCGTATAAGCAGCAACCACATCACCTTGTTGAACTCCGTTATCAACAAGCCATTGTTGAACGCTAGAGACGCCTTCACTTAGAGTTTGCCATGTATAACTCTGTTGTTCGCCACGCTCATTCTCAAACCAAATAGCACGTTCATCCGGTATCTCATGCGCCAAGCGCAGCAAATTTTCGGCGTAGTTTACTTGCGCATTCGGAAACCAAACTGCATCGCGATTCGATTTAGGCTGCAGCCAGCGGCTCTCGCCTTGAGTTTTGATGAGCTCTCTTTGTGCGTTATCAATACTGTTCTGCGAGCCCACCATTCCACAAAACTGCCAAACGTTCTGCCAAAACGACTCGGGATGTTCCACGGACCATTGATGGAAATCCGTGTAGTTTTGTAATTCCCGTCCGAGTACGCCCTGCTGAGCAAGGCTATCCATGAATTGGGTTAAGTTGGCGTCTGCGATGCGCTGCTCGCTAGGTTGCCAAACTGGCTTATTGCTTTCGTGCATTCCTTTACCTTTAACAAAAAGTTAACGTTTTCAGTCTGGTATTTAGGTTTTACAAAGTCAAAAGATCAGCAAAATAAGGGGCTGTCGGAATTGTGTAAATAAAATGTTACACGATCGCCTATTTCGAAAAGTCGCGCAAATTGGCGGATATAACGAGTGGAGATAGGCTTAAAGTGAGACATTCGAAAGGAGGTGTGTAATGACTCAATATCATTCTAAGCCCGTGAGCCAAGAGGGATGGGTTGAGTGGAGCCTCGAAGAAGACGCTATTTGGCACGACTTGGTAAAAAGGCAACTGGACGTCATTAATGACTGTGCATGCGATGCTTATTTGCATGGCTTGACCCTGCTGGATCTGCCATTAGACAGAGTTCCCCAGCTTCCAGAAATAAATAAAGTTCTAATTAAAACAACAGGTTGGCAGGTTCAGCCTGTGCCTGCGTTGATCGATTTCGACCGTTTCTTTGATTTGCTCGCCAATAAGAAATTCCCAGTCGCGACATTTCTGAGAACGCGAGACGAGTTCGATTACTTACAAGAGCCCGATTTCTTCCATGAAATTTTCGGACACTGTGCCATGCTCACCAATATCGATTTTGCGACATTCACTGAGCATTACGGAAAACTAGGCCAAGCAGCAACACCTAAACAGCGCGCCTATCTTGCCCGTTTGTATTGGTTTACGGTCGAGTTCGGTTTAGTAAAAGAAGGCGATAGGCTGAAAATCTATGGCGGCGGCATTCTTTCGTCTCCGGCGGAAACCATGTATGCGCTGGGAGCGGATTTGGCCGTTCGTGAGCGGTTTGATCTGCAAACCGTATTAAGAACACCTTATCGTATCGATATTATACAACCGAAATATTATGTGATTGATAAGCTGTCTGAACTCTTCAAAATCAGCCAGGAAAACCTATTGCAGCAAGCTGATCTAGCGATAGATGAGGGATTATTACCACCACTTTTTGAACCTAAGGAACCAACACATGTTGAATGAACAAAAATGCGAAGCCTGCAGTATCGACGCGATTGCCCTAAGTAAAGACGAACAAAAGTCTTTACTGTTGGAGTTGTCTGATTGGCAGATCATCGAAAGAGACGGTACCCCACAGCTTGAGAAGGTGTTCAAGTTTAAGAACTACAAACAAGCATGGGCATTCAGCAATAAAGTGTCGGAGTTGGCAGAAGAAGAATTCCATCACCCTTCGATCTTATTGGAGTGGGGCAAAGTCACTGTTACTTGGTGGAGCCACTCAATCAAAGGCCTGCACAAGAATGATTTCATCTGCGCCTCACGCTGTGATGTGCTTGCTGTGAGTGAATAGTATTTTGGGTTAGGGGTTACTCTTGCAACCTTATGTGGTGTTATTACCTCATTATTCGGCTCATAAGGTGAGCTGAATAATCACCTTAATCAACTCATGGTATGAGTTGAATAAGCGATACTTTCGTATCATAGGGTGTAACTTCTCCCAAACTAGCTTGACCTGCATCAGTGACTTGCCGCTTTCTCGTCCTACAACCCCCACTATTGTTCATAGTATTGGTTTTATGAGGCTGCTCTATGATATATTTCTCGGCCAAGTGTATTACAGACGAAGGCTAATAATGTCTATCAACCTTTCACTCCTTCCACCCAGCGAGAAAAATAAAATCGAACTGGATAAGCAGGCATCGTTTCTTGTATGGAAACTGAAGCAAGCGAAATGTGGCCCTGAAGCCATTGTTGAAGAAGCAATGAAGCTAGGTGATCCAGAAGAAAAGGCTTGGTTTGAACAGTCTGTAGAAAAATACAAACGGGTAATGGGTGTCGCATAAACGCAGACAAACCTTACCCAGCAAAGCTGTAGAATTGAAATGACACAGTAATTTGCTAGAATTTGCTCCGTTAACTGAATCAGAGAGAAGATCCCGATGGGAAGAAGTTTTGAAGTGCGCAAGGCCTCAATGGCGAAAACTGCAGGCGCAAAAATTAAAGTTTATTCTAAATACGGTAAAGAGATTTACGTACTGGCTAAGAACGGTAGCTCTGACCCAGACATGAACCTACCTCTTAAGCACCTGATTGCTAAAGCGAAAAAAGACCAAGTACCAGCTCACGTTATCGAAAAAGCGATCGACAAAGCTAACGGCGGCGGCGGTGAAGACTTCCAACCAGCTCGTTACGAAGGTTTTGGCCCAGGTGGCACAAGCGTAATCGTTGACTGTCTAACTGACAACGGCAACCGTACTTTCCAAGACGTTCGCCAATGTTTCGTTAAAACTGGCGCGAAAATCGGTGTTGAAGGTACTGTTTCTCACATGTTCGCTCACCAAGCTGTATTCCAGTTTGCTGGTGAAGATGACGAGATCATCCTAGAAACGCTAATGATGGAAGACGTAGACGTGACTGACGTTGAGCTAGAAGACGGTGTTATCACTGTATTCGCCCCAACGACTGAGTTCTTCAAAACGAAGACTGCACTAAACACTGCGTTCCCAGAGCTAACTCTAGACGTTGAGGAAATCACTTTCGTTCCTCAAACGACTACGCCAGTTGCTGAAGAAGATTCTGAGAAGTTCCAGAAGTTCTTAGACATGCTTGACGACTGTGATGACGTTCAGCAGGTTTACCACAACGCTGAGCTGTAATCTTTACAGTAACAACAGTTATTAAAAAACCGAGCCTAGTGCTCGGTTTTTTTTATGTCGGTAATAATGATTGTTTTCGTTGATCATCGTTCCGCTGGTTCTATAAATAACTATGGAATTCATGGCGTTATTCATCGCATAAACTCACTTCGGTTATCGTTTTTGATCTCGGGCGACATAGCCACTCGGCGAGCTTTCTGACTTGTGGTAACAAGGTTAGGCTCAGTGTGAGTGCACACGGGCAAGCAATCAAAAAGCTGTTTAACCAAATTGGTGGCCATGCTTGACTGAAACCCATCTTATAACCCGATATGATCCCCGACATCATGAAAGCCATGACAAGTGAAGACAGTATCGCGGTAACCCAGTGCAGTTTGTTTTTCATCCGATCTCCTTAGTGATTTTATTATTGGAATGCATTAAGGTTACTCTTATCCATAAATGAGAAAAATAGGCACATATAGAAGTATGAATTCCATATTTGGAAACATTGATGATCTATTCCTGTTTTGCACTGTGGTGGAAGAGGGGTCGTTGTTGTCGGCATCGAAGCGACTGCAGTTGCCTGTGTCGACCATGTCGCGCCGATTAACCGCTTTGGAAGAGCGCCTGAGCATTCGCCTTTTAGAGAAGAAGGGTAGAGAGCTGGTGGCTACTAAAGATGGTGAGGCGGCCTTTGCAGCGCTGAGTAGCAGCATGGAGTCACTGCATCAAGGGTTTAGTAGCTTGCTTGAAGAGCGCGATGCCATTCAAGGCAAGATAAAGCTTGCGGTGCCTCATAACTTCTATAGCGGTTTTCTTCGCCCGACGGTCGAGCAATTCCTTGCTGAGTACCCAAAAGTACAGCTCAATCTCATTTTGAGCCAACAGCAAGTGGTGCCTGAAACCGATCGTGATTTGTTGATCACGTTTCAAATTTCCGACATGGACGGCATGATTGCGCGGCCATTGTTTAAGGCCAAGCACGGATTTTTTGCGAGCCAAGCCTATCTGGATTCTCGCGAAGAGATTAAAAAGCCGGACGATTTAGAGCTTCAAGACTGGATTAACGTCGATGATGTGTTTGATATGCCGCTCTACAAATCTGACCGCTTAGAGCAGATGATCACGATAAAACCCAAGTTCATCGTTAACGATATTCATGCAGTGGCGGCCGCTGCGCAAAAGGGATTGGGCATCGCGTCATTGCCTTTTCGTCACGTATCCTCTGAGATGAATTTGATTCAAGTGCTCCCTGAGTATCATCGGGGTGATCGCCAAGCGTATTTAGTGTACAAAGAAAGAAAATATCAGCCAAAGGCTTTGACCCTGCTTATTGATGCATTGATTGAGAGTGTTCGATCTTTTCATAGCGATGGTTTGGTCAAATAAAAGGAGAAAGAAATGAAAGTAAGTTTTATCGGGCTAGGCGTTATGGGGTTCCCAATGGCAGGCCACCTAGTCAAAGCCGGTTTTGAAGTAACGGTATTTAACCGCACTCACAGCAAAGCGCTAGACTGGGCTGATAAACACCAAGGTAAAGCCGCTGAGAGCGTGGCTGAGTGTGTAGCCGAAGCTGATGTAGTATTGGTCTGTGTTGGTAACGATGACGACGTACGCAGCATGACGACCAGCGAAACAGGCGCGCTGGCTGCAATGAAGCCAAACGCGATTCTTGTCGACCACACCACAACGTCTGCAATCCTGTCTGAAGAGCTTGAAGTAGCTGCGAAGCAATCAGGTGTTCGCTTTATGGATGCACCAGTATCTGGAGGCCAAGCGGGCGCAGAAAATGGCGTGCTAACCATCATGTGTGGCGGCGAACAAGCGCTATTCAATGACCTTCAACCTGTGTTCAAAGCTTACGGTAAGTCGTCAGTTCTTATGGGTAAAGTCGGCCAAGGCCAACGCGCAAAGATGGTCAATCAGATCTGCATTGCAGGAGTATTGAACGGCTTATCTGAAGGCTTAGTACTTGCTGAAAAATCAGGTTTGGATATCCAAACGCTAGTTGATTGCCTTAAAAACGGCGCAGCAGGTTCATGGCAGATGGAAAACCGCGCCACCACAATGGCGCAAGATAAGTTCGATTTCGGCTTTGCCATTGATTGGATGATTAAAGACTTAGGTTTCTGCTTAGATGAAGCAGAGCGCCAAGGCATCCAGCTTCCACTGACTGAAAAGACCAACAACGCATACAAGGCATTGTCTGCCGAAGGACAAGGCCGCATGGATACATCAGTATTGATGAAAGCTGTGGTTGAAGAGACAAAGAAGTAGTCGCATCGAAGAAGCAGTAAAAGCTTCGTTTGAAAATTAAAAATAGCCGCTGATTAGCGGCTATTTTTGTTTGGTTAGAGCTCTGTCGAATGCGTTAATCCAAAATAAATCCCCTCCTAGCCTCCCCTTGATTCATATGTAGATCCCTTGCTGATCGTTGAAAGGGGAGGAATAGAACATCGATCGTTAAAAGTGTCGATGTATGTTCAGTGCTAAAGAAAGTTCTCCCCCTCTGCTAAAGATCTAGAGATATTGATGAACCCAGATTGAGGGGGAGTTAGAGGGGGGAGGTAACTATGGCTAATTATGCGAATAGTGTTCGTCTAGTTCCTATGAGGTTGAGACCCCACTCACACCTCCTCTCAACCATTCACTCCTCATTATTACCATTCGTCGCATTGATAAAACGGCGTGACAGTTTGTGGTTAACCTTTCAACGTCAACATTTGAAAGGGATTAGAAATCATGACTACTTCACACTCATTTAATTTAGGCTCTACCACTTCTCTGCTTAAGCGTTCATTACTGATTGCGCTTGTTTCGTTTGCACCGTCGTTAGCTTTGGCGAACCCAAGTTCAGACGTGCTTGATATCTACAATCAAGCCGCGCAAGGCAATGAAGACTTGGTTGAGGTGGCTTACGAACACCTTAATGACACGCTGCAACAAGACGGTGCGACACCACTGACTTTGGTTTACCTAGGTAGCACAGAAACCCTGATGGGGCGTGATGCGTTCTTGCCTTGGAATAAGATGAAGTATGTGGAGAAAGGCTTATCAACCATTGATAAATCACTGGTGCTGCTGAAAGACGAAGACCAACCAATTCATGAGCAACCTCGTGTTCAAGGGCTGCCAGATTCTTACCTAACTCGCGCAATGGCTGCGGTGACTTACACCTCGCTACCAGACATGTTTAACCATTTTGATCGTGGTTATGACCTGTTCCTCTCGTTACTCGCGGAAGATGATTTCCAACAACAGCATTTCGCTGCGACCTCGTGGATTTACCGCTATGCCATTACTGCATCTATTCGTGCTGAGGACTTCGAGCAAGCACAGGTGTGGCTTGAAAAAATGGAAAACACCGATGCTGGCAACATCGAGACAATGACGGCTAAAGCCCTAATAGCGAAAGCCAAATAACAGCTGCGAATGCTAAATAGCGGTTTACTAAAACTCATTAACAACTGCGAACGCTTAAGAATGATGGGTCAGCGGAGGACAAAGGAATGATTGAATTTAAAGATATCGGCAAAGCATATGTCACGGGCGGTCAACGTGTTGATGCATTAAACGGGTTCGACGGACACATCCAGCGCGGTGAAATGGTGGCCTTGTGTGGCCCGTCAGGCTCAGGGAAAAGCACACTTTTGAATATTTTGGGTTTGTTGGATATGGACTACCGAGGTGAGATAAATATTGATGGCCAGCCGTATCCGACAGAGCAAATCGCCGCTGCACGCTTTCGTCGTCAATCGTTGGGTTTTGTATTTCAGCGCTTCAATCTGGTTCCTGTGATGACGGCACTTGAAAACGTCGCTTATCCATTGATGTTGAACCAATACTCAAAACAAGTACAGCAAACCAGAGCGCAAGACATGTTAGAGCGTGTTGGGCTAGGCGAATATGTACATCATCGCCCAGACAATCTTTCAGGCGGCCAGCAGCAACGTGTCGCAATAGCCAGAGCGCTAATCCACAACCCAAGCTTAGTGATTGCCGATGAGCCGACCGCCAGCTTAGACAGCCACACTGCTAACCTAGTGATCGACATTATGAAAGAGCTTGGCCACGAAATGGGCACCACCTTTATAGTCGCAACCCACGACCCAAGAATGGCGCAGCATTGTGACCGAGTGATCGAACTTATCGACGGTCAACTGGCGCCACAATCCGCAACAACGGAGGCGATCTCATGGGCAAGTTAACACAAAGAATGAGCACGTTTTTACTTCCAATTTCGGTGCGTTTGGCGTGGCTTAATTTATTAAGAAACGGTCGTCGTAGTTTGCTGTCGGTATTGATTATCGCGATTGCGGTATTTGCGCTGACCAGTGCTGGTGGTTATGGGCTTTACACCTATGAGTCACTGAGAGAATCGACTGCGCGTGATACTGGCCACCTTACTTTGAGCACACCGGGTTATTTTGAACAAGATGAAGACATGCCGCTGAGCAATGGTCTGGACAACGTGCAAGCGCTAACCAAGAGCATTATTGGCGATAGTGATGTGCGTGGTGTGCAGCCGCGAGTCTATTTTAGTGGCTTGGTTTCTAATGGCAGTAAGTCGACCATTTTTATGGGAACGGGCGTCAATGAGCGCGAGTTCGACATGAAAGGTCCTTTCCTTGATGTACGCAGCGGTCAGACTCTCTCTGATGTGAAATCACCAAGATACGACAGCCAAGAACCACAAGTGATGCTGGGAACCGACCTTGCTCGTAACCTCAAAGTTGCGGTTGGTGATTGGGTAACGCTGCTCGCGACTACCAGTGATGGCGCTTTGAATGCCTTTGATTTTAAGGTGCAGGGCATTTACTCGACAGGGGTTCCTGAGCTGGATAAGCGTCAGTTATATGTTCATATCACTGCCGCTCAAGAGCTTTTGGCCTCAGATAAAGTCAGCACCTTGTCGGTGTTCCTATTTGAAACAAGCAAAACCTCGACCGTTCAACAGCGCATCCAAACTGCTTTAGAGCGAAATAGCGCTAGCCAAAACGATCAAGGCTCAGAGATCGAGATTACCCCATGGCAAGATCGCGCGTTTTTCTACACCAAGGTTAAAGATCTTTACGACCGGATCTTCGGCATCATGGGCGCTGTGATGGCATTGGTGGTGTTCGTGTCGCTGTTTAACACCATGACCATGTCGGTGACAGAGCGCACTCGTGAAATTGGCACCTTGTCGGCACTCGGCAGTTACCCCTCTGAAATCGTAGCGGGCTTCTTAAAAGAGGCGGGTTTGCTGGCACTGATTGGTAGCGTTATTGGAGCACTAGTGAGTGGTTTGGTGTCGTTGCTACTGTTGGTGGTTGATATACAAATGCCGCCACCTCCCGGCAGAACCGAAGGTTACCAACTCAACATTTACTTCTCATTGGAATTGGTTGGTTACGCCACCTTAGGTGTGCTGACAATATGTTTAATCGCTGCTTATTTCTCTGCTCGTAAAGGCGTGAACAAGCCAATCACGGAGGCGCTGGCTTATGTGTAAATTAACTCGTTCAATTAAAACGTTGGGCTCTGTTTTGGCTTTGGCCTCGGTTTTAGCACTAACTGTAACATCGACGCCAAGCTGGGCTGTCGAGTCACAACAAGTCACTGAGATGATCGCCAAAGCGGATAGCTACCGCTTGAACAGTGCACAAGCCTCTAAGGTGGTTTCTCTGGTAGCGCTATACCAAGACGAACAACTGGATAAAACCCGTGAATACAATGTCTACACAAGGCCAAATCGAGAGTCATTGGTCGTCTTTAAATCAGCTGTTGAGGCAGGTCAAAAGATGCTGATGATTGAAGATAACTATTGGTTACTGATGCCAAAATCGCGCCGACCAATTCGTATAACACCGATGCAAAAGTTATTGGGTGAAGCCTCGGTGGGCGATATCTCGACACTCACTTGGAGTGAAGATTACCAAGGTGAGTGGGTTGCCGATCAACTGGTTGAGATGCCGACTGGCGAGACAATTGATACCCATCACCTAAAGCTGGCGGCGAAAACCAAGGGTGCCAGCTATCAATCGATTGATCTGTGGTTAACGACAGACCGATCGTTTCCAGTTAAAGCGGATTTGTACCTGCGTTCAGGAAAGTTAGCGAAGCAAGCGTGGTTTACTGAAGGTGTGCGAGATGGCTTGCCAAGTGTGGTATCGATGACCTTGCTCGATAAGATTCAGCCGAGTAAGAAAACCGTGATTGAGTATCGTGAAGTAATAGAACAAAGCTTGGAAGACAAATACTACAACCCTGCTTATTTGTCGCGTAACAGTGTATCTGGATTGTAGGTGATCGTATGAGAGCGCCCAATCGCCGATTCCACATAAAGTCTTCAATCACTACTTTGCTTGCTTTGTCTTGTGTGAGTAACACGATTCAAGCAGACGATCTGAGCTTGGCCTGGGATTGGCAACTGAGCGCTGAGTCGGTTGAATCGCGAGAGTCGCCATTCAGTCCTTTAGCATCAGATAATCGCCAGTCACTTAATGGTTTGCTGGATCTAGAGGTTGGATATGGCAATTGGCTTGGTCTGTTCGCAGTGAAAGCCAATGATATTGTGAGCAACAACCCTCAAGAACAAGACGCGACCTTTGAGTCTGAATTCATTGTACGAGAGTTGTTTTGGCAAGGTGGTGTTGAACTGTCTAATTCTGCTTTCGGGGATCACTACCTTGATGTCACGCTCGGTAAGGTTCGTCTCGATTGGGGCGTGGGTTATGGCTACCGTCCTTTAGACATCATCAAGCCGTATCGACAAAACCCAGTAGGTATTGTCGCAGAGGAGGGCGCGGGAGTCGCTTCGGCGTCACTGTTCGATATGACGGGCGAATGGACACTGCTTTATAGTGATTCGTCATGGACTTCCCAAGACGTAAATGAATTCGAAAAGCAGAATCAGCAACAAGGGCTTGGGATACGTCGTTACAACTTAGTGGGCGATCACGAAGTTCAATGGGTCGCTTATTACGATGATGTGCGACATGGCTTATTTGGAGCGAGTTTGGTTTCGGTATTAAACCTCGCGTGGGAGTTTCATGGTTCGATGGTTTATCAGCGACAAAGCCTTGGCTACAGCCAGCCTGATTCCATACTTAAACCTGTTTACTTAGAAGAACAGGGCGAGGCCTATCAAGCGTTAGCCGGATTAACATGGGCCAATGACACTGGCCACAATGTGGTGTTGGAATATTGGTTTGATAGCCGAGCTTGGAGTAACTCTGAATGGCAAAGCGCGATAGAAAATGCCGAGTCTTTGTCGGTTAATCCAATGACAGCATCATTGGCTGGTTCTTACGCTCAGGGCTATCAACACGCCAATTTGGTTCAACACAACATCATGTTTCACTGGTCTTTGGATTCGACACATGGCTGGCTTGAAGATATCACGCCGACATTCGACGTCATGTTATCTCCACAAGACGGCGGCTTTATTGCTACGCAGTGGCTCAACTATCAGGCTTTAGATAATGGCGACTCATCGTTGGATTTGGAACTTGCTGCACGCTTTCTAGGCGGTAAAAGTGATTCTGCTTACGCCAACTTACCCGATAGTCATATGATTCTTATAAATATCAAAGGACGATTTTAATGAGTACTTCTTCTAAAAGTGAATTTTCGTGGCCAAAGAGTTTCACTCTGACCACCATTTTCTGCGCTTTGATTGCTGTGACCACGCAAACCATATGGGGAGGCGATTTCATCCTCAACCTCGCGATCAGCTTTGGTTTTGGTTTGAGTGCGGTCGGCTCTTCTTTCATTTTGGTTAAGTTGTTCAAAACCGAATCTCGTGTGTTTGAAGTGGGTATCTCGATGTTGGTGGCGATGACGGTTGGTACGTTAAACGCACATTATTGGTTAAATGGTTTCTTTGGTGACAATTTCTCTGGGCTGAAATCGGTGATGTTGTTGGGTGTCATTTTCTGCTCGGTTTGTTACTACTATTTTTATACGAGAGGCGAACAACTCAGAGCCGAAAATGAGTTGGAGATTGCTAAACGCCGTCAAGCTGACCAAGAGAAAATCGTGGTGATGAGTCAGCTAAAGCAACTTCAAAGCCAAATTGAACCTCATTTTTTGTTCAACACTCTCGCCACCATAAGCGTGCTAATTGAGACTGATGGCGCTAAAGCCAAGCTGATGTTAGAAAAGCTGACGGATTTACTGCGCGTGACATTAAAAAATAGTCGTGCCGATCAATCTACGGTTTCTCAAGAAGTCGATTTGATTGATGCTTACCTTAATATTCAGAAAATTCGATTGGCAGAACGATTGGAGTTTTCGATTGAAACGCATGGCATCAGCGACTTGCAGGTGATTCCGCCATTCTTGATTCAACCTTTGGTCGAGAATGCACTCACGCACGGTATCGAACCTAAAGCCGCGGGTGGCCAAGTGAATATCCGCATAGCTCAACAGGCGCAGCAGCTAAAAATTGAAGTTGCAGACAATGGCGCTGGGCTGAACTCCCCTTCTATTAGTGCGGGCCATGGTGTGGGGCTTAGCAATATTCGTCAGCGAATCGAAACCCTTTACGGTGAGAAAGCTAGCTTGATGATCACTGAGCAAGCTGAGGGTGGGGTGGTATCGACAATCTTATTACCGCTCATTAGCGAAACTAGATCTGAGAACGATGAGCCGAACCTCTAAGATCAGTGATTACAAACAGACGATTTACAGTGTGAATTTAAAGGAATAATAATGACTAACCCAGCAGTAAAGCCGAACGTAACGGCAATTATCGCAGACGATGAAGCACTGTTAAGGCACCATTTAGACAAGAGCCTTGCTGAGGTTTGGCCTGAGCTAGAAATCGTCGGTAAGGCACAAAACGGCTTGGAGGCGATGCAGAGTATTCAGCAGCTTAAGCCCGACGTGGTTTTTCTCGATATTCGTATGCCTGAGCTAGATGGCATCTCGCTGGTGAAACAACTCAACAAGCTAGCTTCACCGCCATTGATTGTGTTTATCACGGCTTATGACGAATACGCGGTCAAAGCTTTTGAGCACAATGCGATGGATTACCTGCTTAAGCCTATCAATGAAGAGCGTTTACTGGCCACATGTCAGAAGGTGCAAGCGCGTCTGTCGATCAATCAAACACAATCAGGTATTACGCCAGAACAGCCCGATATTACGGCGTTAATGAGTCAGCTTCAGCTATTATCTCAATCAACATCACAGCAAGTTCAATATCTAACATGGCTTAAAGCCAGTGTCGGAGAAGACATCCACCTTATCGCCGTCGATGATGTGGCTTACTTCAAAGCGGAAGACAAGTACGTCTCGATATTCAAAAAAGGCCAAGGGGGATCGCTAGAGGAGTTTATTCTTCGCGTGTCATTAAAAGAGCTGATTGCGCAGCTTAACCCGGATGAGTTTTGGCAGATCCATCGCTCGGTGGTGGTTAAAGTGTCGGCCATTGATAAGGTGAAGAAAGGACTCTCCGGTCAGATGTCGGCTTATGTGTCAGGGGAAAAGCTACCGATCAGCCGTGCCTCACAAGCGTTGTTTAAGGGTATGTAGAGAACTGGCTGAAATTTATGTAGCTTATTGATTCTAAATAGATGTAATAGGCTCTTATCTAAATGCCTATTTAAATGAGCACAGCGATCTTACATAACGATTGATGATTTATAAAATAAAGATCTAGATCACAAAGATACTCACCAGGTTCAATATTAAATAATAATCGTTAGCTCAATCTGTATATTGTCGATGAATGACATTAAGAGGTTGTTATGAAAACATATTATTTAGCGACGGCTCTATGCCTCACCTTAGTTGGCTGTAGCTCAACATCAAAAACTACCGAAACGCCAATCCAGCCGGATCCGGCATGGACATCAGGCCAGCTAGAAAATGGCCTTACCTACCATGTTTATCCCGATCATGAAGAATCCGTATCTGTTCGTTTAGTCGTGCACGCGGGCTCAATTCAAGAGACTTCTCAACAAGAAGGCTATGCGCACTTCTTGGAACACATGGCATTCAATGGCAGTAAAAATTTCTCTCAGAACGATGTGATTCGCTTATTCGAAGACGCAGGCGCTAGCTTTGGCGCTGATATTAATGCTTACACCTCTTATGAAGAGACGGTATACCAGTTAGATTTGCCAGATAACATCCAATTGCAGTCTGCCCTGACGTGGATGCGTGACATTGGTGACGGTCTGGATCTATCAAGTTCAGAAGTTGAAAAAGAAAAAGGCGTGGTTCTTGGCGAGTTTCGTATGGCTCGCCTCGATGATAAGTCATTCGGAGAGAAATTCTTTGACCACTTCATTGAAGGCAGCCCGTACCAATCGCAAGATGCATTAGGCACTAAATCGTCGATTGTGAATGCTACTCCTCAAGGCATCACCAACTTTTATCAGACTTGGTATCAACCTCAAATAGTTGAACTGGTCGTTTCTGGTGATGTGGATATCAAAACCGTGATTCCACTCATTGAAGAGAAGTTTTCGAACTGGGAGCGTGGCGACACGCCGAGACCAGAAAAACAGAAAGTGACCTCGTTCAATGAAGATGATTATGTTGAGTACGCAGGAAGAGAAGCGCCAAGCATCACTCTGACGTTTAACCGAGGTTTAAATCGAGTTGAAAATCATGCACAGCAGCATCAACGCTGGTTGGATGAAACCGTTCAACAATTGATTCGACAACGATTAGAAGCAGTATTCAATGATGCAGCTCTGCCGACTCAATGGATAGCGTCTGATGGCTATCGAATGGGTGCTCTGCACTATTCTTCAATAAGTGTTGGGTTTCCGGCTGGCGGTCGTGAAGTGATTCAACAAGATCTGCTTTCTACATTGGCATCATTGCGTGATTTTGGCGTTTCGCAAACGGATATTGTTGGCGAACAGCACTACTACCAAGACTTGCTGGATAACATCGAGCATGACTGGGATAAAATGGACAGCGTTGAACATGCGAGCTACAAAGCGAGAGCGTTAGTCACTGATCGAATTGTCCAATCACAGAAAGACTACCAAGTCAGTTTGGAAGCCTTCATTGCTAACTTGAGCCTTGAAGTGATTAACGACAACATCAAAAATCTACTTTCTGATGATTACTTCCTCGTTATTGGGATGGATGACTCTGAAGACAGAACAGCGATCATCAACTCTCTAGATAGTTTAAAAGCCACGTATAGCGAGACGGGAATTCCACCGCTTACGATTGGAACAGCAAGTGCCTTTGCTGTACCTAGTTCGCAAGGCGAGGTTGTGCTTGCTGAACAAATGTCCGTAGACCCATACATCCAAAAGTGGACGCTAAGCAATGGTATCGACATGTGGTACTTGCGTGATTATCTTGCAGGTGATGATGTTGGTGTGATGTACATGAGCCTCGGCGGAAAAGCCGCTTTGGATCCGAGCTTATACCCAGCCGTTGAAGTTGCGTTACCTACCTTCGCTCGAAGTGGTGTTGGTGAATTTACGGGTTCTGAGCTTTTAGCGTATTTTGACCGTGAAGATATTCGAGCCGATTCCTTTATTGGCAACACCCGCCATGGTATTGAATTTAATATTAATAAAGATGGGCTTAAAGACACGTTTGCTGCGCTTTATACCTTCATCACTGCGCCTAAAATTGTTCCCGAGCAGTTAGAGGCCGTTAAGCAGGAGTTTGTACAAGGTCAAGAATCTTTCTTGAGCAGCCCTGTTGGTCAGTTTGAACGAGCGGTAAACCACAATATTTATCGTCAGGAAAGTGGACATTATCTTGTAGATAAAGAGCGTGTTGAAGCGGTTTCTGTGGAAGACGTCGCTAATCTTCATCAGCAGTTGTTTGGCCAATTGAGACATAACCAATTGGTGATCGTGGGTGATATCGACCCAAGTGAATTAAAGCCTTTGGTTGAGCAATACTTGGCTTCGATTCCATTAGAAAAAGCCGAGGTTCCTGACTTTAAAGTGGCTTACAAGCAGCCAACTGAATCACGCATTGATTTGGCGATCAACAATGTGAATAGTGCAGAGTACGTCCTAAGAGTTATCTCTGAGCCTAGTGTTGAAGTTAAAATTTCGGCAAAAGATGTTTTCATGGAAGACTTGCTGCAACGTTTGCTGGCGGCTCGTTTAGATACTTATATTCGTGAAGAGTTGAGCTTAGATTACTCGCCATATACGTATTCAGCATCCGCAGATAGTGAGCTGAGTGGTGAGTGGGTTATCGGGGCGATGGTAGCGCCGGAGAACGTTGATCAAGTCGAAGTGGCGATCGATAAGGTGGTTGCTGACCTTCTGCAAGGTGTCTCTGAAAAGGAAATGCGAGCGGTCGTGAAACAGTTCGAAGCTGATTTCACACCTCTAGAGAAGAGCTCTATCGACCAAACGTGGTATGTGTCTCGTTATCTGCTCCATGGCTACGGTATCGAAGCTTTGTCTCAAGTAGAACGAGTGGCGAGATCGGTCTCTGTAGAAGAGATGAATGAGCTAGTGCAAAGTATCTTTGGTGAAAATAGCCGTAAGGTTAAGAACATCATGCGTCCTAAAGCCTAAAGCCTAAAGCCTAAAGCCTAAAGCCTAAAGCCTAAAGCTTGAAGCCAACAGAAAGAGACAACTGAAAGCCAAGCGAGCACCGCTTGGCTTTCTTGTTTCTCCACCATTCATAACATCTATCCATCACCTGTTGTTAAGCCGTTTTAGATCTATGTAAATCTAAATTGCGAGGGTGCTTAATCGGTTGCATCGAATCATTTTCTAAAAAAATGTTTTAAATCAAGACAGCGTTTCATTTGTATTGTAGATTGACGATCTACGAGAATGTTGTTTGGATATTAGATTGCTTAAACTGGGTACCCGATTAGTCTTAATGTTGTTTTTACTGAGCTTTGGCTTAGTGAATTCTAACGGCTATTCGTTTCCTTCTAAGCCATTTCAAATTCATTCGGCTCAAGAGCAATCTTCGCAGACTAATCTTTGTAAACAGGCAACTGCGGATAATCCGTCGGCCTATTTAGAGTGCGATAAGGTTCAGTTTGGCACCACGTCATTAGATGACAGTTCCAACTATCACGACACTGAATCGAGCCTTCAAGCGACAGCCTTTCGACGTATGCTCAGTAATGAGCAAGAAAGCGTGGCCGACCTTGAGCCTGCTTATCATCTACTGATCGACTTCTCTCCCCCTTCAATACTGGCTTCTCTGCTCTTCAACACGCCGTTGTTGGATTCCAAGCAGCACTGGACCAGTATTGTGAGTTCTCCGTCCTCCCGGCTTTCTGGGTGGAAAGAGGGCAACATCCAATACTCGCATTTCCGAGAACTTCTTAGCTAATCGTTTGACCCTAAATTGGTCGTATCGATGGTCACTTGTGCCCGTTGAGCTCGCCAGTTAACCAAGACAAACATAGCGACATCAGCTTTAGCATCACTACCGTTCAATCAGCTTGTTCTGGTTGCGATTAGCCATTGCTCGTGTTCGCAAAATATTAGTTCAAAGAAGAGATCTTGACTGTGAAAAAACGCATTCAAAGAAAACAAATAAACCACTACTCAAAGTGGAAATATGTGGTGCTTATCGCCACTATCATCATCATGGTTCTGAGTGCTTTACCTTCTTGGTATGGCGAGAATGCATCGGTTCAAATTAACAATCGTTCCGAACAGACCATCGATGCGAGCCAAATTACCCAATACCTTGCGAGCGAAGGCATTCAAGCCAAATCGGCATTTCAAAAAGACAACCGTTTGGTTGTGATCTTGGAAGATGCAGAGCAACAAGCGAAAGCCAAAGAGGTGCTGAATGAGCGCCTATTGGACAACGCGACGGTTGCGCTAGCGATGGAGCCAGCAGCACCGAAATGGTTGACTGACATGGGCTTCGCACCGATTCAGCTAGGCCTTGACTTACGTGGTGGTGTGCAGTTCCTGCTAGAAGTGGACATGGAACCGGTTTACCACGCACAAGCGCAATCTGTGGTCGATGAAATCACCAGCCAAGTGCGTTATGCACGCGGTAAAGTGGTCAATAACCAAGTTGAATTTAACTTCCGTACTGATGCCGATTTCGAGAAAGCACAAAAGCTGATTCGCGAAGAGTTCCCACAATGGCAACGTGACCGTTCAGATAAATCACTGACGTTAACTCAGTCTGAAGAAGAGCAAAGAACGCTACGCAACCTAACGGTTCAACAAAACCTACAAATCATGCGCAGCCGTATTGAAGAGCTAGGCATCACTGAGGCATCGATTCAACGCCAAGGTGAAAGCCGTATCCGTATCGAATTACCGGGTGTACAAGACCCTGCAGCTGCGAAAGACGTGATTGGTGCTACGGCTTCATTAGCGTTCTACTCTGTGTACGACAACGCAACTCGCAATACTCAAACGCTAAAAGATACAGATGGTAATCGTGTCGTTGTCGCTCGCAAAGCCGTACTGAGTGGTGAACACATTATTGATGCTCGTAGTGGCATTGGTGAGATGGGCAGCGCTGAAGTAAATATTACCCTAGATTCTTCTGGTGGTAAGAAAATGTCTGAGTTTTCTCGCCATAACATCGGTAAGCCAATGGCGACTGTTTACAGCGAATACAGCCGCGACAGAGCCGGTAACAGCGAGAAAACCAGTGAAGTGATCAGCGTTGCGAACATCCAATCTCAGTTGGGTAGCCGTTTCCGAATCACAGGTGCAGGCAGCTTGGCAGACGCACAAGAGCTTGCATTACTGTTGCGTGCGGGGTCATTGACTGCGCCTGTGACCATCATTGAAGAACGTACTATTGGCCCATCTTTGGGTGCTGAAAATGTAACTAACGGCTTTGCTGCTTTAGCACTTGGTCTTGGCCTTACGCTAACGTTTATGGCGCTATGGTACCGCCGCTTAGGTTGGGTCGCGAACTGTGCATTGGTGGTGAACATGACCACATTGTTTGGCTTGATTGCCTTGCTACCAGGTGCGGTATTAACCCTGCCGGGCATTGCGGGCTTGGTACTAACCGTCGGTATGGCGGTGGACACCAACGTGCTTATCTTCGAGCGTATTCGAGACAAGATGAAAGAAGGGCGCAGCTTTGCGAGTTCTATCGATCGTGGCTTTGACAGTGCGTTCTCTTCTATTTTCGATGCCAACGTCACCACCATGATTGTTGCTGTAGCCCTATACACCATTGGTAATGGACCGATTCAGGGCTTCGCTCTGACACTGGGCTTAGGTCTTCTAACCAGTATGTTTACGGGCATTTTTGCTTCACGAGCGATCATCAATTTGGTTTGGGGGCGTGACCAACGCCACGATGTAAGGATTTAAGCATGAGTATTTCAAAAATGACTATTTCAGACCGCTATTTTTCAAACAGTAATATGACTCGCCTTCGTAAGGTGATGTCTGTGATTTCTATTGTACTGTTCATGAGCTCTGTGATGCTGGTGGCAGTGAAAGGTTTCAACTGGGGCTTGGACTTCACAGGCGGTGTGGTTGCTGAGGTTCAGCTCTCTGATCAAGTAACCAAAGATGCGTTAAAAACAAAACTAGATACTGCTTTCCAACAAGACGTGCAAGTGGTTGGTATGGCAGAGCAAGACCGCTGGACAATTCGTTATAGCCAACTGACTGACGCACCACAGCCAAACTTGGTAGATGCTTTGTCTTCTGTAAGTGACCAAGTAAAAGTGCTTAACAGCAGTGTGGTTGGCCCTCAAGTTGGTCAAGACATGGTGGATCAAGGTGGCTTGGCGGTATTGGTGTGTTTCCTGATGATCATGCTGTACCTGAGCGTGCGCTTTGAATGGCGTCTGGCATTGGGTGCTCTTGCCGCGATCATCTATGATGTGACGCTTATCTTGGGTCTGTTCGCTTTTACTCAGTTCGAGTTCAACTTGACCGTATTGGCAGCCGTGTTGGCGATTTTGGGTTACTCATTGAATGACTCAATCATCATCGCCGACCGTGTTCGTGAAATGCTGCGTGGCAATCCAAATGGTGACACTGATAACCTGCTTAACGAATCGGTTAAAGCTACTTTCTCACGCACCATGGTGACGTCAGGCACAACGCTAATCACCGTATCTGCGCTTTGGCTACTTGGTGGTGCGGCACTGCAAGGTTTCGCGATTGCATTAGTGGTAGGTATTGTCAGCGGTACGTGGTCTTCAGTTTCAGTTGGTATCACACTGCCTAAACTACTTGGCCTACAGCCTTGTCACTACCAAGTGAAACCGCCAGTAGAGGTTGAGGGTGAGTACCCTTAGGTTTATCTTATTAGATAGCACCAAACTCAGTGATTGAACTCAATAAAGCCCTTCGTTAATAACAAAGCGAGGGGCTTTATTTTTAATAGTCAAACAGTTACAGAAAAGAGAGCCTATTTCAAAAAACGATGGATTGAGCAGGCACGGCCACATTATATGAAGTATGTTTAGATGACGTTTGTAGAAATGAGGCAAGGGAATGGAATATCGACATCAATGTCATGTAGGCGACCATGGTGATGCGCTAAAGCATCCAGTATTGAGTGCACTTGTTCAGTCTTTAATGCAGCAACATTCACGCCTCAATGTTATCGACACGCACTCTGGTACAGGGTGTTATGACCTAACCACAGCACCAAGCAATCATGCAGCGGAGTTTGCAGGAGGGGTCGGATACTTGTGGCGAAACAAGGCTTACCTTCCAGAGTCATTCGCTTCATTTATGTCGGTTCTGGAATACTACAATCCTAATCAGCTTATCACGCTGTACCCCGGCTCTGCGGCCATTACCTATCAACAAGGTCGCAGCCAAGACAGCTTCTATTTTTCCGATATTCAGCAAGACGAAGCCGACTTACTTCAAACCAATATTGAGAAGTTGCAACGCGATCTTGATGTTTCAAGTAAGCTAACAATCACCGCAGGCGACGGGCTTAAAGCGCTGCCTGATGATGTAGCTAAGCACGATAATCATCACCTGATTGTTATTGACCCACCCTATGAAACCGATTCTGAATATCTCGCGGTGATTGATGCCTTGGTCAAGGCGTATCAGCAATCTGAGAAGGTATCTGCTCTGATTTGGTATCCGCTCTACACGGATGATAAGAGCTCACTGATTTTGAACCACTGCGTGACCGCGGTGAAAGATGGTTTGCTGCCAAGTCCGATTAAATCTGAATTGCGACTAAGAGATCCCAAGGGGGATGATCGCCTGATCGGCAGTGGCTTGCTGTTGTTCAATCCACCACAAGGCATTGCGGGAATGGTCGCAGATACGCTCGATTATTTACACAGCCAACTCGCGACTAATGGTGAAGGTTACTGGCAAATGAGAAGCTTATAGATCTGATTTTTATGGGTTTTATGATGGTTTTCTAGACGTCACTCACTAAATCACTGTTATCTATGTGGTTTAAATTGACCAAACGCTAACTTTTATCGATTGATTAATTGCAGTGAATCATTTAAAAATAGAATATCAATGCGCACAAGTGCATAATGGCTCATAAGTTAAATAATTACCCCTAATTAATATCAGATTGTGGTTTACCCCCTAAACTGCATAAGGCTCGCACTAGTCATGCGAGCCTTTCTTTTGCCTGTCGGAAATTTTTACAACAGTTGCTCTTCAATCTTTAGTGCTTTCTCGATGAGTTTTGCATTGAAATCGGCAGCTCCCACTGAGTAGTGCGCTTCACGATGACAAGTCGGACAAAGTGCAATCACATTTTCGGGGCAATCAGCGCCGCCATCAGCTAACCGTGTCAGGTGATGCACTTCTAGGTAAGGGCCTGACTTGGTCTCAAAAGGTGAGGGTACTCCACAACCTTCACAGATACCATTTGCCCTCTTTTTTGCGTAGAGCTTAATGGCTTCACTACGATACTTCACGTGAGTGAGTTGTTCTTTAGGGTCAGCTTGAAGTGGCGTTGAAGCTAAAGCGATGTCTCGTAATTGCTTCAAGGATTTACTTTTAGTTGGCTTCGTTAGATATGAAGCTTTTGGTGTTTGAATGGTATTGCTGACACTTTGTGGGACGATATCTAGATGGAAAACTATTGCATCACGAAGTTGATCGTTCTTGTCGGGGCGTTGCTCAATGTGATGACAGATGTAGTTGCAAACTCCAACGAATCTAACAAAACCAGTTGAGACAGATTCAAACAAGAGAATCTCTTTAAGGTTGTTTTGGTGTTTAAAGATGGCCAAGTTTCCTTTAACCATTTTCATATCACCTTCTTGGCCTTCTCCTGTATATCGGAAAGTGCCGTCTGCACTAAAACCATCAGAGTAGCCAAATTCTTCACCAGCATCGCTAGTGAAGATAAATACATATGGGGAGGCTGCAGGCGTAGCTATACCACCATATTGCTGACCTTTGTAGCGACCGTGTATATCTGTGCGTCGATTGTAAACCTGTCCTACATTGAACAATGGAGAGTCCTCGTTTCAATTCTAATTATTATTGATATTTTTATAATTTAAATTTGATGTAAAGTTAAAATATAACAGTGGTTTAGGTAAAAATATGCAAGTGAATTTTTGAGTGTGAAAAGGTATCGAATCGGTCACGTTTCTAAAGAGGCAAGCCTGCAGGACTCATGCAGGCTTGGTGTTTATTTAATGTTTTACCACTACAACGCTGGATAATCGATGTAGCCTTTTTCGTTGCCGCCGAACAGAGTGGCGCCATCGAGATTGGATAGTTCGCTGCCGTTTTGTAGGCGTGAAACTAGATCTGGGTTAGCAACGAATGGGCGACCGAATGCGACGAGATCGGCGTAGCCTTTGCTTAACACTTCTTCGGCGCGTTCTGGTGTGTAGCTGCCAGCAACGATGATGGTGTTAGAGAACAACTCTCTTAGTTCGACACGGAAGCTTTCAGGTATCACAGGCGCGTCATCCCAATCGGCTTCTGATAGGTGTAGATAAGCGATATTACGAGCTTGCAGTTCCTTTGACGCTTCTAAAATCGTTGGCACGATGTCTGGGCAGTTCATGTCTTTGAAGGTGATGAACGGAGCTAAACGAACACCCACCTTATCGGCACCAATCGCATCAATCACTGCATCCACCACTTCGATTAGAAAACGAAGTCGGTTCTCGCGGCTACCGCCGTAGTTGTCGGTGCGTTTGTTTGAGTTGGTTCTTAGAAATTGATCGATAAGGTAGCCATTGCCACCGTGGATCTCGACGCCATTGAACCCTGCCTCGACCGCTTTTTTCGCTGAGTTAGCAAAATCTTGAACAACACGATCGATGTCTGCTTGAGTCATCTCTCTTGGTTGGATGCAATCCACCATGTTGCCGTTTCCATTCTCATCAGAGATCCAAACCTGAGTTTCAATTGGTGCTAATGCTGAAGGGGCAATCGGCAACTCGCCTTTTTGAAAGGTAGGGTGTGATACTCGGCCTACGTGCCATAGTTGGCAGAATATCGCGGCACCTTGCTCTTTGGCTGCTGTTGTTACTGACTTCCAGCCTTCGATTTGTGCATCGGTATAAACGCCGGGTGTGAATGAGTAACCCTGAGAGTCATCTGAAATCTGGGTCGCTTCAGTGATGATAAGCCCAGCACTTGCGCGTTGTTGGTAATAGGTTGCCATCATGTCGTTTGGCACGTTTCCAGGTTGGCTAGTACGAGCGCGTGTCATGGGTGCCATAACCACGCGATTTTGCAGTTCTAGGCCTTTCAGTTCTGATTTTTCAAATAATTTGTTCATGGTTTCTACCTTGTTTTAATGCTGTGATCTTTCGTTTTTTATTGGGGCTATAGCCGCGTTATTTGCTTTCTGCTGGGCTGAAAATAGAGTTGCTTTGTGGCTTGCCCGCTCGGTTGGCTTTGGCGATAAGCAGCAAACCAATCACTGGGACAACAACGGCTGCGAATGGAATCATGCCTGCGCCTAGTTGGCTGTCGAGTACCATGCCGCCAAGGAATCCACCAAAGGCATTGGCTAAATTAAACGCTGAGATATTCGCGGTTGCTGCTAGCTCTTGGCCTTCGCCACCGTTGTTCATCACTCGAAGTTGCATGGCTGGAACGTTCGCAAATGATGCAATACCAAAGACAAATGCCGCTGCAACGAATAGGATTTTGTTGTCTACCACAAGGCCAACTACAACCAATGAAACGATCATTGCGACGGCCCAAAACATTGAAGCTTTGCCTAGGTTTTTATCTGAAGAACGTCCGCCCAAGGTGTTACCGATGATTAAGCCGACACCCACAACCACTAAGATCCAAGTAACAGACTCTTGACCGTAGCCGGTGATGTGCATAGCGATTGGCGCAAGGTATCCGTAAAGCGTCATGAAGCCAGACCAAGCAAAAGCGGTGATTGCCAAGCTGATCAGCAGCATTGGGTTTTTGAACGCTAACAGCTGAGTTTTGATGTCTTTTGCTTCACTGTGACCAGTCGATTTGATTGACGTTAGAATAGAAATCATCGCAATCGTGCCAAGAGCTGCCACTGTGAAGAAGGTGGTGTGCCAGCCGAATTGCAAGCTAACCCATGTACCCGCTGGAACGCCAAGAACGTTAGCGAGCGTTAAGCCTGCGAACATCTGACCAACCGCGCGGCCTGCCATTTTTTCAGACACTAAGTTGGTCGCAACAACCGCACCGATGCCATAGAAAGGGCCTTGCACTAAGCCTGCGATAACACGACTCGCCAGTAGTAATGGATAGCTTGGCGCTAAGGCGGATAAGACGTTACCGATGATGAACAGTGCCATTAAGCCAATCAGCACCATCTTCTTATTAAAGCGCGCCAGGTAGATGGTTAAGATCGGGCCGCCGATAACGATAGCCAACGCGTAAGCACTGATAAGATAGCCCGCTTGGCCTTCTGTGATTGAAAGTGATGTGGCGATCTGTGGAAGAATGCCTGCGATAACAAACTCAGCGGTGCCGATTGCAAATGCTGCGAGTGTCAGTATCCAAACTTGGAATGGCATCTTTTCTTGTGTCATGGCTTTTGATTTCATGATGAGTTACCTATGTAAATTCTTGTTTGTTAGGACATTGAGATAAACACCCTAACGATTGTTCTTTATGTCTTTGCGGGGTGTTAGCCGAGTAGAGCGCCGCCATCGATGTCGATGATTGACCCTGTTACGTATGGGTTATTAATCGTGAATAGGTAACCCAGAGCCACCTCTGAAGGCTCGCCAACCTTACCTGCGGGTAGATTGTTTTTGGCGTTGTCGTACATGCTTGCACGAGCGGAATCGTCCATGTTTTTGTAGGCTTCTGTCATGGTCAGGCCGGGGCTAACGGCATTGACGCGAATCGGTGATAGCTCTTTCGCCAGTATTTTGGTTACGCTTTCTAGCGCGGCGTTTATGGCGGTTTTTACGTAAGTACCAGCCACTACTTTGCGAGACAACATGCCCGTCGTGAGCGTGATAGAGCCGTTTGGCGTCATGTAGCGTGCGGCATGTTTTGCTACGTTTAAGCTGCCCCAAAACTTAGTGTCAAAAGCTGTCTTAGCGTCTGTGGTTGCGACGTCTGTTACTTTTCCTGCGGGAGCTGATGAGCCAGCCGTTACGATTAAGTGGTCAAACACGCCAATCGATTCGAAGTATTCACAAATTGACTTTCCATTGCTGATATCAAGGCCTGTATGTCGGCTAGCGACGTGCACTGTGTTGTTTTCGTTTCTCAATTTCATCGCGAGTGCCTTACCGATGCCTGATGTGCCACCAATGATGACGAAAGTGCGTTGCTCTTGTTTAGTCGATTCGTTAGTCATGCTCTGAATTCCTGCGTTGTTCTGTTGATTTTTGCCATTATATTTATTCGATTAAATTTGATAATTGGTTAAAATATAAATTCATTATTCGGATAATCTGAACAATGTGGCTAAGTGTTGAGATCGAGCATTAAGATCGAGAAGTAAGACGAAGAGGCGGAAGCGAGAATCGTATGGATAAGTTTTCAGATATGGCGATGTTCGTCAGTATTGTTAAGCATCACGGGTTAGCGGCGGCGGGGCGTGAACTAGGTTTATCACCTGCGACGATGACAGCAAGGCTTCAAGCGCTTGAAGAACGATATGGTGTGAAGTTGTTGAATCGAAGTACGCGCCATGTGTCTTTGACCGACTCTGGAGAGCTGTATCACAAGGCATGTTTGGAGATATTGGATAATGTCAGTGAGGCCGAAAACCTGATTCAAAATGGCGTCAAAGAGGTCAAAGGTCCACTCAAAATCGCCGCACCGAAAGACATCGGAAAACAGTACATTCTTCCTATTCTCTCTGAGTTCTGTCAGCAATATCCCGACGTGATCCCTTACCTCTATTTGAACGATAACCTCTCGAACATTGCTGAATCTGGCATGGATATCGTGGTCCGTTATGGAGAGTTGGTCGACAGCAGTTTGATATCCAGACGTTTGTCGCCAAGCCGACGTGTGTTGTGTGCCTCACCTGAATATCTTGCCAAGCATGGAACACCGTTAACGCCACAAGACTTGGTTGAACACGACTGTTTAGCCATGCTGCGCAGCAATGAAGAGCTCAAGACATGGCACTTCCAAGATCATGATATGAAGAAGTCGATTACTGTTGTTCCAAAGCGATTTTCAGATGACGGCGAAGTGATTCGCTACTGGGCATTAAAAGGCGAGGGCATTGCCCTTAAATCGGTACTGGATGTGCAAGACGACATCAATAACCAGCGCCTTGTAACGCTGCTCAATGGCTACATGAAGAACTTCAACACCGCGATGTCGGTGTCGAGTGCCGATTTGAATGTGGTGTACATCAGCAAGAAGTATCAGCCTAAGCGTATCCGGTTGTTTCTTGATTTCTTGTTTGAGCGGTTTGGAGATTTGGTTGAAAAGTCTAGTTAGATTAGACGAGAAGCAGCGCATGACAGATCTCTCGAACTCAACAACTGGCTACGGACAGAGAGTATTGAGCTGGTTATGATACGACCAACATAAGGATGTGATTGGAGATAAAAATGAAAGTCGTCGGTAATACGGTTATCCAACCTTTTCACAAAGCCACCTGCCACTGTGGTGCAGTCGAACTAGAACTCAGCCTACCTAACGGAATAGAAAAGCCACGTCGTTGTGATTGCTCTATTTGTCGTCGCAGGGGAGCGATTGTGGGCTCTGTTGCGCTAGATGGCATCAAGATCCTCAAAGGTGCGGAGCATCTTAAGCTTTATCAATTCAATACCAACACCGCGAAGCATTACTTCTGCTCAAACTGCGGAATCTATACCCATCACCAACGCCGCTCAAGCCCAAATGAATACGGTTTTAACATCGGCTGTTTGGAAGGAGTGAACCCTTTTGATATTGGTGATGTGGTGACCAACGATGGTGTGAATCACCCTGCTGATCGTTAAGTAATGAACATTAAAAAGGAACGGTTCTATGTCTGAATATGGTGCGCTCATTCGTTGGCAAAAAGCGGCAGATGAAGCCTTTAGCGACAATCAATACAGCCGCGGTCATACGTGGAAATTTGATGGTGGAATCACTGTACCTGCTTCATCTTCTCCTCATGTTGTGCCGCTCCCATTCTCGGTGGAAGCGAATGTTGACCCAGAAGAAGCCTTTATTGCGGCACTTTCTAGCTGTCATATGCTGACTTTTCTGGGAATCGCCGCGAAGCAGAAGTATGTGATCGAGTCTTATGTGGATGATGCGATTGGTGTGCTTGAGGAAGATGAATCAGGCCGCTCATCGGTCACTAAGGTGACTCTGCGACCTGACATTGTGTTTCTAGGTACCAAACAACCAACCGCTAAACAACTCGAAAAACTGCATCACTTGGCACACAAAAACTGCTTTATCGCGAACTCGGTAAAAACGGACATTGTGGTAGAAACTAAAGCGTAAACCACACACGTTAACATCCAAAAACTGCGAGGCTGTTTAGCGCATCACTGGCGGTTTTTTTGTGTCTGTGTAATTCTAAGCATGATTTTATTGAGTTATTGATAGAGCATTTTGAGTTGCTGAGTGGTAGTTAGAGAGCGCTTGAATGGTAGGAATAGATTGGTTAGCAGAAAGTTATGTTTAGCGTCCCACTGAATAGTTTTGTACATCGTGTGAGTGATAAAAGCCAAGTGATGGCGAATGCTGCGGAATGTGGATGTCAGTTGAAACGAGTTCGTCGTTCGCGTAATTGGCTGTTGGTCGCTCAAGAGCATCAACTCATTGAATTTAAAACGATGTTAACCCATGAAAAAGACGGTTGGATAGCAATTGCAATCGACAAAGTGCTGCCTAAACCAGTAGTGTGTTTGGCATCTCTGTTGGCCGCTACACCTTCATTGACTGTGGCTCAACTGGTGATGGAATCTGGATGTTCAATGGCCGAAGCAAGACGTGCTATTGATGAACATGAAGGTCTGTAGGCGTATTCAAATCGTGTGAAAAGAGAATTGCGAGCAGCAAAAAGCCCGTAACGATATTGCGCTGGAAAACGTCATATCGTTACGGGCTTTATCATCTGTGCTGCTGTTAAGCTAAGCCATGCGGCTTATGAAGCATTGACTCGATTAAGAGTTCGCTACTTTTACACGAATCGTGTTTTTGCCAAGCTTTGACAAGTTCAGCTTGTTTAGTGCCGCTTTAGCTTCTTCTTGCTCTGGCATTTCAACAAAAGCAAAGCCTTTTGAGTCGCCAGTTTCTTGGTCTAAAACTAGGCTGCACTCTTTTACTGAGCCAAACTCAGAAAATAGCACACGGATGTCTTGCTCAGAGGTAGAGCGCGATAGGTTACGAACTAGAAGTTTCATAATAAACCTTGAATATGAATTTACGCCGAGCATTGTCGCACACTTTCACGCTCACCTTGGCATAATAATTTAAGTTCACGCTTGCTTTGATTTACTAAACATAGAACCAGCGCTTTTGAGTAATCATAAGTGATTATTCGTCGTCGAACTGTTTGATCGTGAACGCGTCTTCGATTCGGTTAAGCTCTTCTTGTTCTTTCACTCGCTTCTCTTCTTGCAGAGTCGCTCTCGTTTCGTTGAAACGTTTTTTCTCTGACTTAGTCAGGAATTTTACAGCTTTTTTGTTGGTCAGTGCGTAAGCAACTACGTCTTCACCTTTTTCTCTGCGGTCGTTTACGCGTTGTGAGAAACGTTCATTGTCGCGAGCTTTACGCTCCGCTGAGGTCAACTTGCTCATGCTTTAAAGCCTTTTCAATTATTCATGGTAGGGAATCTACGCTTAGCGAAACAAATGGGGACTGCTTAGTGTCAGTCTAGCCCATTTGCATGCTGGTGGCGCATCTTAGCACAATGGCTTGAGCATGCAGGTATGCTATTCGAGGGATCAAACAAAACAGCCCACAATTTTCGCTGTGGGCTGTTTTGTTACGTACTGTAGATGTAGTTCTCGATTTTAAACTGACAATCAGAAACGGCAGCTAAATTAAATCTTCTCTATGTATAAGATGACCTCTCCGACTTTAAAGCCAAACTTGGACATCTCAGTCTTGTTGAATAAGCGCTTGTCGTCCATCAAGAACATCCAATCATCGAGCACCACTTCATAAGTGCTGCCGTCTACTTCAATTTCTAGATCATATTTCCAATACAGCGCTGAACCTTCGGTCTCACCATAAGCGGTTCCAACGACATCGTTGGCAGTCCCAGAATAGGTGTTTTCGCCCGTTTTGATCAGATTCCAAACGCGAGTTGAGCGCTCGCCATCAGCAAAAGAGAACCACTCTTTTATTTCTCCGTTGTCACCGTCCCAAGTCGCGATCAGTTTGGCATCAAAGCGGCGCAGTAAGTTACCAGAGCGGTCGAGCACCATGCCGTAGGCCATTAGCTCGCCATTAAAAAAGGTTTCAAGCTTGAGCTCTGGCGTAGTGTCGACATGGTCTTCTAAACTTGCAGAGCCACAGCCCACTAGCCAAGTGAGTGAAAAAAATGCCAGAGCAAATTTTATTATTGTTGTTTTTGGATTCATTTGTTCAAACCTAAAAGTTGTTTACGAAGACCGGGTTCAGAGGTGTTTTCAGACAACCAAATCGCTAGAAAGGCTTCACCAAATTGCTTGTCTTGGATGGTGCCGATCGGTTGTTCATCGAAATAAAAACGACTTACGTTATCTTCAGCGACACGAATCGTGAGTGTGCTTCCTTCTTCCACGTTCGGCCACATCGCGTACAAGGGTTTCAACCAACGTTGAATGTTGCTGTCAGAGTAGCCAAGCTTGTTCCACTGATCTTTGGTAGCGTCTACGAGGTCTTTGCTATCGATAGAGCGGTAATACTCAAGCTTTAAGGCTCGTTCAGAGTTGGTTGGAGTCGTGTAGAATTCTGCCGAGTAGAGAGTCCAAAACAGGTAACTCATTTCACCTTCACCACGTTTGCTTAAATCATCAACAGCAGAGGCTTTAGCGTTTCCGGCAAATAACAGCTCAGCAAAAATTAACGAGAAAGTAATAAAGCTTAGAAGTGTGTTTTTTGCTTGCTGATGAGCGCGAACAATACCGCGCTCAGGTTTGAACGTTTGTGTCGGGTTGCGTGGATAAGCCATAAGTCACCTCGTTATTGCCATTTTAGGTTGTATTAAGTTGGAGTAGGCGGCCACCAGTAAGGGCAACAAAATCCCCCAACTTATTGCAAGGGCAGCAACTACCGATGCATCTGGCCAAGTAGTAAGAAGAGCACCTGCTTTTATGCCTCCCCAATAACTACTAGTACCTGCTACGAACCCTATGATAAACAAGATCACTTTCGAGCATTTTAAAAGCCAATTTAGGCTGTGGTTAAAACTGATTAAGAACATGATCCACAGGCAGACAAGCCATACCGGGAACCACGATTGATTAGCAATTTCAGAGTCGACGGCAAACACGCCGAAGTGAAGTAAGAGGCTATCAAGCAACAGCCCCAATGGTAATAAGATGAGTATCTTCAAATCGCTACTGCGAGTCGGTGATAGAAGGAAGTGAACCACTACAATCAGTGGTGTGACGAACGGGGCTTGCGCGGTAAAAAAGGCACTGCAAACCCAGGTCGCTTGAAACAGAACGAGATTAATAATCCAAAACCGCTTCATCTTTTGCTCCAAAGTAACGAGGTTTTCTTGCGACTACATGATGAGTGCTGATCACGCGCTCTTTGAATGCGCCTTCACAGTAGCAGAAGTAGAAGATCCACAAGCGTTTAAACTCTTCTGAATAGCCGAGGGACTCTAACTCTTCCCAGCTATTTTCAAAGGCGATGTTCCAATCATTTAGCGTTCGAGCGTAGTGCAGGCCAATGTCATCAATTTCTTGAACCACAAGGTCGGTGCTGGTCGCAAGATGTTGGGTCATCACTGAAACCGAAGGTAGGCAACCGCCGGGGAAGATGTACTTCTGAATAAAGTCGACACCTTTACGGTATTTATCGTAACGACTGTCGGCAATAGTAATCGCTTGAATCAGCATCTTGCCTGATGGCTTTAACAGTGAAGAACATTTCTCAAAGAAGGTTTGTAGATATTCATGGCCGACCGCTTCTATCATCTCGATCGAAACCAACTTGTCGTACTCACCAGTGAGGTTGCGATAATCCTCTTTGAGCAGGGTGATTTTGTCGGTTAAACCAAGTGCTTTTACTCTCTGTTCAGCAAGCGCATGTTGGGCATCTGAAATCGTGGTAGTGGTGACATGGCAACCGTAGTGTTGCGCCATGAAGATGGCCAAGCCGCCCCAGCCTGTGCCTATCTCGACCACGCTATCTTTTTCAGACAACTCTAATCGCTCACAGATGGTTTTCATTTTGTTTTGTTGAGCCTTCGACAAGGTTTCTGCGTCTTCGCTGTAGATAGCGGAAGAGTACTGCATCGAGCTATCTAAGAAGCGCTCATACAGTTCGTTGCCAATATCGTAGTGAGCGAGAATATTTCGCTTGGAGCCTTGCTCTGTGTTGGCATTCTTACGACGCAGCAAGAGGTTTTTGATACGAGAAATCCATTGTGTCTTGTCATCAAGCTCATCCAATTGGGCTTGGTTACGAGCCATGATTTGAATCACACGCGTTAGATTTGGGCTGGTCCATTTACCATCGATGTACGCTTCAGATGCGCCGATACTGCCGTTGATGACGACATCTCTAAAAAAGGTCGCATCATGAATCACGATTCGACCTTTCAAGTCTGCTTCTCGATCACCGAACACCGAATGCTGGTCGCGCTCAATGATCTCAAGCGTTGCGAATTGCAGGCTTTCTAAAACCTTAAAGATTAAAGCTCGATATTTACAGTTGCTTGAAACAGCAACGGCTTTAGCTTGTTGTTCAATATTGTTGTTTTGTTTGGCAAGCTGTTCCATGTAAACCTCGCTGATAACTCATTCTAATATTTTGTGCCAACTAAGCTGAGTTCTGCTCCTTGGCTGGAGCGAACCCAAGCTAGAATCGATTTCTGTTTTATGCGCTTAAGATGTTGAGTCTGGATGCGCCACAAACGGTACTTTTTTCAGGAATAATTTGAGAGCCTGATAATAAATTCCCATCACGACTTTTATCGTCATCGCCGGAATCTTGAATACCGTACGTCTAATGTTTGTCTTGGTTACTGACTGTTTCGTCAGGGCTAGTGTCGCATCGAAAAGCTTGTCGTCTCGGCGGCTTTCGATGTGGACTAACGTGCGTTTCGCTGGTGGCTTAATTTTCCAAAAATAAGTCATGTTTAAGTCCATGAACGGCGAAACGTGAAACTCTTTTTTTACCTTTAACTCTTGGTGCATGTCGATGAGATAGTAGTGTCTTTCTCGCCAAGGCGTGTTACTCACCTCAGCCAACATGTACTTGCAATCTCCAGTTTCGTCGTAACAGAAGTAACAGTTGATTGGGCTGAAGTAGATGCCCAAACAGCGGCACTGAGCCAGCATCGTCACACGGTTTGAATCAGACCAAACCCCACCAAGTTGTTGCACTTTGGAAGCTATACGTTGCTTAAGTGATTTTGGTTCATCCGTGGTGACATTTTCTTTTTTTTCAGCGAGATAATCCGATTCGACAAAGCGAATTGGGTTGAACCAATGAGTTCCGAACAGCGCACTGCGTGCTGTGGTTTGGGGCAGCTCATCAAGATCTAACCCCATCATATACAGCTGATAACTGAACTCATGGGTGATGTCGCCAAAGCGGCGATGTCTGACGTTACCCCAATAGATACCGCTGAGCTCTTCACTCTTTTCGGATGCTAACCCCATCTCGGGTGTCAGGGCTTGACTGTTCATAGCGCTGAACTCGTGCTCAAATCTAAACCGAAGCGTTTGGTCACATCGAGTGCACTGTGGACACCGTCTTCATGGAACCCGTTGTACCAGTAAGCACCAGCAAAGTGAGTCTGGTTTTTACCACATATCTGCTCACGCTTGTGTTGAGCTTCGACCGTGTTCGAATTAAGTACCGGGTGATGATAAACAAAGCTGCGAATGATTTTTTCTGGGTCGATGGCTTCGCTTTGATTCAAGGTGACACAGAAGGTGTCTTGGCTTTCGATGCCTTGCAGAATGTTCATGTTGTACGTGACACAAGCAGGTCGTTTACTGTCACCATCCAACATGTAGTTCCAGCTTGCCCAAGCCAGCTTTCTGTCTGGTAACAAGCGAGTATCGGTGTGCAGAACCACTTCATTGCGGCTGTATGGGATCTCGCCCAGTACCTGTTGCTCTTGTTCTGTCGCATCACCAAGCAGACGTAATGCTTGGTCTGAGTGGCAAGCAAAGATTACTTCGTCGAAGCCTTGTGTGCTGCCATCTTCAAATTCAATCGTGACGCCTGTTTCTTGGCGAGTCACTTGTTTAATCGATGTATTGAGTGCAACAGGCTTACTTAGGCGTGAAAGGATGATTTCAACATAAGAACGCGATCCTTTAGGTATCACATACCATTGTGGACGGTTCGCAATGTCGAGCAATCCGTGGTTGTAGAAAAACTGGATGAAGAACTTGAGCTCAAACTCTTCCATCTCTTCCAAGCTTGTCGACCAAATCGCCGCGCCCATCGGTAGAATATAGTGCTGACTGAAAAAGTCGGAAAATTGATTATCACGTAGGAAGCTGCCGAGGGTAACGTCTGGTGTGAATTCATTGCTTTCAAACTGAGCCTTACACAGTTTGTTGAACTTGAGAATGTCAGACACTAAAGACCAGAACTGAGGTTTGAAGATGTTGCTCCTCTGCGCGAATAACGAATTTATGCTGTGGCCGTTGTATTCAAACTTAGTAGTAGTGTTGTGGACGCTGAAGCTCATCTCGGTAGGTTGCCTTTCGACCCCGAGTTGTTCTAGAAGCTGATTGAAATTCGGGTAGGTTCGATCGTTGAATACGATGAAACCTGTATCTATCGAAAACGCCGAGCCTTGATGTTCAATATCAACGGTCGCGGTGTGACCCCCAACATAATCGTTCTTTTCGAATACCGTTACGTCGTGGTGCTTATCTAATATGTGTGCGCAAGTGAGTCCAGAGATGCCTGAACCAATAATGGCGATTTTCTTCATTGTTATACCATCCTTGAAGCGAGTTTTTGCCAAACTGGAGTTGGAAGCATTCTTAGTAGCTTCATCAACATGATGAATCGTCTTGGGAAATCGATTTCACTCTTTCCTTGAGCGATACCATTTACGATTCGCTGAGTTGCGGCCTCACTACTAATAATCATAGGCATAGAGAACGTATTTCGCTCGGTTAATGGCGTTTCAACAAAGCCTGGGTGCACAATTGAGACATGAATGTTGTGCGTTGTCAAATCAACCGAAAGTGTTCTGCCTAAGTAGGTGAGGGCTGCCTTTGAAGCGCCATAAGCCTCGGCTCTTGGCAGAGGTAAAAAGCTGGCGCTGGAGCTGACTAAAACCAAACGGCCGCCGGGCTTGATGTTTTTTAACCAAGCTTTAAGGGCGTAGCCAATTGAAATTAGGTTTATGTTGATGACGCGCTCGAAAAGCTCGGCATCGAAATTCACTGGGTCGTCGATGTACTCACAATCACCCGCATTTAAAATCAGCAGGTCGAGCGGCTTGTCTTGATCGAGCTCTGGAAAGTTGTGGTAATCAGTCAGATCGAAACAGAGCGGTGTAATGGATGAGTGCGCGACGTCTGTATCGTGAGAGTCAACTAAGGCTTGCAGCTTGTCTGAGTTGCGGCCACAAGCAATCACCTGATGCCCTTGCTGAGCGTAATCTTTAGCTAGGGATTGGCCGATACCTGAGGTCGCGCCTGTAATCATAATACGCATTATCGACTCGCTCTCTTTTTGATGGATTTGATCGCGCAGCCCAGTACTGGAATGTGTTCATACAACATAGAACCGACGTCGAGGTAGTCTCTGTGGTAAATCACTTGACCGTCGAGCATCTTGAGGTGGCTGTGTCCTTGTACTTCGATTGGCTTTTGCCCATTTAATTGCTTGTGAGCAAATTGCATCGTCCAGTAAACAGAAGCTTCGTCGTTCGCTTCGAAAGTGTGTTCGATATGAAAGTAACAGCTCGTAACCTGTGTGTAGAGGTTCTCGAAGTAGTGCGTGAGCGCCGAAATACCGTTGACATGATGCAGCGGATCTTGGAATTCAATATCAGGGTGATAAACCGTCTTAAGCACGTCGAAATTTTCGGTTCCGAGTTCTCGATACATGTTGAGAAAGTTATCAAGCCATAGAGAGTTATCCATAATATTCACTCTAATTATTTGAAGAAGGCTAAGGCTCTCAATCGTGCTTCTTTATGCTCAACGATGGGTTGCCAGTATTCGCTGTCTAATCCGTTTTTAGCGATAAAGTCATGTGGGAAATGCACATGCTTATCTGGGATATTTTGCAGCTCTGGTATGTACTTACGAATAAAAATTCCTTTTGGATCAAACTTTTCACTCTGAGTGATTGGATTGAAAATTCGGAAGTAAGGTTGAGCATCACAGCCCGTACTTGAAGCCCACTGCCAGCCACCATTGTTGGCACTAAAGTCACCGTCGATAAGGTGTGACATAAAGAAACGTTCGCCCCAACGCCAGTCAATAAGCAGGTGCTTGGTTAGGAAGCTTGCCACCACCATTCTTAGCCTGTTGTGCATCCAGCCCGTTTCAACTAGTTGACGCATTGCTGCATCAACCAATGGATATCCTGTTTTTCCTTCGCACCAAGCTTTGAAGCTAGGATGATCGTGATACCAATCTAAACCATTGTATTTTTGCTGAAAGTTAGCGCCTTTAACCAGTTTAGGATGGTGAAACATCAAATGCTTATAAAAATCTCGCCAAATCAATTCGTTGAGCCAACAAAAGGCCGGTAATTGCGTATCAAATAACAGATCGGGTTGTTGCTGAATCAATTGAATCGCTAACCAACGTGGGCTCACGGCGCCAATCGCTAAATAAGGCGATAGCCCCGATGTTCCTTTAACTGAGGGAATATCTCTCAGGCGCGCATAGTCGTTGACTTTATTGCCTAAGAAATTGGGGATCACATTGCCCAATACATCTTGGCTTAATGGCCAGCGACTCGAATCAACACGCGGAAAATCGAAATCATAGTCAGCGGAGAGGGTTAAGGCTTGTAAGTCGTCAGGAAGCTGTGTTTGTGAACGTTCAGCTGACTCGACAGTAGCTGGACTGCAGATGATGCCTTTCACCTGAACTTCTTTTAACCAAGCGTTCTTAAAGGGCGTAAAGACTTTGAACATCTCGCCTTGTTTGTTGAGAACGCTACCGAGTGGCAGCATAACGTCACAATCGCTGATCTTGAGGTTTAGGCCGCTTGAAATCAGCTTTTTATCGCGAGCTTGTTCATCGACCTCTGGTTCAGAGTTAGCGTAGACGTACTTGGCATCAAGCTGCTGGCATAGATCGATGAGTTGATTGGATTGGTCGTCAAAATCGGTCGCTTTTAGGTGAAGCAACGTTATCCCGAATTCAACGAGCTGGGAATCGAGTTGTTTTAGATGACGATAGATAAAATCAGCTTTGATTGGCGCAAGGTGGTGTTGCTGCCACGTTTGAGGTGTTGAAATGAAAACGGCGATTGTTACGCCGTTTTCAACTGCTGCGACGAGCGCTGGGTTATCGTGAATCCGCAGGTCTCGTCGTATCCATAGTATGTCGCTCAATATCCGTATCTCAGTTTAAGTTCTTGTGGATGAGGGTTGAGGTAAACCTGTGATTCCAAGTACTCGTTTGGGTACTCCATCAAGTAGTGATTTATCAGTGTCAGCGGTACTAACAGTGGGATAACACCTTCTCGAAAAGCTGCAATTTGGTTGGTCAACTCTTGTTTGTGGGCGCTACTCAGTTGTTTCTTAAAGTAACCCTGCAAATGATGCAGCGTATTGGCGTGACTGCCTCGGTTCGCGTGATGTGATAATGCTGTCATTAAGCCCTCGATGTATTGAGCCGCCAATTCGTCGATTTCTAAGTGATTACCCGCTAGCAGTTTGCCTAAGCTTTTGTAACCCTCAACGTGGTGACACATGACTAGGTACTTGTGGGCGCTGTGGAACTGGATCAGTTTGTGTTTGGTCACACCTTCATCCACAAGATCGAGCCATTTTTGGTATGTGAATACTCGAGTCATGAAGTTTTCACGCAAAATGGGATCGTTAAGGCGACCGTTTTCTTCAACGGGAAGTAACGGGTTACCGTCCATAATTTGTTGGGTGAACATGCCTACGCCAGTCGATTCAGATCCGCGACCGTGGTGGTGATACACCTTAACGCGCTCCATACCGCAGGTTGGGCTTTTTTGACACACAATAAAGCCAGCAATGTGTTGGTTTTTCTTTGAGTAGTTTTGACCGAACTCGATCAGTTCGTTGGTCACATCACCTGAGCCATCAGGGCGAGAAACATGGATGATGTCATCTAGCATTCTTGTTTGACGAATGGTTGGACGAGGGGTTGGAAGACCAACAGCCATCTCTGGGCAAACAGGTTCCAATTCCACGTAGTCTGCTAGGTCGTCTGTACAAAAACGAGAGCGTTTATGACCTGTGTCGAAACGTACTTTGTGTCCAGCAACACATGCACTGATACCGATTTTGATTTTCTTTTCCATTGGCCAACTCCTTTGCTCTTGCTCTGAGCTTTTTCTTATAGTTCAACATTGCTAATCGTACTTACAGAGCTGGGTGTGTTTTTACTTTGACACCGTAGTTGTTTTTATTCAGATGTATTGACGATATACAGGATAGCTTCATGCCATCCTGTATATTTATAGCCTGCAACTGGGTTAATAGATATATTTTCCAAGTGGATTGAATAGTTGGCTCACACCTTTTGTGAAGTAAAGCGCATCACTTGAAACGGTTAAACAGACACAACCTTCTTTTGTTGCCGGTTGATGAGTGTGATTGCCATCCAACCAGATGAAGTCACCTTTGTTGTAAACGCCCATTTCGTCTTCGAAACTACCTTCTAGAAGAAGCGTGATCTCGAAGCCTTTGTGGGTGTGGCAAGGCACTTGTCCATCTTTGTCGATGTGCAATAAGCTGGTGTGGTGTGCTTCGTCAGCAAAATCGAGTCTTGCTCGAGAAATTTTGCCTAGGTTCATCCAGTCCTTTCTCGCTACTGAGTTAAGGGCGCGAGGGATTGTGAATGTCGTGTCAGCGACAGTTACTTTCTGAACCTCTGGAATGACCTCAACTGACTGAGAAGCATCGGCTGTGATTTGATCTATCGCGTCGAAATCAAAGTCCATGTCGTCTGTTGAGAAGCTGTCTAGATCTTCATTTGAGAATACTGGCTCTGCGTCAAATGCAACATTTGCCGCTTCGGCGGTCAGCTGCTTAACTTGTTGTTGGCAGTGTTCGCACAGTTCTACATGGCTAGAAACAATCAAAGAAACAGAATCAGCCAACGTGCCATTGACGAAGTCTTTCAATATTGCCGCGTTTGGGTGATGTTTAATCATGGTCTTGTTCCCCCATGTGAACTTTTAATTTGGCTAAAGCGAGTCTCAGACGTGATTTCACCGTTCCAAGTGGGACGCCAAGTTGCTGAGCGAGTTGCTCTTGAGAGAGCTCTTGAAAGTAAACGCCTTTGACGATAGTTTTCTGAGCGAGAGGCAACTTTTCTATTTGAGTCATTACGTGTCGGCTCATCAAATGATCACCGAATGGCAAATCTTCGCTTTGAGACTCGGCTACCATCGCATCGATTGGCCAAATATCGTCGGCTATCGTTTGTTCGGCTTTCGCTTTCACTTTGCGCAACATATCGAACGCTGCATTGCGCATAACGGTGTAAACCCAAGTGGTCGCTGCGCCTTTGTCTACATTGTAAAGATGTGCTTTCTTCCAAACATTAGTCATCGTGTCTTGAACTAGCTCGTTTGCAGCCGCTTCGCCACCCAACTTACTAATACCAAAACGCTTAATCTTAGGAGCGAAAAACTTGAACAAATAGGTGAACGCCTGCTTGTCTCGGTCTGTACCAACCAACATCAACCAGCTCGATAGCTCTGTCGGTACTTTGTTGTCTGTAGGTACTTTGTTATCGGGAATAATGACATGCTCCTTGCCGTTCCCTGAACTTCTGCTTTCCACTTGCATAGTAACTAACCATCATGCGAATTTGATAGGCACTACGTGAAAGGAGAAAGTCGGGATCACTTTAATTTAAATTAATTTCTACTATACAAAATTATAGTGGAGAAAAGTGCTTATTGCCCCGTAATGATTTGATTCAAAAAAGGAACTAGAGACGGAAAACTGGCTGGTTCAGTAAATTCTGTTTTCTTTTCCAAAGGGATAGGCATCATTTCGAGTAGTCGCGCGCAAATCCATTGTGGGCTCTCGAAATCTGGAGTGGGATAGAGTGTTCTTATCGAATCGTGGTCGCGAAACAACTGAACCAAAAATGCGGTAAACACGTTAGGCACTTTATATTCATGGGCTGGCCAGTGAGGCATCAAGCTGAAGTTGCTTTTAATCAGGTCGTCGTCGTCTCGAAACGAACCATGTAACTGCACCAATTTTTCTCCTTCGACATCAATTTCCAAGATTTGGTCATCCGACATGTTGAAGTCGACGATGGTCACCTTTGTTCCCCAAGAACTGAGATGATCAGAGTTAGTGTTGTCTTGAGTGGCGATAATGAAACCATCGCCCTGCGCTGCGTGAGCAACCATCGCGAGATACTTTGTCTCAAAAATGCGCAGTCTTTGCCTGCCTCCCGGTAAAAGAAAGATAGGGAGAGGAAACACAGCAAGCTTTAGAGAAGACTCTACGGGTGTTTCCGGTTCGGCGTCTGTCCGCGTGGTCTTCCTAGGTGAATTCGGCACATAGCACTCCTTAGTTCAAATGTGATTTGAGAAGATATACGCGGGGAGGGTGGTGTTCGATCAATTCGCTTCGGCTTATGTTGGCAAAGGGATAGGTATTTTGTTGCACCTGTTCATAAATTCATTGTTTTTACCTTTTCTCATACGCGTCATTAGGTAATATGTGAACAAATAGTAAGCGAATGGGTAGTCGCCAGACGATGCTTCTATCTGACGTTCTTCTATACCTAACATCGCATCAAAGGAATGGTCATGATTGTTATTTATGGTATCAAAGAGTGCTTAAATCCAATTAAGTTGCAGCTCTCTAATGTGTTGCAGCAGTGCTTAAACAGTGAAATGGGTTTACCCGATGACAAGCGAGCACATCGGTTTGTGCCATTGGAACGAGATGACTTCTTTTACCCAGAAGGAAGAACAGAAGCCTATACCGTCATTGAAATCAACATGATGGAAGGTCGAGCGGTAAACACCAAAAAGCGCTTAATTAAGAAGATATTTTCTGAGATAGAGAAGCAGTTAGCTATCTCTCCAATTGATATTGAAATCACCATTAAGGAACAGCCATCGCACTGCTGGGGATTTCGAGGTATGACGGGCGATGAAGCTCAAGATCTGAAGTATAAAGTGAAGGTCTAGGGTTTAAACTCTTAACTCTTAACTCTTAACTCTTAACACGTAAGACTTAAGCCAACCTACCGAGTGATGGCTTTGGTATTTAATACCAAAGCCGTTTTCCTAGTTCTCGACACTAACTTTTAAGCATTTAAGCATTTAAGCATTTAAGCATCGTCACTCTCTTTTAAATACTGATGCCAATTTTCATTGATCACGTCAAAGTGCTCGACGCAGAACTCTTTTCTGTCTTTCAAATAGTCGTTTTCCACTTCATCGAGCAAGTTCTTATAGGCATCGGGATCGCTGCCATACACCAAGCATAACGTGGAGAAGTAACGCTGCAGGTCGAAACTGTGCTCGTCGATGTATTCCCCTAAGTCGTAATACTCTGGGCGGTCTTCTGACTCGAAAGCGAACATGTCAGCAGCGCTGATAGCGGCGTCAGCCCCATGCTCTACGTAGTTAAGCAGTAGCACGGTTGCTAGGTTATCAACCGCATCTTCTTCTTTACCCAATATGGCAATGTACTGATCTTCGATATACGCATGCGCAGCTTCGTGTAGCAGAGTGTGCAGTAAGGTATCAATAGCGCCGGTTTGCGCAGATTTCCCATACTCTTTTTCGTATTGGTTCTTCTCGAAATAATTGAGTGACTCAGCGTAAAAGCTATAAGGGATCAGCACTTGATGGTTTTGTGGATCGTAGAGTGGTCCTTCTTCCCCGCCATATTGAATGGTTAATGGCTTCTCAAACATGAACAGTTGGTTTGATAGGTCGACCACGGTGTCATTAACGCCACTGCTTTGAATCTCTCGTTTGAGCTGTTCTTCTTCTGTATTTTGCGGTGTAGAGTACTCGACGAGCAGGTTACTTTGGGTGGTTTGTTCACTAGATGCATAAGTTGTGGCAAACATTGCACTCAGGGCTAGGCTGCAGGTCAATGTTCGTTTCAATAATGTCATCGGCTATCCTTGTGATTACATGGTGAATCAGAGTCGTGCTGGAGGTAACAACGCCAAGCTGTGTACCCTGATTTAGTTACTGCGTTAGAGTATAAGTTTAGACGGAATTTTGATGCATCGAGAACTGCAATTTTTGAAGTAGACGCTATCCTATCAAGGAATAATCCGCTTAGAGTTTCGCCACAAAGAATAGGTAAGCTGAATGAACGGTGTCGATGTGATTCGTTTCTGTTGGTAATTAACAGATAAATTTCGGTTCAACAGAACCCTTGTGCTATACTCCGCGCCCCAATCCGAATTGGCTTGTTTAATCTTAGGAAATTATTATGAGTGTTAAAAACGAACTTCAACAAATTAACAACCGTCTAGACAAGTGTCGCCACAAGTTAGATGCTGCTAAAACTCGTAATGATCGTCCTGTTGTTCGTCAATTCGAGGAAGAGATTAAGAAGCTAACTAAGAAAATTGCCCAGCTTAAACACAAAGAAAGCTACGATGTGAACCAAGAGCGTAAGTCTCTGGTTGATATGCCATTTAGCCGTGAAATCACTAAGGCTGAGCAAGCGGATATGGGTAAACTTAAAAAGTCAGTTAAAGGACTCGTAATTGTTCACCCAATGACGAAGATCGGTAAAGAACTTCGCATTGAGGTTATGACTGGTTACGCACCGAAAAAATTCTAATTACCAGCGATGGTGATGAAAGAGGAGCTAGAAATAGCTCCTTTTTGCTTTTTTAGGTATTAAGAAAGCAGAGTCAGCGGCATAGATACTCACGCCGTTTTCAACTTTTAGGAGGTGATTGTTGTCACAAATCCTTTTATCTCCTATAAAAGTTAACGTGCTACTAACATGGCACTAAGCGATCGCAGTAATGTGTTCGCTTTTCGAATCCACACTTTCTCTCCAGTTTGTATAAATATAGGTAGAGCAGCACAAATAATTACAGATAAAACTAGACTCATTAGGGAAGATGAGAACGTAAAAAAATAGAGGTTATATGAATCAATTAATTTCAATTGGACCACTAGAATCCTTCCTAATCGCGATTAGTGTTTTGTTTCTAGGTCATTTCGTCAATGCAAAGCTTCCGATTCTCAAAAAGTACAACATTCCAGAGCCCATTGTCGGCGGCTTGATTGTCGCTTTTGCTATTACAGCCCTGCACTTTAACGGCCTTGATCTTGAGTTTTCTTTGCCCCTGCAGAACACGTTTATGTTGATGTTCTTTGCAACGGTCGGTCTTGCGGCGAATTACACGCAGCTGATAAAAGGTGGTGCTAAGGTATTCCTATTCTTAGGGGTAGCGTCGGTTTACATCATTATCCAAAACGGTGTAGGCGTAACCTTAGCTACGGCACTAGGCCTTGAACCCTTGATGGGTTTGATTGCTGGCTCTATCACCCTTTCGGGCGGTCACGGCACAGGCGCAGCTTGGTCTCAAACTTTTGCAGACACGTTTGGCATTGCCAATACGCTAGAAATCGCGATGGCTTCAGCGACCTTTGGTTTGATCATCGGTGGTATTATCGGTAGCCCAGTAGCGCAAAAGCTGATTGATAAAAACCAGCTTGAATCTGAGTACGGCACTGGCACGCAAACGCATGAACGCTTCCCTGAACTTGTTACTTACAACGAGTATGAAGAAGACAAAGTGACGGCAAAGAAGGTGATTGAAGTGTTGTTCATCCTTCTTATCTGTATCACGGGTGCGAAGTACCTAGAGCAGTGGGTGGCAACTTTTGAAATTTCTTGGTTGATGATTCCTGATTTCGTTTACGCGTTGTTTATCGGTGTGTTCATCACTAACGTGTTTGAAGTGACTAAGCTGCATAAGACTGACAGCGAAACGGTCGATATTCTTGGTACGGTGTCATTGTCATTGTTCCTAGCAATGGCGCTAATGAGCCTTAAGCTTTGGAACATCTTTGACCTTGCGATTCCGTTCTTGGTTATCCTTGGGGTTCAGGCGGTTGTGTTAGGTATCTTCTCTTACTTTGTGACGTTCAAAGTAATGGGTTCTAATTACGACGCAGCGGTTATGGCAGGTGGTCACTGTGGTTTCGGCCTAGGTGCAACACCAACAGCGGTAATGAACATGGGCTCTTTGGTGAACCGTTTTGGTCCTTCACCACAAGCCTTCATGGTGGTGCCAATTGTTGGTGCCTTCTTTATCGATATCGTTAACCTGATTATCCTTCAAGGTTACATCTCGTTTATTGGATAGTGCGAACGCACCAATAACGAAGTATGCAGATACAAGAAAGCCAGTCGATTGACTGGCTTTTTTTTGTTTTAGCGAACGCCGCTTATTTTATTCAACGTATATTATTGAGCGTATGTCATTGAGCCTATGCGGGTGAGCTTGCTTGTAGCTCTTTGAGCAGAGGGAACGCCGCTTTGGTGTGTTCTCCCGTGACAATGAATCCAACCAACTGGTTATCTTCATTAAAGCCCTTAGCGACAATGCCTTTAGGATCGAATCGAGTTTCCCAACTCTGAGCGGTTTGAATATCGCGCCCTGCGAGTTGAATCGGGTAACTCGGTGTTTTCACCTTAGTGATGATATGAGGCAAGCTGAGCTTTCCTTCGCCCACTTTGCCCACTTTGCCCACTTTGCTTTCTCCGTTACCCATAACCAGCTGCTTAGCCAACACGTTTGCAGACAAAATAGCGGGCTGAAGATAAGCCATCACACGCCCCTCTATTTCGGCACAGTCACCAATCGCATACACATTCTCGACATTGGTTCTCATGATGGTATCGACCACAATCCCTTTGTTTACTTCTATTCCCGCTTGTGTGGCTAACTGTGTGTTTGGTCTTAGCCCTGCTGCTGCAATCACGATATCGGTTCGTATCAATCGAGAAGACGTGGTTTGCAACCTCACGCCATCAGGGAGATACGTTGCGCGACACACTGCAGAATCGGTTTCGACGGTAACCCCTGCTTTTGTTAGTTCCCTTTCCAATTCAAGCGAAACGAAAGGTGGCACTAGGTTATTCAATAGATAACTTGCGGGTTCGATAATCGTGACATCTTTACCCGCAGTTTGAAGGTCGAATGCGAGCTCGACCCCAATTAAGCCTCCACCCATCACAGTGATGCGTTGAGCGCGATCGATCTGAGCTTTGTGTTTATCAAACTCTTCCAAACTATTTAACGTAATGGTTGCGCTGCGTTTAAGCCCTTCCGCTGGTGGTATAAAAGGCGTCGCGCCCGTCGCTAATACCAACTTTGAATAGTGGATAGATTGGCCATCAACATGAACACACTGCTGCTCAGTATCTATCTCGCTCACAAGTGCTTTGGTTTTGATGACCACGTTGTACTGCTCTGCCAATTGTTGAGCGTTATGTACTGCCAGTGTTTCCGGCGTTTGTTCCTGACTGAACGCGTGCGAAAGATTCGGCTTACTGTACTCAACCCCGGCATCGGCGGTGATCATAGTAATCGCGATATCTCGGTCAAGCTTACGTACCATCTTGATGGTTTGTAGGGCAGCGAAACCGCCACCCACAATAACAATGTTCGACATGCTACTTCTCCACAAACACTTCTTTGCCTAAATGGCATTCAGGGCAAAGGAAATCATCAGGTACTTGCGCCCAAGGAGTTCCAGGTTCGACGCCTTGGTAGGGTTCGCCCAATTGTGGGTCGTACACCCATTCACACACTGTGCAACGCCAGCAAGTGCAGTCTGCACTGTGTACTGGCTTATCTTGCGCTTCTTCTGGCTTCAGCTCTGTTGTGTCTTTGAGCTCGGCAGTGGTGTTTACCGGTGCTGGTGTGGCTTCAAGCGGTGTTACATTACGTGATACTTGTTTCGGTGTGCTCACTTCATCTGCTTCTACACGCCAAACCTCGGCCAGTGTCATGCCGTAATCGATACATTGGCGAAGAGCGTCTGTGTCTGGTTTCCAATGGATGTGTTGTGGCGCACTCACCTCGAAGTTGGCTTCACGTAGTCGAGCGTCGATACGTTTTACTGCGCCGCCTGTCCAACCTGAAGAGCCAAATGCCGCGGCTCTTTTACCAGCAAAGCGCAGTCCGTGTATTTCTTCTAGTAGCGCTGCGATTTGCGGCATCATCACATTGTTCATGGTCGATGAACCGACTAGAACCCCTTTTGAACGGAAGATATTGGCAAGGATGTCATTCTTATCGTGCTTAGAGATATTGAAGACTTTGATTGCTGTTTCTGGGCTGCCTTTACGGATACCTTTTGCGATTGCGTCAGCCATCATGCGAGTGTTGTTCGACATGGTGTCGTAGACAATGGTGATACGATCTTCTTTGTAGGCTTTAGACCACTCGTAGTATTGTTCAACAATTTGCGTCGCGTTGTCGCGCCAAATACAGCCATGAGAGGTGGCGATAACATCGATAGGCACACCTAAGCTCAATACTTCTTCTATCTTCGCTTTCACCAAAGGTGCGAAAGGTGTGAGGATGTTCGAGAAGTAACGCAGACATTGATCATGAAGCTCGACTTGGTCTAGCTGATCGTTGAATAGGTTTTCATCACAGTAGTGCTGACCGAACGCATCGTTGCTGAACAGGATTTCGTCACCTGTGAGGTATGTTGCCATTGAGTCTGGCCAGTGCAGCATTTTCATCTCAACAAAGATGAGTTGCTTACCGTTACCGACATCGAGCGTGTCGCCTGTTTTAACGGTTCGGAAGTTCCAGTCTGGCTGGTGGTGATGGCCAACAATCGAGTTAACGCCAGCTTCTGTGCAGTAGACGGGTGTGTTTGGAATTTTGGCTAATAGTGCCGAAAGGGCACCTGAGTGGTCTTCTTCAGCATGCTGACAAATGATGTAGTCGATCTCATTGATGTCGATTTCCATCTCAAGGTTTGCAAGGAATTGTTCAGTAAAGCGATGATCAACGGTATCAACAAGCACCGTTTTCTCTTCACGAATCAGGTACGAGTTATAGCTGGTACCTTTGTTCATGTGGTATTCCTTACCATGGAAGTGTTCTGTTTCCCAATCGTGGACGCCAACCCAGTGAACATTTGATTTAACGTGAATAGTCATAATGATAATACCTTATTTAAATATCTAAGGTCATCATTGCACTAGTTATGCCATGTTTTTAAGTGTCTGTTTTCGATGTATTTATTTGGTCTTCGTGCCGTTTGGTGAGTCATTTTGACATGCTGCGTTTTGTCGTTAAAATGAATCTTAGGTGTCTTTATGACTTTGTGGGTTTATAGCGGTTTGGAAAGAAAATTAATGATGTTTGCTCAGAAAGAGCAGGGTGAGGAACCTGTTTCAACAAAGGGGATTATAGCGTAACTCCTGCGCTTCGCGAATTAGAACACGTGGATTGATTAGGTATTGGTGGTCTAAAAAGCGGCTGGAATGGCTAAAGCTGAGATAGAAAGGATGGATGCGAAATACGACATGAAAAAGGCCAGACGAGTGTCTGGCCAAAACAAGGCAGTGTAATTTAACAGTCTGAAGTGCTGTTGAAACTATATTTTGTAAAACGAAAAAGCGTTTTAAAAATTAAAGCGTTGTAGCAGTTAAGCGTTGTAACTGTTTAACGTGTTATAGCTGTTGATTCATTCGTCATCTTAATTCACGCGTTAAAGCGTCGTCACGATTTCATCAAGAGCTAGACGTGCTTTTGGTTTACCGTGGTTATAGTCTTCACCGTCTTTGTGGTAGCCGATTGCTAGCGCTACATCAACAACGTGACCGTCTAGTTCGTCAGCAAACTCTTCACCGATCATAGCGGCATCTACGCCTTCCATCGGTGTTGAAGCAATACCAAGGCGTGCTAGCGTGTGCATTGTGTTACCTAGTGCGATGTACACCTGAGACTTAGTCCAGTTTCCGTTGAAACCAGTCTCATCTGTGTTCATTTCTGCGAATGCGTAAGCCCCTAAGAACTGCTCGTACATTTCAGCAGGTAGGTGACCAGAGCTTACTTCTGTGTCAGCACGCTTTGCGAATTTCTCTTTAGTGTACTTAGGATCGTGAGCAAACAGGATCGTATGTGACGCTTCTTTCGCATGCGGTTGGTTAAACTGGAACATGTTCTCGAAAGTATTGTGGAAGCGTTGTTTTGCTGCGTCACTCTCAATGATGATGAATTTCCAAGGCTGAGAGTTGATAGAAGAAGCTGACAAACGAAGTGCTTCTTTGATTACTTCCATGTCTTCCGCAGAGATGCGCTTTTCTGCATCGTATTTTTTAGCTGTGTAGCGAGTGTTTAGATCTGAAATGATTGGATGAGTCATGTTGAATCCTAATATCTATCAATATAAATGTTGTAGGGTTTTATGTTCGGTAACGTCAACAATAAACGGATAACGCATTTAGGCTATATCTCTATAGAAGTCGTTTCTAGAACAGTCATCCTCTAAAAGGCTGAACGCTTAAATGGCTATCGAATATGCCCCAATAAATCGAGTATCTGCGGTAGCTCAAGTCGATGGGTGTAAGATAATAGAAGATTGGCTCGGGAAAAATAGCGAACACATCAAATCACTATGGTTAATAATGTCCATAATGATTTTATTAGTGTGATCTGGATGTGTGTTGGTTGTCGAAAATCAGCCAGTTAGTACGCTTTGATTCCATATTGGCGTAATAAAGAGGGAAGTACACTGTCGAGGTTTGGGATATCTTCAGGGTTAAGTTCAATCAAGCTAAAACCGTGCTCTTGGTAAACTTTCTTGGTCGCATTTCGTTTGTCTTCTTCTATAGGGCCTGAATCTGTTCCCCAGAACTGAATGTATACCTTACCGCTTGGCAGGTAGAAATCGCTCATTACTTCTTTTGATATCGGGAGCGGACGTTCATAGGCATGAACCACTCCCGCCATATAAAGCCAGTTATCGATGATCAGCTCTCCCTTTGAACGTACATAATGTCCGTCTAAGGTTCGGTGTTTCGCCTCAAATTTCTGACGAAAGCTAGAAAACGAGACATCGGTAGAGTGGCTTTCAGCATCATGCCCTAGAAATTCGACAACAGACTGCTTCAAACGTTTATTGCGAACCAATGAATCGTGCCATACCACAAATAGGTTTTGAGTCGCTTTATCTTCCCTTTGCTCACCGCCTGCTTTTAAGCCTGTTGAGGTGACATGCCAACCATCTTCTTCACGTGTTATCCAACCAAGCTCGCTGAGCAACAGGTTAATTTTTTTTGCGCTAAGTTGAAAGGCACTGCCTAATTGAGTTGCCGTTAGCGTTTTTCCAGAGAAAGAATCTAGGTCGATGAGTAGTTTTTCTGGCCAGACAATAAAGACACCAAACTTCTTGTGTTCGACATACTCCCCACCAAAGCTTTCTCCCCGTTCTGTGAGAACCCAACGCTCTTGTGAACGCACGATATACCCCGCTGTTTTTAGATCACTAAATAAAGTTTTAGCTTCTATGCCTTTTTGTTTAGCGAGTGCGGATGTGGAAATTTTGTCTGACATAGTCTTTTCTCAAATAGCGGAGTCATCAGCTGATGGGTGTTGGAGATATATCATGCGATAGCGTTGGTAAATACCATATCACATCTATCAATGCTAACTGCAGTTCAGTCGTCTATGTTTTTAGTCGAGCGTTAGGTCTCGTTTTGTATTTTTAGCAAAATGTAGTCCTTCCTGTAATTAAATTACACTTATAGCGATTTTACTCACCTGGGTGCATGCTTTATATACGTGACACGATGTTCTTTTATACGGTTTATATAGATTCCAGATGCTATATTTCACTGAGTGTGATTTTGATCACTTTTTATTTTTAAGTATTACAAAGCAAAATGTGATATTGATCGTGTGTTAATGATATTCATTCTCATTAATTTGGCTTTGTAATTTAAATTCATGGTGTTTTTGTGATCTAAGGTGTACTTGTTAACCCGAAAGTGTTTTTCGTGTGTGATGGTCATCACTAAAGTTGGGCTAAGGTGCATTTTGGAAATGTTGTGATACATTTTAATCGACTTTTGAGTACACACTTTCGGTCATTTGACCAACCAATACACTACGGGGTTCTACCTATGTTATCACCAGAAGCAAAGATTAAGGTTCAAAACTTTGGTCGTTTCTTATCCAATATGGTAATGCCAAACATCGGCGCATTTATTGCGTGGGGTTTCATTACTGCACTATTCATCCCAACGGGTTGGTGGCCTAACGAAACGTTAGCATCAATGGTTGGTCCTATGATTACATACCTACTGCCACTATTGATTGGTTACACCGGTGGTAAAATGGTTGGTGGTGACCGCGGTGCGGTAGTGGGCGCTATCACAACAATGGGTGTTATCGTTGGTACTGACATCCCGATGTTCATGGGTGCAATGATTGTAGGTCCACTAGGTGGTATCGCAATTAAGAAATTCGATGAAGCTGTTCACGGTAAAGTGAAGAGTGGTTTCGAAATGCTAGTGAACAACTTCTCTGCGGGTATCATCGGCATGATCTGTGCGATCATCGCGTTCATCGTGATTGGTCCTGCGGTTAAGATTCTGTCTGGCGGACTTGCGGCTGGCGTAAACGCAATGGTAGAAGCGGGTGCACTACCTCTAGCATCTATTTTTGTTGAACCTGCGAAAATTCTATTCCTAAATAACGCAATCAACCACGGTATCTTCTCTCCACTAGGTATCCAGCAATCTGAAGAGATGGGTCGCTCTATCTTCTTCCTAATCGAAGCAAACCCAGGTCCTGGTTTTGGTCTTCTACTTGCTTACATGGTGTTTGGTAAAGGTAGCGCGAAGCAATCTGCTGCTGGTGCATCTATCATCCACTTCCTAGGTGGTATCCACGAAATTTACTTCCCTTACGTTCTAATGAACCCACGTCTAATTCTTGCGGTAATCGCAGGTGGTATGGCGGGTGTATTCACTAACGTAATGTTCGATTCTGGCCTTATCTCTCCAGCATCACCAGGCTCTATTTTCGCAATCTTACTGATGACGCCAAAAGGCTCTTACATCGGTGTTGTATTGTCAGTTATCGCAGCAACAGCAGTATCTTTCTTAGTGGCTTCAATTCTGCTTAAAACTTCAGCTCAAGATGACGACGAAGACTCTCTAGAAAAAGCTTCTGCACAAATGAAAGACATGAAAGCGTCTTCTAAAGGTGCAGCAGCAGAAGCAAACGTAAACCTAGCGGATGTAAAAGCAGTTTATGTAGCGTGTGATGCGGGTATGGGTTCAAGTGCAATGGGTGCAGGTCTACTACGTAAGAAAGTAGCAACAGCTGGCCTAGACATTGAAGTAACCAACTACGCAATCAACAACCTACCAGCTGATTCGCAAATCGTTATTACGCATAAAGACCTAACAGACCGTGCTCGTAGCACTGTGCCAGGTGCGATGCATATGTCTCTAAGCAACTTCCTAGACGGCGGCGTATACGACCAACTAGTTGCAGAACTGGTTGAAGCACAAAGTGGCGAAGCGAAAGTAGAAGCTCCGGCTCCTGCAGCAGCCCCAGCGCAAGAAGGCAACAAGCTTGCACTCACTGACGACAGCATCTTCCTTGGCCTTAAAGCGACTCAAAAAGAAGACGCAATCAAGTTTGCTGGCGAACAATTAGTAAAACTTGGCAACGTATCACCAGAATATGTAGATGGCATGTTTGCTCGTGAAGAGCTTGTGTCTACTTACCTAGGCGAATCTATCGCAGTACCACACGGCACAATAGAAGCGAAACAGTACGTACAAAAAACCGGCATCGTGTTCTGCCAATACCCTGAAGGCATTCAGTGGGGCGAAGACGAAGATGATATCGCTAAGATGGTTATCGGTATTGCAGCACAAGGCGATGAACACAACATGGTGTTGATGGCTATTACCAATTCACTTGATGACGAAGAAGCAGTGGAATGCTTACAGAACACAACTAACCCAGATGATGTTCTACGTATTCTAAACGGAAATTAATACGCTCTAGTCAAGCTCCTGAGTGAAGGAGGCCGGTGTCCCCCCACTGGCCTCATTTTCGGTCTTACTCTTTATCGGTTTATTAAAGATTCAGTCTGAATAGCTTACTGCTTAATGCCTAGGGCACGTCGTCAAGGCATGTTGTTGAGCCGTTAGCTATCTAGATTCAAATATTTATAAGGTCAAAATTATGAAAGCGTTACATTTTGGTGCAGGTAATATCGGTCGTGGTTTCATTGGTAAGCTTCTTTCTGATGCAGGTATGAAGGTTACGTTTGCTGACGTAAATGAAACGGTTGTAAATGCGTTAATTGAACGCCAAGAATACCCAGTTAAGATTGTTGGCGAAGAGTGTGTTGTGGAAGTGGTTAAGAACGTGACAGCAGTAAACTCAGCGACAAGCGCTGTAGTAGATTGCATCGCTGAGTCTGATCTTGTAACAACAGCGGTAGGCCCAACGGTTCTTAAGATTATCTCTAAATCGATCGCTCAAGGTATTGAAAAACGTGCTGCGGCAAACAACACGGCACCAATGAACATTATCGCGGCAGAGAACATGGTTCGCGGTACTAGCCAATTGAAGGCAGCACTGTTAGAGCACCTTTCTGATGAAATGAAAGCCTTCACTGAAGAGCACATTGGCTTTGTTGATTCAGCGGTCGACCGTATTGTTCCACCGGCAGAAGCGGGCGAAACAGACCCTCTAGCCGTGACCGTTGAAACGTTCAGCGAGTGGATTGTAGATCAAACACAATTTAAGGGTGAGATTCCAAACATCCCTGGTATGGAATGCACTGATAACCTAATGGCTTTCGTTGAGCGTAAACTGTTTACCCTTAACACTGGTCACTTGGTAACGGCTTACCTTGGTGTTCTTGCAGGTCACGAGACAATCAAAGATTCTATTGAAGACGCCGTAATCCGCGCTGAAGTAACTGCAACAATGGAAGAAAGCGGTGCTGTGCTTATTAAGCGTTACGGTTTTGACCCGGAAGCTCACGCAGCATACATCCAAAAAATCCTTGGTCGTTTTGCAAACCCATTTTTACGTGACGAAGTTGATCGTGTTGGCCGTCAGCCAATCCGTAAACTGAGTCCACAAGACCGCCTAGTTAAGCCATTAAACGGCACATTGGAGTATGGTCTTCCAAACGCTCATCTCGTAAAAGCGATTGCAGCGGCTTTCCATTACAAGAATGAAGATGACCCGCAAGCGGTTGAACTTCAGGCAATGTTTGCAGAAAAAGGGTTTGCTGAGACATTAGCGCATTATTCTGAGCTGAATAGTGACTCAGAAGTTGTTAAACTAGCGGAAGAAGCTTATCTAGCATTGAAATGATAAACCATCAAAGTGCCACACCAGTGGCACTTTCTTATTGCCGAGCCGTTATGCCAATACAAACTAGCCACGAAACTGAATTACTCGAAGCCCTATCTGAAGCTGAGAGCGCTAGCGCCTGTCTAATGGCGGCTTACGATGCATTGGACGACACGGTAGATGCCGTATTAAAAAACATTTTCAAGAAAGACGACACGGCAATTAAATTCGTTGTTGAACCACTTCTCAACAGTGGCGGGCCGTTGGGCGAGATTATGATCCGCGCTAAGCTGCTATTAGGGCTTGGTGTGATCAGTAAAGAGCTCTACGATGATTTAGAGATTTTCGTTACCTTGAAAGAGTGGGCGAAAATACAAGGTGAAGACACCAGCTTCACAGAAGTCGACGTTATATTTGAGCTCAACAAGGTGCAGGCGATTCAACGCATAATGCCTATCGAATATGACTCGGAGATGGTGGAAACCATGTCGGGCCCAATGCTTCAAATGTTTTTGGGTCGACATAATCAGAAAGTGAAGTCGACGATCGTTTTGGCTATCACTGACATTATCACGACCTTATGCCGAGATAACGCACTGAGTTCTTAGTTCTAGTTTGCAGTCCTGCTTATCTTGTTTCGCATCCTACATATCTTGTAGCTGTTCGTTCGTATCAATACAAAGTTTAAAATGATGGCGGTTTCTCTCGTTGGAGAAATCGATTTGTTGTTTTTGTGTCTATAAAAAATACCCGAAACCTCTCTTCCCATTAAACACAAAAGCAGCAGGTACAAAAAAAGCCACATTCAGTGGCTTTTTCTATTCAAGACGCTCTCTTTATTAAAAACGCCCTTCTATCCAAGACTATGCGGATTATAGGTCTTGGATGTTCTCAGCTTCTAGCTCTTGGAAGTAGCGTAGAGTCTTAACTTTTAACTCTTGTTGAGCTGGCTCATCAGCAACGATGATAGCTTTACGGTGCATCTGTAGAGCTGTAACAGTCCACATGTGGTTTACAGAACCTTCGATAGCCATTTGAAGCGCTTGCGCTTTGTTGTGGCCTAGAGAAAGGATCATTACTTCTTCAGAATCTAGAAGAGTAGCAACACCGATAGTTAGTGCGTATTTAGGAACTTGATTGATGTCGCCATCGAAGAAACGAGAGTTCGCGATACGAGTGTCTTCAGTCAACGTTTTGATACGAGTGCGCGAAGATAGAGAAGAACCTGGCTCATTGAATGCGATGTGACCGTCGATGCCTACGCCGCCCATGAATAGGTTGATTTTGCCGTATGAACGGATTTTCTCTTCGTATGCTGCACAGTGAGCATCGATGTCTTCAGCTTTGCCGTCTAGCAGGTTGATGTTTTCTGCTTGAATATCAACGTGGTTGAAGAAGTTCTCGTGCATGAATGTGCGGTAAGATTCTGGGTGGTTAGGGTCGATACCAACGTACTCATCCATGTTGAATGTTACAACGTGCTTGAAGCTTACTTCGCCCGCTTTGTGTAGTTCAATTAGCGCAGCGTAAGTAGTTAGAGGTGTGCTACCAGTAGGAAGACCTAGAACAAATGGACGCTCAGCAGTAGGAGCGAATTTGTTGATAGAATCTGCGATGTGACGAGCAGCCCATTTACCTACTTTAGCTTTGTTGCTTAATGGAATAAGTCTCATTGATTTTGCCCCTAGAAATAAAATTTTATAGTGTTCTGAAACATTAATTCGCATTATAAAATAAGTTATTAAATTCCGCTATTGTTTTAGGTCAAGTTTTTGCTTTTTTCGTCGTATCTGTGACTAGAACTCTCAAATTTGCACAATTATTGTATGGATATTTGGTAGCGTTAAACAAGATTAATACGTTTGTCATATATCGTCAGGTAGGTTTGATTCAGGGTCTGAAAGATCAACAAGCTTTGCTGAGTGGATGAGTGGATGAGTGGATGAGTGGATGAGTGGATGAGTGGATGAGTGGATGAGTGGATGAGTGGATAGATGGATGGTCAGGAGTGCAATGGACGTATGATCAAAGAGTGATACTTATGTGGCACTGCCGTGCAAAAAAGAGGAGAAAAAGTGAGAAAGTATCACCGACAGGCGTGAATGAGCATGGGTATATTTAAGAATAGTGATTATTCAAAGCTATCACTATGAATTTTATATAAATATTGGTAAAACTGGACAGGTTGGCTAAACTTACCAATTACGAAGAAGATGCGTGTTTGTTTTAAGTTGCCGCTAATATGCTATGAAAAAAAGCCCAAAGTGATTAGGTATCACTTTGAGCAGTTTTACTAATCTTCTAACACTAACTCTCTGTCGTATTCTTCCCTAGGCACTTCACCGCGTTTGCAGCCGTTTAGGGTATGAAAGCGACGGCGTCCACGAGCCAGTTGAATGTACTTCAACCAAACACGGTCTAACTTGGACTTAGCCTTATGAGGGTGAGCCAATACTTTGATGAAATGTCTTTCTTCAGCATTGGTCGGTGTGAGTTCACCAGTCTCAAGTGCAAGCATAGTGTCACCAAACAAGGTTAGGATTTCTTCTTCTGAAAGAGTAAAATCACCTGACTTAGCGAACCCTCGTGGGAATTTAATGGTGTCATAAAAACGTTTTTTTCCGTGTCGGAATTCGGTCTCAGACATATCAGCCTCAGTAATGTGGTTAGATAGAAATTAGTGTTTATTGCTCACGCGAAAATATTGTTAAAAGGCTAAAATAGGAAACAAAACGTTTTTGCCTTTACGATAAACAATCCTAGATCGGCTAGTTAGCAGATTTATTACAGAGATGTATTTTTGATGGATGTGAAAGTATTTAGAACCTTTCTTGAGGTTGCAAGGGTGCGCCACTTTGGGCGCGCAGCTGAAAACTTGTATTTAACACAAGCAGCGGTGAGTGCGCGGATCAAACAGCTTGAAGGCTATTTTGATACTCAGCTCTTCATTCGTGACCGCAATAACATCAAGCTTACCTCTTCCGGTGAGCGTTTGATTGGTTATGCTGAAGTGATGGTATCCACCTTACAACAAGCCAAGTTTGAGCTGTCGTTAGAGAGTGGAAAAGCCTTGCAGTTAACACTAGGTGGCACTCCGAATATTTGGGATGCGTATCTGCAAAACTGTTTAAGCGTAGTGACCGATTCTTTTGGTGGTTATGGCTTCATGGCTGAGGTGATGGGGCGTGAGCAACTGAACCGTAATTTGCTAGAGCGAACCTTAGATATGGCTTTCGCCTTCGATCAAATTAAAGCGGAAGAGCTGAACTGTAAAAAAGTCGCTGATTTGGTTTTGGTACTGGTATCAACGCAGCAAGATGATCTGGAATCTGTGTTCCAACATAAGTATGTGTATGTTGATTGGGGAACGCGCTTCGGTTCAGAACACGCAGAACGTCACCCTAAAGTTCCAGCTCCGTATTTACGTACCTCTACGGCTCGTATTGCCCTCGATTTCATTTTAGAGAAAGGTGGCAGTGCGTATTTACCTGTTTCTATGGTTGAACCTTTTATCGATTCGGGTCAGCTGCATAAGGTGAAAGGGGTAGAAGATTGGTATCGCCCAATTTATCTCAGCTACCGTAAAAGCAGCACCTCGGTTGATGCGATCATGCAGGTTGAGAAGCTGGTTAACGAGATTGACCCATCGACCGCCTACACGCTGCAACAAGCCGCTGAACAAGCACCTGAGTAGCGGCATTCGCGGTAAGCAACGGCTTTGTTGATTAGATTCAATAAAAAATGGCTCCTAACTAATTGTATAGTTAGGAGCCATTTTTGTTTTAAACCAGAGATGTACTTCTTTTCTGAATTAGAGATCGTTTCCAATTCCATCAATATCGTTTAAGCCTGGCATGTGTAGCCTTTTTTAAAAGCCCTATCACTTCAAAGCACTATTCTTCGAAAATTCTAGAGATTCATTAGATTCTCAATAGACTCTTCAAGAGAGTGAGACATGTACGAATGGATTTGATTGCCATCCGTTGCGTCAATTTCAATCATAGAAATCCCGTTGTCCGCTTTGTCTTCAAGAAAGCTTAGAGACTGCTCGACTGATTGACTGGTGAGAACCTGTTGGTTTGATAAAACAATACGACACGTGTGAAGAACCATAGCCTTTTCCTTTTTATATTTATATTCGATCGGTCTCTGCATCTTGGGCGTGCTAAGTACCGATCGTTGACGTTGTGAGAAGTTTGCCTCCTCTAGATTAAATTTAGTCGAATTGAATAAAATTAAAACCCTTTTTTGTGATTTATCTGACCTTCGCTTCCGAAAGTGGCTAGCGACAATGGTGGTTCACGGTAAACTTTTAGGTATCGGATCAAACGCTATGGTAAATGGGAAGAGTACGGATGTCGAAAAAGATCAATCACAACAGCACCTTAACCAGTGAGCAGTGCCATTTGGCTCGATATGCGCGAGACGCTCGCTTTGACGGAATGTTTTTTACAGCGGTAAAAACCACCGGAATTTTTTGTCGTCCGATTTGCCCAGCAAGCCCGCCCAAAGAAGAAAATGTCGAGTATTTTTCTCATCAAGCTCAAGCCTTGAAGGCTGGATATCGCCCATGCTTACGTTGCCGGCCAGACAGCGCACCTTTTTCTCCAGCTTGGAAAGGTGTTGAAACGACTTTCTTGCGTGCTTTACAGTTGATTGATCATGGTGCGCTGAACTCAGGATCAATCGTCGACCTTGCCACTCGATTAGGTATTTCAGACCGTTATTTACGAACCTTATTCGATAATTACATCGGCGTGTCGCCGAAGCAATATAGCCTTTATAGCCAATTGATGTTTGCCAAGCAGTTGCTGCACACCAGTAGCATGAGCATTACCGATGTTGGCTTTGCGAGTGGTTTTAATAGCACGCGTCGTTTCAATGATGCCTTTCTAAAAGAGCTGCAGCTCTCGCCAAGCCAAATCCGACGAACAAAGCTAAGTGAAAACCTGAGCAATCATATTCAGCTAGTCTTTCACGGCCCATTAGACTGGAAGCATTTACTGGGTTTCTATCGACGAAGAATGATTGAGGGCTTAGAAGACGTTGGCGAAGACTATTACAAGCGCACAGTGAATGTTAACGGGTCAAAGGGTTGGTTCAAGGCCACTTTGGCTAAAGAGAACCGCTTAGATATTGAATTTGAGTTGGATGATATAAGCCAGTTAAGAAGCTTGATTGCGAACATTCGACGCATGTTCGACCTTGATGTCGATATTGCCAAGGTTGAGGCCTTCTTTACAACCATTGACCCCAACTTAGTGGCTAAGAGTGGCATCCGCATTCCTGGCGTGTGGAGTGCTTGGGAAGCCGGAGTAAGAGCGATTCTCGGGCAGCAAGTTTCGGTAACCGCGGCGATTGGTCAGCTTAACTTGTTGGTACGAGAGATTTCTGGAACGCATTCGGCATCTTCTTTAGAAGATCCTGCTAATTCACAAGAGTCGTCTGGAATCCAAGAGAAAGCCTATTTCCCAACACCTAAACAGATAGCGGAGACTGATGTCAGCTTCTTAAGAATGCCTGGAAGCCGCAAAGAGACCTTAAAGCGTTTTGCCGAATACATGGTCGACAATGAAGCAGAGCACCCTTCAAAATGGATTGAGCTAAAGGGCATTGGGCCTTGGACGATTCAATACGCGCTACTTCGCGGGTTAAGTGAACCTAATCACCTGTTGGTTGGTGATTTGGTGGTGAAGAAGTTTATTGAGCATCGCCCAGCCATCAATACAGAGAGTGTTTCGCCTTGGGGAAGTTACGCCACGTTCCATTGTTGGAATCAGTCTTAATAGAAAGAGCACCCACAAACATCTGCAACCCACAAACATATACAATAGCAGGCTAGGAGAGATTATGACTAACCGTTTTACTTACTATGAGAGCCCGTTGGGCACGGTGACTTTACAGGCGAACGATGAAGGGTTGCTAGGTCTTTGGTTTGAAATATACACCACCAAGCCTGAAGAATTAGGTGTTCGAGATGATGGCTTTCCGATCTTTGAATTGGTTGCCGAGCAGCTCAATCGCTATTTTTCTGGTGAGGTTATCCAATTTTCTGTGCCGATCGCCGCAAAGGGCACGCCATTTCAGCAATCGGTTTGGCAAGCGCTCATGACTATTCCTTATGGAGGAACCTGGAGCTATGCACAACTGGCTGATGCGATTGGTAACCCAAAGGCCGTTCGAGCCGTGGGTTTAGCGAATGGTAAAAATCCAGTGTCAGTGATTGTGCCGTGCCATCGAGTTATTGGTAAAAATGGCAAGCTGACCGGGTATGCGGGTGGCGTAGAACGCAAACAACGCTTGTTAGTTATTGAGGGAAGAGAAGAAGATTAAAGAGTCTTTTTCGGAATGTTTGTTGAAAATTGCGTATCAATTATTGGTGAACGTTAAGGGTTCTTAAAGTGTGACTTTGCAATAAAACTGCCACTTGCTGGAAAATACCTGTTTGGTTGCATATCCTTTAACCATGTTCTCTAGGCAAGGATGCCCAAATGAATAGCCATCATTCACTTATACTCTGCTGCAGTAGCGCACTATTGCTGACCGGTTGTTTAACCGACACCAGTCGACCCTTCGAAGTACCACAACTTGTTCTGTTTAAGGGCATGTATGAGAACGCTGACAATGACAGTTACTTGCTTTTTGAATCTGGGCAAGTGACTTATCAAACAATGGATAAGTCTGTTACTCGAACTTATCGTGTTGAAGATGACTTAATCAATATTGAGTTGAATTCAGCGAACCGCCGATCTGACTCCGGGCTAGTGATGCGAATTCAACACGAGGGTGCAGTGTTAACCTGCAACCAGTGTCCAGCGATGCAGTTAAGTAACGTCTGGACACGCGTTGAGAAGCCTCTAGCTGATATGCATTAGAGCGTTTTACTAGAAAAGATCGCCATTCAACCATAGGTGAGCGGCGATACTGACGGCATAGCCAATCATGATCACTGGCATCCATTTCAAGTGGCCAAAGAAGGTGTATTTGCCATGCGCCGCGCCCATTAACGCCACACCTGCCGCACTACCAATAGATAACAAGCTGCCACCAACGCCGGCGGTTAAGGTGATCAGTAGCCAGTTGCCCATCGACATTTGGGGTTCCATGGATAACACGGCAAACATCACCGGAATGTTATCGACAATAGCCGATAAGATCCCCACCATAACGTTGGCCCAAATTGGATCCCATTGGCTATACATCACGCCCGAGGCTAATTCCAAGTATCCAAGTAAACTCAAGCCACCGACACACATTACGACGCCGTAGAAGAACAGCAACGTGTCCCATTCGGCATGCGACACTCTTCGAAATACATCGAATGGCACAACAGAACCGAGTCGTTTCAGGGTGCCTTCATCGTTATTGGCGATCGCCACCGCTTTTTTCTTCGCGAGTGAGTTGGGTAAAGTCTTACGTAAGTAATAACCAAAGAACTGCAGATAGGCGAGCCCCATCATCATCCCCATTACAGGAGGGAAGTGGAGTACGGCATGGAAAGCAACCGCGGTCGCTATTGTCATGATGAACAAGAAGACGATTCGTCTTGCACCACGTTTTAATTCAACGTGTTGATGAACCGTGTCGGGCTGAGTCGTGGGTACAAAATAAGACATGATCAACGCAGGGACGAGGTAATTCATCACCGAAGGAATAAACAAAGGAATGAACTCACTAAAACTCACATAACCAGCCTGCCACACCATTAGCGTTGTGATGTCGCCGAATGGACTGAACGCGCCGCCAGCATTGGCGGCTATCACGATATTCACACAAGCGAGGTTAACGAATTTAGGGTTAGAACCAGCAACCTTGAGAACCACGGCACACATCAATAGAGCTGTCGTAAGGTTGTCGGCAATAGGCGAGATAAAGAAGGCTAGAATACCGGTTATCCAGAACAGAGAGCGGAAATTGAAGCCTTTGCCTACCATCCACGCTTGCAGCGCATCAAACAGTCTTCTCTCTTCCATGGCGCTAATGTATGTCATGGCGACGAGCAGAAAGAGTAATAGCTCGGCATATTCCAGCAGGTTGTGTTCGAGTGCTTGTTTGGCGACTTCAACAAGGTTGTGTTCTTGGTAGGTAAAACCAATGATTATCCAGATCAGGCCCGCCGCAAGTAGAACCGGCTTGGATTTTCGGAGTTTTAGGTATTCTTCCATCATCACCACGATGTAGGCGACAACGAAAATGGTCAGCGATAGGTAGCCAGCAAATGAACTGGTTAGTTTGAGCGGCTCTCCCAACTGAGAAGTGGCAGCGCCTGCTACCGTAGAAAAAAATAATAAAGAGAGAACAGCAGAAAGCTGGATACCTAACATGGATTACGCTCCGAAGTTAATAAGTTATTAACACGGGTAAAAGCGTAGACCTAAATAACCATGTGCAGTGTGATAGATATCTTAATAATTCAATAGATTATATAGAAAACAGTAGATTGGGTGAAAACGTGAGGTCACAGTGAAAGCCGTCGATTATAGGAACCCATCGTTCATAGGAAAACGGTCGATCATCGGTAACTCGTCAATCATAGAGAAATAGAGAAATAGAGAAATAGAGAAATAGAGAAATAGAGATTATAGAGAAAATAGAGGTTAGGGAAAAAGCCCTACCGGGTTTATTACCGATAGAGCTTATTCGCCATTGCCAATATTATGCAGCATTGAGATCAAACGTTAGTGTTTGTTCTGCGGCACATACTTCAACAGGCCAGCCGTAGGATTGATATTCCCGCGCAAGTTTGTCCGCTACTGCGCGAGATACCGTTGCAGTGATCCACATGCCTTTGCCCATTACTTGATATTTAAGCGTTCTCATTTCCATCATCATCACCACCGTTCTCCTTCGATATTGGCAGCGCGAAGTCTATAGCACCTCTAAGGGCTGAAATTTCGGATTAAGCTCAAATTCTTTATAAAATGGCTCACGGTTTAGCCATGGCTCAAAACTCAACCAATAATAGGTAAACGATTGCATTTTAGAAGCGTAACCACGATTTAAGCCGCTGTATTATAATCGAATTAAAATTGAACAGAAAAAGCATGTAAGAGATCACTTACATCATTATCAGAGATCAGACTAGGTAAAAACCTGTCATTTGAAACCTTATTTGTGTGGTGATTGTGTGCGTTTTTGGTTGCGCTGTTGAAGCGAATTTTGTTTAGTTTTGTATGTGAAATATTCTAATTATTTTAGCGTATACCTCTGCTTTTAAATCTAAATAACAGTTTTATATGTTGCTGTGGTTCTTTTGTTCAAACCGATACGCTATTTGATTTTGGTCATTAACCTATTGCTCATTAGTTTGCACTATCTATACGTGTTCTGTTCCACATAAACGAGATGTATAGAGGTCCTTATGACTAATCCAACTAAAACCGATCGTAAAGTCACGATCGGCAGCTATATCGCACTCGCATTCGCGATTGTGTTCTTTTCAGGCTTAATGCAGTCCAATGAATGGTATGGAGTGCTCGATTTTACAACGCTCAACGGTTCATTCGGTAAGGTCGCTTACGATGTAAGTGAAACGGCCGATGGTATACAAGCGGCAACGACGTCATTGCGTGGCAAAGGCGGTAGTGGTGCTCGCGACGGTTTCATTTTTGCTTTGACACTTATTCCGACCGTGATGTTTGCACTGGGTATGATCAACGTACTTGAGCATTACGGCGCACTGGACGCGGCTCGTAAACTATTGACACCTCTGCTTCGCCCTCTGATGGGTATTCCGGGTAACTCAGGCTTGGCACTGATCGCGTCTTTGCAAAGTACCGATGCTGGCGCAGCGATGACACGTCAGCTGAAAGATGAAGGGCATCTCACTAAGCGCGAAACCGATGTGTTCACCATGTTCCAGTTTACGGCGGGTGCGGCGATCGTTAACTTTTTCTCTTCAGGTGCGGTTTTGTTCACTCTAACCGCGATGGATGGCTCTTTAGCGGTGACATCGTCAATTGGTTTGGCTGTCGCTGTGATGTTCATCTTTAAATTTGTCGGCGCGAACCTGTTCCGCATTTACCTCAATATAACTGAAGGCAAAGAAGACAAACCAAAATCAGACAAAGAACAAAAACTGGAAGAGGAAGTAGCATAATGAGCGAAGTTAAAGCAAAGAAACCAATGGTTACTGATATTTTCGTTGAAGGTGCTAAGAAAGGCTGGGTTATTGCAACTACCTCTACGGTACCAAATGTTCTGATGGCGTTTGTGATCATCAAGGCATTGCAGATTACGGGTGCGCTGGATTTGATGGGCAGTGTATTTGCTCCAATCATGGCGGTATTTGGTTTACCTGGCGAGGCGGCAGCAGTATTGATCGGTGCGTGGATGTCGATGGGTGGTGCAGTGGGCGTGGTTATCACGCTGTTTGACCAAGGTATTCTGAACGGCAACCATATCGCTATCTTGGCGCCAGCTATCTACTTGATGGGCTCTCAGGTGCAATACATGGGCCGTATTATGGGGCCAATTGGTACTGAAGGTCGCTACATCCCGGTGATGATCGCGATTTCAGTGTTGAATGCCTTTGGTGCAATGTTCTTGATGAACATTATTTTGTAACGTGACTTTTAACGGTTAGCTGCTATTAACGGTTAGCTACTAACAGCTTTTAGACGTTACAAAAAAGGAAACCCCGTTTGGCTTTCACCAAACGGGGTCTATTCTTTTCGTAGCCATCCTGCTACTGCGCGTTACTTATCTTTCAATAGGTAACTGGTGCTCCCTGCATCGTTCCTTGACGTGGCTAAATCCTTTAACCTATCCAATTCATCGCCGTCCTAGCGGTGTCCTTGCAAACTCATCATCCTGATAAGCGACTCTATCCTAGAGTATAACTTCCTTGCTGATAACTCATCCTAAGTCATCAAATCTTCATCCTGAAGATACTTAATCCGTTAGGCTTTTTCCTGTTCCTGCCAACTCCCTGTCGACATGTGTATTAAACGCTGCAGAGGCTTTACTCACAATCCACCTCAAGAAATAAATGTACCCACTGAGCGAAAGAAATATGCGTGGATTCATACAAAACAAGGGCTTGGGTTTGTATTTTACGAATTTTCTGCGAAGCTTGATTGTGATCTCTTACGTTCGGTGTGAGAGATCTCTTACAAGTGCTCGGGCGCGATTTTCATTTTATCTCGGCGGGTGTTGTCGAACAGATAACAAAGAACACTGAGTAAACACAAAATAATAGGGAAATATGATGGTTACAGCACTTTACGCAGCCTTGCTGACGGTCGTAATGATTTGGTTAGCAATAGAGGTGATCAAGCAAAGGCGAATCAATCTTGTTGCTCATGCTGATGGCGGTGTTGAGTCGTTACAGATAGCACGTTCGGCACAAAGTAACGCGATGGATTACATCCCAATCACCGTGATTTTGATGGGATTGTTAGAGATGAATGGTGCCGGTGTGTGGCTGATTCATGTCATTGGTGTAGCGTTTATTCTGGGGCGAGTGATTCATGCGAAAGGGATCTTAGCGAAGAACTTCAAAGGTCGAAAAGTGGGGATGGTGTTAACGCTTATCTGCATGATCTCTTTGATTGTCCTAAACTTAGCTTACCTACCTTTTGATAAAATGTTCTAGGGAGCATTATGGCGTTGCGCCTTCCAGCTGCTTGGGCGATTGTCCTCGCAGGCTTGATACTCAACATCATGGCGATTGTCATGTCGAGCTTGGTGCTCGATAAAATTGAAGCTGAGAAAGCGGAATACAACGATCGCAAATTCGGCAATGTGTACTCAATACAGCTTGCTTGGAATACGATTGAAACCCTAGAGCGTAAGCGTGAAGCGATTCTGATTCACCTTGATAAACCAGAAACGGGGCAGCCTACCACTGTTCTTGATGAAGCACTGCGTGGGCAACTTAGGCGTTGGGTGAGTAGCGAAGTGCCAAATATCTCTTTGTCTAACTTGCCGAAACTGATGATGCTGATAAACAGTGCTCAAGAGTCGCAACGAACTCGAATCGATGACTACTATTTGGATAACCTGACCTTGGTTGAGTTAATCCAAAGGCTTGATGAGAAAATGGCTTTCTATAAGAACATAGCCCTGTTTCTTCAAGTATTTGGCTTGGCGCTTATCTTAGCGCGCGATCTCGCTAGAAGACCTTAGTCTTTAACTTTATTTCCTCTATTTACTTGTCTACTTTACCGTTAGCGAGACTCACTTGGCAGGTTAGGATGCTGCTGGCCTTGGTACTTTGGTAACTGTTCTTTTAGTCCCTTAAACGTGCTCAGTGCACTGCCTATCGATAACTTGTTCATCAACCAATTCGGTAGGATGCCACCTGCGTTCGCATATGCGGTGTAGGTAATGTAGGTATTGCCATTAGTCAGCGGTTGCAGAGTCCAAAGTGCATCCACATCGTAGATTCGAATGAACCCTGACTCTTTCGCTAAATAGTTCGACGCATCCTTTATCGACAAGACAAACTGACCATCTTCAATGCTGTATTTTGAGTAGGTCACCATATCGCGATCTCTGGCAGGCCACGGTGCTTTGAATTGGGTATAGACGATGTTTTCGTCTTCAGATATCTGCATCAACACTCGGCTTTGCGACACGTTATCTATCCAGTTTGGTACGTTCTCGCTGTCTTCCAGCAACAACAGAAAACCGGAATAAGTGGTAGGCGTTTGCATTTGTGCTCGTATTTCGACCAAGCCTTCGCTGTGTGGCCTTTTATCAATCATGATGCAATCTTCACTTTTGACGAACTGCCATGGGTTGGCATAAGTCAGTGTCGGTAGGGCGCAGAGGCCAAGTACCAAAATCCTAGGTAATGTCATTATTCTTCCATAAAAAGAAAAGCTTATCTGCTAAGAGTATAGAATAGAAATGGACTTAGTAGGTGTTGCCAATCGCTTTGGGTTGACCTCTTTGGGGAAAATCCCAATGAAAACGGAAGCGTTCGGTCGCTTCCGTTTTTATTAATGGGCAATGGATAAAAGTTAAAGTTACTAGGCTAAAATTTGTAGACTAAAGCTTATAGGCTTCTACGGTTTTGATCGTCGTCCAGTTACTGTTGGCGTCTTGGATGAACTCTTGCGTATCTTCCAACCATCGCTTTTGTACAGATTTGTCTAAGTTCAGATACAGCTTTCCATCTTCGACTTTCCATGCGTTAGGGTCGGTCTCAAATTTCTTACCCATAGCCACACCAAAGGCACAATAGCCACCGTATTGAGGCGCATAAGCTTCAGGATTGGTGCGGAACTGATCTCGGTTGTCACTGTTTGCGAACTGATAAATAGCGTTCTTATAAGTAGCCGTGAATTCTGATGAACCTTGAACGGCACCAGCATCAGTAAAGTAAGCGACAGGGTCATAGCCTTTGATCGCGAGGTCATTGCTGTCGACACTCATATCAAGGTCTGCTGAATCCTTTATTGTCTGCTCTGCCTGACGTGATAGTCATTCCGTTTGCGGATGCACCTAACTTAATGCCAGTGATCGAAGTGTTATCTAACGAGTCGAGCCAAGAATTGTCGGGGCAGCAGTACTTAATGGACAAGTTGAGTGACGCTTTGATGGCTTTGATTTTCCGTCATCTTATTGAGCAACAGAAAATTGATAGCGGTGTTTTCTCAGCTCTTGCACACCCTCGATTAGCTTCTGTGGTAACGGCTATTCATCGATTACCTACTCGTCATTATTCGATTACCGAAATGGCCTCACTGGCCGCGATGTCTCGTACACAGTTTATTGAAGCGTTCAAACGAGAAGTGGGTGAAACTCCGGGAGATTATGTACAAAAGTGGCGAGTCTCTGTAGCTCAATCTCTGCTATTGCAAAATAAGCCGATCAATTGGGTTGCTGATGAAGTGGGTTACAATAGCTACTCAGGATTCTCACGAGCTTTTCAACATGTTGCCGGAGTGTCGCCGCGCTTGTGGCTAAAGCAAAATGTGTCGTGAAACGCCGGGCAACCCCCACTCGATTTATGGCTATTCGAATCAGGCTGGTCTATGTTTTAGCGGAAATTGTATGTAGTTTGTTCTTTTATCGGAAGAGGGTGTAAAAAGGTGGACTTTATAAGCGCGTTGTAACATCCTGCCCGTCCTATTTTATCTAGACACCAATGAGACGAAGTGCCTGCTGAACATTATTCAGCCTCCCGTATCTCATTAAAGTATTAAGGAGTTCAACTTGAACCTATTTGTAAGAGACCTTACCGTTATCGATTCTTCATACATCTGTGAACACAGAGGGGTCGTAGGAGATAGTTGGATTTTAGATGTCACCATGTCTGGTGAACTTAATGAAATGAGCATGGTGCTGGATTTTAGCAAGGTCAAAAAGCAGATCAAACAGCTCGTCGATGAGCACGTTGATCACCGTTTGCTACTGCCGATGCAAAGTGCTGCAATTGTTCTTCAAGCGAGCAAAGCGGGCTACTCTAAGGTTGATGTGTTGCGTGGTGACAAGAGTCTTCACCTACATTGCCCTGACGAAGCATATTGCTTGATTGATGCAGAAGCGATCACTATCGAGAGTGTGACCGCACACGTTTATCATATTCTTCGCGATAACCTGCCAAGTAACGTCACAGGGTTAGAGATCACCCTTCGTCATGAGAACATTAATGGCGCGTTCTACCACTACACCCATGGCTTGAAAAAGCATGATGGTAATTGCCAACGTATTGCGCATGGTCACCGTTCTCCAGTAGAAATCGTGGTTGATGGTCAGCGTGACGAGCAACGCGAACAAGCATTTGCTCAGCGCTGGGAAGACATTTACTTAGGTTCTAAAGAAGACCAAGTTTCAGTTTCATCACTTAACCTGAGTGAACAAGCGAACAGTGTTAATGATGAAAGTCACTATGGCTTCCGCTACACAGCGCCACAAGGCGAATTTGAACTAGCGATTGCTAAGAGCGAAACGGAAATCTTACCAACCGATACCACTGTGGAATTACTGGCAGGCTATATCGCGGATCAAGTGGCTCCAAGCTTGGCCGAAAACCAATCATTACAAATCGTGGCTTATGAAGGGGTAGGTAAAGGCGCGATGGCGTTCTTATAACACCTCACGAGTGAGATAATCTCAGCTCCAATATGATGAGAGAAAGGCAAGATATTAAGTTATCTTGCCTTTCTTTTTTGTGGCTGTTTAAAACTGATTTAGCTGATAGTTTTAGGTACAAGCACTAACGCAGTAGCACACGTCGTAATGGCGTTTTTTCGATACCAACAACTAACCCGAAGCTCAACAATACGGTGCCAAAAAATACGGTCACGTCTTTTGCTAACTCAGTGATACCCAAAACTCCACAGACATTGAACAGCACGATAATGATCAGCAAATGGCAAACGTAGATGCCTAACATACGATTCGAGATCGCGCGAACCCACGCATAGTCGCCGATGTTTGGATTAGCCAAAAGCCACATAAACACGCCCATTCCCCATAGTGCAGTACCAAACAAGAAATCATTCATGTTGAATCCGACGTCGAACGTGGTTAGCCATGCCGCCTCAGAAAAATGAATCAACATGCCTAACGCTAGTAATCCCAACGCTTTAGTTGATGACACCTTCCATTGATTCTGACGAATGAGGAAGCCTAAGGTCACCATTAACGTGCTAAAGAACGGGCCGTTACGAGTAAAGAAAGGCGCGCTCAGATCGGTCAAGCTCGCGTAGCTGCCCGCTAAAACACCATAAACGTAAAGTACAATCGCCGTTGGTAATAGCAGTTTGTCGAGTTTCATTTCGACCATTAGAGCGATGATCAAAACGGCACATACCAGAGCAGGAATAAACCATAAATGAACCAATCCACCCTCTAAGAAAGAGTTGAGTGGTGTGCTCATTAAAAAGCCCCAATAGCCTTGGCGTTCGCCTAAGTAACCGAACTCTTCCACCTTCGCGAGGTTGAATGGCATGACTAGGCAAATGATGCTCCAAACCAACCAAACCTTGAGGAGTGGTTTAGAGTAGTTGACCACGGTTGCCCAAAGCGATGCCGTGAGCTTAGGTTGAATCAGATACCCTGAGATAAGGAAGAAAAGAGGTACGGCGAAGCGAGCGGTTTGGTTAAGCACATAACCAATCCAAGGCACTTCATCGATTTGCCAGTAAGTAAGTGCCATTTGGCCATGTAAGCCAATGATCGCCAAGATAGCAATCACTCGACCCAACTCAATACTGGCGATGCGTTGTGAAGGCGTATGTTGAACGGAAGACATATCAGATCTCTAAGAAAATTTTCGTAGAATCTAACAGCCTTTTTATTGAACCAGTTAGCGCTAAATCAAGGGTTGCGAGCTTTGTTTTAAGGCTTGTATTGATTCTTTGAAGCCTGTCGCAGCTATATTAAATCCATTGCAGTAAGTACGAAAATGCCAAGCGTGCAACTGATAAGTGAAACGACGGTGGTGAGTGCGATAATGTTGGCTGCCAATGTTGAATTCCCGCCCATTGCACGTGCCATAACATAGCTCGCAGCAGCGGTCGGTGCAGCGCTCATCAAGAAGATAAGACCAAGATCTAATCCTCCAAAACCGAAGAACAGAGCAGCTAGCGTGATCAGCAGCGGAGCCAAAACCAGTTTGTATCCGGTAGAGAACCAAGTCGGGCCCTTATTTTTTTTCAGAGAGCGTATATCAAGCGACCCTCCCGTGCACAAAAGGGCTAACGGTAAGGTCATGTTAGCGAAATATTGCCCTGCATCAGTCACCATTTTCGGTACAGGAATCGACAGTAAGTAGAACAATACACCTAAGCCGATCGAGATAATAAGAGGGTTTTTGGTGAGTGTTTTAACGATGACTTGAATGGCTTTGTCACCCGACTCTTGGCCCTTTGGAGTGAGCGCGATAACAGCCTGAATATTATAGAGAACCGTCAAGGAGGCGACATACAGAGCAGCGAGTGCGACACCATCGTTGCCGTATATATTGGCAACATAAGCAAGCCCGATAATAGCAGTGTTGGCACGAAAGCCACCTTGCACTATCACACCTTGGTCTTGAGGCTTTTTAAAAGCCATTTTAGTGCTGACAGTGGTGAACACGAAGAAGGCAAGGTTGGCTAATAAGCCAAAGATGACGAGCTTTCCACTGGCGGCAAAATCGTGGTTAGACTGAACAATGCTGAGAAATAGCATTGCGGGTAGAGTGACTTGAAACACCACCTTGGATGCGACATCAATGAAGTTGTCATTGATTAAGCCAATTCGCTTGAGCATCACACCAAGAAACAGCATTAAACAGATAGGGCCTGTTACTGACGCCGAAAACGCAAACTGTTCCCAAAGTGAGTTCATTCTTTTTCCTTTGTTAGTCGATTTCAATTTCCTTTGAATACTGTCGCATTTTTCCACAGTTCTTTGATAAGACAAAATGAATACCAAGGGTTAAGTAAAAAATCTTGAAAAAAAGAACGAACGTGCTAAAAATAACGTATCAGATTTATTATTGGTGAATAATGAGCAAGGGAAAGATAACCAAAGAGTATATTTTGAGCCATGCATTCGCACTTGCGAGTGAGAACGGGCTTGAGAGTTTGACCATTGGCGAGTTAGCCAAGCAGTGTGGCATGTCCAAAAGTGGCTTGTTTGCACACTTCAACTCTAAAGAGAACCTCCAGCTCTCTGTACTCGAATATTCCAACGCCATATTCACTGAAAGAGTCATCATTCCCGCAAGAGAACTGGGAGATGGTGATATTGAAGCGAAATTGAAACAGCTGCTCGACAATTGGCTGGGCTGGAACCATTCATTCCAAGGCAGTTGCATGTTTATTGATGCATGGAAAGATGCGGGCAGTGAAACGTCTGTGATTCAGAAAGCACTGCAGAAAACCATTTCAGTGTGGATTGATTACTTGACGATTCAGGTAGCAAAAGCGGTTGAAAGCAAACAATTCAGAGCCGATTTAGACCCGAAACAGGCAACCTTCGAGTTGTACGGTCTTTATTTAAGTGCGAACTTGTTCTACTCATTACGAGGCCAACAAGCCAGCCACACGCATTTTTGGAGTGGTGTCGAGCGCTTGGTAGCCAGTTGGAAAGCGGTTTAATACATACAGCAGGTTAACTCGCAAATCATGTGAGTCTTGTTGAAGTAAGGTTTACAACAAAATTTTAGAGAAGTGGTGGTAAGCGATGATAAATCGCAGTAGCGCCATTTTTTATATCAACAAATAGCACGGTCGTTCGATTTTTAGGGCCGAGCTCGATCCGCCAATGATGATGGCGATACAAGGAACGGTCATGAGTGACAAAATCTACTTTAATACATCGAACAAATTCAGCTTCAAGCGCAGCTTAATTGGCGCAACAACCAATCTGCATTATATCTTAGCGCCGAGCCATGCGAAGAAAACGGCACGTAAGCTGCTGCTCACTCCAATGCGTACCGAGCAAAAAAATGCTGATCCCCAAGGGCTGATCAAGAGTGAAATTGAAGGTCGTGATGGCGTTTTAAAAACCTATTCTTTAGGTACCGGGCCTGTTTGGGTGCTGACTCATGGTTGGTCTGGCACCGCGAGTCAGTTCTTCCCGTTGATGGAACACATCGCCACCAAAGGTTTTACGGCTCTGGCTTATGATCACCCTGCTCATGGTGGCAGTGATGGTGTACATGGTCATATTCCTGCGTTTGTGAACGGCCTTGAAGCGATTCTCGATTCGGTGGGTGAGGTAGCAGGTTTGGTCGGTCACAGTATGGGCACGGCTTCTGCGTTGGAATGTAAGCACGTTAAATTGGAAAGCAAGCCATTATTGCTGATTGCACCTGTACTGGATTATCTAGAAAACCTATTTGGCAGCGTCGCGCGTTCTGGTTACTCAATGAAACTGTTTGAGGCGGTAGTCGGAGAAGTCGAAGAGCAGTTTAACTACCCAATTCAGTCTGTTGATCCCTATGGAAAGCTAGCGCTTCGAGAGTCTCAGACGATCATCGTTCATGATGAGCAAGACAAGTTTACTAAGTTTGATGTGTCTCAGCGTGCTGCTAATGAAATGGGTCGCGTTACTTTAATTGCGACTCAAGGACAGGGCCACGGGCGAGTAATGAAGTGCCCACAAGTATTTGAGAGCTTTGATAACTTGATTGGTTAACTTTAACTAATCAAGCCAGTAGAACGCAGGTTAAGAAAACAAACACTAAAAAGGCCAACCAGACATTATCTGGTTGGCCTTTGTTTTAGGGATTTAGTTAATGCTTAGTTGGTGTTTAGCTCAACCCTATTTTTAGTTAACAGCTTGCAGGACCAATCTCTTTCCACACGCCCCATTGGCCTGTCGTTGTTGGATCTTCACCGGTTGTCCACCATTTCGCTTCCCAAATCTTACCGCCTTGAGTTACTTGGTCGCCGCCAGTGTAGACCGCACTTGAATCCCAAGCGTTAGTACATGTACCGCCGCCAGTGGTTTTCTTAAGAACGTTCACTGAAGTAGCCGCGACTGATGTATCTGTACCATCACTCACTGTCACAGAGAAGTTTAGTACCGTGTCTTGCGTGTATTCCGCCGCGACAAAGCTCACTGAAGAACCTTGAACCGTAGCATTAATACCAGCAGGCACATCCCACGTGAAGGTCAATGTATCTTGGTCAGCATCGCTCGAAGCCGAAGCATCAACCACGACTACGTCACCCGCATTGACTTCAGCTGGAGCTGAAACAATTGCAACTGGTGCTGTGTTGACTGGGCCTGTGTCTTTAGGGTTTACCGTTACAACAACCGTATCTGTTGACGTTGCACCTTCGTTGTCTGTTACGATTAGGCTGAATGTTAGAGTCTCTTGTTGTGCGACTTCAACCACATCGAAACTCGCAACAGCCGCATTCGCGTTGGCCAGAGTTACGGCTGTTCCGCTTACTTGTGACCAAGCGTAGCTAGCAATCGTGCCGTCGCTGTCTTTTGAAGCACTGCCATCCAGAGAAACAGAAGCTGGGCCTTCAACCGATTGGTCTGCACCTGCAGCTGCCGTAGGTTTGCGGTTGACAGGATCTGTCGTACCGCCCGCAAGACCTTCATGCATAGCATTCAGGATGTCGCCGTTGTCAGCATCAATTTCCCAAGAGAATAGACCCGCAAGGCCAAGACTACGAACGTACGCACCTTTTGCTTTCACTGAGCGGTCATCGTCAAATGTAATCAACTTTCCTGAAGTTCGGTTCCAAACGTAAGGTGCTTCTGCCATTTCGTCGTAACCATATTCAAAGCCGTTGATTCCTTGGTTGTTTGCACCAAGCATGTTCGCTTTAATGCCTTTGTAATCGATAACGCCATCTTCCCATACACCCTGAGCAGAGCTTCCGGTCAGTTTGCCATTACCCACGCCTGTCATTGGATCGCTTGGATCTGAAAGTGATGATGGTAATACGCCTTCCCAACCACGACCATACATCGCTGTACCAACCACAAGTTTGTTCGCTGGAACACCTTGCTCAAGCAGCAATTGGATGCCGTTGTCTGTGGTGTAAGCAGGGCCAGTGTACTGTTCGCCATTTTCATCAAGGCCTGTGCCATCACATTGACCAGGGCGCATGAAGTTACCGCAGTTTAGTGCTGTTTGGTGACCTAACACGTTGTTCCAACCGCCGTAGAAGTCGTAAGTCATTGCGAAGATGTAATCCATGTATTGGATAGCATCGCCGTAGTCCACGTCTTCAATCTTATCGTGACCAACACCGATCGCTGATGTTAGCTCGTAAGTACGGCCGTTCTCGGCTTCTAGCTCATCTAACATCACGCGCAGCTCTGCCATCAATGCAATGTAAGCTGGGCCATCATTTACAGGGTCGCCAAGGTCTGGCGCCGCACCGCCTCCACCAGGGAATTCCCAATCGATATCTACACCGTCGTAGAATTTCCATGTGTTGAGGAATTTCTTAACCGATGCAACGAAGGTGTCACGGTTGGCTTTGGTTGTGAAATCAAAGAACGGGTCAGACAGCGTCCAGCCACCAATCGATGGGATGATCTTTAAATCAGGATTACGCTGTTTGAGCGCCATCATCATTGCGTAGTTACCCTTGATCGGTGAGCTGTATTCGTGTCCTGCTTGAGGGAAACTCTTTTGGAATGCCGCCCACGGATCATGAATCACCACTTCGTAATCGTTAACACCCTGACAAGCTGTCATGAGTGCGTTGTAGCTGTTACCGCCTACTGATTTAACTGATTCGTTCGGACCACAAATTGGGATGAAGCCATAAAGGATATGGGTCAAGTTGTCAGCGGGTAGGTTATCAACGGTGTAATCACGACCGTAAATACCCCACTCAACAAAGTAAGTACCGACTACCGTGTTTGGATCTGTGTTGTATGACTTGTTGTTCGGATCCACATTCATCGCAAGTGGCGCTAAGTGTGAGCCATCGGTATCAGCGATCGTGATTTGAGCAGGTGCGCTCTTGCTACAACCTGTTTCATCACACGCTTCGATTTCCATCTCAAATAAGCCGCCTTGGCCGTATTCGAAAGAAGCTGTAGTTTGGCTGCCAGTGATTGGGCCGGTGGCCACTTTAACGCCATCAAAGTAGATGTTGTACGTGTTTCCTGACGTTCCGCTCCATTGGTTGAACTTAACGTCGACCTTTGCTTTATCGTGATATTTCACCATCTGGTTGTAGCCAGAGGTGGTTTCCATCGCGAGTTCAATTTTAGAAAATTGCAGGTTGTTGGAACCGTACATGTCGATGCTAGGTGCTGTTGGAGCAGCTAATGCTGTACCAGATAGCGCTAGAGCAATGCTTGCAGCACAGGTATTTATACGAATCATACTATTTCTCTCATTCCTTGAAGATTACGAGAACCAATTGGCCCCATAAACGGCTCCAATCAGTTTTGAAGGAGCTTCCCAGTCAGTATTCGAGAGAGTTTTAATTTCATAACTGAAAATAAATCCGTTTTCGATGGACAACTAAAAAATTGTATCTTGTTACAATTCTGTTGCTTAATGAATGAGAGGCTGAGTCCATGTTTTATAAAATAAAACATCCTTCAGTAGGAAAATCTCACAAGTGAAAATTCACGACATGAAGTTATGAAAAGGTGCGACAAACTATAAGAAAATACTGTGAATTGAAGCGAAATCACAAAGTGAAGTATGTTGAGCGGGCGTGTTCGATCGACGAGTAAACTTGAGGGCGAATGCTGTTCTGAGTATGGAGAAGCGAGGGTTATCTTTTGAATTGCTCAGCTAAGGAAGCGCGTCGTTGTTGCATGACACTATGGGTATCACCAGTCGCAGTATCTTCGTAGCCTTCTTTAATAAATTGCTGAGATGGCACGCTTGGCTCTAATCGCTTCAAGCGAGGTGAATCGTAAGTACCACTGATGGTGTAAACTGTGGTTCCAGAGCCAGTGTTGATCGTGACGATCTTCCCGTCAAAATCGAATGAGGTAGTGATAAGACGATGATTCATCATCACACCGTTTTCTGAAAGTGTCAGGATGTCGGTGTTGTAAGGTGGCGCCGCAATCTCTATCCATGTGCCATAGACGTTGCTTGGGCTGACAGATTGCTGGTGGGCTTGGTAAGCAAAATAGCCGGCGGTGAGGGCAACCATAAAGCCAGCTAATAGGAAGCCGTAGAGTAACGAGTTGGCAAATAGATCTCTGCTTTTAGTCGGCTTTTTTGCCATTATCTCTTCATTTTTCGACTGATATTGTTTTAGATTCTATTAACTAAAATCTTAGTTTGCAAAAATTATTCTAAGAGTTAGAAGCAGGATCGAATGTTCAAATAAATTTGGTTGCGTTAGTGGTTTTTAGCCTTGCTCCTCAGTATTTACGTTATCAATGAAAGCGAATTCCAGAAATGCTTAAGCTATGCGTATTTATTTCTTGTAGGAAAGTCTCGAATTGGTTAAAACAATTATCACCTAAATTTACGCATAGGCTTACTCAGTGAGCTCAATAATTGCAATTTGAAGATAACAAGGAAGTACAATGATTAAAGAAAACACATACTTTGAAGGTGGCGTTAAGTCGTTAGCGTTTAACCAGTCTGGTGCTGATGTGAGTGTTGGTGTAATGGCAACTGGTGAGTACACGTTTGGTACTGCGGCTCCAGAAAAGATGACCGTTGTTAAAGGTGCTTTGATTGTAAAGCGTGTTGGCGATGATGATTGGACGACATACCAATCTGGTGAGTCTTTTGACGTTGCGGGTGATTCATCATTCGACCTACAGGTAAAAGAAGCGACGGCTTACCTGTGTGAGTACTTGTAATCAGATCTAAATTTGTTCAACCAGGGCATCGTTTGTCTCTGATTGAATAGAAAAAACCACGCTCTAGGAGCGTGGTTAAATAAGTGATAGTAACCGGCAGTGGATAGTGTCACTTGTTTTTGTAGTCATCAAATGGATGACCAAATCGTTGTTCGTTACAAAATCTCTTCAATCTTCAAAGCTCAAAGCTCAAAGCCAAGATATCAGTAAGTCTCAAACACACCGTTGTTGTAGTCTTGAATTGTCTGTTCAATCTCTTCCATCGAGTTCATGACAAACGGACCATAGTGCACAACGGGTTCATTAATCGGTTCACCAGAAAAAATCAGTACCCCTGAATCTTCTAAGCTACCCAAAGACAGCAAGTCAGCTTTGGTGAGCAGGGCAAGTTGACCTTGGTTGATCACTTTGTCGCTGATCTTAATACTGCCTCGATACACGTAAGTCATGGCATTGTGATTAACATTAGTCCCTAACGTGATTTTTTGCCCATAATAAGAGCGCCAATCCGCAACGCTTAACGGCACACCTGTTTTCTGTAATGGGCCTTGCGCTCGTAAAGCTTCTGAATCCTTGTCAGTTTGGTTGTGCAGTTCAAACCCTCCGGCAATCACTCTTAACAAACCACTTTTTTCACTTTGATGCTCCGCGATGCTTTCACTTTGGAAATCGTGATACTGCGCTGGCTGCATTTTGTGTGTCGCAGGTTGGTTTATCCAAATCTGAAAACCATGCAGCGCACCTTCTTCTATCATTGGCATTTCACTGTGAATGACACCACGACCTGCGGCCATCCATTGAGCACCACCGCTGCGCAGCTCTCCAACATTTCCCATGTGGTCTTTGTGTTGGAAGTGACCTTGGAGCATGTAAGTGAGAGTTTCTATCCCACGGTGAGGATGTGGAGGAAAGCCGCCAACATAGTCTTTGCTTTCATCCGATTTTAGTTCATCAATCATCAAAAATGGAGAGAAGCGCGCGTTATTAAAACCCGCGAGTCGTTGGATTTTGACGCCGTCACCATCTGAGGTGGCATGTGCTGCAATCACATGATCTACTGCTCTTACATTCGTCATTTTGAAAACCTCATAAACTTGAATGGCTGTAGTTTATGTAATTTGAATTAAAAAGAAGATGGCACAGCGTTGAGTGACTTATTCGAAAATCTTGAACAGGTAACAATATGAAATTATGTCTATACTCAATAGAGAGTATATCGCCAAGGAGGCCGCTATGGCAGTTCAGCAAAAACATGGCGAAAGGCATAGTCGGATGGGTTTTGATAACGACTTTACAACGGAGCAAAGTCAGCGCTTTACAGAGGTTGCAAACAGCGCAGTTAAACGCCGCGTGAAAAAACGTGAGATAGAAGCGCCGTTTATTAAGTCAGCTAAGCAAGCCGCTTTTAAAACCGTGGTGAGGCGACCTAAAGGGAATAACCCAAACCGAACACGTCAAGTCATATGGATTATTATGATCGGGTTAGTGAGCCTTTGGCTTATGTACTTTGCAGGTTAGCAGCGCCGCTCCGTTATAGGAATGGCTAGCGTTGACGCGCTTTTAATAGCGTAACATTGTTCCCTTCGATCTTCGCTTCAAAGCAATCTTCAAGTTCAGATGAATCCGGTGCTGAGCTAACAAGGCTCGTTGGTAGTTCTTCTATCAAAGTCGATACTGGGTTGTCGTGGTAATAAGCGTAGCGGTTTTTTCCTGAATGCTTAGCAACATACATCGCTTTATCAGCACATCTCGTGAGCTCATGTAATTCTTGGGCATCTTGCGGGTATAAAGCAACCCCAACACTTAATGTCAATTCCTTGATTCTCTCGTTTGTTTGGCAGCCGCTTTCGAACAGCCCGCAAATCCTATCTAGAATGCCGTCTAGATCTTTACGTGTAGGGATATCGTAGAGCATCAGAACAAACTCGTCTCCAGCAAAGCGCGCGATGGAATAATCGTATTCATGGCTTTTTCTGTCTCTGGTTCGAATGTTGTTGCTCAAGCGATTGGCAAAATGCTGTAAGACACTGTCTCCCACATCGTGCCCGTAGCTGTCGTTAATGCCTTTAAAGTCATCTATATCCAAAAAGACCAGTGCCGTAAGTGACCGCTCACTATCCACTGTTGCTAGTTTTTCTGTCGCCCAACGTTCAAAGCTCCAACGGTTTGCCAAGCCGGTTAACTGATCTCTGTAGGCGAGATCTTCAATGCCTTCTTTATACAGGCGTTGGATATAACTGACGGCTTTTGTGTAGTAATAGGCGGATGTGTGGCACACCAAGCTCATGGTAAATAAGCTAAGGACAAATCTGTGTGTGCTGTTAAATGGTAAAGAAAAGTTGTTAGGCATTGCTGTGATCAAGGTGCTGATGAACAGGCAAAACGAGGTGCTGAAGATTATGCCAATTCTGAAATCATTAATGAAAATGACCGCGGCCAGAATTGGGTAGAGCCAAAGTATGCGATCGGGGATGGCGTGACTGTACAAGAATAGGATGACGCCCTGCACTAGAAGAACACCACTCAGAATCAATTCGGAATACTCAGGGTTGATGACTTTTCTTACGTAAAACGCATTAGAAATAGCAATGATGGCGAAGCATAATTCGAAAATTGACAGCGTGTAATGCTGGCCTTGGAAGTAGGCCCAAGTATAGAAAATGAATAACGCAGCGGCAGTCAGTGAAAAGGAGTGGACAATTTTTTGCTTGCGGGTGGATCGTATGTCCGCCATTTCTTCTAAGTGTCTGCCGACGAGCCTTTTCATGTGATCTGTGCCAAGGTTTTTGATAATGGTGTTAATAGTAGATTAAATAACAAGCTATGCAGAGGCTTAGATGTCTATTTAGTGTGACTACTATCAAGGTTTCATATGAAAGACTGTTTAACCAATTCCAAATAGTGATGTATATCACCGACGGTGCAGGTCATCTCTAGAAGATTAGATTCAAGCATCAAATTTGTAACCGTTGTTTGATGTTTATCTACTTGCTTTCCAGTGAGTTACTCCACATAGTTTGTAAACCACCAAAATTAAGAAAGGCTCACTATGTTAATTACCTTTAGTTGTAAAGCTCATGCTAGCGTCACGATGTTTGGTGAAGTTGGCCTTCAGTTCATCAAGATGCTTGGGCATAGCGGTTCCATTCCAGGTGCTATGGATGCTTCAGAGGTTCCTCAAGCTCTGGATAATCTACGTGCTGCTATTGCAGCAGAGCAGAGCAAGCCCGTAGAGCAAGAAAATACTGATGACGACAATGAAGAAGAGGTTGTTGAAGCGCCTGTTAATATCGGTAGTCGAGCTTTTCCGCTAGTCGAACTATTGAAAGCGGCTATCAAGGATGAATGCGAAGTGATGTGGGAAGACGGCAGCGGTAAACGACTGTAGTACGATTCGCGCAAAACACGTAACAAGCCTATTGAATCTATTTTAATAGGAATGAATGTTGAGCCAGTATTGATCATGTCATGGAGTTTGATGGTGATGAATCGACACTGGCGCCTTTTTTAGGCGAAGTGTTTCACTTGTGTCTGTTCGTTTACAAAGTTCATAAGCCTTGAAATGAGTGACTTTTGTTATCGTAATATCAATACATAACAGACCGTAAACAAAGTGATGCTGTTCACGCTTTCTTGATTCCCAATTCTGAACTAGGAATTTTTCTTAGTTATTCTAAGACCCTCTCTCATGCGGTCGATTTTTAGACTCCTTATTATTTCACGGTCAACTAACAAAGAATGCATGGTCGCAATTATGCCGTGCAGACCTCATAAATAATAAGAGAGTTCACAATGTTAAAGTTCCTAGATCAGGTTCGAAAACCGACACTGGATCTTCCGGTCGAAACTAGAAGAAAAATGTGGTTCAAGCCCTTCCTACAATCTTACCTAGTCGTGTTCATTGGTTATCTAACCATGTATTTGATCCGGAAGAACTTCAATGTCGCGCAAAACGACATGATTTCTACTTATGGGTTATCAATGACGGATCTAGGTCTTATCGGTCTTGGTTTCTCAATCACTTATGGTATCGGTAAAACCGTCGTTTCTTATTACGCCGATGGCAAAAACACCAAGCAGTTCCTACCATTCATGCTTGTCCTTTCTGGTATTGCCATGTTGGGCTTCAGCTTCAGTATGGGTGGCGGCAGCGCTAGCTTATTCATGATGGTTGCCTTCTACGCATTGAGTGGTTTCTTCCAAAGTACGGGCGGTCCTTCAAGCTACTCAACGATCACTAAATGGACGCCTCGTAACAAGCGTGGTTCTTACTTAGGCCTTTGGAATATGTCGCATAACGTGGGTGGCGCAGGTGCGGCTGGTGTTGCTCTGTTCGGCGCTAACTACCTATTTGATGGCAACGTGATCGGTATGTTTGTGTTCCCATCAATCATTGCGATTGTGGTTGGCTTTATTGGTATGCGCTTTGGTAATGACTCTCCAGAAGCCTATGGTCTAGGTACGGTTGAAGAGTTGTTTGATGAAGAAGTCAGCGAAGAAGATACGGCTGCTGAAGAAAATCAAATGACTAAGAAAGAGATCTTTGTTGAATACATCCTGAAAAACAAAGTGATCTGGTTGCTCTGCTTCGCGAATATCTTCTTATACATTGTTCGTATCGGTATCGATCAATGGTCTACCGTTTATGCGTATCAAGAGCTAGGTCTATCAAAAGAAACCGCGATTTCAGGCTTCACTCTGTTTGAGGTTGGTGCACTGGTCGGTACGTTAATGTGGGGTTATCTGTCAGACCTTGCGAACGGACGTCGTGCTTTGGTTGCTTGTGTGTCACTTGGCCTGATCATCGTTTCTCTAGAGTTCTACCAGCATGCGACCAGTGAGTTCATGTACCTAGCATCACTGTTTGTACTTGGTTTCCTTGTGTTTGGTCCTCAGTTGCTGATTGGTGTTGCTGCAGTAGGTTTCGTACCTAAGAAAGCAATCAGCGTTGCGGATGGCGTTAAAGGTACATTTGCTTACTTAATTGGTGACAGCTTTGCCAAACTTGGCCTAGGTATGATTGCAGACGGCACACCTATTTTTGGCTTAACGGGTTGGAAAGGCACGTTCGCAGCGCTTGATACGTCAGCTGCTATTTGTATCGTACTGCTGCTATTCGTTGCGGTTGCGGAAGAGAAGAAGATTCGCCACGCTAAGAAAATACACTTAGCGTCTCAAAACGCGTAGCGAGTCTCACGTGCTTTATTGGTTTAAAGCACGTGAGATGATACCAATCGTTAGTTCGATTCAGTATCATCTCTATTAATAAACTTAATTTTAGATAGCTCCTTTTGGGGCTATTTTTCTTTCTTACTCTTAATTTTGGTTAATATCATGATTAATGTTGCGCTTGTTGATGACCACGTCATTGTTCGTTCGGGCTTTGCTCAATTACTCAGTCTTGAAGCTGATATTACGGTCGTGGGGGAATTCAACTCTGCGGCAGAAGCGCGCCTCGGATTGCCAAGTTGTCACCCTGATGTCGTGATCTTAGATATCTCAATGCAAGACGAAAGTGGCCTGAGCTTATTGGAAGAGATTCCTTCTGGCATTGCCAGCATCATGTTGAGCGTTCATGACTCTCCGGCGATGGTTGAGAAGTCATTAGAGTTAGGAGCCAAAGGTTATCTCAGCAAGCGCTGTAGCCCTGATGAGTTAATCCAAGCCGTACACACGAGCGCAAATGGTGGCTGTTATCTCACGCCCGATATCGCTATAAAGCTTGCGACGCCCATGAAGAATAAAGCCTCTTTAAATCAACTCACCCGCAGAGAAAGCGAAGTGTGCCAGTTATTGACAACAGGGCTCGATGTGAAATCTATCGCTGTTGAGCTCGGGGTTAGCCATAAAACGGTGCATGTACATCGAGCCAATGCGATGGACAAACTCAATGTTAAGAACAACGTCGAGTTAGCTAAATTGTTCACACAAGACCAGTACTAATGCGTTCCTATCTAGCCACCTCCCTGTGTGGGCTTTTTATGGCTGGCTGTGCATGGTTCTGTTTATGGGTTATCGCCTTCTATTTCATTAATGACCCTGAGTTAGCCATTCTGCTTTTCCCATTCTCACTTCGATTGGGAATGACGCTGCACACTCGCACCCACTATTGGCCCGCTATCTATATTGCAGAGTGGGGGCTTGCGATTGCTTTAGCTCTGCTACTTGATGAACCTCAATGGCTGACGATACTCATCGCCAGTGGGTTGAGTATTCCTGCCACTCTAATTGCCAAGCGTTATTATTCTGGTGACCAAAATCGTCACTTGTTAGTGATGGCGAGCTTAATCATGGTCACAGCATTTATTAATGTTGCCGTGGTGGGCTCTCATGTACCAGCCGTTTACATGGTGTGGTTAGCGAGTATCACGGGTGGATTGATGCTGGTGCCTATGTGTTATCTGGTCTGGAACTATCTATTCCAAAATAAGTGGGCGCCGCTGAGCTCTTACTTAATCCATAATGTTGTAGAGTTCAAAATCCGCCACATCGCTTTATACAGCGTCTTGTTGGTCGCCAGTATTTTGATACAAACCAGTTTGCCTGATGAACTAAGGCGCTTCGCCCCGTTCTGTATGGCCATCCCTATTATCTTGCTCGCCGTTCGTTACGGATGGCAAGGCGCTCTGCTTGCAACAATGCTAAATAGTGTCGCGTTGATTGCAGCCCACAGCGGAACATCCAAACTCGAAATTACCGATTTGCTTTTGTCTCTATCTGCTCAAACCATCACCGGTATACTGCTTGGTTTAGCGGTTCAAAAGCAGAAAGACCTCAACTCGAAATTGCGAAGTGAACTTTCCAGAAATCAAAACCTTTCACGACAGCTAGTAACAGCGGAAGAGTCGGTTCGTCGTGATATTGCGCGTGAGTTGCATGATGAAATCGGCCAAAACATCACGGCAATTCGTACTCAGGCAAGCCTTATTAAACGCGTCGATGCCGCTGAAATGAGCGTTCGCTGTGCGGGTACCATTGAGTCATTGTCTTTGAATGTTTATGACACCACCAAACGTCTACTTACAAAATTAAGACCTAAGATGCTGGACGATCTTGACCTAAAAGATTCCGTGGAACAGCTTATTCGAGAGATGGAGTTTTCGGATCACGGCGTTGATATCCAGTTAAATTGGCAAGGTGATTACTCGTGTTTGAGTGACACGCTTAAGGTCACTATCTTCAGGCTGTGCCAAGAATCTCTAAACAACGCCTCTAAATACGCCAAGGCGAGCGAGATTAAAATTGAACTGATTTTAGGTGACCAGGCTTACCTTCAGATATCAGATAATGGCGTTGGTTTTACAGCGCAAGATCTTCTCAAGGGAATGGGTGTTCGTGGTATGCAAGAGCGTGTTCAGGCGCTCGGCGGCAAGATGACAATCAACGCTAATGGCTCATCTTCGGGTACCAATATCAGCGTTACATTACCTAAAGTGTGAGAACGAATATGTTTGGATTTCTGCGCTCAACAACGTCAAAGAGTCATGCTCTAACAGATGATGAAGTCAATCAGAGTTATCGCTACTGGCGTCTTCACATCATGATAGGTATGTATGTCGGCTATGCTGGTTTTTACTTCACTCGTAAAACCTTTAATTACGCCGCGCCTGCCATGATCACCGACCTTGGTTTGGACAAAGGCGATATTGGCTTAATTGGCACGCTCTTTTATCTTTCTTATGGCTTGTCGAAATTTATCTCAGGCACGATATCGGATCGTTCAAACCCGCGCTACTTTATGGGTCTTGGCCTAATCGCGACTGGTCTGATAAACATCGCGTTTGGCTTTTCGAGTTCGTTAGCGGCTTTTATCTCGCTATGGGTACTGAATGCATGGTTCCAAGGTTGGGGCTGGCCATCGTGTTCCAAGTTATTGACGACTTGGTATTCTCGCTCCGAAAGAGGTTTTCGCTGGGCAATCTGGAATACAGCACACAACGTTGGCGGGGCGCTAATTCCTATTCTTGTGGGTTATCTAACGCTGCAGTTCAGTTGGCGAGCTGGGTTTATCTGGCCGGGTGTGATTGGCGTTTTTATTGGACTTATTGTCTGCTGGCGTTTACGTGACAAGCCGACCACCATGGGATTGCCGACGGTAGGGAAGTGGCGCAATGATCACCTGGAATTGGCGCAAGAGAGCCATGGGCAAGGGTTAAGCTATCGAGAAATATTGAAAACCTATGTGTTCAGCAATAAGTACATTTGGTTGCTCGCCTTTAGCTATGTGCTGGTTTACATCGTAAGAACGGCGGTCAACGACTGGGGTAACTTATACCTAACCGAAGAACACAATTACAGTTTGATAAACGCTAACGCTGCGTTGTCTCTGTTTGAGATTGGCGGTTTCGTTGGTTCACTTGTTGCTGGGTGGGGCTCGGATAGGCTGTTTGGTGGCAACCGCGGTCCAATGAACATCTTGTTTGCCATCGGCATATTTCTTTCAGTTTCTGCATTGTGGTTGATGCCTTTAACCAACTTTGTGTTTCAAGCGGCTGGGCTGTTTTGTGTCGGCTTTTTTGTTTTTGGTCCTCAAATGCTTATTGGCATGGCGGCGGCAGAATGCTCGCACAAAGACTCTGCTGGGGCGGCGACAGGCTTTGTGGGCTTGTTTGCTTACATGGGTGCAGCACTTTCTGGTTATCCATTAGCGCTCGTTCTAGAAACATACGGTTGGAGTGGGTTCTTCATTACCATCTCTACTTGTGCGGCCGTTATTGGCTTGCTGCTGTTGCCTTTCCTACAAGCTCAATCGCCTCAGAAAAGTGCAGAGGTTCGCTCTGGCTTTTAAGGACTCTTCCCGATAACAAGATAGTCGCTGGTGTTTGTATTGTTGCTTGTATCGCTGCTGTAACCAGTGCGATACAAGCAGCTATCTTATTCTCAGCGCTTTCTACTAGTGATATTCAAATGTGACTCTTTTCACGCTTTTCATTTATCCCCCATGTTTCTAAGAATTTTTCCTAACACGTCTAAGACCTCATCTCATGTGGGTTTTGGTCGCCTTCTGTAGTCTTTCTAATTTATTTACCTTATTAGAATTAGCTCTCTGAATTGTGTTCAAAGGGCTCATTACGGAAAGCGCCATGTCACTCAGCCACTTCTCTGAACACTCATTTTTCCCAATGGAAAACACCATCCAAAATTATGCATGGGGGAGTATTTCTTCGATACGTGAACTGTTTGGCTTTAAGAATGAGTCACAAGAGCCGCAAGCAGAAGTTTGGATGGGAGCGCATCCGAAAGGTTGCTCAATGGTCAAGCTGGACCAACATTTGATGCCACTATCTGAGCTGATTAACAAGAATAAACCGGCTTATTTGTCTACTGATATTGCGCAGGAGTTCGGTGAACTGCCGTTTTTGTTTAAGATCTTGGCAGCAGAAAAAGCGCTGTCTGTTCAGGTCCATCCAAACAAGCACCAAGCAGAAATTGGCTTTGCGAGAGAGGAACAGGCACGCATTCCTCTGACTGCAGGGTACCGCAATTACAAAGACTCGAACCACAAACCTGAATTGGTCTACGCGATCACTGAATATCAAGCGATGAATGGCTTTCGAGAATTCAATGAAATATTAGGTTTGTTCAAAAAGTTAGATTCGAGCGAGCTGGCTGGTTTGGTCGATGAGTTTGGTAACAATCTTGATTCTCTAGGTTTAGAAACGTTTTTCCGTGACCTTTTAACTCTAGATGACCAACATAAACACCGAGCATTAGAGCAACTTCTGACTTATGCAGTCGCTCACCAAGATCAATCTGAATTTGCTTTGGTTGTTCAGCTTAGCCATCAGTACCCGAACGACATCGGTCTGTTTTGTGTTCTGTTGCTGAACTTGATTACATTGAAGCCGGGTGAAGCGATGTATTTGAATGCGAACACTCCGCATGCTTACATTAAGGGAACTGGGCTCGAGATCATGGCAAATTCAGACAACGTGCTAAGAGCCGGTTTAACGCCAAAACACATTGATGTCCCTGAATTGGTCGCCTGCACAGAGTTTACGCCAATTCCGTTTGAACACTTGTTATTAGTGCCCTCCAAGCTGGGTCAATGTGATAGCTATGATATCCCGGTCAGTGACTTTAATTTCAATATCTTTCATAGTCCCAAGCAAGAAGAAGTCATCACAAGCGGCGCTGAAATCTTAATGGCGATAGACGATGATTTAACGTTAATGAGTCAGAAAGGCGAGCACTTAACACTCACAAAAGGGCAATCGGTGTTTGTTCCTGCTTATATTGGTCATTACGAATTAAGCAGCAAAGGACGAGTGGCAAGAGCGTTTAATTAAGGGAGTGGTCAGCTGGAAATGCCATCAAGTTTTGTAAATGGATAGTTTGGCTTAAAGAGCTAGTACGAAAAAGAACAAGCCAAATTCATATTGGCTTGTTCTTATTATCTATCGATTATTGAATAGAAGGTAAGCTAGCTGCTTCCATATTAATCGACATGCTCCAAGATTGTTCCTCTCGAATGGACTTAATTGATCCTCGGTTTGTAAGCCAAGTAGTTTGAGTATCAATAGGTCCGTAGTCTGCGAACTGTGTCTCACTTGTTACTTTACATGCTGCAAAAGTACCTGCAGGTACAGTGATTTCCTCTTTACCTAGGTAAGTTTCTTGGTAGTTGAAGGTGGATAGAAAGTAAGTTTGCGCATCGATAATGTCGCTTAGTGAGGTCTCTACAGAAACGGTTCTTAATCCAGGGTACTCTGTTTCACCGAATTCACCGCTGATCTCGTCATACCAAGAGTCGTATTGTGATGTTAGCGGTGCATTGGTTGAGGTTCCGAAATCTACCATTTGATTGATGATTTTTTGGTTGTCAGCTATTACCGGTGGTAATACGACCTTAGCCGCCCCCCATCCTAATGAGTCATCAGAGTTAAAGCCTTCTTGACCTAGATAGTGATCATCAGAGCTATATGAATACTCATACCCCATTAAAGCACCTTCCGAATCTTTGATATCGATACGCGTTTTTTCTAGGCTACCCGTTAAGTCAGAAATCCAATTTGGGAGTCCGGTGACTAACGTAACGTCATTCAGCCAAGAGAAAGTGTCACCCAAGTAGGTAAACTCATAAGTGAGGTTCTCTGCAACAGGAGCTTCTTCCCACATAGGCGTGCGTTGTACATCGTAAACCGTGACGTCATTAGCTGTAGCAATGAACTCAGCATCCGGTAGCGAGTCAAGACAAGCCTGTAGGTTGAGAGGGTGTAAAGGTTGTGGTGTTAATGCGTTATCCAAAATGAACTGCTTAGTCGCTTCGTCAAAAACATAAGCCTCACTGCCAGCTTCTTCAATCTCTTTGTAGGTAATACGCACAAAGTCTTCGACTACAGAAAAGTAAGCGGAGTTATCTTCTTTTTGGTAATTAGACCATGTCGCTTGCGAGTGGATAGATTCAGGAATCGTAACTTGACGTAATACCTCGCCATTCAAAGATACATCTTTCCATGACCCGAGTTCTGATAATTTAGAGAATGTAGAATCTAAATTCCATGCTCTTGTATAATAAACTACGGTGCCGTTAGAAAGCAGCTGTGCAAATATATCAGCACTTTCCATGCCTGCCATTGGAATTAAATCTGCGTGATTGTTAGACGCTGTGTCATGACGGTCTGATTCATCTTCAGCAATGGTCGATGCTAAAGTGGCAAGCCATGTATCGCTGCCATTCTTAAAGGCGCTAATGCCGTTACACATGTTATTGAGTGCTTCATAGCGGTCAGGGTTATACTCAGCACACCAATCACCTTTGTAAAAGGTATAAATGTTGTCGTTGATGTCTTCTACAGACAATTTGTATGCGGTTGTGTTGTCAGGGAATTTTAAACCTACTGGCATAATGTGAGACCAAACGTTCTCATCATCCGTTTGATCCATGATGGAACGAACATTAAGCCCACTGATATCTAATTGCTTAGCGCTAGCAACTTCACTAAAAATCGAGCTTCTAGATTCTAGAATTAAGCTGCCGTCTTTGTTCGGCTTAATGCTGGTTAAGGTATCATCGCTCGCTTCCCAACCGTTTTGTCCTAACACCATGCTATTTGTGTCAGGTGTATCTTCAAACTCAACAAATTGCTCAGCAAAGTAATCATAAATATAACTGGTATCGGTAACTGAGTTATCTGCATCAGACTTCAATGTTCCATAGGCAACTACTAAATCTTTGCCAGTGTCATTATCGCCGCCAAACCAATTGATACCGTCTGTTTTGATAAGCTTCGCGAGGTCAGCATGCTTAGAGCCTTTATTTGCCTCATTTTCTTTAATTTTATCTTCGAGATTAGAGTCATCAATGGCGATGTGATCGCGATTAATGCTGCCAGCAATGTCGCTTGGGTTGAAGTTTTCTCCAGCTGCTTCAATATTTTTTACGACTTCCTCGAGGACTCGAGTGACTTCTTCATTAATCAATGCGGTGAGTGCTTCGACAGAAATACCGGCGCCCGCTGCTGTTTCTGATAACGCATCCGTGTTCTCTGCCATGACTGAAGCGGTAACTTGAGCAACGCGGTGTAGGTTTTCAAAAGCCGCTTTTTGTGAATCGGCTAAGTCATTATTGTTTTTGGCTTCGATATAATCTTGCGTTAAATCGAGTGTTGTCCCCAACTTCTCTTGAATAGCTGTTTTGGCTTCTTCTAACGAAGAGCCACTCTCGATTTCATTTTGAATGAGAGTCGTTAATGGGCTAATAAATGCGGATTTTGGAGGTGCAGTTAAGCGATAGCTCTTGCTTAGAACGACACCTGGGTTATCGGTATCGATGGTTTGCCCAGCAACCACTTCGATCAACAGAGTACCTTGTTCAAGTTGTTCTTGAGTTAGATTATCAATTGTAAACGAACCATCGTCACCCGTTACGGCACTTGGCTCATCCTTATCACAAACTTTATTGCTGTTTAGATCCAAACACGCATTGGCTCCTACCAAATAGCCATCAGCGGCTTTTGCTGTTAAAGACGCTGAAGTTGCTGTTGAACCGCCAGTATCAGTTGTGGAGCTATTTGAACTGTCGCTACCACATCCTGCTATCCCTAGGGCTATTGCCACTGCTAACAGTGAACGTTGACCATTCATGTTAGTTCTCCTATTAAGTTATTGATAAAAAATTATTACTCTGGAATCAATCGGGAGAATGTCATTGATAAATATGACTATTTATAAATTGAATGCCATTGATGAGAAATGTATCAAAACGGTATATAGCGGAAATAGCAGGAGTGTTTATTCTAGAGACATATCTAATTAGCTGAGTTATATATGCGAGTGATATCTATAGTGAATGTTTAGTGCTTGTAATTTACATACTTATCAATTGTAATTATTATATATCTAGTTGTATTTTATAAACTTTTGTAGCTAAGGTGATAAAGTGAGCATCACTGTGATCAACAATTTGATAGCCAAGTGCCTGATAAAAACTGATGGCGCTGGTGTTACTTCTAAAGCTCGACAGAGTGACTTGGTTTCGTTGTTCTTGATGGGCTTTGTTGTGGATGAGTAACATGGCTTTTTTACCAAGAGACTGACCTTGGTATTGAGGGGAAATGATCAGCAGATGAATATGGTATGTGTTTCCATAAGGCTTAAAGCAGACGAGTCCGACTCTTTCGTTTTTATGGTATATCCAATGAAACCAAGAGGGATGGTAATCGTTTAAAAGTCGCTTACGTTGGAAGTCGTCCTCCCAGCCGAAAACGTTATCTACGTGTATGAAAAGCCCCTGCTTAACAAACGCAAACAGTTCTTCGAATTCGGAACTTGGAACGAGTCGGAGTTGTATATTCTCTTTTTTTATTGCCACTTTACTTCCTTATCAAACGCCTTTTAATAAGCAAACAGTAACATAATTGAAAAGGTAGGCTGCACTTTTAGTGTGGGTTGTTTTGATGCAAAAAAGCCACGCGTAGTGCGTGGCTTCTATACTTAATATCAAGAATGTTCTATGCGTTAGTCGTTGTCTTCTGCTTCGATTTCGCTTGCTATGTACTGGTTATTAACCTTGTAAGCTTCTGCCTCAATACGTTGACCATGTAACGTATCGAAACTTAGACCATCTTCATAGCGAGTATTTTGGTTAACGTAGATAGTTTGATTGCCAGAGAACGTTTGAATAACAAAGCTCAATGCTTCGTCATTGGTGCTCTGAACTTCACCTTCAAAATCAACGTCATTATCATTCCAATCTTGTGAATCATCGTTGTGTTCAAATTCTATTTCGGTAGCAACATTTTCGCCGTTAGATTGTTCCGTTGTTACTTCGACTTCTGTACCTACGGTCAAGTTTGATTGGTTACCATCTTCGTAACGAGTATTGTCATTGATAAAAAAGCGACCTTTGTAGCTTAAATCAAATGATGATTTGTCGTTAGCTACCCAAGTAATAATACCTTCAATTTCTGTATCATTATCGATCTCATCAAAATCTTCGACTTCCACTTCATCTGCTTTCAATAGAGAGCCAGCCATTGAGCCAGTGACTTCAACCCAAAGACCGTTAGATAATCTATTGCTGCTTCCACCGTTGTCGATGTGGGCAATTGAATAATCAACACTTAGATTAGCACCAAGTTTGAAAGTCGATTCATTTAAATCGCTTATTAGCCCTTCAACTTCAACGGATTCTGTCAAGTTAGAGTGCTCAAACTTAACAACAGAAAGTACTTTGTAACCTGCATTCGCTGTTGGTAAAGAAGAGACCATAACCCAATCGCCATTTTCAATTTCACGTGACAGATCTGTAAAGGTCAATGCGATGCCATTGACTTTAAATGTGCCATTATTGTGGTTGGTGTCTGAAATAAGACCAACGATGGTCGGTTCAAGACCAACTTGAGCCCCGCCAGTGTGAGCTGAAGCGCTACGAGCATTAGATGAAATAGAGACCATCATGTTCTTTTCTAAGTCTGCAATAGCCACGTCCTCACCCGCGTAAGTGGCGCTGTCTACTTGATAGCTATAGCCATTCACAACAATGGTGTTGCCAGAAACAGAGTCAATGGTACCTTGAATTGCTGATGGAGCTTGCGTGTTGTTATCGTTGCTTCCATTGCTATTGCTGTCACTACCGCCACAGCCAGTTAGAATTAAACCGACAACCGAAATCAGCGCTAACTTTTTCATCTATATACTCTTTATTTAGTTTATTGAGGGTGTATCTTATAAACTCAAACGTGAAGCACTCGTGAAGAAAGGTGAAATAAATCGATGAAAGTTTTGATCGTTGATGACAGCCACAATGTTGCAGAAACCATTGCCGATTACCTAGAGTTGGAAGGGATGGTGATCGATTGTGCTTATCATGGTGAAGCGGCATTGAAGTTAGCGTCTGAGAATCATTATGACGTGATTATCATGGACATCATGATGCCTAAATTGGACGGCATCTCAGCTGTTAGAAAGTTAAGAGAAGAGGTGCAGTGCCCTACGCCAATTCTATTTTTAACCGCTAAAGATAGGTTGGACGACAAAATCGCTGCCTTTCAAGCGGGCGGAGATGATTACTTAGTTAAGCCTTTCGCCATGCAAGAGCTCAGTTTAAGGCTCAACGCATTGGCAAGCCGAGGACCACGTCAAGGTATTGGAAAGCAGGTTTTTGCCGATATTACTCTCAACTCGCAGACAGACGAGGTATGCCGAGAAGGTAGGCTTATTAAGTTGAGTCGTATTCAGCTTAAGATACTAAAAGTCCTTATGCGCCATGCGCCAGCAATTGTTTCAAGAACTGAAGTGATTGATTCTGTTTGGGGTGATGAGTCGCCAAGCAGTGATGCACTGCGAAGTCATATTTATGGCCTGCGTAACGCGCTCGATAAAGGGTTTGAACATTCACGATTAGAGACTATCCATGGACAAGGTTACCGACTCAAAGCATAACGCCTCAAGACACGGCGATTACCCGAGCATTTACCGAAAAATCCGTCGCAGCTTTGGTTTGATGACCTTGGTCATGTTTGGCCTTTTCTGGACAGTTATTTATATCGCTGAAAACCAGATGGAAGTGATCAGCCTGCACCACTGGCTAGACACCGAAGCTAATCGTTATACGTCTGAATATCAGTTGCTTGGCGAAGATGCGTTGTTGCCGAATGAAAATGAGTTTTCAACCTATTGGAGTGAAAGTGAATTGCCCATTTGGTTAGCTCGCTACAAAGAGCCCGGTTTCTATGAACACTTGCTAGGTACGGAAGATAAACACTTTTATGTCTTTGAGCACCCATCAGGCGAAGGGTTAATGTATATCTTGTTTCAAGATGACGCCGACGACTACCTCGACGAGTATGAATGGAGTCTCCACAATTACACCCTCATACTTGGCGGTTTAACGTCCATTTTTATGGTTTTGTATGGAATCTATGTTGTGCGATCGCTGTCGAAGCCACTCAATCAGATAGAAAAGAAAATTGGGCAAATGCACCCTGAGCAGCCAAGTTTTGAAGTCGAGACGTCTTACTCTGAAACACGACACATTGAGCAAACGCTTTTAGATTCAAAGAATCACATTTCAGGATTTTTTCAGCGGGAAGAGGAGTTCAATCGATTTGCCTCTCATGAACTTAGAACCCCGATAATGGTGATAAAAGGGTCGGCTGATCTGCTAACTAAGGTACCCAATCAACCTCCTGTTGCGTTAAAAGCGATTAATCGCCTGCAAGAAGCGAGTGAACAGATGCGAGTGCTGACTGAAATGTTTTTGCTGCTTGGTAAAGAGAGTATCGATGAGCACCATTTCGGTCACTATGACCTGGAAGTCGAAGTTCGGAATCAGCTGCTTGAAATGGCGCCTTTGTTTGCCAAGCAGGATGCGAGTTATAACCTAGACGTAAAAGGGACTGTCACTGTGTATGCGCCAGAGAGCTTTATTACTATTGTATTGAATAACTTAATTAAAAATGCGTTTAGCTACAGTGTTGGCGATGTTGGAATTGTGGTGACAGGTTCTCAATTAGTGATCACTAACCGTCATGATGGCAATGATACTTACAATGCAGGCTATGGTTGTGGTTTAGTGATTGTGCAACGAATCTGTGAGCGAATGGGTTGGAGTTTTGAAACTCAAGATGATGGACTTCAGTTCAGTACTTACTTAGATTTCTCAGCGGATAAGCAAGCAGGTAACCGGTAGCTTCATTATACAAGAGACCTATCAGAAGGTGAGTAGTGTGGCTAAGTTAGCCACACTAGCATATGAGTCGTTATACGATCTTAAGCGCGTGATGACGCGTGAGCTGTTTGTGTAGCGAGTCTTTTAGCTCCATGCGTTCTACTTTGAGGTTGTGCATGCTGTCGTCATCGATAGGGCTGCCAGAGATTTCTAGCTGACGGATGTCATAGTCGAGTTGGTGGTATTTTTGCATGTCTGCTTTGAATTTTTCGTCGTCGTGGTTGAGCTGAACAATGTCTAATTTAAGATCTGGGAAATCTAAGATAAAGGCATGGTTTTCATTGAGCATTGGCACTTCCTCTCTAGTCGAATTATTAACAGTATAGAAGCAATTTATCGAAAGAAATGTGGTTCAAAACACAAAGCCGTAAAGCGATCAAAAAAGGGCGCAAACTCGAAGAATCATCTTCGAACTTACGCCCTTTTGTATGTATATAGCTAACTATTTGTCGTTACATGTTTAGAACTATGTGTGTTGAAAGCAGAAAGCTTACTTCGCTTTCTTACCAGAACGTTGCTGCTCTTTATGTGCAAGCTTCTCTTTCTTACGTTGATCGATAAGGTGAGCAGCATCGCCACCTACGTGGGTTTCGCCACGAGCATTCGACAGTTGGACTTGCTTTTCACGTTCACGGAAACGCGCTTTCTGCTCGTCGCTGTGCTTATCAATACACTTAGGGCAGCTTACGCCTTTCTCGAAGTGCTCAGAGGCTTTGTCTTCGTCAGTGATTGGCAGACGACACGCGTTACACACATCGTAGCCGCTCTTTTCTAGCTGGTGGTTAACTGCAACACGACCGTCAAATACGTAGCAGTCGCCTTCCCACATGCTCTCTTCTTCAGGTACTTCTTCTAGGTACTTAAGAATGCCGCCTTCAAGGTGGTAAACCTCATCAAAGCCTTGCTCTTTCATGTAGGCTGTTGATTTTTCGCAACGAATACCGCCAGTACAGAACATCGCGACTTTCTTGTGCTTCTTAGGATCAAGATTTTCTTCAACGTACTGAGGGAATTCACGGAAGGTTTCTGTGTTTGGGTTTACAGCATTTTTGAATGTACCGATATCGACTTCGTAGTCGTTACGAGTATCAACCAAAATTACATCTGGATCAGAGATGAGGTCGTTCCATTCGTTTGGTTTAACGTAAGTGCCGACAACGTGGCGTGGGTCGATACCCTCAACGCCCATGGTTACGATCTCTTTCTTAAGCTTAACCTTGGTGCGGTTGAATGGTTGTTCTTCGTTGAACGACTCTTTGTAAACAACATCAGCCAAACGAGAATCTTGTTTGAACCATTGAAGAAGAGCGTCGATAGATTCGCGCTTACCTGCAACGGTGCCGTTGATACCTTCACTCGCAAGTAGCAAAGTACCGCGGATTTGGTTGGCTTCTAACACGTCAGTTAGTGGCTGGCGAATTTCTTGGTAATCATCAAGTGCTACGAATTTATACAGAGCACATACAACATATTGAGACATGGTTTTTCCTTTCTGCGAGCTGGAACGTAAATCCAGAGCGTTGCCTTTTATGATACAGACTGAGTTTAATTCACTCAGGTTTGCCCATATTGGCTTATTAAAATCCGCCGCAGTATAACCAAGCCAAGGAAGGACAAAAACCAACCAAAAGTAGGGCTATTTATCATTTTGATTTGTGTGGTTTTAGGTGTGTGGAGGTGGTAGCTATTTGATAAGCAGTTTTAGCTCAGATAAGTAGTGTTATCTTGTTGCTTATTGAATATTTGGCTACGAACTTATGTTGTATCTCATTTCAATGAGCTGGTGTTCCCCGACGATTTCTACTTCACGAATGAACTCAAAGCCAAACTTTTCATAGTAATTCTTTAGGTACTGATGAGCGTGGATTTCAATTACTTTAGCACCATGTTCAGAGGCATGTTTTAGAAGTGCCATGACAATTTCAGATGCGATACCAGATCCTCGATAAGGCTGTAGAACAGCAACACGCGCCATAGTTGAGTGTCCTGATTCATCAATGTGCAAGCGTGCAGTAGCGACTAAATTATCTTCATCGGTGATGAGAGCATGATGTGAGACAGGATCGAGCCCATCAAGATCCAATATGTGCGGTATGCCTTGTTCAACAACGAATACTTGATGACGAATGGACTGTGCTTTCGTTATCAATTCTGGGTTGTTACCAATCACCAATTCCATTTCATTGCTCCATGCTGCTAACGAATGTTGTGAAAATACCCTATTTGTGAGGGGCTGTACGTTTGTAACTTGTCCTTAAACTAAGGCTTTTGAATAGCTGCTTGTGTCTATGTCGATGATCTCTACGGTCAGTGAAGCATTGGATAGTGGAAGAGCAAGTAATTGATCCAAAATGGACCTAGAGAGCATCGCTTTGACGCTTTCGTTACGCCCAGACAAAATACGCACAGAGACATGCACGAAGTCTTCTTTTACTTCACCTGTTTGGTAATGCTGGTAGGCAATGCTGCGTACTTTGATGTCTTCTCCTGTTGGTGAGAACAACTGAGATTCCATCGCGCCGAGAAACACTTTCTGATTGAGTTGCTGGCCATCAATAGTGGATGAGTGTTCGATAATACAATGAGGCAAAGTGATGTCCTTTCTGTGTTTTATAGCGACCTAAAATTAAGGCCAATGTGACTCTCTTGTTGAGAATGACATTGGCCCTTAATGCTGATTCGTTGCGGCTTTATCGGCAATAAGCCGATCAGGTAATCACCAAAGCGGTCAGTATCGTCAGCGATTACGCTTGGTTCAGTACTTCCGCTAAGCGTTTCACCGCTTCTGTTAATTCTTCTGGGTTAGCGTTAGTGAAGTTTAAGCGCAGTGCAGCTTTAGCTTCATCAGCCTTTGGATAGAATACTGGGCTTGGTACTACCGCGACGCCATTCGATAGCAAAGTCTTAGCTAATTCAAAAGTGTCGTACTCTGGGATCTCAACCCAAATGAACATCCCGCCGTCTACGGCTTTTAACACGCAATCTGCAGGCAGTTGTTTTTCTAGCTCTGAAAACAACACTTCATAACGAGACTTGTACAGTGTGCGAATGTTTTCCATATGTACGTTGAAGTCTTCATGCTTTAGAAGACCAACAAGCAGAGCTTGCATGGGAACACTTGAGTGCAAGTCAGCGCCTTGCTTCACTTTGATCAGTGGCTCAAGGTAGCTGCGTTTGCCTGTTACCGCACCAATACGTAGACCTGGCGATGCAATCTTAGAGAATGAACGAAGAACGATAGAGTTATCAGGGCAGAACGAAGAAACCAACGGCAGTTCCGTACCAGTGAAACGTAGCTCACGGTATGGTGCATCTTCAATGAAGGCTACGTTGTATTTGATACACAGCTCAGCCACTTTTTGACGAGTTTCTGTTGCCCAGCACACGCCGGTTGGGTTGTGGAAATCAGGTACGGCATAGAACATTTTCGGCGCTTGCTGTGCAAAGCACGTCTCTAGTTCATCTAGATTTGGCCCAAATTCTGTTTGAGACACGGTTGCAATGTTTGCTTGAACTAAGCCAAACACTTGCATCGCACCTAGGTAGCTTGGCGCTTCCATCACAACCACATCACCCGGGTCAACATACGCACGCGCAATCAAATCCAAACCTTGCTGAGAACCGGTACAAATCATGGCCGTGTGTGACTCTGGCAATTGGTAGCTTTGTGTTAGGTGATCAAGCAACGGGCCATAACCGGCGGTCGAACCGTATTGGAAAACTTCAGGCATGTTCGCTAGGTTTTCTAGCGTAGGCTTCATTAAATCGATAGGGAATGTTTTCGCATCGGGTAAACCACCGGCCAACGAAATAACATTTGGATCGCTTGCGGCTGCGAGGATCTCTCGAATGTATGAAGATTGAATCTGTTGTAATGACTGTGCGATTTCCATGTGTTGTGTCTCGTCGTTTATCGTTTTTATTCTATCGCTTGATATTACACGGCAATTGTAAAAACTGGCGTGTCCGTTTATGCTGTTAAACATGTCCATTTATGCTATTTAAACGATGTCACGACAACACATATCCCGAATCAATGATGTTTTGTTCCATATTCACCAAGACATCAGTCAGCCTTTGTCGGCAAAAGCGCTCTCTGAGATTGCTGCGTATTCAGAGCAACACTTTCATCGCACGTTCAAAAGTGTGGTTGGGGAGTCGTTGCATCAATACATTCGACGCACTCGAATGGAGTATGCAGCCAATCAATTAATGTTCGATACCAGCTCGTCTGTGGTTGAGATCGCCCATAAATGCGGCTTTAGCTCTGTGTCTTCGTTTAGCCGAGCGTTTAAAGCGACTTTTAATATGTCGCCCGGAGAATGGCGTAAGCATGATTTACAGATTGCAGAAAAACCTTACCTGAAAGATCCCGAAGTGGCGGCGGGTTATTTGAATGTGTCGCAGCGGGAGTTGCCGGAACCTAAAATTGTTGAAGTATCAGACCGAATGGCAGCTTATGTTCGACATACTGGTTATAACCGCTCTATTCGCAACGCATGGTTGATATTGAAAGCGTGGGCGAACTCGGAACAGCGTGACTTTTCGAGCCAATTTGGTTTGCATCACTCAAACCCTGCTTGGGTTGAAATGGATCAGTGTCGCTATGTAGCCTGTGTCGCGATTGATGAGCCGATTAAGTATCGAAGTGTGGTGAACCAAATGGTGATTCCAGGCGGTTTGCATGCGGTGTTTCGACTTAATGGTCGTTATGGTGAGCTGCTACCACAGATCAGTATGGTATTGGAAAAATGGTTACCGGCTTCTGGTTTCAAACAGCGTTCGACTCCTGCGTATGTGCATTATCATCGGAACCATTTTCTTAATAGTGATGAAGTGTTTGAGCTTGATTTCTACCTCCCTGTGAGTTTTTATTAGTAACCCCGTTTTTGAGGAAAAATTATGTATCTCGTTTTGTATTGCCACAATATTGGTATGACCGATTTTTCATTCTTTGAAACAGAAGATTTTGATAAAGAAGAGGGCTATATCGTGCGAGGTAAGTGGCCGAATGAGAAAGCGTTTCGTGATTACTTAACCAAAGAGTTTGGTGACATGAGCGAATTCCAAGTGATCGACTTGATCGCCAAAGGCGCAGAAGCAGAACATTACTTACCAGAAGAGTTGATGCGCCTAGCTCTCTAACCGTTAGCTCAGTAGAACGTTTAAAATCGAATAAAGAAATGGCAGCCTGATTGGGCTGCCATTTTTGTTTTAAGTTAGAGCAAATTGCTCTGTACTAAGAGTGAAGCTACTGCGCCACTTCGTCCACTAAGTACAAGATGGATTGATACGGAATGCCACTGTGATGTGACAAACCGATCTCACAGGTTCGACTGTTGCTGAATCCACGAGTACAGTTGCTCGGCACTTGTTCTTTGAGTGGATGCACTGCCGCCTCATTCAGCTCTGGCGTGGTAAAACCTTTGTCACCCGCCCAACCACAACACTGAATATGCTCAGGAACGATGACCTCTTCGGTACACGCTTTTGCAAGGTTCAACATCGCGCCTTCCAAACCCATTCGACGAGAGCTACAAGTCACATGCAGCATCACGGTTTCTTGCAGCGGCTCAAGTGTCAGGTGTTCAAGCAAGTATTGGTTCACAAACCCTGTCGGCTCTAATACCTCTAACGGTTTGGTGAACTGTTCAATACTGCGTTTAGCACATGGACTGGTGTCCATTAATACTGGGTATTCACCCTGAAGACTTGCTTGCCACAACACTTCTTCGAGCTGTTGTGCTTTAGATTGGGCTAAATCGGTCATTCCTTTGCTGTCGTAAGGCATGCCACAACATTGGTCATCTAGCTTTTTCGGAAGAATAACCTCAAATCCGGCTTTGTTAAGCAAAGACATAGTCACTTCAGTTAGGGGACGTTGGTCGCCCGCATCGCTTTGTTGTCCCATAGTTCGACTGGCACACGAAGGCAGGTAAACCACCTTCTTATGATTGCTTGAGGATTCTGCCGTCGCTGGTGATGAGACTAGCGAGTGACTGTTGGATTGTGGCATCTCCGGCATCCAAACCGGTGTCGCACCTTTAGTTATTGAGCGCAAGCCGTTGGTTAGCTTGCCGACGGTATTTGCGCCTAACACTTTACTCGCCACTTGGTTGGTTTTGAGGCCGGCCTTGGTCAGCTTGGTGGTGGTCGAGAAATGATCCGCTGTCCACTTAGCGATAGGTGTGAATTTCTCGTATTTGGCAATACGAAGCTTCTTAATTAAATCACCGGTGTTGATTCCCACTGGGCAACGCTCGGCACACAGGCCTGTCGCCGCGCAGGTATCAATGCCTTGGTATTCAAAGGTTTTCTCTAGTTCGCTTGCTTCTATTTCCTCACCTGCAGCACGGCGGCGTTGTAACTCACGGTACAACACGATACGTTGGCGTGGCGATAGGGTTAAGGTACGAGACGGACAAACAGGCTCGCAGAAGCCACACTCAATACAGCGATCGACAAGGTCGTCGGCAGCAGGCATTGGCTTCAAATTTGTGATGTGTGAATTTGGATTGTCGTTAATAATAACGCCGGGGTTGAGCAGTCTTTCTGGATCAAACAAGGCTTTGATTTGTTGCATCAAGGCGTAGCCATCTTTGCCCCATTCCAATTCGACATAAGGCGCCATATTACGGCCAGTGCCATGTTCTGCTTTCAGTGAACCTTGGTATTTCACCGCGACCAGTTCGGTAACGTCATCCATGAAACCGCCGTAGCGATCAATTTCTGTTTGGCTATCAAAGCCTTGAGTAAACACAAAGTGCAGGTTGCCTTCGAGGGCGTGACCAAAAATAATCGCTTCACTGTAGTCGTATTTATCGAACAGCTCTTGCAGCTCTCGAATACCATTAGCAAGGTTTTCGACAGGGAAAGCCACGTCTTCAATGATAACGGTCGTACCGACTTCACGCACTGCGCCAACTGCTGGGAACATGCCTTTTCGGATGCCCCAAAGAGTCGCGACTGTCTTTGGATCGGAAGTGAAAGGCACTGATTTAACAATCGTGTAATCAGCTAATGCATCCAAAATTGATTTACATTGTAAATCTAAGTCCTGCTGGGAGCTGGCGTGTGATTCAACTAAAATCGCCGCCGCTTCTAAATCTAAGCTCGGCATAAACGCAGGCATGCCCGGTTTGTCAGCTACTGAACGAAGTGCTCTGCCATCCATCAATTCCACCGCAGCAACCGGCGTTTTTGATAGCGTAGTCACGGCTTTACTGGCTTGCTCTATGTCGGAAAATACTAACAGAGCCGAAGCTTTGTTCGGGTGTTCGATCACCGTGTTGTAGGTAATCTCAGCGATGAAGCCTAGCGTGCCTTCAGAGCCAATCATCAGGTGTTTGATGATTTCAATTGGGTCGTGGTAATCGACCAAGGCATTCAGAGCGTAGCCAGTGGTGTTTTTGAGACGGTATTTGTGACGGATTCTGTCTGCAAGTTCTTGGTTTGACGCTGTCTGTTGATGTAATTCAACAATGCCTTCAAACAGTTCTTTGTGCGATTGCTTGAATGCCTCAACACTTGCGTTATCTGCCGTATCAAGCAGGGAGCCATCACTCAATACTATTTTCATGCTCTCAACGGTGCGATACGAGTTTTGCGCAGTACCACAACACATGCCGCTGGCGTTATTCGCCGCGATACCACCGATTTTACAGGTATTGATAGAGGCTGGATCTGGGCCGATTTTACGCTGGAAAGGGGCAAGGTATTTGTTGGCATCAGCGCCAATCACACCCGGTTGAAGGATGATCTGATTGCCTTTGTCGACGATTTCGTGGCCACGCCAGTCATCGGTCAGTGTGATGAGGACCGAGTCTGAAACGGCTTGTCCTGAAAGGCTGGTGCCCGCGGCGCGAAAGGTAAAATGAATACCGAGTTCGCGACAGCTTTGAATGGTGAATATCACTTCGTCTAAGTTTTTGAGCCTTAGAACCATTTTCGGCACCAAGCGATAAAAACTCGCATCGGTGCCGTAAGCCAAGCGCTTTGCCTCTTGAGTGACAATGCGCTCTGTGTCTATTTTTTGAGCCAGTATCGCTTCAAGCTGCTGATAAGCTTGTGCGTCTATTACTCGCTCATGGTGTGTGGTTGTCTCCATCTTTGCTTCCTTGTGCTTCTTATTTGGCACTGATTTGTTTTTATTTTATTTTCCAGTGCTTAAACGGTGTCACAACGGCAGTGTAATTGCTGTGACACCGATTGAACTTCAGTCTAAGTAGACCAAAGCATTAGTCCGAATCCGAACCTAAGTCGTTGAGGTTTAATCTAGCCCCACTAGGGAATCACGGGTTAAGTCTTTGATTGTCTTGGCGCCAGTTAGAGTCATCGCAACGCGCATCTCTTTGTCATATAGGTCGAGTAGATTCTCAACACCTGCTTGTCCTTGCGCTGCTAACGCGTAGACGAAAGAGCGACCAAGCAAGGTGCAGTCTGCGCCCATCGCCATCATGCGAACTACATCTAAGCCAGTACGAATGCCAGAGTCGACCAGAATCTTAGTGTCGCCTTTTACCGCGTCTGCAATTGCAGGCAGTGCTTTAGCACTTGATAAAACACCATCAAGCTGACGACCACCGTGGTTTGAAACTACGATACCGTCTGCGCCAAATCTCACGGCGTCTTTTGCATCTTCTTCATCAAGAATGCCTTTGATGACCATCGGGCCGTCCCAGAAATCACGGATCCACTCTAGGTCTTTCCATGAAATTGATGGGTCGAAGTTGTCACCCAACCAACCGATGTAGTCTTCCAGTTTGGTTGGAGAGCCGCGGTAAGTAGATATATTGCCAAGATCGTGTGGTTTACCCAAAAGGCCAACATCAACGGCCCAGCTAGGATGACGCATAGATTGAAATACACGACGAATTGCTGCATTTGGACCGCTCATTCCTGAGTGCATGTCACGGTAACGAGCGCCGGGTACTGGCATATCAACGGTGAAGACCAGTGTCGTCACGCCTGCCGCTTTGGCACGTTCCAATACGTTCTTCATGAAGCCACGATCTTTTAGTACGTAAAGCTGGAACCACATTGGGCGCTCAATCTTAGGTGCGACTTCTTCAATCGGGCATACCGATACGGTCGACATCGTAAAAGGGATGCCTTTATTGTCTGCGGCTTTTGCAGCTTGTACTTCGCCACGTCGTGCGTACATGCCTGTTAGACCAACGGGTGCTAAGGCAATCGGCATCGCGAGCTTTTCGCCAAACAGCTCAGTTTCCAAATTCAGATCTGACATGTCATTGAGGACACGCTGCTTGAGCGCGATCTCTGCAAGATCGGCTGTGTTGCGGCGTAGGGTATGTTCACCGTAAGAACCGCCGTCAATGTAGTGGAAAAGAAACGGTGGTAATTTCGCTTTTGCTGCGGCGCGGTAATCAGTCGATGCGGATATGATCATAATTTCAGTCCTAAATTCTTGGGATGTTGCCCTTCTATGAGAGCTTGGCTTGGGCTGCTTTAATTCTTTAAAAAGTAAGCGTTGGTTCTTTCTTAAACAGTGAAGCGATTAACTAGTTAGGCAATTAATCGGTGAAGCAACTAGTCTATGAAGCAAATAAACAGTGAAACAGTGAAGCAATAAAATGGCGTTAATACCCGAGGGTGTTGATGTGTTTTAGTATCCATTCCGAAACTCATCAACTGTCTTATTAGACGGTGTTGCAGTCGGGGAATTGAGTATTAACGCCAAGTGCTTTTGTAACGACTTATGGTTTACATAAGTGCGTCTGTCATTTTGAAACCGTAGATAACCACTAGGCCGATGATTCCGGTCATCACCAAATAGTAGAACGTTGGGATGATAGTCTTACGTAGTGTTGCGCCTTCGCGTCCTAACAAGCCTACGGTCGCCGATGCGGCTACCACGTTGTGAATTGCAATCATGTTACCTGCTGCAGCACCAACGGCTTGCAGAGCAACAACCACTGCACTAGAGATAGACAGAGTTTGTGCTACTTCGAATTGGAATTGGCTGAACATCATGTTTGAAACGGTGTTTGAACCTGCAATGAAGGCTCCTAACGCACCAACCGTAGCACTTAACGCTGGGAATGCGCTGCCGACTAGGTCAGCTGCAAAGTTGGCAGTGGTTACTGGCATACTTGCTAAATCAGCGCCGTTCACGCCAGAGTTAATAAAGATACGAACCATTGGGATGGTGAACACCAACACAAAGCCTGCGCCAATCAGAGTCTTGCTCGACTCACCAAAAGCTTTAGCCAGTGGTGTTGCGCTGCGTGATTGCATTAGAACAGCAACCAGTGCGACGAAGACCAAGATACCGCCAGGTAGATACAGAGGTTGAATCGCTGTGCTTACGCCTGTCTCGCCAAGGATGTTGCTGAAAGAAAGGCTAACGCTCTTAAGCAGGCCTTTGAACTCAGGGCTCACACGGCTTGCAACTAGAGTGACAGCGAGCAGCACGTAAGGTGCCCACGCCATCGCCATGCTCATTTTTTTATGGCTTTGGTTGTTGTCATCAAGATCGATTTTCAAAGAACCTAGCCATTCTGCTGGCCACTTATCTTCGCTTTCGAAATCCCATTTTGATTTAGGTACTAGGAAGCCACGTTTTGCTGCTGTTACAACAATAGCAAGGCCAACTAAACCACCAATCAGTGATGGGAACTCAGCACCTAGGAAAACACCTGTTAGTGCGTAAGGAATGGTGAAAGCGGCACCTGCGAACAGTGCGAATGGCAGGATATCAAGACCTTCAGTCCAGCTTTTGTTCTTACCGAAGAAGCGAGTCAGCATCATCGCCATCAATACAGGAATCATCACACCAACGCAGGCGTGGATGATTGCAACACTTGATGTGATCTGTTGTAGGTAAGCATCCCATGTTGAACCATTGGCAATCAGGCTTTCACCGATGTTGTGCGTATCCAAACCTTTGTTTACGCCAACGATGATAGGTGTACCCACCGCGCCAAACGATACCGGCGTAGATTGAATCATCATGCCCATCAGTACCGCGGCTAACGCTGGGAAGCCAATTGCAACCAATAATGGAGCGGCGATTGCAGCGGGTGTGCCGAAGCCAGACGCACCTTCAATGAATGAACCAAAACACCAAGCAATGATGATCGCTTGTACACGACGGTCTGCTGATATGTCAGTAAATCCGTTGCGGATGGTGGTGATAGCTCCGGTGTGTTTCAAAGTGTTTAATAAGAAGATGGCGCCAAACACAATCCAGAGAACCGACACGGTAATGCCGAAGCCTTGGAATACTGAAGCTAACACGCGAGTGCTAGACATATCCCATGCGAATAGGGCGATAGCAACGGTTAATGCAAATGCCACCGGCATCGCTTTTTTTGCAGGCCAGTTAAGGCCAACCAGCAGAATCGCTGCAACAACTATTGGCGAAAAGGCCAATAAAGCTAGTAGAGTTTCACTCATGGGTACTTCCTCGTACTTGTTTTCAAACGTTCATGTTTGAAGTGAATAACACGTCATTAGTTTTGTAGGTGTAATCTGAATCTCATGGATTCAATTGTTGTAATTAGAGTCGCTTTATTTGTAACCGATGTGATTGCAAAAGCTGTTTTTGTAATTGTTTTGTTAATTTGGCGTGAATTTACCCCTTTATTTTTTATTGATATAGGGAAATAATGAAAATAATTAATTCCAAAATTGGCATAATCAAATGCGAGCAGACGATTTGATCCTGTTTTCACAGGTAGTAGAGCTAGGTAGTTTTAGTAAGGTGGCGGAACAAAATAACCTTACAAATTCGGTAGTTAGTAAGAGAATTGCGCGTTTGGAAGAAGAGATTGGCGTGCAGCTATTATATCGAACCACGCGTAAATTGACCCTGACCGAGGCGGGTAAGGCAATGTTACACGGAGCCAAAAATGTGAAGCAGGCGGCTCAAGAGGCTATGGACGCAGTTTCAGGCTTTGGTGAAAATGTCAGTGGTCATATCAAAATGTCAGTGCCTACTATCTCCGGAGATTTGATTCTCGCAGACGCTGTTGCCGAGTTTTGTAATATGCACCCAGGTTTAACGGTCGATATGTCTCTTAACAATCGATTTGTTGATTTGGTTGAGGATGGTCTCGACTTGGTCATTCGAACCGGTTACTTGGAAGACTCCAGCTTAATTGCCCGTCATATATTGGATTCACAATGGGTGGTATGTGCCTCGCCATCTTATATCGCTAAGAACGGGAAGCCGATGCAGCCCAAGGATTTGGTCGAGCACAATTGCTTGCAATACGCTTATCAAACGACAGGCGCCAGTGAGTGGCAGTTCTTACACAGTAAGGATGGCTGTACCGACAACGACAAATACATCGTGCGTGTTTCGGGTTCATTTTCTACCGACAACGCGACGGCATTAAGAAAAGCGGCGCTGGGCGGTCATGGTGTGGCGTATGTGCCACGTTGTCTGGTGTATCACGATATTCGCAATGGCCAGCTGGTGGACATCTTCCCTGATTTAGTTGGTAAAAAACTGGGTATTTATGCGGTGTACCCCTTTACGCGCCAGCCACCGAACAAGATTAAGTTATTGATTGAACACATCAGAACGCGTTATCTGACGATTTCACATTATTTTTAATAAGGATCACGATGAGCTATTTAAAAGAGTATCAATTTCCAGTCACCAACAAACAGATCGTCAGCGATGACTATTTCGGTCAGATAATCGAAGACCCATATCGCTGGTTAGAAGACGACAGAAGTGATGAAACCGCGCGATGGGTGGCGAGTCAAAATGAAGTCACATTCGATTACCTTGCTCAAATCCCGTATCGCGCAGAACTGCGAGAGCGATTAGCGAAAGCGCAAGACTACAAAAAGAGCTCACAGCCGTTTGTGCGAGGGGATTACACCTATTTCTATAAGAATGATGGTTTGCAGAATCACAGTACTCTTTATCGTCAGAAAGAAGGCATGCAGGTTGAAGTGTTCCTAGATCCGAATACCTTCTCGGAAGATGGCACTACATCACTGGGTTCGGTGTCGTTTTCTAAAGATTACAGCTTAGTGGCATACAGTATTTCAGAGGGTGGTAGCGATTGGCGTAAGATCTTTGTGATTGATACTGAGACTAAACAGCAGCTTGAAACCGAAATCACCGACGCTAAATTTACCGGCATTTCTTGGTTAGGTAACCGTGGCTTTTATTACTCTAGCTATGACAAGCCAGACGGCAGCCAGCTTTCTGCACGTACCGAACAGCACAAACTTTACTTCCATGAGTTGGGTACTGAACAAGCTAGCGACAAAGTGATTTTTGGTGAAGATAGCGCTGAACAACACCGTTATGTGTCGGGTTACACCACCGAAGATGACCGTTACTTGATCATTCTAGGGCGAGAGTCGACATCGGGTAACAGACTGTTCTATATCGATTTAAACTCAGCAGAACAAAAGCTGAATACGCTGATTGATCATGTGGATAGCGACACTTATCTCATCGATAACCAAGATGAGACCTTCATTCTATACACCAATCTTGATGCGCCTAATGGCAAGGTGGTGAGCTTTGATACTCGCGATGGGAAATGGCTCGAAATCATCCCAGAAAAGCCACAGCCATTGGATATCAGCACGGGTGGTGGCTACTTGTTTGCTCACTACATGGTCGATGTGGTGTCTAAGGTTGAGCAGTTGGATTACCAAGGTAATCGAGTTCGTGACATTCATTTGCCTGGGCTGGGAACGGCCAGTGGCTTAGGTGGAAAAAACGAGCAAACTCAGCTTTATTACACCTTTACCAACTATGTAACGCCGCCAACGATTTTCTCTTTTGATGTTGAATCTGGAAGCTCTGAAATCTACCAACGCTCTGAGTCTCCGTTTGAGTCGGATCAATTTGAGTCTAAACAAGTCTCCTATACCTCGAAGGATGGCACTCAGGTTCCGATGCTTATCTCTTATAAGAAGGGATTAGTGTTAGATGGCAATAACCCAACCATGTTGTACGCCTATGGTGGCTTTAACGTTAGCCTAACGCCTTCTTTCTCGGGGACGGTTGGCAGTTGGCTAGAACTGGGTGGCGTATATGCGGTGCCGAACCTGCGTGGCGGTGGTGAGTATGGTAAGGCGTGGCACAAAGCGGGTACACAACAACAGAAGCAAAACGTATTTGATGACTTCATTGCCGCAGCCGAGTTCTTAATCGAAGAAAACTACACCAGCAGTGATAAGTTAGCGATTCGCGGCGGTTCTAACGGAGGCTTGCTGGTAGGTGCTTGTATGACACAAAGGCCAGAGCTGTTCCAAGTGGCTCTGCCTGCGGTTGGGGTGCTAGACATGCTGCGTTACCACACCTTCACGTCTGGCGAAGGTTGGGCGTACGACTATGGTACATCCGCGCAAAATAAAGAGATGTTCGAATACCTGCTTGGTTATTCTCCGGTTCATAATGTGGTGCGTGGCACGGACTATCCTGCGACATTGGTTACCACCGCTGATCACGATGACCGTGTGGTACCGGCTCACTCTTATAAGTTCATCTCAGAACTGCAAGATAAGCATGAAGGCGGTGCGCCCGTGATGATTCGTATCGATGTTAATGCGGGCCATGGTGCTGGAATGCCGCTGAGTAAAGCGATCGATCTCACTGCTGATATCTACGCATTTACCCTGTTCAATATGGGAATAGAGTCCCTAGGTTCAATCTAGAAAATACTTAATTTTAGATAACTGGGTATTTGACTCAGTCCAAAAAGCCTCAAAATCTGCCTTAGATTTTGAGGCTTTTCATATATATGAAAATCAATCAAATTCACATCCAATTCTCTTTGTTTTTCTACACCCTTTTCCGTGATAGCCGCCACCATTACTGATGAAATGAAAGCGATTTCAAGCTGATATATCACGCATGTTTATTCATAACTTATTGATCTAAATGTAGTAGTTTTCCCCGTGAATTTTCTAAAAGTTTCATGACATTTAAGCTGATTTATCAGTGTGAACAGCGACCAACTTTTCAACTCTTTCATTGCTTAATATTTCCCTGTTCGATGAAAACTCAAAAAAATAATAGGGAATTACAATGCAAAAATTTAAGCTTTTGCCAATAACGGTCGCAGTGGCGGCTTCGCTTGCTTCACTCTCTTCTTTTGCTGCAGAGACGGATCTTGCTGCTCTAGAACAACGAATCCTAGAGTTAGAATCTCAAGTTGGGGATATCAAATATGTTGATGACCAACAACAAGCGGTTCTAACGGCTGAAACAAATGTGCCAGATGGCATTGTCTTCTCAGGTTATGCTCGTTACGGCGCTCACTACAAGAGCGGTGATGAACGTTACGTAGACATCGGTACAACAGGTCGTTCTGTCGGTCGTTTAGGTAACGAAGCTAATGGTGGTGAGGTTCAGCTAGCTAAACTTTTCGAAGCTGACAATGGCGCTATCTGGGACATCGTATTCATGGCTGACCACTGGGAAGCTGACGCTTGGGCTGACGACGGCGGCTTGAGCATGAAAAAAATGTACGCTGGTGTAACCAATGTATTTGAAAGCCAACCAGAACTTTACATGTGGGCTGGTCGCGACTTCCATCAACGTCCGCAACAAGGTTTGAACGATTACTTCTGGATGACACACGATGGTCAAGGCGCTGGCTTCAACAACCTAGATTTCGGCGGCGCGAAGCTGGATATGGGCTTTGTAGGCCAAGTGAAAGGCGGCCTCGTAAATGACAACGGTCGATATGCTGTGACTGCAAAACTGCACAGTATCAACGCTGGTATCGGTAACCTAGATCTTTACGCAAACTACGGCTTTGCTTCTGATGAAGCTGATACTTCTACTACGACTGAGTATGTATATAACCCTCTTACAGACAAAATGGAACCAGTGGTAACACCGGGTCAAAAAGTAAGTGATGAAACAGCATATTTAATCGGTGCTACTTTAGGATTAGGCGAGTCTAACAAGTTAGTTATGAAGTACGGTGACGGTGCAGATTCATCGGTATTTGAACTTAAAGGCGACTACCAAACTTTCTACGCAAGTTTAGAAGGTAACTACGCAGCATCGGATAAATTCATCATTGATTACCTAGTGTCGTACAAAGACAACTCTGGTGCAGACTTAGCTCGCGATAACACTGAGTATGCGGGTATCGTTCGTCCACAGTACCAATGGGATGACGTTCATTCTACTTGGTTAGAAGCGGGCTACGGCATGGTTGATTACGATGACGACGGTGAAGAGAACGCATGGAAAGTAACCTTGTCTCAAAACGTTTCTCTAGGTGGCTTACCTTGGAGCCGTCCAATGCTTCGCTTCTACACAACCGTGGGTGATGTAGAAACGAAAGGCAACACAGTGAAGACAACCAATGTTGATACATTGTCGTTCGGCGCAATGTTTGAAGCTTGGTGGTAATCAACAGGTAGAAAGAGCAACGCTTTGAATTAGGCATATTTTCAAAGCGTTCATGTTGAAATAGCCATACGTTACAAATAGTAAGTACATACTGTCCATTTTAGCCCTAAAGGCAGATTGATTAGGGCACGTTAAATAACTCCATTCTTGGGCACATTTTATGTGCCCTTTTTTTCGCCACTAGATCAAGGAATAACGATGAGACTTTCTTCTATTGTGTCTCGAGTTTATTTAGGTTTCTTCACGCTGATCGTGATCATGCTGGGTAGCGCATGGTTGAGTATTAGCAGCAATAAGAACATAACCTCACACATCGAGACCATCACTCAACAAGCCACCCCTTTAATGCTCCAATCCTCCACGCTTACCATCCGTTTTTTGGATATTAACCGAAGCTCCATTCCTTATTTATCAGCGGATTATGTTGATGAGTTAGAGCCACTCAAACAAGTCGTTGTAAACAACATCGAGCAATATCAGCAGCAATTGAATTGGTTTGAAGGCAAGAGCACGGCAGGGTCGTCTCTTGAATCCATACTCCAGAATATTGATGAAACGGGCGTTGCTACCATCGATAAGATAGACCAGACCTTAAACTTATACGTTTCTTATTTGGATACGAAAGACCTCGGTTCGATGGAGCAGGCGCAATTTCAATCGGTAGTGGGCCAGCTCAACAATACCTTGGTGAATCAACTGGCGAGCGCGGGCTCAGATGCAACGCAAAAAGCAGTAGAAGCATTACTGGTTCAATTGAGCTTGATTGCGGCAGAAGCCAATGAGGCTTTTTCACTGCAAACGTCATCGGAAGTTCGTGGAGTAGAGCGACGCCTGCAAAGTCGTCACGAGCGATTTAAAGAAGCTGTTGCTAATTTGGAGGCGCAGGATCCGGCTTTAGTGCGACGGAGCAAGCAGTCTTTGTCACTGCTCGCTTCCCATGCCTTTTCAGCGCCAGGCTCAGTGTCTACGCACATGGAAACCGTTAAGTTGCATGAGTCGATAGCTGAACAAAGAGCTGAAATTGAACAGGCGATTGATGTGCAGCTAGGGTACTTCGACGAACTTTCTACGTACGCCGAACATACCGCAACAAACCTGTATCAAGAGTCGATGGAATCATCCAATCAAGCCCTTTTGATGCAGGTAATTATTTCGATTGTATCGGTTCTGATTGCGCTTTTGATAGGCGTTAATATCGCAAAAGGCATCCGTAAGCCAAGTAAGTTGGTACAAGGTGCGTTAGACCAAACCAATCAAACCGTAATGGTGGCAACGGCGATGGAACAAATCGAATGTTCCGTGACTGAAATAACTCAAGCGGCCAACCAAACACTGACTCTGGTGACATCGGCTGTCACCAGTTCAAGCGCAGGGCAGCAAACCATGGGCAAGAATGTTGACCTAATGGGCGTTTTGGAAAGTAAGTTGGCAGAATCAACAAGCACAATCGACAAACTTGAGAAAGAGAGTGCTAGCATTGGCTCCATTTTGGATGTGATATCTGGGATCTCTGAACAAACCAATTTGTTGGCATTGAACGCAGCCATTGAAGCGGCGCGCGCGGGAGAGCAAGGTCGAGGGTTCTCTGTGGTGGCCGATGAAGTTCGCGTGTTAGCGGCCAAAACCAATGCCTCGACGCAAGAGATACACAACAAGATAGAACAGCTGCAAACCAGTTCTAAATTGGCGGTGGAGCAAATCAATCAATGTGTGGTGGGGATGGTTCAATGTGTTAAGCAAACGGGCGAAGTGAATCACTCAATATCGACGGTCTCTGATCTGCTCAATGAGGTAGAGCAAAGGAGCCATCAAATCGCGACCGCAACCACGGAACATCAAGTGGTTGCTTCTCAAGTCACACAAAACATCAGTCAGATACACACCTTGGCAGAGGACAACTCTCAACGATCTCAAGTTTTGTTTTCTCATGGTCAACAGCTTGAAACCATGTCGCAGCAGCAGTTCTCACTAACTCAATAGTTTAAGCTTGCGGAGCAGTCCGAAAACAAAGTGTAGACACTACTTGAGATTACTCCGTTATTTCACGCCCAGCCTTTGCTGGGTGTTGTTCTTTCATGTTTTTGACAACGGAAAGTGAATTAAAAGTGCCTTGAAATGTTCCCATACAATTTTGTATGACCATTGAAGCAGTAGGGTCAATTTTATCCAGTATATTACCGCCTGCTGGGTAGGCATCCCCGAACAACGCCAGAGATAAATGGAATTTAAGCATGTTTGCACATGCTTTGGGAATCAGTAACCAGACGCTGTCTTTATTAGGTGTGCGGTAATCTCATGAAACAGTTTCATGGCATGAAGTGAATCTGTAAGCGCTTTCATGGTTTCCACAACTGGTCTTTTTAGCCCCAAGTTTAGTGTGATGACACTCACTTCAACTAAAACGTAATTTCTTAATAATCGTTTTGTAAGCGGTTACAAGCTAATGAAGTATCGAGGTTCGAGTGGCGACAATTAAACACGTATCAGAACATGCAGGTGTGTCTCAGGCGACAGTGTCTAGAGTCATTAATGGCACTAGCAGAGTCAGTCATGACAAGAAATTAAAGGTTGAAAAAGCGATCAAAGAATTGGGTTATCGCCCGAACTCTATCGCTCAAGCTTTGGCGTCAAGTCGTACCGGTAGTGTTGGCGTTGTTGTTCCAGAACTTGGCGGTTCTTTCTATTCAGGCATCTTGCATTGCATAGAAGAAAACCTACGCCGCTTTGGTTACCACGCTGTCGTTACAGCGGGTTCGAACACCGAACAAGGGCAGCGCGAGTCGGTGGAGTTTCTGCTGGGGCGTCGTGTTGATGCTTTGATTCTTCATACTCAACTGCTCAGTGATGATTATTTAATTGAATTGGAAGAACAGGGGACCCCTGTGGTTTTGATTAACCGCTTCATCCCAGAAATGGCGATGAGTTGCATTGATATTGATAACGAAGTCGGGGGGCTACTCGCTACTCAATATCTTTTGCAAAAGGGACATACAGATATCGCGTGTATTACCGGGCCTTTAGATAAAGCAGATGCTAGGGGGCGTTTGCAAGGTTATCGAAAGGCTTTGGAAGAAGCGGGTGTGCCATACGATGAAGCTTTGGTCTCAGAGGCGGGGTTTACCGAAGAGACTGGCATCAGCGCTATGAAGAAGTTGATCAACCGCAAGTGTCGGTTCACGGCCGTATTTGCTTCAAACGATCACATGGCATTTGGCGCATTCGAAGTCTTACATCAGGAGGGGTTGTCTGTTCCGAAAGATGTATCACTGGTGGGCTTTGATAACACCATCTTCGCGCGTTATCTGACCCCTAGTTTGACCACCATTAACTTCCCCATTGAAGAGATGAGCATTGAAGCAGTGCAGCTCACTCTGCAAAAGCTAAAGAAAATAAAACATGACGTGAACTTTAAATTGCTGCCGACGTTGGTCACTAGAAACTCGGTATCGGATTTACCAGTTACCCTATAAAAATATTAAGGATAGAACATGAAATTTAAGACCTTAGCGCTTTCATGCGCGGTTGCTTTAGGATTAGGTACAACAGCTGCAAATGCAGCAGACAAAGAAATTCGTTTCGACGGTTTCCCTGATTTCGATAGCAGCCTAAAGGTATTACTGCCTGATTTCGAAAAGGAAACGGGTATCAAAGTTGATTACCTTATGAACAACCACGGTGACCACCACACGAAACTGACAACGAACCTTGCAACGGGTTCTGGTGCGGGTGATGTGATTGTTGTGGACGTTGAGAAAATTGGTCCATTCGTGGGTTCTGGCGGCCTAGTTAACTTGTCTGAAAACTACGGTGCAGATAAGTACGAAGAACGATTCGCACCTTACGCATGGGCACAGGGCAAAGGCGCTGATGGCGATATGTACGGCATCCCTGTCGACCTTGGTCCTGGCGTTATGTACTACCGCACTGACGTGTTCGAAAAAGCCGGCATTAATGTAGAAGACGCAATCAAAGATTGGGATTCATACATCGCTGCTGGTGAAAAACTGAAAGAGCAAAACGTACAACTTATCGCTTCGGCAGCCGATGTGGCACAAGCGATTATCTTCACGACGGTTCCTGAAGGTGAAGGTCTGTACTTTGATAAAGATGGCAACCCAGTTGTGACATCAGAGCGTTTTGTTCATGCTTTTGAAGTAGCAAAAGAGATTCGCGACAAAGGCTTAGACGGCCGCATTCTGGCTTGGTCTAACGAATGGTACGAAGGCTTCCGCAACGGCACATTTGCAACTCAACTTTCTGGCGCTTGGCTTCTTGGTCACCTAAACAACTGGATTGCTCCTGAAACTAAAGGTAAGTGGGCAGTAGAAAACCTACCTGATGGCATCTACGGCAGCTGGGGTGGTTCATTCCTTTCTATTCCAACTCAATCAGAAAACCCAGATGAAGCTTGGGCGCTTATTGAATACATGACGACGGATCGTGAAGTACAGCTTAAACACTTCGAAACGATTGCTGCTTTCCCAGCGAACATCACCACGTATGACGATGAGCTTTTCCAAGAAGAGATGGAATTCCTAGGTGGGCAAAAAGCTCGTCTACTGTTTGCTGAAGTGGCACAGAACATCAAACCAGTATCCCCAGCACAAGGCGACCACGTTGCACGTTCTATTATCTTAGAGAACGCTTTGATGGAAGTACTTGATGAAGGCAAAGACATCAAGACTGCGCTTAAAGAGGCAGAGCGTCTAATCAAGCGTCGCACGCGTAATCTTTAATTTGTTTTTACTTTAAGTAAGTGAGGAAGCGTGGATAACGCGCTTCCTTTTTAAGAGGTCGTTACTATGAATCATACAGCGAGCACAACGATAGAACCTGCGGACAAAAGCCTTTTTTCTCGTCTAAATTTGAAAGCGCTTACACCGTATGGATTTCTTCTGCCGTTTCTGATCATTTTTTCTGTATTTGGGATCTTCCCGCTGTTGTTCTCTGTTTACCTGTCGTTCCACGAGTGGAACCCGGTAAGAGGCATGGATGCGATGGAGTTCGTTGGTTTTGAGAACTATCACATTGCTTTAACGGACCCATGGCTATGGCGTTCATTGAAGAACACGCTTTGGCTAGCGATCACTTCAGGCGTGGCTCAGCACTTAGTCGCTATTCCAGTGGCTTACATGTTGGTTTCAATGGGTGACCGTATGCGTCACTGGTTAACATCGGCGTACTTTCTACCGTTCATTACATCAACGGTCGCAGCGTCACTGATTTTCTTCAATATGTACTCTCCTAACTCAGGAATAATCAACCAAACGCTAATGGCTCTCGCCGATAGCACACTGTTTGGCTGGGCATTCGCTTGGGTTAACGATTTCCAACCAATCCGCTGGCTAGACGATGCCACTATGGTGAAACCGTCAATCGCAATCATGGTGTTTTGGAAATACACCGGTTTTAACATTGTTCTGTACACCACAGGTTTGATGACGATTCCGAAAGACATTTTAGAAGCAGCTCGTATGGATGGCGCTAATGCTTTCCGCCGCTTCTGGAATATCTCACTGCCTATGATTCGTCCGTTTATCTTCTTCGCTATCACAATGACCATCATCGGCAACTTGCAGATGTTTGAAGAACCGTTCGTTTTAACACGTGGTACGGGTGGTACAGGTCAATCTGGTTTAACCATTTCGATGTACCTCTACAAAGTGGGTTGGGAATGGTTAGAAATGGGTACAGCGTCAGCAATCTCTTGGCTGCTATTCGCTCTCATCGCAACGTGTACCTTGGTTCAATTTATATTCTTCGGTAAGAAAGGCTTAGGGGAACATTAATATGTCGACATCAATTAAGACAAATACCTCACCACTAAGTGGCCTAATGCCAAGCGAACGCAGCATGTACATCATGACTAAGATCTTGATGGTTATGCTCGGCATATTACTGGTTGTGTCAGCGATTATTACGGTATTCCCGTTCGTGTGGTCAGCCTTGCTTTCAACACGTGACCGTTCAGAAATTTTTGGCTCGGGCATCAGTTTTGCCATTGGCGATAGCTTAGCGGTTAACTACGCAAAACTGCTGGAAATCATGCCGTTCTGGAAGGCGATGTTTAACTCTATTTACGTGGCCTTCCTAGGCACAACTATCTCGCTGCTGTTCTGTAGCATGGGTGGTTACGCGTTTGCAGTGTTTAAGTTCCGCGGCAAGAACGTGCTGTTTGGCATGTTGGTTGGCTCAATGGCGATTCCGCCTGTGCTTAGCTTGATCCCTTACTTCATGATCGTGAAATTCTTAGGCTTGTTGGATAACCACATGGCGGTATGGCTACCGTTCACTACGACACCATTTGGTATCTTTTTGATGCGTCAGCACGTGATTGCATCGATTCCAAAAGAGCTACTTGAAGCAGCGAAATTGGATGGTGCTGGTGAGTTCAGAACGTACTGGAGCGTGGTACTGCCACTGATGAAGCCTGCACTGGCAACGCTTGCGATTGTTCAGTTCGTTTTCTTCTGGAACATGTTTATGCAGCCTCTCGTGGTGCTAAATAACCCAGATAACTATGTTATTACGCAAGCACTTCGAAGTGTTCAAGGTATTCCGAATACGCCATGGGGCGCGGTAATGCTAGGTACCACAATTTCTATTTTACCGCTCGTGATTACTTACTTGTTCGCATCGAAACAGATGATCAGTGGTTTAACGTCCGGCGCAGTCAAAGGTTAGGTTTAAGGGTTATAACAATGAATAAATATCAACTTCCAAGTGATTCAAAGTTACGCAGTAAGGAATTTGTATTCGGTGTCGCGACATCTTCATACCAAATTGAAGGCGGCGTTGAAGAAGGCGGTCGCACACCGTCTATCTGGGACACTTTCTGTAAGACGCCGGGCAAGGTCGATAACGGCGACAGTGGTGATGTGGCGTGTGACCACTACCACTTGTGGCAACAAGATATCGAGATGATTCAAGGCTTAGGCGTTGATGCTTACCGTCTCTCTATTGCATGGCCGCGTATCCTTCCACAAGACGGTGTGGTGAACCAGCAAGGCCTTGAGTTTTACGGTCAGATTATCGACGAGTGCCATGCTCGTGGCATGAAAGTGTATGTGACTTTGTACCACTGGGATCTTCCGCAATATCTTGAAGACAAGGGCGGCTGGTTAAACCGAGAAACATCTTACAAATTCGCTGAATATGCAGAAGTGGTGAGCAAGTATTTTGGCGATACCATCGACGTATACACCACGCTCAATGAACCGTTTGTGTCTGCGTTCCTAGGTTACCGCTGGGGCGAACATGCGCCGGGTATCAAGGGTGAGAAAGAGGGCTACTTAGCATCTCACCACCTAATGTTGGCTCACGGTTTAGCAATGCCGATTCTTCGCAAGAATGCGCCTCATGCTAAGCATGGAGTGGTATTTAACGCGACTCCAGCTTACCCGCTAACGCCACAAGATCAAGGCGCCGCAGACTACTGTGAAGCAGAGAACTACCACTGGTTTATCGACCCAGTATTGAAGGGTGAATACCCACAACTGGTCGTCGAGCGCCAAGCGATGAACATGCCAATGATCCTTGAAGGTGATTTAGACATCATCAGCGCACCTGTCGATTACATCGGTATCAACTACTACACACGCAATGTCGCTCGCTTCAATGAGAACGGCGATATTGAATCGGTGAAACAAACTGAAGCTGAACACACTTACATCGGCTGGGAGATCAACCCACAAGGTTTAACCGACTTATTGGTCAGACTGGATGCTCGCTACGAAAATATGCCACCTATCTACATTACTGAAAATGGTGCTGCGGGCAACGACGAACGTGTAAACGGCCAAGTGATGGACGACCAACGAGTTCGTTATTTCCAAGGTCATATCGAAGCGGTTCACAACGCAGTTGAAGCGGGTGTGAAAGTCGACGGTTACTTCGCTTGGAGTCTGATGGATAACTTTGAGTGGGCATTTGGCTACTGCCAGCGTTTTGGTATCGTCCACGTTGACTACACCACCCAAGAAAGAACATTGAAACATAGCGCAATTGCGTACCGAAATATGCTTCTAGAGCGCGCTGAGGAGAACAGATAATGGCTAAAGTAGAATTTAAGAACATCAAGAAATCATTCGGTGATGTTGAGGTTGTAAAAGAGTTTGATTTTACGGTTGAAGACGGCGAGTTCGTGGTTTTCCTTGGCCCATCTGGCTGTGGTAAATCGACCACGCTACGTATGCTTGCCGGACTTGAAAGCATCAGCTCTGGCGATATCGTCGTTGGCGGTAAAGTGATGAACAAGGTCGATGCTAAAGACCGTGACTTAGCGATGGTATTCCAAAGCTACGCACTGTACCCACACATGACGGTTTACGAGAACATCGCCTTTGCACTAAAACTGAAAGGCATGCCGAAAGCGGAAATCGACGTAGAAGTGCTAAAAGCGGCCAAAATGCTAGAGCTTGATCCACTACTCAACCGTAAGCCAAAAGAGCTTTCTGGTGGTCAGCGTCAGCGTGTAGCAATGGGGCGTGCGATGGTTCGTACTCCTAAGGTTTTCTTGTTTGATGAGCCGTTATCTAACCTAGATGCCAAACTGCGTGGCGTGATGCGTGAAGAGATCAAACACCTACACCGTGAACTAAAAACCACCACGATCTACGTAACCCACGATCAGATCGAAGCGATGACACTGGCGGATCGCATCGTGATCCTGAAAGACGGTTATGTTGCTCAAGTTGGTACACCAACCGAGGTGTTCCAGCGTCCTGCAAACAAGTTTGTCGCGCAATTCATTGGTAACCCGTCAATGAACATGTTGGAAGCAAAACTGATTGAAAAAGAAGGCGAATACTTCGTTGAAATTGGAGATGTTCATATCCCACTGCCTGAGCGCTTTAAGTCTCTGGCGTCTAAGAACCTAGCGCTGCATTTTGGTGTTCGTCCAACAGACATTCACCTACGTGCCGAGCAAGTTGACCACGACCGCGTGCTGCCATTCCCTGTGAAAATCAAAGACAAGGAATTACTGGGCGCAAGCATTCTTCTGAAAACAGAAATTGGCGGTCAACCGCTGATGGTTGAAACCCAAGCGGCTGAAGTGGATGTAAAAGATCTGACGCTTTACTTGGATTTGGATGCTTTCCACTTGTTCGATGCTCTCAGTGAGAACTCGCTAGCGAGCTAGCCAATTACGATCTAGCCAGTCAACTTAAGTCAGCCATTGAGCTGACACCAACCAACTTACGACAAATTGTTTTGGCTCCTCCTGATTTGGGAGGGGCTAGGGATAGTGATGATGAAATTCGGATATTTTGACGATAAAAACAAAGAATACGTAGCAACCACACCGTGCACACCGATCAAATGGTGTAACTACGTGGGCACATTAGATTTCGGTGGCATTGTAGATAGCAACGGCGGCGTATTGCTGTGTAAGGGCGATCCGGCACTCAACCGCATTACTAAGTACATTGCTCAACTGCCAAACTCAGACTTCAAAGGCTCGACCCTATACCTTAAGGTGCGTGATGAAGCGGGCAACGTAGAGGTGTTCTCACCTTTCTACACGCCAACTTTAAAGCCATTAGACAAGTTTGAAAACCACACGGGTTTGTCATACACCACCATCATTGCAGAAGCCTTTGGTGTGCGTTGTGAAGCGACGTTCTTTGTACCAAAAGCTGACCAAGTACTGCTACAAGACATCAAAGTCACCAACATTTCAGACAAAGCGCTACACGTTGATGTGGTGCCTGTGTACGAATTCACACACTTCGATGCGCTTAAACAGCTACTCAATGCGGACTGGGTTCCACAAACCATGACGCTAAAAGCACACCAACAAGAATCGGGTCATACCGTGCTTGAGCAGTATGCTTTCATGAAGCGTGACTACGCGGTGAACCTGATGACAGCGGATCGCCCTGCGACGTCTTTTGATGGTGATCGCCAATCGTTCCTAGGTAATTTGGGCTACGGTACATGGGCAGCGCCAGAAGCACTAAACAATGATGAATTAGGCAACACCGAGTGTTTGCGTGGCGACAACATTGGCGCACTGAACCTGCGTCTAGGTTGGTTATCTCCAGAGCAGACCGAACGTACGATTGTACAAATCGCGCAAGAACAGAGCCTAGAAGCAGCATTGCCTCTATTGGCTAAATACCGTGACCATCAAGTTGTCGATTCGGCTTTCGCTGAACTGGCTGAACACTGGGATGGTTACCTACAAGCAGTTCAGGTTGAAACGCCAGACCCAGCAATGAACTCAATGCTTAACGTACATAACCCGCGTCAGTGTCACACAACCAAAAACTGGTCTCGTTACTTGTCTCTGTATCAGCTTGGTTATGGTGCTCGTGGCATCGGTTTCCGTGATTCTTCTCAAGATACTTTAGGCGTAATTACTCATATGCCAGAAGAGGCGCGTGAGTTCATTGAGCGTCTGTTGTCTGTTCAGAACACCAACGGTTCTGCGATGCATCAGTTCTTCCCATCAACCATGGAAGCGAACGCGGGTGACTCACGTGAAGAAGAAGATCGCCCGGATTACTACGGTGACGATCATCTGTGGATCATCTATGCGGTGACTCAATATGTGAAAGAGACAGGCAACGCTGACTTCTTGAACAAAGAGATCCCGTTCTATCAAAAAGACAAAGCGGGCAACCCAATCGAAACGGGAGCAGTTTGGAACCACCTGTGCCGCGCGATTGAATTTACCTACACCAATACTGGTGAGCACGGTCTACCGCTGCTAGGTTTTGCAGACTGGAATGACACGGTGAACCTGCCAACGGGTGCTGAGTCGATGATGGTAGCCAACATGTACGGCAAAGCCCTGCTCGATATGCTGGACCTTTGTGAGCTACGTGGCGAAGCGCAACTGACGACTAAGTTTAAAGATCAGTACCAACAGATGCAGAGCACGGTCAATGAGTGCGGCTGGGATGGTGAATGGTTTGTTCGTTACTTTGATGAGCAAGGTTTGCCAATAGGCTCTCACAAGAACGAGCAAGGGCAGATTTACACCAATGGTCAGAGCTGGCCTGTAATTTCAGGTTTCGCGACTCAAGAACGTGCAACTCAAGCGCTAGATTCTGTTTACAACAAGCTGAACACCACCAATGGCATCAAGCTTTCAACACCTGGCTACAACGGCTTTGATCCTCAGCTAGGTGGCGTTTCGACGTACCCACCAGGTGCGAAAGAGAATGGCGGTATCTTTTTGCATTCAAACCCATGGGTGATGATCGCAGAAGCGAAAATGGGCAACGGTGAGCGTGCTTACGAGTACTACCGTCAAATTAATCCGGCTTCGAAGAACGACGATATTGATACCTTCGAGTCAGAGCCATACTGCTACCCACAAAACATTTTGGGCGACGAACATAAACAGTTCGGCCTAGGTCGTAATGCTTGGTTGTCTGGTACCTCATCTTGGACATACGTTGCAGGTACGCAGTGGATCCTGGGTGTTCGACCTGAAGTTGATGGTTTGCTGGTGGACCCTTGTATTCCGGCTGAGTGGCCGGAGTTTAAAGTCCGTCGTCAGTTCCGCGGTGCAACATACAACATTCATGTCACGAACCCGAATAACGTGTGTAAAGGTGTGGTTGAGATGAAGGTAAATGGTGACCTGATTTCAGGCAACAAAGCACCGGTGTTTACCTCTGGCGAGCACACAGTCGAAGTGGTTTTAGGTTAACAAAGAGAAGGGCGCGTTATGCGCCCTTTATTGCGCTTTCGTTTAGTTTCTTTAGTTTGTTTTTTACGTTGTAGTTTTCGTTAGCAATGCGTTCTCAGGGGGGCTGGTTTCACGTTTAGCAGTTGCTTCAGCTTCGTTCGGTTACTTTGGTTGCTTTATTGTGGCTGATAGGCAGCTTGACATTGCCAAGTGAAGGTTTGAGACTGGTTCGGGCTAAGCGTCAATAAGCCAATTTGGTTATTGAAAGCATCGGCAGGGCAAGTCATTGGTTCTATTGCAATACTTTGCTCACTCGTTGGGGTGTACAGCTGAACAAATGGGTAGCTTGCATCTTGTTGATAGTGAATCGCGGCAGATGAATCTGAGCGTGTGAAAGTCAGTTGGTTGCTTGTCTTCGAATCAAATTCAAAGCAGTGGTTTAGGCTTTGATTGGTTAGGGAATCATCCAAAGACAAACGGTCAAAAGCCTGTTTTTCACCATTAGGCAGGTCGTTCTCGTGTATGACCTCAGCACAAGGTGACATGGTAAGCCTACACTGTTTCAATTCAGTGCCAAGAGAGAAATAAGGGTGCCAAGCATCACCGAATGGGAAGGCGAAATCACCACAATTAGAGACGGTTGTCGAGCAAGAGAGCTTGCCTGTGATGTCGATAGTGAAGGCGACTTCAAGGTTAAAAGCGAACGGGAAAGCAGGGTGCAAAGATGACGTTTGATACTGCAGCGTCACACTGGCTGACTCATCATTGGCTGCGCTGTTTGTGATTGAAAAAGGTTGGTTGTAGAGCAGGCCGTGTACGGCGTGATCAGACCAAGGAAAGTTAGCTGGGAGTTGATGGTTTTGGTTATCGAAACTGTAACGACCTAAGTTTAAACGGTTTGGAAAAGGGAATAATTTAGCACTGCGGGAAAAGAACGGATGTTGGTTGATCAGTTCATCATAATTCTGATAACCACAAATAAAAGAGAATGGGCTGTTGTTTACAATATATTTATTGATAACAGAACCAAATCCATTGATTATTTGAAGTTCTATACCATGCTGGTGGCTTATTAATGTGACAGAGTCAATATTTCCAAATTTTTCATTTATAATTTTAAACATGTTGATGTCTCCATTTTAAAAAGATATTAACAAGAAGAAAAAAATATTCAATGGCGGTTTTAAAATGAATAATAAAATTCCATATACAAGCTATTCAGGAAATTCAGAACATCTTTGCAAAAAAGGTGATGCAGTTGAATTTATTCAACCTTGGTACACACCAATTTCTACCACACCAGAAAATACCGGTATGGCGGTGGGCGGTATTGGCAATACATTTACACTGACGCCAAACGGTAACACGCCAAACTTCAGCTTTATTCCAGGTATATTTGTTGACTGTTCAGATCAAGTTATTAATTTTAATGATTTTTATTCTTCAGTTATGGATGTGCCAACCATTGATACCCTTCAGATTCTTAACGAACAAGAGCTCAGTGTTCACCTGAATTTCTACCCGGCATTATTCGATGGCAAGAGAATAGATAATAGTTCGAATGCGATTAACATCATTCGTAGTGCATTAAAAAATTGCAACTTCTATAAAGAAAATAAAGAGAGCTTTATAAAGTGGAATGTTGAGTTTTCTAATAAGACTCAAATGTTAATTGATTCGGATTCATCGTCGATTGTTTGTCAATTATATGTAGCCTTAGATTTCTTTAATGGTTTATTAATAAATGGTGCAACGAGACAGCTATCACTAACTGCGGGAAATAATGGTGATATAGAAAGTGTTAATGGTCGCGATATAGAATATAAGGCTTTATATCCATTAGCTGAATATCAATATAATAGTTTTGACGGTATTAATATCAAGCGTAAGGTTGTTTCACCGATCGTTAAGGACGATAAACGCCTCTGTTCTTTACCGATGCACTGGAACCACTTTCAGTTAACGAATGATTCACAGCAAACTCGCGTGATTACGCTTGCTCAACCTCTGCAAAATCTGATTGGTTCAACTTACCGAAAAGGTCGCGATGGGATCCAAGATTCGGCATGTACCTTATCTCAAAACCCGATAGCTCAGCAGCATCAAGCGGTGAATGTAAACGGTGAAAGCCACAGTTTTACGGGTGTTCAGCTCACTAGTCAGTCTCCGTATCGAAGTGACATTGAGGGTGAGGTGGTGTTTGGTGTCCAAGCGGATAACCACTTGTTGGGGTCTGGCAAGGTATCGGTGTCTGTTAAGCCGACGCTTTATACTTCGAAAGTGACCCAGCAAACAGAGTTCGCACTGAAAACAGGCCGTACTAACACCGAATTTCAAACAGGGATCTACACTGGGCGTGAAGCATTGAGCGCATTGGTTGTGGTTCAGGTTGAACTGGAGCCGGGCGAATCCGTTGATCTGCGTTTCGCTCAAGTAATGGCTCACAGCAAAGTGATGCTTAATGGTTGGCTCTCGGATAAGGCTTACACTCAATTCTACCCGCAAGCGAAACCGGCTCTGCCGATGTTAGAAGATGTTCTGCCAAAGCTCGAAACCATTGAGCAACAGATCGTTAAGCAACAAGAGGCCTTTCTAGAGCAAGCTCAAAGCAAGATATCACAGCCTGAATCAGCACTGCGCTATGCGACGATGGCGATGAATTCATTGTCTTTCCTAGCCGAATCAACGGTATGGGATAAAGAAGACAAGTTCTTGGTGAAAGAGTGTGTCGATTACCCATTCTTTAATTCTCTGGATGTTTATTTCTATGGCTCATTCTCTCTGCTTTATTTGCTGCCTGAGCTTGATGGCTGCGTGATGAAAGAGTTCTCGAAAGCCATTTTGGCGGAAGACTTTACCGAGCGTCGATACTGGGAATACGAAGCGACACCGAATGCTGAATTGATTGATCAGAAGTACCAAGGTGTGCGCGCGATTCGAGGTGCGGTAATCCACGATTTGGGTAGCCCGTTCGACATTCAGCCTGACGCGTATAGCTGGCATAATGTTAAGGAATGGAAGGACTTAGCACCGAAATACATTCTGATGGTGTACCGCCATTATCAAAAGACACAAGATATCTCTGTGGTTGAAGAGTGCTGGCAGGCTGTCACTGAGAGCATAGATTTCTTATCGAATTTGATTGCTGAGGGTGACGATTTACCACTAACCCGTGGCACAGACGATACCTTTGATAACCTCGCGTCTCACGGCATCTCTATTTACTGTGCGAGTCTTTGGGTGGCAGGTCTACAAGCGGCAAGCGAACTTGCAAAATTGATGAATGAAAGCGAGTTAGCCGCGGGTTACTTAACGCGTTCTAAAAAGGCGCTGGCGACAGTTGAGCAAAGCTTGTGGGATGAAAAAGAAGGCTACTACCACTTCTTCGTCACTCCCGTTCAAGCCAAGCATTTAACAGGTAAGAACTATCAAGCACTGGAAATCTTAGGCCTGACTTTGACGGGCGATGCGATTGCTGACAAGAGCACACTCAATACCTATCTTAATGAAACGGATACCTCCATCAACATCAGTAAAGTATCTCAAAGAGTCTCTAAGAAACGCTTTCTGAGTGAGACCGCGCCTCAAGCCTTTACACAAGAATACTTAGATTTAGTGCCAGATTCCGACAACAGCTTTGGTGATGCTTTATTGGCAGACAGTTACTTAAAGCTAATCGGGCTAGAAGGTATTTTCCCACAAGAAAACATCCAACGCGCACTAGACTATGTTTATAAGCACAACTTTGAAATCAACAGCCCTAAGCTAGGGGTTGCGAATATGACGCTGGCCGACGGTTCGCCGCATGAAGCGTTCCAAGCGCAAGACGTGTGGATTGGCGTACAGTTTAGTGTTGCGACAGCGTTGAGTCTAGCGGGTAAATCGCAGCAAGCAGAAACATTAATGGATACCGTGTATACCGCGCTGTATGACTATTCAAAAATTCCATTTGCCGCACCAGAAGGGTTCAACTGTTCTGTCTCTTTCAATGAGCAAGAACTCTCAGAGTATTTTAAATTGCCACAAAATGATGCGAAAAAGTGGATTACTGCGCTTAAATTGCAAAAGTGTGTGCTATCTGACGGTCGAGTGAGTCCAGATCTGACTAAAGACAGTGATAAATTTGTTAGTATGTTGCAAGGTGAAATTTCGGCGGAGCAAGCCATCGTTCTTCATAAATGGCTGTTGAGCACTGGGTTGAAATATACCGCAGGTCGTTATTTCAGACCGGGGATGATCTTCGCCTACATGTATTAACTTAATGATATGAGTTTCAACAAAAGCAGTGGTATGCAGGTTGAAACGGGTGGGGAGCTTTCTGGCTCCCCAGATGTTACTGGATTAGGGTATCGAGATGCGCACTAAAACAAAAAAAACAACAGTATACGATGTAGCAAGACTGGCTGGTGTTTCCCCAAGCACGGTTTCTCGTTTTCTTAATCGAACCACTTATGTGTCGGATGATAAAAGCCAAAACATTGAGCAAGCCATTAAAGACACGGGCTACAAACCTAACTTCCAAATGCAAGAAAACACCAACCGACGCTCGCTCACTATTGGTGTCTTGGTGCAACACCCTGATAGCCCCTACACCAGTCGTATCCTTAACGACATGGAAAAAACGCTGATTGCTCAAGGTTATTCATTAGTGATCGCAACAGGGCATTGGCAGAAAAAGTTAGAAATGCACGCGTTGGAGTATCTGGCGAAAAGTAACGTGGATGGCATGATCATCGTGACAGGAAGCATTACGCAGGAAGAGATTGCTAAGTATGCACAAGACATCCCTATCGTGATGGTTGGCTACGATTTTGTTGAGAATAATGTCCGCTCGATCAATATCGACAACGTGCTGGGTGGCTATATGGCAACCCTACATTTACTGCAACAAGGACATGTGAATATTGCTCATATTAAGGGGCTTTCAAGTCAACCTGATTCGGGAAATCGCTTTGAAGGCTATAAGAAAGCACTTCAAGAGGCGGGCATAAAAGTGATGCCAAAACTCGTTAAACAGGGTGATTTCAGTAGTGAGTCAGGCTACGAGAAAACCGTTGAATTGATAGAGTCGAAGGTTCACTTCTCCGCCTTATTTGCTGCTAATGACCAAACGGCTTACGGTGCGATTAAGGCGCTGTCTGACCACGGTTATAAAGTGCCAGAAGATGTGTCTGTGATTGGCTTTGATGACTTGCCTACGTCTAAGTATTTCACGCCAGCCCTGACGACGCTGAGACAGCCGATTGAAGAGATTGGCGAGGTGTGTGCGCAGTCGATTCTGAACTTACTCTCCGGCGAGAGGCATGAAGCTCGACTGCCACCCATTGATTTAATCGTCAGAGAGTCGACCAAGTCTCTATATCGATAGTTGGCAATGAAATAATTTGATGTCGTGAATGAGATTTCAAGACGAATAATTTCCCTTCAGAAACGAAAAATGTCGCATCCATGCGACATTTTTCTTTTGGCGGCCAAACCAGTTTTGCTATATCCATTCTAGAGTGCAATCCACTCTACTCTTCATACTTGAAGCTGCAGCGTTGTTAACTGCCTAAGTTCACCCTAATCAAATAGAACACCTATGTTCATAGGGCTGAACTTATTTGTTTCCTAGCTGCAACTCCAATTATTTTGAGTAGCGATACATATTCAGAATGTACTTATGAGACGCTGTTAATCTTGATTAGTTCCCTCTAAGCGGCATTTTTTTCCGATTTATTTTCTAAGTCGAATGACGCCGCGATGAGTTTCTTGGTGTAGTCATTTTTCGGTGCATTGAAAATCTCTTCTGCAGATCCCTCTTCCATCACTTCACCTTTCTGCATCACGAGTACGCGATCCGATAGTGCCTTCACTACCGAGAGATCGTGGCTAATGAACAAGAAGCCGATATTGTGCTTTGCTTGAATGTCTTTTAGCAGGTCGATCACGGTCAGTTGCACTGAGCGATCGAGTGCTGAAGTCGGCTCATCTAACAGAATAAAAGATGGCTCAAGAATCAACGCGCGAGCAATCGCGATACGTTGCCTTTGCCCCCCAGAGAACTCATGCGGATAGCGGTTAATTGAATTGGATTCTAAGCGAACCTCAATCAATGCTTTGCGAGCTCGTTCTAATCTTTCTTTCTTGGATAGATGAGGTTGATGTACCGTTAAACCTTCAGTGATGATTTCCCCAACGGTCATGCGTGGTGATAAAGAACCATAAGGGTCTTGGAATACCATCTGTACGTCTTTCTTGAGCTTGTGACGTTCTTTATCGGTTAACAAACTCACATCTTGGCCTTTGTAAACAATACGTCCGGTACTTGGCAGTAAGCCGATCAGTGCTCGTCCTAGTGTTGATTTGCCTGATCCAGATTCACCAACAATGCCTAACGTTTCACCTTGTTTTAGGGTCAATGAGATGCCTTTTACAGCTTCGAAATATTGACTCTTACTCTTAATGAAGTGGGATTTCACCAAAAATTGAACACGGATATCATCGGCACACAGTAGCTCTGGCGCCGATGCTTCTACAGGAACCTTAGCGCCTTTCGGAATTGAGTTGATCAGCATGCGTGTGTAATCGTGCTTAGGATTTTCGAATAGCTCTTGAGTGAGTCCTTCTTCGACCAACTCCCCTTTACACATCACGAGTACTCGGTCGGCAAAGTGTTTCACTACACCGAGATCATGGGTAATGAACAAAATCGCCATGCCCATCTTGCTTTGAATTTCTTTGATAAGAGAAAGCACTTCAGCCTGAACCGTTACATCTAAAGCCGTAGTCGGTTCGTCTGCAATCAGAATGTCTGGTTCATTGATCAGAGCCATTGCGATCATGATGCGTTGTAACTGGCCGCCTGAAAATTCATGTGGGTATTTGTTATATGCCTGTTCTGGCATTGGTAGGTGTACAAGGTCGAAAAGTTCGAGTACACGCTGTTTCGCTTGAGATTTCGATACATTGCGGTGACACATAATGGCTTCCGCCACTTGAGTACCGACACGCAGGTATGGATTCAAAGAGGTCATTGGCTCCTGAAAGATCATGCCGATTCTATCGCCACGAATCGACTGCATTTCTCGCTCAGTTTTGCCAAGAATCGATTGACCTTCAAACTCGATGTCTGATTGCTCATCGATAATCGCGTTATCAGGCAGCAAACGCATCAGCGCGTTGGAAGAGACGGATTTACCTGAACCTGATTCACCAACAATGGCCAAGGTTTCGTTTGAGTTAAGGGTAAAGTTAACCTTTTTTACCGCATCAATGATTCCATCATTGGTTTTGAAACTTACGGAGAGGTTATTAACTTTAAGAATGGCCCGGTCCGACATGATATATCCTTATCAATTTAAGACATTAGGTGAAGATTGAACTTCTGACGTTGTTTTTAGTTGCCCAAAATGGTGATGAGCACGTTGAATTTGTTCTAGTTCGAGCATCCAATGCGAACTGCGCTGAGCACTACAAAAAGCAATCAGGTGATTGAGCAGGTCTTCACTCTGCTTTTCCAATAGTCCATAGGTGCGTTGAATCAGCTCAGTGCTTTCAAGCGAGATAAATTGCATCAGTGCGTAAGACTGGTTCAAGGTATCAAAGGCTTGTTGATGCTGTCCTAAACGGTTGAGAATCTCAGATTGAGCAACGCTTGCGTCTCTTAGCCCTGCAAGTAGGCAAGCAAACTGGCATGGTTTGATATCGCTTTGGTATGCCGCATCTTGGACGTGATGTGGAAGAGAATTGAGAACATCACCATAAAGGCGTTGTGCTTCTGGCCAGTGACCTTGCTCCATTAACTGTTTAGCTTTTAGGTATTGCATCCAGCATCGTTCAATTTCCATGTCCACATCCTCAATTTACAATATCTGAAAATGTTAATGATATTTATTATCAATTGCAAATTAAAATCATTCACATGTTAAGTTGGTGAATTAAAACCCTCGATATTCGTAAAAACGCGCCAAATTGTGCGTTATTTGTTCGGTTGAACAGCTGTGTAGCGTAAGTCACTAAATTTGTAGGAAATTACATCTACACTGATTTTATCTACACCCAAGTAATGAAGGACTAAGGAGGCGGCGATGGCGATGCAAAGACTCAATACAGAACAGCTGTATCAGGTAGCGGATTTAGACAAGCTACCATGTAAGTCGACCAAAGAACTGGCTCCAATTGACGAAATCGTCGGGCAAGAACGGGCACAAAAGGCCGTTGAGTTCGCGATGTCAATCAAGGAAAAGGGTTACAACATTTATGCGATAGGGCGAAATGGTCTGGGTAAACGCACCATGATCTTGCGCTATCTAAACCGACATCCTCAAGAAGTTCAGGAGCTTTTTGATTGGTGTTATATCGCGAATTTTGAAGATATTCGTACACCTAAGGTACTCAAGTTACCAAGAGGTGTCGGCAGCAGCTTAAAACAAGACATTGAAAAGCTGATGCGTAAATTGCTGAAAGGTATGCCTCTTGCGTTTGATAACGAGATGTACTTTAGCCGTGCTGATAGGCTGAAAAACCAGCTGGCAGCCAAGCAACAAGCCGCGTTAGAAAGCATCAGCCGAGAAGCGAAAGAGAAAGGTATCAACCTGACGATCACCACTCAGGGGGATTACCAGTTTGTCGCGATGAATGGCGATGATCTTCATACCGAAGAGAGCTTCGATCTTCTTTCGGAAGAAGAACAAGACCAGTTCGATAAAACCATTGATGCCTTGGAAGTTGGTCTGCGAACCATTTCTCGTGAATTGACGGAACTTGAAGAGACGTACACTGAGAAAATTCAAAAGCTTAATGACGATACGGCGCGAGATGTGATCACTCATTTCATTAAGCAATTGAAGAAGGATTACAGCCAATATCCAGAGATCAAAAAGTACTTAACGGCACTGCGTAAAGACATTGTCGATAACGCTGATATTTTCCTAGAAGAAAGCACAGAGCAAGCCGAAGTTGCAACAGCCTCTTTGGATAAGAAAATGCCGCGTCGCTACAAGGTTAACGTGATTGTGAGCCAAAAGGAGGAGACTCTGCCGATCGTGGTTGAAGAGAATCCTAATTATCACTCTCTGTTTGGCTATGTAGAAACGGCGACGTTCAAGGGCACCGTATTTACTGACTTCTCATTGATTCGCGCAGGTAGCTTGCACAGAGCCAACGGTGGCGTATTGCTGATGGATGCGGTGAAGGTACTTGAGCAGCCATATGTTTGGGAAGGCTTGAAGCGAGCGCTGCGTTCACGTCAATTGAGTTTCACTTCATTAGAAAAAGAGGTGACCTTAACGGGCGCGGTATCGCTTGATCCAGAACCGATTCCATTGGACGTTAAGATCATCCTGTTTGGCGATTACCGAACTTACCAACTGCTGCAGCATTACGATGCAGAGTTTGGTGAATTGTTCCGTGTGACAGCCGATTTCGAAGATGAGATGAAGCGTACTCCCGATTCTGAAATGCATTACGCGCGCTTTATTTCGAGCATCGTGCACGACAACAACATGCTGCATTGTGACCGTAAAGCGATCGCTCGCATCATTGAGCACAGCTCTCGTCAGGCGGGTGACCAAGGTAAATTGTCTCTGCACTCAGCGCACATTGCTAATCTGCTTCGTGAGTCAAACTACGTGGCGAGAGGCTCAAAATCGAATCTAATTCGTGCAACGCACGTCGACCAAGCGTTATCTAACCAACAGATGCGTGTCGGACGACTTCAAGACAGTGTGATGGAAACCTTCACTAACGGAACAACGCTAATCCATGTTGATGGTCAGGCGGTTGGGCAAGTGAATGCGCTTTCTGTACTTAGCACGACGGATCATATGTTTGGTGCACCGAACCGAATCACGGCAACCACTGCTTACGGTGATGGTGAAGTGATTGATATTGAAAGAAACGTAGACCTAGGTGGTAGTATTCACTCGAAAGGTGTGATGATCTTGTCGGCTTACCTTTCTTCAGTATTTGGTAAGACAGCCAAAGTCCCGCTCACTACTAACATCACCTTCGAGCAATCGTATGGTGGCGTCGATGGTGACAGTGCGAGTATGGCTGAGTTCTGTGCGGTAGTATCAGCGTTTTCTAAGCAGCCAAACCGTCAAGACATCGCGATTACAGGCTCGATGAACCAGTTTGGTGAGTCTCAGCCAATTGGTGGAGTGAACGAGAAAATTGAAGGTTTCTTTGATGTGTGTGAAATCAAAGGGCGTTCAAACGAACAAGGGGTGATCATCCCACGTTCAAATGTTCACAACCTGATGCTGCGTAGCGATATCGTGAAAGCGGTTGAAAAGGGCGAGTTTAATATCTGGGCGATTGACCATGTAACAGAAGCGATTGAATTGTTCACAGGCAAAGCCGCTGGTGAAGCAAGTGATGAGGGTAGCTATCCAATTGATACTATCTTTGGTATCGCCCAAGCGAAGCTGAACGCACTGCGTAAATAGCGAATTTGTCTAATATCTAGATAAGCAACCAAAGCGCAAAAGCCATCGATTTTAGAATCGATGGCTTTTTTGATGGTTACGATTTGGGTCGTTAGTGAGCCATTTGTACTTGGTCAGCTTACGGCACTTGGTGAGCGTAGTGTCTTAAGAGACGTTAACCGTTTCTCAAGCAGAGCTTGGTGCCATCGAACTTCAGTTTTGCCAACAAGTGTTTAGCGTTAGCTCGGCCAATATCATCAAATTCCACACCGTATCGAGCATAGTGCGTCGATTTCTGCAGGTTACAGACGATGCCTCTCAATGGCGGAATCAGCGGCCCATTGTAGTTCTCAGGAGTAATCTCAATAGACACTCGATCGGCAATCTGAATTGCTCGCGAGGTTGGCGAGGTCACGAAACGACACCCACTTTTCGATAAGTCTCTTATCTCACAGTTTGCTCGTTGGTCGTTGAAGATGATTCTTGAAGCTAGATTCACTTCATATCGGGTCTCTTTACGCAGCTGAGTCACTTGCATGGTACTTGGTGTAGAGAGCACTAAAATCGGAAAGGGTTCGCCAATCCTATGGTGAATTTGGCTTCTAAAGTGGATAAGCGCCCCTTCACCTCGCAGAGAATACGCACGAGCGGTCATCCAAAAGCCTTCTTGAAAGAAAAAGTTCAGATCTTCATTGGATACCTCGGGAACCTCAACCACAATACAGTTATCACTGTGCGTACCGATAAATTTGGTGGTGGCGAGAAACTTCGTGCCAACGGGAGTCGAGACATTTAATGTCAGTTCACTGCCGTGCTCAATCATGGCCAGCGCATCAGTGCTATTGATAGTGGAAACAGTGCGATTACGAGGGTCTTGAAGTGCCTGATTATGCTCCAAAGGCTTCGTCAGGGGTGCGTTCATTATATGTTCTCCATGCGCCAACATGCGTCTGTTAGTTATATTGGTAACTTGCTAACAAGGGGTTATTACGTGCTAGATTGTGTAGACGTACTCACATAGATTTATAGAGTGCCTTCTATCATTGCTGATTTTATATTAAGCCGATTGCACTGAATTATTTACTGTGTTTGTAAGTACTTAGTTTTATTTATATGCACTTGCGTTAGTCTATTACAAGGAACTCATACTTCAAACTTTAATTGTTTGTCGTATCAATTATTTGCAGGAGTTGAGAATGAAGGCAGTAAAATGGGTTCAAGAAGAGAACCAGATCACAGTTGAGCTAGAACCGAACCAATTCGCGGTTGTTAAGTATCAGAAGGAAGGCGATGTATTGCACATTACCTCGACTCGCATTCCTGATGAACTGCAAGGCAAAGGCTTTGGCAAGGTGATGATGGAATCAGTCTTACCTGAAATTGAACAGGCTGGCTTCAAAATTGTACCAGTGTGTAGCTACGTGGTGCACTACATGAATAGGCAAAAACACTGGTCACATCTTCTATCCGATAAAGCATAGTAACGAGTTATATGTCTCAATCAATACCCTCAAACAACCTTGCTCAACCACAAGCGAGTTCAAGTCAAAGTCAACTTGAGCTTTATCAAAAAATAGCGAACTCACTGGGTTGTCATCAAGGGCTTGATGTTCAAGTTATTCAACGCTTGTGGGGCGGTTACGGCGAGTTAGTTCGCTTGGTCTTTGCTAAAGATAATAGTGCTTCGATGAACAGCGTCATCGTTAAACATGTCGCGTTGCCAGATAAAACTGAACATCCCAAAGGCTGGAACACTAAGCTTTCTCACCAACGCAAAGTTCACTCTTACCAAGTGGAAACAGCATGGTATCAGTCGTTCAGTCAGCAATGGGATGAGCGGTGCCCAGTTCCTGTGGGACTGCACTGTGAATTGAATGAGAACGAATGGCTTATCGTGATGCAAGACTTAGCCGAAATCGGTTTTCCGGTAACTTCTCAGTTTGATGTGCTTGCTGTTTTTGATGCTCTGGCAAACAAAGATACTCAGTCTGATCTGGCGTCTGGTTACACGCGAGAAGAGCAGAAACAACGCGATGCTTGCCTTAAATGGCTCGCTAATTTTCACGCGAAGCACATCAATATCAATCAAGAACAGTCGGCGTCATTGTGGCAAGTCGGTACTTATTGGCACTTAGACACACGTCCTGACGAGCTCAATGCCTTGGCTGATTTACCATTGAAGAACCAAGCCAAGCACATCGACCGTTTATTAAAAGAATGCCCATATCAAACCTTGGTACATGGTGACGCCAAGCTCGCTAATTTTTGTTTTGATTCTGAAAGCGAACGCGCGGCTGCGGTCGATTTCCAATATGTGGGTCACGGCTGTGCGATGAAAGACGTGGCTTTGTTCATGAGCAGTGCTGTTAGGCCGCAAGATTGCGCAGAGCTTGAATCAGAAGTCCTAGATGCTTACTTCCAACACTTGAAAGAAGCATTAGCGAACTATCAACCACAACTTTCATTCGATGAAGTCGAAGCCGCATGGCGACCAATGTTTTACGTAGCGTGGGCTGATTTCCAACGTTTCGTAAAAGGTTGGAGTCCAGAGCATTGGAAGATTAATCCTTATACTGAGCAGTTGACCTTACGAGTGCTCACTCAATTAGACGAACAGGAGTCCGTTAATGTTCGATAGAACCGCGAGCTGGAAAACGCCGCAAAACTTCTTATTACTGATTTCGATTGTTGTCCCTATCGCGTTTTCGAGCTGGATGGCTCTGTTGAATAACTTCGTGATTGAGAAAGCGAACTTTGATGGTGCCGATATTGGCTTGCTGCAAAGTGTTCGTGAGATCCCGGGCTTCTTAGCGTTTACCGTGGTGTTTGTATTGGCCTTCATTCGTGAGCAACGCTTTATGTTGATATCGCTGGCGATGTTAACTGTAGGCACTGCGATTACCGGCTTATTCCCTTCACTGACAGGCCTTTTGCTTACCACTATTTTGATGTCGACAGGTTTCCACTATTTTGAAACGCTGAAGCAGTCTTTGTCACTGCAATGGCTGAGTAAAGAAGAAGCGCCAGAGATGCTAGGCAAAATGATCTCGGTTGGTGCGCTTGCGTCTCTACTCACCTATGGCTCTATTTGGGTGATGCTAGAACAGCTAAAACTCGATTTCGCTTGGGTATATGGCATTACCGGAGGCATTGGTTTCATTTTAGTATTGGTGATGACCTTTGGCTTCCCTGAGTTTCAAACCAAGACCCAACAGAATAAGAAGTTAGTGCTAAGGAAGCGTTATTGGCTCTACTACGCACTGACGTTTATGAGTGGCGCGAGAAGACAGATCTTCACCGTGTTTGCAGGCTTCTTGATGGTAGAAAAGTTCGGTTACTCTGCTGCCGATGTCACGTTACTGTTCTTAGTGAATTACCTGTTTAACTTCTTGTTCGCGAAACGCATAGGACGATTCATCGGTGTGGTGGGTGAGCGCAAGGCGTTGATCTTCGAATATGTTGGTTTGATCGGTGTGTTTGTTGGTTATGGCTTAGTGCAAAGCGCTGAGTGGGCGGCGGCACTTTACGTGGTCGATCATCTGTTCTTTGCTTTGGCGTTAGCGATTAAAACCTACTTCCAAAAAATTGCAGATCCAGCAGACATGGCCTCAACCGCAGGTGTCTCTTTCACCATCAACCATATTGCGGCGGTTGTTATCCCAGTCGCGTTTGGTGTGATTTGGTTATCGTCTCCTGCAACGGTTTTCTACATTGGTGCGGTGATGGCGGCGGTTTCTTTAGCTCTATCTTTAAACATTCCGAAGAAGCCTGAAGAGGGCAACGAAGTACGAGTGTTTAGCTGGCGTTAAATAGGTATAACCCTGACGAAATAAACAAAAAGCTCCAATAGCGATATTGGAGCTTTTTGTTTATGTGGGATATGTATATCTAATCCGCAAAATAGGTTTCACGCGGATCAGTTTCTTACGGTTTTTAATTCGGTACGCAGCTTGAAAATTCCCTTTGGTGCCTTGGTGAGTAAAATGCCGCAAAGTAGGGGGATCATCATAAACAATGATTGTTCAGACAGAACTTCACCGTTGACGTAACAAGATATTAGCAGCGCTACTACCGGGAAAATCAAAAAGCAGATAGACGCTTGGAAAGGGGTCGAAACCTGCCCTAATTTGAAGTAAGCCACAATGCCGCCAACACTCGCGACAAAACCTAGGTAAACGACGGCAGAGATTGAATCCCAAGTGAAAGACTCAACATTCACGTTTTCACCCATCGCCGAAACGGCAAATAAGAACAGAGCAGCAATCAGGCTTGGAACGGCGTTGTAAGTCAGCACTTCAATACCTTTGCAGTGCTTTTGAACTAGCACATACATAACGGCGTGAATTGCAACCGCAAGGCCTAAGCAAACCGTGCCGATTAGGTAGTCATCGCCACCCATCTGCATTTCGTTACCAAGAATTAAGCATAGGCTTATAACCGCAGTAACTAGCCCGAATATTTGATGCTTCGCTAAGCGTAGACCAAGGAACAAGCCCGACATCAGCATCACAGCAACTGGCATGTTGGCGAAGATGATCGAAGCCAAACCAGAAGAGATGTATTGCTCGCCGTAGATCATCAAAGTAAACGGAATAGCGAAATACATCAGTGCCACAATCAGCAGCCATTGGCGTTTACCTTTAGGAAAAAGTAGAGGTTGATTGAACACTTTAGCCAATACGGCAAGTAACGGTGCGGCCAGTAAAAAGCGTAATCCAGTGGCAAAAATAGGTGGGATAGAATGCAATGCCACTTCCATTGCGAACCAAGTGGTTCCCCAAATTAAGCAAACAGAGACAAAAAGCAAGATAGTTAGCGACTTCGAATTCATGGTGACTACTCATTAATAATTATTTTAAATCATAGGCTTGTAGCGTCTTAATGACGTGGCACAGTATAAGGAGGTAGTCGGAGAAAAATTTTGTCTTTTTATCTCTAATTTGAGTTTTTAATGGAAATTAAATCTCTAATATGACCATTGAAAAGTAAATATTTTCATCAATTGATGGCTATATAAAGTCATTGTTCTTTGTGAGGTTTAGTTTAGGTTGAGAATTAACCTATTTAGCGGCGCATAGTGATTTGGTTAAAATCAATCCAACCGTTCGCCAACTGTTCCACAGGGTTCACGGTTTTGGCATAATTGAGCTGCTGTTTCACGTGGAAAATTGGTCGATAGATTCCGAATGTGATCAATTGCGCTTCTATGTCTAGGAAGACAGGTTGTCGTTGTTGGTAATCGGTGATTTTCCAAAGCCGTTCAAGGCTTTCATCTCGCCACTGTTTTTGCTCATCAGTGAGGCACACTTCTAATGCGATAGAACTTTGTAGCCACCCCATCCAGCTGCTATCGAGGTTATCTGAAAACACTTCGCCGCTAATTAATATGTCAGCATCTTTTAGGTTATCTGGCTGACAAAATTCAGGGAACTCGAGCACTTGATATTCGCAGATAAAACCAAGTTCATTTAACAGCTCATAATAGTGGCGAGCCATTTTTATGTGGTCAAACAGCTGATAGGTTAGAATCTTTAACGGTTGTTTTGGCTTGCTAAGCTGGTCAGCGAATTGTCGAGTCATTTGTAATGGGCTTTTGTTATTCGCCGTTTCTATCTTTGGCTGTGTTGATTGATTGGACGTCGATAGCATCCCCCCGGCGTAGCCGACAGTGTCCAGAGGTATGTCTTTCGCGATCCCTAGCAAACGTAGTAATTCACTCAGTGATTTAAGGTGTTGTGGGTTTGATAGCCAAGTGTGTCGATGTGGGTTTATCAAAGCGTACTCGCACCCCTTTTCCCACTGTTCTATTTCGGCAAGCTCGTTGGATATGGATGAGTGTTGGTAATGTGGGTGTGAGTGAACAATATCGCAGTGCATTTCATAGTCTTTGGCTTTATCACCAACATTCCAAATTTCTATACCGTCTACCCAAGGTCGGTGACCATGATAGTGTTTGAATGCTTCCAGTCTGGTTAGCCATTCGGACTGTTCCACTAATTTAAAGCTGCCGCTACCAATAATTTTCCCTCCTACTTCTTTTGCTACACCCGCAGCTGGGCACGATAGCAATGACGGAAGGTAGCCTGTGTTGGCATTGATATCGAAACAGAGGTGAAGCGGATCGATAACAGTAATAGCGGAGATGCATTTAAATTGCTGACTATTGTGATGACTGCTGTCTATCAGACGTTGAAAGTGTGCTTTGACGTCTTGCGCTAGAATCGGTGAACCGTCATGAAAGACTAAACCTTTACGTAGCGTGAAGTGCCAACGGTGCTCTGTTTGGTACCAATCAATGGTAAGATCACCATCAAACGAGTGAGTTGACTTGTTGAAACGTAGTAAGTTACTAAAAAGGTAGCTAGTGATGTGAGCTTCAGTGCGTCGTGTGACTTCAATAGGGTCCAGACTGTGTGTCCCTCGATAAAAAGGGATTTGCAGAATATCTAGTTCAGTCGGCAAGCTTTGATAGCGGCTGATATAACCCAGTAAAAACTGATCCCGTTGTGATTCATCAACCAGATCCAATGCTTGGTCAACTTTATTCTCAGAGAGCAATTCATCTATTCGTATCTCAAGCTCACTGTCCAAGCTTTTTAATAGCGTGAGTGTGGGTAGGTTACCTCTGCCAACTCCCGACTTCCAGTCAACCCAACCTTCGCTGACTAGCTTTTTGATCACCAATTGAGCGTTGCGTCTGGTACAACCTAGCGCATTCGTTATTTCAGTTAAAGAGAGTGAAGTCGGTTGGTTAACGAGTACTCGATAACGTAAAAATGCCAGAGCCTTCCAGTAATGCATAAAGGTGAAATCCTTGTTTAATCTTTCTATTTTTCTTCATCTTTTAATCTCGATAATAGAGTTATTCGGTTGTTTTTAAAAGGAATGAAAAATGGAAAGTGTAAAAGGTGCAGGGGTATCACCCTCTATTTGGAAAAGCTCAAGCTTTATTGTTTTGTTCTCAACGGCGTTCTTTGTTGCCTTTGGAACCAAGATTTATGACCTTGCTTTGCCCTTGTTGGTTTACGAGTTGACAGAGTCTTCAGAGATGATGGGTTGGATGAGGGCCGTTGAATTTTTACCCAACCTACTATTAGCTCTGTTCATCGGTGTTTGGGTTGATAGGTTCAATAAAAAGCAGTGGTCACAATGCATGTTGATCGGGCAAGTGGCAGTATTGGTCGTTTCTTATACTGCAGTGAGATGGTTGCAGAACCCTTTGTACGCACTGTTTCCGTGCGCGTTCCTGATGATGGCGTTTAACTATGGTTACCACAATGCGCGTATTGGGATGATGAAAAATGTTTTACCTCAGCACATGCAAAATACCGCCACCGCGAGAATGAGTTCTTTGTACAGTTTGCTAGAAACCGTTGGCCCGGTTTTGTCTGGGGGGCTGCTTTTATTGTCTGAGTTACATAACGTGTTTTTGCTTATTGCGGGGATGTATGTGCTAGCGTTTTGGCAGCTCAATAAACTGGAATTCAAGCCATCAGCCCCCGTCGCTCAACAGCCAGTGCTGAGTGCGCTTAAAGAGGGGTGGTCGATCTTATATGCGAATAAAAACATGTGGCACATCACCTTAGTCGTGATGGTGATCAATACCACGGGTGCAATTTTCTGGATTCAAGCCATTTATTTTGCCAAAGCGGAATTAGCGCTCAGTCATATCGAGGTTGGTTACTTGATCGCAGCGTCCGGCGCCGGGGGCTTATTAGGTTCTTTTACCGCGGATAAGGTTCGAAAGCGCATTGGGCTTGGCGTGCTACTTATTTTGTCTATTTTGTTAGAGGCGTTTGGATTCTTGTTCCCTGTATTGCTGAGCCAAAGCTATTTATTGCATGGATTGACTTCAGCGCAAATTGTTGTCATTGAAAAAGGCGTATTGATGATGTCGTTCTTATGGGTGAGTGCGATTGGCGTCTACAGCAGCATTTGTATTTGGAGCTATCGACAAGAAGCATTCGAGGAAAAGCATCTTGGTCGTGTTGCTGGTATTACAGGGTCTTTGTTTAAGCTCTTGATGCCATTTGGTTTGGCTGCTTCTGGTTACTTAGTGACGGTGTTTGGTTTACCGGTGCTCTTTGTTAGCTGTTTTGTTGCTCAAGTGTTGGCTGCCTTTGGGCTGATGATGACCAAGGTTCGATATATTGATTAGATTTAGACTTTGGCTTAAGTTTTGTAACGACCATTAATAAGTAACGCGCCAATTTAAGGCGCGTTTTTACAATTTGGTTTGCAGCTTTTACTGCGTAACAGGCTTAACTTGTTTGGACTGTCGGATTGCCAGAATAAGTTGCGGAAGCAACGACATCACGATCATGCCGGTCATTAGCGAGTACTGTACCGCAGTAAAGGATTCGCCCATTAACACCATACCTGTCACGATGCCCGCTACTGGATTGGCGATGCCACCAAAGGTGAAATCAACCACCGTCATGCGTTGCAGTAGCCATACATACATGCCGTAACCCAGCGCTGTGTTTAGCCCAATTACCCAAACCAAGCCCATTGCGTTGCGAGTATCGAAATGAGTCACCGCATTCATGTAAGGCTGCGGGTCAATGAAGGCATGAACGCCAGACGCGACAGACAAAATTGTACCGCCCAAAATTAGCTGCCATGTGAGTACCTTCCACCAGTGCATGCGATTACCCAGTGATTTGGTAATGCTGCTGCCGATAACGATACACATGATCGCGGCAAACATTGCACCCAAACCGATAGGGTTCAATGCGATTTGACTTGGGTTGAATAGAATCCACGCCAAGGTGATTAAGCCAATACCAGAAAGGGCTTGAATCAAATGCGGGCGCTGCTTTTTCACTACCCAATGGAAGATCATTGCGAACACAGGTACAGAGATCATACCCACGCCCGAAATCGCTGAAGGTAGGGTTAATGCCATCACGAAGATCAAACCAAAGAAGGTTGCGATGTTGATAAGGCCTAAAGTGAAAATGATTTGCCACTCGCCTTTTTTCGGCAGTGTCGGCTTTACCGCTAGCAATAACAAACCAGCAGGTAATGCACGCAAAGCACCTAATAATAATGGTGGCCACTCCTGTAGCGTAAATTGCGTCACTGCATAGGTTGTTCCCCAAAAGAACGCGGGGATCATTGCTAATAATATGTTCATCTAAAATATCTTTACATTAAGATAACTGTTGTGTGAACTGTATACTGAGAACTAGTGGTTGTAAAGTATCTTTATGTTAAACTAGTTTAAAGTAATCAGACTAACAACGGAGCGAGATTGCAAATGGATGCTATCGACCGCGTAGTAGAGCAATGGGCAAAGGAAAAGCCTGAGCTAGAAACTGAGCCTATGGCAATGATGGGCCGAATTATGCGTATTGCCAAGTATATGGAGACGCAAGTTGCCGAGCTTCATAAAAAATACGACATGAAATTGGGTGAGTTTGATGTATTAGCCACCTTGCGACGTTCTGGAAAACCCTACCGACTGACGCCATCTGAACTGATCGGATCCATGATGCTGACATCAGGTGCGATGACCAATCGCCTTGATAAGCTAGAAGCTAAAGGGCTGATCAGCCGTGAACACAGCAAAGAAGACAGACGCAGCGTGAGTGTCCAACTAACCAAAGACGGTCTTATTCTGATTGACCAAATGATGACAGAGCATGTCGAAACGCAGAAAAAGCTCGTTAAATCATTGTCTACTAGTCAGAAGAAAAATACTAACCAGCTGCTAAAAACATGGTTGAGTGCTTACGAGTAGTTTTGCTGATCTTCCTTTAGATTCATAAAAAAACCGAAGCTGTCTGGCTTCGGTTTTTTATTCCTGTCTAAGAACTTCAAATACAGCGAGTTGGCTAGTTATGCTTGCAACATCTCATCACTAAACAGCTCTGCGCAGCCAATACCGTTGATGGCGCAGCTTTCATCGATGTCTGATATGTCACCGCTGACGCCGATGGCTCCAAGTACCGTTTTGTCCTTGTCTCTAATGAGTAGTCCCCCAGGTACTGGCACCATGTTTCCGTGTGCGAGTACGTTCACGGCGGAGATAAATGCTGGCCGGTTGTCGGCATCTTGGGCGAGTTTTCTAGAGGAACAACCCAGTGCGAGTGCCCCCCACGCTTTAGCGATCGCGATGTCTGGTCGCATCATGCTAGAGCCGTCTTGACGTTGCAGAGAAATCAGCTTGCCACCGCTGTCTAAGACGGCGACCGTCAAAGGTTCTGTGTGGATTTTGTTTCCTGCTTTTAAGGTTCCATCGATGATGGTTAACGCTTGTTGTAGAGTCAAACTTCCCATGTTATCTCCTAGTTTTTCAAGGGGCATACGTACCAAGCTCAGCCAGCCAATCATTACTCTTGTTTGTGAATATCATTGACTGATTCAGCTCGGTACAAGAGTCCTAACTGGACTCTTGTAGTAGCCCATAGCTGGGTAAAGTTAGGAAGGCAGCGAACTCATCGGCTGTAGAAAGTTGATAGAAAAGATCGGCTGTCTCTTCAAATCGACCAGCTGCATAACGTGAGTCTCCGACTTCATGTTTTATCGTGTCTAGCTCTTGGTAAAGCCAAGAGTGGAACAGTTGTTTGGTAAAAGTTTGGCCGTCATCAAGTGTGACTCCGTGGTGGATCCATTGCCAGATGTTAGCTCTTGAGATCTCTGCGGTGGCGGCATCTTCCATCAGTCCGTAGATAGGTACACAGCCGTAGCCTTGGATCCAAGCCTCGATGTAATACAGCGCAATACGGATATTCTTGCGCACGCCGGCTTCGTCGCGGCTGCCTTCACATGGTTTAAGTAAGGTGTCGGCATTGATGGTGTGTTCAGGGCTTTGGAAATCCATTTGATTCACTTTGCCATCAAGATGCTTGTCGAAGATCGACATCGCTAAATCAACTAGGGCAGGGTGCGCGACCCATGTGCCATCGTGTCCGTTCTGAGATTCTCTTTGTTTGTCTTCAATAACCTTGGCGGTAACACGCTCCATCTCTTGTGGATCTTTTGCTGGAATGAAGGCCGACATACCCCCCATCGCCAGTGCCCCACGAGCGTGACAAGTACGAACCAGCAGCTGGCTGTAAGCGTTCAGGAACTCTTGATCCATGCCGATCCCGTGACGGTCTGGCAAGATACGATCTTTATGATTTTTCAGAGTTTTGATGTAGCTGAAGATGTAGTCCCAACGGCCGCAGTTCATCGCAACGATATGATCACGCATGGCGTACAAGATCTCTTCCATTTGGAAGACGGCAGGTAGAGTTTCAATCAATACGGTCGCACGGATGGTGCCTTTTGCTACGTTGAAATAGTTCTCGGTGAAACTGAAAATGTCGTCCCACCATTGTGCTTCTTCCATGCTCTCTAGCTTGGGAATGTAGTAGTAAACGCCTAAGCCTTGCTGCGCACGTGATTGATAGTTGTGGAAAAAGTACAGCGCAAAGTCCATCAAACAACCAGCGATAGGTTGATTGTTGAATTGAATCGATTGTTCAGGTAGATGGATTCCACGAGGGCGAGCGATTAATAACGCAGGGTCGCTGTTTAGCTGGTAGTTCTTTTGTTTCTTCTCATCAAAATAGCTGATGGTGCCTAAATTGGCATCTCTTAAGTTAATTTGCCCTTCGACCATGTTGGCCCAAGTTGGGGAAGACGCATCCTCAAAACAACACATGAAGACTTTCGCACCTGAGTTTAATGCGTTGATCACCATCTTTCTCTCGATAGGACCTGTGATCTCTACGCGACGATCCAGCAGCTCTGGCGGCGGCGTTGCCACTTTCCACTCTTTATTCTGGCGAATGGAAATGGTGTCTTTTCTGAAATTGGGTAACTCACCCTCGTCATATTGAGCTTGTTTTACGTCGCGGTCACTTAGCAGGGCATGACGACGATCTCCAAACTTATTGACGAGAGCTTCTAAGAATTTTAATGCATCTTTAGACAAGATCTCTTTGTACTCGGAGTTGTCCATCTTCCCAAGTACCTGCATACATTGTACTTCTTCTCTCTCTTTTACGTCATTCATCATTGTTGTCTCCTTTAAACAATACGATGTCACTTTGTATACAAAATGCTCTTTTTAAGGATATTTATATTGTAGAAATTGTAAACAAGCAAACTGTGTTTAACATTTATTTATCATTTAATCTTTTTGTAATTTATTTTCACGTAAAGATATTTTATGTAAAGCAATGAATTGTAAGCTTTTCAGGATGAGTGCGTACTTAATGTGATGGGTTGATGTAACAAAATTGTTTCATTCTGGGGTTGATAAATAGCGAGGATGGTTCATAGTACACAAAAGTTAGTTTAATTGTATACAATCTGAACTGGAGGTTCGAATGGCAATTATGAAAGCGATTGAAGCAGCGGTAGAAGTGCTTAAACGTGAAGGTGTAGACATCGCATTTGGTGTTCCCGGCGCAGCAATAAACCCTATGTATGCGGCTATGAAAAAGCTCGGAGGAATCGACCACGTCTTAGCTCGTCACGTAGAGGGTGCATCCCATATGGCTGAAGGGTACACGCGTACTAATCAAGGCAATATAGGTGTGTGTATTGGTACCTCTGGCCCTGCGGGAACGGACATGATCACGGGCCTTTATTCTGCGTCTGCAGATTCGATTCCAATTCTATGTATCACAGGCCAAGCGCCACGAGCACGTCTTCATAAAGAAGATTTCCAAGCGGTCGACATTGAATCTATCGCTAAGCCAGTGACTAAGTGGGCAACCACGGTACTGGAACCTGCACAAGTGCCACGCGCATTTCAAAAAGCCTTTCATTTAATGCGTTCGGGTCGTCCGGGGCCAATCCTGATTGATCTACCGATTGATGTTCAGCTGGCTGAGATTGAGTTTGATATCGATACTTATGAACCACTAGAACCTTATAAGCCGCAAGCAACCCGAGCGCAGGTTGAGAAAGCATTAACCATGATGTCTCAATCGGAAAAACCGCTGATTGTATCGGGTGGTGGCGTGATCAACGCAGGCGCATCAGAGTTGCTACAGCAGTTTGCTGAAATCACCGGCGTACCAGTGATTCCAACCTTGATGGGGTGGGGTTCTATCCCTGATGACCACGAGCTAATGGCAGGCATGGTTGGGCTACAAACCTCTCACCGTTACGGTAATGAAACCATGTTGAACTCTGACTTTGTGTTTGGCGTTGGTAATCGCTGGGCTAACCGTCATACCGGCTCTGTCGATGTTTACACCGAAGGTCGCAAGTTTGTTCATGTCGATATTGAACCGACTCAAATAGGCCGTGTGTTCTGTCCTGATTTAGGCATTGTGTCAGATGCAAAATCAGCACTTGAGCTAATGGTTGAGGTTGCACAAGAGTGGCGTGATGCTGGCAAACTACCAAATCGAAATGCTTGGGCAAGCGAGTGTCAGGAACGTAAATCGACCATGCTGCGTAAAACCAATTTCGATGAAGCGCCAATGAAACCGATGCGCGTTTATGAAGAGATGAACAAGGCATTTGGTCGTGACACTTGTTATGTGAGCACGATTGGTTTGTCGCAAATTGCTGCCGCTCAGTTCCTGCATGTTTATAAGCCGCGTAACTGGATCAACTGTGGTCAAGCAGGCCCGCTTGGTTGGACAACACCTGCCGCACTGGGTGTACGAGCGGCCGATCCAAGTCGCGATATTGTCGCTATCTCTGGTGACTACGACTTCCAGTTCATGATTGAAGAACTGGCGGTAGGTGCGCAGTTCAACTTGCCATACATCCATGTGTTAGTGAATAACTCTTACCTAGGTTTGATTCGCCAAGCTCAGCGCCAATTTGATATCGATTATTGTGTACAACTGGCGTTCGATAATCAGAACGCACCAGAGCTTGAGGGCTACGGTGTCGACCATGTAGCGGTTGTTGAAGGCCTTGGTTGTAAGGCGATTCGAGTTCGCGAACCAGACCAAATTGCAGCAGCATTTGAGCAAGCTAAAGAGCTCATGAACAAGCACAAAGTACCGGTGGTTGTTGAGCTGATTTTGGAACGTGTGACCAATATATCTATGGGCGTAGAGATCAACGCCATCAATGAATTTGAACCGCTTGCCGAAAGCAGCAGCGATGCACCAACCGCGCTAGCGTACAAGTAATCACGAAGTAATGTGTATCCGTAGAGCGAGATTGAGCTCTACGGAAAGCCTCCAATAGAGCGAGGCTTCACCAAACCACATTAGCTTCATCAAACAAAGAGTAAGGACAGAATCATGGCAAAATTTGCAGCAAACTTGTCAATGTTATTCACGGAAGTTGATTTTATGGATCGCTTTGAAGCCGCCGCAGAGGCAGGTTTTCAAGGCGTCGAATACCTTTTCCCATATGCCTTTGATGCGGATGAGATTAAACAAAAGCTTGATGCTAATAATCTAGAGCAAGTGCTATTTAACTTGCCTGCTGGGGATTGGGATGCTGGCGATCGTGGTATTGCGGTTGACCCAGCACGCGTTGAAGAGTTTCAAGCAGGCGTACCTAAAGCGATAGCCTATGCCAAGAAACTTGGTTGCAAACAGGTGAACTGCTTGGCGGGCATTGTACCACAAGGCGTTACTCCGCAAGACGCTCAGGCGACCTTTGTGATTAACCTTCACTACGCCGCAAATGCGTTAGCTGCAGAAGGTATAAGCTTAGTGATTGAAGCGATTAACACACGCGATATTCCGGGCTTTTTCCTAAACACCACGGAGCAAGCGAAAACCATTATCAAAGAGGTAGGGAGCGATAACCTTTCTATCCAATACGATATCTATCACATGCAAATTATGGAAGGCGATTTGACGCCGACCATGCAACAGAACATTGGCCAAATCGCACACGTCCAACTGGCTGATAACCCAGGCCGACACGAACCGGGTACCGGAGAAATCAATTACCCATTTGTGCTCAATTATCTTGATGAGCTTGGCTATCAAGGCTGGGTTGGCTGCGAATACAAGCCAAAAACAACGACGACAGAAGGCCTTGGTTGGCTACACCAGTACCGTTAATTGCGTCTGGTAACCCTCAAACGTTAAGGAGAACAACATGTCTAAAATTGCATTTATCGGAACTGGCATCATGGGTAAACCTATGGCGAGTAACCTTCAAAAAGCAGGTCACGATTTGATTCTGTCGGATCACTTTAATGCAGCACCTGCCGATCTTGTGGCAGCGGGTGCAACGGTCTGTCATTCACCAGCGGAAGCGGCTGAAGCAGCTGATATCATTATCCTAATGGTGCCGAATACCCCTCAAGTTGAAGATGTCCTGTTTGGCGACAACGGCGTTGAGAAAGGTCTAACGGCGGGCGGTGCAGCTGGAAAACTGGTTATCGACATGAGTTCGATCTCGCCTATCGCCACCAAAGCAATTGCAGCGCGAATCAATGAAGGTGGTGCTTCATACCTTGATGCTCCGGTATCTGGCGGCGAAGTAGGCGCTATCAATGCGGCGCTGACTATCATGGTGGGCGGTGAGCAAGACGCGTTTGATAAAGCTCGTCCTCTGTTCGAAATCATGGGCAAGAACATCACGCTAGTAGGCGACAACGGGGCGGGTCAAACCTGTAAGGTCGCCAATCAGATCATCGTTGCTCTGAATATCGAAGCCGTATCTGAAGCCTTAGTGTTTGCTTCAAAAGCCGGTGCTGATCCAGTACGCGTACGTCAGGCTCTATTGGGTGGCTTTGCTAACTCTAAGATCTTGGAAGTGCACGGCGAACGCATGGTTGAAGGCACATTCGACCCTGGCTTTAGAATCTCACTTCACCAGAAAGACCTCAACTTAGCGCTAACTGGCGCACAAGAGCTAGGGGTTGCACTGCCGAATACGGCTAACGCTCAAGAGCTGTTCGGCGAGTGTGCCGAAATGGGCGGTGAAGGTTGGGACCACTCTGCGCTTATTCAAGCGATTGAGAAACGTTCTGACCACTCGATTCGTTAATCTAGTTAACGGTTTGTCCGTTTAGTGGTTAGTCAATCAACCGATTATCCGTTAATTAATTAGGGTTGCTATCTATTCGTAGCCCAACAGTTTATTTATAAATCGCGTAGTTTCGTCTCCTTTTACACGCGTTCCTGATACGAGGCAGAGGTTGAAGTTGTTCCTTTCCAACTTGATCTTAGCAGGCACCCTTTGGCCTTGTATCGGGGTTCTTTTTTTCTCCGTCAACTAAGGAGTGGCTGATGGACATTGATGCTAAGCAGTTTTTGCAAACCCTTTTCTCAAGTGCTGTTAATCAGGCGCTACCTAAAAATCACATCGAACCTTTTCTTCCTCAAGATATTTTTTATCGCTCTGCTAACCAAGCTGGGCGAACTGTGGTGATAGGAGCAGGAAAAGCAGCCGCATCAATGGCAGCTGAGCTTGAAGTGGTTTGGCAGGCAAAGAAACAACAAGACCTTGCGTTGCGTGACCTTGAAGGTCTCGTCGTGACCCGTTACGAACACACCGCACCTTGCGAACACATTGAGGTGATCGAAGCGGCACACCCCGTCCCGGATGCCATGGGCTTAGAAGTGAGCCAACGTATGTTGGAATTAGTGAACGGCCTGAGTGCTGACGACACCGTTATTTGCCTACTGTCTGGCGGCGGTTCTGCTTTGCTAAGCCTGCCCGGTGGCGACATCAGCTTGGCTGAGAAGCAACAAATCAATAAGGCGCTGCTCAAGTCGGGCGCAGCCATTGATGAGATGAACTGTGTGCGTAAACACTTATCGTCTATCAAAGGTGGGCGACTAGCGAAAGCTGCGTATCCAGCAAGAGTAGTCTCTTTAGCGATTTCAGATGTGCCGGGTGATGACATTAGTGTGATTGCCTCTGGCCCAACCGTACCCGACACCACGACGCGTTTTGATGCGATGGCAATTTTAGAGCGTTACCAAATAGAAACACCACGCTCGGCATTTGAATGGTTAAATAATCCAGAGTCAGAAACCGTTAAGCCAGATGACGTCTGTTGGAAAAACGCAGAGCACCATATTATTGCCACGCCGATGTCGGCATTGGAAGCAGCCGCGGCAGAGGCCGAAGGTTTAGGTATTCCTGCTTATGTGCTGAGTGACTGCATTGAGGGGGAAGCTCGAGATGTAGCGAAGGTTCATGCTGCGTTGGCCAAGCAAGTGGCCAATCACAAGCACCCATTCGAGACGCCTTGCGTGATACTTTCCGGTGGCGAAACCACAGTAACTGTTAAAGGCAATGGTCGTGGTGGGCGTAATTGTGAGTTCCTTTTAAGCTTGTATAACGAGTTAAAAGGGCAGGAAAACATATTCGCTCTGGCGGCTGATACTGATGGCATTGATGGTGTTGAAGATAATGCAGGTGCGTGGATCACGCCTCAAACATGGCAACAAGGTTCGAGCCTGTCGCTTAAAGCGCAAGACTATCTCGATGCCAACAACAGCTACGATTTCTTCAAGCAAGTCGATGTGCTTCTTACCACGGGGCCGACGCTGACCAATGTGAATGACTTTCGCGCAATATTGATTCTTTAACTTGAACAGTTCAAAACACGGTATGGAATGGTCGCTTCTTAACAAATAGAGCGGCCATTTTATTGTTATCAATGCGGTGACCTTGAGTTCTGAGATTATCTTCTGGACTAATGAAGCACGTTGATTACTATGATTTTAGTAACGAGCTGTAAAGGATACAATATGTCTAGGATCAGACAAAAGAATCAAGATTTAATCATCGAAGTCGCGTGTGAACAATTCGCTACTCATGGATATGCCGCAACAAAAATGGCTGATATCGCGAAAGCGGCCGACATCCCTAAACCTAATGTATTCTATTATTTCAGCTCCAAAGATAAGCTCTATAATGCCGTTTTAGAAACCGTCACTCAGCCCTTACTGGAAGCGTCACGTCCGATTGAAGAGCTCAGCGACCCTGTTGAAGCCTTGTCTCAATATATTCAAACCAAGCTGATCATTTCTCGCGATCATCCGCACGCCTCTAAGGTATTTGCTAACGAAGTGATGTCTGGCGCTAAAGTATTGCCGAAAGATATTGGTGACGAACTGTATAAGCAATCCCAGATGATCCTCGATAAGTTCTCAACTTGGTCAGCACAAGGCTTAATGGATGACGTTCCTGCACACCACCTGATGTTTACCATTTGGGCGGCCACTCAAACTTACGCCGATTTTGGCTGGCAGATTTGCAGTGTAATGCAGAAAGATCAGCTCGATGATAAAGACTATGAAGATGCCGCTGAATTCATCACCCAGCTAGTGATTAAAGGGTGTGGAGTGAAAAGCTAACGTTATTTGAATGTTTTTTTGGGTCTGCGATTGCTGGCCTTTTTTGTTTGTGCATGTGAGTGAGCATATGTGCAAAGCTACTTTTGTGACCTGTTGTGCAATAACTTATTTATCTTGAATTTGGCTCGATTAGGTATGCCATTTTATTTAAAGTTAGCGTTATAGTATCGGCAAAAATTCAATTACCTCATTTTTATTAAAGCTAGAAGCTAATATTAGACTTCTATATTTATTACACGCACAACATTAAGGTTTAGCAATGACGCTCAAAAGCTTGGCATGCACCATCAGCGCAGTTCTACTGGCAGGCTGTGGTTCGACGGTCGCGACGCAAACATACAACGCCGATCTGATCATCACCAATGGACAGGTTCTCACGATCAATTCAAAAATGGATGTGATTGAAGATGGCGTTGTAGTGGTGAAAAACGACCAGATCATCGCAGTCGGTAACGAGGATTTAATGACTCAATATCGCGCAGAAAAAGTGATTGATGCTCAAGATGGAATCGTCATGCCGGGCATGGTCAATGCTCACAACCATTTACCTATGATCGCGTTTCGTGGCCTAGGGGAAGAGGGCATCTCGAATCGTCTGTTTGCTTACTTCTTCCCTCTAGAAGCCGAAAAGTTAAGCCGTGAACTGATTTACAACGCGACTAAGCTAGGCAGCATCGAACTGGCACAAAGCGGCGTGACCACTTATGCCGATATGTATTACCACATGGATGAGATGGCGAAGGCGACCAAAGAAGTTGGCTTGCGCGCCGTGTTGGGCGAAACCGTGATTAAGTTCCCGGTGGTCGATGCCAAAGAACCTTACGGTGGGATTGAGTATGCCAAAGGCTTTATCGAGCAGTACAAAAACGATGAGCTAATCACGCCGGCGTATGCGCCACATGCGGTGTACACCGTGAGTAAAGATAAGCTTCAAGAAATTAATAAGCTATCGGCTCAATACGATGTGCCAGTGCTGATTCACGTTGCTGAATTTCCGAATGAAGAAAAGCGTATCAAAGATGAAACTGAAGCCACGTCACCAGTCGAATACATGGATGAAATCGGTGTGCTCGATGAGCGTGTAGTGATTGCTCACGGTATCCACCTTTCAGAGAACGACCAAAAGCTATTGAAACAGGCTGATGCGGGTATCTCATACAATCCAATGGCGAACGCCAAAGGTGCGACAGGAATAGCTCCTGCGTGGAAAATGTACCGAGCTGATATGCGTATTGGTTTGGGAACCGATGGCCCCATGAGCTCAAACCAAGTTGATATCATGCGTACCCTAAGTTACGCAGCAAACATGCAACGATTGAAGCATTCCGATCGCACCATCATGATCCCTGAGCAAGTGATTGAGATGGCGACATTAGGCGGTGCGAAAGCTTTGCACATGGAAGATCAAATCGGTTCTCTTGAAGTCGGAAAGAAAGCAGATATCGTGATTGTAGAGACACAATCAGCGAACATGATGCCAAATTACGACCCATACGCGACTTTGGTTTACCAAGCGAACCCAAGCAATATCGACACCACTATCGTTAACGGTCAAATCGTAATGGAAAACCGCGTGATGCAGACGGTTCAACTGGATGAAATCCGCCAAAGTGTCGATGAGTTTGAAACTGATATCAAAGCGTTTGCCAAAGAGCTTTCTAAGAAGGCGATTAAGTCTAAGAGTTTGATGGACTAAGACGTAAACTTGATTCTAAAATCGAATAGAGTGAATGAATAAGTAAGGCCGACATCATGTCGGCCTTTTTGTTACGAACTCTCTCCAGAACCTTACTCCTTGAACCTCGGTTCTTTGGATGAAATCGACGCTTGGTTAATTAAAGCAAGGCTTCGGCTAACTAAAGTAGTACTTAGCTAATTAGAGCAACTGTTGCCGTTAGGAATACCGCTACCTAAGAACTCGACGCGAATTTGTTCGACATCTTTTAGGTACTGGTTGTTCGTTTGTTCGGTTTTATCAAAGTTGTTGAGCGTGACATTCCATGATGAAAACGGAGTGGGTTGGAAGTAGGCGTATTCGAATTTATTCGCCACGGCACCATCGGTGATGATGCTAACATCGTTGGTGGTTGGATCATCTAGGCGGTAATAGAACGCGCGTGAAACAGGGTTAGAACTGAACTGATAGTCCTTGTTCTCATATCGGTCTAAATAATTACCCGAACTGGAAACTCGTAAGTTGAGTTGCTTGCCATAAGGTAAGTTTTCCCCTTCTAAGAACACTCGTACCGTGGAAAGCCTAACGCGGTCAAACGAACACAATTGGACTTGTTCTAATGGAATAGTGAAGTTTAGTTGTCCGGTTGTTGCAAAGCTCTCTAGTTGCTCGGGGCTAGAAATGGTGTAGTTGTCGATGGTGAAATCTTGTGGTGCTGGTTGGAAAGAAGACAGAGCATTTACATACTCACTTTCGACAGTAGCCAAATCAAATTGGTAGTCCAAGTAGCTTTTATTCAGAGAAGGCGTAACTTCGCTTGGCTTCAATGCCCAATATTCGTACGCCTGAACATAGTTAGACAAAGCAACGAACATCGGACGCTTGAAGTGCATCAATACTCGTGATAGTTCACGTTCAATCGAATCGAAGCTGTCGGTGTCTACTTGATAACCCTCGATCGCATCGTTCAACCTTTGCTGTTGATTGATAGTCACATTATTGGTGAGCAAGAGGTCTACCAACTTCGCTTGCTCGTGAGCAAAGTTAAGCTGCGTGATGTTAATTGCCTTACCGAGCAGAACCTGCTTTTCGAGTTCGAGTAGGTATTGTCTTGCTCCTTTGATACCTAAGCTATCGGCATATCTTAAGTTGCTGCGGATCTCGGTGATCATCAAATCCCACGCCAGATTGCTTTCATTGATGGTTGGGATGTTGAAGTTAAAGCCATCCATAGCTTCAGATACCTTCTGGAGCTTGATGGTTGATTTAATATCCGCGGTTAACTGAGAAATGCCAGAAATCGTTTTGGTCACGCTATCAATAATGCCTGTGACGGACTTGATGTTGGTGACGAGGTTTTTCGCTTTTTCTAATGCTTCAGGTGTTTTAGCCAATTGCTCGGTTAGGTCATTCACACCAGAAAGGTTGCCTGTGAATACCCCACTCACGGCACTTCCAATTTCGGCTATTGCTTTGAATATTGCTAGAGCCACATTGAGTTGTTGTTGGGTTTTCCAATTCTCGACACCAACTAAATAAGTGGTTCTTGAACTGAGAGTGACCAGTTCTTGTGCTTTATATTGGCTATCGACCTCGGTCAGGCTATCGCCTATCTTGTCTATGTTGGATTGGGTTTGTGTGATGATCGAACTCTGAGCGCGTAGAACGTCTTCGATGTTAGCGAGTGCTAACTTGGCGGCTTCAATCTTGTCTTCAATGACCGTGTTTCTATCTTGAATAATGTCCCATTGAGTTTGATACGCGATCATAGCGTTCAAATAGGCTTCGTATTTATCTTGATATAACACCTTGTCGAGATAAGGAACGTAATTGCTCTCTTTGGTGCTGAAGCTAATGAATTGCTTGAACGCGACCGTTTGTAGGTAAAGGTCGGAAAGAATCGGATCGTCTTCAACCACTGAACCTGAGTAATGCAAGCTTTGTTCAATCCAGTTGATGAGGTCGAGGCTAAGCTTTGGGTTGGTATCGTATAAGCTGGCTGCCATATCAAACGAGCGATTAACAATGTCTGTAAAAGGTTCAGTAGCCAGTTTCATTTGCCCAGTAATGTTCGAGTCAATGGTCGTTCTTCGGTAGTGTTCTCCTGCCAATACCACGGACTCGCCATCACCAGTTTTTCCTGTTAGGGCGTCTCGTGTAATGCTGCCATCGCTTTGGAAAGCGAGCACATTAATGGGTGTTTCTATTTCGCCGGCAATCACAGAAATTGAGGCTGCAGAGCCTTGCTGTCCGAGCACAAACGTCGGCGTGCCTTGGCCAACGATTTTTCGCGCAAAAATAAGGATGTTTTGGTTGTTTACAAGCAAGTTGAAATTCTCTGGAATTTCAATGGTATCTGCAAAAACGACGATTTTTGAGGGTTGAGTGACGTAAAGGTTTTGTTCTGCTATCCAATCACTGAGGTTGATGTGTAAATCGGATGTGGAACGAGATAGAACGCCGACATCGGAATAGGCCGATTGAACCCAAGTTGGGTATTCGGTTGAATTGGGTAAATTGTTCAGTTCAAGCCAATCGCTAGAAAAAGCCTGTGGAGAGAATGAAAGAGAAATAATAATAGGTAGAAGTCTCATATTGATGTCCTGTCGAAATTAGTATTTGCCAAATTTTGGGTAGCAGAAGCCAGCACCTTAATTTTGATAAGGTGTGGCTTTCTGTTAGAGATATATTTTTGGCTATTGCGTTATATTTTTTGTGTTTTTATATGATCGAGAGGTCTATGGACTATTCCATTTCTTGGATATATGCATTGTTTGCGAACGCTTTTGCTTTCTCACTAATATTACTCCAGTTACTTTCTGCAACCGTTGTATTGGCAAGAGCGCCTATTGCGCCTAGCATTGCGTCGTCTTTCATGATGTCTGCATTATTCTGGGCTTGTTCTAAGGCAACGAGCAGTGAAGTAAAGTCGGCATTCATTTTCTGCCAATTTAGTTTCAGCTTATTAATATGTGGAATCGCATTTTCTATTTGTTGAGAAATCATATCGATACTCTCTGAAGAGCGATGATAAGAGTTATATATTTTCTGTGTGTAAGTTAACTGTTCTTGAAGCTCTTTTACTTCGTTTTGTAATTCGTTACGAAGCTTACGCGCTTTTTCTGCTTTATCGCCGTATACACCCATGATTGGTCCTGCAACCAGAGGGAACCATGCATAAGTTACTGCGGTAGAGGCGACCGTAACATAGTGAGTGTAGTCTTTGTTGAGTTGAGTGATACGTGCATTGATGTCATTCACTCGTTGTTGAAGCGCGCTGCCATCATCGCTTAGGTAACCGTTGTGAGTGCCTTCTAATACATCTAACTGCAATTTTTGTGTATCTAATGTAGCTGAAAATTCCAATAGGTTACCGCCAACGTCAGACACTTCTTGTTGGTATTTCATGGAAAAACTCTGCAGGCTTTTCAGGTAAGCGATCGCCACCTTTCTATTGCGTTCTACCGCTTCGATATCTTCCGGGAGCGGCGAGAATGCTTTGGCCAGCATTTCATTCAAAGCATCGCTAAGTGGGTTAAGCATGTAGTCTTTAATTTGGACGTAATTGGCCAAGCTTAATGAAAGACCAACGATGCTTGGATAAAGATCTTTTTTCCAATAAAAGGCGGTATCGTGAATATTTGAGTATTGCTGAACCAGTGCTTGGAAATTAGAGAAAGGAATGTCGTTAGGAATACTTAAAGTAGATTTCATACTGGCTTCTGTCAACGGCAGCGCTAAAGCGCCTTCGACATACGCTTGGATTTGATACCACTCTTGTTGCTTAAGAATAAAATTGTCGGTCTCTAGATCGATAAAACCCCCATTTTCACCGATGATCGTGTCGTAGGTGACTTGAGGTATGTTTTGTTCAGCTGACGCTTGGTTGATTTGAACTGGAGCTGCTTGAGAAGTGAGTGCAAAAGAGGAAAGTAGCCCAATCGAAATCGAAGATAATACGAGTGTTTTTGTGATTTTTTTCATTATTTAGCCCTGTTAGATTTGTTATTAGCTTTTTGCAAAGTCAATAATTCCCTACCATTTAGATGGTATTTTTAAATATTTATGAAGGGTTATTGAATATTTTAATATTGTTATTTTTGTGATTATTTTTTGTTCTTTAAAATTAACCTCTTTAATGTGTTTTTTGTTTTTATAAGATTTGGCCAATCTATAGCAGATTTATAATGAAAAGTTCTATTTAGGTCACACATTTGGATTCATATTGATCGTTTGTTGATCTATTGAATTTAATGATATTTGAATCATTAGTTTTGGTTCTTTTGTCAGGCTAGGTATGGAAAGGTCTCGAGAGGTTTTCATTCTATTCATAAAGGTGGTAAGTGATAAAAATATAATTATCGCCATTATTCGTATTATTACTAAATCTGTTGATTAATTTGATGAATATATAAATAGAACGAACGTTTTAAATTTGATCTGTGCCAAATAATGTACGGGTTATTTGATATTTACCGAAGGGGTTATGAGTGATTTTTTATTAGTGAATGTTTTATTAGTCAATCTTATATTAGATAGAGTTAAATTAGGTTTTATTTAATTATTGGCGGTTTATGTTTTTGGTTTATTGAGTCGAAATTATTTAGGAAATAGATTGATAAATAGACTGAGAGGCATCAGGTTTACATTTTTTGGGATGATTTGGGATGATTTGGGGTGTTTTCGAATCATTGCGGACGTTTATGGAGTTTTGCCCATCAAAGCCACTCGCTTTGGCTTGCAGTGTTTGATGGGCAAGTGTTTCAACTAATGGTTATTCATCGCCAATTTACCAAGCTTCATTGCAGCAGCATGGTGGCGGTGCATCAGTTGCTCCATGTCTACGCCAATAACGGCACCATCATTCACTCGCCATTTTCCGGCTACCATCACTTTATCCGCTTGTTGAGCACCACAAAGTAGTAATGCAGCCAGTGGGTCGTGGCTACCAGAGAAACGAATATCATCGAGTTTGAACATTGCGATGTCGGCTTGTTTGCCAACCTCTAGCGTACCAGTGTCGGTTCTGCCCATCGCGCGTGCCGAGCCCGATGTCGCCCAGCGCAGTGCATCGAGGTGTGAAACATTGGCAGAACCGTATTGCAGGCGCTGTAAGTACATCGCCATGCGCACTTCGGCAATCATGTTCGAACCGTCGTTTGAGGCGGAACCATCCACACCCAGTCCGACTTTTACGCCTGCTGCTTCAAGGTCGTTGTTCTTACAAATACCGGAAGCCAGCATCATGTTGGACGTCGGGCAGTGGCTAATGCCAATACCTGCTTTGCCCAAGCGTTTGATCTCTTCTGGGTTGAAGTGAATACCATGAGCAAGCCAAGTGCGTTCGTTCAGCCAACCCACATCTTCGAGATAATCGACAGGGCGCAAGCCAAACTTCTCAATACAGAAGTCTTCTTCATCCAAGGTTTCGCATAGGTGAGTGTGCATCATCACGTTCTCACGCTCACTGATCTTAGCGGTTTCTTTCATTAGATCGGTGGTGACTGAAAACGGCGAACAAGGCGCGAGTGCGATTTGAATCATCGCCCCTTCATCACGCTGGTGGTAATCGCGGATTAAGCGTTCACTGTCATCAATGATGGTCTGTTCGGTTTGAATGGTGTGTCGTGGAGGTAGTCCACCTTCATCTTCCCCAAGGCTCATGGAGCCGCGAGTGAATATCGCTCTCACGCCTAGTTTCTCTGCGGCCTCGACTTGTAAATCGATGGCGTGCTCTAGTCCGTCTGGTAGCAAGTAATGATGGTCTGACGCTGTCGTACAACCTGACATCATTAGCTCAACCAGCGCCAGTTCAGTGGCAAGGCTCATCATCTCAGCATCGAGGTTAGCCCAAACAGGGTAGAGGCTTTGTAGCCAATGGAAGAGTTCTTTATTCAGTGCGCCGGGGTAGGCTCGCGTTAGGGTTTGATAGAAGTGGTGGTGCGCATTGATAAGCCCAGGAGTCACAACATGACGAGAGGCGTCGACGCTGTAATCTACGGGTAAGGTTGGCTCTTTGTGTTTGCCAACCAGCTCAATGATTGTATTACCTTTAATGACAATACCGCCTTCTGCATCAGCCAGTGAGCCAGTGTAGATTGCGAGAGGATTCTTAATCCAGATGGTTTCCATTCATAGTAGTCCTTAGCCATCTCAGCCTTTTCAGGGAAGAGGGTCTTTATTGGTATTTGCTGTTGAAAGATAAATTCGAATCAGGGGGCGTTAAAACGTTCAACGCTCTAATCATTCCCTGATTCTGTGAAAATCGGTTTTACGCTAGTCAGTGAACCAGTTAATTAGGGAATCAGCTAGTTCGTTTTTGGCTCAGGATTTTCTGATGCCGCTTGAACGTCTGCTTCTGTACTTGCTTGTTGAATCTCTAATTGCTCGTCTGAGTGTAGTTCTTCTTCAGCCTGTTCTTTCATTTCTAGCTCAACTTGCGCTTGGCTCTCGGCTAACGCTTCTTGTTCTTCAGCTTTTGATGATTTTGGTAACACAAGGTTTAGCAGAACCGTCATGATGGTGCCTGTGGTAATGCCCGAGTGAAGGAAGTTCGCCAAATCATGCGGTAAGTGTTGCAGCAATCTGGGTTCGAAAGTTACGGCCAAGCCAGACGCCAAACCGACACAGATTACCAAGGCATTTCGCTTGGTGTCTGCGGCCTTGATCAACATGCGGATACCCGCGTAGGCAATCATACCGAACATCACGAAACCTACACCACCCAAAACAGGTTTCGGAATTGTGACGGCAATTGCGGCTAATTTCGGGAATAAACCGCCTAAAATTAGTAAACCGCCTGTTGCAGCCACTACATAGCGACTTGCTACCCCTGTGATACCTACAATGCCGACGTTTTGGCTGAATGACGCCAATGGCATCGCTGTTAAAATCGAAGATAAGGTACTACCAAGGCCATCGCCCAGCAGCCCACGTTTTAGATCTTTACCGCTGACTTGGGTTTGACAGTTGTTGCCCAACGCCATGAAGTCACCCGTTGCTTCGGCGATCACCACGATGTACACCAAGCTCATGCTGATGATGGCACTGGCAGAAAAGGTAAAGCCATATTTGAAGGGTTCAGGTCCGCCAACCCAAGCGGCAGAGCTGATTTGTTCAAGGTCGACCATGCCGAGCGACAGCGCCACAATGTAACCACCAGCTAAACCAATCACGATAGCTGAAGCGGCAACCGCGCCTTTACAGTAAACCGATACGCCAACCACAATCCCCAAAGAGACCAGTGCTAGAAACAGTTTAGGTAGCGTGGCGAATTGTTCGGTATTGGCTGGGGAGTCTCCGACCCAATTCATGGCAACCGGTAAAATGGTTAAGCCGATTAGGGTAACCACAACACCACTTACCACGGTTGGGAACAGCTTCCGAACCTTGTCCATATAGAAGCTGGCACCAATTACGACAAACGAGCCGATAAGCGCCGAGCCCATGATAGCGGCGACACCACCTTCGTTACCGATTGAGATAGCGACACCTAAAAAGGCAAAGCTCGAACCCATAACCACGGGCAGTCGAATGCCAACAGGGCCAAAACCGAGACATTGAGCGACGGTCACAATACCTGACGCTAGTAGCGCCGCATTGATCAGCGAGACGATCTCTGTGTTAGGTAGGCCGATAGAAGCGCCGACAATGAGGGGAACAGCGACGATGCCACCAATCGAGGCGAGCATGTGCTGTAAAGCGAGTAGGAAGGTTAAGCCGTGAGGCGGTCTTTCATTTAGGGTGTACAGAAGTTTCATTTGATATTCCTCTGCCTGCGTTTCCGTTTACAGGCGATTGGCGGTCAAATAATGACTTCTACAAACTGCGTAGGGTCATAAAAAAGATGCACGGAATCGGTAGGGGTTATGCTCTCTCGTCATCAATGCAATTAGCTTTCTTAAAAATCATGTTGTTGCTTGGCTTGCGAACGAGCCAAGCAACGCTGTGAGCAATCAAGAAGCGACTGCTCAGGAGCTATAGGGTTAACCGATGAATACTAGCTTGGCGATGAAGATAGCCGCTAGGAAGTACATCGAAATTGAGATGTCTTTTGTTTTGCCTGTCGCCAATTTCAGCACAGTGTAGGTAATGAAACCCAGTGCGATACCATTGGCGATAGAGAAGGTCAGTGGCATCATCAGAGCAGTAATCGCTGCTGGAGCGCCGTTGGTAAAGTCTTTCCAGTCGACGTGCTGCATGCTGCTCATCATCACGAACGCCACGTAAATCAACGCGCCAGAGGTTGCGTAAGCGGGGATCATGCCTGCAAGTGGCGATAGAAAAATCGCCGCTAAGAACAACACGCCAACCACAATTGCAGATAGGCCAGTTCGCGCACCTGCTGCAACGCCTGCGGCACTTTCTACGTAACTGGTGACTGGCGGACAACCCACACACGCACCTGCCACACTTGAGATACTGTCGGCTTTCAGCGCTTTGCTTAGTCCTTCGATCTTGCCTGTCTCAGGGTTCGTCAGATTTGCACGCTCAGCCACGCCCATCAAAGTACCTGCGGTATCGAACATGTTGACGAAAAGGAAAGCCAAGATAACGCTGATCATTGAAACATCGAGAGCGCCCATAATGTCCATTTTTAGGAATGTAGGCGCTAAGCTTGGTGGAGCCGCGAAGAAGCCGTTGTAATGCACTAAGCCAAGCATCATGCCGACCAGAGTCACACTCAAAATTCCGATTAACACGGCACCAAATATTTTACGCTCACTGAGTACCGCGATGATCAAGAAGGCGATAGCGGCCAGTAGAGCTTCAGGTTTAGTAAAATCCCCTAAAGAAACCAAAGTCGCTGGATTTTCGACGACGATGCCCGCTGTTTTAAGGCCAATTAGACCTAAGAATAGGCCAACACCCGCTGTCATGGCATAACGCAGACTCACCGGAATACTTTCGATTATCCATTGGCGAACCTTGTAGAAACTCATCCCGACGAACAAGATGCCGGAGATAAACACTGCACCCAACGCCACTTCCCAGGTGTAGCCCATTTCGCTTACTACCGTGAATGAGAAGAAGGCATTCAAGCCCATGCCCGGTGCAAGGCCGACAGGCCAGTTCGCAAATAGTCCCATTAACAAACAACCGATCGCAGCACCAATACAGGTTGCGACGAATACCGCCCCTGCATCCATGCCTGACGCAGCCATAATTTGTGGGTTAACGAAGATGATGTAAGCCATAGTGGCGAAGGTAGTCACACCCCCCATTAATTCATCTTTCACGCTGCTTCCGTGGGCCTTAATTTTAAAGAGTTTCTCTAAAATTCCGTTATTCGCGTCTTGGTTGAGTATTTCTGTTTTACTCTCACTCATGTCAGCAAGTCCTTTTATGTTGTGATCCATTTATTGAATACAGCGAGATTTCAATATTAAGTTTTAAGGTTTTTTCCTAGCCGTTATTTCTTTAGTTATCTGTTGTTTAGTCATCAACTATCTAACTAATAACGTTGTTAGTATTTTTATATGAGCGTGTTGAGGGTCTGTTGACCTTTCGCGGTTAAATTTTGTTCGAGATAGAATCGTTTTAGGCGCGGCAAGGAGTATGTAGCCTAGTCACTCTAAGTAAATACTTCTTAACAAAGCATAAAACGATTCTAGCCGAACCCTTCGGGCAGCCTTTGTGGTTCATTTCTACTGCGTTATCGGCTTCTCATGTAGGCTAGCTACACATCAAAGCCTCTGCCTTGTAGAAATTTTCCACAAAGCGCTGCAAAAATCAGCTCGAAAGGCCAACAGACCCTACTGAGCGCGCATCATTTTAGATGCACGCACTAATCTGCTTAATATTTGTCGGTGAGCCTAGTTCAAAGCTCTAGGTCACGAGACTAACTGCCCCGATAGGTTGAGAAACTGTAAGGTGAGACGAGAAGAGGAACGTGATAATGCGCTTCTGGATCATCTAGACCAAAGCGAATAACAACATCGTCTAGGAAAGGCACGCCATCCAATTCCACACCCTTGCTTTTGTAGTAATCCGCTACGTAAAACACCAATTGATATTTCCCCGGTTGGAAATCATTCCCTGCCAGAATCGGCGCATCGGTTCGGCCATCGGAGTTAGTGATCACCGTCGCCAGCTTTTCTGTTGAGTCTTCATTGACCTTATAAAGATCTACTTTGATCTCTGTGCCCGGTAAGCCGTGAGTCGTGTCTAATACGTGTGTTGTTAATCTTCCCATAGTCCTTTAATAGCGCTTTTGGCGCTCCTCTGTTCCGTGGTTTATCTGTCTGTTTCGACCTTGCAAAGAGTGTAACTGGTCACTTTGTTATCACTAACTATGTACGAACTGTACACAATTAGTAAAGAGAATTGTTGGAAAAATGTTAACCATTGTATCGTTTTTTCTGAATTTATAGATCTTGATTATCGTTTTTTTGCGAGTGTTGGTTTTGTTAAGTTATTGTTTTTAATTGGTAACGATGCTCAAATTTAACTTGAATAACAAAATCTTTACATTGAGGTAAATAATTGTATACAATAAATGTACAGGGGTAAGGTTGCTCGGTTTTGAAATAACCAACAGCGGAATCACCAATAGAAGAATCATATTGATGAACCAGCTAAACAGCGGCTAAGCCAACCACTTATGTTAGGAGTACTTGGATGAATAAGGATTATTCAAGAAATTTGATCGGTTACGGAGCGAATCCTCCGAACCCTCAATGGCCAGGTAATGCGCGCGTCGCGGTTTCTTTTGTATTGAACTATGAAGAGGGCGGTGAGCGTTGTTTGTTACATGGAGACGACGAATCTGAAGCCTTTCTCTCAGAGATCCCGTCAGCACAACCGATCAAAGGCGAACGTCACATCAGCATGGAATCCATCTATGAATATGGTAGCCGAGCGGGTGTGTGGCGTGTTCTTCGCTTGTTCGATGAATATGAAATTCCACTGACTGTGTTTGCGGTCGCTATGGCCATTGAGCGTCACCCAGACGTAGCGAAAGCTATGGTCGAAGCGGGGCACGAAATCTGTAGCCACGGTTATCGCTGGATCGACTATCAATACATTGATGAGTCTGAAGAGCGCGATCACATGACCAAAGCGATTGAGATCATTCAACAAGTGACGGGTCAGCGCCCGCAAGGTTGGTACACAGGTCGAACGGGTCCAAATACGCGTCGCTTGGTTGCAGAAGAGGGCGGTTTTCTTTACGACTCTGATGCCTATGATGATGACCTACCTTATTGGCACACCGAGACTGGTCATCCGCAATTGGTGATCCCATACACTCTCGATGTGAACGACATGCGCTTTTCAACCGCGCAAGGCTTCAACTCTGGTGAGCAGTTCTTCCAATACCTAAAAGACACGTTTGACACTCTTTATATGGAAGGCGAAACAGCGCCGAAAATGATGTCGGTTGGGTTGCATTGTCGTCTGATTGGTCGCCCCGGTCGTATTGCTGCATTAAGACGTTTCTTAGATTACGTAAAACAGCACGACAGCGTGTGGTTATGTCGTCGAATCGATATCGCCAACCACTGGCTCCAGCATCATCCTTATCAACCAAATAACGCTATTCATCAACAGCAAAAGTAGCATTGAAGCAAGGAGGCTTAACGTGACAGAATTTCGATCATGCCAACCAACAACCATGGACCGCGATACCTTTGTCGCGCACTTTGCTGATGTTTACGAACACAGCCCGTGGGTTGCAGAAGTGGTGTATGACCAAGGTTTGAATGCCGAAGACGACCATATCGAGAATCTTCATCTGAAAATGGCATCGATCTTGTTAAGTGCAGACCAAGGCAAACAGTTGGCTTTGATCAACGCTCACCCGGATTTAGCCGGTCGAGCAGCAGTAAACGGCGAACTCACCGAGTCGTCGACCAAAGAACAAGCGGGGGCGGGCATCGACCAGTGCAACGCCGAAGAATTTGAAAAATTCACTTCTTACAACAACAGCTACAAAAGTCGCTTCAATTTCCCTTTTATCATGGCGGTGAAGGGAGCCAATCGTTACCAAATTCTTGAGTCGTTCGAGATGCGATTAGGAAATGATAGTGAAACTGAGTTTGCTACGGCGATTCAAGAGATCAACAAGATCGCGATGTTTCGTCTCTGGGATATGTAAGTTAACGGAGTTAACAGCTATCTCAGCCCAGTCTTAGTGAGCCAAGAGCTTTGTTTATCAAAGCCTTATTGAATAAAGCATAAGCCACTAAGTTCTCATTTTATTATTACTTGATTAATTGGATAGGATTACACGGACATGACCCAAACATTTGAACAATTCATAAACCTTGCAGACGAAAAACTCGGCGCAGAAGCTACCTTCGCAACAGACGATTTTTTCGCCGATAAAAGCCGTCTACTCAGCCACGCAGCGCCAGAGTGGAAAGACGACTTATACGACGATAACGGCAAGTGGATGGACGGTTGGGAAAGCAGACGTAAACGTGGCGAAGGTTATGACCACTGTGTCGTTCGCCTTGGCCTAGCTGGCACCATTGCTGGCGTTGATATTGATACCTCATTCTTCACAGGTAACTTCCCACCTTCGGCATCAATTGACGCGTGTTATTCACCACAAGGTGAACCAACGGACGCAACAGAGTGGCAAGAAATTCTGCCTTCAATGGCGCTACAAGGTGATCATCATCATCTTGAAGCGATTGAAAGCGACCAAGTATTTACGCACCTACGTTTGAACATCTACCCAGACGGCGGTGTCGCGCGCTTACGTGTTTATGGCCGACCAAGTGTCGATTGGGAAGCAATAGATTCTCAGCAACAAGTTGACCTAGCATCGGTTGAACACGGTGGCCGAGCACTCGCATGTAGCGATGAGCACTACGGCAACAAAGCTAACATCTTAGGCCCAGGCCGCGGTGAAAACATGGGTGACGGTTGGGAAACAGCGCGTCGTCGTACGCCGGGTAATGACTGGGTTATCGTGGCACTAGGCCACCCAGGCAACATCGAACGTATCGTCGTGGATACTGCTCATTTCAAAGGTAACTACCCTGACAGCTGCTCAATTCAAGCGGCTTACGTGAAAGGCGGTACCGACGACCAAGTAGAAACACAAAGCCTATTCTGGCGCGAACTCTTGCCAGCACAAAAGCTGCAAGCGCACGAGATTCACGAGTTCATTTCTGAGGTAAACGACCTTGGTGCGATTACCCACGTACGTGCAAACATATTCCCAGATGGTGGTATCAGCCGTTTGCGTCTATTTGGTACGAAAGCGAAATAGGTAAGGAAATGAGTATGAGTAATGGAATACGTCGTTTATCAATCGAACCGTTAACCAAGCAGGCTTTTGCTGAGTTTGGCGATGTTATCGAGTCCGATAATAGTGATTTCTTCATGATCAACAGTGGATCAACACGTCGCTACCACAAGTTAGCGACAACGGATGTACAAGACCAAGACGGAGAAGCGATCATCAGCATCTTCCAGGCCACACCGTTGAGTTACCCACTGACCATCAAAATGTTAGAGCGTCATCCACTTGGCTCTCAGGCATTCGTTCCATTACTTGGTCAACCCTATTTAATTGTTGTTGCACCAAAAGGCGATAACCCAACGTTAGCCAATAGCCGAGCTTTCTTGAGCAACGGCCGTCAAGGAGTGAACTATCACAAAGGGGTGTGGCATCACCCAGTTCTCGCGCTCACCGATCAAGACCAGTTCTTGATTGTCGATAGAGGCGGAGAAGGACACAACTGTGATGAAGTTTATTTCGACAGCGACCGAGTGGCATTGCATTTGGACGATCTGCCAAAGGAAAACAACAAGGAAGAGCAACGCTTAACTAAAGCGTTGTGATACAGGAGTTTATTATGGATCCGCATGTTACAGAGTGGTTGAATTTAGCGATTCGCTGGATTCACATGATTGTTGGTGTTGCGTGGATAGGCGCATCATTTTACTTTGTTTGGCTAGAGAACAACCTTAACCGAGTTAACCCTAAAACGGGCCTTTCAGGCGACTTATGGGCGATTCACGGCGGTGGTATTTATCACCTAGAGAAGTACAAACTTGCACCACCAGAAATGCCAGAGCACCTGCATTGGTTCAAGTGGGAAGCCTACTTCACGTGGATTACCGGTGTGTGTCTACTGGGTGTCGTTTACTACCTCAACGCTGAGATCTACCTGATTGCACCGGGCTCTGGCCTTGATTCAACAACGGCAATCGCGATTGGTATTGGTTCATTCGTTGCTGGTTGGTTTATCTACGATTTACTGTGTGACTCGCCATTAGGTAAAACCCCTGTGTTGCTTGGCGTTGTGCTGTTTGTGCTGCTCGTCGCTGCAACCTATGGCCTAACTCAAGTGTTCAGTGGGCGTGGTGCTTACATCCACGTGGGTGCCATCATTGGTACCATCATGGTGGGTAACGTATTCCGCGTTATCATGCCTGCGCAGCGCAACTTGGTGAAAGCGATTGAAGAGAAACGCGAACCGGATCCGGCATTGCCAGCGAAAGGTTTACTACGCTCTCGTCACAACAACTACATGACACTGCCAGTGCTGTTCATCATGATCAGTAACCACTTCCCAAGCACTTATGGCTCGGAATACAACTGGTTGATCCTTGCTGGCTTAGCGATCTTCAGCATCTTGGTGCGTCACTACTTCAACACCCGTCATGGTAGTCAGAAGTTTGCATGGACCGTGCCAGTCGCGGCATTGGGTATGATTACTCTCGCGTTTGTTACCTCACCTTACGCGAAAAAACAGATGACTCCGGTTGTGCAAACGCCAGTGGTTCAAGAAGCGCAAGTGAGCGCGACAGAATTGGCTCCAGAAGAACTTGCTGCGAGCAGCACTGCTGCACCAACGACAGATGCTCAACAGGCTCCAGCACACGCAACGCAATCTGCGAGTGCAGGCGTCAGCTTTGAAACCATCAACAAAGTCATTCAAGAGCGCTGCTCTGTGTGTCACTCATCAACCCCTAGCCATGCTGCTTTTGCTGCTGCGCCAGGTGGTGTGATGTTTGATACGCCAGAAGAGATTAAAGCCAACGTCCCAAGAATTGTTGCTCAAACGGTAACAACTAAGGTGATGCCGCTCGGCAATATGACTCAAATGACTGATGAAGAACGCGCACTTATCGGCACTTGGGTAGAGCAAGGCGCTACGCTTCAATAACCGTACTTTGCAATAACAGTACTCAGCATCCTTTACCTAAGAGCATGAGTCTTAGGTGAGGCTTGGGGAGAGTTTGGTTTACGGGCACGCGCCAAACTCATCCCACCCTGTTTCCCCGGTTCCTATAACCGGGGCTTTTTGTTTTTGGAGCAAAGGAAACGTAGAAATACTATTTAGTTAATTACATATGTGTGTATATGTCACTTAGAGTGTTTTCAGTGTTTGAGTAATAATATGCCAAGCTATATTATATGCAGCTAATTGCTTTTTTAAGGTGTTTTCAATGAGAAAACCTAGAATATTTATAGCGTCTTCAGTAGAAAGTTTGGATGTGGCAGAAGCTATTAATGTCAATCTAGATCATGAATTTGAGGTTACTATTTGGAAAAATGGCACTTTTAAGCTTTCCTCCACTAGTGTTGATGACTTAGTTGCAAAGTCATCTTCTGTTGATTTCGCGTTATTTATTTTTGCTCCGGATGACATTGCTATGATAAGAAGTCGAGAGCAACATGTTGTGCGGGATAATGTGCTTTTTGAAATGGGTTTATTTGTAGGAGCTATCGGGAAAGAGCGTACATTTTTTATTAAACCTCGAAATCAAGAAATGCATTTACCAACAGATCTTCTTGGCTTAATGCCGGCAGATTATGAAGCTAATCGGAGTGATGATGATCTTGTTTCTGCAACAAATAGAGCTTGCTCATTAGTTAAGGCTGAAGTTAAAAGGTTAGGTTTATTGAATAGAGAATCCCTGAAAGCTAACACGGTGTTGGAAGTTAACTCTAAAAACTATCCTATTACTACAGTAGATCTAAAATTCTTATCGGTTGTTCTTTCATCACACACATCTCGCCCTGATGGCTTGGACTTTTTCCAGATTTGTAATGATGTTCACGAGTCAGATAGTTTAATCAGTTTGGCTGCAATTAAATTGGAACGTCTTGGTTATATTGAAAAAACCATCGAGCATGATAGTTGGGGGAATGGCGTATATCAATACTCAATCAATGAAGCAGGGATTGATTTATTATTGGGTTCAGATTTAGCGTCATGATGTTTTAGTTAAGTAATCGTATAATGTACTCAATGTAACCGCTTTGAAGGGAGTTTAACCATAACAGGTATAGTAAAGCTTCTTGGTATGAATCCCTACCCATGGCATTTTCTGTTCTAAATTGATCTTATTTAGGACAGAAAATGGAAGACTTAATAGTTGCGTATTTTAGGGCATTGAGCTCATTCTTTAGGTATCTGCTTCAGTCGTTTTTGATTGAGCTCATTGGTTACGGTTCTGGCTGGATAGTCTGTAAGGTATTCACATTAGGGCGCTTCCCCCCATTGATTCCAACTGAAAAAGAGCGAACCAGAATCTCTTATATCGGGGCGATTAGCATTGCGTTATTTCTAATAACTATCGGTGTGTTCAATAGTTTTTAATGCTCAGAGCCAGCCATAGAAGTGAGGAAGTATGAAATTCTACCCTGCTGAACAATACCAAGCTGCTTGTCATGAAATGTTTGCTCGATATGAACGTGATATTAAGAAGCTACTCCCTACTGCGAGAGTCGAGCATGTCGGCGCATCCTCGATTCCATCGGCAGTATCTAAAGGCGACTTGGATATATTCGTCGGTATTGAATCGAGTGAACTTGAGTACGCCGCTGCACAACTCACGACACTCGGCTTTAAAGAGAAACTCGATACCTTAAGAACGCCAGAACTGTGTATGTTGGAGTCTACATCTGGGGACGATGTGGCGTTGCAAGTGGTCGCCAATGGTTCTGAGTTCGAATGCTTTCTACGGTTTCGTGACAAACTACGTGCGAATCCGGCATTAGTTCAGCAATACAACACCCTCAAAATTGCTTGTGAAGGTTGGCCACAAGATGAATACCGTGAAAAGAAGTCGGCTTTTATCGAGCATGTGTTGGCTTTGAAATAACGACACGTTTTAATTGGATGTTATTCATCCAAATTTTAACTTTTAGTGCTGTTTTTACTTTCCCCTTACACTCTTTTCAAATATCGAACCTAGTATCAATTTACTCTTTGTCATACAGGCAAGTAACTCATTATGAAGCACTTCTTCGATAGCGAACTCATGCTCTCTAGCTCCTTGAATTTCGTTTTGCTATCACTAGGGCTAACGCTCATCTTACATATTCCAATTTGGTGTGGCTTCAACTTGAGCCGACGCAAATGGAAATTGATGGACTATTTATGGCCGCTGCTCGCGGGTATCGGCATGCTGGGTGCAGTGTCTGAGATTCGTGCGAAAGTAGCGGGTGATTGGGTTGAAACGGAACAAACCAGAGCGGTGGCGATTTTAGAATCGGTTCAGCAGTTCTCTTTGGATAAATTAAGAAGCGACATCTGTACAGGTCAGCCGTCTTTGGACTCTCACGGACAGCACCATGAGGCGTGTTTGTGGTATTTGAACACGGCTATCACATTCAAAGATGTCGATTTCACTCTGTTGCCCAACGCCGCTGATTTCACGGTTCCTGCACCTAGCGTATCGCTGGTGGAAAGCGACGCCGTGTGGGTAAGTGGCATGTTGAGTCAGTATGAAAAACAGAAGAACCAATACATTAAAACCAGAGAAGCGCAGGTGAAGCAGCCACTAGAAAGCATCTTCTGGTATGTGAGTCCTTACTTAGTCTGCTTCGCAATTGCGTTGCGTTTGACGAAAGTGACCGCAGAGCTCAAATTGGATAAATGTGCAAATAATTAGTTCGATAAAGACAGCGCGAAAGACAGCAAGATAGGCAAAGTAACCACGCTCAGGAAGTTACCGAACAACACCATAGACGCGACCTTGGGTGGCTCGACATTGAAGCGTTCTGCGAACAGGTAGTTCATCACGGCGGGTGGCAGCATGGTGAACAGCACCATCATTTGCAGGTGCAGTGTTGGTAGCGGAATAAAGAAGTAGATGATGGTAAAGGCGATGGCGCCAGTAAACAGCGATTGGGCCGTACACAGCAAGCCAACCTTTAACCCACTTAGCCTCAAGTTAACCATTTGCGAGCCCAGCGACAATAGCATGATTGGCACGGCAGCTTGGCCAAGTAGCGATGTGGCTTCGTAGATTGGATTCCATACTGCAATGCCAGATAAGTTGAGCGTCATCGCTAATGCGGCGGCTAAGAAGATCGGCATCTTGAGGATCTGCTTGATCGGATTGCCATCGCTTAATAGCGCCAAACCAACACTAATGTGCACACACGCCGACACCACAAACAGCAGTACCGCAGGGGCTAATGCGCTCTCGCCAAAGGTATACGTGAACAGAGGAATCGCGAGGTTGCCACTGTTACGAAACATGTGTGGCGGAGCCCAGGCTTTGAAGTTGAGCTTAAAGATCTTACAGATTGGAATCATCAATAAAGCAGGTACCAACACCGCGACCAAAGAGGCGGTGATGAGTGGCAGTTGTTCTGTGTCGAGAGGCATGGTGGTCAGCGATGCAAACACTAGCGCAGGAATACACACATCCATGTTGATGCGATTGATCGGTTTGAAATCGGGCTTGAGCCAACGACCCACCGCAAAGCCAGCACTGGCTAAAGCAAAAACGGGAAACAGAATGCTGACGACCTGTTCGAACATAGAATTCCTTTCTAGATTGAGTGCTTCCATTTAGCTGAGAAACGAATGTTTTAGAGAGACGCTAAAGTGAAGTATGAAGTCGAAATGTATAAACATTAACCTATCAATATAATGACTTGGCGTCACCGAAGATCGTTGTCTGTGAGCGGTTAATTTATATTTCTTTGAATGAAGCACAAAAAAGACCAGTGGCATCAGCAACTGGTCTTTCAAGGCTAGATAAATCTGGACGGATTATATAATTAACGACGGCTGTCGCTGCCTAGCGATTGTTACTCGGTTTTAAGCCTAACTAACGAGCTTCTTGTAATCTTTGAAGTTCACATCGTAGGCCTTTTCGCCGTAGATGTAAGTCTCGCTAACGGTTCTGTCGTCACCCAAGCTCATTAGTACAAATAGCTTCTCTTCAAGCTTGGTGGTTTGTTCCATTCTAAAGCGCATCAGCTGAGTTGCGTGTAGATCCAACACCACGAAATCCGCTTCTTTGCCCACTTCCAAGTTACCAATCTTGTCTTCTAAATGCAGCGAACGTGCACCGCCTAGTGTTGCCAAGAACAGCGACTTAGCCGGGTGCAACTTCTTATGCTGTAGCTGCATGATCTTGTACGCTTCACTCATTGTTTGCAGGATTGAGAAGCTGGTGCCTGCGCCTACATCAGTACCCACGCCGACACGAATACCGTGATCTTCCATCTCTGGTAATCGGAACAAACCCGAGCCTAAGAAAAGGTTAGAAGTTGGGCAGAAGGCGATGGCAGATTCAGTATCGGCAAGGCGTTTACATTCACAATCAGAAAGGTGAATACCATGAGCAAATACCGAACGTTTGTGCAGCAAGCCATAGTGGTCATACACATCTAGGTAGCTGTCGCGTTCTGGGAACAGCGATTTCACCCACTCGATCTCTTTCTCGTTTTCAGAAAGGTGAGTGTGCATGTACACGTCTGGGTATTCTTCTAGCAGTTTACCGACAGTAGCAAGTTGTTCTGGTGTGCTGGTTGGCGCAAAACGAGGTGTCACGGCGTAAAGCAAGCGACCACGGTTATGCCATTTCTCGATAAGTTCTTTTGAGTCTGCATAGCCTGATTCTGGAGTATCGGTGAGGTAGTCTGGCGCATTGCGATCCATCAATACCTTACCCGCGATCATGCGTAGGTTACGCTTCTCGGCTTCTTCAAAGAACACGTTGACGGACTCTTTGTGTACCGTGCCAAATACGAGTGCAGTGGTGGTGCCGTTGCTTGCCAATTCGTCTAGGAATAACTTCGCCACTTTGTGTGCGTAAACCGGGTTTTTGAAGCGCTTTTCTTCTGGGAAGGTGTAGTTCTCTAACCAATCAAGAAGCTGCTCACCGTAAGACGCGATCATCCCTGTTTGAGGGTAGTGGATGTGCGTATCAATAAAGCCAGAGGTGATCAGTTTGTCTTTGTATTCTTTTACTTCGAGTGTTTTAGGTTGGCGAGCTAATACCTCGTCGGCAGGGCCCAAGTCGACGACATGGCCGTTCTCAACCACTAAAACACCGTCTTCAAAATAGTCGTAAGACTCATCGATACCGACATCTTTTGGGTCGGCGACACTGTGTAAAATACTGGCGCGATAAGCTTTGCGTTGGATTGTCATGTTTACTTCCTTTTAATGACTTCAGCGACGTTATGGCCACTGAAGCTTTGCGACTTGTGTTAGGCGATCTTCTCTTCCAATGGTGGTTCGCCTACGTCGCTTGGTTGACTGTGTTGATCGGTCAAATCCTGATTTTGATAGTGTTTGGTTGGGCGCTTTTGTTCAAGTGCTTGGCCTTGATAGTGTGCGATCAATTCACCTGCAACCGATACCGCAATTTCCGCAGGGTGTTTGCCATTCACAGCGCTAATACCAATAGGGCAAAGCATAGTTTCAATTTGTTCTTGGCTGTAGCCACGCTGCTCTAAGCGGAAGTCGAACTTCTTGCGCTTAGTCAGAGAACCAATCATGCCAAAGTACCGGCTGTCTTCACGGTCGATAATGGCTTTAGTTAGGTCAAAATCGAGCTGGTGGTTGTGCGTCATCACGAGGTAATAGCTGTTCGGTGGCATGTGTTTCACTTCGCCAACCGGATCGTCTGAGACAAGCTTCTTCACACCGTGTGGCAGCGTTTCAGGGAATACTTCTTCGCGTTCATCAATCCAGGTCACACGGAAGGGCAGGGTCGCAACAATGTGCAGCAGCGCCTTTGCCACATGGCCTGCACCAAACAACACAAGGTGATTCTGTTGAGTGCCTATTGGTTCAAAGCTCAATGTAGCCATACCGCCACAACACTGGCCTAAACGAGCACCTAGGTTGAAGCGTTCCACTTTGAGTGATTTTTCGCTGGCAATCAGCATCTCGCGCGCCATTTTAGTGGCCACATGTTCAAGGTGACCACCACCAATCGTAGCGATGATTCGGTCACGAGTGACAAGCATCTTGGTACCCGCATCACGTGGAACGGAACCTCTGTCTTCAAGCACTGTCACCATCACACATGGTTCGTAGTTCTCTTCCAGTTTTGCCAGTTCGTGAATCCAATTATCCTTAAACATATGTCCTCCTAAATCCCTTCTGTATTTCCTACGCTAAACGAGCGATATGAGCCCTAAGCCGTTTCTGATTGAGCATCGACCGAAGTTGGAGCCGTTTCAGTGACTTCCTGAATCGCCATCAGAATGCGTTCTGGCGTTGCAGGTGTGTTGAGCTTAGGAATCGCGCCATCGACAGCGACATAGCTGATAGCATCTTTCAGTGCGCTCCATACCGACATACCCAACATGAAAGGCGGTTCACCCACGGCTTTCGAGTTGAAGACTGTGTCTTCTGGGTTGCTACGGTTTTCCAAAAGGTGCGTTCTGAAATCAATCGGCATATCAGCAATCGCAGGGATTTTGTAGCTTGCAGGGCCGTTGGTCATTAAGCGGCCTTGCTGGTTCCACACCAACTCTTCCGTTGTTAACCAACCGACACCTTGCACAAAGCCACCTTCGACTTGGCCTATATCAATCGCCGGGTTCAATGAAGCGCCCACGTCATGCAGAATATCAACACGCAGAATCTTGTTTTCACCGGTTAGGGTATCGATGATGACTTCTGAACAAGAAGCACCATAGGCGTAGTAGTAGAACGGACGACCACGCGCCTTCTGGTGATCGTAATAGATCTTCGGAGTGCGATAGAAGCCAGTGCTTGATAGCGAAATTTGATTAAACCAAGCCAGTTCAACAAATGAGTTGAAGGTCATGATCTCATCGCGGATCTGCACCATGCCATTCTTAAACACCACCTCTTCTGGGGACACTTTGAAGTGTGCAGAAGCGAAATCGATCAGGCGCTGCTTAATGGTTATTGCGGCGTTTTGCGCGGCCTTACCGTTGAGGTCGGCGCCCGATGAGGCTGCGGTTGGTGATGTGTTCGGAACTTTGTCTGTGTTTGTAGCGGTGATCTGTATACGTTCGACATCGACTTGGAACTCCTGTGCCACGATTTGTGCCACTTTGATGTTCAAGCCTTGCCCCATTTCCGTACCACCGTGATTCAAATGAATACTGCCATCGGTGTAGATATGGATAAGCGCACCTGCTTGGTTCAAGAAAGTCGCAGTAAACGAGATGCCGAATTTCACCGGTGTGATAGCAAGACCTTTCTTCAAGATAGGGCTCTGCTTGTTGAACTCAGCGATTTCTTTACGACGTGCGTGATAGTCACTGCTGCGTTCAAGCTGTTCGGTTATCTCAGGTAAAAAGTTGTCTTCAACGGTTTGGTAGTAATGGGTTACGTTACGGCCTTCTTCGCCGTAGTAGTTCGCCTTACGTACTTCCAAAGGATCTTTTTTCAGGTAACGCGCAATCTCGTCCATGATGTGTTCGATGGTCATCATACCTTGCGGGCCACCAAAGCCGCGGTAAGCGGTGTTCGACGCTGTATTGGTTTTGCATCGGTGACCGACCACAGTTGCATCGCCTAAGTAATAAGCGTTGTCTGAGTGGAACATCGCGCGGTCGACGATAGAGCTTGATAAATCTGGTGAGTAACCACAGTTACCTGCAACGGTAATGTCGGCACCTTGAATCACACCATAGTCGTCAAAACCGACGGTGTATTGGTTGTAAAACGGGTGTCGTTTACCGGTTTGTTGCATGTCTTCGTTACGCAGCAGGCGCATTTTGGTCGGTCGACCTGTAAGGTGGGCAATCACCGCTGCCATACAGGCAGGAGAGGCTGCTTGAGTCTCTTTACCACCAAAACCACCACCCATGCGACGCATATCAATCACGACTTTGTGCATCGGCACGCCAATCACTTCCGCAACCAGTTTTTGAACTTCGGTTGGGTTTTGTGTAGAGGTGTAGACGATCATGCCGCCATCTTCGGTTGGCATTACGCTACTGATTTGAGTTTCTAGGTAGAAGTGTTCTTGTCCGCCGATCTCTAGGTCACCAGAGATCACGTGCTTTGCTTTTGCCAATGCGGCTTTCGAGTCACCACGATGTTGAGCGTGGCTCTCTGTCACGAAGTGCTCTTTTGCCAGTGCTTCTTTGACATCAAGAATCGCTGGTAGCTCTTCGTATTCAATAATGGCTGCGTGCGCGGCTTTGCGTGCAGTTTCTAGATCGTTAGCTGCTACCGCAATCACAGGTTGGCCGTAGTATTCTACTTTGCCATCTGCAAGCAGTGGGTCGCCCGGTAGGATTGCACCAATATCCAGTTCACCTGGTACGTCTTTCGCTTGGATAGCAATTGCCACACCTTCAAATTCGTAACACGGTGATAAATCTATCTTGGTGATGTTGGCGTGTGCTTGAGTGCTCAGGCGTGCGTAAACGTGCAGCTGATTAGGGAACTCTAGGCGGTCGTCAATGTATACCGCTTCGCCCGTGACTTGCTTGGCTGCACTGTCATGTTTAACGCTTTTACCTACGCCAGTTTTTAGGTCTTGTTTTGCAATGGTAACCATCTCTTCGTGAGTCATCGCATTGCTCTTGTGAACAGAGGAATTTGATTTAGACATAAGACGTTACCCTTGTTTCGATTTGGTTGTTTTTGTTCTGTTGTTCAATGAAGTAACGACGCAACATATTGGCCGCCGACAATGAACGGTATTCTTGGCTTGCACGGAAATCAGATAGCGGTTCAAAGTCGTTATACAGTTCCTGCATCGCTAACTTAATATTAGCGTCTGTCCACGGTTTGCCTAATAACGTGTTTTCACAACGCGCCGCGCGCTTAGGCGTTGCAGCCATACCACCAAAGGCGATACGAGCGTAAGAAACCTTGCCATCTTCAATTTGAATATCGAACGCACCACATACCGCAGAGATGTCATCGTCTAAACGTTTAGACAATTTGTAAGCTCGGAAGCTGTCGTTGGTTGGCTTAGGAATGATGATCTGTTCAATGAATTCACTCTCTTTTTGCGCCGTCACTTTGTAGCTGATGAAGTAGTCTTCAATCGGCATGGTACGTGACTCGTCGCCGCAACGAAGTTTGATCTTCGCGTTCAGGGCAATCAGTAGAGGAGGGGTATCACCGATAGGCGAAGCATTGGCTACATTACCGCCGATGGTGCCTTGGTTGCGTACTTGCAATGAAGCGAAGCGATGCAGTAGCTCACCAAAATCTGGGTAGTGCTTTTTCAGTAGTGAGTAAGAGTCACTGATTGGAAGGTTGGCACCAATGATTAAGTCGGTGTCTGTCTCTTCACATACCTTCATGTCTTCAACAAGGTTTACGCTGATCAGTGTTTCAATCTCGCGATGGAATTGCGTCACTTCCAATGCTAAATCCGTACCGCCAGCAACCAGCTTAGCGTTCGGGTGGGCTTGAAAAAGCTTGGCCAGCTCATCGGTGCTTTTCGGGGAAAAAGCTGTGAGGTGACCAAGGCGTAAGTTGGCCTCGGTGTCTTGAATACTTTCTAGCTTCTTGATGGTGTTGCGTTCAAGCTCAGCAAATTGGTCGATTAAAGGTTGGTCTGTTGAAAGCGACATCGCGGCATCAACAATTGGTCGGTAGCCCGTACAGCGACATAGGTTACCTGCCAGTGATTCCATGACGTCTTCTTTGCTCGCATCGGGTTTGTTTTTGCCTAGCGCGAACATTGACATGATGAAGCCCGGCGTGCAGTAACCACACTGTGAACCGTGAAAATCAACCACCGCCTTCTGTACTGGGTGCAATGAGCGATCTCGATTTTGCAGATCTTCTACCGTGATCAGTTGTTTGCCATGCAGCGCTGAAACGAACGTAAGGCAGGAGTTCACCGAGCGATATTGCAGTTGTCCATCAACCACTTCACCGAGAACTACCGTACATGCGCCACAGTCGCCCGACCCACAACCTTCTTTTGTACCCGTTTTATTTATCTTGGTACGAAGGTAGTTGAGCACTGTCATGTTAGGTGACAGACTGTCTTCACGTCTTATTTCCTGATTGAGCAAAAAAGTAATCAAGAGACCTCCTTGTATTTCGACATATTTCCATGTGTATTCTTTTTGACTTCTAGGTCAATAATTATCCATCCTGACCCTGCGGTCAACTATTTATTTACAAAAATGCAACAACATTGCGATATTGTAGATTGTATACAATTCAAATTTATATTTAGTTGTATGTTTTATAAGGGTTTTGGTTGATGGCGAATGGTTTTATGGCGTGAATGAATTGATGGCTATGTATACAAGATAAAGACAAGGTTTATGGTACTGTTGGAAGTGATTCTGTAGAGGCTAAGATCGTTGTTGAGGCTAGAATAGGCAGTGTTTTAGATGGATGTGAGCCGATCGTCGTCTTTATTTTTAGGGGAGAGTGCATAAAAAAGAGAAGTAAACGCAGAGGCTTACTTCTCTTACTTTTTTAACAGGAGATTGTTAAAAAAAAGTTGTTGAATGATGGTTGTTAATCGCTTCTTGAATCGTCTATGACTTACTCTTAAGCAGATCTGAGAACACGACATGCAGATCACTAGAAGCTGTGCTGCTGTCTAGGTTGAGCTTCGAACGAATGTGGCTTAAATGCTCTCGCATTAGGTCAACGGCTTGCTCTTCATCGCCAGACTCTATCGCATCCAGCAATCCTTCATGCTCATCCAAAGAGCAGTTTGAGTGGCTACCGGTTTCATACTGGGCAATAAGCAGAGAGGTTTGCGATACCAAGCTACGTTGGAAAGCCAGCAGTGGCGCGTTCTCAGCCATTTCAGCCAGTTTGATGTGGAACTCACCAGATAAACGTAAGCCAGAACCATAGTCACCTTGGTCAAAGGCGCAGTTCTCTTTCGCGACCAGTTTTCTACACTCGTCGATTTGGGCTTTGGTTGCGTTTTTAACCGCTAGCTCAGTGATAGCAATTTCCATCACTTCACGTGCTTTAAATATCTGCTTGGCTTCGTCTACTGTTGGGGCTGCAATCACAGCACCTCGGTTAGGACGGATCACCACAACTTGTTCTAAAGAGAGACGCAGCAAGGCACGACGGATAATGGTGCGGCTAACACTAAAGATTTCTGCTAAGGCTTCTTCGCTTAATTTGGTGGCTGGTGGCAGCCTTTGTTCTAGTATCGCGTCGAAGATATGGCAGTAAACAACATCGTCTTGAGTCTGGCCTGTTACTTTCGTTTTTACACCTTTGGAGACAGAATTTTTGAGAACTGTCATAGAGATAAGGACCCTTGTTTAGTCGAGTTGGCTTGGTCGAGAATAATTCATGAGTATTACTCTATATTGTATACATTTATCTATACAATGCCACTGGATGAAAGTGCGATGCACGCTTATTTGTTAATGACTTATAACATTTAGTTTGCAGTGAACTGTGTGCAATCTAGAGCTTTAAGTCATTCTTCTCAAAACTAGACGCGATTATCACCGCAGCTGTACGCAACAATCTGGCTTATTTCGCTCAAGCTACGGCCTGATTGTTGTTGCCATTCGTTGAAGGCTTTGCCCGCTGCCAGTTGTGCTCGCTTGGTGTTACGACCGCTATCGACCACATCTGTACTGCGCAGATGCGCTTCAACGTCAGAAGATAGGATAAAAGTATCTTTGCCCATTTGGCGCAAGGTGTAAGCGCCAGTATTACCGCCCAAACGCTTGCCGTGTTTTTTCAGGTAATCCCAGAGTTCTGTAATGCGCTCTGATGGCCACTCGGCAACCATTTGTGAGAATGAATCCGCCTCACGCTTGGCATTGTGAATCATGGTGGCGTTCGCAGGGATGGTCATTACCTTGGTGAGGTGGCGAATAATACGCGGGTCTTGTGCTTTCTGTTCCCACATTTCATTCGGCAGCATCAGCATTTTTTCGATATTGAATTCAAAGAACACTTCTTCAAATTGCGGCCACTTCTTTCTCACCACATTCCACGAAATACCACACTGGAATACCTTCTCAGTAAAGGCTGCAAGCCAACGGTCGTCGGTGATTTGTGATAACTCGGCTTGTGAAAGAGGCGCACGAACAATCTTTTCGAGCTCGGCTGCTCCGCCTTTACGGTGAGCCGCACGTTGGTAGATGGTTGAAAATTTTTCTTGAGTCATGAACATTTCAAAGTGAGCAATAGGTAACCATTGATATTGGGATTAATAACGTAATTTCAAACGGCTAAGGGGATTAACCTATTTTTATTTAAGATATACAAGATAGTAGCGTTGGGCTAAAGGTGTTTAATACTAAGTGAGGGAGCTTTAAAAGGGTACAGCTAGATATGGTGGAATAAGCTGCCAGCTTATGGGCTAAGGGGCAGCTCTAAAAAATTAAGCACTTTTATTTAGTACACAAGCATCGATGATCGATTTTATATCCAATACATGTTGCTGTAAGACTGATTGCGCTTCACTGACGTTGTTGTTGCTCAGTAATTGATAGATTTTTCTATGATCTTCTAGAATGTCGTCAAACGCGTCTTCTGTGCTCGTTAGGTGGCTACGGATAGCACCAATGTGGAATTGGACGAGTTGGTAGCTCTTTCTTAAAATTGAGTTATCACAGTATTTAAAGAAGGACTCGTGAAATTCACCATCTAGTAATAAGAACGCTTTAAAGTCGTTGTTTTTGCGCTTGTGTTCCATCTTAACAATACAGATCTCAAGGCTTTCTAAAAATTCTTGAGGGTTGTTTTTAATAGATTCTGCGATAGCGATAGGCTCTATATAGCTTCGAAAATTACAAAGCTCGACAATCGATTTTTCATCAGGTTTAAAAACAAAGCTGCCTTTTTGAGGGATAATGTCAATCAACCCTTCTTGTTTCAAGATAAACAAGGCTTCACGCACGGGTGTTTTACTAACGTTGAATGTTTCTGATAGTGAAGCTTCCGAGAGTGGCTGTCCGAGTGACAGTTCACCACTCACAATAGAGTAGCGTAAATTTTCAGCCACATTTTCAGTTAAGCTTTTAGGGCGAGTAATACTCTTCAATCTCGTTACCTCTAATAAATTATTTGTTCGGCATTTTACCCGATTGCTTATCACTATACATCAATTAAACAGTGAACAGTAATCGCCATATTAAATAGAAACGAGTGCACCAATTAGCAAATACATGCTGCCTACAACCATCGATATTTTCTTTATATGCGAGTGGTGCATTGTCAGCTTTCCACAAGCAACCCCGAAGTAGTAGATTGCGATGCTTGAAATGCATACCCCAATGATGAATGGCATGCTTCCCACGGAATGAGGAGCTTCTATTAAGTGGGTATAGCCATGAACCATAGCGATGGCTGCCGTACACATGTAGGTAACTTTTTCTAATGGTTTCTTCAGCAGCCCTAACATTACAATGACTCCAGTTATGACAATGGATAGAGTAATTAACGATTCGAAAGCTTTAATAACCCAGCCACCGCTAGCCACTAAACTGCCAACTAACAAAGCGAATACAAGGGTTGCTGCGGTGTATTCTCTTATTCTTGCATTGCTTTTAGCGTTTACTGCAGCGGCAATTCCGATACCTATCATTACTAATGCATGGTCCCAGCCAGTTAGAGGGTGTAACAAACCACTAGCAATACCTGAATGTGATTCGACGACGTGTGCAAACGCTGTAGGGGAAGCTAGTAATAGCCCAAGCAGCGTAAAAATGATCTTCATATATAACGGTTCTATTTAAGTTTTTGTTCATCTAACATATCAGATGTTAGGTGGTTTTTGTAAAGCGATTGCCGACAAGTGGATATGAGTCACAAATGCCATTTTTGGCTTGTTTGGAGTGTGGGAATTCACTCTTATCAAGTTTAGTATGGATGCTAATATGTTAGATATAGTAGAGAGTGTTCTGTAGTAGTACGAGAAGCTCGAGGGAAACAATATGCACATTCACCTAGACTTGATTGGTGGTATCGCCGGCGATATGTTTACAGCAGCAATGCTTGACGCCTTGCCTGAGTTGGAAGTTGATCTGTTTAATGACTTGGAAATCATTAAAGATCAGGCTCAAGTTGAATTCGGTTTAACACCAGCAATGGATAAGGGACTATCTGGAAAGCGATTTAATGTTGAGTTAGCACCATTCCACGATCATAGTAGTCATAGTCATAGTCATAGTCATAGTCATAGTCATAGTCATAGTCATAGTCATAGTCATAGTCATAGTCATAGTCATAGTCATGAACATCGGAGCTGGGAACACATTCGTGAAATGTTAGTTAACTTACCTATAAACAGTGAAGTTAAATCGAATTCTGTAGGTATTTTTGCACTTTTGGCTAAAGCTGAAGCGGAAATTCATGGTAAATCAATTGAAGATGTTCACTTCCATGAGGTAGGTGCTTGGGACTGTATTGTAGATATCCTTTCTGCTAGTTGGTTGATCCATTATTCGAAGGCAGAATCATGGTCATGCTCTTCGATTCCATGGGGAGGTGGAACAGTAAAATGCGCTCATGGTGTCATTCCTGTACCGACACCTGCCACAATAAAACTATTGAAAGGTTTTACTATTGTCGATGATGGTGTCATGGGAGAGAGAGTAACCCCAACCGGTGCGGCAATACTTGCGTGGCTGCAGCCTTCTTTAAGAATTCCTAAGTCTGAAGTGCTATGTAATGGCTATGGGTTTGGTCAGCGAGCTTTACCTGATAGGGCAAACTTGCTTCGTGCTACGGTGCTTAAAACCGATAAATTTGAAGCTTCACCAACTCAAAATTCTGTTACGAATATTCAGTTTGATATAGATGACATGACCAGTGAAATGCTTGCTATTGCACGGGAAGAGATCCGTCTACAGCAAGGCGTTCTAGAAATAACAGAGGTGATTGCTCATGGTAAAAAAAACCGTCATATCAGTACGCTTAATGTACTTTGTGAGCCATTAGCGCCATGAAACTGTAATCGACTTTATTTTGTCTCATACTTCGACAATTGGTGTGAGGTATTGGGAATGTCAGCGTACCGTTTTACCTCGTGCTCATCACCAAGTAGAAGTTGCTAAGCAAAATTATGATGTGAAAACAGTGACTCGACCAGATGGGAGTGTAACCAGTAAGCTTGAGTCTTCTCATCTTGAAGGTTATCAACCGACAAACTACCAACAAAAATTGACGTTAAAAGCCTTAGCAGAAGAGGTTTCTCATCATGACTGCAACTAATAATGACTTAATCAAACTTAGCGACTATCTATTAACGTTAAGCAAGGTAACAGTAGCAACCAGTGGGGGAGTCGACAGCATGACTCTCGCGTATATTGCTCACAACGTGCTAGGAAGTAACGCGAAAATCATTCATTCTTTGTCTTCCGCAGTATCCTCACAAGATACTGAACGTATTAAAAACCATGCTGAGAAATATGGATGGAATTTAGAAATCGTCAAAAGTGGTGAACTCGATGATCCTCATTACCAAAACAATCCAGTAAATCGATGCTATTACTGTAAATCATGCTTATATAGCACTTTGGCGAGTTTTCAATTTGGTGAGCTAGTTTCAGGCACAAACTTGGATGATCTTGATGATTATCGACCGGGTTTAATTGCTGCAAAAGAGTTCAGCGTTAAACATCCTTATGTTGAAGTTGGAATTGATAAAGCAGCAATTCGTTCGCTTGCTACGTATTTGAACTTAGATGAGTTAGCCACTTTACCAGCATCTCCATGTCTATCGAGCCGGATTGAGACCGGAATACAGATAAATGACACCAATCTAGGCGCGGTTCAGAAAGTTGAGAAGTACCTGCGTCAATATTTCCCGAATCAAACGCTACGTTGTCGAGTACAACATAACCAGATAGGTATCGAAATTCAGCAGGATACATTCGCTACACTGTCAGAAAGTGAAGTAACCACAATGACGAAAGAGATTGTTCAATTAGTTCGAGATTCTTTATCAGAGCTTCCGATTCAGTTTATGCCATATAAAATGGGCAGTGCTTTTGTAGGTGCAAAGTAATGGCGGATATTATTATTGATTTTGAACGTCGTGCACGTTGCGGTGTAGAAGAAGCAATTTTCTGTGCTAGCAAATCAATGGATCAAATAGAGAAAATAGTAAGGCTAGGGGAGCAGCAACAAACCTCATTATTGTTTACTCGCCTAGAAAAAAGTAAATACGCGTTACTTTCACCACAAAGTCAGCAGAAGCTGGACTACTGCGCGACCTCGAGGACTGCAATCCTGAATGGAGCAGTAGAAATACCTCGAGTATCAAACTATCCAATTGCCATTGTTTCTGGAGGTTCCTCCGATGCTTCTGTATGTCAGGAAGTTTTGAGAACGTTAAACTATCATGGTATCGGAGCCACTTTATATGAAGATGTTGGAGTGTCTGCACTTTGGCGTTTAACCAATATTTTAGATGAACTGAATAAAGCTAAACTCATCATTGCAGTAGCTGGCATGGAGGCGGCGTTACCAACCGTATTATCTGGGCTTATTTCACAACCGATCATAGCGGTGCCAACCTCTGTTGGGTATGGGGTCTCTGCAGATGGCCAACTAGCGCTGAATGCGTGTTTGGGTAGCTGCGCTGCCGGTTTAATGACAGTGAATATAGATAATGGTTTTGGGGCGGCCTGTGCAGCCATTAAGATGATTAATAGCTTTACGCCACAGTGATAATTTTGATGTAGCCTAAGGCTATCGAATCAACATTTTGGTGGGATAACCCAAGTAAATAATGGGAATCCCACTTACTTATTTTAGTTATTACAGATGTGAAGGTGCACTCCAAGGTAGCAACTTCTTGTTACTATCAAATTGGAACTTTTGGGATTCAGCCTTTAAACTTGCCTGCTCAATTCCTTCTATTACCGATGCTAAGCGTTCAGATACATAGATAGTATCGAGTTCCAGCGTGTTTTTTATCCATACAATTTTTGCTTGACGAATGTCGTGTATTGCGGCTGTTTTTAATGCAAAAACAATTGCTTCATAATCACTATTCATCACCATTGGAATTTTTGCTGTGGCTAACGTACCGGCAGTTGCTGCATTCGTATACATGGCTGAAAGGTCTAGCCCTTGCACAAGTTCTCTTGTTGTAATATCAGCCATGCCAATACCCACTCCGTTACCGTGTGTGGCTTCAGTTAGAGACAGTACAACTGTGCTTCCAATGTTGGGTCCTTCGAAGCCAGACACACCAGAGCCAGGCTTTCCTGTGACGTTTGGGTCCATTCCTTCACCACTGATGTTCTTACCTATTTCCTGGATGATTAACACATCGATATCTGGAACTAGTAGTTGAGCAATGTTTTGTTTAGCTTTTGCGAGGTAGATGGGCTCACAATTCAGAATATCTTGTTGTTCGACAACTTCGATGTCCATCAACTCATCATAAGCATTCTCGATAAGGCCAATTGCAAATGGGACATGAATTTGATCAAGTAGTCTCTTGCCGGCTTCAGGAATCACCGTATGGAAATTATGAAACCCGTATCGATGTAAAGAAGATGCGCCAAGGTGGTTACCCAAGCCAATACATAGCATTTTTAGCAAACCGCTCTCTACTTGCCCTTTAAAATCTGCGTGAGGTTTTATTTTATTGCAGAGAATGATGCCATCGGCATCCATTGCCATTTTATCTAGATAAAGCGGCACACCATCAGGCATTTCGCATACTTTCACTACATTCATGGAAGAGCGAATTTCTGTGCCAATTGATGCTTCAGTAATACCATAGGAAGCAAGAATTTTAACTTGTCCTTCGGCGTTTGCCGAGCCATGGCTGCCCATAGAAGGTACGATAAACGGATGTGCTCCGTGTGACTTTAAAAACTTGACCGTTTCTTGAAGGACAGGAATAAGGCCTGAAATACCACGACTGCCGACCGTTATTGCAAGAGATTGACCAGCAAGTCGTTCTGGGTTTGGGTAAGAGTTCAGAGAGCGTTTCACATGCTCGCTGATATCGTGAATTTTATTGCGTTGAAAGTATTGATGGACTTCCATCATTTGTGGCAATTCACATTCGAAGCCACCATCCAAAGTGAATTCTATTTTTTTTTCAAACATAGCGTTCCCCAATTAGAAAAAGAGAGGACGAACCCTCTCTTTAAAATATGACCGGCTTTAATAAAAATTAGCTTTGTGTCGAATTCTCTTTGATTGCTTTCATCCAAGTATCATACACATCCGCACCAAGCTTGTTTTTGTACTCTTGACGAACAGGTTCTGTAGCATCAATAAACTGTTGTAGGTCGGCTTCTGTTAAAGAGTTAACTTGAGTACCAGACTTTTTGAATGATTCAATTTGAGCTCCTTCCTCTTGAGTAACCAGCTCTTGTTGGTAAATCTCGGCATCGCGCATCGCTGTGCTAATCAGCTGCTGATCGTCTTGTGATAACGAGTGCCAGAACTCAAGGTTCATTGCTGGGATATAGAAAGTGATCACGTGGCCAGTCAGGCTGACGTAATCTTGAACTTCGTAGAAGCGTTGAGAATAGATATGTGCGATTGGGTTCTCTTGGCCATCAACGACACCTTGCTGAAGACCAGAGTACACCTCACCAAAGTTCATTGGTGTTGCTGTTGCATTCAAAGAGTTGAATGTTTTCACGTGAGCAGGGACTTTCATTGTACGAATCTTAAGACCTTGCAGATCTTCTGGAGAGGTAATTGGTCGCTTGCTATTCGACACGTGACGTACACCATTTTCCAGCCAACCTAGGCCTTGCAGGTTCATATTGTTTAGTCTGTCTAGCATTTTATCACCAGCAGCACTATGAACAGTATCGAGTGCGACTTGCTTACTTGGATAGATAAACGGCAGTTCTACAACGTCGAAAGATGAGTCCCATGAAGAGTAAAATGATGACGGTGATACAGCCATTTGTAACATTCCAGATTGAACACCTTCGATCATTTCACGATCCGGTCCCATTTGAGAGCTTGGAAAGATCTGTACTTCAAACTCGCCTTGAGATTTAGTTTCCACATCTTTTTTGAACTTTTCTAAAGCTCGGTGTAAGTGGTAATTCTCGTTGGCACCATGGCCAATTCGGATGGTAGTTGCAGCAAGAGCTGAAGTAGAAAGTGCAAGCATTGATACAGCAGCAGTTAAAACGAATTTGTTCATGATATTCCCTTGTAGGTGTTCAGAGTTCTATTTTTATATGGTCCAACTTCGCACAAATGTTGGTGACATCTGATATGTTAGATATTACATGGTGGCTTTTATTTTGCTGTGAGGGGAGTCACGCTAATTAATAAATATAAAAAAAGCTTCAGAATTAATCCGAAGCTTTATTTAGTTACTCTTTAATATTTACCCCACTAACCGAGTGAGAAATAGTGATAATTCAGGGATAAAAGTGACTGCTAGTAGCAAGGCTAGCATGGAAATTATAAATGGTATCAGGGCTTTAGATATTTTCTCGATACTTACATTAGATACTTGGCTTGCCACAAATATATTTACCCCTAAAGGTGGAGTACAGAATCCAATGGCTAAGTTCACGGTAAGAATTACACCAAAGACAATAGGGTCTACACCTACTTTAACGGCAACAGGTAACAATATAGGCGTCAAAATAATAATTGCTGATATAGTTTCCATAAACATGCCGATAATCAATAACATAATATTAATTAGAAGCAATATAATAATCGGATTGTCAGAGATGTTTACCAATGCTGTTGCGACTGCGGTAGGTATTTGTTCAAAAGTCACTAATCGACCAAAAGCCGCCGCAAAGACCACTAATACTAATATTGTTGCAGAAGTTAATGTAGAGCGTGCAAATATGCTTGGAAGATCAGCAAAGCTGATTTCTTTATAGATAAATAAACCGCAAACAATAGCATATACAACCGCCACAGCACCCGCTTCTGTTGGGGTAAATATACCGCCATATATACCACCAAGAATGATACCAGGAACAATAAGAGCCCAAATGGAATCTTTAAATTGTGATACGACACCAGACCAACTAAATGGAGTGGGTTCTACATCCATAATAGGTTGATTTCGTACAACGATTCGACTCATCAGCATGAATGTTAGGCCGAATAAAACACCCGGAATGATACCGGCTAAGAATAGTTTGCCGATCGATACTTCTGCAGACACACCATAGATAATAAATGGAATACTTGGTGGGATCATGACACCAATCATACCTGCTGACGCAGTTAGTGCTGAAGAAAAGTCCTTTTTATATCCTTGCTGAGTCATTGAAGGAATAATATTTGAACCAATTGCAGCTACAGTTGCTGGTGCAGATCCTGAAATAGCAGCAAAGAACATAGAAGCAATGACGTTTACGTAACAAAGTGATGCGCGGATGTGACCAACTAAAGAATAGGCAAAGCCAATGATTCGTGCAGATAGTCCGCCTTTTTGCATTAAATCACCTGCCAAAACAAACAGTGGGACAGCAATTAATGGGAATGAGTCTGCTCCTGTTACGATTGAACGTGCCATTAAACTGATTGGCGGAGTCCCGTCAACGAAGCTCATTACAAGCAGAGAACTTATACCTAAACTCATCGCGATAGGCATGCCCAGCGCTAAAAGTAGACCTAATGCTACGAATAAAATAATACCTGACATATTACCCCCCTATCGGTAGTGATGTTTGAGCTGGTTTAGCTACGTAAAACTGAATGATGCGGAAAACGGATAATAAAGAACCGACAGGGGCGGAAGCATATAAAATCGCAATTGGAAGGTTCAATACTACCGACTTTTGAGAAAGAACATATGGTAGAGAAATCAACTTATAAGACTGATATGTCATGATAAGTAAGAAGACTATGACAGAGATGTCGATGACTACCTCTAAAGCCGCTTTTGCTTTAATTGGAAGCAAGTCTTGGAAAAAAGTGACCTTAACATGCTTTCGTTCTTTGAAAGCATAAGAAATGCCTATCCAAATAAACCAAATGAATGTCCAGAGCGTAAGCTCTTCAGACCACGATAGTGCGTTTTGAAATACATAACGCATTATTACTTGTACTGTTATTAGAAGAACTACCCCCGCTAATAACGCGCCCCCCAAGGCAGCTTCCAAATTATCATTTAACCATTTCATACTACTTCTCGCTATGGGATGTTGACTGATATGTTAGATATCATAGGGTCAATTATCTTACAAAAGAAGATTTATTAAGCATATTTAGCGTAATTGGTCGGGTTTTAAGGCTTTGATCACAGTTTGGCTCTTTGTGTATTTTCAAAGGGATTTTAGCTGATATGTTAGATCTCAGATGTTAGATTGCGAAGTAAAGGAATAACAGAATGACAGAACAAAAGAAATTCAAAGTCTATGTTTCCGATTTTGATTACCCAGATTTAGACATTGAGAGAAGCGTTTTAGAACCAATCGGTGCTGAAGTTATTGGCCTTAACTGTAAGACTGGTATTGGGCTTGGCGAATTGGCAAAGGATGCTGACGCGATTCTTCAGCAGTACGCGAAAATTCCTAGAAGCACTATTGAGCAGCTGGAAAACTGCAAAATAATCTGCCGCTACGGTATCGGTGTAGACATCTTGGATGTCGAAGCCTGCTATGACCATGGCATCAAAGTATCAAACGTACCGGATTATTGTATTGATGAGGTAGCTGACCACTCTATTTCATTGGGACTAACTCTGTTTAGACGTATACCTGCATACGACAAGTCGACTCATGAAGGGAAGTGGCACTGGGATATTGACGGTCTAGTTCCAAAGCGTTTTCGCTCATCAACTTGGGGACTAATAGGTTTTGGTCGCATTGCTCAAAATATCGCCAAGAAGGTCACTGCATTAGGCTTTAAGGTCGTTGCCTTTGATCCGTATGTTTCTAGTTCATATATGAACACATTCGGTGTTGAAAAAGTGAGCCTAGATACGTTAATCGAAACATCGGATGTGGTGAATGTGATGTGTCCACATACACCAGAAACAGACCGATTAATCAACGAAGAACGCCTAAGAAAAATGAAGCCTAATGCGGTCTTAGTGAATGGCGCACGAGGTAAGGTTGTTGATAATAAAGCGCTTTATAAAGCACTGACGGAAGGGTGGATTGCATCTGCTGGTTTAGATGACCCAGAGGAAGAGCCTGCAAAATTGGATAACTGGAACCCTGCAGATAACCCAATCTTTGGCCTAGATAACTGTGTTGTGACACCTCATGTTGCGTATGTCTCTGAAGAAGCATTTCAAGAATGTCGTCGCATAGCTGCTGAAAACGCTAAAGCGGTACTGCTTGGTGGTAAGCCGTTGGATCCAGTGCAAAGAGTGAAAACGCCTTTGTCTGAACAAGCTAACAAAAAACGAATGGAACAGCCCGCATGATGAGAGAAAAAACACTTGCTGCAATTGAAGAGCATAAAGTTTTTGCCATTGTGCGTGGTATTTCCGTTGAAAGCCTTCGCCCAACAATGGATGCACTTTATGAAGGTGGAGTCCGCCTAGTTGAAGTGACCTTTGACCGAAAAAATGGTGACGAAAACACTATTGCTGCGCTTGAAGTACTTAGTAGTGAATATGCAGACAAACTCATTTTTGGTGCAGGAACAGTAACCACGGTTGAGCAAGTTGAAACTGTAAAAGCAATCGGAGGCAGCTTTATTGTCTCCCCCGATTTCAACGCCGATGTTGTCGTGGCAACACGAAATGCTGAGTTGGTATCTTTACCTGGTGTTATGACCGCCACAGAGGCTGTGCAAGCACATGATGCTGGAGCTGACTTCATTAAGCTATTTCCCGGAGGGCTTCTTGGCCCCGAGTATTTGAAAGCATTAGCTGCGCCTCTGTCTGACTTGAAGTTTATCGCTGTCGGCGGAGTGGATAGTAACAATATTCCTGAGTTTGCCAAAGCGGGTGCTGTTGGTTTTGGAATAGGCTCGAACCTTGTCAACAACACGATTGTTGATAAAAAAGAATTTAACACAATTTACGAAAACGCTTGTCGCTACAGCCAAGCAATACAACTTATTAGGAAGTAAAAATGGAATACGCAAAAAAAATCATTAACCCTCGTCCGCAAGTGAATGAAGAACTAATTGCTAAATGTGCTGAAATGACAGACGTTTTGAGCGTCAGTGCGGTATTTAGTGATGCGTTTAAGCGTGACGGTGTTATGGATCATGAGATCAAATTCCGCTCGTCAAATAAACCATTCATCGGTACTGCACTAACAGTAAAACTTAAGCCAGGCGATATCGTAGATTGTCTACCAATTTTTGATATTGCTCAGCCGGGCGACGTTATTGTTATCGATGCAAACGGCACTCCAAATACGTCAATCTGGGGTGGCTTGATGTCTGGTCTAGCTCGCGCTGCTGGTGTTGTTGGCGCTGTTGTTGATGGTTCTGTACGTGACACTGATGAGTCGAAAGTTCTTGGCTTCCCAATCGCGTCTCGTTCTGTATCACCTCGTGCAGCTCACTCGGCAGAAACTGGTCGTACTGAACCGATTGAAATTAATGTACCTGTAGTGTGTGGCGGTCAAATCGTGAACCCGGGTGACCTTGTTGTTGCTGATGAGCTGGGTGTTACTGTTGTTGCTTACGAGCATGTTGAGGAAGTATACCCAGCAGCTAAACAGTTAGCAGAAAACGAGATGAAGGTTCGTGAAGAGATTCTGAACGGCGCAACGGTAGAACAACTACTTGCTAAATTCGGTCGAATTTAATTGCTCTTCATCGGTAATTTAAACGAATTACCGTCAGTCAATTGAGGGGTAGCGCTGCTGCCCCTATTTTTAGAGAAAGTGTATGATTATTACCATAGATGCAGGAACAACTAATACGCGAGTTTCGCTTTTTGAAGGAAAAAAGCGTATTGGGATCGTTAAGGCGGAAGTCGGTGTGAGAAATACGAGTATTGATGGGAATAACACTCAACTTCTGTCTACTATTTCTCAGGCTATTTCACAGCTTACATTGGAACATAATGTAGCTAACGAAGACATTGAAGCTATTCTTGCTGCTGGCATGATAACGTCAAACTTAGGGTTGGTTGAAGTACCTCATTTAGTTGCTCCCGTATCATTACAGGACTTCTCCAACAATATCTTCAGTAAAGTATTTCCAGAGATATCTGAAACGCCAATTCACTTTGTTCCAGGGTTGAAAAACTTAGATACCAATAATATCAAATCAGTGGAAGGGCTTGATATTATGAGAGGTGAAGAGGTAGAGGCCTTAGCAATAGCAGAGTTATTCGACATTAACCATGACGCAATTATTGCGCTACCTGGTTCTCACTCTAAATTTATTTCTATTAGTGCTTCACAAGCTATCAATGGTTGCTGCACAACGTTAGCTGGTGAGTTGAATTCAATTATTACTCATCACACAATATTAACGAGTTCACTACAAGATAAATTTGCTAATGAACTGTGCAAATCGTCGCTTTTAGCTGGTTATGGTGCTGTTGAAAAATACGGTTTAGGCCATGCTCTCTTTACTATTCGATTGAAAGAGCAGTTTGGTGGAGAAAGTCATCAACAATTAGCAAATTACCTTGTTGGTATTATTTTACATTCTGATATTAAAGCGCTGAAAAGTGCCCCTCAATTAAAGTTTACACCTGATACTCCAATATATATTGGAGGGAAAGGGTTACTGTGTGAGGCTACTGGTGCGCTAATTCGTTCCTTATATCCAGATGTTAAAATTACACATTGCAATGAAGTTGAAGACCTTTCTGCGATAGGTGCAATGTATGTAGCTCGACACTCCGGGCTGATTCATTAACTTAGTCGTCAATAAAAGCTTCCCTAAATTCGTGGAAGCTTTTTTATCATAGAGATATAAAAATGAAAGCTGTTGCTTATAAATCAAGCAAGGATGAGTTTTCTTTGTGCCAATTACCTGCGGTTCAACCAACAAGCGATGAAGCTGTTGTGAAAGTGTTGGCTTGTGCGCTCAACCCCGTTGATACAAAAATAGTTAACTGGCACGAGAGTGCTCCAGAAATGAGTAATAGTTTTGTTGTAGGGTTAGATGTTGTTGGCGAAATAGTACAATTACCGCAAGCTCCATCCGAATGGAAAATCGGCGATAGAGTTCTTTTTCATGGTGATATGCTGCGTCAATATGGTGGGCTTTCTGAGTATACGGTGCAGCGAGTTGATGCTTTAACGCACTTACCTAATGTTCCAATTGATGTTGCGGCATCCACGCCCTGTGCAGGGTGGACTGCATGGCGAGCACTTGTTGACAGGCTGAATATACAAACAAAAAATTCTATATTTATTGCAGGCGGTGCAGGAGGTGTTGGAAGTTTTTCCATCCAAATTGCCAAACATTTTGGTGTTAAGAATATTATTGTTTCGTGTTCAGGTAAAAACACAGAGTACGTCAAGAGTTTAGGGGCTACCCATGCCATTGACTATAATAAAGCAGATATAAAACAAGAGGTTTTTTCTATAACAGGTGATCTTGGTGTCGAGGTTGCGCTTGATTGTGTTGGCGGATCTTCAGAGCAAATATGTGCAAACGTGCTGGAATATGAAGGTCAGATGGTTGAATTGGTAGAGACCGCTAATCTTACTACTTATGAGTCCGCGAAATTGAGAGGCATTACCCTCCATCAACTCAGTTTAGGTGCAGGATATCGAAATGGAGAGCAAGGTATTCAAGGAATCGTTAAGGCAGGGAACGCATTTAATTCATTATTGAATTCGAAAAGCATCCAAGCCCCTAAGATTACTCATATCACTTTGGAGGAAGCTGGCGACGCATTAATGAAAATGCGAGACCAAAGAACCGTGGGTAAAATCGTCGTTATGTTTGATGAATAGCACTATGCTGAGCCGTGTACGGGGGGAGCTCTATTTACTGTTTGCCACATTATGTGCTGTGGTCGGTTGGCTAGCGTCAAAGTTTGTTTTACAAGAAATCTCTAGTGGGGCGTTTATCGCTGGTCGCTTTATTCTTGCGAGTCTATTGCTACTGCCTTTCTGTTATAGGAAGTTAAGAGCACTACCTTCAATATTACTGGTTAAAGCAGCCTTGGTTGGGTTACTGCTCGCTTCTTCTATACATCTTTGGGTTTATTCTGTACGTATAACAAATAATTTGTCTGAAGGGGCTTTTATCATGAGCTTAGCGAGGCTTTGTTGCGTAATTAAATTTATAGATAGAGCTACCCCATTTCGTGTGTTTCTTAGTCAATACGACAAGTTTCAGGCATACCTAACCCAGTAAGCTTGTTCAACGCTTTTATCATCGCGTAAGTCTCACCCACCTGCGCATTGTAATGTCTTAAGCTCAATCGTCCTCCTAGTAACTGTTTAACTCGATACATCGCTGTTTCTGATAGTGAACGTCTGTGGTACCCATACCGCTCTTTCCAATACTTATTTGAGCCGTATAACTTCTGGCAACCCACGGCGAGGTTTCGAGGATGACCACGCTCCCAGAAGGCTGCCCCTTCTCTTGGGGGAATAAGCGCAATGGCTCCCTTAATCTTAATAGCAGCATGACACAATCTCGTGTCGTAAGCTCCATCACCAGACACCTCAAGGATACTTCGGCGTGTTTGTTTCAGTAAGTTCGGGAGGACTTCTCCATCTGTAACCGTCGATAAACTTAGCTCGGCTGCGATAATTTCATGAGTGCTTGTATCAACGGCAATATGCAGCTTTCGCCAAACTCTACGCTTACCATCTGTCCCGTGTTTTTTGACTTTCCATTCACCTTCGCCATAAACCTTTAGGCCAGTTGCATCAATGGCCAGGTGCTGTATTGCTCCTCTCGCTTTAGTCTTAAATGAGACCTCAACTTGCTTTGCTCTACGACTGATGCAGGTGTAATGCGGACAACTTAATGGAACATGGGCAAGCCTAAATATTGAGTCGATAAACCCTTGCAGAGCTCTCAGTGGCATAGAAAAAACTCGTTTCACCATGAGCGCTGTCGTGATAGCTAAATCGCTGAACCGACGTGGCCTCCCGCGCTTACTCTGTTTGCTTTGCGCCCACCCGTTTATTGCCTCTTCATCAATCCAAAAGGTCAGAGAGCCACGGTTAATAAGTGATTGGTTGTATTGCTTCCAGTTGGTTGTTTTGTAACGAGGTTTAGGCATAGAGCTACGAGAAGGAGTGAACGTAGCTGATCAGATCGTAGGCTCTTGATTTAGTTCCATTGAATTACGCAACAAAGCCGACCAACTCAAATGAGAATAAAGGCACAGAACTAAAATCTGTTAAAGCATAGGCTTTGAACTTACACCCGAGCCACTCATCAGGTTCGGGTGTTTTCAATAATTTTTGATAAATGGCTCTATTATGAATAATCAGTACCTTTACGTAGCAAGCTACACTTACCCTCACTTTGCACCAGGTGCCGCTAGTGTTAGTGAAGCGAAGGGAATTTCAGTCTATAAGATTGAAGCCAATGATTTATGCTTAATACAAGTTATGGAAACGCCAAATCCATCATTTATAACCACTAATGCCGACAAGTCGATGCTTTACTGTGTAAATGAGTTGGGTATTGACGGCTCAAGCCTTGATGGGCGAGTGAGTGCTTTCCGCATTGACCGTGAAACCGGGGAGCTGAGCTTTGTTAATACCCAATTGACGAACGGGAACTGGCCTTGTCATTGCGAAGTGAGTACTGATGGGCGTTATTTGCTTGCTGCTAATTATGGCTCAGGAAACTTTGTTTCATTGGAGATTAATACTGACGGTTCATTGGGGGAAATTGCCGATCAGTATTACAACGAACTTGAAGGGTGCCGAGTTGAGATAAACAGGCAGTCTGCGGCACACCCACATATGATTTTGTCAGCTTCTGATGGGAAGTATGTTTTCGGTGTTGACCTAGGAAATGACCAAGTGAACTCATGGTCTTTGACCCCGGAGGGTAAGTTTGTGCCGGCGGAAGTTCCTGTTGTAACGGTTGCTGCTGGTTGTGGGCCAAGACATATGGTTTTTGCCCCAGATAATCGCTATGCATATGTTCTAAATGAATTATCTTCGTCAGTGGATTGCTATAAATTTGACAATGAAAGGGCGTCATTCATTTGGGGGCAGACACTGTCTTTATTACCAGAAGGTTCTATTTATTCCCTACCTGAATTTGATCCAAATAATCCAGGAAAGGTTCCTGAAGGTAGCAATACCGGCGGTGAAATTTGTATGAGTTTTTCAGGGGATTATTTATACGCAACAAACCGAGGGATGAATGCTATTGTCACTTACTGTGTTGACAAAGTAACAGGCTTGTTGAAAGCCATTGATTGGATATCGACAGAAGGCAGAGCGCCTAGAGGAATGGCTTTGGATCCAACAGGGCGCAACTTATACGTTGGCAATCAAGATTCGGATACGATTGTCCGTTTCAATATTAGTGAGGATAACGGAAGGTTGTCAGAAGCTTCGAAATTAGTGACAAATTGCGCTGTACCAACTGACTTTTCATTTGCCTAATGCTTATTAGGCAAGTGAGCCCTTAAGTTGCCTGCCGTTAAACTTCGGCGCCCAATTGTTCAAGAAAGCCACGCATGTAGTCGGTGCGATTGTTCGCTTCCAATTTGGCGGATTCTGTATTCATGGTTTCAGCGAGCTTGAACAGCTTCACGTAGAAATGGTCGACGCTGTAATGCTTGTCATTCAAGTCTCGATGTTCAGCGAACGGGTCTTCGTGGTTATAGAGTTCGGCATTGAAACTTTGACCAACGTATAGACAGCGTGCAATGCCAATCGCACCGAGAGAATCTAGGCGGTCAGCATCTTGAACAATCTGTGCTTCCAAGGTTTCTGGTGTGATGTTGGCGCTGTAGCTGTGCGTGACAATCGCATGATGGATCTCGTCGAGATAAGACGCCGGATACTCGATAGATTTGAGGTAAGAGATCGCCTTGTCTGCTGCCATTTGCGAGCTTTTGGCTCTGTCTGGGTGATTCTTAGGAAAGGTGAAGCAGTCATGAAGATAAGCGGCAGGCAGAACGACTTCAAGCTTAGCTTGTTCTTGAGTACATAAAGCCTTGGCAGTTTTGACTACGCGCTTAATATGGCTGATGTCGTGCGCTGCATCTTGTGTCATCTCTTGCTGTGCAAAATCAAGCAGTTGGCTTTCAAATTTTTCTATCACGCGTCTCTTTCTCCATTATCAATATTGCTTCTCGATTTCCATCGTTTCACATCGACTTTAACAGTTTCAAGCGCGAGTTTTTATCTTTTATAAAAGGAATACCCACAAAAAAACCGACTCTGTGAGTCGGCTTAATAGAAAGGTTATTCTGTGTTGATTAAAGCGTTATCAACGGTAATCAGAGCTTATGCGGCGGCCTGTTGTAGCTGCGCCAATACATGATGCAGCGATGGGCTGATCGTGTGGCCAAGCGCTTTTACTTCTTCGCAAGGTTCAACCAAATCTGGAATTTGGAAGCTGATCATGTTCGCTGCCATTGATGCACGAATACCGTTGTTTGAGTCTTCAAACGCTAGGCAGGTTTCAGGTGCAACACCTAAGCGTTCTGCCGCTAGCAGGTAGATCTCTGGGTGAGGCTTTCCGTGAGTCACTTCGCAGCCTGTGCTTAACGAGGTGAAGTACGAATCTAAGCCAGCCAGCTCAAGTTTCTTCTTTGCGATATCAAGCTGAGTGGAGGTCGCGACCGCAATTGGAATGCTGTTTGATTTTAGCCATTCAAGCAACTCAATCACGCCGTCTTTTACCGGGATTGCTTGGTTTTTAACGATTGCACTGTAGCGCGTGCGCCATTCGTTATTCAGCGCTGGGTAGTCTAGGTTTTCACCGTAGCCATTTCGAAAAATCTGTTCGATGGTTTTTGCGTTACAGCCAATGATGCCTAGGTAGACATCTTGCAAAAACGGAACACCTTGCGCGTGACATGCTTCTTCAAAAACCTGCATACAAAGTCGCTCGGTGTCGAGCAGCAGTCCATCCATATCAAAAATAGCAGCTTGAAAATTCATATACGTGGTTCTTTCTGTGTTGTCGTCGTGAGGGAGGGTATTTTGACATAGTGTCTAGTGATAGGCGAGTCAGCGTTCAGTAAGAATGTATCCAATCGGCTCGGTAATATGCTTCTGAATGACTTGAAATGTGATTGGTTGTGGTTGGAATAATATCGTCCAGTTATGAGCCTGATATTTTATAGGCCATCTAGATCTAACAGAAACAATTATGATTATTCCACATAACAAACCGAGCTTGTGTGTCTTGCTTCTTATTACATTTCATAAACTTACAGGTCGGTTTGCGTGACCATAATCTTATAAAAAACAATTAACGGGAGCCTGCAACCATAGTGTGACCAATCAATAAGTAAATGGCTGAGCTTAGGGAGAAAATAACATTAGTCCACATTTTTAGCAGGGTTGCTTATGTTGTATTTTGAATTTCTATTTTTATTAGTCGTCCTTTATATCGGGTCTCGGTATGGCGGTATTGGCTTAGGTGTTGTTTCTGGTATTGGTTTGGTCATCGAGGTGTTTGTCTTCAAGATGCCACCAACGTCTCCACCGGTCACTGTAATGTTGATCATCCTCGCTGTTGTTACTTGTGCCTCGATCCTCGAAGCGGCTGGTGGTTTGAAATACATGTTGCAAGTCGCGGAAAGGGTACTGAGAAAGAACCCGAAACGCGTCACCTTGATAGCACCGTTCGTGACTTACTCGATGACTTTCCTATTGGGTACTGGCCACGCGGTTTACTCAATCATGCCAATCATTGGCGATGTTGCGTTGAAGAATGGTATTCGTCCTGAGCGTCCAATGGCAGCGGCATCAGTGGCGTCTCAGCTAGCGATTACGGCTTCTCCAATCTCGGCTGCAGTGGTGTATTACCTCGCGCAACTTTCCGATGTCCAACACTCCATTACTCTGCTTTCCATTTTGATGGTGACGGTTCCTGCAACGCTGTTCGGCACACTTTTACTTTCTCTGTATAGTTTGAAACGTGGTAAAGAATTGAACGACGATCCTGAATATCAAGCGCGTCTAAAAGATCCTGAGTGGAAAAAGCGCATCGAAAGCACCACTGCGACGTCTTTGGATGAAGTGCTGCCAACTTCGGCTCGTAATGCCGTGTTGATTTTCCTGTTGTCGATTGTCGTGATTGTTATCGTGGCGATGGTGCCTGAGATCAGAACCATCGTAGACGGCGACAAACCAATCAAGATGTCGGTGATCATCCAAATGATGATGCTCTGTTTCGGCGGTATCATCTTGCTGGCAACCAAAACTGACCCACGTGATGTGCCAAACGGCGTGGTATTCAAATCGGGTATGGTGGCGGCGATTGCTATCTTCGGTATCGCTTGGATGTCGGATACCTACTTCCAATACGCAATGCCTCAGTTCAAATCTGGCATCGTGGAAATGGTGACCAACTACCCATGGACGTTCGCGCTAGCGCTATTCATCGTATCAGTTGTGGTGAACTCTCAAGCCGCTACTGCACGTATGATGCTACCGGTTGGTCTTGGCTTAGGACTAGACCCAGCCCTGCTTATCGGCTTGATGCCAGCGGTTTACGGCTACTTCTTCATCCCGAACTACCCATCAGATATCGCAACGGTTAACTTCGATGTCTCTGGCACCACCAAGATTGGTAAGTGGTACTTCAACCACTCATTCATGTCGGTGGGTTTAATCGGTGTAGTAGGTGCATGTTGTTTGGGTTATGCGCTAGCACAGATTTTTATCGCTTAATGTATTAGCTAAATAACAAACAAAAACAGCGCCTGAATTGGCGTTGTTTTTGTTTCTGACGCTTGAAAAGGTATGTGAATTAAGTAAAAGGCAACTTAGATCAAAATATTAGCTAATATTATTAGTTGCAAGTGGGGTAGTGGTGATATAACGCTATTTTTGTGAGACGAAGAGGCACTAATGATTACTAACTTTGAGCAATTAGAGCAAGACATGGCATCCACTCCATCGTTTGATGGTCAGTTAGCTAAACTGGTCCACCTCAAGAACAGCAATGGAATGAGTGTATCCTTCATGGATATTGGAGCTACTTGGCTGAGTTGTTCTATGCCAGTGAATGAAGTAGCTCGAGAGGTGTTACTTCGCTCACCCAATATGGCTGAACATATGGAGCAGAGCTCTTATTTTGGTGCGATTGTTGGGCGTTTTGCAAACCGTATCGCTAAAGGCCAATTCGAACTTGAAGGGAAGCGCTACCAACTCGGGGTTAATAATGGTGAAAACTCATTACATGGTGGAGTAGAGGGCTTTGATAAAAAGCGTTGGAGCATTGTTGAACAAAGTGCACAAAAGGTAGTGTTTACTCTTCATACCAAAGATGGTGATCAAGGGTATCCGGGTAATCTTGGTGTCAAAGTTACCTATTCTCTAACGGATGACAACCAAGTATTTATTTCTTATGAAGCCAATACTGATAAGACTTGCCCCGTTAACTTAACCAATCATGCTTACTTTAATTTGGCTGGTGAGGCTTCTGGTTCGAAAAGCTTGGATCATGTATTGCAGTTGAGTTCAGGCCATTATTTACCGACAGATCAAGGCTTAATACCAACGGGAGAAATAAAGGCGGTTAAGGATACGAGTTTTGATTTTTCACACGCAAAGCTCATTGGGCGGGATTTTCTGACTGAGTCGGACCAGAAAATGGCTGGTGGCTATGATCATGCTTTTGTGTTTCAGCCTGAAGTGACCGATGGAGAGTCGGTTGCAGCGGTTCTGGTTGCACCTGCAAAAGAAGTCGTGATGAAGGTAAAAACGACGAAGCCTGCTATTCAGTTTTATTCGGGTAACTTTCTAGCAGGGACGCCTGGTAAGAGTAAAAATTATGAGTTGTACGATGGTCTTTGCTTAGAAACCCAATATTTTCCAGATGGTCCTAATAAGCCAGAATGGGGACCTAACCGCGGGCTCCTGAAGTCTGGAGAGCTTTATCAACATCAGACGGTTTATCAGTTTAAGTTTTAGGCCCTAACTATTGGTGGGCTATGTGCCCACCTTATCCGATGGTGTTGAGGATGTACGAATAATCAATTCTCCTTCCACTTTTCGTCTACTGGATAACAAAGGCTGAGCCTCAATTTGCGCCATTAAGGACTCAATCGCTAGCTTGCCCATATCTGAGTAAGGTAATTCAACGGATGTTAACGCAGGAAAACTTTCCGATGCGATTTGTTGGTTATCGTAGCCAACGACCGCGACATCTTGAGGGATCTTAAGCCCTAGTTCAGACAGTGCTTGATAGCACCCCATCGCCATGTAATCACTGCCACAAAAGATAGCTTCTGGTGGTTGAGCTAACTTAAACAAAGCTAATGTCTGCTGATGTGCTTCTTTTAATGACCAGTTGGCCTCTGCTAAGTAATTGCTGTTCGGGACAATATCGGCATCAATTAGTGCCTGACGGTAGCCTTCACTGCGTTGTTGGCTCGCAAGCATCCAGTTTTCGCCCGTGAGCATAGCAATACGACAATAGCCTTGTTGGATAAGGTGAGAGACCGCTTTGTAAGCACCGATCATATCGGCAGGTAAAATGCTTGGTGCATCGCTATTGCTTTCGTTTGTGCAGTTTAGGAGCACGGTTGGCAGAGGCATATTGACCCGTTGTTGTTCAAGTTCACGAGTCATGCTCGATGCGTACACCAAGCCTGCATAATCTCCGCTGTTGATTTCCACTTCAATTTTGCTCGCTAGCACTTCATCGTGGCTGTAATTGAAGATCACTAAAATAAAGTCGTTCGCCCAAGCCTCTTCACGCGCTGAGTTTATAGCATCAATAAAAGGGTCATAACTCGATAACCCGTTGACAACCAGTGCTATTTTATTAGGTCGACCCAGCGCATGAGCGACTTTCTTATTTTTGTAGCCAAGTGATTCGGCGGTATCGAGCACTTTACTTTTTGTGGTGTCTGCAATTTTTACAGACGTTGAACCATTAAGTACCAGTGATACCGTTGATTGAGACACACCTGCCGCTGCAGCAATGTCACTCATAGTGATTTTTTTAGCCATCGTAAATTTCAACCCAACTTAGTTAGCTAAAGATATTAGCTAATTATCAGCTTTCGATCACCTGTTAAAGATGGGGATCACAAAAAGTTGTCCGAGCAGTCTGATAGTTGTGATTGCTCACTCGTTTTTAATCTTAGATAGTAGCGATAAAAATGCAGCTCATTATATTAGCTAATATTATTAGTTAATAATTTAGTTTCAAGGTGAGTAAGATGAAAAGATGGTCTGAAGACAAAGCGTGGCAATGGCAACAACAACATGGATGGTTACGTGGATTTAATTACTTACCAAGGACGGCTGTAAACTGGAACGAAATGTGGCAAGCCGACTCATTTTCACCAGAAATAATGGAACAAGAGTTGGCTTGGGCGAGAGAGGTTGGCTACAACACACTGCGTACCAATTTGCCTTTCATTGTGTGGCAAGTCGACCGCCAAGGACTGCATGAGCGCATTGATCATTTCTTAGATATTTGTGAACGAAACCAGATTAAGGTGATGATGACCCCAATGGATGATTGTGGATTCTCCGGTGACCATCCGTATCTAGGTCAACAAAAAGCCCCTGTCCCTGACCTGCATAATAGCCAAGCTGCGGCCAGCCCAGGTCGTAATGTTGTAATGGATAAGTCACAGTGGGGTGACGTTGAAACTTACATCCGTGACATTATCTCGACTTATAAAAACGACCCGCGTATTGCGATTTGGGATCTGTACAACGAGCCAACCAACCGTATGATTTTTACCACCACTGGTGAGCTAGCTTACGATGAAGAAATGGAGATGTTCAGCCACGAGTTGATGGAAAAAGCGTTTGAGTGGGCGCGCGATGTGAACCCGACTCAGCCCCTAACGGTGGGTGCATGGCATTGCCCTAGTATTCTCGACCGTAGTTTGCCTATTTTTGAGCATCCAACCGATCGCCGAGCGATGGAGCTATCGGACATTATCACTTTCCATGCTTATCTTCCGTTGGATTTGTTCCATGAAGCGCTGAAAGTTGTGCAAGCGCACAATCGCCCGATGATGTGTACCGAGTGGTTAGCACGTCATGCACAATCTTCCTTACATGAACAGCTGCCAATTTTTAAAGATAAGAATATTGGCTGCTATCAATGGGGATTAGTGAAAGGTAAAACACAAACGCACCTTCCTTGGCCTGAAATTAAACGCAATGACGTTAACTATGCCAGTCAGTGGTTCCACGATCTGCTTGATGAGCAAGGACAGCCATATGATGCAAGCGAAGTACAGTTGATTCAAACACTCGCAGAGGTGGAATAACTGTCATTTAGCCGGCCTAGAGAAAAAGGTCGGCTTCTAAACTAGAATCAAATCAACCGAGACGTGAACAATGACTACTATAAAAAATAGATTGAACAATAGAGAGCTGATTTCTTATTTCGGCTATGGCGTGGGCCAATGCTTTAGTTTTGGCTTGGTTGGCTCGTTCATCTTATACTTCTACACCGATATTCTCGGTATTTCGCCGATTGCTGCGAGTACCATATTTCTTATTGCACGAGTGTGGGATGCTGTTAATGATCCGTTGATTGCTGGCTATATGGATACGTTAGAATCTCGCTTCGGTAAGTTCCGTCCCTACATGTTGTTTACTCCATTTTTGATTGTATTGGTGACCATCGTTGCCTTCTATAATATCGATGCGGACATGTCGACTAAAGTGATGTATGCAGGTATCACTTATATTCTGTGGGGTACTCTTTATACCATCTCTGATGTGCCATTTTGGTCAATGTCGTCGGTGATGACTGATGAGCCTCAAGAGCGTGCCAAAGCAGCAACGTGTGCCATGTTAGGTGTTAATGCTGGTATTGGCGCAACGCTGGTTATTTTTCCTAAATTAAGCGCATTTTTTGCTGATGGTCGTGCTGATCAAGGTTACTTACCTGCTGTTATCGTATTGATGGTGGCAGGTCTGCTGTTTATGCTGAACGGTTTCTACAATACCAAAGAGCGTATTTCGACGGCGAGCTGTGAAAAAGTAACACTGAAAGATACTTTTCAAGCGGTACGTAAAAACAAGCCATTATTCTTCATCTTGGCTGCATTCTTTATGAATGTGTTCTTCAATCTAGTTAATGGTTTATACATTTTCTTTTTCACCTACAACATGGGCGATGCAGGTTTAGTTTCATTGATTGGTACTATCACTTTAGTCAGTGCTATCGCGTGTTTAGCGACGCCAATCCTAACTAAACGTTTCAAGAAGAGAGATATCTTTATTGCTCTATGTGTGTTGGAAATTATCGCACGTGTTGGTTTTTATCTAACAGGTTATGACAACACAACGGTGGTGATGATGTGGCTGGCAGTAGTAACGGGGCTCTTTATGATGACTAACCCGCTTATTTCAGCGATGATTGCAGATACTGTTGAATACTCTTACTACCATAGTGGTAAGCGTACAGCAGCGATAACTTTCTCTGGTCAAACATTTACAGGTAAATTATCCGTTGCGGTAGCAGGTGGTTTAACAGGTCTGATCCTGACAACTATTGGTTATGTTCCAAATGCGGACCAAACAGAAACAGCATTGAATGGCATGTTCTTTTGTATTGCTTTACTGCCGGCTTTAGGGGCTTTGGTACGTATATTTATTATGTCTCGTTATACCTTTACTGAAGACCAGCATGCAATTTTACGCGAAAAACTTGAGCGTGGTGAGTTTGCTGAAGGGGTTGTTGATAAGTCAGGAATTACGCACAAAGCGACGTCTTAGTTGTTGAGGTTATTACCACTCATTGCACCCTAGAAAACAGCGTCTAAATTGGCGCTGTTTTTGTTTGTTCTGATTCGAATATAGGTTTCGAATTGATAACCAATATTAACGAGGCTCAAACGCCAAAGATTGAATTGCTTCTTCAATCGTCAGGAAGTGGATCTTCATCAGGCACACTTCTGCTTTTTGGAACTCGTGATTTCGAATCAGTTTGGTCACGCTTTCAACCGAATACTGGTTGGCTCGTTTAGCTAGAGACAGTTGGTTAGAACTCGATTGAAGCGAATAGCTGTCGCCAACTGAATCAATCAGGTAATCATCTTCACCTAAGATCATCTCTGAGCATTCCGCTTGAAAATCTTGTTCGGACGCGACGTAAATAAGCTCATCGTCACCGTCGAGTTTTACCAAAGATGGCCAACTGATCATCACTGCCCTTTCTATGTGCTGCTTACTGCTTTTAATAGTGGTGACGACAAGCAATTATGTAAAAGTTATCGTCATCTGCTTTATACACTAATCGATTCTTGTCATCGATTCGTCTTGACCAAAAGCCAGACAGGTTGCCGACTAGTGGCTCCGGCTTTCCAATCCCTTCAAAGGGCATTCTTTTGGCGGCTTCGATCAACTTATTTAGTTTCTTGAGCGTTTTCTTGTCTTGGGTTTGCCAGTATAGGTAATCTTCGCAAGCATTATCTGTAAATACAATTTTTCGATCATTCGTCATTATTCAATTCTCGAACGGTTGTATTTCCGGCTTCGAGTTGAGCAATGGATTCAGCCAATCTTTCAGCGTTTTTAGGCGAGCTCATTAGGTACAAGGTTTCTTGCATTGAATTAAAATGATCAAGAGACATGACAACTGCATCTTCTGAATCGCGTCTGGTTATTACCGTAACATCAGAATCGTCTACCACTCTATCGAGCACAGACTTAAGGCTATTTCTGGCCTCAGTAAAAGAAACAATATTCATTACTTATTTACCCTGTTGTTTTTGGATATGTTTAATCTTTCTATATACACAGAATAGTTAATCATTCATGAATTAACTATTCTACATGTTCTGCTTGTTGTACATGTTATATCAGAGGTTACACATGATCAACTTATGGTACATGTCATTCATTGTAAATATGCAGAGAGTTACTGACTCAAAATGTTATTTACTCAAAGATCGCCCTAATGGTGCGAAGTAACCTTGCAGGGCTTGGTATATCTGTTTGCGATGCGCCATATCAGGATACACGGGGTACATATCAGGCTTGGTTGTGCCATCCACTAGATAAGCGTTCTTGATATCGGAACACGATTCAATCACGGATTCAAAAGCGCGCGCCATCATCTCTGTGGGTAGTGAGAAGTAACGGGCAGACATCGCTTTGTCGGCAATAACACTTCGCGCCACATAATCGTGTTTGTCCAAGTTATTGTCGCTAAGCAGTGTGGCATCAAACAGAGACATCAAACTTTCGTTTAATGGATGAGGTCGCACCTTTCTATCGTGCAACCAACAGTCGCTGGCGAACAGGATCTGCTTGCGAGGGCCCGAGGTATCGCCGATTTCAAACGCTTTCTCTGCGATATAGTGGTCAAACGCATGCCAAAACTCGTGTGCGAGCGCGCCAGCTCCAGCGTTCTTGGCGAGGGCTAATTCTCTCTGGTTTGGGGCGTAGTGTGCTTGTACGCCTTTTCTGCCACCACTGCCAAACGCTAAGCCTAATGTGCCACGAAGGCCAATTGCCTCTGGTGGCAAAGCCAAGATGTAAGCCAAGTCGGCTAGCGAGTCGAATATCAGATTTGCGGCCAACTCTTTTTCTTCTTTCGTGACCCAAGCCCCCACACGAATGCTGCCCATACCGAAGGTCTGTTTGATGTCCATAAAAGACACCTGGTCGCCGTGCCGGTAGTCTGGGCCTTCGCGCGTTTTGTATTTAAAGTGAGTTAACTTCAAAAGGGTCCTTGGAAACAGACGTAAGAATGAATGGGGTGCTCAGCGAGATGCATCTCTTGGAATTAAAGGACGTTAGCACTTTTGATAGCAAATTGCCGAACAAAATTAGTCTAGATTAAGTTCGAACGCTTCCCATGAGGTTGGGTTACCTTCGCGAGTGAGTGGAAAGAGTGGCTGTTGTGGTTTTGCATAGCTTAATCGGTGCAGTCTTTGAGTTACGTGGTAGCTATCAAGCCCTGATACCGTGACCAAATCCAACGCTTCTAAATCAAGGTAGCCATCCGGCATCACGGCGCGTTTGGGTGCGTGAATCGTTATAACTTCACCGATCAACATTTGCGTTTGATTGCTTTCGATTGTGATCTGTTCTTTGAACGCTAACCCTATCTTTAAACTGCTCTCCAAGACGAAGGGAGCGGGGAATTTGTCGTCATAATAGGCCGTTAAGCCGACCGCGTTGAATTCTGAGACTGGTTTAGGGTAGCGAGCCGAGGTTTGATGGGCCTTTTTAACAAAGTCAGCACCAATGCTGTTAACGGTGAAGTACTTTGTTTCTAGAATGTTTTCTAGCGTATGACGGCGGCTTTTATCTGGGCGAACAATAAAACCAAGCAGTGCCGGATCAGACCCTAGGTGAACCACAGAGCTCACCACAGCAAGATTTTCTAACCCTTGTTTGTCACAGGTACCAATCAGGTTTGCGCTCTTGAACCCCGATAAGGAGTTAATTAAGCGAGCGCGCTCTCGCTGATCCATCGCTTGTATATCTTTTCTTGAAAGGGTCATGTCCTTCATATCTTCTCTTCTTCTCATTTTTGTTTTCGACGACTTGTTCACTAACCAAATCATATTTACGCGGAAGCCCCCTCTAACGATCAGCTGAGCGTGTGCCTTTGCATAGATTTACGTATGTTGACGTCCCTTTACATCACGCAAGCTAAAGTAATGATGTCGTCTTTATGAGTGTTAAAAAATGAAAACAGTCCGCAATATCATCTGGGCAATGATTGCCACAATGTCAGCCTTTTGGTTTGCGATGGAACCGCAACTTTTCGCTTCAAACAATGTCTTTGAATGGCGCTCTGCCATGATTCAGTACTCGGGTATGTTGTCTCTGATGTTAATGTCCATCACCATGATCTTGGCGATGCGTTTGCCTATGGTTGAGAATTGGATCAAGGGTATGGATAAAGCGTATCGAGTGCATAAATGGCTCGGTATCGGTGGTGTGGCGCTGGGTGTCACACACTGGTTGTGGTACCAAATCCCTAAGTCACTGGTGACGTCTGGCGTATTCGATAAGCCTGTTCGACACGATGGTTCAGGGACACAAGCGGTGCTGACTGGCTGGGAATCGTGGGTCAATGAACTGCGCGGTATTGCGCAAAGCATCGGCGAGTGGGGTTTTTACTTATTACTCGTTCTACTTGTGGCGTCACTATGGGCGGCAGTGAAATACAAACCGTTCAAATTGTCACATCGCCTGATGTCGGTCGCGTACCTGTTTATCGCTTTTCACTCGGTAATACTGCTCAAACATGCCTATTGGGGACAGCCTATTTATTACCTAACGGTGGCATTTGCTTTAGTTGGGTCTATTGCAGCGATTTACAGTTTGTTGGGTTTGGTTGGGCGTCGTAATCGGCATTCTACTTCCGTTGTATCCACTCGCTACTTTCCAAAAGCAGAAGTGATGGAGTTAGTGTTAAAGCCAAGTACATCATGGCGAGGCCACGAAGCAGGGCAGTTTGCGTACTTGCGTTTCGGTAATGAAGACCCGCATCCGTTTACCATTGTTTCTGGCAGTAAAGACTCAGAGCTACGCTTTTTGATCAAAGAGCTGGGTGATTTTACTAATGGCCTATATGAACGAGTGAAAGCGGGCGATGCGGTTACGGTTGAAGGACCCTATGGTCGACTTGATTTTGACCTAAGCAAGCCACAAATTTGGATTGCTGGTGGTGTCGGGATAGCGTCGTTTTTTGCAATACTTGAAGCGCTCAAAACAGAACGAGATCATCCTCGTATTGAACTGTTTTATTGTACTCGCGGTGTTGATAAGCAATTAATCGATGAGTTGTGGCACCTTGCACACGCGGTTGGTGTGAAGTTGACCGTGATAGACACCTTACATTCACCTCAACTGAACGCCGGAAGAATTGTCAATCAATGTGGCGACCTCAACGAATACGAGATGTATTTCTGTGGGCCGGAGTTGTTCTCTACATCACTGAAAAAAGAATTAGACACCTATCAATTTGATATTGAAAAGCACTACCACGAAGAGCTGTTTGTGATGCGTTAAAGCCAACTATTGGAGCTGTGATTGTTAAATTAGTCAATCGGCACAGTGTAAAAAGGCGTAAAGTCACTCAATTTGTTATTGCAGCGGTTTGCTATTGAGCGATACCATATAAGGCTGTTTCTTTGGTAAAGATGTAATTATGTCAGATGAAAAACTCGCACTCGAATGGATGCGCCAACAAGCTCATAAAGTTGACCCCTACGTTATCGATCCATCGTTTGATGAATGCGTTGAGTTGCTTGATCCTGCCTTCAAGAAAGACAAGAGTGTTGCTCAACTCAAGTATCTGTTATCAGAAGCCGATCGCCGAGCGGGCGCGGCCGAGCGTAAGCATGCAGCCTTAAAGTATGCCAAAGAAAAAAGCCCAAATGCTGGTCAGATTCTGCGTCTGCAAAGCAAACTTCAACAAGTCCAGCTTGCACTAAAACTCGCGACTGGCGACAACAACATGACCATCTCTCAGTTCTGTTCAGAGTATGACGTGACCAAGCGTGACGGCAATACGGCATGGAATGAAAAGTTGGTGGAGCAAGGGAAGAGAAAGTAGTCTTTTAAACGCTTTACTTTTCTAAAACTGTCACGTTAGTTAGTGTCATACACTTTTCGAAAAACGACCTATTGTTACCAACGAACGCCTTTTAAAGCCTGAAAAACCGCTTCTCAGGCATTAATTTTTATAGCCAACCCGTTGCATTTTTAGCGCATTTCTTATTTATCGTACTGGATTTTGTCTCTATTTTTCTGAGAGATCTAATGTGCGCGAGACACAGTTTTTCGCCCATTAATCAATTTCACTTGTGACAAAGTTATCAGAATTATGTATTTTCGGTAACGTTCCCGAAATTATCGATCTATCATCCACTCAGATACAAAAGTGAAGTAATCAACACGACTGATTTCTATTTCTTCTTCGATATAGAGCTTATACATCAAAATCATAAGCCGAAATGCGCTTACGAATTATTTTGGGAACGTTTGCAAACAATCCAAAACAATTAACGTGAGAACATAAGAATGAAACTACACACTTTAGCGGTTGCTGTAACAATGGGGCTAATGACTACATCGGTATTAGCAAGTGAAGACGTTGCAGCATTAGAGCAACGTATTAATGAATTAGAACAAAGAGTTGCACAAACGGAGCAGGTTTCTACCGAAGCCAATGAAAAGGCTTCTTCGTTTGAGTTTCACGGCTATGCACGCTCTGGGTTATTGATCAACGACGACCTAAACGGCGCGACAGGTACTGGTCCTTACATGACAGCGGCGGGTGCGATTGGTGCACCAGTTGGACGACTTGGTGTGGAAGATGATCATTACGTTGAAGCGAACTTGATTCATAAGCGCTTTGCGGATGATGGCTCTAGTGCCTTGTTTCGTATCATGTTAGCCGACAGTACTGAAACAAATAACGAATGGACAGCCAGTGAAAGCCAGTTGAATGTACGACAAGTGTATTCAGAACTGAACGGTCTGAGCATGTTCTCTGAATCCGAAGCGTTTTCTGAAGCAACGTTTTGGGCGGGTAAACGATTCGATCGCGACAACTTTGATATTCACTTTTTCGATTCGGATATTGTCTTCTTATCAGGTACTGGTGCGGGCGTTTATGACGTTCAGATGAGCGACAACTGGAAAGCGAATTTCTCTATTTATGGCCGAGATTTTGGTGAGATTGATAGCTCGTCAACAGATGTAGAAAACTACATTGCAACCATGAATAACCGTATTGGCCAATGGCAAGTGATGTTGAGCGGTATGACCTCAGCAGACAACGATAGCCGCCTAAATGGCGCAGCTGAAAGCGGTGTACACGCAATGTTTGCATACCATGGAGACAACTTCTTTGGTCTGAGCGAAGGCTTCTCTAAAACGGGTATGTTAGTGGGTAGCGGCCTAGGTGCAGAGCTAAAAGGCATCGGTTCAAATGGTGATCTACTGGATGACGCGAAAGCCGTTCGCCTGTTTAGCTACGGTGTCACTCGCATTGGCGACAACTGGCGCTTAGCACCTGCATTAATGGCAGAGCATAGCCAAGACCGTCTGAAGAAGAATGACGAGTTCACATGGGCTTCTTTAAACGTTCGATTAGCTCAAGAGTTCTCAGAAAACTTTGAGATGGTTTACGAAGGTTCATTGCAATACATGGATTTAGACAACTCGACAGAGCAAGCGAGCGGCGGTTTCTACAAAGCGACAGTTGCACCAACACTCAAGCTTTCAACTAGCACTGGTTTCTTTGACCGACCAGAACTGCGTTTCGCTGTGAGCTATGTGGATTGGAGTGAAGACCTAAATGGTTACTCGATCAGCACTGAAGCAGATGCTGCAACGATGGGAGAGGGCGGCGAGGTTCTGTTTGCACTGCAGATGGAAACTTGGTTCTAATTGCTTGATATATCGTTTAGATAGAGAGTGTTACTCATGATGTGATAGTCGCATCACCAAATGCCAACCTTATCGTTTCAACTCGAAGGTTGGCATTTTTTATCTTGGGATAACCTGATCTCTGAAATAAATCGCTAGCAAGACTCTCGGTCAATAGTAGTGAAGGTCAACACCATCTTGCTCATTTCAAAGCCTTTTTTCTCAATACGGTCGAGTAGCAGCTTGGCTCCATTTTCTCCCGCTTTATCAAATGCATAGTTAAACGTAGACAGCGTTGGTGTGCATACTGAAGCAAGTTCATCATCACCCACACCGAGCACCAAGACATCCTTTCCTGGAACGAGGCCCGCTTCTTGAATGGCTCTGATCGCACCGATTGCGATACGGTCAGTTGCGCAGAACAGGCCATCGAGCTTGGTGTGCTCTTTTAGAGACTGTTTAGCCAGTTGGTAACCTGACTCTATGGTGAAGTCGCCACGGGCGTGAAATTGCAGTGTGAGGTCGTTAAATTGAAGCGATTGAGCGAAGCCTTCCGATCTCATCTTATCAACCGCAATATCATCACCTTGCACACCGATGAATCCCATATGTTTACAAGCTTTCGCTATGAGGCGATTACCCGCTTCAAACCCTACGCGAGTGTCGTCGTGCACAATACTTGGGATGTTAAACATTGACCCGTCTTGACCCACCAATACCACCGGCACAGCAGAGCTTTGAATCGCTTTGACCAATTGGTTGTCGAGGTGGGTCGCGTACAGGATGATGCCTTCAACGCGCTTTTGGTTAAATATCTGAATATATTCAAGTTCTTTGTGGTGTGTTTGGTGTGTGCTCGCTAATAAAACATGCTTGCCCGCTTGCTCTAAGACTGCGGTTAAACCGTCGACACCTTGAGAGGTAGCGTGGGAAGAAACCCTAGGGACAATCACACCAACGAGATTGGTTTTCTGAGATTTCAAGTCTTTAGCGACTTGGTTTGGGAGATAGCCACACTCTTCGACCGCTTTACGCACCTTCACCTTGGTCGCGTCTTTTACGCCATACTCATCGTTGATTACTCTAGAAACCGTCGACTTGGAAACTCCAGCGAGACGAGCGACATCATGAAGACTAGCCATTATTCATTATCCAATTGTAATTTTGGTTTTGGGATTGTTTGCAAACAGAGCATCAAATTTACCTGTTACTAGGGGATTTTAACCCTGTATTCTTATCCTAGGGAGATAATTTGAAGATCATTCTCACACTATTGAGCAGTTATCTTTGATCATTTGTTATTTCTAGGCAAAGATTTGTTTTGCAAACGTTCCCGAAAATTCAAAAGCTCAAATGATAATCCAATGGGGTATGTAATGAATTATCCAAAAATAGCAAAAGAGCTGCTTTCTCTATTAGGTGGTAAAAGTAATATCACCGCACTCGCACACTGCGCGACTCGTCTGCGTCTTGCGGTTGCAGACCAAGATAAAATTGATGAACAGGCGATTGATAACCTAGAAGGGGTTAAGGGCCAGTTTAAAGTGGCAGGTCAATATCAGATCATCTTTGGCTCAGGCATCGTAAACCAAGTTTATGCTGAGCTGGCTAAGCTGACTGAAATGACGGAAATGTCGACCAACGATGTGGCGTCTGCAGGTGCTGACAACCAAAATATTCTGCAACGCGCAGTGAAAGGCCTGTCTGATATTTTTGTACCAATCATTCCGGCGATTGTTGCTGGTGGTTTGTTGATGGGTATCTACAACCTATTGACGGCTCAAGGTTTATTCATTGATGGCAAATCTTTAATCGACGCTAATCCGGGGTTGACCGACTTAGCAAACATGATCAATACATTTGCTAATGCTCCTTTTGTGTACTTACCTATTTTATTAGCATTTTCAGCGAGTAAGAAGTTTGGTGGTAACCCATACCTTGGCGCGGCTTTAGGTATGTTGATGGTTCACCCAGACTTGCTTAACGGCTGGGGCTTCGGTGGCGCATCGGTTTCGGGCAGTATTCCAGTTTGGAACATTTTAGGTTTCGAAATCGAGAAAGTGGGCTATCAAGGTTCAGTACTACCCGTTCTTGTTTCTGCTTTTATTCTAGCGAAAGTTGAGCTTGGCCTACGTAAAGTTATTCCTTCGGTTCTGGATAACTTGCTAACGCCGCTACTGGCTATTTTCGTGACTGGCTTACTGACATTCACGGTTGTGGGGCCATTTACACGTGACATCGGCTTCTTACTGGGTGACGGTCTTAACTGGCTATACAATAGCGCTGGCTTTATTGGTGGTGCGGTGTTTGGTTTGATTTATGCGCCGTTCGTTATTACTGGTATGCACCATAGCTTTATTGCTATTGAAACTCAGCTGCTTGCGGATATCGCAACGACTGGCGGTACCTTCATCTTCCCTATCGCGGCGATGTCTAACGTGTCACAAGGTGCAGCGGCACTGGCGGTTGGTTTCATGAGTAAAGATAAGAAAATGAAAGGTATCGCGATTCCTTCTGGTGTGACCGGTTTGCTTGGTATTACTGAACCTGCAATGTTCGGTGTGAACTTGAAGCTTCGCTATCCATTCATTGCTGCGGTTTGTGCAGCTGCGGTTTCAAGCGCGTTTATCACGATTTTCAATGTGAAAGCACAAGCACTGGGTGCGGCGGGTATTCCTGGCATCATCTCAATATCACCAGAAAAAATTGGCTACTACGTGGTAGGTATGATTATCGCGTTCGTGACTGCCTTTGCTCTGACCGTTGTTTTAGGTCTGCGTGAGCGCAGCAAGCAAAACATTAAAGCAACAGCTTAACGTTTATCCCTAGAAGTGAAGCCCCCCTTTTCACTTCATTTCCTAAGCTTTGGGGTGCTAGCTAGGTGATTTGGCTTAGCTAGCCTTTTTTATATTTTTACATGACAGCGTGAAGTGTCACCTTGCTTTCGGTTGCTACTGCTTTCGATTGCTATCGCTCTCGGTTGTCATGATTTTCAGTTTTAAGGTAAGAAAGATGAATCAAGTTTGGGTAACTGGAGACGCCGTCGTCGACCTCATTCCGGAGACTGACGCGACATTATTGAAATGTCCGGGCGGTGCTCCTGCCAATGTCGCGGTAGCGATTTCTCGCCTTTTAGGCAAAAGCGCATTTTTCGGCCGAGTGGGTAACGATCCGTTTGGCACTTTTATGGAAGTGACTCTGCAAAAGGAAGGTGTGGATACCGAGCGTTTGGTGAAGGACCCTGAACAACGCACATCAACCGTGGTGGTTGATCTTGATGACCAAGGCGAGCGCAGTTTTACGTTTATGGTTAAGCCAAGTGCCGACCAGTTTATGTCTGTTGAAGACATTCCCGAATTTAAGAAAAACGAGTGGCTACACGTCTGCTCAATCTCTTTGGCTAATGAACCAAGCAGAAGCAGTACCTTCGAAGCGATCCGACGTATGAAAGCCGCGGGCGGTTACATCAGCTTCGATCCAAACCTTCGTGATGAAGTGTGGCAAAACCCATCTGAAATTAAGTCTGTGGTCATGAAAGCGGTTGAATTGGCTGATGTGGTTAAATTCTCAGAAGAAGAACTGGATTTCTTAACCGATTCAACTTCGGTGGAACAAGGTTTGGCTAACATTGCAGATCTTAACAACACGCTTGTTTTGGTTACGCAGGGCGCGAAAGGGGTTTGGCGAGTATTTGAAAACCAAGGTGTGTTGATTTCAGGTCGCTCAGTGACGCCAGTGGATACTACAGGCGCAGGCGATGCTTTTGTTGGCGGCTTACTTGCAAAGCTTTCTCAACATGAAGAGTGGAATAATCAACAAGTCGTTGACTCTGCAATCCAGTGGGCAAATGGCTGTGGTGCATTGGCAACCACGCAAAAAGGTGCGATGACTGCACTTCCAACGCAAGAGGCTCTCACTCAGTTTATTCAAAAAGACTCTTCAAATACGAATGCCGCAGAGGAGAGTGTATGAGTTTGAATTCGAACTGGACAGTAGAGCAAAGGTACTGTCGCGTAGAGCAGATTTCTCAAGACAGTATGGATGCGATGGTAAAACAGCGTAAGCAAGATTCTGGATACCCTAGTTACCATATTGCTCCCAAATTTGGCTTGCTGAATGACCCGAATGGTTTGTGTTACTTCAACGGCGAGCATCATATTTTTTACCAATGGACGCCGGTTGGCCCTGTTCATGGCATGAAGTATTGGTATCACCTGTCTACAAAAGATTTTGTTCACTTCGAAGACCATGGCATTGGCTTGCACCCAGACCAAGATTACGACTCTCACGGTGTTTACTCTGGTGGTGCATTGGTTGAAAACGACAATGCATTGTTGTTCTTTACGGGCAACAAGCGTGATGAAAATTGGTTGCGAGTGCCAACTCAATGTTTTGCCAAGATGTCTGTCGACGGCAAAATAGAAAAGCACGGCGTGGTTATCGAAAACGATCACTACACCGAACATTTCCGCGACCCAAAAGTGTGGAAACAGGGCGACGATTATCTGATGGTTGTGGGTGCTCAAACGCCTCTAGAGACTGGCTCAATGGCGCTATATCGCAGCCGAGACCTGATCAATTGGCAGCATAAAGGTCCAATTCAAACTCGTTACAACGATCTTGGCTATATGTGGGAATGCCCAGATTTCTTTGAAATAGACAATCAGTCGGTGATGTTGTTTTCTCCACAAGGTGTGTCTAGCGAAAACCCATACGATTTCAAAAACATTTACTCGGTGGCTTATATTGTCGGTGACAGCCTAAATCTAGATTCGGTAGAACTGGAAAACCATCAAGATATTGCGCAGCCAGATTATGGCTTCGATTTCTATGCACCACAGACTTACTTAGATGATAAAGGTCGCCGCATTCTGATTGCTTGGATTGGTCTGCCTGAGATTGATACACCATCTAATGAGCATCAGTGGGCGGGCATGTTGTCTTTACCACGCGAGCTTCACATCCAAGATGGCTATCTGGTGCAGTGGGCTCTACCTGAATTGAAAGCGCTGCAAGGCGAAGCGGTTACGGTTGAGAGCGTTCTTGAACTGGGTACAACCAGCTTCATGGTTCAGCTTGAAACGGAAACGGACGAGTTTGAGTTAACGCTTGCAAATGCTGCGGGCGAGAATATCGTGTTCAGTGCTACAGAAACGGAGTTCATGCTTGATCGCAGTCAGATGTCTCAACTTTACGCGGAAGAGTTTGGCTCAGTGAGAAAAGCACCGAGGTTGAGCACCAAGCAAACCATCGAAGTTTATGTCGATAAGTCAGTGATCGAAATCTTTATCAATGGCGGTAAGCACACAATGACCAGCCGTTTCTTCATTGATGACTTGAGTTCATTGTCGATGACTGGTGACGTGAACACCGTTTATCACTCGATGAACCCAATTAAAGGGTTGGACGACTAACCTCCGCTTATCTCCATCAAGAAAGCCGCTGATCAACAGCGGCTTTTGTTTGGTCTGCGACATCACTATTGTGTTAGCTCTTTGACCTTGTCCATTCCCCGTTGCCCTACATCTCAAGTCCATTTAGAGCAAACAACCAACGCTAAGGTCGAATGTTATTAAAGCTGACCTTCTGCGTACCATCTCCAGTGTTATTCAACTTAACCAAATCCCCTTGATAGTAGTAAGGCTCCATTGGCATCTTGCTGTCGGTTGGCCTTGCGTAGTGAAGTACAGCGGGTTTACCTTCCTCTTGTCGAGCATATAAATAGCCAATCAAAGCGTGTTCAAACTGATGGTAACCGTTGCCCCAATGAAAAGCCTTGGTGCGCTTAGGTTCAAGCCCTACACCACCATACTGATGATCGACCCATACATCATGAAACGTCGGTAGCGTGTATTGCAGGACTTCTTTCATTGAATCATCGACAAGCGATACCGTCATCGCAGCTTGGTCGAGCTCTGCCCACTCCCATGACGAAGCCCAGTTCGTGTTTGGCCTGCTTTGCCAGCCCGTAATCTCTTGTCCTTTCCACGCTTGTTGAAGTTCTTCGCCAAAGTATTGGGATACATCGACGAACTCTTTTTGATATTGAGCTTGGTCTAAGGTGTGCTTCATCCCTTTGATGCCAAACTCTGTCCATTCAGAGTTATTCAATGCTTGGCCTGTAAGGTAAGTCATCCAATACGCTTTGATAGTGTGCCCAAAATCGTTGTGATTGGCATTCGGCATCATCGCTGCTTTGTAGTGAATTGCACCGTAGAAGCGATGTTCATCTTCAGAGTGATAGTGATCAATCATGGCTTGTGTGAGCCAGTGTAAGTCATCAAGCCATTTTGATTTAACAGGCTCTTGCAGCAAAGGGGCGACTAACAACATGTAGCCGTTAATTTGATCAAGTTGTGCGACAAGCTCGCGTCGTTCTGCACTGCCATCCTCACCGTCAGCAAGTACCCATGCAAGACCACTGTTGTCGCTAAGTCGATATTTATCAAAGATAAAAGCTTGTTGGGCGATGAGTGCCTGTTCTACCTTTTTGTCTTGGGTTAGGTAGTAATACATCGCGAGTCCAACCAACGCATACGCTTGATCTTGAGAGGTACGTTGCTGCCAATTCTGACCTGCTTTGCCCTCTTTTATGTAGCCAATAAAGCCACCATTTTGCTTATCTTCTAGTTGATCAATGAGGTAGTAGGCGCCTTGTTTGGCAAGCGCTAAAGCCTGCTTGTCTCCGGTAAGGTGGTAGAGCACGCCATAGGCATAAGTTTGACGTGATTTCATGCGCGTAAACTCTTTGCCGAAGTGGGGAGTGATCCAGCCTCTGTCTAATTCAGGACACACATCAGAAACATCGAGCAAGGTACCGTCATCACAACGAAATGTCGGGAAGTTGCCTATCGGTTCTCCCTGAGCACTAGGCATTAGCCAGTAAGGTGCCAGCCCTTCAGAAGCATGATTGATCCAGTCTTCTCCAGAAGGAAGAGGGGCGTTGGCAGATACGGCGAAGCTAGTAATACTGAGTAATGCGATCGTTGCTCGTAACATGATGTTTATCTTAACTATTTGAATTTCTTTGAATATAAACAATCACATCTGCACATTGTGATTAGGCGATCACAATCGACCAAATTAATAAGGTTTAGATAAAAGCTCACAGACTAGTGAGCCTTGGAAGGGTGTCTTGTATTTTATACTGGCTCACCCGCCTCATCTTCTTCAACTACATCGGTTTCTAAGCTTGCCTCTGTTAACCATTTTTGTATTGATGGGCTGTTGAGTACGCGTTGCTGGTATTGTTTTGCTTTTTCTGAAAGCTCTATTCCATAAGTTTCTACACGCAACGCCACAGGTGCAAACATCGCATCGGCAATCGACCATTCACCAAACAACCATCCTTCAGGGTATTGTTCCATTTGTGCTGACCATATTGCATCAATACGTGCGATGTCTTTCAATGCGTCTTCACTGAGTGTGAGCTTTCTTTTGGCGCGGCAGTTCATCGGCATTTCATTTCTGACGGCAAAGAACCCAGAGTGCATTTCTGCGGAAATTGCTCGGGCATGGGCGCGTTCTTTCACTGAACTGGGCCATGCTGCGCCGTTCAAGTGGGCGTCGTTAACGTATTCGAGAATGGCCAATGAATCCCACACTGCAACGTCACCATCAACTAGGGTTGGAACCTTAGCCGTTGGCGTCACTTTCGCCAGAGTGTCGTAAAAATCAGAGGTGAATAGCTTGAGTTTGATGACTTCTGCATTGAGGTTGTAGTTGTCGAATATTAGCCATGCACGCAGTGACCAAGTTGAGTAGTTCTGGTTTCCAATATAAAGCTGCATCCTTGCTTCCTTGCGTTTAGTGAGTATGCATTTGAGCTTAGGGGATTGTATTGCGGCGCACTAACGGATAATTTTGATGCAATACATTAATAAAAACGATGGGTGGTGATTTCAATATGGATATTGATGCTTTGCGAGGTTTTCTCGCGTTCGTAGAAACCAGTAGTTTCACACGTGCAGCGAAACAGATAAATCGCACCCAATCGGCATTCAGTGCGCAGATGCGTAAGTTGGAAGAAGAGCTCAACGTGACTCTTTTCCAAAAAGAAGGACGTAATTTAATACTCACTGAAGCAGGTTTGGCGCTGCGTTCTCATGCCGAACAGTTGGTCGCGCTCCACAATACAGCCCTCAAGCAAGTAAAGCGTTACGAAGACAAACAACCTCTGCGACTCGGCTGCCCTGAAGACTACAACGATACTATTCTGCCGAAAGTGATTCGCCTGTTACAGCAAGCAGAGCCTACCTGTTCTATTCAAATATTTAGCCTGCCCAGCACTACGCTCAGAGAGTGGCTGGATGATGGTCGTTTAGATGCCGCGATTGTCACTAGAGCGCCCGATAGTGAAGAGGGTTACTGGCTGACTCACGATACCGGAGTATGGATAAGCAGCCCTGATTATGTGTTTGATGAGTCTAAACCCGTCCCATTAGCCTTGTTTCAGACCGATTGTAAGTATCACGCTGCGGCAGTGAATGGTTTAACCAAGCAAGGCACGCCTTATCAGTTGTTGGCGTGTAGCAATACGGCTTCTGCACAACGTGCGATCGTTAAAGCCGGATTAGCCATTGGCGCGATAGGTAAGCTGAGCGTGACTTCAGATTTGAAAATTCTTGATGATATGCCGCCGTTACCCTCGGTTGATATTGTGCTGATCTTAGCGAGCAAGCATCATCCCGTATTGGACAAAGAAGTGCTCAATCAACTTGTCGAGTTGGACTCTGATTAGCTTGTTTGTTGGGATAGTTTATTTAGAAAGTTTTGTTAGGCGAGCTTGGTTCCGTAAAATTTAATAGATGAGCTGCAATCGATGAGTTTGAAGTTGAGTGGGGATTAAGAAATGAATAGGCCGAGAACATTACGTTTCTCCGAAAACATGGTGTTTCTCGGCCTAGTTGTTGTGAGACGTTGTTGGTAATTAAGAAAGCTTAAACTTGCTTAACTCACCGTGCAAATCTCCAGCTTTTACGGTCAGTTCGTTACTGATTGCTACTGATGATGTCATGGTGTCCATCACTTCCACAGCGGTGTCATTGATGATCACTACATTGCGGTTAATCTCTTCTGATACTGAGCTTTGCTCTTCGGCAGCCGAAGCAATCTGATTGTTCATGTCGTTAATCACTTCAATTGCTTGGTTGATTTCAGACAAGGCGAGGTGTGCAGCTTGAGTTTCGCCTTTGGTATCGTTCGCTTGCTTCTGGCTTTGCTCCATCAATATCACGATAGATTGAGTCTCTTGCTCTAGGCGAGCCAGCATCGAGCGAATCTCTTCTGTCGAGCCTTGAGTGCGATTTGCGAGGTTACGTACTTCATCTGCCACGACAGCAAAGCCTCGTCCTGCTTCACCCGCACGGGCTGCCTCAATAGCCGCGTTAAGCGCAAGTAAGTTGGTTTGTTCTGCAATGCCACCAATCTCGCTCAAGATACCCTGAATAGCGGTGCTCGAATCGACCAAATTTTGTGTTTGTTGCTGTGCGTCATTGACCTGAACAGCCAAGCTGTCTACCGCGCTGGCGGCATTGTCCATGCGTGTCATGCCATTAAGGCTGTTGCTTTGTACTTGGCTTGCTGCTGCGGCTGCTTGAACGGCTGAGCTTGCCACTTCTTGCGCAGTCGCACTCATTTCATTAATAGCAGTGGCAAGTGAGTTTACCTCGTTAACTTGAGAGTTCAGTTGATCACGAGAAACCTCAGCACGTGCCTGGCCTTCAGAGGCATTTTTATCGACTTGATCGGCCGTTACCATGACGGTAAGTAGCATCTCTTGCATACGAGATAGGAAGGTATTGAACCAGTGTGCAAGCTGCGCGGTTTCATCTTTTCCTTTCACCTCTATGCGATAAGTTAAGTCGCCTTCACCTTGTGCTGCATCTTTAAAACGCTCTACTAAGTTGTTCAGAACCTTGCCCAGAGAGTTGGCAATGAATGCCATTGAGGCAATACCTAGAATAGCTGCGATGATCCCCGCCCACACACCTTTTTCAAGCGCTTTCGAATTCTGAGCATCACTCCATTGTGTGTACTCGTCGACGCTTTTTGTAAGGTGACTACTGGGAACGGACACCATGACTACCCATGGTGCGTCACTTGTCTCGATAGCCGTAATCGCGTATTCATCGCCACCGAAAGTGACAAGGCCAGCGCCTTGGCGTTTAGCGATAGATTGAATCTTCGACCATTCTTTTTCTAGCTCTGGTGAGACTCTCTTACCCACCATGTTTCCAGCACTGCTGTTGGCTAGTGTGATGCCTTTCCATGAAGTGATAAGGATCTTACCCTTGCCATCAAATAGGTTACGTGCAAACAATTCACTCTGGCTTTGCAGTTCGAACAAAGACAAATCAAAGCCAATTGAGCCAATGATTTCTCCGTCTTGTTTGATTGGTTGGCTGATAGTGGTGATGAGCTCTTGTTTACCTCGAACCGGATAGAAGTACGGTTCCATAACAAATGTCTTACCGGTTTGGTAAGGCATTAAGTGCCAGTCGTCTTTGCGCTCTCCGTTACTATTTAGTTCTGTATTGCTAAAGCTTTCCATTGCAACGGCATCAAAGCTATTTTGGTCATTTGGAGAGAAGAAAGGCGCAAGGTAGCCCTGACTGTTAAAACCTAATTCTGTGTTAAAGCCAAGCTTGCTGTCCAATTCAGTTTGTTGAGGCCATGTCTTATTTTCCCAAACCATGTAACCTGCAAATACAGCTTTGTTTTGTGCTTCCAAGGCGGCAGTAAACTGTTTAACGATAAGGTCTGCGCTTGCGTTGTTTTCTGAACTTAGCTCGATGATTGAGCGTGCTTGTTTTAGGTTTGCTAGCACAGGATCAAGTTGGTTAGCGATATTTAAACCCTGTTGAAGGGCCGTGTTTTGTAAGTCCGTTGTAGTGGCATCCGTTAGCTGCATTTTTACTTTTTCAGTAACTTGTTTGTTCACATCGGTAAATGCGTTGGTCGTCATCCCCATTGCGATCAATAGAGTGAAAGCCATCGCCCCACCCGCACTCACCGCAATTCGCGTGCGTATACTGTTAAACATAAGATCCCTGTAACCAAATAGAGGTAGTTTTGCAGAGATTTTAAACAAGATAAGTGAATGGAAAATTCAAGATAATGAACACAAAAAGAATAGGGAGATCAAAATTATAAATAGGATTGCATAACGTGTAGTTTTGGCTTTGGTCGCAACGTTTAGAGGAAGATGAAAATTATCATTTATCAATTGCTAACCTTTTGTATTTATTGGTTTTAATGATAATTAGGACAGCTTGATGTTTTCCTAAGGCTGCGATTCAGCTTTTCTAGTTTGTGACCGTGTGTCGATTACTCATTATATGACAACGGTCACAATTAATTTTATTTAACCTAATGAATTACCACTCTTTTTGTAAGTGATTTAAAGAGGGGACACGTTGTATTAGCTCGCCCGTGTCGATTTGCTTTGCTTCTTCGATGGCCTGACATGGCGAGCCAAAATACGGCTTCGTTCTTGTTTCACTTCCGTCTGCTTTCTCCATGACCATAAACGCACTCGTGCCTCTTTAGCGCTAGCTTCAAGATCGACGACTGGATTAAGGTAAGGGGATTCTGGTTCAAGCTCATGCATCATGACTTCCATAGGCGTCATCTTCCAAGGCTCAAATAGAAGTGGAGTGGGTATGTCTGAAAGTTCTGGTACCCATTTTCGGATGAAGTCTCCTTTTGAATCGTGCTCTTGGGCTTGTTTTGTTGGGTTGTAAATTCGGATTGTGTTGATGCCTGTTACCCCGGCTTGCATTTGAAACTGTGGGTAATGAATGCCGGGCTCAAAATCGAGGAACAGTTGCGCTAAGTGTGTGACACCATCACGCCAGTCCATGTTCATATGGTGAGTGAGAAAGCTCACCAGCATTGAGCGCATGCGGAAATTAATGTACCCCGTATGATGCAGGCAGCGCATACAGGCATCGACCAATGGCACGCCTGTCATACCCATCTTCCATGCCTGAAAATGTGTGGGATCTTTTACCGTTTCTTTTTGTAAGAGCGCTTCGTAGGCGTGATTGATACAGCGATATTCCATCGCGCATTCCGATTCAAACTTCTGCATGAAATGACAATGCCAGTGAAGCCTTGAAGAGAGCGCAATCAAGCTGCGACGAAACCCTGCGACTTGCCAGTGCCCCAATAGGTGTTGATAAACCTCACGCAGCGATATGTTGCCCCAAGCTAAATATGGAGATAGACGTGTACAGGCATGTCGCGAGGCTTCTGGGCTTGAGATACTGCGGTAGTAATCTCGACCACGGCGCTCAAAGAAGTCGTGTAACGTTGCCCATGCCAGTGCACTTCCGCCCGTTTGTATGCCGTTACCTTTGGTTAACCATGCTTCTGGAGGTTCCATAGCTAACTTAAGCTCTTCAGTATCGAGGGTATACAGTGATTCCGTGGTCAACTGACTTTTTGCTATGGGCGTGCGCATGACACTGTTCCAGTGCTTGTCCCAACCGATTCGGTCTTTTGACCCTCTCACGACAGCACCCTGAGCGGACTCTTGCCAATGGATGTTGTGTTCTTGAAACCATTCAGAGATTTGCTTGTCACGATCGAAAGTACAATTTAAGCCTACCTCTTGATGGGAGAATACATTTTGGATGTGGTAACGAGATTGGACCGCTTCGAAGCAGTCGATAGCGTTACCATGGAGTACTGAAACCTGATGCCCGTATTCTTTCAATGACAGGTTCATACACTGGAGTGACTGCCAAACAAATCGCCAATGCCGCTCAGAATAGTGGGCATTGTTTAACAGCATGGGTTCGAAAATGTAGAGCAATATCGTTGGGTGTTTATCAGATAAAGCATGTAGTAAAGGTGCGTGGTCGGTGAGTCTTAAATCTCGCTTTAGCCACACTATGTTGATTGTTTTCATCTGAGCCCTCGATTGTTTTGAAGCATTACGAATCAGAGGGCAAAATGTCTCACTGGAAGTGAATTTTATTTATTGATAACGCAGGGCAGTCGCAGATCGTCAGTGGTGATTACTGAAGAATCCCCAAGCTTTTCAGCTTTCGATAAATGGTATTACGGCTGATGCCAAGTATCCGCGATGTCTTGCTTATATTACCTTGGTTAGCTTGATAGGTTTGTAGCAAGGTTTCTTCAACGGTACTTCTTAAATCGGACTTTGGCCTACCTTCGATAGCATTGGTTGTGATGAACTTATGATGATCATCTTGCGCTAATGACGTGAGGTGTTGAGCAAGATGGCTAGGTACATGTTCTAGCGTGAGTATTGCTTCGTCACTGGCGAGTAGGGCGGCGACCTTAAGTAAATTGTCTAATTCACGTATGTTGCCCGGCCAAGAATAGGCGCACAGCAAAGTCATTAAGTTCGGGCAGATTGTCTGTTCGACTTCTGCGTATTTACGATGAATGTGCTCGATTAAGGCGTGCTTGTCTTGTCGGTGTTGCAAACTTGGCAGAGTAAAGGCCAAGCCATTCAGGCGGTAAAAGAGATCTTGTCGAAACTCTCCGGTTGCGACTAACTGTTCTAGGTTTTTATGCGTGGCAGCGATGATCTGACAATCGACTTGGTAACTCTGATTTGAACCTACTGGCACCACGGATTTGTCTTGCAGAACATGCAGTAATCGGCATTGAGCTTCCAAAGGCATGTCGGCTATCTCATCTAGAAATAAGATCCCTTTATCTGCCTGGCGGATCTTGCCTTGGAAACCTTTGTGACTGGCGCCAGTAAAAGCGCCCGGCGCGTAGCCAAACAGTTCTGATTCGATAAGATCTTTCGGTAGTGCACCGCAATTTACTGCTACTAAGGGTGAAGATTTACGCTGGCTTTGCTTGTGCAGTGCCTTAACAAATTCGCCTTTTCCAACGCCCGTTTCACCTAGGATTAACAGGCTGACCCCTTTATCGATAACTTTATTAGCTTGCTGCCAAGCGTGTTCTATCTGTTGTTCGCCATGGTGCAAATCGCACGATGCTGAAATGGAACGCATACGCTTGGTAGTAGTTCGTTTGAGATGCTGTTTCTCAAACACAAAGGGCGTGTCTAATGAGGTTCGGTTGAAGAGAGTGTCGATGCACTCGCCGACGATTGAGGTTTGATCCAGCAGCTGAGAGGCAACTTGATTGTGCGCCACTACCTCACCAGCTTCATTGGCTATCACTATCCCTTGCCAACCACTGTGCAGTAGTGATTTCTCACACGCGAGGTCAATACGAGTGGTACCTTGCGGGATGTGACTCAGTAGCTGGTTCTCAACAAGCTGAACCATATTTTGAACCAGTAATTGGACGGAGCTGTCGTGTTGTTGCTGCTCGCTGGTGATGTCCAATATGCCAACCATTTGACCTTGATGGTCGAACACAGGGCTTGCTGAGCAACTGATAAATCGGTGCTGGTGGATGAAGTGCTGTTCGCCAATGATGGATACGGGCTTGGCTTCAACAATGGCGGTGCCAATCGCGTTAGTGCCTTTCAGTTGTTCCTGCCAACATGCCCCAGAGCTGAGTGCAATTGACGTCAGTTTCTCTTTAAACCGCTCCTGTCCCCAACTTGCCAGAATTACACCCTCAATATCCGTCAGAATCAAACGACTGTCAGTGCGTGCAAACATCTGATTAAACAGAGGTAGAGCATTACGTTCGACGATTTTAATCAAGTCAGACGATTGATGACGTCGCTGTTTAAGTATCGATTGTGGCAGGCGAATGTCTTCGGGAAGTCGTCTCTGTTTTAGACCTGCTTCTGTGCTGCGGTGCCAAGAAGACGAAAGCCAATCTGAGATGTTTGCTTGTTGAAGGTGCATGACTGTTCCATGTCGTAACAGTGAGGGTGTACCAATTTGGAACAGTTGAACACTGGAGTGGTTTCCATACGGCCGTTCAATGCCAACTCACTTTGGGTTGTAAACGTCTGGTAATCATAGTTTTACAATTTATTAACAACAAGTTTTGAAGTTCTGGCGTGTGATTTGCGTTGTTACTGTTGTGAAGAAAACACGAAGTATCAGTGTTTTAAACAGAAAGCATAAACATGGTGGCTCTCTTCTTACGAGCTTTCTTCTCACGAGATCTGTTCTCAAGGGAAGTCGCCATGCTAGCTCGACAACATAAGCTTAATAAAGAATAAACAACGACTAAAAATCAAAGAAGGATCTAACTATGATTTACGCACAGCCGGGTAGTGATAACGCAGTGGTGAACTTTAAAGCGCAATACGATAACTTTATCGGAGGCGAGTGGGTGAAACCTGTTAGCGGCGAGTATTTTGATAACACTTCCCCAGTGAATGGTCAGGTGTATTGCCAAGTGGCACGTTCAACCGAGGCGGACATTAGCTTGGCACTCGATGCAGCGCATGCCGCTCGTGCTAGTTGGGCTGCGACGAGCGTTACTGAACGTTCGAACATCCTGCTTAAAATTGCCGACCGCATTGAAGCAAACCTGGAAGAAATCGCAGTCGCTGAGACGTGGGAAAACGGCAAACCTGTACGTGAAACCTTAGCGGCCGATATCCCGTTGGTTGTCGATCACTTCCGTTATTTCGCGGGTTGTATTCGAGCGCAAGAAGGCAGCGCAGCAGAGCTAGATTCAAACACGGCAAGCTACCACTTTCCTGAACCAATTGGCGTAGTAGGGCAGATCATTCCTTGGAACTTCCCGATTTTAATGGCGGCTTGGAAGCTGGCACCAGCACTGGCAGCAGGCTGTTGTGTGGTGATGAAACCCGCCGAACAAACACCAACATCGATCTTAGTGATGATGGAAAAGATCGCCGATCTTCTACCTGCAGGCGTCGTCAACATCGTGAATGGTTTTGGTAGCGAAGCAGGCCAAGCATTAGCAACTAGCGATCGTTTGGCTAAGTTAGCATTCACAGGCTCCACAGAAGTTGGGCATCATATTCTGAAATGTGCGGCTGAAAGCTTGATTCCATCAACGGTTGAGCTTGGCGGTAAGTCTCCAAATATCTATTTCCCAGATATCTTTAACCATGAAGACGAATACCTCGATAAGTGTGTCGAAGGCATGCTGCTTGCGTTCTTCAACCAAGGTGAAGTGTGTACCTGTCCATCACGTGTGTTGATTCATGAATCGGTCTACGACAAGTTCATCGCCAAGGTAGTTGAGCGTGCTCAAACCATTAAACAAGGTAACCCGTTAGATACCGATACTCAGGTTGGTGCACAAGCTTCTAAAGAGCAGTTCGATAAGATCTTGAGCTACCTAGAAATCGGTCGTCAAGAAGGTGCGAAAGTGCTAACAGGTGGTGAAATCGCGCAGCAACCAGATGATCTCGGCAACGGTTACTACATTCAGCCAACCATGCTGGAAGGACACAACAAGATGCGTGTGTTCCAAGAAGAGATCTTCGGCCCAGTTATCGCAGTAACGACGTTTAAAGACGAAGCAGAAGCACTAGAGATCGCTAATGATACCGAGTATGGCTTGGGTGCTGGCGTTTGGACGCGTGATGCAAACCTAGCGTATCGCATGGGGCGCAACATTGAAGCGGGGCGTATTTGGGTGAACTGTTACCACGCGTACCCAGCACATGCCGCGTTTGGTGGTTACAAGAAATCGGGCATTGGCCGTGAGACACACAAGATGATGCTCGATCACTACCAAAATACGAAGAACCTGTTGATCAGCTACGATACGAATCCGCTGGGCTTCTTCTAATACAGGTTTGTTCTAAGACGGATTAGCTTTAAGTGTTAGATAGTTGAGGGAGTGAAGAATAACTAACAACGCAGTCGGCTTAATCAAGAAAAATAAAAAGTGAAAGCAAAACCAAAACGCTCAATTCATTTGAGTTGGGCGTTTTTATATCTGAATCGTTCTAGCTTTGTGAAAAGAAGATCTCTGGCTTGTGGACAGGGCCATAGTTGCCTTCTAGCTGAATGAGTTCCAAACCTTGCTTTTCTATCAGAGAACCAACCAATTGGCGGTTAAACGGGTAGCTGTCGGGGTTGTTAATATACTCTTCAACATCAATCCATTTAGCTTCTGCAATTTCATCAGTGTCTTGAATCGCGATATTTTGAGTTTGAGCGATAAGGTGACAAATAAAGTAGAGGTTTGATTTACCGAATTGATACGGGTGTCTTGTCGCCATGCCAACCACAGAAACGAACGTTGCCTCGATACCGGTTTCTTCCAATGTTTCCCGAACTACCGATTCCTCAATACCTTCACCCAACTCAATATGGCCGCCAGGTAATTTGTAGCCTGTCATACCGTGCTCTTTAATCATCAGCACTTGATTATGTTCGTTGGTGATCAATGCGCCTGCGCCCAAGGTGTGGGTCGGAATGAAAGGCACAAACTCTACAATCTCGGATTTGTGGATCAGCGTAATCTCGTCTTCTAGACAGTTGTGAAACACAAAGCCAAGTTCAGTCGCCACTGGAATAAGGTGCGAGAGCGAAATAGGCAAGCTAATCCAAATTATGCCTTTGTTATTCTGCTTTGAAAATTCGGTGATCTCGCTGAGTTCGGCATTGAAAGAGTCAGCATCGTGAGGGGCTGTTGCTGGGTCGATGATGATGCCGTTAAATTTGTCGAGCGTAAATTCCACGGGTGATCCTTTATTATTTTTGATTTATTGGGAGTCGAGCATAGGTGGAGCTTATCGTATCTTAAGGGCTTATAAAACCTGCTCTGCTTGTAGCATTTTTAGAGTACGGCAGTCGTGGGTAAAAAGTGAGGGAGAGTGTAAAGCGGGCGGCTTGAAACAAAAACTGCGCTTGGAAGCCAAAGCGCAGTCTGAAGATAAATCTTATCTAAGGTTTACACTAACGAATATAGTTTGCATCAACACTTACGTACCAGTGCTGAAGCTTGCCGTCAGATTTTTTGATCCACAAATCGTTGGTGTAGCTCTCGATCTTACCGTTAACCGTTAAATTGAACGTGTTCTCGTCGAATTCGCCAAGCTTCACGAACTGGTCTGTGGTAATCAAAAACGGGTCCATGTCGTCCACGCCAACCACATCAGAAATCACATAGTAGTGGTAAGTCAGCGGCTTGCTCGCGTCATTCGGATTGCTGCGATACGCCACAAGCTTGAATGGTTCCGTTAATGGAACGTCGAGCGTTTGTTTGTCCATGGTCGCTGGAATCGGGATAAACAGCCAAGCGGTAAATAGACCGCTTAATAAAACCATTAGGAAGAAAAGAGTCTTAATTGCTTTCATAGCAACCTTCAAAATAGGTGATGTTGAAGGTTGCTATAATAACAGGTTTGATTTGCTGATTGTAAGAGTATGAATAAGTGAAGGAGATACCTGTCTGTTAGGAAGTTTGAATGAATTGACACACTGTTCACAACCCTTGGTTTACATTGATCTGTGCGAGTAATGAACAGGCATAAAAAAGCCCGCACCTTGCGTTTACAAGGTGCGGGCTAAATTCATCTGGCTACTTGTTTAAGTAAGCCGCGTGGAACTCAATGTGCTCATCAATAAAGCTAGAGATGAAGAAGTAGCTATGGTCGTAACCTGGCTGCATACGTAGCTCTAAATCGGCATTGGTTACCTTAGCCGCTTCGACTAATTGCTCAGGTTTAAGCTGCTCAATCAGGAAGTTATCGGCTTCACCTTGGTCAACCAACATTGGCAGCTTAGTGCCTTTGGTTTTCAAAAGCTCAGAGGCGTCGTACTGTTTCCATTCTGCAATATCTAAGCCTAGATATTGGTTGAATGCTTTCTGTCCCCAAGGGCATTGCATTGGGTTGGTGATTGGGCTGAATGCCGAGATAGAACGGTAGCTATCTTCGTTCTTGATGCCAATCGTTAGGGCACCGTGTCCGCCCATGCTGTGACCAGAAATCGACTTCACTGAAGTCACAGGGAAGAAAGACTCAATCAAGGCTGGAAGCTCTGTTACCACGTAATCGTACATGTGGTAATGGCTGTCCCATGGTGCTTGAGTGGCATTCACATAGAAGCCTGCACCTTGGCCTAAGTCGTAGCTTTCATTGTCGGCAACACCTTCACCACGTGGGCTAGTGTCTGGTGCGACAATCGCGATACCTTGTTCAGCCGCAGCTTTGAACGCGCCAGCTTTTTGCATGAAATTTTCATCGGTACAGGTTAAGCCTGATAGCCAATACAAAACAGGAACTGGGTTTTCTTTGCTTGCATTTGGCGGCAAGAAAATCGCAAAACGCATGTTGCAGTCAAGCGTTGCAGAAAAGTGGGTATATTGTTTGTGCCAACCACCAGCAACCTTTGCTTGGCTAATGTTTTCGATTGTCATCTATTGTGCTCCGTTAGGTTGATGGCTTTGGGGAATAACATGTCTATATCATTTAAAGTTTCACCACCCACCGGGCAGGAGGTGGTGAAGACAGTTTGTTGCTTTTCATTCATAGCTTTGGCCTCGACACCTAAGTATCGAGACCAAGGAGAATTACTTATCCATATGTAGAACAGTACGGATAGATTCACCTTTGTGCATTAGGTCGAATGCTTCGTTTACGTCTTGCAGACCCATAGTGTGAGTGATGAACTCTTGAAGACCAAACTCACCTGCCATGTAGCGGTTAACGATTTCTGGAAGCTCAGAGCGGCCTTTAACACCACCGAAAGCAGAACCACGCCATACACGACCAGTCACTAGTTGGAATGGACGAGTTGAGATCTCTTGGCCTGCACCTGCAACACCAATGATGACTGATTCGCCCCAACCTTTGTGACAGCACTCAAGCGCTTGACGCATCACGTTTACGTTACCGATACACTCGAAAGAGTACTCAACACCACCGTCTGTCATCTCAACGATAACGTCTTGGATTGGTTTGTCGAATTTAGTTGGGTTGATGCAGTCAGTCGCGCCAAGCTGTTTTGCTAGCTCGAATTTGCTCTCGTTGATATCAACACCGATGATGCGGTCAGCACCAGCCATGCGAGCACCAATGATTGCAGATAGACCGATACCGCCTAGGCCGAATACAGCAACGTTGTCGCCTTTTTCAACTTTAGCTGTGTTTAGTACAGCGCCCATACCTGTTGTTACACCACAACCTAGAAGACAAACTTCTTCAAGAGGTGCTTCTTTGCTTACTTTCGCTAGAGAGATCTCTGGAAGTACTGTGTACTCAGAGAAAGTCGAGCAACCCATGTAATGGAAAATTGTTTCGCCATTGATAGAGAAGCGGCTTGTACCGTCTGGCATTAGGCCTTTACCTTGCGTTTCACGAACCGCTTGGCATAGGTTAGTTTTACCAGATTTACAGAATTTACATTCGCCACACTCAGCTGTGTAAAGTGGGATAACGTGGTCGCCAATCTCAACACTTGTCACGCCTTCGCCAACCATTTCAACGATACCGCCACCTTCGTGACCAAGAATAGAAGGGAAGATACCTTCTGGATCGTCACCTGATAATGTGAATGCGTCAGTGTGACAAACACCAGTCGCTACGATACGAACAAGAACTTCACCTGCTTTTGGCAGTTCAACGTCAACAGTTTCACGTTTTAGAGGCTCACCCGCTTTCCAAGCGACCATAGCTTTAGATTGGATATGAGTTTGACCAGGTTTAATTTCGATTGTCATTGGATGTTTCCTATATATGTCAGTACAGCGGATAACCGTGCAATTAAATTCAACCCGTTAAGCGTAGTTGAGCTTAATTGTTTCCGCTCTCTCGTTTTGTTGGAGCTAGTATAGGTGCGAGTACATTTTTTGATAATCCCCTTAAATAGAAAATGATTATTACGTATTTGTAATAATTCGCGTGTTCAGAGGAGTTCGGAGAGGGGGAGTTACTCAGAAAATGTAAGAACATTCTGGGTAGCTTTCTATGGAAGGCACTAATTGGAAACAAATGGGGAGTAAGTTAATAGCCTATGTGACTTGGTATGGTGGTCATCAATTTGTTTTCGAAGTTTGTGGGTCACTAGGATCTCTAACTCATTTCTGCCCCTTTATGAGTTTGCGCAACAGAACGCTGGTAAATCCTGCCAGAAAATAGCCCGACTTTTATTAATGACAGACCGCGAAACACCGATGCGCGGAATCTCCCAATTCCGAGCATATAGCACTCGTTTTCTCAGATAACATCACTTCACATAACTATGCATTGGGTTCGTAATCACTTCGGGCTTCATTGTCTAGGGTTTAACCTGTAAGATATTGATTTATGGTAGTCAGGAGCAAGGTGATTCTATGGAAAAATATGCAGTGTTATCAGACATACATAGCAATGTATGTGCGCTAAAAGCTGTTGTTGAAGATGCACGGTCAAAGGGAGTGACCAAGTTCGTCAACCTTGGAGATATCTTCTATGGGCCACTTGCTCCTAGAGAGACATATGACTATTTATGTGGGCTGGACGCTATCACTATATCTGGAAATCAAGACAGACAAATTTACCAATCCTCCGCATCAGAGGTTGCGTCCAATCCTACAATGCAATTCATTCTTGATGAGCTAGGCGAAGCTCCCCTTGAATGGATGAGGGCTCTTCCATTTGATTTAGAAATAACGGATGAGATTTACGCTTGCCATGGCACACCAGATGATGATCTTATCTATTTATTAGAAGATGTTACCAGCGGACATGCCTCGGTAAGAACCGAAGTGGAGATTCGTGGACTACTGGGTCAAGTATCCTCAAAGATCATTTTGTGTGGTCATACTCACACACCTCGTTGTGTGGAGCTATCTACCGGACAAATAGTAATAAATCCCGGAAGTGTTGGACTACAAGCATATGCAGATGATGAGCCAATTCCTCATATTATGCAGAACTATACACCTAGAGCCTCTTATGTGATTTTGGAAAAACAAGACAGTGAAGTGTGGGATATTTCATTCTGTAGAGTTAAGTACGACGTAAATACTGCGATTGAGCAAGCCAAAGCAAGAAACCGCACTGACTGGGTTACATATCTAAAAACTGGTAGGTGTGAATAGCCTAGCTGATGCATGTTTGCTATATCTGTAAGCACATTTCAACAGATTGTGATTGAATATGCTGTTTCATGAGATATAAATTGATGCTGTAAGCTGGATATGTCGTATTGTTGATGACAGCTTTTGTCCATTTCCGTTCACGGACGGCACCTTATCAAGCGGTGCCGTTCTGTGTTTTAAAATACCAGAAGTTATCCGAAGGGTAGATTTATCCCGTTGCGCCAAACTCGTTTGTGTCCAAAAATGAGTTAGTAATCTTTAAACAACCCCCTCACACCCCAACACCGCCACAAACGCATCTAAATATTGCTCGATAGTCAGATCCGCAGAAACAGGTGGTAGCTCCACGGTAATACACGGCAGGTTTCTTTCTTGGCACCATGTACCGAATGAACCTGGGGTTTCGTAATCCACGTCTTCGACGAGTGGTAGGTTGAACTGCTTGCCTAGCCAAGAAGCGAGTTCCGATTGGGTTGGGTCGTCGACCATGGCGAGTGGTTCGTGGAAAGATATGACGAATTTGGGTTGGCGTAGTTCAATGAGGTTGATGAGCGACTGCACTTCCGGTTCAAGTAGATCGGCTTGTCCCGTTTTCACTTTTACATCTCTGACTGGTGTGTGAGAGCTCCAGCGATAAACGGTGCCATTTGCTGTCCAATTTTGAGTTGGGAAAGCGCGGTTGAGATCGACTTGGTTAGCGTTGGCACGGGTACCTAACTGATTACCATCTGGGTTCATCGACAGAATCACATCGTGTCGCAAGTTAGCTGCTGGCAAGCTTCTTAGCGCGCACGACAAACCTGCGATAGACGCGGTTTCATCGCCGTGTGTGCCTGCCAAGATTAGACCTCGAGATTCGCTTTCTACTTGCGCGGGGAAATAGAGCAAGGGTGCGCCCAATACCGAATTTCCATATGGCAGCGGCTTTATTGAAAATGCAGCTCTTTCCGTTCTTGGAATTAAACTCACCTTTATCTCCTGATTGATCAAGTACTATCAAGTATTAACGATTACACACACCTACTTAAATAAACTAAAGCGTTAAAACTCGTCAACCGTCGCATTGTTAATTTTATTACTTGCTTCAAAGATAGGCTAGGAGAGCAAAAACATATGGATTTTAAGAAACATTCAACGGCTTTACTCATTTCATCTCTATTGACCCCTTTTATCTCAGTAACTGCCGTTGCTGACACATTGCCTGCGGGAACTTCTCTGGCGAAAGAACAACACTTAGTGCGCGCGAATGATGCAGAGGCTGCGACACTAGACCCTGCGAAAGCTGAAGGCCTGCCAGAAATGCACATTCTACGTGACTTGTTTGAAGGTTTAGTGATTCAAGATCGCGATGGCAATATCACCCCAGGTGTTGCGGAATCTTGGGAAACCGAAGACAACCAGACGTTTGTATTCCATCTGCGTAAAGACGCGAAATGGTCGAATGGCGATCCGGTGACGGCCGATGACTTCGTGTATGCGTTAAGACGTGCGGTCGACCCGAAACTCGCTTCTCCAAACGTGTGGTACCTCAAGCTCACCAAAATCAACAATATTGCTGACGTAGCAGAAGGTAAGAAGCCCGTTGAAGAGCTCGGTATTTCCGCTGTCGAGAAGCACACGGTGAAGTTCGAGCTTGATAGCAAAGTGCCATACTTTGTGGCGATGACGGGCCACACATCCATGATGCCTGTTCATAAGGCAACGCTAGAAAATAGCGATAAACCGTGGAGTAACCCTAAGCAGTTTGTCGGTAATGGCGCGTTTGTTTTAGACGAATGGGTGGTTAACGAACGTATTGAACTGAAGAAGAATCCTAACTACTGGGACAGTTCAGATACTAATCTAACCCAAGTGACTTACATTCCGTTTGAAAACCAAAACGCTTCGATTAACCGTTATGCGGTGGGTGAGGTGGATATCACGTCTGATGTGCCGACACACATGGCGCAGCAGCTGAAAACAAAGTATCAAGACGCTTATACCGCCGTCCCTCTACTGTGTACTTATTACTACGCATTCAATACCACACGACCTCCGTTTGATGACGCGCGAGTGCGTAAAGCGGTGTCGTATTCCATGATGCGTGACGTGATCACCAATGGTGTCACTCAGGTGGGTAACCTACCTGCTTATACCTTTGCTCATGAGTACACGGCTGGCTTTGATGCGACTCAGCCTGAATACAGCACATGGACTCAAAAGGAACGTGACCAAAAAGCAAAAGAGCTACTGAAAGAAGCGGGGTACGATGCAGCTAACCCATTGGATTTCAAATTGCTCTACAACACCAGTGAGTCGAACAAGTCGATTGCAGTGGCCATCGCTTCAATGCTCAAAGGCAACCTAGGCGCGCAAGTTGAGTTAGAGAACCAAGAGTGGAAATCTTACCTAGTATCACGTCGCCAAGGTGATTTTGATGTAATGCGAGCGTCTTGGTGTGGCGATTACAATGAAGCGTCGACCTTCTTGAGCTTATTGCGTTCTGAGTCTTCGGGTAACTTTGCCCGTTACAACAACGATAAATACGACTCTGCAATGGACAGCGCACTGTCAGCAACCAACGAGCAAGATCGCCAAGGTTTCTATGATCAAGCGGAGCAGTTACTGGCTGAAGATATGCCTATCGCGCCAATCTATTACTACATGCAGGCTCGCCTAGTGCGACCAAGTGTGGGTGGCTTTGCAAAGAACAACGTGGAAGGGCGCATCTATTCTAAGGACCTCTACATCAAAGAATAGATAGGCCGGATGCGAGTTCAGGCCTAACGCATAGATATAAGAAATAGAAGAAAAGGGACGTTGATCATAAATATTTGATCAATGTCCCTTCGTCATTAATCTGTAACTGGAACCGCAAAAAACTGAAACCTGATTGAAGTATTTTTCACTTTTATTTCAATCAGGTGAAGCTATGTTACCCCCTCTACGTGCTCTTGTTGCGTTCGAAGCTGTTGCTCGTCTTGGTTCCATTGGCGCGGCAGCCCGAGAGCTTTGTGTCACGCAAGCGGCGGTGAGCCAACAGCTCAAAAGTTTACAAGCTTTTCTCGCCTGCCATCCTTCTATAAGAAATACCCTTTATCAGGCTCGATATTCAGTTGGTGGACTGGCCATCAACCAACACTTGCCTGAATGTCGATATCGAACTGACTAACGGCAAGGTCGAAAGCGAAGACACTCATTGCGAGCGACTGTTTCAAGAACATTGGCAGTTTGTGTGTAGCCCTTTCAGAGAAATTACGCTCAGCAATTCAGAAGATCAAATTTGAGCAACAACCAACTCTAACAATTACGTCTAGTTTTGGTATTAGCTTGCTATCAGAAAATGAAAAGTGGAAAGACTGTGTCGTTCGCGCTGATAGGGCGCTTTATCAAGCAAAGCTTAAAGGACGAAATACAATTGTAATTGAAGAGTCATACCCGGCATCAACAAAAGCGATTGGCAGCTCTTAGTTTGGCTAGAGCTAATATTCTCACAAATTGTTCTTGGCATGTTTTAGCCTTAAAAGGTTTTCGTCGCGCAGAGTGATGACGAAAATCGGTAAACAAAAGTTAAAAATAAAAACGCGAGTGGTAGATTGCGATTTATGTTGGTGCTACGTTATGAGCAATTTATAACATATAAGTCATGACACATTAGACTGAGAGATAGCAGCTAAAGATGAACAAGACAAAAAGATATCCGGCCAACATAGTATTCAGTTACTTAATACTGTCATCTTTATGGGTTTTATTTTCTGATCTCGCGGTCGAATCACTATCAAATGACTTGCGAGAACACGCCTTAGCACAGACAGTCAAAGGCCTGGTATTTATCATTCTAACGTCTGCTTTGTTATGGGTAATGGTTCGGAAAAATAATCGAGATTTAGAGAGCGCTAACGATCTTGATAGTGTCACTGGGCTTCATAGCCCATCAGTTTTTTATCGATATTTAAACAAAAGGCTAAAAAAGTCCCAGTCCAGTGACCATTATGTCCTCTTCTTACTCGACATTGATAACTTCAAATCTGTAGCTGATCAGATTGGGTTCGAAAATACGAATTTATTTTTAAAAGACATCGCCCGATCGATTGAACTTCCTATTGAGCATCAACCACTTTCTTCACGGGTACATTCCGATGGTTTCGCATGTTTAGTCAAACTCGATGATAAGGAAGATATTGAATCCTACATTGCTCTCGTACATCGTAGATTTAACCAATGTGCTTATCGTTATGATATCAACGCCACTTGTTGTATTGGCGCGGCTCTATTCCCCTCTGATGGAAATAATGCCAAGCAACTTATGGCATCAGCAACCCACGCCTTAACTGAAGCAAAGAAAAGCAAGAATACGATTGAGTTTCATGACCCAAAGCTCACTGAGCTTGAACGTCAACGTCAAGAGATGGTGCAAGAATTACGTAAAGCGATTGATGACAAAGCGATTGATATTGTGTTTCAGCCTAAATACAACATTGAAAGTAAATTTGTCGCTGGCGTGGAAGTGTTGTCTCGTTGGACGCATGAGCGCTATGGTGTCGTTTCACCGGATATCTTTGTCGCGCTAGCAGAAGAGAATCATTTTTGTCGTGATTTGACTGCGTTAGTTCTAGAGAAGACTGCGTCACAACTTAGGGCTAATGGCTTGTTAGGGAATGCGCTTAATAGTGTCTCGGTCAATATTTCAGCGGTAGAGCTAAATAGCGTTGATGACATGAACCATCTGGATGAATATCTACGAAAGGATCCCGAGTTTGCTCGCTTACTTTGTCTTGAAATCACTGAAACCGCTATTTTGAAAGATATAGATCAGTGTGCAATCGCTGTTCAGAAGTTAAAAAAACAAGGGGTATCCTTTTCGATAGATGATTTCGGTGTTGGCTACACGTCTTTTGGTATATTTAGCAAATTAGATGTAGATGAAATCAAAGTCGATCGCAGTTACATCAATGGGTTAGAAGATGATTATCGTTCTAGAGCCATAACGTCTGGTATTATTGATATCGCGCGAGGGTTTGGCATTAATGTCGTGGCTGAAGGGGTTGAAAATGCTCAACAGTTGTCAATTTTGAAAACGTTAAATTGCGAACAAGCCCAAGGTTATTATCTGGGCTACCCGATGTCCTCCAAACAGTTAAAAGTAAGTCTTACCCCTGAAAAAGAACCATGTTCAACAACATAACGTAATATTTTTTCATCTAAGCGACAGGGATACAGATGACTTGTATCGAGAAGGATACTGTTAGCCTAACTATAAAAAATCCCCATTCGTTGATAAACGAATGGGGATTTTAGTTACTAGGGGGTAGTTACTTTATCAATAGTGAGCATTCACTAATTTATTGATTCTTTTAGATAGCTTTTGGCTTTAGATAACCTTTGGCTTTAAATAGCGACCATAGTCGCGGCTTTCTTCATCGCTTCCTTAGTCGAGCATTCAATCACGTTCGCGTTAGCAAAGCGGTGTGCGTCTTTTACTTGAATATCGTGAGCCAAGATAACCAGCCTTGCGTTAGCCACATCTAGGTCGCTGATGCGGTTCTGAATGCCGTTTTGACCTTGTGTTTCTACCTTAATCTTAAGGCCAGCTGCTAAGCCTGCTTTCTCTAGTGCTTTTGCCGCCATGAAGGTGTGTGCAACACCAGAAGGGCAACATGTTACGGCTACGATGTCGTACTCGCCTTCGCCTGCTACAGGAGCTGTTTGAGCTTGTACTGGCGCTTCAACCATGTCTTCTTCGGTTTCAACCGCTACTGGCTTCCAGAAGCCAACGATAACCGCCGTAGTTAGTGAACCTAGCGCAATACCGACGACGTACATTGGAATATTGCTTGATACTGGCGCAGTGATTAGGCCGCCCCACGGTGCGTGCAGTAGAACGTCTGTCATGAAGCCGAATACACAACCCACGATACCACCGGCAACGATTGAAGGAAGTACGCGCATTGGGTCGTTCGCTGCGAACGGGATAGCACCCTCAGAGATACCGATAGAACCCATGATTGCTGCTGCTTTACCTGCTTCTTGCTCTTGTTTAGAGAACTTGTTTTTGAATAGGAAAGTCGCCAGTGCCATGCCTAGAGGTGGTGTACAAATTGCGATGCCTACGCCGCCCATTAGCCAAGGTTGCGTGTCTACTTGAGTTTGAGCAAATAGGGTCGCTACTTTGTTGATAGGGCCGCCCATATCAAACGCCGTCATACCACCAAGGATTGTGCCTAGAACCATCTTAGATGCGCCAGCCATTGAAGCTAGGAACTCGTTCATTGAAGACATGAACAGTTTGATTGGCTCACCGATGCCCCATAGTACGATACCTGCAGAGATTAACGTGCCTAGAAGCGGGTAGATGAAGTAAGCACCCAGCGCCGTCATGTTTGCAGAAAGCGGGATCTTCTTAAGCTGGAACACCACGCCACCGGCGATAAAGCCTGCCACGATACAACCAAGGAAGCCGCCGCCCATGTCAGCCATGATGCCAGAAGAGATCATCGCAGGTGCTAGTGCTGGTTTATCTGCAATGGAGTAACCAATAAAGCCGCCGAGAATGATTGGGAAAAGAACAAGGCCTTTGATACCGATATTAGAGATGTCTGCCAGCAAGCCGTCTGCTGGTACTGCACCTTTGCCTGATGCCATGACCGCTAACGCCAATAGAACACCGCCAGCTACGATGAAAGGCAGCATGTGTGAGGTTCCGAAAAGCAGGTGGCCTTTCATGGTACTAAGGATTTTTTTAAAGTCGCTACTACTGTTTTTATTATTGGTATTCGTAGCTTGAGTTGTTAGGGTGCTCATAATTTTCTACGCCTTATGAATTAATTAAAATATTAAGGATCTGTTGTTCGTCTTTTGCGTTATGGATATCTTGAATAAATTCATCGCTGAATTTTCCAAATAGTTCTTGTAGTACATAAATATGATGGTCAGCACCGTTATCGGGTGAGGCAATCATAAAAAATACGGTTGGGTTAATGCCGTCTTCGTCGCCATACTCAATACCTTCACGTTTAACACCGACTGCAATTGCCGGCTCAGTGACAGCCTTGCTTTTTGAGTGTGGGTAAGCGATGCCGTCCATCGAGGTAATGCTTTGAGATTCACGAATTTCGATATCTGCCAAGAAGGCTTCTTTATTACTGATTCGGTTGTTCTCAAATAACATGCCTGCCAACTCTTTAAACAGCTCTTTTTTATTATTCGCTTGAAGGTTGTTATTAATTAAGTTGACGTTAGTTAGCTGTGTGATCATTTATTAACTCATTCACTATTGAAGTTCTTGAATTAAAATTAATGGATTAACCCGATTCGCGAAATAGCAAATAAAAGCCCTCCACTGTACATTTGTACCAAGCAAAATTAAGTGTGATTTGCATCATTCATCCAGTGTGAGATGAGTCATATTTAATGGTGTACTTCGGTGTTGAAATAACTTTCTGTAGGAATAAAAAAGCTGTCGGAAGAAAAGAGCTATAGAAAAAAATGCCCCGCATGAGCAGGGCATTAAGACTTTGTACTGATTTGTGAGGGAACTAGCTGTAAGCGCGCGCTACGCGTCCAACGCAATCCAGTTTGTAACTCTCAGCATAAGCCGGAATGAATACCGACTGGCCTTTCTCTATCACGCAGGTTTCGCCACATTGGTGAGTGAGCACCATAGACTCGTCGAGCGGAAGCAGGATCTCTGCCCCCTCAGTGGTGATCTTTCTTTGATGTGAGTTTTGCACGATAGAGAACTTAAAGTCCTCAACTGGAATTTGGTATTCCATCACATCACCTTGCTCAATCGGGCTGAGCAGTAATCTATCCGCAGGCTTTTCATTAAATCGAGTACAAGAAACCAGTTCATTCACGTCCATGTACTTAGGCGTTAACCCTGCACGCAGCACATTGTCTGAGTTCGCCATGATTTCTAAGCCCGTCCCTTTGATGTAAGCGTGGGGTGTCTCTGCATCTAGATACATCGCTTGCCCAGGCTTTAAGGTGATCACGTTCAATAACAGCGGTGCAAACAGGCCTACATCACCTGGGTATTGATCTTCCAGTTCTGAAATCAATTGGAATACACGTTTATCAGAAAGCTTGGCCTTCATCAGCAGCATGGTTAACGCCATGCCTTTTTGCTCGCCTTCCAGAGACAACAAGCTTGCAAAGAAGCAGGCTAATCCATTAGGCGTTTGGTCGCCCGTGAGGTCGTTGACCATCGAATGCAACTCAGGAATGTCGAGGTAATCAAAATGCTCAAGGATCTCACTGATCGACCTAAAGCCATTCATCGCTGTGTAGTCGGTTAGGGCGTATACCAGTTCTGGCTTGTGATTAGGATCCTTGTAGTTGCGGTTGCCCGCTGTCATCGGAATACCTTGCTGCTCTTCAAGAGCGTAGCCTGATTCTGCTTGTTGCTTGTTTGGGTGAACTTGAACAGAGAGTGCTTTCTCTGCTGCTAATACCTTAAACAGATACGGCAGCTCACCAAAACGACTCGCCACTTTCTCACTTAGAAACAGGTTTAGGTTCTGAGAGATCAAGCTCGATAGGGTGGTCTGCTGCCCGTTATTGTTCACCATAGAACAACCATTGGGGTGAGCGCCCATCCAGATCTCCGCTTGCGGCTCACCAGATTGGTTATCAATACCAAACAGTTGGCTAAACGAAGAAGGGCTACCCCATGCGTAATTCTGAATCACGTTGGTCATAGGGTAGAAAAAGCGTTGCACGAACGAGTCGTTCGCTAAAGAAAAATCAGACATCGAAATCACCATGAAGGGAAACATGGCTTGAGCTCTATTCGGCCTATTTGCAACTAAAGTATTAGCTACTAAAAAAGTAGAGTAGAGGTGCTCAAGCCATTGGAGTTGAAATGGCTTAAGCCGCTGCTGTCGTTAGCTTGGCTTTGCGTAGATTTTTAAGCGCGATACAAGTAACCGCAGTTACGCCCGCACCCGATACCATGCATAGAAGAGCGAGCATTGGGTAGTTCATTGCGCCTAGTAAAGCGACCACTGGACCACCGTGGGCAACGCTGTTGGTGATACCAAATGAGAACGCCATAACCGCTGCCGTCATTGAGCCAAGTACATTGGCAGGGATAACCGACATCGGGTCTTGAGCTGCGAAAGGAATCGCACCTTCAGAGATGCCCACCAAGCCCATCGCACCTGCTGCCTTACCCGCTTCAATTTCAGAAGATTCGAATAGGTCGAACTTACGGCCAAGTCTGGTTGCGATAGCCATACCCAGTGGAGCAACAGGAATTGCACACGCCATCGCACCCATGAATTGAGTTTGACCGCTGGCAATCATGCCGACCGAGAATAGGAATGCCACCTTGTTGAATGGACCGCCCATATCGAAACCGGCCATACCACCAAGGACAATACCTAACAGAACCACGTTACCTGTGCTCATGCTGGTTAGCAGCGCAGTAAGGGCATCCATCAGCCCAGCGATAGGTGCGCCAATAACAAAAATGAACAGACCTGCGATGAACAAAGAGCCAGTGATCGGAGCGATCATGATAGGCACAAGTGGTTGAACGAATTTGTGGTAGTTAAATGAGGTAATCCATTTAACGAAGTAACCGACTAACAAGCCTGCGATGATCGCGCCAATGAAGCCAGTACCTGCGTCAGCACCATAGAAAGAGCCGTTGTTAGCAATCCAACCACCGATAAGGCCAGGGGTTAGGGCTGGACGGTCAGCAATCGCGTAAGCAATGTAGCCAGCCAAGATTGGAATCATCAGGGTGAAGGCAACCACACCGACTTCTAGAATTTGGTTCCACATGCTGCCAGCAGGAATTGCCATGCCAGATTCACTTGGTTCGCCGCCAATCGCCAGTGCAAGGGCAATCAATAGGCCGCCAGTCACCACGAATGGAATCATGTGTGATACGCCATTCATCAAGTAGCGATAAAGGTCAGAACGCGCTTGTGATGCTTTCTCTACAACAGATTGATTGGTCGGTGTTTGTTCGGCTTGGTAGCTAGGTGCGTTGAGTGCTTGTTTAATCAAGCCTTGCGCGTCTTTGATTGGCGCTTTTACGTTGGTTTTGATCACGCGCTTTCCAGCAAAGCGAGCCATGTCGACTTGTTTGTCACAAGCAACAACGATAGCGTCCGCACGTTCGATTTCTTCTTGAGTTGGGCTGTTTTTAACCCCGATAGAACCGTTGGTCTCTACCTTGATGTCGTAGCCAAGAGCCGCCGCGCCTTTCTCTAGTGCTTCGGCTGCTAAATAAGTGTGTGCAACGCCAGCAGGACAGCCAGTCACGCCAATGATGAAGCCTTGCTTCTCAACGTTGGTTTCGGTTGCTGATGGTTCAGGTTTGGTAAGCAGTAGCTCTAACGCCGTTTGTTCAGAGTCAGCATTCATGAAGTTTTCGATAAAATCTTCTTCAATCAGTTGTGAAGAAAGCTCTGCCAGTACTTCAATGTGATGGTTGTCGCCGCCATCGGGAGACGCAATCATAAAGAACAGTTTTGATGGTTGACCGTCATCGGCACCGTACTCTATGCCCTGCTTGTGGACACCGATAACAACCGCGGGTTTGATCACCGCGCTGCTTTTTGCGTGTGGTAGAGCAATGCCTTCTTCAAACCCGGTATTACCTTGCTCTTCTCGCGCTTTAATGTCGGCAAGAAACTGTGCTTTGTCTGAAATTCGACCTTGTGCGTACAGCACATCTATCAGCTCTTTAAATACGTCTTCTTTGGAATTGGCGCTAAGCGATAGCTTAATCAAACCTTGATTGATCAGTGTTGTGATCATAATGAACCCCTACTCTGTTTTTATTCTGTTAGGGGTATTCTGGAATCTACAGCTTGCCTTCTGTAGTGAAGAAAAAATGCATTTACTGGATGATTGTTGCCTTCTAAATGGAGTGTGACTTTGATCGGTCGAGTGGTCGTTTTTAGGATGGTGTTGACAGACTTTAAGATGTGTTGAGGCTTTTATTTATAAGGGCTGTAGCGTATTTTTTTATCCAGTCAGGAACATGCTAGGTCAGTTTCGTTACTGGAAATTTATTTCCATGACTGGATTTTTGTAACCTAGATCTCAAATTGTGATTTTGCTCAATAGCGCTATGTTTCACTAAGGGGTATATCTATTCTCGTAGCCTTATTGCTGCCCACTAGAGTTCGAATAATGATATTTCATGACTTAATCTCGTCTGTATTAAATGAGCGAGAACCGTTTCATAACATCTGGTTTGCGGGAGATTTCCATACGCCTTCAGCATGCAGTTATCAGGTGAACTTTCCACGTTTAGAGTTAGTGCTAGACGGAGAGTATATAAATGAAATGGAGAGTCATGATCGTAAGATCACCAACGTTATCGCCAAAGCAGGGGATGCGATTTTCATTCCACCGAACTGTTGGAATAAGCCGAATTGGGATACTGACTGCTCAGTGCTGAGCATGCTGTTTGGTCGTCGTCAGCTTGGTTTAAGCTTGGTGAGCAAGCACAAAGGGGAAGAGAGCTTTTACGACATTCAAAAGCACAGTATTCAGACTCGCTCGGGTTTTGCGATAGATAACATTCTAGAGGCGCTTAGCTCGTTAGCGCGCGAGAGTAACAAGCAGCCGATGGATGAACTGCTACTACAAGCGCTGCTGCAATACAGTAAGACGATGTTGGATGCGCCTGTCGAGAAATCTCACAGCCGCGTGCAGGATGTGTATCAAGGGATTTGTATCTACATTCAAGAGAATTTCCACCGTCAAATCACCCGAGACAGCATTGCCTCACGCTTTAGCATTTCATCCAATCACTTGTCGCGAATGTTCCGTCAACAAGGCCACATGACGCTGGCAGAATACATCACCCGTGTTCGAGTCGACCGCGCTAAGTTCATGCTCAAAAAGTACAACTTCAAGCTCAATGAAGTGGCATTACGTTGTGGCTTTAAGGATGTGAATTACTTCTGTCGCGTGTTTAAGAATCGCACCGGTAGAACGCCGACTGAATATCGAGGATCCATCTAGAACTAACGAGCTGGTAATCAAATCAGGCGTGACGAGATGTACATCAACAGAGCTTGTAGGTCGACACTGCTTCGGGTCTTTTGCAGACGCTCATTGACCTGATCGTGAAGGAGGTTTCTAGTTAGGTTGGTCGCCGCCACAATGTGCTCTCGTTGTGGCTTGGTTGGTAGAACAAGAGCAATTGCGACATGCACTTCGCCGATACGTGATGCCCAGTCAATCGGGTCGTCACTGACGATAACCGCAATCGAGAGATCTTGAGTCGATTCAAACATCACATGCGGCAGTGCGATACCCGGTGACACGCAGGTTGAAGAGCGTTCCTCTCGTTTAATGAATGCCAGAATCAGTTCATCTGGATCTTCTGGATAAACAAGGTGAGCGAGCCCTTTTAAGCACTCAAATTTGGTCAGTTGGGTTTGCGCCTTAGCGTGGTGCCATTTGATATCACAAGGTGGGCATATCTGTGGCATTCTCTGGATCAAATCGCTAGAGAATTCATGGTTCACTTGCGAACCAACCATGTCGTAATGTTCTGCAATGACGTCTTTGAGAACGAAGCAGGCAAGCTCCGCATCAATACCAACCGCGGTTATCTGACACAAATCACCACGAAGTAAACCTACTTGCAGCATCGCGACGGATTTTGAGAGATCAGCGGTTCGATTTTGAGTGATGTTGATAATGCGGATGTTGCTTTTGAACTTCTTCGCTAAGCGAGTCAGCGGCTGCGCGACATGTGAGTTCGCGGCAGGATCGTTAACGAAGAAGGTGATCTGGTATTCGTTCATCAAAAGTTTAAGTTCGACAATGCTTAATAAAGACTTTATCGACACTCAACAACACCTCTTCCATTGGAATAAATACGGTTTTAGCTGGGTCAAATCGGCTTGGTTGTTCGATGTCGATGTCAGAGACGATCAACACTTTGTCTGCGAGGGTAATATCTTGGGCGGTCAGTAAGTTTTCAATACCCATAGCGCCTTGCGTCTCAACCTTGATTGAAACGTTGAACTTAGGGGCTGTTTTATTTAGAGCATCAGCTGCCATATAAGTATGCGCAATGCCTGTAGGGCACGCAGTTACCGCTACAATTCTCATTATTATTCTCGGCTTAATCTCATCCCTGTTACGTTACAAAAGCTACCTTGGAGAAGCTATCTTGCATGGAAAATCCAGTATAGAAAGCTCGCATGGGGGAGGGACGATATTGTTATGGGTTCTGTGGATTTTATGGATTGGCGTTTTTTATTCCAAGGTGAAAGTCACACTCTGAGTTCTTGGTTACAATAATCCAGTTAATGCACCTTTCGTCCTATATATTGAGTGCCTTCACACCGTTAATCTTTTCATCTTATTAACCTTATCACTTACGTAATTACTTCAGTCTGAAATCAGGCGAGGCAGAGCAGCATATGGATATCACCAACATTATCGAGCCCGAGATTATCTGCTTAGATTTGAAGGCAGACTCTAAGCAAGCGGTATTTGAAGAGCTTGCTGAGATGCTTGATTCAGCAGGAAAGCTCTCCAGTAAAAGTGATTTCCTTGTTGATTTGTGGAAGCGAGAAACCATAGGTAATACAGGTTTTGATGATGGTATTGCGATTCCACATGCGAAAAGTTCTGCTGTCGCTAAACCAGCAGTGGCGGTTGGAGTTAGCCGGTCGGGTATTGATTATGGCGCAGACGGCGGCGAGCTGTCGGATGTGTTCTTTATGCTCGCTTCACCAGACAACAACGACGATCACCATATCGAGGTACTGGCTCAGATTTCGACCAGACTTATCGAAGATGGCTTTGTTACAAAATTAAAGGCGGTGGAGTCGGTCGAGGAAGCTCAAGAGCTGTTTCTCGAAGCCAATTCTGAATCTTTCGATAGTTACGCCTCTAGCCATCATGAAGTGTATGTCGAACCACTAAGCCCTTGGGCACAATCTCTTAATCGCCTCAAAGAACACTTATTATACGGCACCTCACACATGATTCCTTTCGTGGTTGCAGGTGGTGTGCTTTTGTCTTTGTCGGTGATGATGTCTGGCCATGGCGCAGTACCTGAAAGCGGTGTTCTGGCTGACATCGCACAGATGGGCATCGCAGGCTTAACCCTGTTTACTGCCGTACTAGGCGGCTACATCGCCTACTCAATGGCCGACAAACCGGGTTTAGCACCCGGAATGATTGGTTCTTGGGTTGCGGTCAATCAATACAACACTGGTTTCCTTGGTGCGATTGTGGTCGGCTTTTTCGCGGGCTTTGTGGTTAATTTACTCAAGAAGATCAAACTGCCAGACAGCATGATCTCGCTGAGTTCTATCTTTATCTACCCCTTAGTTGGCACCTTCATTACCTGTGGCGCCGTGATGTGGGTGATAGGTTCTCCTATCGCGTATGTGATGCTTGAGATGAACCAAATGCTCACTGGCATGGCGGGCTCAGGGAAAGTGGTGTTGGGCAGTATTTTAGGGGCGATGACGGCCTTTGATATGGGCGGCCCAATCAACAAAGTGGCGACGCTGTTTGCTCAAACGCAGGTAAACACTCAACCTTGGTTGATGGGGGGCGTCGGTATTGCCATCTGTACGCCACCGTTAGGCATGGCTCTTGCCACTTTCATATCACCTAAGAAATTCAAACGAGACGAACGCGAAGCCGGAAAAGCGGCGGGTATTATGGGAATGATTGGCATCAGTGAAGGTGCAATCCCATTTGCAGCGGCTGATCCTGCACGTGTTCTGCCTGCAGTGGTTGCTGGTGGCATTGTCGGTAATGTGGTTGGCTTTATGTTCCATGTTATCAACCATGCACCATGGGGCGGTTGGATCGTATTGCCAGTGGTTGATGGCAAAATTGGCTATATTGTCGGAACATTAGCGGGCGCGCTGACAACAGCCTTTATTGTGATACTACTGAAAAAGAATGTCGTTGAAGACGAGTCGCGATTGAATCGAACAACAGGTGGTTCAGTCACGGAAGAAGGGTTGGCTGATGTGCTGGCTGTTACTTCTTGTCCATCTGGTGTTGCCCATACGTTTCTAGCGGCGAAGTCTTTGGAAAAGGCGGCTCATCATCTCGGGGTTAGAATAAAAGTTGAAACGCAGGGCGCCAGCGGGATAGGCAATCGCATCACACAAAAAGATATTGAACGGGCGAGGTTGGTGATCTTCGCTCACGACGTGGCGATCAAAGAAGTCGAGCGCTTTGCGAACGTCAAAACCTTAGATGTCAGCACCAAAGAGGCGATGCTCAATGCGCAGGCGTTGATTATGAGGAAAGTATAAAAGCAATCGGCTTTAAGATTGGCTGAAAAGCGATAAATAAAAAGACGCCCAAGTATTAGAGTAATACTTGGGCGTCTTTTTGTAGGTCTGAGCTTATATAAGCTCAGCTGCTAAAAAGGGTGGTACTTGAAGATGTCTTCAACCATTGAGTTGAGTAGTTCTGTGTCATCGCAGGTTTTTGCATAAGTGCGTAGCCCTGCAATTTGAACCTGAACGTGGCGAGCAAGTTGAGCGGGTTCTCGATCTTTACTTATCTCACCTAAATCTTGCGCTTCGGCAATCTGTTTGGCGAACTCGCCTTCCATTATTTTGAGTGATTTCTTTGCTTCGCCCAATAATTCTGCGTGTTCATCCGTCAGTTCAGCAACGGTTTTAGCCAGCATACACATGCCGTTAGGCGCACTCTGTTTAGATTCAACCACCGCGCGTTTGATAAAGCTTTCAAGCGCTTTAATTGGAGAGCCTGTCTCACTGCGGAAGCGGTTCAAATTGAGAATGCCGAGTTCGGTATAGCGAGCCAATGTCTCTTTAAACAAGCCTTCTTTGCTGCCGAACGTCGCGTAGATGCTGCCCGGGCGCATATCAACCACGTCTTGCAGGTTACGCATAGAAGTCGCATGAAAGCCCTTTTCCCAATACAGGTTCGTTGCTTTATCTACTACGTCTTGTCTATCGAACTTAGCGGTCTTAGCCATAACATCTACTTCATTAATCTGAACATATGTTCAATATTTTATGCTGAACGCCCGTTCTAGTAAAGGTGTGTTTGGCTGCTTTGCACAGGCTTAGTACATAAAAGAGTTAATAAAACGTCTCGATCATCAGGAAATCTCTTAATCATCAATAACTTCTACGGTCTTGTGCTGAGCGCCGTAGTAAGTGCCTTCATCGATGGTGTACATCAATGTTGCTTCGCACTCTGGACAATCGAATTCCTCATTGGGCTCAATGGCCGCTTCTTCTACCCATTCCCAACCGATATGTTCTTCGCAAGCGGGACAATCCATACAATGTCTCTCAGTTTTTGTCGCATATTTATTGCGAATCTCTACTTTAATAATTCGGCATTATACATATTTAGTTAACGAGGAATAGACAGTTAATCAGCGCAGAATAGGGAGTTGGCTAGTTGTGAGTCAATCGCTGGTGAGCGTTGAATCTATATTTAGTTCTGAATATATCGTTTTCTCTGAGCACATAATTGGTGCGGAATTACCCCTTTTGGGTAGTTAAAATGTGTTATATTTCAGTCGCTTGCGTCAATTAAATGTTGTTGCGCGTGTTTTTGTTATCGTTAGGTCGCTTAGCTAACAGTTTTATCGGTAAGTCAATGTGTTTTGTAAAGTTAAATGTTACCTTCATCGCATCGCGATCTGTGTGGCACGGTAATTGATGCACATTGATCAAGTTGAATAATTATACAGTCACAATTGAGGCGCATCTTATTAAGGATGTGCGAGTTAGATGACTGAAAAGATTTGTTAGCTGCTAGGGAAATGATAATGAAATTAACCGATATGTCTTTTAAGCAAAAAATCATTGCTTTGCTTATTTTACCGATCTTGGGATTTCTATGGCTTAGCGTTTCTGCGATTTCGAAAGGCGTAGAAACCACCAGTGAATTGTCTTCATTAAACCAACTTACCCGTTTGTCGGTTGTGTACAGTGAACTTGTGCATGAGTTACAAAAAGAGCGTGGAATGACGGCTGGGTTCATCGGCTCACAGGGCACTAAGTTTGTCAGTGAACTACGTGCACAAAGAGCCAGTGCAGATAATAGACGTAATCTGAAAACCGAATACTGGCAATCTGCTGAAATCGATTTACCGCAGATCACTCGGCTGAACACTGAAATAAGCCAAAGCCTAAATCAAATTACTTCTATTCGAAATCGAGTCGATTCTCAATCGATTCCTCTGTCTGAAGCTTTGGGTTACTACACCAAACTCAATGCAAAGCTGCTGAGCGTATCGGCGTTAATTGCTGAGCTTAGCTCTGATGCTGCCATCACCACTGAAACCATCGCTTACTACAACTTTTTACAAGGTAAAGAGCGAGCAGGTATCGAGCGTGCTGTCCTAAATAATACCTTCTCTAAAAATGAATTTGGCCCAGGCATGTTGGTTAAATTCATCTCTTTGGTGACTGAGCAAAATACGTACTTCTCAAACTTTGAGGTATTGAGTAACCCAGCTAACGTTCGTTTCTTTGAACAGCAATTGAATGATCGTTCGGTGGCAGAAGTAGAAAAGCTACGTGGTTTGGCTGAATCTAAGATGAGCGGTTTTGATGTTGATCCTGTGTACTGGTTCTCGCAATCTACCGCGCGTATTGTTCAGCTGAAGAAAACTGAAAATCACCTAGCACAGTCACTCATCGCACTGACAGAGACTAAAATGTCAGAGGCGCAGTCTACGATGATGATGAGTATTGGTCTGTTTGTTTTGATAACCTTGTTCGCGACCTTTGTGAGCTATAAGGCGATCAGCGACCTAACGATGAGAGTAAAAGACCTTACAGTGATGTTGTCTAAGGTTCGTAATGACAACGACTTAACAGTTCGTGCTAAGTTCGTTGGCAACAGCGAGCTTGGACTGATCTCTTCGGCACTCAACGAAACGCTAGAGAAGTTTTCGAATGTCATCGATAACTTGTCTCAATCGAGTTTGACCTTGGCTTCTGCCGCTGAAGAAACATCACAAACCTGTCACTACAACTCGAATACATTGGTTCAACAACAAGACCAAATTGGCTTGGTTGCAACGGCGACAGAAGAGCTATCGGCTGCGGTGAACGAAGTCGCGGCGAAAACACAGCAGACAGCAAGCTCCGCTAAAATGGTCGATGAGCAGTCGCAAGAAGGTTTGAGCACAGTCCAAGACTCTTACCACTCGATCGAGAAACTGGCATCTGAAATTAATGACCTAGCTGAAAAGATCACGCACCTACACGAAAGCAGCAACAACATTAACAGTGTGATTGATGTGATTAAGTCCGTCGCTGAACAGACTAACTTGTTAGCATTGAACGCGGCAATTGAAGCGGCTCGTGCGGGTGAGCAAGGCCGCGGATTCGCGGTAGTGGCTGATGAAGTTCGCACGCTAGCACAGCGTACTCAACAGTCGACAGCTGAAATTGAAGGTTTCATCAGCTCGCTACAGTCTGATGTGCAAACCGCGTTTAATGTGATTGATAACAGCAAGAAGATGTCGTCTAAAGCGGTTGAGGATTCAAAAGAGGTCGAGCACACTTTACAAGGAATCTCAGTATCGGTAAGCGAGATCTTTAGCATGACTGAGCAGATCGCAACCGCGACCGAAGAGCAAGCGGTAGTGACTCAAGATATTGCTCAAAACGTTATGGCAGTAGAGCAGAAGTCGACAGAATCTACGACAGGTGCAACGCAAATAGCTGCAACAGCCAAAGAACAAGCTCAGTTAGCAGCTTCATTGAAAGATATTGCGAGTACGTTTAAGAGCTAACTAGCAAGCACTCCAATAAGAAGTAAAATGCCCGTTAGTCTCTACTTTTAATAGCAGGACTAACGGGCTATTTGTATCTGCTGTCTTCTAAATGGCAACAGATAGTCCATTCAATTGGGATCTACCCCATAAACCAAGACACGAAAATCAAAGCGCCAAAACCGAATGTTGCCATTAGTGCTGTGTCGCCACCAGCTGCTGTGTAGCTGCCCTCGGTTTGTAGGTGAGGGAAGTCAGGCCTACGAACTTTAACTACCATTGCGAGTGGCCCCCAAATAGCTAGGAACACCAGCACCATGCCTGCATAGTCGAGCATGCTGACGAATTGGCTAGCAAACAATTCAGCCAATACCAAAGGCAGTACAAAGGTCAGAGCGTAAGCCATTAGCTTGTTGTTGGTTACCGCGTCTTTGTTTTGGTCATACAGCGCCATAGACACGCCGAGGAAAGAAGTCACCAAGGCTAAAGCAGAGAACAGCGCAATCACCACTTTCAACCAAGCAGATTGGCCGCTGAACGCAGAGATCAACTCAGAGATATTGTGGAACTGGCTGATCGCGTCTGTGCCGAGGTTGCCGATAATCGCGAACAACCAAGTTAGGTAGCAAATTAATGGAATCACTGAGCCAAGCAGAATCATATTGCGGATCTGCTTTTGAGTCGCTTCACGGTTGTAGATAACCAGTGACGGGATCACCACCATAGAGGCAAAGCTAGTAAAGATAACTGCGCTGTATTGCACTACGTCGTTGGCCGTGTATTGGCTGGTTTGAGTTAGGTAATCAAGGCGAATGTTGCTAAATAATGACGCGATAACGATAAACAGCATCACGACCATCAAGATGAATAGCCCGCGATTCAGTTTGTCGATATAAGACTTGCCCGAGACTACGATAGCACCCATCAATAGGCTGAAAATGGTATACGCAACAGATGCTGATACATCGACACCAACGTCGAGCAGTAGCTTATGAATGATGTCACCGACACCCAAGATATAAGCGATCAACATGCATACTAGCAACAGGTAAAAGAGTGCATTGATAAAGTGTTTACCTTTGCTGCCCAGAGTGAGGTAAGCAACACTGCTCATGCCACTGTTGTCTTTAGTTTTAGTGCATGCTTCTGCCAGGAGGAGTGCAGAGTATGTGGTGCCGATAAAGATAAGTAGCATCAGCACTGAGCTGATCATGAAGCCAAATTGGGCCAACACCATTGGGATAGCCAACATGCCAGCCCCTAATGCAGTTCCTGACAGAATCAAAGAACTGCCGAATAATTTCATATTCAAGAAAGCAACCTCAAAGTGTCCAATTAATTTTTTGTTGGATTGTAAATATTTGTTGCCAAGCCTAACAAATTACTCAGTAAAGTTAGGGGTTAATTTCTAATAAATTTTGAATTTTTCTAAAAAATTTAAGCAGGAATTTCTGGTGTATATGTGTGGTTGGTTTAAGTATTCACCGAGTGACTGATTTTAGCGTTCTGATAACTTTTGTAAATTGATCACCGAGTAATATTCTGTGGTTTATAGCTGATAAATCGGTGTCTTAATTTCAGCCGAATTGAGTCAAAACCTTGCTTATTTCGTTAATTCTTGTCTATCGCCTTTTCCACATACTGAGGGTTTGTCGTAAATGGAAATATCCGTTGTCGCAGAAGCCACTCGGTAGTTTGGCGTTTCGCTCTTATTATCCTCACACCAATTATGTGGGGTTTTTATGTATCGTTTTCTGTTTTGTAGTTTTGCGCTTGTTCTTTTGTATCCAACGGCGATTGACTTGTATCTGGTTGGCTTGCCCCAAATTGCAGCGGATTTGAATGCCTCTGAGGCGCAGCTTCATGTCGCGTTCTCTATTTATCTCGCAGGAATGGCAACCACCATGTTGTTTGCCGGCAAATTTGCCGACAGTGTAGGAAGAAAGCCTGTCGCGATTTTCGGTGCGATTGTCTTTGCGATCTCTTCGATGTTAGGCGGAATCGTCACTAGTGCGGAACCGTTTCTTGCGGTTCGTTTTTTCCAAGGTGTTGGCGCGGGGTCTTGTTATGTGGTGGCATTCGCCATACTGCGAGATGTGTTAGACGATCAAAAACGCGCTAAGGTGTTGTCGATGATGAATGGCATTACCTGCATCGTACCAGTACTTGCTCCTGTGATTGGCCACCTAATCATGACGGTTTACCCGTGGCCCAGTTTGTTCACGACAATGGCGAGCATGGGAGTGGTGGTGTGTGTGTTGTCGGTGCTCGTGCTAAAAGAGACTAAACCGAAGGTTACAGAGTCGGTGTTAGTAAAAGCTTCCTTATCTGAGACATCTCAATCAACTTCAACCGAAACGTTTAGAGACCCGTTGTTTATCAGTCGTGTGATCATGACCAGCTTAGGCGTGACGGCTATTCTGACTTACGTGAATGTGTCTCCAATGCTGATCATGACAGAGCTTGGTTTCGACCGAGGTCAGTATTCTTACACCATGGCACTCACCGCTTTGGTGAGCATGTTGGTTTCCTTCTCAGCTCCGTTTGCTTTGAATGTGTTTAAACAAAAGAACCTGATGCTGACTTCACAAGCGTGCTTCGTTATGGCGGCCATTTTGTTGTTTGCGTCGATTGATGGCGGCTTAGGCCATTACGTCACGTTGTTGGGTTTTGCTTTCGTGTGCGGCGGTTTCTCACTGGGTTTTGGTGTTGCGATGAGCCAAGCGTTGAGCTGCTATTCACAAAGAGCAGGAGTAGCAAGTTCGATACTGGGCGTTTCTCAGGTGTGCACGTCGGCACTGTTTATCTGGTTGATGGGTGTTATCGGGCTAAGTGCATTGAATATGTTGGTATTTATATTGGCTGCTGGTGGAGTTATCAGTATTGCTCTAATACTATGGGTAGATCCTTCCCAAGTTAAAAGTGATTATGAAGAAGCCACTAGCTCGTCTTGATCTAAATCTGTTGTTCACTCTGCAATTGCTGCTGCAGGAACAGAGTGTTTCGAAAGCTGCCAAAAAGCTCAACGTCACGCCGTCAACGGTGAGCAAATCACTTACTAAACTTCGAGATTGGTTTGATGATCCTTTATTTGTAAAGACACCAAGAGGTTTAACACCAACGCCACTTGCGCTGAGTATGGCGAAAGATCTTCAAGACTGGCTGCAGATCGGTAGTCAAATATTGACGACACGTGGTGACGATGCCCCAAAAGATCTGCGTTTGAATCTAGAAGCAGAATCTCCTCTGTCGCTAATCATGCTCAATGAGCTGACGCAAAGCGTGTATCAACGCTACCCAGACGCGAAAATCAAAATGCGTAATTGGGATTATGATTCGATTGATGCCATCGTTCGCGGTGAATCTGACATTGGGTTTTCTGGGCGAGAAAGCCATCCGCGTTCGAAAGAGTCCTTAGACGCGCTGCCATATTTCATCGACTTCGAGGTTCTGTTTCACGACTTGCCAGTGGTGTACTTGAGAAAAGATCACCCAGCGTTACAAGAAGAGTGGAATCTTGAGGCTTTCCTTAAATATCCTCACATCAATATTGTGTGGGAGAAAAGCGAAACATTGGCGCTGGATGAAGTGCTTACCGACTTACAACTAGACCGAAATATCGTACTGACTTTAGCTGGCTTTGAGCAGTCACTATTTATGACAGCTCAATCAAACCACACAATGACTACCGTGGCACCGAATTACTGCCGACGTTACGTTGAACAACTTCATCCTAATCTTACTTGTCTGCCTATTCCTCTAGATGAAGAGAACGCCAAAAAGCTGCTGATCCCGTTCACCATGATTTGGCATAAACGCAATGCTTACAACCCAATCGTTCTATGGCTAAAAGACACGCTTAGAGAGCTTTACCAGTTTGAAGGGAAAGCTCTCTAACCTTGTGATGAGATTAAATGTGATTAGGCGACCTGAAGGTTTGTACCGTTAATATTGATCGTTGATTGAAATAAGAATTCAGAGTTAGAAGCGAGCCCATCAGATGTTGTCTGATGGGTTTTTTATTTAAATCATACGGATAGGGTCAGAACTTCTCAAATGAATACGGTTATTTCTTAATTGTTGATTCGATAAATAGCGTTAATCTGAACGATTGTTCAAATTAACGCTTGAACGGTCGTTCTATTTTGATCTATATTGTTTTCACGCCAACGGAGAACAGTCATATATCACTCCGATTGTGAATCAAATTAGTATAAAGAATCGAAAGGAATAGAACATGAGCAACTTTAAAATTCACTCAGTAGAATCAGCACCAGAGCAAAGCAAACCCATTCTTGAAGGGGCTGTAAAACAGATGGGTCGAGTTCCTGGTCTTTTTGGGGTGATGGCTGAATCACCTAATACTCTCAAAGCTTACACGCAGCTTCATCAAGCATTTAGTGATTCGTCTTTTGATGCTGATGAGTTAACCGTGGTATGGCAAACCATAAATGTTGAGCACGAGTGCCATTACTGTGTGCCTGCGCATACTGGCATTGCACATTCAATGAAGGTTGATCCTGCAATCACCGAAGCACTTCGTAATCGCACCGCACTGCCAACTGAAAAACTGCAAGCATTGCACGACTTCACGTTAAGCATGGTACGTAATCGTGGCAATGTGCCTGAAAGTGAAATGGCAGCATTTTTCGAAGCGGGCTATGGTCAGCAACAGGTATTAGAAGTGATTCTTGGCTTGTCTCAGAAAGTGATCAGCAACTACGTAAACCGCGTTGCCAAAACGCCAGTAGACAAAGTATTTGAACAGTTTGCTTGGGAAGGTTAATTCCCATTGAACTAAGTAAAGAGTAAGAATAATCAAAGCCCCATTCGGTTGAGTGGGGCTTTGTTGTATTGGTTGGGTTACGTTTTCTAATTACTTATTTATCTATCTATTTATTTATCTATCTATGCCTAATGCCGCTTTGAGTCGCACCAAAGCGTCTGATAATACTTTTTCAGGACACCCTAGATTCAAGCGAATAAACCCTGAACCTTCCTCGCCAAATGCACAACCCATGCTCGGTACAATGCCGGCTGCAATGAGTTTACGTTCTAGCTCTGCATCGCTCAGTTTCATTGCACGGCAATCTAGCCAAGCAAGATACGTCGCTTCGGGTTTTGTGAAACGAATATGAGGCAATTCTGCTTTTATGAATCCGTTCAGCGTTTCTATATTGTCTTGCAGATAGTGTTTTAAGTCTGTCAACCAAGTTTCACACTCTTGATACGCAGTGGTGGCCGCTGACATTGATAGGCTGTTGAAGCAATCCATGCCATGAGCATCCAAACGACGAACAAACTGATCCTTCAACTGCAAATTAGGGATGATAAAGTTCGAAATTCTCAATGACGACAAACCAAAGGTTTTACTGGCCGCTGTTGCGACAATAAGTTTGTCGGTTAGTGAACTTGGCAATTTCAATGTGGAGTGAAATACATTGGGTGCCAGTGTTAAATCGCTCCAAATCTCATCACTGATCAGCCATACATCATGTTTTTTACAAAGCTCGGCAACTTGCGTTATCTCTTGCTCATTCCAGGCTCTTCCTGTCGGATTATGAGGATTACAGAAGATCAAAGCCTTTGCGCCACTGGCGAAACAATCTTCCAAATGTGCAAAATCAAGCTGGTAGTGACCATCAGATTCAATCAATGGGTTGTTTAGAACTCGGCGATCATTGAGTTCGATGATCTTACGAAATGAACCGTAGCCTGGGCTTTGAATAACTATCTGATCATTCACTTGTGTGAGCATTTGTAATGCCATAGCGATACCGGGCAATACACCATGTATTGTCGTGATCCACTCTTTTTCGATCTCAGTGTTATGTTGGCTTTTGAACCAATCAATCACAGCTCGGTAATAGTCATCCTGACGTTCTGAGTAACCAAAAATACCATGCGAGATATCTTGCGCTAAACGGTTGAGCACTTGCTGAGGTGCTTGGAAGTCGTAGTCAGATACCCACATTGGCAGTAAGTCAGATCCTTCCAACCCTAGTTTCTGCTCCATAAAGTCCCACTTTACCGACCCTGTGTTTCGGCGGTTAATCGTATTGTCGAAAGAATTCATAAGATGTGAGCCTTACTTAGTGCTGTGAGCTAGAGATGTTTCTACTGAGTCTTCTAACTGTTCAGGCTTTGCGCGTGCAATGCCAAACCCAGTGAAGCCATAAATCAGAGCGAAAACGACACCGGTGTAACATTGGATTGCCCAAGGTAGGTAATCTAGCGTCGCTACACCTAGTGTGCTTGCCATGTAAATACCCGCAGCAGTCCAAGGAACCAGTGGCTCAATAATCGTGCCCGCGTCTTCGATGGTTCTTGATAGGTTTTTAGTATCTAGCCCCATTTTACGGTAAGCGTTTTGGAACAATTCACCTGGAATAAGAAGAGCTAGTTTGCCATCTGATGTCGTGAAAACTACGGTAATAGTCGCGATCACTGTTGATGCGATAAGCTGCCCTGTTGAGTGGATAAGATGCAGGAAACGACCCAGTACCACATTTAACGCGCCCGTCAGGCTTAAAATACCAGCGAAAGAGAAGGCACAGAACACCAGTAGAATGGTGCTCATCATTGAGGACAGGCCACCACGGTTAAGCAGTTTTGATACGTCTGGGATTAGCCCATCAGTCACTGTTCCTTTTGCTTCAAACAATGAAACATTGAAGCCGTCGACATAAGCTTGGAAGCCTTGTTGTAGAGAGAACCCTTGTAGAACCATTCCCAGTACAATCGCTAGTGCTGAAGCTCCTAACATTAGTGGTAGAACGGGTTTCTTAGTTAATGCACCCCAAAGAATCATAACTGGCGGAATGATAAGGAAGATGCTGAAGTTATAAAGGCTATCTAGCCCCGCAAGGATTTGCGTTACTTTTTCCGGTTGACCAATGTTTGCGACATCAGCGCTTTGTCCTGCAAAGAAGAAAACCACAGAAGCAATCACAAAGCCTGGTAGCGTCGTGTAAAGCATGTGCTGAATATGTTCGTACAGTGTGGTGCCCGAGACAACAGGCGCAAAGTTTGTTGAATCAGAAAGAGGCGAGATCTTGTCGCCAAAGTAAGCACCAGAGACAACAGCACCAGCTGCGGCTGCAAGTGATACATCCAAGCCAGCAGCAACCCCCATAAGTGCCACACCAACCGTCCCCGCAGAGCCCCAAGAAGTACCCGTACATACCGATACAATCGAAGTCACAAAGAAGGCGGCGATGAGTATGTATTCAGCACTGATGACTTTAAGCCCCCAGTAAACCATGTATGGGATGGTGCCGCTGATCATCCAACTGGCAATGAGGCCGCCTACGGAAACTAAAATCAAAATGACGGGCATGGCTTTAGCAAGTTTCTCAACAATGGCGTTGATGATGTCATCCCAGTTATAGCCCATTTTCCAAGCAATGCATGCAGTGAAAGTTGCAGAAATCAGTAGTAGCACTTCAATGCGAAGTCCTAAAACACCGTATCCAATAGCAAGCAACGCAAACATAACGGCTATAGGTGCTAGTGCTAATCCGAACGATGGTAGAGGCTTTGAGTTATTCATATTAGTTGTCCTCAGGTTAGTGTAGGGTTTGTTCGGAATGGATAATAAGCGCGCTCTGAAATCGAAAGTGCGACTTCAACACTGTTTTCATGTAAGCGGTTACATGAGGTGCATACATGAGATTTTAGTCACATTTTGGCTGATTTTAGTGCTTGATTGGCGTAACTGTCTGTCTTTCGACTAAGGTTGCTTCGAATTTATGTTGTTTCGGTGGGGCGTATCCAGCTGTCTTCAACTTGATGGCGAGGTTAGCTGCGTAGGTCGACATTTCATCAATGGGGTTGTGCATTGTGCTTAATCGAGGGTAGAGATAGCGAGCGAGCAGCACATCATCAAAGCCGATCACTGAGATATCATTTGGTACAGAGATACCTTGATCATGCAGGCTAGTCATTAAGCCTGCAGCCATTACGTCATTAAAGGTGACAGCGGCTGTAACCTCTGGGCATTGGCTTACCAATATATCACCGGCGGCTTCACCACCAGACTCGCTGAAGCTTTGGCTGATGACCCAGTTAGGTTGTACTTCGATGTTGGCTGCTTTCATTGCATCTTTGTAGCCTTCTAACCGATCGGTTCTGTCTTGGATGGGAAGATCACTGGAGACGTAAGCTATTTTTCTGTGTCCAAGCTTAATAAGGTGTTGCACCGATACCTGAGTGCCTAGTCTATTGTCTACCCATACTGAGCGATTGGATACTTGAGCGATGGTGCGGTTGAGCAATACCATGGCGGGCAACTGAGCTGTGTAACGTAATAGCGTAGCGTCATCGAGCATTTTCGAGTGAACGACCATTGCCTCACAGCCTTGGCTGATTAGGAAGTCGAGGCCTTCTTTCTCTCGCTGAGCATTGTGCCCGCCACTCACCACAACCAGCTGGTATCCGTTTGTTCTCGCGACTTCTTCAACGCTCTTGGCAACAAGCGCAAAGAAAGGGTCAGCTAAGTTGCCCGTCAATAAGCCTAACGTGTTGCTACTTCGACTTGCTAAAGCCGTAGCACGTGCGTCTCGGTGGTAGTTGAGTTCTTTGATTGCACGTTCTACGCGCTCCAACGTGATAGGTTCGACATAGCAGGTACGGTTCATTACTCGTGAAACGGTTGCTGTTGAAACTCCGGCAAGTGCCGCTACATCTTTGATAGTTGCCACGTCGAACTCCGCTAGGCATAGAAAGGCTGCGAGTGTAGCGAATCTTTGCTGTTGAAAATGTTAATAAGGTCAAAGCTTGTTAACGCCAATTCTATGAGTTTAGCTAGGTCTAGCGATATTTAGCACGTATGTTTGGCGATTATCTGAGCTAACATCACCACGCCTTCTTTCCACTCTTTACTCTCTTCTATGTTTGCTACGGTGAAACGCAAACAATTTTTATATTGGTCATTCGTCCCAAACACGGTGCCGGGTAAGATCCCGAGCTTATGCTTCAAACAATCTTGATAGACCGCATAACTGTCGACCGATTCTGGCAGTGTTATCCAGTTGAGAAATGAGCCCTCCGGTTTTGACAAGTGGTAGCACCCAACAAGGTGTGGGTAGCTATCCAGAGCTTGTATTAATAGACTTTGGAATTGTTTTTGATTGGTTTGATAGAGCCGTTTCATCTTAGATAAATGACTGCGGTATTTACCTGTCGTGAGAAACTGTCCGACCGCCGATTGCATCAGATTGGAACTGCCCATGTTGTCGCAAAGTAGATACTTCTCGACTAAGGGCTGATAGCGCCCTGACAGTAACCAACCGATTCGCAAGCGTGAGTCTAAAGTCTTAGATAGCGAGTTCACGTAGATCACGCGATCTTGGTCATCAAGCTCTTTGAGGCTCGCGATTGGTGTATCGAATGCCAAGCTACCGAATACATCGTCTTCGATAATCGGTAAAGATCCGGTGATCTCCAGCAAGGCATTTCGATTAGCTAGAGGCATTCTTGAGCCAGTCGGGTTGGTAAAGTTTGGTGTCAGCAGCAGCGTTTTCACTTCCCATTTGTCCAACGCACTCTGTAGTGATGGAATATCGATTCCGTGGCTAACACTGCTTGGTATTTCTAGGGCTTGCAAACCAAGTGATTCGAGTAAAAGTAAATTGCCGAAGTAACACGGTGACTCTACGGCCACGATGTCACCCGGTTTGGTGAGTGCACGTAAAGCCAAACTGATCGCCTGTTGAGCACCGTGAGTAATCGCAATCTCTTTCGATCCCGCGGGAACACCTAGATCATGGGTGATCTTTAACAATTGCTTTACTAATTGCTCGTCACCGGGAGGGAGTTGATAGTAGCCCGGAAGTTGAGTTTGCAAACGGCTATGGCGACCGATTTCAGCGTACAAGCTACGAATCGCAGGATTGTTGATGTTCGGGTGTGCAGAGCCAGCGAGTAGCTTCAAGCGACCTTTCGGACGAGAGAGTACAGATTTGGTGACCGACAAGAGGTCGACTTTTTGAGGTTGGCTGGGCGCATCCCAACTTGTGGTGTTGGGTGCTTTAACGCGATAACCCGACTTGGGAACTGAGTACACCCAACCTGTCGCTTCCAATTCTTGATAGGCGCGAATCACGGTGTTCTTGCTCACGCCAAGTTGTTCGCTCAATTGACGAATTGAGGGAAGGCGATCGTCTGGATGAAAGAGTCCTTTATCTATCTGAGCCTTAATATGTTGTTCGGTAGCAAGATATTTATTGCCGCTGAGTTCTGCTTCCACGTTGTTTTCCCTCGTTGCTCATTTTTAATCTGTAACCATTTAAAGTGTTATATCTGTATCTTTATTAGTTATCTGTACCCAACTAAGGTAACAGCATTGATGAAGAGTTGACCAGAGGTTTGTAATGCTGATTAAAATGATTCCGTTCGTGTTTGTAATATTGTGGTCGTCAGGCTTTGTTGGCGCACGTCTTGGCGTGGAATACGCCGAACCCGCAACGTTGCTTTCACTTAGGATGGTAGCCAACGTGGCGCTGTTCTTAGTTTTGATTGCCATTCTTAAGCGTCGTATCCCTCGTGGTCGAGCATTCTTCCACGCTAGTGTGGTCGGCATCTTGATTCATGGTTTCTACCTTGGTGGCACCTATCTGGCGATTGATATGGGTATGCCCGCCGGGCTGAGTTCTCTACTTGTTGGCTTGCAACCGATTCTTACCGCATTGATTATGATCAGCTGTACTTCGCAGCGTTTTAATTTTGCACAGTGGTTGGGATTAGCGCTTGGTTTTGCGGGTATCAGTTTGGTGTTGATGGGCAATATTGAATGGCAGTCAGACGACCAAAAAGGCTTGGCAACATTATTGTGTTTGGTTTCTTTGGTGGGTATTACCTGCGGAACTTTGTATCAGAAGCGCTTCTGTCAGGGGACAGATATGGTCGGCGGTGCGATGGTGCAATACTTGGCTTCTGCTGCGCTGTTTCTACCGTTCGCAATGCGTTACGAAACTATGCAAGTGAACTGGACTGTAGAATTCACGTTGACTCTTACCTGGCTGGTGGTGGTTCTGTCTTGCGTTGCCATCCTCTTGCTGCTTTACATGGTAGAACACGGTGCATCTTCAAGTGTGGCCTCAGTGTTTTACTTAGTTCCACCTACGACAGCAATTCAAGCTTGGCTTATTTTCGGTGAGTCGTTCGACATTTATGGCGCGATGGGCTTCGCCTTGTCTGCCGCTGCGGTTTATTTGGTGGTGAGAAAGCCAGAATGGATTAAGGCTCGCAGACGAACAGTGTTAGAGCGGTAGTTTGTATACCAAAACTCATTCTACTTAAAGCTGATGACTAGAAACAAAAAAGAGCCTGAATATTCAGGCTCTTTCTGTATCAAATATTGGCTAGCGACTTTTGATTAGCGCTTCATCAAGCAAGCGTATGCCGTTGTAAACGGTGCTTCTTGGTATTGCTTAAGGCCAGTTTCTTTGAACTTCATCATTAGAGGATTACGCTTAAGGCTCTCTTTGATGTCTGCAGGTGATACAACGGTTACGTCTAGGCCGTCGATCAGTTGAATTGCTGCTTCTAGTTTGAAACCAAAGCCACCGCCAGCAAATTTGCCTTTAGTTTGGCGTTGACGAATCACAACTTTGTCTACTTGGTAATCTTCCATTAACTTTGCAAAAGAGAATTGAAAGTCTTTCATATTCTGTGTGTCGTTTGCGTCGCTAATTGAAACTTTAGAAACTCGGCAATCAGGAATGTTAAATACACCATCTGATAGAGAAAGAAGACAGATGACTGCATCGTTACCTTTGATTTCAACACCACAAATTTTCATGTTCTTACCTACTTATTTTAGAGCCCTACATTATGGTGCTATTTCTCACACTTCTCCAGTATTTGCACGTATCAGCGGCAAATAAGTCTAAATAAGAGAGTATTTTAGTCACCGAAAGTTAACCTTTGATTGAAAAAACACCACACGAATTTACGGTATCGTTTGCTATGAGATGAAGCTCACAAAAGCTTAGCGGGATTTCATATGTGTGCTGTATATTGCGCGCGCATCCCTATTTGAAGTGTGGTTATTAATCCCAATGAATATCAATAATCTTTCGATTAAGAGTAAAATCGCGATCCCGCTGTTGGTGATTGTGATTGTTTTTTCTACCGTTACTGTGCTCAACGTTATCAGATCAAATGCTCAAGCTGCGATTAATAATGAGCTCAATAATGTGGTTCAGCCAGTGCTAGATAACCTAGAAGATGGTTACCGAGATATTTACCAAATTATCGCTTCGGCACAAGGCCTGTTACTTGCTAAAGACCAAGCGGCAATTGAGTACCAAAAGTTTGAATTTAAAGACAACGCTTACAAAGCGGTTCCTCGTTTTGAAAGTGTCGAAACCTTGTATCAAGCGGGCGTGTTGGATCCATCTTCACGTGGCGAGTTAGCAAAGCTTGTTAACGCGATGAGTAAGTGGGTGGCACTGCACGAGCCAATGTTCGCTGATCCAGCAAACGCAGACCAATACAATATTGATTACTCACCAGCGCTTGACGCAGAGTTTGCGATCATTCGCACTCAACTGCGTGATATTCGAACTCTGATCGAACTGAAACAGAAAGAGCTTCGCCAGCAAGCCGGTGACTCTATTGAATCGAGTAAGTTGATCATTGAAGTAGGTATGGCCGTTGCTGTTTTCGCTGCACTTTTCGCTATGTGGTTATCAAATCGCTTTATCGTTCAGCCAATCCAGAACGTAGAGAAAGCGATGAATGAGATCGCATCGGGCGACGGTAACTTGTCTCAACGTATGAAGGTCGAAGGTAATGATGAGATTGCTCGTTTAAGTTCTGCTTTCAACCAGTTTGTTGGCAAGATCCATGTCACCGTGGAGCAAGTTATTCTCACATCGAACGCAGTACGTGGCGAGATGGAAAACATCAAATCACTCACGCAAAGTGTTGCTGAATTCTCGTCTAATCAACAGCGAGAAAGTGAAGTGGTCGCGGCTGCAGTTCATGAAATGCAAGCAACCAGTGAAGTGGTGAGTGGTAACGCATTAGATGCGGCAACCGCAAGTAACGTTGCAAACCATGAAGTGGAATCGGCTGATACTACGCTTGGCTTAACTGTTACTTCGATTGAACGCCTTGCGCAAGATATCGAGAACGCAGGTGGTGTGGTTCAAGAACTAGATACAGACGTGAAGAACATCGCCTCAATCCTTGGCGTGATCAAAGGTATTGCAGAACAAACTAACCTACTTGCTTTGAATGCGGCGATTGAAGCGGCACGAGCGGGTGAACAAGGTCGTGGCTTTGCGGTTGTGGCTGATGAAGTTCGTGCGCTTGCGAGCAAAACTCAAGACAGCACTGGCGAAATCCAATCAATGATAGAACGCTTAGAAGTGGGTGCTAAACACGCGGTTGGTGTGATGACTGAAAGCAAAGTGAGTGGCGAGAAAACCATAGTTCAGGCAGGAACGGCGGCGTCTTCATTGAGTGAGATTCGCAACTCAATCGGCAAGATGAACGACATGAACACGCAAATCGCTACAGCCGCTTCTCAGCAGTCCCAAGTGTCTGAAGAAGTGAATAAGAATGTTCAACGCATCGCAGAAAGCACCATGCAAATGGTTGAGATGGCGAGCAGCGCAGAAAATGCATGTATGGCATTGGCAGAGCAGTGTGAAGCGCTTGATAGCCTGGTATCTCAGTTTGAAGTTTAATCTTCAAAAGTAAGCAGACGAATATGAGCTGATAATGGTTGCTCGTTTTGGGCTCCATTAATCAGCGCTTAACAAAAAAAAGCCCGTGCTCTATGAGTGCGGGCTTTCTTTTTGAACGTGTGATCGGTTTTTGGACCAAATCAATCATTCAGTGTTAGCTGCTGCGACCGTCTTTGTATGTGTAACGGTAGTCAACTTTTACGTTCGCTTGGTAATGAACATCGCCGTTCATGTTAGTGATTTTTTTCACTTCCATGTTCGCGTCATCAATCTTGAACGAATCGTATTTTGTTGTTTGTTGGAACTGTGGCAGTTCTCTAGAAAGCTCAAATGGTGTCTTTGCGCTTAACTCATCCATAAGGTTAGTTCCTGCAAACGCTGTGGTGCTGAGTACAAGAGTTGATGTAAGTATGATTAACTTCTTCAAAGGGGATACCTTACTTTGTTGTACCAGTGTTTTCGAGATTCTCACCCTAGCAATAGGGGATGAGGTTAATGTTAGGACAAAAATATGGTTCTGTAAGGGAATAACTATGGGTGCCGAAGATTAATGCACAGCGCATATCAAGCAAGGTGACACTGATATCTAACTTCAATACACTGTATGGGTAACCAAAGTTCAGCATAAGGTAAAGGCATGGCCAATTGGGAAGGGGTAAGTGAGTTTGTTGCAGTTGCAGAGCGTGAAAGCTTTACTGGTGCGGCGCAGAAGCTTGCTACGTCGGTGGCTCAAATCAGTCGTAGGGTGGCAAACCTCGAAGAACGACTCGCAGTGAAACTGCTCAATCGAACGACTCGAAAGGTGTCTCTTACAGAGGCTGGGCAACTCTATTATCAGCAGTGTAAGTTGCTGGTCGAAGGTTTAGAAATTGCTGAGCTTGCGGTCACGCAGATGCAATCCACACCAAAAGGCTTACTGAAAGTCACTGCGCCTGTGACTTATGGTGAGCGCCAACTCGCCCCAATACTCCATCAATTCTTAAAGCTTCACCCACAAGTAGAGCTTGAGCTGATGCTGACCAATCAAAAGCTCGATCTCATCGATTCTGGTGTTGATGTTGCGATTCGTCTTGGCCGCTTGGAAGACTCAAGCCTTGTGGCAAAGAAGCTGTCTCAACGCCAACTTTATGTATGTGCAAGCCCTGAATATATTGAACGTTATGGCGAGCCGCATACATTATCAGAATTAAATAATCACCAATGTTTAGTCGGTGGATTTGAACATTGGCGTTTCAAAGAAAATGGACGCCCTCGCTCAGTTCGTGTTAATGGACGCATTAAGTGCAACAGTGGTTTAGCTTTGTTAGACGCCGCTAAGCAGAGCATTGGCTTGGTGCAGTTGCCTGAATACTATGTGAGTGAAGACCTTGATTCTGGTGAGTTGGTTGAGGTGCTGTCCGATTATCGAGATGACAAAGAAGGGATCTGGGCGCTTTATCCTCAGAACCGCAACTTATCTTCAAAGGTTCGTTTGCTGGTGGACTTCCTTTCTGAGCAATTGGATTAGTGTATGGCTTAAAGCCTCCACCGATAAAAACGGGCTTCAGAATAGAGATTCTGAAGCCCGACGTGTTTTAGGGTTAAGTCGCGTTTGGTTACAGCTTACTAAACCGAAAATGTATTAGACGGTGAAGCGATCTACCAAGTGATACAGCTCATTTGCACGACTGTTGAGGTTTTGGCTACCTGTACGGTTTTGATTCGCGAGTTCTGCCGATTGTGAGCTTTGGTCAGAAATCACCACTATGCGTTGAGATATCTCTTGTCCTACAATATTTTGCTGTTCAGTGGCTGTCGCAATAAGCGAGTTCATGTCCATGATGGTATCAATCGACGCTTGGATCTTCGCCAGTGCTTCGGCTGCGGCATTCGCTTCTTCCACGGTTTGCGCACTTCGGCTTTGACTTGAATCCATTGCTTTCACAGCAGCATCTGAGGCAGCTTTAAGTTGCTCTATCATCTTGTGAATGTCGCCAGTGCTCTCTTGAGTTCGGCTTGCTAGTTTACGAACCTCATCGGCAACCACAGCAAACCCACGCCCTTGTTCACCTGCACGCGCAGCTTCAATCGCGGCATTCAATGCGAGTAGGTTAGTTTGCTCTGCAATGTCTTGAATCACCGTCAGTGACGACGAAATGTTTTGTACATCACCCTCTAATCTAGATACCACTGTGTTGGCTTCTGACACTTCGCTAGCAAGACCAGCAACAGAGTTGGCAGCAGCGTTCACTATTTGTTGAGCTTCTTTGGCATTACCCTCTGCAAGCTTCGCTGAGTCAGCCGCCTGGCTTGCGTTACTTGAGATCTCGTGTGCTGTTGTTGTCATTTCGGTCATTGCTGTTGCAACTTGTTCAGTCTCTTCACGCTGACCAGTGGCAATTTCATCAACCTGAGCGGCGCGAGAAGACATACTGCTGGTTTCAGCGACAACTCGCTGGCCTACATCGCTTACGCTGCGAATGATGGTTTGCAGGCTTGCTACAAAGGCATTGAAGTTCTCGCTGAGCTTAGTGAATTCGGGCGCTTTGAAGGTTTCCATTCGAGCGGTTAAATCGGCTTCACCACTTGCGAACGCGCTGATTGAACGGTCAAACTGTTCAAGTGGCTTCATAATGGTGCGGTTCACTGCGACTGCAAACACGGCAACCACAAGAGCGATTAAGCCACAGAAAATAGCGATGGCAGTGAGTGAGCTTTGCAGTGCAGCGTTCGAGCTCTCTTTCATTTCTGCGATGACCGCATCAATGTCGTCAGTATAAAAACCAGTGCCTAGCATCAAATCCCATTGTGGGATGAATATCGAGTAGCTGAGTTTAGGTAGGGCTTCAGATTGACCAAGTTTTGGAAAGTAGTAAGTGGTGAATTCACCAAGTTTTGAGTTCTTTATGAGGTCACGAATCAGGTAATTGCCTTTCTTATCTTGCAGATCGTAATAGTTTTTACCAATGCCATCGTTGTTTTGCCCGACAACGACTCGAACACCTTTCGAGTCATAACCAAAAATATAGCCAGACTCACCATATTCTAACGTTCTTAATGTTGGTAAGGCTTCTTCTAAAGTTGCACCTCTTTCCAAGAACGGGCTGATAGAAGATTGAGCCATTTGCAGATACGCTTTGAGTTCCTTTTCTTTCATCGCCATCATATTGCTACGCGTCGATTCTACTTGTTGTGCGGTTAGCTCGGTGCTCTTCATATACGTCACGCTCATCATCCCGATTGCCATCAATAGCAGTGGAATGAAAGAGAGAATATAAAGGCGGTTTTTGATGGTTAGGGTCATGTCACGCTTCCTGTGTGATTGTCTCATGCAATTTTCAACACATTATTAATGTGGTTTCAAAATGTAAATGGGCTTGTTGTTTAATTGTTACCCTAGAGTGTTTTTGTTTTATAAATATGATGGCGGTTAGATTTTTTTGGTGAGAAGCCTTGCAACTAGAGGCTTAAGCACGAAAAAGTGAGTTTGTATCGATGCTTTTGAATTCGACGCTGCTTTGTTAGAATGCGACGCTTTGTAGCACCCTGCTATGTCTATTCGTTAAGTGAGAAAGATTCATGAACAAAAGCCATGTGACTATTGGTTTAACTAACCCAAAGAGCCCGACAAACGTTGGTGCTGTTATGCGTGCGGCTGGTTGCTACCAAGTCGACGAAGTTAAATACACAGGGCAACGCTACGAAAAAGCAGCAAAATTTCACACCGATACCAAGAGTGCTGCACGTACTATCCCGTTGACCGGTGTCGAGTCGTTTTTAGACAATCTTGATCCAGAAACTAAGATCGTTTGTGTGGAACTAGCAGAAGGTGCAACACCACTGCCACGTTTTAAACACCCAGAGAACGCTATCTATATCTTTGGCCCTGAAGATGGTTCGATTTCTCAAGATGTTGCGGATAGAGCGGATCACGTTGTGTACGTTCCAACGGTAGGTTGCATGAATTTAGCGGCAACAGTGAATGTGCTGCTTTACGATCGCCTTGCAAAATCTGATGAAATGGATGAGAGCAACGAGCTGATTAAGAAAAGCCGTGATAACCGTAATCATCTGCTAATCAAAGAAAAGTAAATCTCTGCTTCTAGTGTTATCTATCCCGTACGCAATCGGATATTATCTTGAGTTCATTACTAGATAACTGAAGGGTTAGATAACACCATGGAAGACAAGCAATTACTTGCCGCGCTACAACAACACCCTGTTCTCGATCTCTATCAGTTATTCCAAGAAGTTGGTCAAAACCGCTCTCTGTATGCATTACTAGAGAGGTTATCTTCCCTTAAAGAACATCATCAACTGAATACTCGTCTTAGCCCTTTTAAGCCTCATATCGAAGGATTGCTGGCTCAATTCGATAGCACCACACCGGATAGCGAAATCCTCAAGGCAGTTGCTCTTCAGTCTGAGATTCAGCAACGAGGCCACAGCATGAGTCGTTACATCATGACATCAGATAATCATCGTCATTTTTCACCTCAAGCGGATTTGGTGATGTTTGGAGACTCGATCACTGAGTGGGCGCCGTGGGCTGATATTTTCCGTGATATTTCTATGGTTAACCGCGGCTTGGCTGGTGATACCACAACCGGCATGTTGCGACGTATTGACACCACGTTAAACGTGAAACCAAAGCTGGTATGTTTTATGGCAGGGATAAACGATTTAGCGCAAGGTTACAGCGTTGACCATATCTATCAGAACTATATTGAGATGCTTACAACATGGAGAGCTCAAGGTATTACTATTCTTGTTCAATCAACGCTGCACGTAGGCAATAAACTGCAAGGTTTAAATCCGTCGGTTGAACTGCTCAATAGCAAGCTAAGCGAGTACTGTACACAGCAAGGCATTGCGTTCTTAGATGTGAATTCAGTATTGTCACCTAATCAGCTTCTCTCGAACGAATACTCGTGTGATGATCTGCATTTGAATGCGAAGGCTTACCAAGTTTGGGCAGAGGTACTTCAACCAACGATAACAGAGCTACTAAAATAAACTCAGGCAAAAAGCTAGCTAGACCGATAAACAGCTTAGCCAATACCAGAGAATCCAAGCTCTAGATTTGTTTCGTGAACCATAAGGACATCAATGTGAACCTCAGACAATTGGAAGTCTTTTACGCCATTATGCAGACCGGAACCGTATCTGGAGCCGCGCGCAGCTTGCATGTGTCGCAACCAAACGTGACCCGTATTCTGGCGCACACTGAGCAACAACTCGGGTTTGGTTTATTCGAACGAGTTAAAGGGCGCCTAGTACCAACGGTTGAAGCGAAAACCTTGCTGCCAGAAGCTGAAAAGGTCTATCAGCAACTGGGTCAATTTCGTTCTTTGACCAACAAAGTCAAGCAAGGACATCAGCATTTACGCATTGGTGCGCCACCGATTCTGGCGACTAAATTGCTGACTCCGGTGATCGCTCAAATGTCTCGCGAGCAAGAACTCTCTTTTGAGTTGCTGACCGCAAACCGAGATGAGTTGTGTGAAAGTTTACTCAAGCATGAGCTTGATATTGCTATCGCGTTTGGCGATGAAACGCCGCCTGCTATATTAAGTGAAACGCTATTAACCGAATCACTAAAGGTTTTGGTGCCATTCAACACGGTTGAGCAGTTACCCACAGAATTAACGCTAGATGATTTGATCAATTATCCGCTGCAAATCATCGGGCTTGATAGCCGCGATCCATTAGGCCTGCTGTTACACCGAAGCCTTATTGCGCGCGATCAGCATTACCACCACCCTATATCGGTACGTGGGTATAGCGCGGCGGCGGAACTGGTCAAGCACCAAGCAGGTTTTGCGATTGTTGATCCGTGGACGGCAGAGCAGTACAAAAATGACGATTCGGTTTGTGTGTTGCCACTTCAACCAGATATCCAATTCTCGGTCTCGATGCTTTGCGCAGAGCACACCCCTCAGTCGATTTCCGTTAAGCAATTTATCGCTTCATTGAAAACCCATGCTCACCCTATAACTTAAGGTTATAGGCACGCGATAAATAAGCATTCGGCAGCTACCAAATCCTTAATTAAAGTAAATCCATACAAGGACTTATTAATTAGGAATGCTCATGTCGATCGCTCAACCTTACCTTCTTTTTCTAGGGGATGTTACTGACCCACTCGCTGCAAAAACAGCTCGTGGTATTTACCAATGGCGACCAGAAATCTGCCTAGGTCAACTGCGTTTAACGGGTGATACCGTTTCACTGGGGTTAACGGACATGACCCTGCAAGAGGTGCAAGCGCAGGGTGCGAAGACGCTAGTGATTGGTACCGCAAATCCGGGTGGTGTTATTCCTGATTCTTGGCAGTCAACTATTATGGCCGCTGCAGAAATGGGATTTGAGATTGCATCTGGCATGCACCAACGATTGAGTGAATTTTCACCGCTTGCTGACATGCAGCAACAAGGATTGACTAAGCTTCATGATGTACGCCATTTTGACGGTGTTCTTAATGTTGGTAACGGAAAGCCTCGTCAAGGTAAGCGCCTGCTTACTGTCGGATCAGATTGCTCAGTAGGCAAAATGTTCTCGGCATTAGCGATTGAAAAATCGCTTAAACTTGCGGGGACATCTGCTCAGTTTAAAGCGACAGGGCAGACCGGTATTTTGATTGAAGGCAGCGGAATTTCGATTGATGCTGTGGTTGCGGATTTTATTTCCGGCGCGGTTGAAGCGATTAGCCCCGAATTTACCGACCATGATTGGGACATCATTGAAGGCCAAGGTTCGTTGTTCAATCCGTCTTTTGCAGGCGTGAGTTTGGGGTTATTGCATGGCGCGCAAGCCGACGCTTTGGTGTTGTGTCACGAAGTAGGGCGACCACATATTCGCAACCTTCCTCATGCGCAATTACCAAGCATAGAACAGACGATTGAAGCGAACTTGCAAGCCGCGCGATTGACGAATCCAGATGTGAAATTGGTTGGTATCTGCTTGAACACGTCGGCAATTAGCATTGAAGACGCTGAGACATTATGCCAAGAATGGACCACACTCTATCAAGTGCCCGTGACGGACCCTGTGCGTTTTGGTGTACAACACATTACTGATCATTTGCGACATTCACTTTAACGACTACATCATTTCTACGTTTCCATTTGTTAAAGCGAACATCAACCGAGTGAAATTATGAAGATTACAGCAGAACCCATTACTATCGCGATGCAAACGGCTTTTCGCATCTCTCGTGGCAGCCGAACCGAGTGTCACGTTGTTCGTGTTTACATTGAACATGATGGCAAACAAGCTCAGGGCGAATGCACGCCTTATCCACGATACGGCGAGTCATCGGAGTCTGTGTTAGCGCAAATCCAACAAGCGTCTAATGCACTTAAAGCCATGTTTGAACGCGGCATTACCGATCCGGCAGAGTTAAGAGATCATCTTCAGTCTTTATTGACCGGAGGGGCCGCGCGAAATGCGGTCGATTGTGCGCTTTGGGAGCTTGAAGCTCAGCAGAACGACCAGACCTTTCCTAATAGCTTGTTTGAGTTGCCTGCTCAAATCGTGACTGCAATGACCGTCTCGATTGGCACACCAGAAGCGATGGCGACTCAGGCTCGAGACTATGTCGCGAATGGTGCGAAACTTCTGAAAGTGAAGCTTGATGGTGAACAAGTAGTAGAGCGTGTGTGCGCGGTACGAGAAGCCGCGGCAGATGTTCAAATTGTATTGGATGCCAATGAAGCATGGACAGGACTGAATCTCGAAGAGTTGTTCGATCAACTGACAGAATTTGATATTGCGATGATCGAGCAGCCGTTACCCCAACAGCACGATGCCTCACTGGCGCACATCAAGCACCCGATACCATTGTGTGCTGATGAAAGTTGTCATACTACTTCACAGCTCTCATCGCTGTTGGGCAAGTATGAAATGGTCAACATCAAACTCGATAAAATGGGCGGTTTGACTGAAGCATTGATACTTGCAGAAGAAGCACAAAGGCTCGGTTTTACTCTGATGTCTGGTTGTATGCTTGGTACTTCTTTGGCGATGTGTGCAGCTCTGCCTATCGCCGTTCAATCTGAAATCGTCGACCTTGATGGCCCAGTCTTACTTGGCCAAGACGTTTCTCCTGCTCTGACTTATCGCGATGGGATGATTATTCTCTAAGTTCGTTGAGCCTCGGGTTAGTCGATGGACATGGCATAAATGAAATCGCATGAGTGAAAGCTTGTGCGATTTTTTAGAGCTCTAGTCCTTAACTTATTAAATAATCAAAGGTTTTTGCTGCTTGATTGAGCGTGCTATTCATATAATTTACGGGTTTATTGATAAAGTAATCACGTTTCTGTCGGTGCGGTCACTTTCTATCATCGCAAAACAGACAGCTCAAGTTTTATAAAACAATTGTTATGATATCTTATGTGAAATGTTAATGATTACTCTTCATTTAATAGTTTCACTAAAGCTATTCGATGCAAACCTAAGTAAGGCTCACACCCTAACTAATTGAATCATTGACAGTTCCTGTTGATTATTTGATGAGAAGAAGGTGGGGCGAGTGAGTAGTCATGTCTCCGAGGTTGTAGAAAATAAGGATAGTTTCGAGCGCCCGTTCTCGATCAAAATCCCACGTCGTAAGTGGTTTGGTTGGAAAGGTATTGAGCTGCGCTTGGTACTTGCGTTAGCCATGCTATCGATGACTACTATCTTCCTCTCGGTTGTCTCCAGCTTTACTTTCGATGATTTAAACCAACGTCTTGTTGAGCTAAAGGAGAGTGAAATCCCGGCCTTAGATAATGCTGCACGCCTTAATGATATGGTGCGAGTGATTATCACAACATCTTCTCAGCTCAGTGACGCTGAATCGAATTTAGAGCGCAAACAGGCGATGCTAAAAATCGAAGACGCTATTTCCGTGATGAATAGCGTTATGGTTCAGTTCCCGGACTATCACTCCTATTTTAAAGATCTTATCGCTCAAGTTAATAACAGCCTTAGCTTGTTGTATCAAAGTGAAATTGAGTCAGAACAGCTCAACCAAGAGCTTCGTAATTTGCTCGAAGGTTTTTACCCTCTATTGCAGCAAGCCAGTGACTCACTCGATAACTTGCCAGAGTCTGCCAAAGATCAAATCCAGTACACACAGCTCAAGTCTCTGCTTTATTACCAATTAGGCTTGGTCGAAAAGCTGTATAACGACTCCAGTTTTAATGAACTGGATTACACCAGTTTGCGATTAGAGCAGGTAGGGGAAGAGTGGTGGAAGCTCTGGGTCAGTGGTGATTTAAGAAGTGATTTTCCTCAATTAGATCATCAACTCACGGTGATTTATAACCTTGCCTCAAGCGATAGCAGCTTGTATGGAATGAAAAACAAAGCGCTCGATCATCTTTATCAAGAGCAATACTTCCTGCAAAACAGCCGCGAGCATTTGAACCAATTAACCGTGCAGATCGAAAGCAACACCAGCAAGGTGAATAGCAATATTGACCAATCGATTCAGCAGGCGCAGCAATCTTTGCAATCTAACCAGCGTCTTTCTCTCTTCCTTTCTCTATTTAGCGTGTTGGCTGCCGCTGCTATTTCATGGTTCTACGTGCGTAAGAGCATTTTGGAAAGACTTTTACAGCTTAAAGACAACATGTTTGCGATTTCTACCGGCCATTTAGATACCGAAGTGTCCATTCGTGGCAAAGACGAAGTGACGCAAATGGCCAAGTACCTAAAGGTATTCCAAACCACGGCAAAAATCGTTAAGCAAACCAACCGAAAATTAGAAGCCGAAGTGGAAGAGCGAACCCTAGCCGAAGCCAAGCTGCGAGTGACTCAAGATGAGTTAATCCAAGCCGGAAAACTGGCTGCATTGGGGCAACTCAGTGTTGGGATCACTCACGAGATCAATCAACCTCTGACGGCTGTGAATAGCCACGTTCGAAGTGCTCAGCTTTGGCTCGGTAAAAATAGACCAGACAGAGCACAAGAGAATCTTAAAAAGATCGAAGTCCTGCTAGAAAAGGTGGCTGCGATTACTCGTCACTTAAAAGCCTTCTCACGTAAGAGCGATGGCAAGATTGATAACGTGGAACTAGAGAAGGTGATTGGTGATGCGATTGATCTGTTTGAAACCAGACAAAGCTCAGTATCGATTCAGTATTCGCCCCAAAGCGACCAGATGGTTCGAGCCAACAGCATACGCTTGGAACAAGTGCTGGTGAACCTCATCAGCAATGCTCTGGATGCCATTGAGCATAAACAGCAGCCTCAACTTAGTATTGCTACGCAAGAGCTTTCGAACACCATACAGATTTTGGTTAAGGACAATGGACTGGGCATACCTGAAGAAGATATCCCGTATTTGTTTGACCCATTTTATTCGAGCAAAACAACAGGTAAGGGGCTCGGGCTCGGCTTGTCTATTGCATACAACATAATAAAAGACTTTGGCGGCTCGATTCACGTGGAATCGGTTGAACACCAAGGCACCACCTTTATCGTCACTCTACCAAAAGGCACAGGTTCATGATTTTAGAAAAACACATAGTTCTTATCGACGATGAAATAGATGTCGTCGAAGCCGTGAGCGAAATGTTAGAGCTAGAAGGGTTTAGTGTCACCACCTTTACTGATCCTAACCTTGGCCTAAAGTCGCTTAAAGCGAACAGTCAGTCGGTTGTGTTGTGTGACGTGCGCATGCCGAAAGTGGACGGTTTGACGTTGTTGAGCTCAATCCAACACCGTGCCCCGAATGTGCCCGTTTTATTGATGAGTGGTCATGGCGATATCCCAATGGCGATCGAAGCGATGAAGCTGGGCGCTTTCGACTTTCTGGAAAAACCGCTTAATTCGAGTGAGCTGGTGGAGAAGCTTGATTTGGCGATTGCCCAGTGTCAGCACAGTTGCCCGTCAACCTCGGATGGCGATGGGCAAGAGGATTTACCGATTGAATCTGTGGTTATTGGCCAATCAAAAGCGATGGATACGATGCGTAAGCAAGTGCTCGCTTTAGCGCATACCGGTGTCGATACTATCATCAACGGAGAAACGGGAACGGGCAAAGAGGTGATAGCTCAAGCTCTGCATCAATTCAGTCGTCGTAAGACTAAGCCATTTGTCGCGATTAACTGTGGTGGCATGACAGAGAGCATTATTGAGAGTGAGTTGTTTGGCCATGAAGCGGGTTCGTTTACTAGCGCGAACAAGAAGCGCATTGGCAAAATAGAACAAGCCAATGGCGGTACTCTGTTTCTCGATGAAATTGAGAGCATGCCGATTGCGGTACAAATAAAACTACTGCGTGTGATTCAAGAGCGAATGATTGAGCGTGTTGGTGGTAATGAGTTGATACCTGTCGACATCGTCGTGGTCGCAGCCAGTAAAGCCGATCTTGTGAGCTTGAGTGAAACGGGTGAATTCAGAGCCGATCTCTTCTATCGCCTCAATATTGCTAGCTTAAACCTTCCCGCACTGCGTCAACGCAAAGAGGACATTCAGGTGTTGTTCCGCCACTTTGTGATTCAAGCGAGCCACAAATACAAAACACGCCCATCAACGATTTACCCCGAGCAGATTCAGCAACTATGCCGACACGAATGGCCGGGTAACGTGCGCGAATTACGCAATGTCGCTGACCGATTTGTACTGGGTATTGTTGGTGATGGCTTCGATCTTCAGTCACCGATTTGTGAGTCGTCCGGAGAAGATTTTGCCTTTGAAAAACAGATGGAGCAGTACGAACGAAATGTTCTGACTGAGGCGCTTATTGAAAGCGCAGGCAATATCAATGAGGTCTCTAGCAAGCTGAACCTGCCACGCAAAACGCTTTATCGAAAAATGAAGAAACATCAATTGGATAAAGAGAGTTTCAGGGCCTAGCTGGTTCAGTTGTTTGTTAAATGGAAAACCAAAACTAAAAGAAAAAGCACAAGACAACAATGACCCATTTAACTTTTAGTCGAATGGCTAACCGTTTCAAGTAATTGTAATAAAAGGGCTTTAACATTTGGCACAATGCGTGCAATCACTACATTGTGGCATACGTTCACATGAGATTATTCGGTGTTGAGCCCAAATTTATATGACGGTTATCCAACACTGAATGACCGAATAAAGGAAGTTAGAAAAATAATTGCTTGTTGCAAGGAGATACAAACATGAAGCAAATACTGAAAGGTTCGATTGCTCTGATACTCGGCGTTAGCTCAATGACAGCATGGGCGGCTACAGAGTCAGCAAACCTAGGACCTCGTCCCCTCTTTTTAGTCAACAATATGGACGAGAGCCCTTTGAAAACCAAGCTGCTCAGTTGTAGCGAAGGACCATTTCATCGTAGCGATTTTTCTATTGGGCATCGCGGAGCTGCAATGCAGTTTCCCGAGCACACTAAAGAATCTTACTTAGCGGCGATTCAGATGGGAGCGGGTGTCGTAGAGTGTGATGTAACCTTTACTAAAGATAAGGAATTGGTGTGTCGGCATTCTCAAAGTGACCTGCACACCACAACCGATGTTTTGGCGCATCCCGATCTCGCTAAGAAATGTTCAACACCGTTCACGCCGGCTAACCCAGCGACAGGCGAAGATGCCCAGGTTGAGTGTCGTACCTCTGATTTCACGCTAGCGGAGTTTAAGACTCTTAAAGGGAAAATGGATGGTGCGAATCCAAAAGCCACCACGGTTGAAGAGTACATGAACGGGACTCCAGGTTGGAGAACCGATCTCTACAGCCAAAGTGGGACATTGATGACACACGCAGAAAGTGCGGCATTGTTTAAAGAGCACGGCGTGAAGGTCACACCTGAATTGAAATCGGCAGCAGTAGACATGCCTTTCAATGGCTTTAGTCAAGAGATGTACGCGCAAAAGTTGGTGGATGAACTGAAACAGGCGGGCTTCGAGCCTTCTGATACTTACCCACAGTCATTCAACTTGGATGATGTGAAGTACTGGATCAAAGAAGCACCGAAGTTCGGCAAACAAGCCGTTTATCTTGATGACCGTGTTTACGAACAAGCGGACTTTGTCGCGTCCGTTGAGAATATGAAAGAGCTGCACGATGCGGGTGTGAATATCATCGCACCACCTCTGTTTGCTCTGGTTGATTTAGACGAAAACAACGAACTGGTTGCGTCTAACTACGCCAAGCTTGCTAAGGATGCTGACCTCGACATTATCGCATGGACATTGGAACGTTCTGGCCCATTAGCGCAAGGTGGTGGTTGGTACTACAAGAGCGTGAAAGACGGTATCAACAATGACGGCGATATGATGAAAATGCTTGATGTGCTGGCACAAGATGTTGGTGTGATGGGCGTATTCAGCGATTGGCCTGCAACGGTAACTTATTACGCAAACTGCATGGACAGCGACGCTTAGGTTCTTCTGAGTGCGCTGTTACGCCCGCTAATTATGGCGTTTGTATAGAGAGCGCTAAACTAAAGAATAACAAAAGAAAAAGCAGTGAACCAAAGAGCCTTCGGGCTCTTTTTTTAACCACTGAAATCGACGGGACAGAAATGACCCAAATGATGGGTTTTGAGTTGGACACGAATGACTCAAAAGTAATTTTAAAGTGAGGGTTTTTATTTAAGTTGCTGAAATTAAAGATATAAAAAGGTGGCACAAAGGCTGCAGTAGTGAAGGTGACTTTCAACAATAAGTAAAAGTAAGGTTTGAATATGAAAATCAGTGTTAAAGGACTGTTAATCGCTAGCTCATTGCTACTTCCTTCAATGGCTATGGCAAGCGACTGCTCTAGCCGTGGTGTGTTAGACGATCGATACTGTGATGAAAACCAAGATTTGGTGGCCGATTCACCAAAGAACCCAGATGAGTGGAACGACCCAAGTACGCTTGTATTTACCTACACGCCAGTAGAAGACCCTGCGTTGTACAAAGATGCGTTTGCGGATTTCCAAGCTCACCTAAGTAAAATCACGGGTAAGCGAGTGATTTACTACACAGTTCACTCGAACTCTGCGCAAGTAGAAGCGATGCGTTCTGGTCGATTGCACGTTGCAGGTTTCTCTACGGGCCCAACAGGCTACGCAGTTAACTTAGCAGGTTACGTTCCAATTGCGGTGAAGGGCGATGAGTCTGGCTTCCAAGGCTACAACCTAATCACGATTGTGCGCAAAGACAGCGGTATCAATACTATGGCTGATCTAAAAGGCAAAAAGGTTGCACACACTTCTGCATCTTCCAACTCTGGCAACCTAGCTCCACGTGCGTTATTCCCAGCGAAAGGTTTAGTGCCAGATGAAGATTACAAAGTGCTTTACTCAGGTAAGCATGACCAATCGATTCTAGGTGTCTTCAATGGAGACTATGACGCAGCACCGGTGGCATCAGATGTTTACGATCGTATGGTCGCTGCAGGTCGTGTCGACGATTCTGAGCTGAAGATCATCTACCGTAGCCCGCGTTTCCCAACATCTGCTTTCGGTTACGCTTATAATTTAAAGCCAGAGCTTGTTGAGAAGATCAACGAAGCTTTCTTCAGCTACCGCTTTACTCCAGAGATGAGTGCATCATTTAAAGGTGCAGACCGCTTCTCACCAATCAGCTACAAAGAAGAGTGGGACGTGATTCGTGATATCGCCCACGCGACAGGTACGGCTTACACCAAAGCTGGTCTTAAGAAGCTCGCTGAAAAAGATGCGGCTAAACGCGCAAAGAAAAAAGCAGCTGAGCTAGCAAAACAAGCAAACAACGGCTAGTTCTTCACTCAGTTGGAAGGCTAAGTTTTAGAAAGACTTAGCCCTTTAAAAACATTTACCTCAACTAAGAATCTATGCCCTCGCGGGTAGGGCATAGATCATTCCAAAATTCGCACAAGGAAATGCAGTATGGCCGTAGCAAGCTATGAAGGAATAAAGATAAACAACCTTTTCCACGAGTACGTCGCAGGCAAGCCAATCCTTAAAGGCATTAATATAGACATCGGTGAGCCTGGCATCATCGCGATTATCGGCCCATCTGGTACCGGTAAAAGCACACTTCTACGCTGTATAAATCGCCTTAACGATCCAAGCCAAGGTGAAATCATTTTTGATGGCGCAGACCTGACTCAATTAAAAGGCCAAGCGCTACGTAAACAACGTCGACACATCGGCATGGTGTTCCAAGAATATAACCTCGTGGAACGTTTAACGGTTATCGAGAACGTGTTAAGCGGCCGTTTAGGCTACATGACGGCTTGGAATGCGTGGCGTCGTAACTATTCTCCACAAGATTTAGCAAAAGCGTTTGAGTTACTTGAATTTGTTGGCCTGCAAGATTTTGCAAACCAACGTGCCGACAGCTTGTCTGGCGGGCAAAGACAGCGTGTCGGTATCGCTCGTGCGGTGATGCAAGACCCTTACATTCTTCTTGCTGACGAACCGACGTCATCACTCGACCCGAAAACCGCGGTTGAGATCATGGAGTTGATGGAAACTTTCGCTGAGCAGAAAAATATTCCTGTATTGGTGAACATTCACGATGTGAACTTAGCTAAGCGTTACGCCAAGCGCATCATCGGTATGTGTAATGGCAAAGTACATTACGACGGTAGCCCTGAAGGTATTTCTGAGGAAGATCTAAAAATTATCTATGGGGGTGAATCATGGCTGGATTAAACCCAAGTTCATCGCCAAGCGTACCGTCAAATCAGGCGTCAGCAAAGCATGAAAACCCATTCAAGGTGTCATGGACAAACCGTGCGATTATCACTGGGATCGTGGCTTATCTGTTTTACAGCTTCTCGACGCTAGGGCTTACCTTTGATCGTTTGATCATCGGTTTTGGTGAAAGTGAGCGGTTACTATCTCGAATGTTTCCGCCTGATTTCTCGCGAACCAGTTTACTACTGAGTGGGTTAGCGGAAAGCTTACAGATTGCGATTATCTCAAGTTTCTTTGGCATCGTTATTTCACTGTTTTTAGGCTTGCTAGCCGCGAGAAATATGATGCCTTCAATCGTATCAACGCCCATTCGTGGATTTATTGCATTGTGTCGCTCTTTTCACCCAGTGATCATCGCCATCTTGTTTGTGAAAGCGGTGGGCTTTGGTGCTCTGGCAGGGATATTGACCTTGGTATTCGCATCCATTGGCTTCATCGCTAAGCTGTTCGCTGAAGCTATCGAAGAGATCTCTTTTAAACCGGTTGAAGCGATTAAAGCAACCGGTGCCAGTTTTATCAGCGTCATTTTGTATGCGGTAATGCCTCAGGTATTCACGCGTTTTATTGGCTTTGCTAGCTACCAGTTGGATTCGAATCTACGTAACTCAACCATGGTTGGCATCGTGGGGGCGGGTGGCCTTGGCGGTACATTGTTCTCGGCATTCCAACGTTTTGACTACGACTTCGTCGCGGCTATTTTGATCACCATTATCGCACTGATTCTTGTGGGTGAATTTCTTTCCAACATTGTTAGGAGAATCTTCTAATGACAACTGCATCTATCGATAAAGAGTGGCAGCGTTTTACACCAAACGAACGCGTAGCTCGATTTGCCGTTTACCTGAGCTTAGTGTGTGCGATTGTTTGGTCTTGGCAGACGGTTGAAGTAATTCCAGAGTTCCTATACGACGCGCCAGCGCAGTTTGCTGATATGTTCGAGCGTATGGTGCCAGTGGACTACGCTTTCTATCCTGAGTCGATTCACGCAGCGATGATTGAGACACTGCACATCGCGACGTTAGGTACCTTGTTTACCTTGATATTTGCGATTCCATTGGCGTTGTTGAACGCGCCAAATATCACACCTAATAAAGCGCTGAACTGGGTGGCTCAATTCTTTCTGGTGTCTTCACGTTCTGTGAACTCATTGGTTTGGGCTTTGTTGTTTATCGCACTGTTTGGCCCCGGTGTTCTCGCAGGCATTATGGCAATTGCTATTCGCAGTATCGGCTTTGTGGGGAAGCTGTTAGCGGAAGCGATTGCCGAAGTGAACATGGGGCCTATCGAAGCTCTGCGCGCAACCGGCGCTTCTTGGATGAGCATCTTGCTTAAAGGGTATTGGCCGCAAGTTATGCCCGCATTCTACTCCATCGTGTTGTTCCGTTGGGACATCAATGTGCGTGAATCTGCGGTATTGGGGTTAGTGGGCGCTGGTGGTATTGGCGTGGTGCTAAACGATGCGCAGAACCTTTTTGAGTGGCAAAAAGTTTCGATGGTATTAGTGAGTATCTTCGCAGTGGTTATCGTTGCAGAAGCAGTGGTGATCCACATCCGTAACAAACTCATATAAACATATAGTGAAATGCAGCGTGTTTTGTGTTTTGTGTGATGTGTCGAAGTTAAGAGCTTATCTAGCATTTTGAAGCTCAAACGACCCTAGGTACTTCGGTCTACCTAGCGGTCGTTTTTTATGTCTATTGAGTGACTTAAGACCTTGTTAGAAGTAGAAGGGCGTGACTCGTTTTTAAGTGTCTAGCTTTTAACTGCCAGCAGCGAATCCACAAATTCTGCAAACCCATAGCCACCAGGCTGCGACATGACCCTGCTTGGATGATGCTCTAGCTTATCCCAATAATGTTGAATGTTTGCCACGCCAACGGTAAGTGGAAGTGATTCGAACATCTGCTGATCATTCATTGAATCGCCGACATAGCAGGCTTGATTGTGGATTTGCTCAAGCGATAAGCCTTTATTAGCAAGGAAACGGTGCACGGCGTTTTTCTTTGAGTGTTCGCCGTACCAAGCGTTGATATGAATCGAACTTGCCGTCGCGTGTGCGCCTAAAGCGTGTATTCTTTCGAGTACCGCTTGAACAGTTTCAGGATCAACAGGCTTACGGTTTTGGCCGATATCAATCGCGACCTCACACAAGCGGTAAGATTGATCCAAAGTTAGCGAAAGGTCGGGGTAACTCAACAAGATCGCTTCAACTTCTTGTTTTAGCTTTGCTTGGTTCTGACGCACTTGTTCTAGCGGTGTTTCAGATGAGAGTTGTAATGCACCATCTTGCTTCTCTAGTAAGAAGGCGCCGTTCTCTCCTAGCACGGCATCGACAGGCCAAAGCTGCGCAATATGGTCACACCAACCAGCACAGGCTCCCGTTACAGCGACCACTTTGATTCCACTGTCTCTCAGCTTTTGTAACGCAATTAGGGTTTCTGGAGGCAATGAGCCTTGCCAAGTGAGCGTGTCATCGACGTCGGTTAATACCCATTCGATGTGCTTCCAGTTGTTGTCTAGTTGGTGTTCCATTAAAACTCACTTATGCCATGGATTGTTCTACACAGAGCGTATTAATTCAGCTCAATGTAGAATTAGAAGCTAACGTGATTAGAAAATACAGTGCTTGGCAAAATCGCCCGCTTCATTAGCCGTCCAGTCACCTTTAGGCTTTTCTTTCATATCCGCACACCAAGCTTCACTACCAACCTCGGTACAAGCCATTAATTGAGTAGCAAGGAAAAGGATCAACGCGACTTTCTTCATAATAAACATTCCGTTGTGGTCTAAATTTCTGTTTATAACTGTATCAAATCCCACAAGTGATTGTTATAGCTGCTAAGAACTTAAGGGCGTTTAAAATGATGTGGGTTTGAGCTGTATTCGAGAGGCAGTAAAGAAGGGAAGGTTTCCTTGGATTTAAGATCGAAAAAGCCAGCGACATGTGCTGGCTTTGAAATTCTTAATAAGTGTCTATTCGTTATTTCGCTTTAACTACTTATCGATTTATACCAATTTCATCTCTTGGATGATGTCCGAAGCAATCTCTGGCTTCGTGCTTGTTGGTTTCTCGTGTAGGTCGGCTTTCAATTGTCCCTTACGGTTACTTAGGCCCGCTTCAAGTTTCTTAAGTGCTGCAGCGATAGCTGGGTACATAACATCATCTGTCGATTTTGCTGTTACTCGTACACCTTCGTAGTTGGTGAATACTTCAACCTGATGTTGACCGTGTTCTTTAGTAATGATGATGTCGCAACTGATCAGTGATGGGAAATGGTTAGATATCTTCTCGAATTTACCTTCGATGTCTTTGCGTGACTCGTCGTTAATTGATACATGATGTGTTTGAACATTTATTTTCATAAATCATACCTTTCCAATGACTGTGTCATTTAAACGTAGCAAACATCGGATAGATTAACCAACTGAGAATTAGCACATGTGTGATTGACTTCAGTGTTATCAAATATTCTCTTGTTACTCCCTTGAAAGTCCGATGAACTGATCGCATATTATGTTTCGTGAATTTCAAACGTGTTTAAAAATCCCTCACCTTTGAAGTATTACTCCAATTCACTCTTTCAACTTAGTTTTTATCGCCCTAATCACGCATTACTCCAAATACTTATTCTAGTCTTCTTTTATAAATCCACATCCATTTTAGTGAACAAAACATATCTGCTCTGTCGATATCACAATTACTGATATAAAGAACAATGATATATTGAGATGAATTTTAGTACGGGATACTCTAACGGCTTCGTTAAACTTGGATTTATTAACATGAAAATGCCTGTTAAATTCGCTGTAATCGCAGCTTCCCTTTCTTTCGCTTTTAATGTTTTTGCTGCCCCAGTTGAATTTCAGAAGATCCCTGAGATCATGCAGCAATTTGAAACGGCAGAACTGTACGTTAAGAAGTCGGTCACCTTAGGCCGTTTACCAGCCGAGTCTGAAATTGGCATTGATTTTCCTACTTATGTTTCGGATGGAAAGGGCAGTTACAGCCTAGAGACAAACAACGTAATGACAGATTCTGTTGTTATCGCAAGCATGCCGAAAGCGATTGTTGATGATGTTTTCAACCAATGGCTAGTACCTAAAGATACGTGGATCAGCAGCTACGGTTCTTTGCCAACCTCGACCACTGAATTTAAGCCGTTTAAGCGTATTAAAACCATCAAAGCCATTAAGATTGATGCAGAAATGCTGAAGCTGTTAGGCAGTGAAGATGGCAACACGGCGATGATCAAAGTGAGCTGGGATGAGAAGGGAATGAAGGTCTATAAGGATGGCTACTTAGCAGATTATGAGTACGGGATTGCCCCTCATGAGATGCAAGAAAACTACGAATTAGCACCTAAGTAACTCGATTCGATTGCAGAAAAGCGCCTTGCTTATTAGTGGGCGCTTTTTTGTTGCTCACCAAAAATATGACGAAAATCACACTTTTCTGACAATTAATGACTCGTTGTGCTAGTATGCGCCGCTTGTCTTTGTAATTGATAAAAAACGCATTACCAAAACAGACTTTTCTGTTTACCTGCTTGTAATGACCTCATTCAGTTTGGCCTGACTTGGCTAAACATCTGCATTTTGCTCGGACGCAAAGAGAGTAGTACTCACTACTTCACTATGTACATTTGAGAGCACCATCTATCAAAGGCCTTTTTGAAACAGCCTAAATTAGCGCGAACTTAGTTCAGCGTGAAGGGTTTCGTTTTTCCAAAAATCCCTCTCGGTGGCTAAGTGATCCTTAGTTGCTGACAAATAAGGAGTCTATATGACGACTACGGTATCTACATCCGTACCTACATCTCAAGCTGGTAACGCAGCGCCGACGGAGAAAGAAGTAAACCACCCGTTTCTCTCTTTGGTTATCATGGTGATCGTTGCTGCAATCGCAACTTACTTCATCCCTGCTGGTGAATTCGAGCGAGTGGTCATGAATGGCCGCACGGTTATCGACCCAGACAGCTACACACAATTGACCAGCAACCCAACAACATTAGCCTCTTTTTTCGAATCATTTTTTAAAGGCTTCAAATCCGCTTCTGGCGTGATGGGCGTTGTGGTATTTGTGGGTGGTGCTTTTGGCATTATCAAACACATGGGCTTGTTAGACGCATCCGTTGTTGCATTAACCACTAAGCTAAAGAAGCAGGGCTTGTACGTGATTGCACCTGTGATCATGACGGCGATCTTCTTCAACGTTACCTTCACCGGTATGCGTGAACTTGATGTCATCTTTATCTCTTTGATGATCCCGATCTGTATCAAGCTTGGCTATGACGCGATCACGGCACTTGGTGTTGTTTTACTGGCAAGTTGTGCCGGTTTCGCCGCGGCTTTGGCTAACCCATTCTTTACGGGTATCGCACACACAATCGCTGAACTGCCTATGTATTCAGGCATGTGGTATCGCTTTATTGTTGGCATGTTCATGTTACTAACAGGTGCTTGGTATGTACTTAACTACGCGCGCAAAGTTAAGCAAGACCCAACCAAAGGCTTGTTGCACGGTACGGGTTATCACTACGAATCTAACGTTGAAGCGAAAACACTGACCACACGTGAAAAGCTTGCGGGCATCGCGTTCTTGGGCGTGTTCGCATACATGATCTTCGGCACGTTGACGATGGGTTTCGGCTTCACTGAGATTGCAGGTGCATTCGTGGCGATGGCGATTATTCCAGGTTTGGTGGCGGGCTTATCTCCGAACAAGATTTGTGAGTACTGGACCAAAGGTGTTAGCGATGTATTGGTTGCGGTACTGATCATCTTCTTTGCTCGTTCAGTGCTAACCATTATGGAAGACGCGAAGATTGTTGATTCTATTATCTTCTATCTTGCACAGATCATTTCTGGTAGCTCTAAACTTGTGGCAGCAGCAGGGATCTACTTCTCGCAGGCTGCGATCAACCTATTCATTCCGTCTGGCAGTGGCCAAGCGGTGATTACCATGCCTATCATTATTCCGTTGGCAGATATTGGTGAAGTGACTCGTCAAGTGGCGGCACTGGCTTCTCAATTGGGTGATGGTATCTCTAACTATATTTACCCAACCAATGGTGGCTTGTTAGCGGTATTGGCTATTGCAAAAGTGCCTTACACCAAGTGGGTTCGTTTCTTCTTGCCGTTGTTCTTGTTTTGGTCGGTAGGCGCTTTGGTTTCCGTTGTGATTGCTCAAATGATTGAGTTAGGGCCTTTCTAAGGTTTCTGTTTAATCGAATACATGGACAGTTAAGGCTTAACTGAAGCTGTGTGATTAAATAAGAAGGCAGCGAATTCGCTGCCTTTTTTCGTTTAAAGCAAAGCTACGCCAACGTTAAAGGTTACTCTTCAAATTGGTAAGAAGAGGGCACCACAATCACGCCTTGTTTTGATATGTGGAAGCGCTTGGCGTCGGCAAGGCTATCTATGCCAATTTGAGTCCCATCTGGTACTCTAACGTTCTTATCGATGATGCAGTTTTGTATGTGGCAATTTTTTCCAATCTCAACATCTTCAAACAAAATACTATCAATCACAATTGCGGCATTACTGACTTTCACTTTAGGGAAGAAGATAGAGTTTTGCGCCGAACCACCTTCAATCACTACCCCATTCGCGATCATCGAGTTGATGAATATCCCTTGGTTCCCCTCTACAGAAGCGATGGTTCGCGCTGGTGGCAGTTGCTGGTCATAGGTGCGAATTGCCCAATCAGGTTGATATAAATCGATAGGCGAAGCTGGTTTTAACAGGTCCATGTTGGATTGGTAATAAGAGTCGATAGTACCAACATCTCTCCAGTACGCATCTTGGGTCACTCGGCCTTCTTCATCCCCAAACTTGTATGCGTAAACACTGTTGTTGCCGACCAATTTAGGAATGATGTCTTTACCAAAATCGTGGCTTGAGTTCGGATCTTCTGCATCCGCCAATAGTGCTTGAGTCAGTACTTCCTTATCAAAGACGTAAATACCCATTGAAGCCATGCTTCGAGTTGGCCTACCAGGTACACATGCAGGGTAACGTGGCTTTTCGGTAAAGTTATTGATCTCTAGAGATTCATCTATCTCCATCACACCAAACTCTTTGGCTTCATCAATCGAAACCTCCATGCACGCCACAGTTAGGTCGGCCTCGTTCTTTTTGTGCTGCTTGAGCATTGGTGCGTAATCCATGCGATAGATATGGTCACCGGATAACACCACCACATGCTTGGCTTCACTGCGCGAAAGTAGGTACAAGTTTTGATAAATCGCATCGGCAGTACCGCTGTACCAGCTATCACCCGTTCGCATTTGTGGGGGAACATTGGTGATGTATTCGCCGAGCTCGGGGTTAAGCACCGACCAACCATCTCTCAAATGTTTTTGCAAAGAGTGAGACTTGTACTGAGTCAGCACTAAAATTTGGCGTAGCCCAGAGTGTAAGCAGTTCGCGAGAGTGAAATCGATGATTCGATATTTGCCACCAAAAGGTACCGCAGGTTTTGCACGGTTATCGGTGAGAGGGGAAAGCCGAGAGCCAACACCGCCGGCCAGAACGATTGTTAGAGTGTCTTGCATGATCAGAACCTCAATGTATTTATGATTATGAACATAGACTTGCAAGCACTAAGCCAAATGTAACTCATTGAATATTATACGAGGCGAGATTGATTCTTGTTGTTCTGCACCAAAATGATGCGTGCGAGATATTGGCTTGCTCTATTTTGATCCAAAAAAGATCCGAACAAAGTGAAGGGATTGGATTAACAAAATGACGCACGGAAAAGCTGCATTACAAAACTGTCAATAAAATGAAGGAATAAAGTGATCGGGTCGATATAAATTTACATAAATAATCACAACTTTTCACAAATTGATTTCCATCAATAAAGTAGGGTTATTCTATGATACCTTGCACGCAAAATAAGAAATGATTACTCATTCACCAACAAAGATTAAGCCCCCAAAAGGAAACTATAATGAAAAAAACAGTATGTGGTATTGCGGTTATTGCGGCTCTTATGTCAACCAATGTTCTTGCTCATAAAGAAGGTGATTTCATCATCCGTGCAGGTGCAGCAACGGTATCTCCAAATGATAGTAGCGGTGCTGTGTTAAATGATCCGAATACAGAGTTCTCTGTAGATTCAAACACTCAGCTTGGTTTGACTTTCGGTTACATGTTTACTGACAACATCAGCCTTGAAGTACTAGCGGCAAGCCCATTTTCTCACAACATTTCTGCTACTGGCCTAGGTGAAATTGCTGATACAAAACACCTACCACCAACGTTCATGGTTCAGTACTATTTTGGTCAAGCAAATAGTGACTTCCGCCCTTACGTAGGCGCAGGTATCAACTATACGGTATTCTTCGATGAGTCATTGAACCAAGGAGCGAAAGATCTAGGTTTAAGCGATTTATCTCTTGATGACTCTTGGGGTCTTGCTGCAAACATCGGTATGGACTACATGATCAATGAAGATTGGTTCTTGAATGCATCGGTCTGGTATGCAGATATCGGTACTACTGCAAAATATAAGTTTAACGGTCAACAGTTCTCAACAGACGTTGATATCGACCCATGGGTATTCATGATCGGTGGCGGTTACAACTTCTAATCCACGATTCAGTTTACTAAGGCGCTCAAGCACCAGCCAGCTTGTGCGCCTTTTTTTATTGTTAATGAATTAGTCACTGTAACGCTTTGTTGTTATGGGTAAAGTAGACCTATTGTCGTCATCTATTGTTAACAAAACAGAAAGATAGCTGTCATAACCACCTCATAAAATCGCGATTCAAATTATGGAGGATATATGAATCGTAAATTTAATAAGCTGGCATTATTACTGCCTATCGCGGTAAGTTCTGCTCTAGTAGGCTGTTCTCAACCAACATCACCAACGACTGCTACGCCATCTCAAACATCACTTGATGCTTTTAGCCTTCAATGCCAATCCATCGAGCAGCCAAGCGCTTCCAATGCTGAGGTAACTGGAATCAGCCTAGTTGGCCGTTCAATTGCCGACGCCCCGTTTGATACTTCTGCAGCCGAAATCGTCAGCTACGATTCATGTACCGACAAGCTTTATGTTGTGAACGCTCAAGCTCAGAAAGTTGATGTGTTATCGATGGACTCTGACAGCGCACCAACATCTGCGGGTTCTATTGATCTTCAATCAGCGGCTGCAGCTTCTGGTATTGATATTGGTGCAGCGAACAGTGTGTCGACTCATCAAGGATTAGTTGCTGTCGCGATTGAAAATGCCGACAAGCAACAAAACGGCATCATTGCACTTTATCGTTCAGACACGTTAGAGCTGATCACTACTTATGCGGCTGGTGCATTACCGGACATGGTGAGCTTCTCGAAAGATGGTCGCTACATTGCCTCTGCAAATGAAGGTGAGCCGAATGCGGATTACAGCATTGATCCTGAAGGTTCAGTAACGCTGGTGGATTTAACCAATGGTCCTTTGCAAGCGACAGTCACTCAGATTGATTTCAAGGCATTCAATCAAGGTCAGCCTCGCCATGCAGAGCTAACCGATAAGGTTCGAATCTCTGCGCCAAATGCAACCATTGCTCAAGATCTTGAACCGGAATACCTAACGTTTGCGGATAACGGAAAACTCTACGTTGCCCTTCAAGAGAACAACGCTTTGGCCGCGATTGATGTGGCGAGTGCACAAGTGGATGCGATTTTTGGTCTAGGCGGAAAGCCTTGGGATAACGCTAAGCTAGACGCGTCAAACAAAGACAAAAACATCGGTAATCTACAAAATTACGCGATGTTAGAAGGTCTTTACATGCCAGATAGCATCACTAGCTACAGTGTTGAGGGCAACACCTACATCGTGACTGCGAACGAAGGTGATGGTCGTGAATATGGCATCAAGACCACGCAAAAAATGTGTGATGAGAAAGGTTTCGAGTGGGATGGCGATGACTATCAAGGCACCGAAAACTACGCCACGGAAAAAGACTTTTGTATCGCGTATGTCGATGAAGTACGCGGCAAGAAGTTAGACGTTGATGCTAACCACCCATTAGCTGGAGCATTGATAGACAACAAGCAACTTGCACGTCTTAAGGTGATTAAGCCACAAGGGACACTCGCTGCTGACCAAAAGGTTCAAGCATTCGGCAGCCGCTCGTTCTCTATCTGGGATGAGTCAGGAGAGTTAGTGTTTGATAGCGGCGATGATTTTGCTCGAATCGTACTTGATCAAGATCCTGCAAACTTCAACAGCACCAATGATAACAACCAAAGCGGTGACGATCGCAGCGATGATAAAGGGGTAGAACCTGAAGCTATTGAAGTCGCTGAGATTAACGGTAAGCACTATGCTTTTATTGGTCTTGAGCGCCAAGGTGGCATCATGGTTTACGACGTGACACAGCCTGAAAGCGCAAGTTTCATCAGTTACTTGAACAACCGAGACTTTACACAACCAGTGTGTACCAAAGTTGATGAAGACGGTGATTGCGACAACGATACTTACAACTCGAAAGCGGGTGACCTAGGTCCAGAGTCAATCAAGTATTTCACTCGCTCTGATAACCACTTTATTGCGGTGGGCAACGAAGTGAGTGGTAGCACGTCAGTTTACCGAGTTGAGTTCTAATCTCGCTTATTGCTAACAATTTGATTGAATCAAAACAAAAGCGCCACGACTTGTTAAGTCGTGGCGCTTTTTTATTTCATCGCTTATTTCATCGTTGATCTAGTCGCGATAGCAAAGGCCTATGGCTGTTGCTTAGTTGGTGCTAGAGCGATTTCACGGATACATACGTTCTGTGGTTGTTGGTAAGCGAATGATACAGCGCGTGCAATATCGTCAGCTGCCAATACACCGCCCATGTCTTCTTTCCAAGAATCGTAACCGTCTTTGATCTCTTGAGATGTTGTGTGAGACAGAAGTTCAGTCTCAACAGCACCCGGTGCGATAGTAGTAACACGAACGTTTGAAGCGGCAACTTCTTCACGAACGTTCTCAGAGATTGCGTGTACCGCGAACTTAGTACCACAGTAAGCAGCGTGGCTTGGGAATGTTTTCTTACCCGCAATTGAGCTGATGTTGATGATAGTACCTGTATTGCGTCCCATCATAGGAGCAAGTACAGACTGCATGCCGTTTAGAAGACCAATTACGTTCACATCGAACATTGTCTTCCATTCTTGAGCGTCTTGAGTGTCGATTTGACCAAGAAGCATTGCACCTGCGTTGTTGATAAGCGCATCGACAGGGCCAAACTTCGCTTCACCTTGTGCGATTGCCGCATCAAAAGACGCTTTGTCTGTTACGTCTACTTTCACAGATAGAGAGTTTGGTAGGTTAAGCGCTTCAAGGCGGTCAACACGACGAGCTAGAAGTAGCAGAGGGTGACCTTCATCGCTTAGACGACGAGCGATTGCTTCACCAATACCAGAGCTTGCACCTGTAATTACGATTAGTTTTTTCATTGTATTTCCTCTGTACTTTAATTGCGTCGGTTGGCTACGACGTATTGTTTAAGTGCATTCGAATCAAGTGCTTGTTGCCTTGCTTCGTTGCGATGGAGGTATATTAAGGAAAATAGCATTGTTGATATATAGCGCTTTACTTGAAACACTGTTGCTGTGGTGCAACAATAAAGGTGTTCACTTTATAGCTTTATAGCTTTATAGCTTTATAGCTTTATAGCGTCATAACTCTATAGCTTCATCATCTTTAAATTTCACAAGCAAGCTGGCGACCATGCTCAATCAAATTAACCTGTCTGATATTCGTTCTTTCGTGCTTATCGCTCGTTTAGGTAACTTCACTAAAGCGGCGGAGGAGCTTGATGTGTCGCGCTCCCACGTTTCACGCCAAGTAAGTAGCCTAGAAAAACAGATGGGCGTGACATTGTTTATCCGCACTACTCGAACCTTGAGGTTGACTCACGCAGGGCAAGATCTGTACGCGAGATGTGAACAAGCTTTAGATAATATAGACCAAGCCTTGATTGCTGCTGTGGACGATGTCGAAGAAGTGCGCGGCGACATAAAAGTAAACTGTGTCGGCGGCTATTTGGGTGAAGTGATCATCGCGGATCTGGTCAATGAGTTCATGCAGCTCTACCCAGACATCAGCATTAGCCTTGATTTCAGTAGTAACCGAGTTGATTTGATTGAAGATGCTTTCGATATCGCTTTTCGCATGGGAAGCCTAGAAGACGCGGGCTTTATCGCAAGAAAGCTGTTGGACATAGAGATGGGGACACTGGCAAGCCCTGAGTATTTCGCTCGCAAAGGAAAGCCAAATCACCCTAAGGACCTTATCCATCATGATTGCTTAACAGGCTCGGTGCGTAAGTGGAGTTTTCAAGCGTTGGACGACACCAAGAAAACGGTCGATGTGCATGTTACGGGCAGGCTGCAATGTAAAAATGGCCGAGTGTTGGTGCAAGGTGCGAAGTCGGGTAACGGGATTATTCGAGTTCCCACTATCTATTGCTTACAAGAGCTCAATGACGGACAACTAGAGCAGGTGTTTGATGAGTGGGTGGTGCCAAAAGTGGACTTTTCAGCGATCTACCATCGAGACCGCTATCAACCAAGTCGAATTCGAACCTTCATTGATTTCGTAAAAGGTCGCTTTGAGCAAATGCCCGTGAGCTAAGTGTGTTTGCTGTTTCTGCTATCCGTTTGACTGGTTTGCGCTACATCTCGTCGATTTCGTTTTGTAGACTTTCCAGTTGATCCAGAATCAGTAAGAACTTCTCACCAAAGGGCGTCACTTGATACTCAACTCTTGGTGGGAGTTCGTTGAACATTTGCTTGTCTAAAATCCCGAATTCCACATTTCGCTTCAAACATTCATTCAGTACCTTGGTCGATAACCCTTCGACCGAACGCACCATTTCACCGGGGCGATTTATGCCATTTGCCAGTAATTGGTAAACCGTTAGTGACCATTTACAGCCGTAGATGGTTTCGACCATGCGAGCGGAACGCTCTGGCGCCGATTTTCTTGAAAAAAAGTTTTCCTGATTTTTCATAAAGATGTACCAATAAGTACCTACCTAACCGATTTGTACTTACTATTCATAGTGTTAGTTCAAAGCCTAAGATTACCACGTTCACATGACTTAGGAGATAACAAAATGAACTTCACTAAAAATGGTATTGCAGTCGTAATTGGTGGCACAAGCGGCATGGGCTTTGAAACAGCGAAGCAGTTAGTCGCTCAAAACATCCATGTGCTGGTTGTTGGCAATAACCCAACTAAGTTAGATAAAGCGGTGTCAGAGCTGCAATCACTAGGCCACGCTTCAGGCTGGCAAACTAACCTTTATGATGATGCCAGTGTGTCTCGCCTTATTGCGCATTTAGAGTCGCTCGAAGAAGGTATTGGTTACCTTGTTAATGCGGCTGGTTACTTCAACCCTAAAGCGTTTATTGATCACCAAGAGTCTGATTACGAGCAGTACATGCAGCTTAATAAAGCAACCTTCTTCATCACTCAAGCTGTCAGCAAGTTGATGATCAAGAACGGCGGCGGCAGTGTAGTTAACGTTGGTTCTATGTGGGCGAAGCAAGCAATCAAAGCGACACCATCTTCTGCCTATTCAATGGCTAAAGCTGGCCTGCATGCATTAACACAACACATGGCAATGGAACTGGCTGAGCATAACATTCGTGTGAATGCGGTGTCTCCGGCTGTGGTTAAAACACCGATTTACGAATCTTTCATTAAACCTGAAGAAGTGGATCAAGCGCTAGAAGGTTTCAACGCGTTCCACCCGATTGGTCGAGTAGGTCTACCGAAAGACATCGCCAATAGCATCTCTTTCTTACTATCAGACAGTGCTGATTGGGTAACGGGTGCCATCTGGGATGTTGATGGCGGTGTGATTGCTGGTCGTAATTAATCAGGATTCTTTTTAGGTGGCTATCGCGCAGGCAAAATAGCAGCGAGATGGCCTCTTTGATCAGTATTCGCGTAGAATAGAAACGAGAAAGACAACAATAATAATTAAAACGATAACAAGAATAAGGTCGGCATTATGTTCAACATGGACTTTTCAAAGAGACTGGTTATAGAAACCGACACACTAGATTGGGTCGCAAGCCCTGCTAAAGGGGTTTGGCGTAAGCCACTTGAAAGAGAAGAGAAAGAATCGGGCCACACGACCAGCGTGGTGAAGTACGATCCTGAATCTTCGTTTTCTGAGCACCCACACCCACAAGGCGAAGAGATCTTTGTATTAGATGGCGTGTTCTCAGATGAAACGGGTGATTTCCCTGCTGGCACTTATATCCGTAATCCGCCGGGCAGCGCGCATTCCCCATCCAGCAAAAATGGCTGTACGATCTTGGTTAAGCTCAACCAGTTTGATGCGAGAGACTTAACTCAAGTTCGCATCAATACGCTAGAAACGGAATGGTTACCTGGTATTGGTGGCTTACAAGTGATGCCGCTGCATGAGTTCGAACACGAGCATGTCGCGTTAGTGAAGTGGCCAGTTGGTGAACGTTTTCAGCCGCATCGTCACTTTGGCGGTGAAGAGATCTTTGTGTTGTCTGGCACCTTTAAAGATGAACATGGCGAGTATCCAAAACACACATGGATGCGCAGCCCTCATATGAGCGAGCATTTTCCATATGTGGAAGAAGAGACCGTTATCCTCGTGAAAACGGGGCACTTGCCATTGGATTAGAGGAATGCTCCATATAAAGATGAAAAAGCCGCATTGCTTTGAGCAATCGGCTTTTTCAATTTTCACATATGGGCAGACTAGTAAGCGACACCAATACGTTGACGCGGGAACTTGCCAGCTTCTAGTTCATCAATCATCGCAATGGCGTAATCGCTGACGGATATTTTGCTGTTGCCATCTTCGTCGGTGAGCAGTTGATCACCACCAGTGCGGTAGGTTGATAGCTTATCGCCCGGGAAGATTTCTGCTGCAGGGCTAATGAACGTCCAGTTAACTTCGTTATCAGATTGTCTGAACACTTCAAGCGCTTCGCCCTGTGCTAGCGCTTCGTTTTTGTAATCCGCAGGGAAGTCAGGAACAGTAACTAACGGAATGTTTGGCGCCACTTCTAATGAGCCTGCACCGCCAACCCAAAGTAGGCGCTCGATACTAATGCTCGGTAATGTTTCCAGCAATTTAGTCGCAGTGTTTTTTACGATGTCGTGATTGCCCAAAGCACGTCCGCCAATCGAAGTGATTACTGCATCAACGCCGGATAGTGCGCTTGCTAGATTTGCTGCTTCATCTTGTAAATCAAATGAACGAACCTCAACATCGCGGATTTCTACACGGCTTGCATCTCTTACAACAGCAACAACCTCGTGTCCGCGAGCTTTAGCTTCTTGAGCGATGTGACTACCAATCCAACCTGATGCGCCTAATACTGCAATTTTCATAATGTCTCTCCAATTATCTCATTTATTGAGTCTGTTTCTCGACAGCCATTGCAGTCTAATAGCTCACTATATTGCGATAAATATCGTAAAATGATGTAGATTGTATCTATATAGTTATCTAATAGGCTTAGTTCAGTGGATAAGGAAAAGTGTGATGGATAGATTGACGGCGATGCGTAGCTTTGTTGAAGTCGCAAATTGTGCCAGCTTCACTCAAGCAGCTGAGCATTTGGATATGAGCCGTTTACAGGTTTCACGCCATGTTCAAGAGATCGAAGGGTGGCTAAAACAGCGGTTGTTGCACAGAACCACTCGTAAGGTGAGTTTGACCGCGGCAGGAGAGATTGCCTTACAGCGCTGCGAGAAAATACTCCATGAAACGGCGGAGTTAGAAGTGACCGCACTGAATCAAACCGATGCTCTTTCAGGTGTGATTCGAATTGCTGCTCCGATTGGTTTAACTCAGCACATGTTATTGGATGTGGTTGAACAGTTCACAGAGCTTCATCCCAATATCACGGTAGAACTTTTTGCTTCTGACCGTTTTGCTCAGCTGGTGGACGACAGAATCGATATTGCGCTGCGCTATACCGATCAACCTGACGATAGTTTGATTGCTCGAAAGCTAATGGAAATTGATTCGGTGGTGTGTGCATCGCAAGCTTATTTAGATAAACATGGTCAACCTAAAACGGTCGACGAGCTTCGACAGCACAATTGTTTTCGCCATTTGAGTGTTTCTAAGTGGGATTTCGTTAAGGATAATCAGCATTTTTCGGTCGAGGTGTCTGGCACTATCAAAGCCAATGATGTTGGAGTATTAACCCGCGCTGCACAGCATGGTAAAGGGGTTGTTCGATTGCCCTGTGATTTAGCCAATCCACTGATTGCGGATGGCAAATTGAAACGAATTTTGGATGATTTTGTTTCACCGAGTAGTGTGCTGTGGGCGGTGTATTTGTCTCGTAGTTATCAGCTGCCGGTTGTGCGTCAGTTCATAGATTTTGCTGCCGAGGTTTGGTCTAGCGATATCAAGTCTGGGGATGTTTGAAACTTCATAGGCAATGATATAGCAATAGAATTTTTAAAACTCATAAATACAAAAATCCGATATCAATGGTGATATCGGATTTGAACTCAATAATTCAGAGTTCCAGCACGCTCTCCTCTCACGAAGTCTTTACATGTAATGATGTACGGATAATCGGGTATTTATCACCTTTTCGTTTACGTCTGGTAAAGGCTGATACAAGTTTCTAGTGATGTCGGATAATACTTGGTCGTAAACTTGCGATACCACAGTAGATATATCACTGGTTAATTCGTACATGCTATCTGCTGGTTGGGTTGCTTCAGTACTTGATGCGATCTCGGTGAGTGCATGCATCGCACGTGTGCAAATGGGAGATCCACTGCTGATAGGGCAGATAATCGATAATTGGTTAAGTTTGCGGTGTGTTTGAGATGCGTAGAATTTGAATCTCGCGTACTCCTCAGGTTTCTCCATATCAGGTATGCACATGCGTAACTTGGTCAGGATCTCCATGCAGTCTAAGATCTGTTGCCAATTCATGTGATACTCACGGCTCATGTCTTCTCGTTCAGACTGAATCAGCCAGATGATCATCACTTCATCCATTAAGAACATGCTGTGACGTATCGTTTTGCCATGAATCGATTGGTTACGCACCAAGCTACGGTTTTGCCAGTCACTGTGCATGGCGATGAGCTTGAGGTGATAGATGCGATACATAGGGCGGCTATCAAACGACACATGGGACTGAAGCAGCTCAGAGACTTCAAGTATGTTGTCGTAAATCTCGTTCACTTTGCGAATCGACTCACTAGACAATTTATATGCTAGAGCGTAATGCGTTGCTGCGCGGTGTTTGCGTGATAACAACAATAATTCTCTAAGCAGAACTAAGGTTTCAAACCGGTGTGATAGCGCTGTTTGTCTCTTCCTTGAGAAATGAAACAGGGCCGCAAGTACTAATACGGATAAACCCACTGAAATAACTACAAACATATTCAACTCCTAATATTTGTATACCTACTTAGTGGTAGTGCAGGCACCGTGCCAAAATAAATAAATGTTATATTTCAGTTGCTTATGATTTATCTATAATTATGGATGATCAATTATGGTGCATGAGTTCACCATTCGAGTGAATGTTTCTCATGTTTTGCAGGATTTTTTGAGAGGTTAGTCGCCGGTGGGGAGATGGAACTTAGATTTCAGTGTAGGAAATGAAGAAGGCCTCACCCTTTATATACTTTTAACTAGAAAAAGCAGTAAGAGTGAGGCCTTTCAATGTTCATTTCTGAGTTTCGTTAGCTTAAGTGCTAAGAAGCGTTTAGCACTAAACGTTACGCAAGCTTAAGATCGAACTCAGTGCGGTACATCACCATATCTTCAATGGTCAGTACTGGCATGTTGTGTAGTTTGCCGAAAGCAACGATCTCTGGCGCTTTTGCCATTGTGCCGTCTGGGTTGGTTACTTCACATAGTACGCCAGCTGATTGAAGACCAGCCATTTGCATAAGATCCACAGTACCTTCTGTGTGACCACGGCGAGCAAGTACACCACCTTTACGCGCGCGTAACGGGAATACGTGGCCAGGGCGAGCAAGGTCAGTAGGCTTAGCTGTTGGGTTGGCAGCTGTCTTGATCGTTGTTACACGGTCAGCGGCAGAAACACCTGTTGTTACGCCAACTTTTGCTTCGATAGTGACGGTGAACGCAGTTTGGTTTGCGCTGTTGTTATCAACAACCATAGGTGGAAGTTCAAGTTGGTTTGCTTGCTCGTCAGTTAGACACAGGCACACAATGCCGCTGCATTCACGGATCATAAGCGCCATTTGAGCATTCGTCAGGTGTTCTACTGAGTAGATGATGTCGCCTTCGTTCTCACGATCTTCATCGTCAAGTAGCAGTACGCCACGACCTTCGCGTAGAGCTTGCAGTGCGTTTTCAACGCGAGTGATTGGTTCGCCAAATTCGGCAAGTAGTGAAGACTGATTCATGGTTAAACTCCTAAAATATCACCAGAATCAGGGCTGTATGAGGGATCTCAACCGAGCACGACAAAGCCTACTCATTACAAGAGGCTTTAGCTCATTATGGTTTTATCCAAAACGAAATGCACCCGTCTGAGTTGGAGGCATCAACCCAATAGATAGGTGCGCCTTTCCAACTTAAACGAGTGTGTTTCCATTCTCTCTCATCCGGACTATAACCGTCGGCTCTGGCATCTCACCAGATCTGCTGACCTCGACGAATCGAGCGCTCGCGGGCTTATCTTTAGATTTTGTTAAGGACATACCGCCGGTGGGGAATTTCGCCCCGCCCTGAGAATAAAAATTAATAATTTGTTTTGCTTTGAAAGCAGACCAGATGGTAATCCTTTCGATAGTGGATTTAAAGGACTGACAGCAAAGTTTTTCAGATTCTGCCTTTATAATCAGGTAAGTGTTCACTTTATCGGCAGACCTTGGCGTGTGGTGTTTAGCCGGGCGCAGGTTATGTTTAGTGGGTTTTGATGTCTATATGTGCACAAGTGGATGGTCTGTATTATTGGTGATGAAGTGACAGTTCATCAGCTCAATACTCAAGAGGCCCCTTAATCGATTATTGTTACACCATGACGGCTTACTGACCGTTTTGACATAAAATTGATATTGGCGATGCTAAGCTGCGATAGCATCCGACCACTTTATCTCAAAGATCTTAGCCATGACTTCTCTGTTCTCTAACAAATCCAAAGGCTTATTACTGCTCGTTTTAAGCTTGTATTCTCTAGTACCCTTTTTGATCTTTGGATCTGACTTCGACCTTGGAAGTGCTGTATTGCCTTTCTATGGTGCTGTGATGACATTCGTGACTTATTCAGCGGGTAACCAAGGGTTCCTAATCACACTCGCGACTCTCTCTTTGTTGGTCCTGACATTAAAGTTCTCAAAAGCAAAGCTAGTGAGTCTTTGTTTGCAGCTTGGTATTTTATTGGTGTTAAGCTTTGCAGCAAAGACATTCCTTAAATCATCAACGGAGAGTCCACGCCCATATACTGAGTACTTAGTTACCCAAGAAGTGGTTGATATGCCGGAGTTGTTTTATGAACTGCCACTAGAAGAAAAGAACGTGGCCATTGAGTCAGTAAAAGATAAGGTCAGCGAGTGGCGAACTCGTCATTGGCATGGCGAAACAGACTATTCATTCCCGTCTGGACACATGATTTTCGTGGGTGTTTGCTTGGCATTCTTTGGTGGGTTGTTCTTAGAAGCGAAGCGTTTTTACCTTGTAGGTGGCATGTTAGCTTGGGCTGGTGGTGTAGCGTATAGCCGTGTTTGGCTTGGTATGCATCGTCCTGAAGACTTAGCGGCGTCTATCGCCTTTGCGGGTTTAATGTATTTATTGGTGCCACTGATTCCAACGCAAAAGATAGAACCTTTATTGCCCAAGTTTTTAAGAGTCACCTAAGTTTTTAAGAGAGGCTTAAGGTTTTAAGAGCTGCCTAAGTTTTTAAGAAGTGCATAATTCTATATTTAACAAGCAGAGATTCTGGCTACTGATTGAGCCCGAGTTCTGCTTGTTTCTTTTTGGTAAGCCCCAAAGACACAATTCTGTGTGACTCAGTGAGGTAGTATCTTAGTTCCTCATCCCTTTCTGATGTGCTCTCAAAAAGCTGAATCCACTTCATGCCACGAGAAGCAAAGTAGGGTGCGGGTTTATAGCCCGGCTCTTCTTTGAGAAAGTCGAAATTCTGATCGGATGCCTTGAAGATAAACGCAGGCTCATTTTTCGGCCCCCAACCACCAATCGCAAACACCTTGCCGCCCACTTTCCAAACGTGAGAGTTATTCCACTGCATCACATAGCTGGTTGCAGGCAGTGATTCACAGAATGCATTGAATTCGTCGTAAGTCATAGAACGTCCTTTTATCTATTGGCTGTTTGATCTGTGGTTTTTAAGATGTCTTTTTTCTTCCAGTCTTTATCGCCAATAACTAGCCAGCGAACCCCTGCCAAATTGCCGTAAAGCCACTGATAGAACATAGCAGTAATGAACCAATGCGTATCTTCTCTTTAGGGATGCTTTGTGTCGTCATCAATGCCACTTTGTAACCCAACCAAGCAGCAGGCAGCAAAGGTATGGTGATGATTAAGTGGTGCATGGTGAAGAAGCCAATTGGGATTTGAATAATCAACGAGATGATCGAACTAAACACGAAAAACGCAGAAAGGTTACCACGAAGCTGATTGGCATCTTGGTGTTGGAGCAGCAGTGCCATCGGCGGACCACCAATACCCGAACTGGTGCCAAAGAACCCAGAAAAGAACCCCGCAATACCCATCTTAGTTGGGGTTGGTTCGAGTCTAAAGGGCAGTAGGCTAACAATCACGGCAAATACCACCAATAAGCCCAACCATAGTGATAACACGCTCGTTGAAACCATCACCAACAAAGCCCCGCCTGCTAGTGAGCCTGGAATGCGGCCCAGCAATGCGATTTTTAATCCGCCAATAGAGATATTTGCTCGATGTTTAAAAGCGTTGAATAACGAGATAAACAGACCGATTAAACAGATAGGCGCAGGTACATAATCTGGAGAGACCAAAAACAGCAGTGGGGCTGCAACAATGGCCAAACCAAAGCCGATTGCGGTTTGCACAAACGAGCCGACAAAAATGAGTGCCATTGCGATAAGGACAGTCTGATCTATGTATTCCATAAGCCTGCGGATTAGTTTTAAAGGAGCGGGTGGATACTATAAATGAAAACCAAAAGAATAGTCTTATTATTCAGTGAGGTTTATGCCAGTTTCGCTAGTTATAATTTCTATTATAACGACCAACAAAAAAGCGAGTGAGTATCTCAGGATGCTTCCTTTCAATACTCACTCGCTTTATTGGAACGACTTGTTGTTTACGCTAGTGGGGGAGTCAGCATAAAACGTTAAGCCATTGCCAATTTCAGTCGCTCAATGGGCTTGTCATTGATTGGTAAATGGATAAGTGCTGCTGCAAATGCCAGCACCACCGTTGACCACCAGATTGGCTCGTAAGAACCGTAGTAATCGTAAATACGACCACCCACCCAAGCGCCTAAGAAGCTACCCACTTGGTGAGTAAAGAACACCAAACCGTACAACGTTGATAGGTAACGGGCACCGAAGATCTGACGAACTAAGCCAGACGTTAGCGGTACTGTACCCAACCAACAGAATCCAATGGCCGCACCGAAGATAGCCGCAGTTGACTCAGTCACAGGCAGAGTCACAAACGCACCGATAACCACAGTACGCACTAAGTACAGTGCAGACATAACGTGGCGTTTGCTGAATTTGTCACCCATTACGCCCCAGAAGTAAGATCCGAAGATGTTGAAGATGCCAACGTAAGCCAGTGCCATCGCAGCGCTACTCGCTGGTAGGTCTTTGTCTGCTAAGTAGCTCGGTAAGTGCGTTGCGATAAACATTACGTGGAAACCGCACACGAAGAAGCCCGCGTGAATCAACCAGTAACCTTTGTGAGCAAACGCTTCAGACAGCGCTTCTTTCAGTGTTTGATTCTCTTCAGCTTGCGCTTGTTTGTTTGAGGCTGCTTTAGGCGCTCGCATAAACAGGGCAAAAGAGATCATCAAACAACACAGTACGCCAAACACTTGCATCGCACTTTGCCAATCAAACTCGTTCAGCATGTATTGTGCGCCCGGAATTACCGCGAACATACCAAATGAACCTGCAGCTGTGGTTAAGCCAAACGCCTTAGCTGCGTGCTCTGCCGGTACAACTTTCGCCACTGCACCAAGCACGATCACATAACTTGTCGCACTTAAGCCAAGGCCAACGAGTGCACCCAATGAAACGTAAAGCATGCTCGATTCGGTAGAAATTGAGGTAAGAAGCAAACCCAAACCGTAAGCACATGCACCCGCGATAATGATGCGTCTTGCTCCCCATTTGTCAGCAGCCATACCAACAAAAGGTTGGAACACGCCGAACAATAGGTTTTGTAGCGCAATCGCAAAGCTGAAAAACTCGCGACCTGTACCGAAATGCTCTGAAATTGGCATCATGAAAATGCCGAATGATTGTCTGATCCCTAGACTGATAATAAGTGTGCCTATCCCTAGCCATACCAGTAAAGGAAAACGGAAAATGCTCATTCTAATACTCTTAAATTAATGGTGGTGATGTGAGTGGTCTTGCGCTGACATGTGTTGGTCAGTCATCTCATGGTGATGTTCGTGTCCAGAATGCTCATGCGCTGATTGCTGGTGGCAGCCACTGCTCACGGCATGCTGAGCCAAGAGATCAATCAATGGCTGACTGTGATGCACAATAACCAAACTAATGACGAGAAATAGCGTCATTCTGGCCAGTTGGGCAAAAAGAGATTGTGAAAACATACGGTGTTGACATGCGCTCAATGTTGTAAGAAGTCGCGCATCATAGTGATGAGTAGGTTATGTATCAAATGACCATTTGTGATGTAGTCTATGTGTTTTATGCATAGATTATCGCTTGATTGGAATTGGGACAAAACGTGTTCAATAAATAAGAAAACTTGAAGCTCGTTGGTTAATACAAACAACTATCTAATTAAGAATGAAAGCCTAAATTAAGGTTTATAACTAGCTGTTTAATTTAAGTTTTCACAAAGCTGTAAAAACTAATATACAAACTAATCACTAAGCAACATTGCTCGTTCACTCGACTTATCTGTCAAACATCGTAAATTTGGTCATAAATCGTTTCAAGACTACTGAAACACGATGTTAAAAGATTCAGGGAGAGTCATTCACATGGATAAAGATCATAACCTTCGCGAAAACTTACTGGCACTGATCTTAGGTAGCGCACTGGTTTCACTCGGCGTTATCTTTTTCAACCAAGTCGGTTTGCTCACCGGAGGCACGGCTGGTCTAGCGATCTTCATTACCAAAGTAACAGACCTAAGCTTTGGCCAAGTATTCTTCGCACTTAACTTACCTTTCTATATTTTGTCGGTTGCTCGTATGGGCTGGCGCTTCACCATCAATACGTTTATCGCTGTTTCGATTGTTTCGTTCGCCGTGGATCACTTGTATCACGTGATTCAAATTGCCGAAATTCATGCATTGTATGCAGCTTTACTTGGCGGTGGCTTGATTGGTACCGGCATGCTGGTGATTTTCCGACATAAGATGAGCTTAGGCGGCTTCAACATTCTGGCGTTGTTCTTACAAGAACGTTTTGGGATTCGAGCGGGTAAGGTTCAGATGGCATTAGACTGCACGATTGTTGTGCTTTCTCTGTTCATTGTTGATGTGTCATTGGTTCTTCTGTCTGTGCTTGGTGCGATAGTCACCAACTTGATTCTAGCAATGAATCATAAACCGGGGCGCTATCAACCTGTGGTTAAAGCAGAAGCAGCATAGTTCGGTTCGATCAAGCACTCGATTCGCAGATTATGAAAACAACAAAGCCAGCATCAATTGCTGGCTTTGACCTTTGAATGCAGGAATGACTTTAATGCTTGCTGGTACTTGGCCCAGACTTGTTCTAGCTTCAAAGGTGCATTAGTTGCACTGTTCATTTACGCAACACTCGTCTTGTAAGAAACCAATAACCCCTTCTAGGCATTCATATTCTGCGACACAAAAGAGAGTTCTGCCTTCACGTCTTTGGCTTATGAGGCCTGCTGATGCAAGGCTTGATATGTGGTGAGATAAAGTAGAACCGGGGATACCGAGTTCTTCTTGTAGGCCGCCAACCGCAATGCCTTGGTAGCCAGCTTTAACGACACTTTTATAGATACTAAGGCGAATAGGGTGGCCCAGCTCTTTCAGTGCTTTTGCTACGACTTCTAAGTTCATATTAACTCCTCAAGATTTAATTTCGATAATAGTCGAAATGACGATCGAATTCAAATATAAAAACAGTGAATACGTAAGTCATTGAAAGTTTTTTGATTTGAAAATTAATTCGATTTTTATCGAAATAAAACTTGATCTGTAACTATTTATTTCTATAATTCGAGAATGTTCGAAATTAAGGGTCGGGTACTTTCCTCATAGAGTTCGACCTTCAATCCTGTTTGGAGTTAATTATGAGCAATGAAATGTTAACAATGCTAAAAGACGCGCTTGATATGTTTGCTTTCTTAGCAGTAGAGCTAATCATCCTTTTCTTGGCAATTAGCTACATTGTTGGGATTCTGCAAGAGTTCCTTACGCCTGAGAAGATTCAATCTATCTTGAGCTCACGCAACGGTAAGGGCTATGCGATTGCCGCATTACTGGGTGCGATTACACCTTTCTGTTCATGTTCGACCATTCCTTTCCTAAAAGGATTGCTGCGTGCAAGAGCGGGTTTCGGTCCAATGATGGTGTTCCTATTTGGTAGCCCGCTATTGAACCCAGTGATCATTGGTTTGTTTGTGATTACCTTCGGCTGGCAAGTTGCTGTGTTCTACTTCCTTGTAGCAATGACGGTGTCTGTAGTGGCTGGTTACGCTCTTGAGAAGCTTGGCTTTGAGCGTTACGTAAAACCTGAAGCGTATGAATCAACAGCTTCAGCTTCAAGCTGTGGCACTAGCTGTGGTGACTCTGCTCCTAAGAAAGCAGCACCGTTTAAAGCGGAATCTTCATGTGGTACAAGTGCATGTGGTGAACCTGCACCCGTAATGGCGAAAGAGACATCTTGCTGCGATTCTAAAAAAGAAGAGCCACAAGTAACGGTTTCATGCTGTTCAGCGGATGGAAGCGCAACAGCTGAAATCGTAGAGAAGAAAGAACCTAGCCGTTGGATGAGAATTTGGTTCTCAACTTGGAAAGACTTTAAACAAGTTTTCCCTTACCTAATGATGGGTATCGCGATTGGTTCATTCATCTACGGCTTCATTCCTACAGACCTCATTGTACAGTACGCTGGTGACGGTATGTGGTATGCGATTCCAGTAGCAGCCGTGATTGGTATTCCACTGTACATTCGTGCTGAAGCGGTAATCCCACTAAGTGCAGCTTTAGTACAAAAAGGTATGGCGTTGGGTTCAGTAATGGCATTGATCATTGGTAGTGCAGGCGCAAGTTTAACGGAAGTTATCCTGCTTAAATCAATCTTTAAGAATCAAATGATTGCAGCATTCCTATTCGTTATTCTAAGCATGGCGATGGGGGCAGGCTTCCTATACAGCTTCATCTTTGGTTAATCAGGTCTGATTTCGAGATAACACCGTTGACATCAAGAGATAGATAATAAAAAAGAGCTCACTTAGTTGAGCTCTTTTTGCGTTGAGACTATTAGTTCGGAGATTAGAAACCGCGAATATCAAGCTCATTGTTGATCAACACCACACACTGAGAAGCGAACAGCATGTTCGGACCTAAACTGATTTTCTCTGTTCCTAAACGCTTTAAGCTGTTGTAGCTTTTCTTTGGCATAGGGATGTGGTCAGTTAGAAGGAAACATGGGTTTTCAGCAATCGATGCGTCACGGATAAAGTCGCCTTTCTTATCCATCATGTACAGTTGGTGGTCTTCAGCTAGCTCTTTAACCAGCTTTTCAAAACTCATAGTACGAACAGTGATGCCCGGCTCAACCTGACGCGCCTGTTCTTTTGTCATACCTTGAGAAGCGTCAACCGCTCTTACTACCGCTGATAACAATGCAGACTCATGGAAGCCGCCAATGTTGGTGATCTCGTTTGAATCAAATGTAATCGTACGTGAAAAGTCTTTAGTACTTTCTAATACAAGGTGCACGGTGACATTCTCACGGTGAGATTGAGCAACGAAGATCGTGTTCATCAGGGTATGAGCCAGAATCTCAGTATGAGCATCTTGCCCAACACCTTCTAAGATAAGTTTGCTCTCTGTAGGGGCTGCGCGAGCGCGTAATACAAATGAACGCATGGAATGTACCTTGTCAGTATGTGATAAAGCGAAACGGACTTTATCAACATGAATTGATGAATAATCAAAATTGTGGCGGTATGTAACTCTTTTCTATTAATGAAGTCAAATGGAGTTGCACTTAGCACCAACCCGCGAACTTTGAGTATTAAATAGAGAATGACCACATTACAAGACGGTAAGGGTTGAAGCGAACCAATGTTTACATAGATAGTATGCGCAAAATTATAAAGTGACTTACATAAGGAAGTTGTCGGTGAAGTTACAGAAGATTAATAAAGAAGAATATAGAAAGAAGATGAACCTGTTGTTGGTGTCATTAGTTGGGTCACTTGCATTGTTTGCCATTGTATTCGGCACCATTCTGATCGAATTGTTTGGCTCGGCGACTTCAATTACTGGTGAATCGACAGGGAACTTTCATTTGAACGTACTTGGGGTGATCTTATCTGTCGCTTTGAATGCGTTTATCGCAAGCCGAGTGAAAGGGCATGAGTATTTCAAAGAAGCGCTTTATGTTTGGAACCTGAAACAAATCCACAATCAAATCTATCGTAAGCTCAAGCGCATTCAGCCAAAAGCGGAACAAGGCGACCGAGACGCGCTGACCATTCTTTACTTCTATTACACTACGCAAAAACAGGTATACGACCTAGACAATAATACGTTAACGATAAAAACGGTTCAGCAGTCGCTAGATAACATCGTAGAACTGAGTGATAAATGGAGCATTGAACTAGATATAGAGGTATTTTCGAAAGATCTAGTCGCGAAATATTAAGTGATATGCCTGTAATTGTATGAGCTTTGACCTGTGAAAGAAGCTTTTGACGTAAAAGTAGACGCTTAAGCAAATTTTTTGAATTTTTATCAAAAAAGAGGTTGCCATGTTTTCGATGATCTCTATAATGCCGCCTCACTGACACGGCAGACGCCACAAGGCCTCAGCGGTAATCAGTAAGACGGAAAGTTCGAAATAAATTAATTTTAAAAAGTGTTTGACACTTAAGATTAAATCGCTAGAATTCACGTCCGCTTTCAAGGGTTTCTTTGTAAAAAGAAAGTTTCGATAAGCAAAGCTCTTTAACAATTTAAACCTATCAATCTGTGTGGGCACTCGTTGATGAATATCAAAACGTTATTGGTTCTTTTTCGAAAGAGCGTAATAACAGTTACTTCGGTAACAAATTGATTTCAATGAACTGAGTGACCAATACGAATAACTACTTTCTCTTGTAGAAAGAAGGTATTTGGCACAGTCAATTCATTACCATTCTGTTCCTATTTATTTAAGAAGAGAGGGGTAATAGCTTTAGAATTACATGTTCATCAATCTTTTTTGAAAGAGCAATGAATATTAGTTTTGAAGTCAGTATTCGTTGAGTCACAAAATCTTAAATTGAAGAGTTTGATCATGGCTCAGATTGAACGCTGGCGGCAGGCCTAACACATGCAAGTCGAGCGGAAACGACACTAACAACCCTTCGGGTGCGTTAATGGGCGTCGAGCGGCGGACGGGTGAGTAATGCCTAGGAAATTGCCTTGATGTGGGGGATAACCATTGGAAACGATGGCTAATACCGCATAATGCCTACGGGCCAAAGAGGGGGACCTTCGGGCCTCTCGCGTCAAGATATGCCTAGGTGGGATTAGCTAGTTGGTGAGGTAATGGCTCACCAAGGCGACGATCCCTAGCTGGTCTGAGAGGATGATCAGCCACACTGGAACTGAGACACGGTCCAGACTCCTACGGGAGGCAGCAGTGGGGAATATTGCACAATGGGCGAAAGCCTGATGCAGCCATGCCGCGTGTATGAAGAAGGCCTTCGGGTTGTAAAGTACTTTCAGTTGTGAGGAAGGGGGTAACGTTAATAGCGCTATCTCTTGACGTTAGCAACAGAAGAAGCACCGGCTAACTCCGTGCCAGCAGCCGCGGTAATACGGAGGGTGCGAGCGTTAATCGGAATTACTGGGCGTAAAGCGCATGCAGGTGGTTCATTAAGTCAGATGTGAAAGCCCGGGGCTCAACCTCGGAACTGCATTTGAAACTGGTGAACTAGAGTACTGTAGAGGGGGGTAGAATTTCAGGTGTAGCGGTGAAATGCGTAGAGATCTGAAGGAATACCAGTGGCGAAGGCGGCCCCCTGGACAGATACTGACACTCAGATGCGAAAGCGTGGGGAGCAAACAGGATTAGATACCCTGGTAGTCCACGCCGTAAACGATGTCTACTTGGAGGTTGTGGCCTTGAGCCGTGGCTTTCGGAGCTAACGCGTTAAGTAGACCGCCTGGGGAGTACGGTCGCAAGATTAAAACTCAAATGAATTGACGGGGGCCCGCACAAGCGGTGGAGCATGTGGTTTAATTCGATGCAACGCGAAGAACCTTACCTACTCTTGACATCCAGAGAAGCCAGCGGAGACGCAGGTGTGCCTTCGGGAGCTCTGAGACAGGTGCTGCATGGCTGTCGTCAGCTCGTGTTGTGAAATGTTGGGTTAAGTCCCGCAACGAGCGCAACCCTTATCCTTGTTTGCCAGCGAGTAATGTCGGGAACTCCAGGGAGACTGCCGGTGATAAACCGGAGGAAGGTGGGGACGACGTCAAGTCATCATGGCCCTTACGAGTAGGGCTACACACGTGCTACAATGGCGCATACAGAGGGCAGCAAGCTAGCGATAGTGAGCGAATCCCAAAAAGTGCGTCGTAGTCCGGATTGGAGTCTGCAACTCGACTCCATGAAGTCGGAATCGCTAGTAATCGTGAATCAGAATGTCACGGTGAATACGTTCCCGGGCCTTGTACACACCGCCCGTCACACCATGGGAGTGGGCTGCAAAAGAAGTGGGTAGTTTAACCTTTCGGGGAGGACGCTCACCACTTTGTGGTTCATGACTGGGGTGAAGTCGTAACAAGGTAGCCCTAGGGGAACCTGGGGCTGGATCACCTCCTTATACGAAGATACTTACGATGAGTGTCCACACAGATTGATTAGGTTTAAAAAGAAAAAGAGATGAAGAACTCCCAAGGTTCTTCAAAGTTTGTTTCTGCTTTTTAAAGTGGAGATAAATTAGCAGTGTCCCGTTCGTCTAGAGGCCTAGGACACCGCCCTTTCACGGCGGTAACAGGGGTTCGACTCCCCTACGGGATACCATTGGGTCGTTAGCTCAGTTGGTAGAGCAGTTGACTTTTAATCAATTGGTCGCAGGTTCGAATCCTGCACGACCCACCATTTCCTCCCAAGGAAATAAAATTTGGGGCGATTAGCTCAGTTGGGAGAGCACCTGCCTTACAAGCAGGGGGTCACTGGTTCGAGCCCGGTATCGCCCACCATTTCCTCCCAAGGAAATAAAAATATGGGGCTATAGCTCAGCTGGGAGAGCGCCTGCCTTGCACGCAGGAGGTCTGCGGTTCGATCCCGCATAGCTCCACCATTCTTTCTCCATGAAGGAATCAAAACTATCATGGGCGATTAGCTCAGTTGGGAGAGCACCTGCCTTACAAGCAGGGGGTCACTGGTTCGAGCCCGGTATCGCCCACCATCTTTAAGCATTCTTTGGTGACAATAGTCTAATGAGAGTCTTTAAAAATGGTTTTGAAAGTTTAAAACTTGAAAAACTCTTGCTCTTTAACAATTTGGAAAGCTGACTGATTACTTAATTGGTTTTCACTTTAAAAAGTGAAATCAAACAGCTCAAGGCTGTGATTAAGTTAATCAAATTTAAAAGTTCTCAATGTTTATCTGCTCTTATTTATTAAGAACAGTATAAACACAACAAACACATTCAAGTGTCTTGTATTCGAATGATCAGAAATGATTGTTCATTTTTTGATTCTACTTTTTATTAAAAAGTGGAAACAAAAAGTAAATTGAGTCCGGCAAACAGTTATCAGGAATTAACCCTTCTTGATGACAACCAAAAACCTTGGTTAGTTGCCATACTAGTTTGTTTTCGCTTTTCAAAAGCGAAAGTAAAACAGAAACCCTTTCGGGTTGTATGGTTAAGTGACTAAGCGTACACGGTGGATGCCTTGGCAGTCAGAGGCGATGAAAGGCGTAATAACTTGCGATAAGCCCAGATTAGGTAGTAATAACCTTTTGAGTCTGGGATTCCTGAATGGGGAAACCCACTTACATAAGTAAGTATCCTGTTGTGAATACATAGCAGCAGGAGGCAAACCGGGGGAACTGAAACATCTAAGTACCCCGAGGAAGAGAAATCAACCGAGATTCCGAAAGTAGCGGCGAGCGAAATTGGATTAGCCCTTAAGCTTTTAATGATGCAGGTGAAGAGTCTGGAAAGTCTCGCAATAAAGGGTGATAGCCCCGTAACCGACACATCATAATCAGTGAAATCGAGTAGGGCGGGACACGTGATATCCTGTCTGAATATGGGGGGACCATCCTCCAAGGCTAAATACTACTGACTGACCGATAGTGAACCAGTACCGTGAGGGAAAGGCGAAAAGAACCCCTGTGAGGGGAGTGAAATAGAACCTGAAACCGTGTACGTACAAGCAGTAGGAGCACCTTCGTGGTGTGACTGCGTACCTTTTGTATAATGGGTCAGCGACTTAATTTTAGTAGCAAGGTTAACCGTTTAGGGGAGCCGTAGGGAAACCGAGTCTTAACTGGGCGTACAGTTGCTAGGATTAGACCCGAAACCAGGTGATCTAGCCATGGGCAGGTTGAAGGTTGAGTAACATCAACTGGAGGACCGAACCGACTAATGTTGAAAAATTAGCGGATGACTTGTGGCTAGGGGTGAAAGGCCAATCAAACCTGGAGATAGCTGGTTCTCCCCGAAAGCTATTTAGGTAGCGCCTCGGACGAATACTACTGGGGGTAGAGCACTGTTAAGGCTAGGGGGTCATCCCGACTTACCAACCCTTTGCAAACTCCGAATACCAGTAAGTACTATCCGGGAGACACACGGCGGGTGCTAACGTCCGTCGTGGAGAGGGAAACAACCCAGACCGCCAGCTAAGGTCCCAAAGTATAGCTAAGTGGGAAACGATGTGGGAAGGCTCAGACAGCCAGGATGTTGGCTTAGAAGCAGCCATCATTTAAAGAAAGCGTAATAGCTCACTGGTCGAGTCGGCCTGCGCGGAAGATGTAACGGGGCTAAGCTATACACCGAAGCTGCGGCTACGTACCTTAGGGTATGTGGGGTAGGGGAGCGTTCTGTAAGCCGTTGAAGGTGGTCTGTAAGGGCTGCTGGAGGTATCAGAAGTGCGAATGCTGACATGAGTAACGATAAAGGGAGTGAAAAACTCCCTCGCCGGAAGACCAAGGGTTCCTGTCCAACGTTAATCGGGGCAGGGTAAGTCGACTCCTAAGGCGAGGCCGAAAGGCGTAGTCGATGGGAAACGGGTTAATATTCCCGTACTTCTTACAATTGCGATGGGGGGACGGAGAAGGCTAGGTGGGCCTGGCGACGGTTGTCCAGGTTCAAGTACGTAGGCGGAAAGTTTAGGTAAATCCGGACTTTCTTAACGCTGAGATACGATGTCGAGCTACTACGGTAGTGAAGTCATTGATGCCATGCTTCCAGGAAAAGCCTCTAAGCTTCAGATTGTAAGGAATCGTACCCCAAACCGACACAGGTGGTCGGGTAGAGAATACCAAGGCGCTTGAGAGAACTCGGGTGAAGGAACTAGGCAAAATGGTACCGTAACTTCGGGAGAAGGTACGCTCTTATCAGTGAAGTCCCTTGCGGATGGAGCAGACGAGAGTCGCAGATACCAGGTGGCTGCAACTGTTTATTAAAAACACAGCACTGTGCAAAATCGTAAGATGACGTATACGGTGTGACGCCTGCCCGGTGCCGGAAGGTTAATTGATGGGGTTAGACTTCGGTCGAAGCTCTTGATCGAAGCCCCGGTAAACGGCGGCCGTAACTATAACGGTCCTAAGGTAGCGAAATTCCTTGTCGGGTAAGTTCCGACCTGCACGAATGGCGTAATGATGGCCACGCTGTCTCCACCCGAGACTCAGTGAAATTGAAATCGCTGTGAAGATGCAGTGTACCCGCGGCTAGACGGAAAGACCCCGTGAACCTTTACTACAGCTTGGCACTGAACATTGAACCTACATGTGTAGGATAGGTGGGAGACTATGAAACCGCGTCGCTAGATGTGGTGGAGTCGTCCTTGAAATACCACCCTTGTAGTTTTGATGTTCTAACGTTGGTCCCTGAATCGGGATTACGGACAGTGCCTGGTGGGTAGTTTGACTGGGGCGGTCTCCTCCCAAAGAGTAACGGAGGAGCACGAAGGTGGGCTAAACACGGTTGGACATCGTGTGGTTAGTGCAATGGCATAAGCCCGCTTGACTGCGAGAATGACAATTCGAGCAGGTGCGAAAGCAGGTCATAGTGATCCGGTGGTTCTGAATGGAAGGGCCATCGCTCAACGGATAAAAGGTACTCCGGGGATAACAGGCTGATACCGCCCAAGAGTTCATATCGACGGCGGTGTTTGGCACCTCGATGTCGGCTCATCACATCCTGGGGCTGAAGTCGGTCCCAAGGGTATGGCTGTTCGCCATTTAAAGTGGTACGCGAGCTGGGTTTAGAACGTCGTGAGACAGTTCGGTCCCTATCTGCCGTGGGCGTTGGAAAATTGAAAGGGGCTGCTCCTAGTACGAGAGGACCGGAGTGGACGAACCTCTGGTGTTCGGGTTGTCATGCCAATGGCATTGCCCGGTAGCTAAGTTCGGAATCGATAACCGCTGAAAGCATCTAAGCGGGAAGCGAGCCTTGAGATGAGTTTTCCCTGGCACTATAAGTGTCCTAAAGGGTTGTCGTAGACTACGACGTTGATAGGCAGGGTGTGTAAGTGCTGCGAGGCATTGAGCTAACCTGTACTAATTGCCCGTGAGGCTTAACCATACAACACCCAAGGGGTTTTGTGGACTCAAAGACAGACCTTGAATGAGTTTGAAGAGAATTTAACAGCTTTCCGAATTTTAAAATTTGCTTGGCGACCATAGCATTGTGGACCCACCTGATTCCATGCCGAACTCAGAAGTGAAACACAATAGCGCCGATGGTAGTGTGGGGTTTCCCCATGTGAGAGTAGGACATCGCCAGGCTTTAAATATCGTTACCTGTGTATACATGTAACAACATCTACAGTGTACAAATCTGTTGATGACAATTTGTTGGAGGGATGGCTGAGTGGTCGAAAGCACCGGTCTTGAAAACCGGCAACCGTTAATAGCGGTTCTAGGGTTCAAATCCCTATCCCTCCACCACCTTTGAAAAGCCCGCTGAGAAATCAGCGGGCTTTTTTCTTATCTGTTTCAAATCATTATGTATCATCCAAATATTTACACACGCACTTAATTCACTTGCGGATACTGTCAGAGCTTCCTAAATCATCTCATTAGGCTGTTTGCTAACAAAGTTAATGAAGCTCTTGGATAAGTAAAATCGAGCTGATATCAGCTTACATAGTGATAAATAAGAGACAACTTGATGTGCGGAGAAGGTTGCTTACTAAGTAACTTTATGGTGTTCAGAACCTTCTGTGCCAGTTGTTCGCTTAGTCGATTTTTTTTATCTTAAACTCACTTGTTAGCACTGAGTCGTACTCTTTTCCTGTGTACTTGGTATTGAAGATACTTTTGTTTTGCTCTGTCTGTTCTGAAGATATTCCTATCCATTGTGCAAATGTGTCTGAAAAGTCTCTCAGATTGTATTTGACCGAATGTATTTTCGTTTCTTGTGGGTCATTACTCATTGCTATGAAAGGTACTTCTACTGCCTGCCTAGAAAAATGTGAGCCAGTACCGTGAATTAGATACGGTGGAACGTTTACAGACGTTAGGCCATGATCCGAAAAATAAATGATTTTATATGTTTTATCATGCATCGTGAGTAAGTCTCTAAGCTTCTCTATAAAAGCCACGCCATAAGCCACTGATTTTGAATAGCATTCTAGGTATTTGTTATCTGAGGGTTTTAGTGAAACCTCCTCATCAAATCTCTTACAAAAGTCATAGTGTGACCCCATGGTATGAATGAAAATGACTTTCGGTTTATTAGTTTCTTCACGAATCGCCTTGATCACTTCTGGTAGGAGAATATTATCGGGTTCAGCTTTATCATAAGACGTATTTTTATAATATTGGTAATGAGCCCTACTCGCGATTGCGGATACCTGTGTCTCGTATTGCCCGATCTTAGCTTGATTTGATATCCAATAAGTTTTCATTCCAGCATCATTAGCAAGATCTATCACATTTAAGCCTTTATCATGCCTGTTTACATCTAGGCTCTTTGATAATATTCGAGGAACTGAAAAATATGTAACAACGGATGGGGAAATAACACCATTAAATATGGCCGCTCCTTTTATCTTTCCATTCTCTTCGTTATACGATGGGTAGTAATTTTTAATAACAGATTCACCAATATTTACGATATAAATATCCTTTAATATCTTATTTGTATGGACGTTCTCCCATTTTGAAGAGATTATTGATTTTCCTCCTTCGAGAAGAGATAGTTCATAATATAAAGAAATAGGTTTAATAACTGTAATTAGTCCTAAAAAACTAAACCACACTTCATGATGGATTGTTTTTAAGTATTCTTTATTAAGGTATGTCGTCTTTTTATTATCATGTAAGCTATAAAATTTTGTGATTAATATGCTGGAAAATAATATTAACATAATTAATGAAAATGACTTACCAACCTTTCCTAAGGTAATGTTAAATGATAAAAAAAGTAGAATGGAAAATATAGTAATCTTTACATATGTTATGACGCTAATGATTTTTATATGTTCAAGTGCTTCACCTCGATTAGACTCTAAAACCGAACCTAAGACACCTAAATCTAAGCTGAGAGAGTTTAACCTTAAGTAGAAGTCGAAAGTCATTATTACCGTGAGAAGAAGAAATACAAATCTATTACCGACAAATGCTATTATAGTTGCTATAAATAACATGTTTAAACTCAATATTGACAGGGTAAACCATACATTATCATCAGCCCCAGTTCTCAACAGGTAAAATGTCATGATACTTAAAGGAATCAGAGTCTTAATATCAATATTTTGTCTAGTTCTCATATGTTCTTGGGTAGCTTTTTTTATCGGCCCTTCGATGAGTGTAGTCATTGATGTATGGAGAGGCAACGTAAAGGCATATCCAAATACGCACAATAATATCTCCAATATTATCGTTAATTCAGGCAGTTTGATTGCACATGCCGGCGGGGGAATCGATGGTTTTAAATATACAAACTCCTTAGAGGCTGTAGAGAAGTCGATAGAAAGTGGTTTTAAGATGATAGAGCTAGATCTTCTTGTATCGTCGGATGGAAAGATCGTCGCTGTTCATGACTGGAACTCTTTCCATATGATGACTAATTCTAATAAAAATGGTCCTATTGCTTCAGAAGAGTTTGAGTTAAAAACAATTAACGATAATTATCACACTTTAAATATTTCAGAGGCGATTGAAATTTTAAGTGAGAATGAGGTTGTATTAGTTACGGATAAAATAAAAAATCTTGCCTTGCTTTCAAAAAATATAATAGATAAAGATAAATCTATTATCGAAGTGTTCAGTATAGATAAATATAATGAAGCAATAGAGTTAGGTTTTAATAACGTCGCATTAAATATAGATCTAAATACACCATTTATTCTTGAGTGGATTGATTTAAATAAAATTAGGGCTGTGACGTATCGGGGTGATAACCTTGGCTCGCTTGGGAGTGAGTATAAGAAGGCGATAGAACTAAGCAACATGGGGGTTTCTTCCATGATCTATTCGACAAATGATTTAGACTTGGATGGTATTAAAGCTTCTGGAATCGGAAATTTTGCGTTATATGTCGACTTTGTTCTTCCATCAGATGAACTATAAGATCGTAGGTTATCTAAAAAGCAGAGCTTAATCGCTCTGCTTTGATGTTGAAATGAATATTCTTTGGGACTAGTACAACTAGCTCGCTTACTTAGCGACGTTACCTGCCACGTTCAGAGCATCCCATGTACGTGAAAATGGGGGGGCGTAACAGAAATCCATGTAGCCTAATTCTTGTGTGGTCATTTTAGCGGTTATAGCTACCGCTAGTGCGTTAATACGGCCAACCGCTCCTTTCTTACCTACGATCTCACCACCTAGAAGAACCTTGGTCTCCGGGTGATAAACCAACTTCACCTTAATGTCTTCTTGGCCTGGGTAGTAATCGGTTTGGTTCTTATCTGAAATCGTTGATACTTTCACATCCAAGCTGTGTTCTTTCGCCAGAAGTTCATTCACGCCAGTACATGCCAGTTCGTAATCGAGCACTTTCAAACAAGATGAACCCAAGAAGCCCGACATATAAGTATCTTTACCTGCTAGCTTGTCTGCCATCATGCGTGCTTGCTTGTTGGCAGTAGTTGCTAGAGGAACATAAACGGGTTTGCCTAGTGCCATATGATGGACAACGGCACAGTCGCCGACAGCATGGATGTAAGCATCTTCAGTGGCACCATATTCATTCACCAACAGAGCGCCGTTTGCAGCTTTTGGTAGTTCGAATGCTTCAGTATTTGGTTTGAAACCGAGTGACAGGATAACGATATCAGCTTCTACATTGCCGTTATCTGTTTCTACGATGTAACCACCTTGCTCGGCATCGCGAATCGCAGACACGCTGCAACCGGTTTTTAGCTCTGCACCGGATTCACGAATTGCACCTTCAACCACTTCAATGATCTCAGGGCTGAACTGACGGCTCATGATGTGTTGCTCACGTTCGATAATCGTCACGTGCTTATCCAAGCCATGTGCTGCATCAAAGACTTCCAGCCCTATAAAGCCAGCCCCAATAACACACACACGCTGCTTGTTACTATCCTTTAGCGCTTCCTTAACCGCCAAGCCATCTTCCATACTTGTTAGTGTGTATACGTGTTCTGGATTGAATTCACCGAATGAAGGCACAATTGGACGTGCGCCTGTCGCAATCACCAACATATCGTAATCGATAGTGCTCTCTACGTTTTGGTGACGCACCGTAATCTGTTTTTCAGTGCGGTCGAACGACACCATTTCCGTTTCTACACGTACATCTAAACCAGATTTGATGGCTTGCTCTGGTGTACGAGAAATCATTCGTTCGGTGTCATCAAACATGCCGCCTGCAAAGTAAGGTAAGCCACAGGCTCCGAAAGAGATGTAGCTACGCTTATCTAGAACGATGACTTCGTCTGATGGCTGATTACGTTTGTACTTTGCTGCGAAACTCATACCCGCGGCGCTACCGCCTATAACAACAACTTTCATATTTACTACCTAAATAACCTGAACTCAGGAAAAACAGAAGAGCACTCACGTGGAGTGCTCTTAATTAAGTTTGAGAATTATACTGCTGCTTCTTTTGATACTGTCGCTGTAACGTCAGCGTCGTATTGTTCAGTATCCAATGAGCCATTCTTCTTCGCTGTAAGAACGCCTGACAACATAGAGCCTGAGATGTTTAGCGCTGTACGAGCCATGTCAATTAACGCTTCGATAGACACTAGAATCGCGACTACTGTGATGTCTAGACCCATGATGGTCAGTACCGCTACTGCTGCGAACGTTGCACCACCACCGACCCCTGCGATACCGAATGAAGCAATTGCGATAACAGCGATCAGTTGTAGGATGAAGCTCAAGTCTACAGGCATGCCCATTACTTGTGCCGCCATGATTGCTAGCATAGCTGGGTAGATACCTGCACAACCGTTTTGACCGATACTGGTACCAAATGTTGCTGACATGTTTGCTGTTTCTTCGTCTACACCTAGGCGTTGAGTTTGTGTTTCAACGTTTAGCGGGATAGCTGCCATGCTTGAACGAGAACCGAAGCCGAACACCAATACTGGCCAGATTTTCTTCATGAACTTAGCAGGAGAAAGACCGAACATTGACACCATCACGAAGTGGATGCCGAACATAACGCCAATTGCAACGTAGCTTGCTAGAAGGAAGCGGCCCATCTCTGCAAGTGCGAACAGGTCGTTTGTCATCATGAACGTGGTCATCAGAGCGAACACACCGTAAGGCGTTAGCTTCAGAATTTCACGAACCATTGAAAGCACCACTTCTTTTGCAGAGTTGATAAAATCAACGAAGTTTTGCACTTTTTCAGGCTTACGGTTTTTCACTTGAAGGATACAGTAACCAAGGAACATACCGAACAGTACAGTTGATAGCGTAGAAGTACGTTGAGAACCCGTTAGCATGTCAAAGATGTTGGTTGGAATGATAGACAGAGCCATACCTGACAGACCACTGCTCGCCATTGCGTCTTGTGTTGCTACCAGTGAATCACCGCGAGCTTCAATCGCACTGTTTGTGCCAATTGTGCTTACTAGTGCGTTCGCATCGATACCAAATAGGTAAATACTTGCGATACCAACGGCTGCTGAGATTGCACAAGTGAAAAGTAGAATACCGATGATTTTTGGTGCGATACGAGATAGCGCGCCGCCGCCTTCCACGTTCATGATCGAAGAGATCATCGCCACAAACACAAGTGGGATAACAATCATTTGTAGAAGTTTGATGTAGCCTTTACCGAACACTGAAATCAGTTCAGCAAAGCCAGAGGTCGCAACGTTGCCGACACCGAAAACAAGTTGAATTGCGCCACCGAACAACAAGCCAGCAGCAAGCGCACTCAGTACGCGGAAGTTAAAACTTTTCTTTTGCTTTTTGAAGTTCGACAGCAGTGCGTAGAACCCAAAGAACAGTACGCTTAATGCGATAAATGAAACGCTCATGAGAATCTCCTATGATACCCATTAATACCTAAGTCGGTTATTTTTTGTATGCGATGGCTTCAACTTCAACCAGTGCGTCTTTTGGTAGTCGTGCTGCTTCAACACAAGAGCGAGCTGGTGCGTTTTCTGTACCAAACACTTCTGTGTACACTTCGTTAAAGGCAACGAAGTTCTCCATGTCAGATAGGAAGCAGGTTGTCTTAAGCACTGTGTCCAGTCCCGCATTACTCGCTTCTAGTACAGCTTTTAAGTTTTCTAGCGACTGACGAGCCTGCTCTTTGATGCCGCCCTCAACAAACTGCATGGTTTCTGGAACGAGAGGTAATTGACCTGATGTATAAACTATGTCGCCGTAAGACGTACCTTGTGAGTAAGGGCCGATAGCTGCAGGTGCTTGTTCAGTGGCAATGATCTGTTTCACGATGTAACTCCTAAATTATTGGTTTTATTCTGATTTAAATTCACGGATAAACTTGTAAACCGCCTGTCGGCTGATCCCAAGTTGCTCTGATACTTGTGTAGTCGTCTCTTTTAGCTCAAATACGCCGTTATCAAATAAACAACGAATGATGGCTTTATTGCGACCTTTGGAAGAAACCGACTCGTCTTGGTCAACCTCGTTAACTGCTGAACTCAATGCTTGTTGAATCACGTCGTTTGCATTGTTGCTGAATGTTTCGCTGACAATGGCTTGCGGCACATTGCACTGCGGCATCAGTGTTTTGACGATTTCTGGGAATGGGAAAGATAAGTTCATGTTGATACACAGCATGCCAATCGGCTTTTGTTGTGGACCAGCCAATACGCAGGTAGTCGATTTCAGTAGGGATCCGTCTGCTGCATTGGTGAAATAACTCTTTGGAGAAACTTCGCCAGTCTTCTCGAATGCACTCCACATGCGTAAACCTAAATCGGTGATCGGTGAACCAATTTCACGCCCCGTATGATGACCATTGACGATCTTCACGACTGAGTTTTCTAAGCTCTCAAAGGAATGGATGACTACTTCACAGTAGGGACCAATCAAATCGGCAATTGTGTCTGCTAAGCGGAAGTAATTGCTTAAGCATTCTCTGTCTTCATCGGTGAATCGAACTTGTTTTACATTCATGATTTCGGTTTACATTTTTGAACTCAATGACTGAAATCTACTCCTTTGGTGGTATTTCCACAATACGCAGTAAACTTCTGTAAACCTGACGTAAACGTCTAAAACATCAACAAATCGTAAGTTTTAGAGCTAAATCACGAACGAAATTTGAACGTGATCACTCGAAATAGGTAAATCAGGTTTAATTTCTTAAACTTCATCAAGATTTACATATTTAAAACCAAAGGTTGCGTTATTGAATGTTTTGATGATCTAGGACAAGTTCTAAAGGGCGCTTAGAATTGGATTGATTGATGTTTTAGATGAGTGTGGATTAAGCATTCGCTCTGAGAATGAGATGACGGTTGATTGGAATTTTGTTCAATTGAAAGCAAGGTTGGGTTAGAGAGGCTATATTCGTGAAAGAGGTTCATCGGAGGGATGTAAATTAGAACTTAGGTATTAAAAAAGCAGCCTAAGTGGCTGCTTTTTCGTTCGTAACGCTCTAGCTGTTCAATTACCTATTTGGCTAGCTTGGCTTCTACTTGCCCAAGAGCGCGTTGGTACATAAACCATGCACAAGTGCCGGCAAGTACATTACCTACCATGGCACCCCAGAATAAGCCTTCAATGCCAGCAAGCTGAGAGCCAACCCATAGGCAAGGTAAGAAGAAAGCAAACAGGCGGAGTGCTGATATCGTCAAGGCAGTATAAGACTTGCCTAAAGCGTTAGAGATAGAAACCATCAACATACAGATACCCAAAGGCCCTAAACTGATAGGAACGATAAGTAAGTGGTAGTTCAAAATCGTTGAGACTTCGCTTTCACTGGTCATTAGGTTTGCCAGTCCGCCTGAAAACAACCAAGTTACTAACGCTACCACCAACTGGAAACTCAATACGAATATCACTGCAATCTTAACGAGCTTGCGTATGTTTTCGAGGTTGTTCTCTCCTAACATGCGGCCAATCATTGGAGGCATCGACATAGTCAGTGCTAACACGGCAACAATGGAGAAAAACTCAAAACGAGAACCCAACGCCCAAGCTGCAACGGCTGCAGTCCCATAGCCAGCAAGTAGCTTGGTTGCGAACATTGATGAAATGGGTGGTAGCAATTGACTGATCATGGCAGGTCCCATGATGTTACCGATTGAACGAACACTCTTGCCGATATCAAGATCGTGCCAGTCGAATGTAATCCAATGCTTCTTCGTCACCTTAGGAGCAACGATAAAGATACCCGCACCGAACGCCAAGATGGTCGCAATCGCGGCTCCGTTGATGCCCATGTCGAGCGTGAATATGAAAATCGGGTCCAATATCAAGTTGATGATGCTGGTCGCGATCATCATCGAACCGGGCAGCATGGTATTACCATTGGCACGACACACACTGTAGAAAAAGTAGAGCAGTGCGCCTGTCCAAGAGCTTACCAGCCAATAGAGCCAGTAAGAATCAATGATCGGCAGTACCGTCGGTGGTGCATCGAGGAGTTGTAAAATAGGACCACGCAACAGATAGATGATGACCGAGAACAGCGCGACACTCACACTGCCCATCGCAACGACTAATCCGCCGAGCTGTTTGGCATAGCGTATCTCGTTAGCCCCAATAGCTCTCGCGATCACAGCCGTTGTCGCGATGCCTAGTCCGACTTGAATCCCGATAATGATCATCTGAATTGGTAGCGTGAAGCCTTGAACCGCGAGCGGCAGTACGCCTAACTGGCCAATAAAAGCACTATCTACAAGTTGGAAGCTCATCAGGGAGAGCACCCCAAACAGCATTGGCCATGTCATTGTATAGAGTTGTCGGCCAAGAGAAGGCGAGGGAGTTGCGGTCGTAGAATTCATAACACTCTTATCAGTCTTGAAGGTAGGTTTGTCGTAGTGACAATCCACTCAATGAAGAATTGCGTAAAGGATAACGTAACGTTAGCTCGATACCAATAAATGTCATTAAATCTATCGATATTACCTTTGCACAGTTTCATCGGTATGTGGGCATTGTGCAATGCAACTTTATGCGCTCGCTTATTGAAATTTAAGGTGTCGTATCTTGTTTCTGAGTTTTATATTGCGGATTGGGTCTAAAGGTTTTCCATTCGACTATTTCTAATGTTTCGCTTTATCCCGATAACTTGGTGGTGTGACTCCAACCCAACCTTTGAATGCGCGATTGAAATTACTTAAGTCGCTGTAACCTACTTGCCAACTGATGTCTTGAACAGAAAGGTCGGTCTTTTCAAGTAGCTGTTTTGCCTTAGCCTCCCGAACTTGTTCTTTGGCTTCTTTAAAGAGAATGTTTTTGCTCTTCAGGTTTCTCTGCAGCGTTCGTTTTGTCATGCCGAGCATGGTCGCAAACCACTCAATATTGAACCAAGGTAGAGTCGCATAGGTGTCTATTAATGTCTCGACAGCGTGATGCCAATCTTGGGTACTATTTCGTTCTGAAATGGCACGATAATCATCGGGCAGCGGAATCGAGAACGCACCGTATTGCTCTTCAAACTGAATATCAGAATCAAAGAAATGCTTAGGTAATTTACGTGCGCTGTTGTGCTTAGAGACCAACTTGGCGTGTGATGGTTGCCAGCGACTGTCAATGAACTTACGGCATAGGCTAATCACCGTCAGGGCGCGAAACCATTCGGCTTGTTCAAAACCTGAGGTTGATGGGTGATAGCAACTTCGATGACACAGCCACCACAACCCATCGCTTTTTTCCGTCCATATGGTGACGTGATTACTTAAGGTCGATATTTCAGTAATCAAGCAGCGTACAGCTTGCTCTAGTGAAGTGCATTGATCAATTTTTCGGTCTAGCTCAGGTGATAATTGCTCTAGAGAGGCCCTACGTCCAACCTCAATCCCTATCGAATAACCAAACTTCCGCTCAAGGCCGTGAATGAAGCGAATCACGTCTTGTGTAGGAAGCCATTGATTGGATTGTGTTAGCTCAATGGGTAGACCGCACGCATCGGCGACGGTGCGCCAATCCAGTCTATGTTTGTCACAATACTGAATATATGGAGCAATGTTACTGGTCGAAGTGAGCAATATGCTGGTGGTGTTCGATGATGCTTTCATTGTTTTGTGCCTACCATTAAATGTCACCAAGTGACCTAATTAAGTGTAGCGCATCTCCCTATACTTCTCCTAACCCAAACAGGAGAACAATTATGAAACTTAAACACATTGCCGTTCTAGTATCGTTAGCAACCGCATCATCATTTGCTCTTGCAGCAAACCCAGTTGAAGAAGCTCTGAAAGTTGAAGGTGCTCAAGTTACCTTGACCGTGAAAGAGGCGAGCACAGCATTTACCCCAAGTTTTACTGATTCTGCTCGTGAGTTATTCAATAACTTTCATTGGCAAATGGGCGGCGACCACAGCGTTTACTACAACATGCACATGAGTGAGTTTCTACCAACGGCACTGGCGGCTCCAAACGAAGAGTACAAGCCTTTAGTCAAAAATATCGACCCACGACTCGCTGCACTCAAAGTTAATACTGAAAGCAAAGGTCAGTTGACAATGGATGAGTACTTGGCGGATGAACAGTTCCGTACCCAAGGCTTTATGTTGATTCACAAAGGGGAGATCGTTTACGAAGCTTACCCAGGTATGAAGCCGACAGATACGCACGTTTGGGCATCCACAGCAAAAACCACGGTTGGCACTGTGATCGCGATGTTAGTGGAAGAGGGTAAAGTCGACCCTGAAAAAGAGATCGCTGAGTATGTTTCTGAATTGAAAGGAACGAACTGGGATGGCATCACAGTACACCAAGTTCTGAACATGTCGACCGCTCTAGACAATGAAGAGACATTAGAGTCTATCTTGAACCCAGACTCTGATGTGGTGCGTTTCTTTGCTGCATCGTTCAACTCACCTCGTGCAAAAACGGGTGAAATGGAAACTTGGATGGAAGTGGCTCAAGGTGCACAGAAACTGGAAGGTGAACAAGCAGGTGACCACTTCCGTTACGCATCTATCAACACCATGGTGCTGACTAAGTTAGTTGAAAACGTTGAAAACAAAACCTGGACTCAAGTGTTCGAAGATCGTGTTTGGTCAAAAGTGCACGCACGTCAACCAATGCAATTCAACTTAACACCGGATGGCATGGCGATCGCGGTTGGCTTGGTTTCATCAACTGTAGAAGACATGGCGCGCTGGGGAACACTATTTACACCTAGCTGGAAAGCGGTGGCTGATGAGCCAGTGGTGTCACAAGTTGTGATTGATCGTATCCGCAACGGCGGTGATCCAAAAGCATTCGTAGGTACTAGCAAAGAGAGCAGTTCACTGCACGCATACAACGAAAAAGCGGACTACAACGCATACCAATTCGACTATGTGTTCAATGACGGTGCGATGTCAAAAAGTGGCAACCTTGGCCAGTTCATTTACATCGATCCGGAACGTGACTTTGTAGGTGTGATGTTCTCAACCAACCCTTACCACTCAGGTTTTGGTGAGAATAAAGGCCCTGCACTAATGCGTTCAGCAGCAAAACTACTTGCTGACAAGTAATCTATTTATTGCCTAACAGGATGTTCCAGGCTTCAAGGAGGAAGCAAACGACTTTCGAGAGATATAATGAAAAAGTTTGCTCTATTAATCCCGTTGAGTTTAGGTCTAGCCCTTCCTGCTCATGCCGATTCTGATTCCGAACGTGTTATCGATCCTGCTGATGTCACTAAAGTTTATACTCAAGCTGCATTGATGTTTAATGGTAGTTCAGATATCCAATTTCAAGGGCAAGTTTCTGGCGGTTTAGAAAACGGTCAACAGTTTGCCCTACTGGCTGAAGGGACGTTTGTCGATGAAAGCAACACAGCGCTTCGCGATCCAGACAAATTCGGTACAGAGTATAGTAACTCTAGAATCCAGTACTTCCATGTCTTTGAAACGGGGACGAAAGCTACGCCTAAAGTGGGTCTTTCTTTAGATTATATTAATACGCGTAACAGTATTAAAAATGACTTATTGTCGGTTGGCGGTGTTGTTGCGATTAATCCAGCTTATACCGGTGGATTCCTTGTGTTTCCAAGAGCAGGGCTGATGACAGGTAGCATGGAGATCCCTGGCGTCACTTCATCTAAAGATGATTTAACGGGATACTCGCTTGGTTTGATTACCGCGAAGCATCTCGGTGACTCTGGCGCTTATGTGTCTTTAGTCCCTGAGTGGCAGGATCTTTCTGGTGATGATATCGACATGCAAAACTTCTCATTTAAAACATCGTTAAATGTGCCGATGAACACTGCAAGAACTTGGTGGTTGAATACGCGCTATGACATTACCAAAGCGGATGTTGATGTGAAAGGTGTGTCAATGCCGAATGGTTGGCAAACCGAGGCTTGGGTTGGTGTGAGATACTACTTCTAGCGCTTTAGCCAGCTAATTTGCAAAGAACCTAAAAAAGCCAGTCAACGTGACTGGCTTTGGTCGTTTAGGTACCGCGTGAAGCGTTGCTTATTTACTTATTTACTTATTTATTTACTTATTTATTGGCAACGTTACCTAGCTTCAACCACGTATCGATAACCGTATCCGGGTTTAGTGAAACAGAGCTGATGCCTTGCTCCATTAACCACTCTGCTAGGTCGTCATGGTCTGATGGGCCTTGGCCACAAATACCCACGTATTTACCCGCTTTGGTTGCAGCATCGATCGCCATTTTCAGCATTGCTTTCACGGCTGGGTTACGCTCATCGAAGAGGTGTGCCACATCGCCTGAATCTCGGTCGAGGCCAAGTGTCAGTTGCGTCATGTCGTTTGAGCCGATAGAGAAGCCATCGAAGTACTTCAAGAACTCATCAGCCAAGATTGCGTTAGATGGTAGCTCACACATCATGATCACTTTCAGACCTTGGTCGCCACGGCGAAGGTCGAATTTAGCCAGAATGTCGATAACCGATGCCGCTTCGCTTGGAGTACGAACGAATGGGATCATGATTTCAACGTTCTTAAGGCCCATTTCGTTGCGAACGCGTTTGATCGCTTGAGTTTCTAGCTCGAAACAGTCTTCGAATACTGGTGAGATGTAACGAGATGCACCACGGAAGCCTAGCATTGGGTTCTCTTCATGCGGTTCAAACGTTTTGCCGCCTACAAGGTTGCTATACTCATTCGACTTAAAGTCAGACATACGTACGATCACACGCTTAGGCCAGAATGCAGACGCGATAGTCGCGATGCCTTCTGTTAGCTTGCTTACGTAGAAGTCGATAGGATCTTTGTAGCCGCGAATACGTTCGCTGATTTCTGCTTTTAGCTCGTCAGTTTGTGCATCGAAGTTCAATAGGGCTTTCGGGTGAATACCGATCATCTTGTTGATGATGAATTCAAGACGAGCAAGGCCAACACCTTCGTTTGGAATCTGTGCAAAGTCGAATGCGCGATCTGGGTTACCCACGTTCATCATTACTTTGGTTGGCAGCATTGGTAGCTCATCAACTTCAGAACGTTTGATCTCGAAGTCAAGTTCGCCGTTGTAAACGTAGCCTGTTTCGCCTTCTGAACATGACACTGTCACGGTATCGCCATCGTTTAGGCTGCTTGTTGCTGTACCACAACCAACGATTGCTGGAATACCTAGCTCACGAGCGATGATTGCTGCGTGACAAGTACGACCGCCACGGTTTGTAACAATCGCAGAGGCTTTCTTCATCACAGGTTCCCAGTCAGGGTCTGTCATGTCTGTTACCAGTACGTCGCCTTCTTGAACCAGTGACATTTGGTCTAGTGAATCAACCAAGCGAACAGGACCAGAGCCGATACGTTGACCGATCGCACGGCCTTCAACTAGCACATCGGCCTTGTTGTTCAGCTCGTAACGCTCGATAACGTTTTGGTCGCTTTGAGAACATACCGTCTCTGGGCGAGCTTGAACAATGTAAAGCTTGCCATCGATGCCATCTTTCGCCCACTCAATGTCCATCGGACGTTGGTAGTGCTTTTCGATGATCATCGCTTGTTTTGCCAGCTCTTTGATCTCTTCGTCGTTCAGTGAGAACTGATTACGCTCTTGCTCATCCGTATCAATGATGTCGACTTGCTTACCGATCTCTTGGTTGGTTGAGTAGATCATCTTGATCAACTTAGAACCAAACGTCTTCTTAACGATAGGGTAGTGACCCGCTTCTAGCATTGGCTTGTGAACGTAGAACTCGTCTGGGTTCACAGCGCCCTGTACCACCATTTCGCCAAGACCCCAAGAAGAAGTGATGAACACCACTTGGTCGAAGCCAGACTCTGTATCAAGTGTGAACATCACTCCTGAAGAGGCTTTGTCTGAACGAACCATGCGTTGAATACCCGCAGACAATGAAATGCCACGGTGGTCAAAGCCTTGGTGTACACGGTAAGAGATAGCGCGGTCGTTAAACAGTGACGCGTAAACGTGCTTGGTTGCTTCGAGTACAGCGTTGATGCCTTTTACGTTAAGGAAGGTTTCTTGCTGGCCTGCGAAAGAAGCATCTGGAAGATCTTCTGCGGTTGCCGATGAACGAACCGCTACAGACAATTCTTCGTTGTCTTCAATTAGCTCGCGGTAGTTCTCACGGATGTCTTGCTCTAGTGACTCTGGGAAGGGTGCATCTAGAACCCATTGTCGAATCGTTGCACCTGTCTTACGCAGTGCGTCAACGTCTTCAACATCAAGTTCATCAAGTAGTTGGTGAATGCGCTCATCAAGACCTTTGTAATCAAGAAAGTCGTTAAACGCATAAGAGGTGGTAGCAAAACCATTAGGTACAGAAACACCAGCATTGGACAGGTTAGAAACCATCTCGCCCAGTGAGGCGTTCTTACCGCCGACTTTGTCGACATCTTCCATGGATAGGCCATTGAACCATAGGGTATTATTTTGCATTTATTTCTCCAGAAACATAGCGAGCATTGTAGGGATTTAAAGGCAAACGATTACGTATCAGTTTAAAAAAATGTAAATTATTTTTTAAAGCTGTGGGGGACGTAATAGTCAGCAGGGTTTTGTTATATATATTATGGTTCCCATCCTACTCAAAATAATTTTAAACATTAAATAAAAAATGCAAATTGATATTCAAAGTCGTGATGTATTCTATGTTTCTGATGGAACGGCCATAACATGTGAGACTTTAGGACATGTTGTTCTAGGTCAATTCCCTTTCAAAGCCAATGAAAAAACCTTTCCGTTTGTGGAAAGTGAGGACAAACTTTCTGATTTATTAAAAGAGATCGAAATTTCGTATCGCGATAATGGAGTCGAACCATTGGTGTTCTTTTCAATCGTGATTCCAGATATCAAGGCTAAGCTGCTTGAAGCGCCAGCACACTGTTATGACGTGTTGGAAAGTATCGTTCAGAAGGTTCAGGATGATATTCAGATGGCTCCTGTGCCTAAACTGCAACGTTCACGCAGTGTGAACAAAGACTCGGTTAAGTATTTCGACCGTATTGCTGCGATTGAATACACACTCGCACACGATGATGGCATCACGCTTAAAGGGCTGGAAGAAGCCGACATCATCTTGTTAGGTGTATCTCGAAGCGGTAAGACACCAACAAGCTTGTATATGGCGATGCAGTTTGGTTTGCGTGTAGCGAACTATCCATTCATCCATGACGATTTAGCACGCTTGAAGCTGCTGCCTGAGTTTGAGATTTACCGACATAAGTTGTTTGGCTTAACCATTGACGCAGAAAGGCTGACGGAGATTCGTGAGAACCGTTTAGCGGGCAGTGAATACGCGAGTGATTCGCAATGTTTGTATGAGCTACAAACAGTAGAGGCGATGTTCCGTCGTGAAGCGATACCTTACATCAACACGTCTTCATTATCGGTTGAAGAGATCTCGACACGAATCTTAGAGCGAACTGGTTTGAGAAGGCGCCTGTTGTAGTAACAAGATCTTGGTGTAACAAGAGCTTGGCGTAAAAAAAGGCTTAGTCAGATCGAAATAATGGGCAGCTAAAAGAACATCGAAGCTAGCAGGGCAGTACCTGAGAGCTTCGATTTTTTGTTTGTGCTCGTTGTAATCGCGCTAGCGAATCAAAGACAGTTTTTAGCGAAGTAAAGAGAGCTTAAGCGTTTCGCTTTGCTTTTCTAACCAACGTTCTAGCGCTGGTGGCCATGTGAGGCTTGGCTCTACGCAGAAACCGCGCAACATAGAGAAGTACACCGCTTGGTCGATAAGAGGCAGTGACGACTCACCATTTTCTAGGTTCAGAGGTAGCTCTGCATCTTTCAGAAGCGGGTTAATCTGTTCAACAAACTGCGGCGTTTGCTCAATCAGCTTATCGAAGTTTAGTTCTTCGGTTTCTTTGGCTGCGCGCCACGCTTCTTTGCTTGCTGGTGATTGGTATTCAGCAAGATCCAGTTTCCACCAACGTGGCAAACCGATGCGCTGGCTTAGTGGGAATGCGCGAGTTTGGAACACAGTGACTTGCTCTGATGGTACACGTTGCTCGTCACTTGATTTTAAGTCCATAAAGTACGCGATGATATCTAGGCTCTCAGCCATGATAGAACCGTCGTCTTTTTGTAATACAGGCACCATCTTTTTACCGATCAGATCGATAAGCGTTTGGGCGTCATCATAATCGACAGAGACAAGCTCGATGTCCAAGCCTAGAGATTGAGCAATGTAGGCTACTCTTGCACAGAAAGGGCAGTGGTCGTAAATATAAAGCTTCATAGCTTCCCTCAGTTCAGGTCATTATAAATATAAGATAATGCTAATGTACCAGAAAGTCTTGCGAATACTAAGCGTCAATAAACGCTAAGCATCTATAAACCGTAGGCATCAACAGACAATAAGTACTTGGTGTACATACTTTTTGATTGATTCTATTGTCTGTTGGATTCGGTTTTACTGCAACGAGTAAAGTAACGGGAAGGCTGTTAAGGAATTGCAGGCATAAAAAAGGCCCTGGCTGTTCACTCTAATGCAGAAGAGTGAAATCAGCCAAGGCCTCAATTTTGTTACCTTTAGCAGAGTGACTACTAAAAGAGCGGAGTGGTTAAACTATGCTTTTTTAAGGTCTTTTGCAGGGTAAGTAAGCGTCATTATTGCGCCTTCTACTGTTGTAACGTGAACGTAGCCGCCACCAGCACTTAGGCCAATTACAACCATTTCACCTAGCTCAACACCTTTTGTTGCTACAACGCGATCATCAACTGAAAACACTTTACACACCTTCAATAAATTAAATTAATACGATAGATATCGAACGCGGATTTAAACAGATGGTACCCTAATCGACTAATCCGGTTGTTTGTCGTAAAGATTAAATTTAGTTATGTATAAATCGGTATTTGTTAAAAATCAGCTGGTTAACCTAATGGTGATGTTATTTATCGACTGGATAAACGACACCAACTTGCTGGCGCATCTCTGTAATTAACTTGGCAACGGTTAAAGCGCGAAGTTTGGCTTGAGCTTGAGTTTCTTTATCACCCTCAATGCAACCTCCAAAGGCTTGTGCTTCGTAGCTCATTGAGTTTTCGCTTTGTGCTTGAGTGAGACTTTCAATGCTGCCATCACGGTAGCGGATCTTAACGTCGGTGCACTCTGCGATGTGATCGATAATGATCGCTCCCTGTTCACCTTGGATCTCGCTTGGCGCATAAGAGTCGCTGACTTTAGAGTGCGCTAGGGTTACGTCAAACTCAGGGTACTGGAAGATCGCGCAGCCATGCGCATCCACTCCTGAATCAAGCAACTTTGCAGAAGCTTGAGCATTTTCAGGCTTACCGAACAGAGCAACCGTTGCAGCTACACAGTAGAAGCCAATATCAACTAATGAGCCGTTCGAGAAAGCTGGATTGAAAGTGTTCGGGTTCTCGCCGTTCAGGTATTTCTGGTAACGCGATGAATACTGACAGTAGTTGATGTGCGCTTTGTGTACCTTGCCGATTTTTTCTAGGCCGAGTTGAACTTGCTTAAAGTTTGGTAGGAATTGAGATTTATACGCCTCAAACAACACCACACCGTTTTTCTCAGCCACTTCGAACATGCGTGTTGCTTCATCAATGTTTGATGCAACCGGCTTTTCACAGATAACGTGTTTACCGTGCTCCATCATGAAGATGGACTGTTCGCAGTGCAGTGAGTTTGGTGAAGCGATGTACACAGCTTCGACCGTGCTGTCATTGGCTAAGGCATCGAGTGAATCGTAGGTGTTTTCAACACCAAATTCTTGTGCGAATTGTGCAGCGCTCTCTAGGTTTCGTGAATAAACCGCAGCCAACTGCATCGATTGTGATTCATGTGCAGCTTGAACGAATTTTTGTGTAATCCAATTGGTTCCAATTACAGCGAACTTAATCATAGAGGTATCCAGTCGTTAGTGTATTGATTCTGCAGAGATAGTAGCACTCAAAGGCTGGCAATGTGCCTGAGATTTGCGGAACAATTACCCCAAACTTAGTGCCTAATATTAATAACCTGCCTTCACAGAGCATCTGAGTCGACCAGTGTAACGGTGCACAACTAAGCCATTTTTGCTAAGGTGTTATTGAATTCAAACAAGGTGATGATATGCAAATTCGGACAGCCAAGGTAACTGATATTAACGCGATCTTAGCGCTCTCTGAGCAGATAAACCGTCAACATCATCTTGGTGCACCTATGGTATTTGCGCCAGCGTCACAAGGTTTGGCCGACAGTGAAGAGTATTGGTTAGGCTTGATGCTTGACCCACTTGGCGCTTTCTTGGTTGCAGTCGATGACAAGCAAGTCGTCGGCTTTTTAGCGGGTAAGGTAACGCAGAACAAAGGCGTCAGTTTTATTCAGCCGCACAAGGTGGCAAGGGTGAATACGATTGTGGTGAACGACCAGGTTCAGAGTAAAGGTGCTGGTCGAGCGTTAATGAAGTCGTTTAATCAATGGGCTCAAGCGAGAGGTGCGATAGAACTTAGGTTAGAGGTAATGGAGTTTAACCAACAAGCTCAGGGTTTCTATGAGTCTTTAGGAATGGAAACTCAATCACGAACCATGTCTATGCGTTTTGAGGAGATCTAAAGGTGCGTCTGTTTTTGCCTTTATCACTGTGTTTACTGTTTATGGCTTCGAAGGTGAATGCTGAGCAGGTTGTGGTCGAGAAAATAGTTTCTGACGCGACCGCTATCGAAACCATCGTATTCGAGTCTGCACCGGCTCATTCTCAACGTGTCTCAACGTCTTCATCTAACTCAACCTCTTCCACCAGCTCAAACTCCAAGCATGTGATTATTGTCGATGATGTTCTTAACAGTCGCTCTGATGAAAAGGTTGCTCAGCTTTCTCAAGGGGCATCGAAACGTCCACCTCAAAGTTCCTCTCGACAGTTTTACAACGTACCAGATAGCGCTTCTGAGATAGATTTGCTGTCGCAAGTGGTCACCTTAGTTAAAGTCGATAAATCGAAACGTAGGATGTATCTGCTTAAAGGTGAGGAGGTAATTCAGGAGTTTCGCATTGCGCTAGGCAAACAACCGAAAGGGCATAAACGCTTTGAAGGGGACAACCGAACGCCTGAAGGGAAATACCAGCTCGATTATGTGATGGAAGAGTCGGACTTTTATCGCTCAGTACATATTAATTACCCGCAACCTTCGGATATGCAATGGGCAGAGCAAAATGATCTGGATCCTGGAGGGAACATCAAAATCCATGGCATCAAAAACGGAGAGCACCGTTCACCGAGCTTTATTCAAAGCTTTGATTGGACGGATGGGTGTATCGCATTAACCAATCAAGATATGGATGAGTTTCTCCAACTTGTAAAAATGGGTACCCCTATCCATATCGAATGGTAGGTATCGGTACCCAATTTTCCTGAACAGCACCGCTAGAGCCAGTTACAGCAAGACTCGACCTGCACTGAATATCGCAATCACGATGAGCAGGGCAATGGTGACTGGTTTGAACTTCGCTCCGCCAAATCTCTCGAACAGTTTAGAACCGACATAGCCGCCAAACATGCTACTTGGTAGGAGTGCTAGAGTAAGCCAGACCACATCACGGTCGACTAACCCCGCGATAGATGCCGATACAAACGCACTGGAATCTGCCAACACAAAGAACGCAATCAGGCCTGCTCTGGCAATGTGGGGTGCGACTGGGCTTGCCAATGCATGCGTGCCAATCGGAGGCCCTGACATTGAAGCCGCGCCGTTCATTACACCCGCAAGGCTGCCCAGAATATAGGGAGCAAATCTAGGTTCACTTTTGTACTGGAACCCTTTGTAGATCATAAGTGCAGACGCAAAAATGAAGGCACTAATGATCAAAATTATTGTATCTTGGCTAACAGACTTGAGCAGAAGTAAGCCGACCGGAGTGAAGGCTAGACAAGGGATAAACACCTTTGAAACCCAGCGCCAGTTTACGTGTTTTCGAACCTTCGGTAGCAATTGGATATTGCCCAATAGGTCGATAAGCATGAAAACAGGAACCAGTTCGATAACGGGTACGAATAACGCACTCAACGGCAATGCCACTAAAGTGAAACCGAAACCTGAGAAGCCACGAACGATAGCGGCAAAAATGAAGATTGCACCCAAAATTGGGAAAGTTGGACTAAAAATGAGATCCATAAATTAAGTAACCAATAAAGCTGCCTAAATAGTGCGAGCTAATGAAACCAAGTGAGCAGCGGAATGTACTCCTACTCACTTGTGTTTGCTACTTAATTTTAAGGTTTATCGAGGTAAATTTTCCCGTCTTAAACGTTTACTACTTTGGTATTTGTTTGGTCAATTTTTCGCGCTAAATCTATCTGGAAAATCAGTGAATATCGCATCGACGGTGGATAGGAATTTGAACTTAGACGGATCATTGACGGTGTAGCACCATGTTTGAATCTTTGCTTCGGCAAGCGTATCAAGATCATCCTGATTGACGTTTTCGTAATTCATATGACAACTGAACGCTTTCACCTGATCAATAAGCAAAAGATCGTCTTGAGAGAGCTGCTCTGTGATCACACCAACGCGGAATCTTGGTAAGTGGCGAGCCATTTCTGCAACAACTTCATGGCTGAAACTTGAAAGCAGCACTCTATCGGTGTCTATGTTTGAGCGGATCAGCTCGCTGTGTAGAAGATCAACGACATGAGGAGCTTGGTGTCGGCTATCGACTTTTATCTCTAGGTTAACGCTGAGGTTATGTTCTTCAACAAGTTCAAGTAACTCGCTAAGTGTGAGTATTCTTTCTCCTTCGAACTGTTCTGACTTCCAGCTACCAAAATCAAGCTGACGCAGCTCTGCCAATGTGTGTTCATCAACACGGCCCTTGCCATCACTACAGCGCTCGAGAGTGTGGTCGTGGCAAACGACAAGCTCATCATCCTGAGTTTGCTGAATATCGACTTCAATCCATTTCAAGCCAAGTTTAGCGGCTTGTTCAATACTTGCTTTGGTGTTTTCTGGGTGAGTACCCGCTACACCACGGTGACCTACGATGATAGACGACATAATTAATCCTTCTTAAAGACGCACCGTAAAAACGCATTAAATATCAGTGTACTCGATTAAGCGAGAGCCGTCGTTATGCTTGTCGTCTCTTCGCGTGACTCTTGTGAAGTAAAGTTATTCGGTTGAATACGCTTCCCACTACTGTCGAAAATATGCAGGTTGGATTTATCAATGCTTAATCCGAGTGGCAGTACTTGGCATAGTGTCGTTTCTGGCGTGACGGCGATAAAGGGTTGGTCGTTCACCAGGCCATGAACCAATTGATTCGGCCCCAACGGCTCAACCACATTGATACGCAGTTCGAGAGGCAAGGTGTTCATCTTTAATTCGGAACAAACCTCAGAGTGTTCAGGGCGAATGCCAAGCGTGATAGTCGCGTTCTTAACGTGCGCGTACTCTGGCAGATACATTTGTTGATCGCCGATTTCAAGATAGCCATCATCGAGCGTGGCAGTTAAGAAGTTCATCGCGGGGCTGCCAATGAAGCTTGCCACAAAGGTGCTGGCAGGCTGGTGGTAGACCTCTCTTGGTGTGCCGACTTGTTCAATTTGGCCTTTGTTGAGAACCACAATTCTATCTGCCAGTGTCATGGCTTCGACTTGGTCGTGGGTCACGTAAACACTGGTTACGCCTAGCTCGCGCTGCAGCTTTTTGATTTCTAATCTCATGTGTGCGCGCAATGAGGCATCTAGGTTAGACAAAGGCTCATCAAACAAGAACAGTTGAGGGTCGCGAACGATCGCTCGCCCCATGGCAACACGCTGGCGCTGACCACCTGAAAGCTTGGCTGGCTTGCGGTCTAAGTACTCTTCGATTCTTAGTGTCTTGGCGACTTTCTCAATCTTCTCTTCAATCACGTGTTGGCTGACACCTCGGTTCTTTAAACCATAAGCGAGGTTTTTGTATACCGTCATGTGAGGGTAGAGTGCGTAATTTTGAAAGACCATTGCGATATCTCGCTGAGCGGGCTTTTCGTTATCAACACGGCGGCCACCCAAGTGAATCTCACCGCCAGAGATGCTTTCCAGCCCCGCAATTGAACGTAGGATAGAAGATTTGCCGCAGCCCGATGGGCCAACCAATACAAGAAATTCACCCTTTTCGATATCAAGCGAGACATCTTTCACTGCACGATGACCATTCTCATAAGTCTTTACCAAGTTTTTGATGCCTAACATGGTAGGTGCTTTGTGCGTATGGTTGTGAGTGGCTTGGGTGTGCCCTAACGTTTGTTTTAACTTTGGCATCGGGGTTTCCTCTGTATTTTTGTGGATAGTTTGGTGAGAAGGCAGGTGAGACATCTTGTACTCAGCGAGTGATTGAATGCGGTTATCGTTCATTTGATTTGTGTCGTTATTATTTTTCACTTTCTACTAGCCCTTTTACAAACCAACGCTGAAATAAAACCACCACTAAAACGGGTGGCAACATAGCTAAAATCACCATGGCAAAAACATAGTCGTAGCGCGGTAAACTGGTTTCATTGATGTTGTTGAGTACTTGTTTGATGCCCATCACGATCGTGTTGTAGCCTTCGTCCGTGGTCATCATGATTGGCCACAGATATTGGTTCCAACCCACCACAAACATGATGATGAAGATTGCTGCGATCATGGTTTTAGACAGTGGCAGTAAGATGTCGACAAAGAATCGAAACGGACCTGCGTTATCTAGCTGAGCGGCTTCTAGCAATTCATCGGGGATGGTTTTGAAGAACTGCCTAAAAAAGAACGTCGCGGTGGCTGAGGCAATCAAAGGCAGAATTAAACCTGTGTAGCTATTAAGAAGCCCAAGCCCAGCGACAACCTCATAGGAAGGGATAATGCGCACTTCTAATGGCAGTAAAAGCGTCACGAAGATCAACCAGAACCAAGCTGTAGCATAAGGCAATCTGAAGTAGACCAAAGCATACGCGGCCATCATTGAAATGATGATCTTACCGATCGCAAAACCTAGCCCCATGATCATTGAGTTGGCGATCATTTTGCTGGCGGTGACTTCGCCACTGAAGCCCATGCTTTTGTTCCAAGCTTCGCTATAAATGGCCGTAAAGTTATCGCCTGGAAGCCATTGCAGGCCTTCGCTGATAATGGTGTTTGGGTTATGCGTCGAGCTGGCGAAGATTAGCCAAATAGGGACCAACATAAACAGCATCCCAGCAATTAAAATTAGGTGGTCAGAGACCTTATTACTTTTCATAAATAACTCCTGTCGCGTTAAAATCTAGCTGTAGTGGGCTAGTAATGAACACGCTTTTCTACAACGCGAAACTGGATAAATGTAAGAGTGAGTACTAGTAGCAACAACACAACTGACTGCGCAGAGCTGCCGCCTAAATCTGCGCCAACAAACCCGTCTCGATACACCTTGTACACCAACGACGTTGTGCCACCACCCGGGCCGCCATTGGTCATGGTGTCGATCACGCCAAAGGTTTCAAAGAACGAGTAGGTGAGGTTGATGACCAGAAGAAAGAAGCCTGTAGGTGCGAGTAGCGGGAAAGTAATGGTCCAGAAACGTTTTGAGTCGCTGACGCAATCGAGCATCGCCGCTTCTTTTACGGCGTAAGAGATCGATTGAAGTCCAGCCAGAAAGTAGATGAAATTCACCGAAACCTGTTTCCACACTGAAACCAGAATCAGAGCAAACGTGGCATCCACAGGGTCGGTTTGGAAGCTAAAGTCCCAGCCTATAACCGCAAATATCTCGGTAAACACGCCAATGTGTGGGTTAAACAAGAAAGCACCGATTACGCCTGCAATCGCAGGAGCAACCGCGTAAACCCAAGTAAGAGTGACCTTGTAAGCGCCTTGTCCGTGAATGATGTTGTCGGCTTTTACGGCGAGCAGCAGCGCTAAGGCAAGCGATAAGAAAGAAACCACAATCGCGAACATTAAGGTGAAGCCAATCGAGTTCAGATACTCGCTCGATTCGAATAGAATCTGATAGTTTTCGAACCACACGAATATTGATGAGGTGCCCCAAGGGTCTTCTAGCATGAAGGACAGGTAAACTGCCTTTGCTGCTGGGTAGATAAAGAAAACCGCAATGATGAGTATCTGAGGCGCCAAAAATAGGTAAGGCAGCGGAGAGTGAAAGAATTGCTGACGTCGTTCCACAGGGTAATCCCCAAAAATTAGTGACTGTTATCACTGTTAGTTACGGTGAGCACTAGCGCGATATCAAGGAATGCATCCAGTTGAGTTGTAGTTTTTGGAGCAAGAAATGGCGCTAGTGATGAATCTCCTCACTCCTTGCCATTGCGTTTTTAATGACGCAGTGACAAGTGGTGAGGAGCAATGAACGGCTTTGGGTTGTTAAGCCTTTAGCTCAGTAATCTGCTTTGGTTAAAAAGCTAAATTAGTTCATCGTACGAGCGAAGCGTTTTAGCAGTTTGCTGCTCTCATCTTCGACTTTATCTAGGCTGTTCTCGACGCTAGAGCGGTCGGCGAAGATATTGTCGAATTCACGATGCATCACTTCACGAATTTGAGGGTAGTAACCTAAGCGGTAGCCCTTAGTCCACTCGCCCGATTTTAGGCTTAGCTGCTTTACGCCCACTTCTGCGTCTGGTTGTTCGTTGTAGTAGCCAGACTCTTTCGCTAGCTCATAGGCAGCTGTTGTTACAGGTACATAGCCAGTGGTTTTGTGCCAGTAAACTTGAGTTTCAGGCTTAGTCAGGTAGTCAAAGAACGCTGCGACACCTTTGTCTTGTTGCTGGTCATGGCCATTTAATGCAAACAGAGCGGCACCACCAATGAAGGTTAAGCCAGCATCAGGGTTAACCGAATTCCAGTATGGAAGGTAAGTTGTGCCTAGCTCGAAAGGTACGCGGTTACGTAAGCCACCGAATGAACCTGAAGAACCCATCCACATTGCCACTTCTTGACGCTCGAAAGGCGTTTGGTTTGCATCCCAGTCGCTGCCGTAATACTTGTAGTAACCGAGATCTGACCACTCTTTCATCTTGCTAACGTGCATCATCATGTCTTTGGTGTTGAACATGATCTTAGTGGATAGGCCATCGTAGCCGTTGTTCTGGTCAGAGACTGGCAGGTTATGGCGAGACTTGAAGTTCTCGAACATGATCCATGGCGTTAGAGATTGAGAAAACGCAATGTGGCCTTCTGCTTTCAACTTCTTGGCCACCACTTCTAACTCTTCATAAGTCTTAGGCGCGTCGGCACCTACTTCCGCAAGAAGGTCTTTGTTGTAGTAAAGAACTGGGGTCGAACTGTTGAAAGGCATACCAATCATCTTGCCTTGGCTGTCTGCATAGAAGTTACGAACGCCCGCTAGGTAGTCGTTCGAATTAAAGTTGTAGCCAGACTCAACCAGAATATCCTGTACCGGTTTGGCGACGCCTTTAGCGTTCATGATGGTTGCAGCACCGGCATCGAAGACTTGTAGAATGTTAGGAGCTTCGCCTGCTCGATATGCTGCGATACCCGCTGTTAAGGTCTCTGTGTATGAACCTTTGTAGATTGGCGTGATCTCGTAATCATCTTGTGACGCATTAAAGTCGGTCGCAATTTTGTTTACTGTTTCTCCAAGCTGGCCGCCCATTGCGTGCCACCAAGTGACTTGAGTCGTTGCGAACGCTGGCATTGCCGCTGTCGCAGAAAGAACGCCTGCCAAAATTAGCTTATTCATCTTCGTTTCCTTTTGGATGAAATCGATATTGATGTATTGGATTAGAGTGTTAACGAGACGGTAGGGGTGTCGTTTGAAGCTATCTTGAACAGGGCGTATTTCACTTACGTGGCTAAACCGTTTCACTGATATGAAAGATTCATTTCGATTTTATTTAAGAAAAAAGTTATTGATGATTTTGATATTTACTAAGTACGGTTTTTGAGAGGTTTGTTGTTCGACTTTGCTCAATACTTGGTCAATAAAAAGCCTCTCGCAGGAGAGGCTTTGAATAAGCTAGAGCTTGTAATAATCGGCTTTGTTCTAGTGTGCGATATCGAGTTGGTTGTCTTTTACGCCGTTAATGCGGAACCAACCTGCAATACTGAATCGCTCTGTGTTGGTTGGCAGTACCTCGTGTGGGAACTGTTCAGATAAGAACACAAACAAACGGCCGGACTTTGGTGGAATAGTCGCGATATGGTTGTCTTTTAGGTCGTAAACCACAAGTTCACCTGCGTCGTCTTCTGTCCACTCGTCATTCATGTAGAACACAGTAGTCAGGCGGCGGTTCTCATTGCCCTTGAAGCAGTCTAAGTGCTTCTGGTAGAAGTCGCCTTTTTCGTATTTAGCAAAATGCGCTTCGTACTCGAACAGACCCAAAAAGAACGCTTGGTTTGCCGCTAAACGAATTTGTTCCATTTTGTCTAGAAACAGAGATGCTGGCTGACCCATATCGCGGCGCACCCATTGAATCTTGTCGCTACGGATGGTCGACTCTCGGGTTACTTCATCGTTACGGCCAATCCTAGCCTTTTTCCAGTTCTCTGGAATGCAATCCCTCAATGCCACCACTTCTTCTTGAGTTAAGAAGTCATCCCAAACGAAATAACCTTGGGTAGAAAGAGCATCGATTAATTGGTTCATGTATAGCACTCAGACAATAAATTAGAGGCGCATGTATAGTCCTAATAACTCAGGTCAACAAATCACATGTTTTGTCGTTACGATAAATGGTGCTGGAGGCTTGAATCACAAGGCCTATAGAGCAAGGTTTACGGCAATGCGGGCATTCGATAATGCTGAAAATATCGGATGCAATTGATCCTCATTTTTGTAATGTGTCTTCATTGTTCTGAGTTTAATTGGATTTGAGTAATATTGGATTTGAGTAATTTAGTGGATACAAATGGAAATCTAGATTCGAGCTTTCTATCTGGTTTTAGATTGTTGTTTTTAACAAAATGATCACAATTGAAGGTGAGTTTGCTATTGTGTAGGTCTGACCAGTTGTTTTATCACAAGGAGCGGTTTTGCAGCTGCATACTATCAAAGGCTATATCCAAGACATGTATCTCGTAGAGTATCCCGATAGGTTGCTGCTACTTGATGGTGCGTGCCGTGCGGATATACCCCATCTTAGGGATTTCATTGAAGATGAGCTTGGCCGTGAATTCGGCGACCTACACACTGTGGTTGTTACACACATGCACCCCGATCATGCAGGGGCAGCGCATACGCTCAGAAAGCTCACTAATTGTCATTTGGTGGCAGCAAACCGAGATAAGGATTGGTACCACGGCCTCGATGGCATATTGATGCATTTGACCGATCTGGCATTGGCTCGGTGGATGGCGAATCGATTGGGCAAGCCCAAAGCAAACCTGTGGTATTCAAGAAAGTTGAAGCCGGACTACAAGCTTTCAGATGGGGATAGCATTCCGGGGTTTGATGATTGGTTGGTTCTAGAAACGCCGGGCCATACCGACCGTGATCTCTCTGTCTATTGCCCATCACACAGCGTTGCTTATGTGGCCGACTTGATGGTCGAGGTCAAAAAGAAGCTGATTCCGCCTTTCCCAATTTTTCATCCCAATAAGTATCGAGCGTCAGTATCACGTATTTATGACATGCAGCTCGATACCTTGCTGGTGGCGCATGGTGGGCAAGTCGATTTCAGTCAGAAGGCTTTTAAACATCTCTTGATGAGTGCACCAAGAAGGCCTGTTACTCATTGGCGAGTGACGAAAATCAAAACCAAGAAATTACTGTTATCGATTTGGCGATTTGGTTTTCAATCTCATAGTAAATCGAAGAAATAGATCAGAAGTCTGAATGCAAAGTCGTGTATTCAGAGCTGAAAGTAGAAATAGAAAAATAGATAGCAATAAGGCCAGTCATGAGACTGGCCTTATTTAGTTATAACCTGTGGAGCGGTTACGATGACTCTGATTAGTGAGTCAGCAGGAATTCACCCGCTGGATCAACAATCACTTTGTCACTCATGCCTTGACGACCAAGCAGCATCATATAAGTCATATCTTGACGGTTGCTTAGCGTAATATCGATAGGCCATTCCTGACCGCCGATTTTTAGCATGGTTTCAATCACACAACGGTGTTCAACTTCGCCGTTCGATGATTTGATTCTTTTACTTGTTTTCAGCTTTGCTTTGCAGCGCACTGTCTCTTCTAGGTGGTAAACGTCTGGGTGAAGATCGAATTCAACGAAGTTCTCACCGTCTGTTTTTACACATAGTAGATTGTCTACGTGTAGAGAAGAGGTTTTAGCCCCTGTATCAACACGTGTATGTAGTCCAGTTATCCCTAACTCTGGTAAGCAAAGTGCTTCTGTATTCCCTATGATCATTTTATTGTTCATGTCATTTCCAATCATGAGTTAACGGCGTTAAATCAGCCTTTGCCACGAGTACGGTTAGCGTTTGGTTTTGCATTTTTTTCGATGAATTCGAAAATCATGTCTGCTACATCTTTACCTGTCGCTTTCTCAATACCTTCTAGGCCAGGAGAAGAGTTAACTTCCATTACAACAGGGCCATTCTTAGATTGTAGAATATCAACACCACATAGGTTTAAACCCATGATTTTCGCAGCATTGATTGCTGTAGCGCGTTCTTCTTTGGTTAGTTTAACCAGTTGAGCTGTACCGCCACGGTGCAGGTTAGAGCGGAATTCACCCTCACCAGCTTGACGCTTCATCGCTGCAATTACTTTGTTGCCAACAACAAAACAACGGATGTCTGCGCCATTTGCTTCTTCAATGAACTCTTGAACCAAGATGTTCGCTTTTAGGCCCATGAATGCTTCGATAACGCTTTCTGCTGCTTTGTTTGTTTCAGCTAGAACCACGCCGATACCTTGAGTACCTTCAAGAAGCTTGATAACCAGTGGCGCGCCACCTACGTTTTTGATCAAGTCTTGAATCTTATCTGGGCGGCTAGCGAAACCTGTTTTTGGTAAGCCAATGCCTTTGCGAGACAACAGTTGTAGTGAGCGCAGTTTGTCGCGAGAACGACTGATTGCAACTGACTCATTGATACAAAAAGTGCCCATCATTTCGAATTGGCGAACAACCGCAGTTCCGTAAAAGGTAATGGAAGCGCCAATACGTGGAATAACAGCATCGTATTGAGGTAGCTCTTCACCCATGTAGCGAATCTTCGGATTGTTACTCGCGATATCTATATCACAGTGCAGCGTGTCGATAACATCGACCTGGTGACCACGTGCTTCTCCAGCCGCTTTTAAGCGAGAAGTAGAGTATAGATTTTCGTTGCGAGAAAGAATTGCGATACGCATGGCGTTTCCTTAGTTAATACCTGATTGGTAACTGCAAATAAATGAGTTGTTAGCTGAGCTTTCAGTTTTTCTGAGGCTCCTTGCTTGCTTCGGGGCGAACCTTAAGGCTTTTCGTTTAACTAAGAAAACGAATTAAATTTGTCGAGTCGACAACAGAAATTTATCGAATGCGTGAGCGATTGGTACAACTGGGTTGGGAGGGGATTTGGAATGGAAAAGCGAGTTGAGACCTAACTCATATTGGGGGTAGGAGCCTATTAGGTTGTGCTCAACTCGCGTTAACTCGGTGCTTAAAAGTGTACTAATAACGCCAGTTACATAGCTCTATAAGTGTTCGTAGTGCTTCTCTTTCGAGCTTGCTACAGGTGCTTTTTAGCTTATTAAGATAGTATTTTCTCATGATGATTACTTCTCTTGTATTAGGCTTTGGTGGGAACTCAAAGTTCCTTGCTGACCCATTAATTATGTCCATTTAACAGGAAGTAATAAACAGACGGTTTTTTTGTAAGTTGTTCCTGTTTTTGTCTTTTATCGTCACTTAAAGACAAATGTGTTTTACAATCGGCTTTATGAGGAAGGGTTGTTTCTAAAAGGTTCATTATTTGTCTGATCTAAACATGATGCGTTACTACACTCGGCTGGATTCGTTCGAGCCTAACCTCTCACATTCGGTTACCTTAACTGAGGTCGCAGATAAGCTGTTCACCAGCTTGCGCCATGCACGAACTTTGTTAGGCAAGATGCATCAGGCTGAATGGGTGGTGTGGGAGCCAAAAGTCGGCAGGAATCAACGTTCTAACCTGACATTGCGCTATAGCAATCAAGAATTGACTCAACATGTTGCTAGTAAACTGATAGAGCAGGGCAAATACGAAAAAGCACTCTCAATTCTAGACAATGACCGCGCTGTATTTGGCTCTCTCCTCCAAGAAACCTCTGGCGCGACGATGCGTGAAGGGCTGCTGCACGTTCAATTAACCTATAAACGTAAGTTCGAAGATCTGTTCCCGCACCATATTCATCGTAGTAGTGAGCGATTTTTGATCAGGCAAGTGTTCAGTTGTTTAGTGACTTGTAATGGCAAAGGCGAGTTGAAGCCTGAACTGGCGCATCATTGGCAATATGATGCTGAAATGCTCGTTTGGACTTTCTATCTGCGCCCGGGACTTACTTTCCATGACGGACAGCCTGTGGATGCTAAGCAATTAGTTTCGATGTTTTCTGCGTTGCAAACCTTACCTTTCTATCAGACAGAGCTCGCCCATGTCGCTTCAGTTTACAGTGAGCAGCCATTGAGGATCAGCTTTCAACTCACCAAAGCAGATACCGGCTTTGCTGGTTTACTTGCTGGCGTTAAATATTCGATTCAACCCGCAGCGCAAGTCACCCGTGAACCGTCTCCATTAAGTTCTGTGTCCCATGCTGTTATTGGTACCGGTCCATTTAAAGTGGTTGAGACCAACAATGAACGAATCAAACTCGCCGCATTTGAACACTATTATGGTTGCCGCTCGTTAACCGATGAGGTGACCATCTGGCAGTTTGAAGAATCAATGTCGGGCAGTGCTCGTTTTGATGACAGCCAAATGCAAGTCTCACCTTATGAAGACTCGTCTTGTTTTCATCAACTCGGAAAAAGCGATGCGGAGCTGGTGTCTGCAGAGACTGATGGCCTTCGTAGTCGGGTCGAAGATGGTTGCTTGTTTATCCTGTTCAATCAGAATTCAACGGCAAACTCGTTAAGCGATGAGCAGCGTAAATATCTCTCCGGGCTCGCCAATCCGCAAGCTATTTTGTCTCAATTGGAACAAAATCAAGGGTTGTTCAGCGTGTCTTTAGCTCAGAATATATTGCCAAGCTGGCAAAAGTTGTATCGAACGCCGTCGAAAGAAGTTCAATTACCTAAAAAGATGACCATAGCCGTTTACAATTACTACGCCCTATATAGATGTGCTATCTGCGTGTCAGACATACTCAAACGATATGGTGTGGAAGTTGAGGTGAATACGTATAGCTTTCGAGAACTGGCTCAGCTATCTCAGAGTGGTGACCTTAAAGAAGACTTGGTGTTGTGTAACCTCAATCTCGATGACAATGCACCTTCTTCACTGTTCTCGTGGTTGATGAACGATCCTGTTTTGCACTCTGCACTAGGAGAGATGAACAGCGATTGGCTGAAGCAGCGCTTAGATCATCATAAGGCATCGGTTGAACTGCCGAATTACTTGGCAGAGTTGGAGCCCGTTGCATCGACGCTGATCTCGGATTATTGGTTAGTGCCTATGTTTCATCACCTACAAACCGTGCGTTTCCAAGGTATTCTGAAGAATGTAGCCATCACGAACTGGGGTTGGCCAGATTTCAAGAATGTATGGTCTGCGGATTAATATTTCTAACTAAATAGATTCACTATTCTTTTCTAGCCGATCTCGGTAGGTCCACATATAGCTAAAATATAAATTACACTAACCGGTTCACTTTTTCGTTTTGCTATGTAAACTAATCAGTGTAGTTTTTGCGTTGGGATAGACCCAATGATTAAAGAGATACCAATGAAAAAATATCTATTACCGATTTTAGGAGTACTTGCCGTGGTCGCTATCGTAAGCCCAGGTTCACAATCAAACGACAATCTAGATAAGCTTCCGAAGAAGTTTGCTAACAGTGAGTTGGAATACAAATTGGGTATGTCTGATATTTTTTCAATCTTGAAAGCTTACGTGACTGTGGAAAGAAACGAGCCAGTGCCGCGCGCTGCATTGCCTCTGATACCGATGACAGCCGAGCAGCTGATCGAAGAACAAGACGATGTCGCTTATCGCTTGGGTCACTCAAGCGTGATGATGAAGCTGGATGGCAAGCTAGTGATGACTGATCCTGTGTTCAGTGATCGCGCATCGCCAGTGCAATGGATGGGGCCAAAGCGCTTCCATCCAACACCAATCTCATTACAAGAACTGCCTGATATTGATGTGGTAGTGATCAGCCACGATCACTACGACCATTTAGACAAAGGTGCCGTAAAGGTATTAGCCGGCAAAGTAGGGACATTTTTGGTGCCACTCAGAGTCGGTGCTCTACTAGAAAAGTGGGGCGTGGATAAAGCAAAGATCATTGAGTTGAACTGGTGGGAGTCGGCAACCGTTGCTGATATCGAGTTCACTTTGACGCCGACACAACATTTTTCTGGGCGTGGCTTACTTGATCGTGACCAAACACTGTGGGGGAGCTGGGTCATTAACGCTTCAGATAAGAAAGTCTTCTTTAGCGGTGACTCTGGTTACTTCAGCGGTTTTAAAGAGATTGGTGACCGCTTCGGGCCGTTTGATTTAACCATGGTTGAAACGGGCGCGTATAACTCACTTTGGGCGGATATTCATATGTTCCCAGAGCAGAGTGTTCAGGCGCACATTGATCTGCAAGGTAAGGTGATGATGCCAATCCACAACAGTACCTTCGACCTTTCTATGCACGATTGGCAAGATCCAATGGAACAAGCACTGGCGATAAGCAAATAGCGAGACGTGCAAATGGTGAGCCCTGTGATGGGGGAACGCCTAGTGATCGCAGAGCCAGTCCCCGTTCAAGCGTGGTGGAAACTAGCATCGAATTAGAGCTGTTACCTAATTAGAACTGGCATCTAATTAAAACGGTCATCTAAGTTAGAGGTAGCCATACCGCTAATCTATATCAAATCAGCTCATACAAAAAACGCCACCGATCTTACGATTCGGTGGCGTTTTTTCGTTTTATTTTTAAGATCAGCTTTCTAAGTTCTGCGCCATTTTCTTCGCAATTTTTCTGAATTGTTCTAACTCGTCTTCGGCCATGCCTTTGGTCATTCTCTTCAGCATGTCTCGATCGATATCCGAGACCTTACTCATGATCTCTTGACCCTTATCAGTCAGAACCAATAACTGGCTGCGCTTGTCTTCCGGGTTCGGAGACTTCTTCACAAGTTCCTGATTGATCAAGGCATTAATGAGCCGAGTGACCTGTGCTTTATCACGATCTAAGAAGTGTGCGATATCGATAGCGGTACATGGAGACTTCTTAGTAATGATCTTCATGACACGAATGTTCATAGGTGCGATCTCTGAGTCTAAGCTCTCAATCTGTTCGCTCATTTGACGTTTCAAAGAGTGCACTAAACGAAAGATAGACTCTAGCGATGTGTTATCAGACATAAACGATCCTTAGAAATATAGTTGACACTATCAACTACTTTATTTATAGTTGACATTATCAACTTAATTGTTCGTAAATTCAAGGCAGGAAATAGATATGACGATTCAAGCAACTCTAACGCCAACTCTTCCTGAGCAAAAAGGCACACCGGTTTTATACAAAATTTTGGTCATGTTGAGCTTAATGCTGACGATTGGCGGCAGTTTAACGGCCGTGATGACCTACATGAATGTCGGATTCGGCGAGGCATTTATTGGCAACTGGCTTTCTTCGTTAGCCCTTGTTGTCGTGATTATGATGCCAATCGGCATGGTGATGATGACTTTGGTGACTAAAGTCACTGCTAAGGCGTTGCCCAATTACGGCGAGAAAGCTCGCAACCTAATCGTGGGATTGATTATGGCTTTTATCATGGAGTCCATCATGGCATTTGTAACAGCGGCAAATAATATTGGATTTTCGGATACATCGGCGTTTACCAGTGGATGGTTTAATGGATTTATTGCTGCGCTTCCTATTGGCCTTACGATCATGGTCGTGATGTCGATGACGGTTAAACCTAAGCTCGAACGATTCATGAAGAGCTAGCCAAAACACTTTTTAAGCATTGTAGGAGATCCACATGACAGCATTCACAGGCAAACACAATAACTACCGTATCACTATCGAAGAAGTGAACATCAAAGAAGATCGTGAACTGCAAACCATGCAGTTTGAAATTGAAGACAGAGAAAACATGTTCGCGATTGTTGAGAAGATCAAACAAGACAGCGGCTTAGACGACCAATCAGCAACGCGACTAGGGGTGAGCATTCGATTACTCGGCCCAATGATGATGCAAGATAGAAAGCACCCTCTGTTTGTTGATTTCATGCCTCACTTCAGAAACTTCATGCAAAACCTGAAGAAGACGTTAAAAGGGCAGTAAAGCCTAATCATCAGTAACACACCGAAAAACCAGTAATGAATTTACTGGCTTAAATCAACATAGTTTCAGTTGTTTGCGTCTAGAATATGCGGAAATTAATGGCTGAATTTGCGGTGTTGCTTCGTTGCTTAATTGTCTATTCAAGCTTCAAGAAATCCGATACTATACTGGTCATAAAAATAAAGGTGGTATTATATGATGAATGTATTTAAGCAAGCAGCTGAAGAATTGCTAAGTCGCCGCGTTGCGGGAACCAAAGCACCAAGATTGGACGAACAGTACCGTCCGAATAACTTGGAAGATGCGCTAAAGATCCAATCATCAATGATCGATCTCAAGAGCGACAAGGTCGGTGGTTGGAAGTGTTTGCTTCCTTTAGCTGAAGACAAGTTCATTGTTGCGCCTATTTTCTCGGGTAGTGTTCAACAAGGCGAGGTTTGCGAACTGTTTGCAGACAACGACGTAGTACGTGTTGAGCCTGAAATTGCATTTACACTTACTAAGAGTCTGCCTGCAAGCCAAGAAGGCTACAGCGAAGAGCAAATCAACGAAGCGATCGGTTCTTGCCACATGGCACTTGAGTTAATGCAATCTCGCTTTGCTGATGACAGTGGTGCCGAGTTCTACGAAAAGCTTGCTGATGGCCTAGTAAACCAAGGCCTGTTCATTGGCCCAGAGATTGACCGTGAAAAAGCGTTCACTTCTGCTGAGATCAACATTGAAGTGACTCAAGGCGAACAAGTTCAAGCATTCGCAGGTAAGCACCCAAATACATTACCGCTAAGCCCAATCTACTGGCTGATTAACACCATGACTCGTCGTGGCGTAGATTTCCAAGCAGGTGAAGCAATCATCACGGGTTCTTACTGCGGTGTCGTAGAGATGGGATTCGATAAACCAACAACCTTCCACTACGAAGGCATTGGTGAATACCAAGTGACGTTCAAGCAAAAGTTATAAAGCTTGTTATCTACTTGATCTGTTATCTAAAGGCTGCTTACTTGGTTAGTAAGTAGCCTTTTCTATTATGTGATGTTCAATGGCGTGCTTATTACTTTGCATTAAATTGGGCGTTTAGACGTCTAGACGTTGACAAGCTCTAAGTGTGACATTAGTCTGCTCACCTTCCTGTTCTATTGCGTTGATGTTCCATGTCCAATTCGAAAAATTCTAATGCTGTAATTGCCCCTTCTGCAGTTGCGCTTATCCCTCTGATCGTGTTCCTAGCGCTGTTTATTGGCGTAGGTACGTACTTGTCACTGCAAGGCGTCGATTTTGCTTTCTATCAGCTTCCAGCTCCAATTGCAGCTTTGCCTGCTGTGATGTTGGCGTTGTTGCTAAGCAAAGATAAGTTGAACCGCGCTATCGAGCAATTCTTGGGTGGAGTTGGTCACAAAGACATTATCGCAATGTGTATGATCTACCTATTGGCGGGTGCTTTTGCGGCTGTGGCTAAAGCCTCTGGTGGCGTTGACGCGACCGTAAATCTTGGCCTATCGGCTATTCCGACAAGTATGATTCTACCGGGTATCTTCCTTATTTCTGCTTTCATCGCGACAGCAATGGGTACGTCGATGGGTACCATCGCTGCGGTTGCCCCTGTTGCGCTAGGTATTGCTGACTCAGCTGGTATGAGTATTCCTCTGACTGCCGGTGTTGTTTTAAGTGGCGCGATGTTTGGTGACAACCTGTCTATTATCTCTGATACCACGATTGCCGCGACACGTTCGCAAGGCTGTGAGATGAGAGACAAGTTTAAAGAGAACATCCGCATTGCACTGCCTGCTGCTCTTATCGCGATCGTCATCTTTGCTTTCAACAGCACGGCAACTCAGGTTCCTGAAACAGGCTCAATCGAGTGGCTAAAAGTACTGCCGTACATCACCATTCTGATTCTTGCGGTATCGGGCATGAATGTATTCGTTGTGCTGACGATTGGTATCTTGCTGGCGGGTGGTGTAAGCCTAGGCTCTGTTGAGAACTACGGTTTGACGGATTACGCTCAAGATATCTATGCAGGCTTCGGTAATATGCAGGAAATCTTCCTACTATCGATGCTGATTGGTGGTTTGAGTGAGCTAATGCGTCGTCAAGGTGGATTGGCGTTTCTGACTAACTTGGTAAGTGGTGTGATTCGTGCGTTTGGCTCTTCACACTCTAAGCAAGCGAATGGTCGTGCGAGTGAGCTAGGTATTGCTGGCTTGGTGTCTATGGTGAACCTATGTACGGCAAACAACACGGTAGCGATCATTGTTTCAGGTAGCGTGGCTCGCCAATTGGCAGAAGAGAACAACGTGTCTCCGCGTCGCTCAGCAAGCTTGTTGGATATTTTCTCTTGTGTGATTCAAGGCGTGTTGCCTTACGGTGCGCAGGTATTGCTATTAGGTTCGGTATTTAACCTATCGCCTTTGGATATTGTAGCCAACTCGTACTACTGTTTTGCTCTTGCAATCGTGGCTGTAGTCGCTGTGTTTATCAAACATCCAGCACGTTAAGTGGCTAACGCTTAGTAGTAATTGACCAAACTCAGTCGTAACTGGCTTTGATAAGAAGGCTCCTTAATAGGAGCCTTTATTACATCTGATGAATGGATTACCATGAATTCAAGTTGTCATCGATATCTATTGAATTATCGAGGCTATGTACTCAGTTATTTAAATGGAATTTTGATGCTCGCCATTCCCCTACCATTTATTGCAGCTCTGCTGTTATGCGTCACGGCTGTTTTGCTTAGATATCGTTACCCACAAACAAGCCAAAAACCGTTTTGGTTTATTATGTTGTGTGCGTTGATGATTACTGTTGTTGGGCTACGTTGGACGTTTGATATTGCGTTGTTCCGTTTCTTACAACCGGTTCTAGGGGCAAGTGTACCTGTGGTGGCATGGCTCTGCTTTGCGGGAGCTCATCGAAGTCAACCTTTGTCTCTTTTGCATTGCTTAGGCCCAGTGGTTGTTCTAGTTGGCTCCTTTTCTTATTCGTATATTTGGGGTGGAACGATTGATCTATTATTGATCTCGCTATATCTCGGCTATGGCTGCTTGTTGTTGAAATCATCGTTTAACTTCCCAGAGCACGTCAGGCTGAGTGATGTATCGAATGTTTTGTATGCTGAGCGTACGGCAGGTATAGCCTTACTGTTTTCGGCTCTAGTGGATAGCATTATCTCGTATGATATTTTGCTGCTTAACGCACAACACACCGACTTAATTCTGTCTATTGGTTACCTAGTTCTTATTCCCGCAATTGTTGGGGCTGTGGTCGTTGTCAGTACCAGTACGTCTCCGACTCCGAAAAAAAATCAACAACAGAGCGAACTTTCAACGCTAAATAGCATACAAGACGAAGTTGAGGCATTGATACCAACGGTGAGCTTAGACGAAGACAAAGAAGTCACGCAGATCGTCGCTAAGTTTGATGCGTTAATGAAGGATCATCAGGTGTTCAAAGATCCTGACTTGTCCCTGAATCGAGTGGCGAGAAAGCTAGGTATCCCAGCTCGAAAAATATCGTCTGCGGTTAATCAAACTCACCACCAGAACATTTCAAAGGTGATTAACGCCTATCGAATTGAGCACGCTAAGACTCTCCTGATGCAAAGTGATGAAGCGATAACTGATATCTTCCTTAGTTCAGGCTTTCAGACCAAGTCCAATTTCAATCGCGAGTTTTCAAGGATAACTGGGCAAACTCCGAGTGAGTATCGAAGTTCGCCGCAAGTGTTAGATTGAGTGTGTTTGCTTTCCGTTTATCAATTCAGAAAGCTAACGATGTCGTTTAAGATCAATTGATGTAGCTGGTCGCGTGATGTACCAACGCCATCTTTACAAATAATGCCATCGCCTGGCACTTCTTCTTCAAGCATCGGTACTGCCCCAGCTTTGCAACTTTGAATGAAGCTGAAATGGGTAGCGCTTTCGTAGACCTTATAGCGTCTTAAATTAAGAGGCATGTGCTCAGCAATGTAGCCAGATTCTAATGCCTGAGGTAGATCCCCAATATCAATTCCAGCCGCCAATATTAAGGTTGGCACTGTAACGTCATTTAAGCTGCCGACTGAGAAGCTGCGAGCAAGCCCCAAATCAAGGCTAACTAAACGTTGAATTCGAGGGTCTGATAGGTCTTTTTCATTTGGTTCAGCTGGTTGGGCTTGTGATAGCCCTAATTCATCAGACAGCCCACAGGTACGCGGGTTAGGGTATATAAGACACTCGGCTTCAAAGGTCGCTCTATCTATTTTCGCTCCTGCCAATTGCATCACTGTCCAGCCTCCTAGCGAGTGTCCGATTGCAGTGATATTGTTGGCGTTAACAGCTTGCTTCCATTGAACTTCGCTTAACAGGTAATCGATGGTTCGAGTGATATCTCGCGGCCTCTCCCACCACTTGGCCGCTTGCTCTGGAGATTGGTCGAAAGAGGTGGTTCCCGGATGGTCAGTGGCCGCTACGATGTAGCCACGACTCGCAAGTTCGGTCGCCAACCAGTTTTGGTTTCGCCAGTTTCCTCGGTAGCCGTGTGATAGTAGTACAACTGGAAAAGTGCCTGATTGAATCTCTCCATCTTTGATGACTTGCGTGCCGAAGAAGGCTGGGTTATCGGCAATCAAGGTTGTGTCTGATGCATCTAGTGTGGGATACCAAATGGCAGTGTTTAGCGGGCGATTAGGATCGTCAGTTAAGGTGACTTGAGTGAATCCGACATCGGAAGCGATGACAGAAGAACTAAGGAAAAGTAGGGATGTGAACAGTAAATGTGTCCATTTCATAGTTTAACTCCAATTTAGGTGATTGGAGCCAACATGCGCTAAAGCCAGTGAGGGCGAGACCTAAAACACGATCGAGGACGCCCTAAATCGTGTTTGAGTACAAACTTAGTTATTTTGGATGCGCCTAATTCAGCTTATTAGTCACGAACTCTTTGTTTCTGACCATTAGCCACATCAGGCCGCCTAACGTACCGACGGATAATTGAATAAAGCCTAGGTTTTCAATCAGTGAATCTGGGCGGATTGAAACCAACACCATGCCAAGCGAACCACAAATCATGCTGAAGAACTGTATCAGTGCGACGGCAGAGCCCGTGTCATGATCTTGTTGATTCAACATCAAGTTGGTACCCGGTACTCGCATGATGATCGCCATTAATGTCGCTGGTGCAGCGATGAACATGAAGAACCAAGGGGACAGGTCGCCAATGGTTAGAGTGAAGATTCCCGCAAGCGCTAATAAAGCAAAACATCCTGAGATGACCTTTTGAACCGGCATTCGGTAGGACAACTTCATGTAAATTGTTGGACCAAATGAGGCGCACAATGCATTGAATGCGAACGCGTAACTAAACTGTTGTTCGGTCAATCCAAAGTGATCGATGTAGATATAAGAACCCGCTGCAAGAAAGCCCATCAACGCCATCGGTATGATAGAGAAAATGACCAGCAGCTTGACGAACGAGCGGTTTTTCATGACCACGCCCATTCTTCCCCATGAGCGGAATATGGAACCTTGGTATTTGTTTTCGAGTGTTTCTTGGTAGCAGCAAGCTAATACTGACGCAAATGCACCAAAAATGGCGAGCGTGACAAACATCATTCGCCAAGAAGCAATTTTCAGTAAAAAGGCGCCAAACACAGGCGCAACCATTGGTGCGATGATCACCAGTGACATGATAGTCGCCATGATCTTTTCACGTTCTCGGCCGTCATAAAGATCTTTGACAATGGCAGTCGCGATAACGGTGATGGCACTGCCCGCAAAGGCTTGGAATACACGAGCACCAATCAACTGTTCGATGCTATTGGTCATCGCGCACAATATGCTCGCGACCATATAGCCCGCTAATCCAATCAATAGGATCGGCTTACGACCAAATTTTTCGCTGAGCGGCCCCCAGAACAAAAGACCGATGGCGTAAGTAACGAAGTAGCTGCTCAGGGTTAGGTTGACCATGGATCGATCAGTATTAAACACCTCGACCATCTGCGGAAGCGCAGGTAAGTAAAGGTCGATAGTCAATGGAGGGAAAGCACTTATTATGACGAGAAAAAATAGCATACCGGTCTTTCCCAGTACTGGTTGTGGTCTCTTCAAGGTGGCTCTCCGTTGTCCAAGGTAGGTTTTTAATTGATGTGATATTGATATACAGAAGGCTAGGCACGTCAGACAAGAAGGATAGAGTCGTTCAAGAATATGGTGAAAGTATCGATGAGCTTATCTCTATGAGTTCGAATCTACGAAGTCGGTCTGCGCACTGAATTGTATTACAAAACATTATTACTTTTATAGCTAACGAGTTCAATCAGTTAGTAGCAGGGTGGCTTGTGATCGCCAACGACACATTGTAATGATTATCGATTTGGCTTGTTATCTTTTCTTTGGGCGTTTTTCGACTAAACCGTTACGCTCTAAACCACGTCGAACGCTGCTGCAAAGCTTACCAAAGCGGCGCAGTTCCTCGAAGTTAGGGCCTCGGCCAATGGAAATACTGTGCTCCCAATACATTAACTCACTGTCGACCATCTCTAGTAGTTTCTTAGAGCAACCCGAGCAGTTTCCTTTTGGCCCACAGATAAACGTCTCCGATTCGTAAAGTGGGAGTTCGTTTTTAACTTCTTCAATTAAGCTTAGCATTGCCAAATTTAGATTAGGCTTTTTGGTTGCTAGTGGTTTCAAGCTTGGTGCTTGCGCAGTTATCAAAGAAGAAGTTTGTGTGTTGTGGTGCAAATTCAAAGCAGCTGATGACATATCAAAGGCCTCAAGGAGAGAAGAAGGTGGGCATGCTACTCTTCACAACAAAGTGAATCTTGATGTAGTGCAATAAGCGTGGAGATATACCCAAAAGAGGTAGGAGCCACAAGCGGTTGTGACTCCTTTTTTAAAGCTCGGTACTAATGAGATATTTTAGAATTCAGCATCGAACTGGAATTCCATCCACTCTTTGGTGATTGGGTGGTGCAGTGCGAGCCTTTCTGCGTGTAGGTGAAGACGGTCAGCTTTGTTGCCATACAAGCCGTCACCGACGATAGGCATGTTAAGGCCTTCTTCATGTGAACAGTGAACACGCAACTGGTGTGTACGCCCTGTTTTAGGGTGCAGGTAAACCTTAGTGGTCTGCTCGTTTCGCTCAATCACTTCCCACTTTGTTTCTGCAGGCTTGCCGTGTTCGAAGCAGACAATCTGACGAGGGCGGTCATACAAGTCACCACGCAATGGTAGTCGAATATAGCCTTCATCTTGGTCTAGCACACCTTCAATCATTGCGACATATCGCTTCTCAACTTCACGAGTAATGAACTGCTTCTGTAAGCTTTTGTTCGCACGTCGTGTTAAAGCAAATATCAGAATGCCAGAGGTCGCCATATCCAAACGGTGGATAACAAATGGCCCTTCAACATCTTGGTGCATTTCTTGAACGCGTGTGTAGGCCGAGTCTTTAATGTTTTTACCCGGCACGGATAGAAAACCTGATGGTTTGTGTACTACAACAATGTGCTCATCTTGGAACAGAATATCCAGCTCTTTTCCTTCTGCTGGGTTCTCTAGCAATGGGTTTGGATCGACTTCTAGACCTTTCATCATATGGCCTAAAATCGGTACACACTTACTTTGGCAAGAGGCGTAGTATTTCTTGTGTTTGCGAATTTCAGATTTCGGTGAACGGCCCCACCAAAACTCAGCCAGTGCCAGCGGTGTGTATCCGTTCAAATACGCATATTGCAGAAGTTTTGGCGCCGCGCATTCACCAGAACCGGCTGGTGGAATCTTGTTTGGCGTATTTTCAAAGATCTGGTTAAGGTCTTCGACATTGCCTTCCGCATTTTGGAAAGCGTATTGTGAAAACAACTTGTGTTGGAGCTGATGAGAGATGCGTGCTCTTTGCTTTTTGAGTTCCGCTATTTGAGTCGTAAATACGTCAACTTTACCTTGAAGCTCATTCAGAGTTTGTTCCCAGTTGAGTTTAAGGTACTTCTGCTGATTCTTGTCGGCAACACTGGCTTTGTTTAGTTCGTTATTTAGCTCTTCGAAAGCTTGCTCATCAAGGTTTTCTTTGCCTTTTTCACGTTGTTCTTTACGTATTTTTCGACCTTCTATAATTAATAAACGCTGAGCTTCAATCTCTTGTTCAGCTTGTGCTTTCTGTTGTGCTAATTGTTCACACAGTTCAAGGTAATCAGCGTTTGCTTGCAGCGCTTTAAATTTCGCATTAACAGCCATCATGTCGGCCGTGTCTTGATGGAAAAAACTGTCGCTGCTGAGCATGTCGAAGACTGGCGGTACAAAGTGAGGTAATAAGTTTTGATCGGCGATTTTACCAGAGAAAGCAGAGAAGTAACCCAATTCACCTTCTGGACTTCTTACTAACAACACACCAAACATTTTGCCGCGACCAGCGTCAGAATCCAGTCCGAAGTCATGCTGCCAGTCGGTTTGAGTTTCTAGATATTGTTGAAGCTGATGAGAAGCGATTTCACACAGTGCGTGTGGTTCGTAATAGAACGGGAAGGTGAAACGCTCAGGCAACGAATATGACTCGATCGGCTGTTGAAAGCGAGTGAAGCAATGCTCAGGTGTGTGGCTGTTTTCTGAGTCGTGCGTTGGTTTGGATGAGTGCATATTGTCGTCTTACTACTTATATCGTGGTGATAAATGGTTGTGAGTCTACTGTGTATGTTTAAAGGCTTTAAACACAGTACAAGGCGGCGATTCTACTCTTTATCGAAAAGCGCCTCAAATAAGAAATGGTTCTATTACTGGATAGCTAAGCGAGATGGTTAACATTGAACCCATGAGCTATGGCTTGAACTTCATTAATTGATGAGTAACTTCTCGTTTTTAATCATAGAAAACAATTTAACAAACGAAGGGTGGTAGCCTTGCCGCCCTCTTGTTCAACCTAAGGTAACGTTATGATTCCACTCAATACTTCGATTGTATCTGGTGTCGCTATTTCAGAGATCGACGGACAAATGAAAATGCTACTTATGAAGCGTGTGAAGGGCGAGTTTTGGTGCCATGTCGCAGGCTCGATTGAAGCAGGTGAAACAGGCTGGCAGGCTATCGTGCGCGAGTTTGAAGAAGAGACCCAAATTAAAGTGGAAGCCTTGTATAACGCGCAGTTTCTGGAGCAGTTTTACGAGGCTCACGTTAATGTGATTCAGCTCATCCCTGTGTTTGCGGTGCTATGCCCACCCAACCAAGCGATTGAACTGAATGACGAGCATACGGAGTACCGTTGGTGCAATTTAGAAGAGGCAAAAGCGTTAGCGCCATTCCCCAACCAACATGCTGTCTACGATCATATCTGGTCGTATTTTGTCGATAAGCCAGTCAACCCGCTTTACCGAGTGAAATTGAACTAATACTGGTTGTTTAAGATCTAGGACCTACCAAGGTAAGGGGATAAAAAGGCGCTCACTTGTGTTTGGCATAACCCCACATCCACCTTCACGCCGTGCGATTCAAGGATCGCAACACCACGACCATTATTACGAGGGTCTGGGTCTAGCATCGCCACCACTACGTGTTTAACACCGGCTTTAACCAATGTATTGGCGCAAGCGGGTGTTCTGCCTACAAATGAACATGGCTCTAAAGTTACGTAAGCGGTAACCCCTTCCATTTCTCCGTCCAATCCGTCGTCATAGCTATTGAGCGCTTCGACCTCGGCGTGGTTTCCGCCGACTTTTTGCGTGTACCCAACAGACACCACCTTATCGTTCTTAACCAAAACACAGCCCACTGGCGGGTTTGGTTGACAGTCGGGTAGGGCTTGGCGCGAAGCTTCAAGAGCTTGCAGCATGTATTGTTGGTTCATGGTCGTTACTCAGTATGACGAGAGAGCGCAGCAGTGAGTGACCGCGCGCGGTTGATGACTTGGTTAGTTACTAACTTACTAAGCTAATAAGCTAAGCAAGTGGGGGCATGTTCGATCTGATTGGGCTTTTAGTCAATGGTTTTCATTTTGAATCTGGCTGCTAGTTGACTGTAGCCGCTCATTAACTCACTGTGGTTAATCGTTAACTGTGACCAATCGCTAATTTGGGCCAATGAGTTAACCAGTTCTTAGACTGAACTCGTTGGTCAAACACGTCTTTGCTGCGATTGGGGTTCGGTGTGATCTTCAAATCAAACAAACTCTCTAAACCAAAAGATGAAATACACTCGATGTCTCCATTAAGATTTTGCTTTACGGCGACTGCGGTTTCTTTCTCTGGCCAGTAACTCATCGCATCCAATGAGCCTTGGTAAGGTTCATCTCCATTTCTAGTGTGCATGCAGGCTTGATTGCGAACTTGCCAATGCAGTTCGGGTAAGCATTGTTTAAGCTGAGCCTCGTATCTAAAATCCGATTCGTAAGAGGTATCAATGGGATCAAAGTAGATCACATCAATATCATTGAGTGGAGTCGGGGAGGCATAGCCATGTAGGTGATCCCAAACGAGGTTTCTCACAAAGCCTGCAGCAACATAACACTGCGGTAAATCCAACTGAGAGACACAGTCTAAAACCTGCATTCGTAAGGGATCCTGTTTGATCAACGTGACGATACTATTGGCAAGCGGATGTATCATTATGATGTCGGAACATCGGTGACTTGATAATGACGAGTCACGTTCTTGGAAAGATCACCCCATTCAGACGTTTTTACTCGCTGTTGGTGCGCTTCGAATGCTTCTCGGCTAGTGAATTCTTCATACACTTCAAAGCGATTAGGTTGAAGCGTGCTTTGACTGACTCGAAACACGATACAACCAGGTTCTTCCAATGTCAGTTCTTTGTGTACAACCAAGGCTTGTGTGACGGCTTTTAGGTCGTTGTCTGGCACTAGAATATGCCCTTGCAGAATTACTTTACTCATAATTACGTCCATTTAATTTTATTCACTACGGCTTTCTTCTATAAAAAGCTCTACCCATTACAAACATAATCCCATTTTGATGTTGTGACGTATAGGCTGATGTGGCGATTAATTGTTCACATTGAAGATAGGCTTGGTTACGCTGTAACTTTTAGGGTAAGGTGAGTAATAAAAGATAGGATGTTGGAACTAAATCCGCGTTGGTCCGGTCTATTAAGTACGTATCATTGAACTGTATTGATACTGAAATGAATTTGTCATCTGAGATAACTAATCTAAATTTCGAACAACGGCTTAAGATATTAAATTGAGCCATAGTTGATAGCTAGGTCATACTTTGATGTAAATGGTACTCAAAACTCTATAAATTTTGTGATTTGTATCATTGATCTGGACATCAAACACCGTTAGATTCGAATGGTTGGCAATAAAAATAGCTCATGAAGAGCAGTTAAAGAAAAGGAAATATCCCTTATGAAAAAAATGAGAAGAGCACAGCTTCATCGCGTTCGTATCCAATACTGGAAAGACACGTCAAAAGAAGCATCAAAGAAATAAGCTTTAAATCGTAAAGCTTTAAAAGCTAAAAAGCTTAATCAAATGTAAAACGCAACAAACTGATTTCATTAGCACTCTCAAGGACCTTCATCTGGTCGGCGACTAACGAAATCATCCCCAAAGAGCTGGCAGGCATCAACAACAATGCAATTCAATGTCAGCTCATTAATACCTCCTCTAAGTTTATCTTCGTTTGTTAAATCTATTCCCCTAAACTAAAACTGTTTGTTTCTTGTTTCTTGTTTCTTGTTTCTTGTTTCTTGTTTCTTGTTCCTTGGTTTCGCACCCCTGTATTCGTTAAAGTCCTGATAATAAAAAAGCTCCTGATTTCTCAGAAGCTTTGATTTAGATTTTGATATCTGATGTGGTTACCTGCTCGGGAGAGATAACACCAACGTCAGCAGCTAATGCGTTAACGTTGGAAGAGCGTCTTCAAACTGACATCATCGGTTCGGTTCAGCTTTAGGCTCAGAAGATAGCCACCAACACCAATCAGTGCGTAAATACCTAGAGATAAAATCGGCGCTTCTGCAATCGCACTTAATGGGTTGCTTGCTATGAGCACATTCATTGGTAATGACGCGATGAGAGATAGGAAGTCATTGATGCCATAGAACCCAAACACGGCGACAGAGAGGAACTTAATCGCATAGCTTGAGATGAAAATGACAAGCAATGGAGAGTTCACCAGCTGCGAAATAGCTAGAGTGACAGTTGCCAGTGGTAATAAAACCAGTGCAACTAACATCATTCTTCCAAAAAACACGACCCAGTTACTCAGCACATAAAACAGAGATTGCTGCTCAACCAATAGCGCCAGTTGTTGCTCACTTGAGACGTTCAATATCCAGAATAGAAAATCTGCGAACAGCACTAACAACGCACAGATAGCCGGAATAACCACTAAACCGAAGCCTAGCTTCACGCCGTGAGTCATTGCGTTGGATACCGGCATACTTCTCCAAAACATTGAACTGCCTTCTTGGCGTTCTTTACGCAGCGTTTTAGGGATGTAAAGCGTCGACAGGATCAGTGAAATAAGGCCCGCGCCAAAGTAGATCACTGAGTTGAGATCTTGTGCGAACTCTCTGTGAATGTCGCTCACGTCACCGTTCACTTGCATTTCGAAGAAAAATTCATGTTGCGCTGCGCCATTAAAGAACAGACCAACGAACAGTAAGAAACCACATAACGCGACAAACAGAGGCAATCGAGTGTTAACTTTGTGCTCGATGAGTTCTTTTTCTAGCATGTAAAAACTTGGATGCATTATGCCTTCTCCGTCTGTGTTGCAAGGAATAGGTCTGCTAGACCAACGTTATAGATGTTACCCAGTGATTCAACCTGCGCTTTGTATTGACCTTCTAATAGCCACTTAGTCGTCCCTAACCCAGGCTGAGAGGTGAGTGGGTTAAGTTTCTGTATCTTGCTTGAATGGTTGTTTGCGACTTCGATAATGAAGTAGTCGTGCTCGATGTCTTCCATGCTTTTTTGCAGGACACAATGACCTTGCTTCAAAATCAGTACATCCGTTAATAGGTGTTCAATTTCTGAAACCTCATGGCTTGCAATGATCATGGCGCGTTCACCGTCGTGGAACCATTCTAGTAGGTGGCGATAAAAAGTATCGCGGTACAGCAAATCTAAGCCCAGCGTTGGCTCATCTAATATCAACACTTGAGTGTCAGTCGCGATGATGATCGCGAGATGAAGTTGTACTTTCATCCCTTTAGAAAGCTGTTTGATCTTAGAAGAGAGCTTAATGTTGGTGCTGCTTAACGTGTGTTCTGCTTTTTGTTTGTTGAAGCTAGGGTGAACACCTTGTGTGTATCGAAGCAGTTGTTTAACGGTCATCCACTCTGGTAACACGTTAACATCTGAAATATACGATAAATGCTGCATGAGCTCTGCGTGCTGGTGGATAGGGTGGTAGCCGTTTACTTCAATCTCACCTCGATAGTTGTGGCCACCAAGCAGTGATTTGATCAGTGTCGATTTGCCCGCGCCATTGTGGCCCAGAAGCCCAAGTACTTGCCCTGGCTTTAACTCGAAGTTGATGTTCTCGACACCCACTTGATTTGAATAGGTTTTGGTTACGTTTTTCACGGAAAGTAAAGTACTCATGACTTGTCCTTTATATGTTGTGCTAGCTGTTCCACGAGTTCTTCGACACTCATATCAATGATGCTTAGCGTCTCAGCGATGGCTGGGATCTGTGTGTTGATGAATGATTGGTGTGCAGACTCTTTCAATTTTTGAAGTGCCCCTTCGGCCACATACATACCTTGGCCGCGTTTTTTCTCTACCAAGTCTTCATCTACCAGTAACTGATAGCTTTTCATGACAGTAAGGTGGTTGATCTTGAGATCGGCAGCAACCGCACGCACAGAGGGTAATGCTTGTTGCTCTAACCAAACACCTTGAAGAATTTGGTCACTGATCTTTGTGGCAAGTTGCCTAAAGATCGGTTGGTCGTCTTTCCATTCGGTCATAATTAAAACTGCATGGTGATATATATGTGTATAACACTAACCTTTTTATACGATTTGGCAAGGGTTTTATGAAAATGGATCGGATATCTTTATTTTTGGATAAAGCATGTTTGGCGGGGAGGGTACTTGAAGCCTACGTCCTTGTGGGCTTTCAAGCAGCTGTATGAGCGATGATTATTTGAATAGGCAATGGTTGCTCATCAAGATTTTTATTAGGCAGAGCCTATTGCTCCTCTGAGTCATTGGGCCGGCTATATAGGTAGCCTTGATGTAAGTTGTAGCCTAGCTGACACAAGATGTATTGCTGCCTGCGCGTCTCGACACCTTCATAAATCATCGTGATATTTGATAAGCGTCCAATCTCAGAGATATTAAGCAATACACCCTGATGATGCTCTCCTGACTCGATATCCTTAACAAAACAACGATCCAGTTTTAGATAGGCCGGAGAGATAACATTGATGATTTCGATGTTGTTATTGCCTGTACCAAAGTCATCCAGAGCGATAGTGATACCAAGCTTTTTGATATCCTTAATGTTATCGATAACCTCGCATCCATAGCCAATGTTCGAATATTCAGTAATCTCGACGACAAATTCATTCGCTTCCATCGCGGCCAAATGCTCTCTGAGCCTTGCGAAGTTCGACCCCACCAAAGCGCTCGGACACACGTTGACACCATAGATCTCATGGCTGTTGTGTAATTTGGCTTTTCTGACCGTCTCGATGAGCAAGATAGTGTGAAAGGTGAGTAAATTGGTGCGTCTCATGGTGTTGATGAAGCTTAAAACGCCAACGTTACGAACTCGAGATAACAACTCGTAATACAGGACGCTGTTGTCTTCGGTGTTGATGATGGGCTCTTCTTCAAAGGAGATGTGTTTCCAACGAAACAGGTAGATCATAAAGCCCAGAATATAGGAGCGATAAAGCAGTGTGGCGAGAATCAGAGAAAGCGCAGTCCACAGTACGACAATATCGTCACTGTAAAAGGTAATGGTTGCGCCGGTTGGCAGTGGTGTTTGATAGATAGCTTTACTTTCTTCACCAAGTTTCAGAATGTAATAACCATTCTTCTGGATCGAGACCGAGTCGACTAACAGAGGCAATAGTGAGTTTTTGTATCGAGCTTCAATAGAGCGTGTAGAAATACGCACCGTAAGGTCAATGTCATGCTTAGTGTCTGCGAAGCGTGAATAAGCGAAATCGGCACTATCGTAAAAGTCATCAACTTGATCAAGGTCTACCATTTTCGATCGTGTTTTGGAGATATAACATGAACCATAAGACGTAGTCATGATGACAGAATCCAGGTTGAGCGAATGCCTTAATGAGTGCACAGCCCCTTGGTTATCGCAACCATAGAGCATGATTTCTTCAACAATATGTTTGGTGTTTTCGTTGTATTCATCTGCAATCTTCGTCGTATAAAGGATTTGGAAAAAGTAGACAACGAATAGGAAAAAGGAAGAGATGGTGAACACGGCTATCAGAGCCTTGAGCAGCTCTCGATGATAGGTGTTGAACATCAGTTTCAACATCCCGAACTGGCTGGGCTTGAACTGGTTGATGTCGTACTTAGGTGCGATACGGTTGGTTGAGCTTTTATCGAGATCGATAAAGTAACCTACCTTATAAAGGTTAGAGATAAGTTCGCTATTATTATCTACCTTCGCTTTTTTACATAAGATTCGATATTTCTTTCTTATAGAAGCAATAATGTTTTTTAACGCGTATAAACTAAACTCTTCATCAAAGTGTAATTTAAAAGACTCTTCAACATCTCGTGCAGATTGAGGGTTTGATATTGACGAGTGTTCAATAAGGTATTTGAAAACAAAACTCTCTTTATTATTAAGAGTTTCCTCTGATATCTTATTGCTGTCTCTTTTTATGTATATCTTTTCTTCATTGTAGATCAGTTGCAAGCTCTCATTATTGTTATTTATATTGAAAGAACAGTGCATAGCTCAACTCCTAAGCGATAGTTATTATATTTGTGTGATGGATATGTGATGGCTGGGATTGTCATTCAACACAAGAGTTCGATCTAAATAATATAACCAAAATGTCACCATTTTCTCTTAAGATGTTGATACTAATCGCAGAATTTGGGCTTTAACGAAAGGTTATGGAGATGTTCACCCAAAAGTTGAATTTATAAATGAAAGCCAATGATTTACAAGGGGTAAAGGGGATTTATCCATTTGTTTTGGTATTTATCCATTTCACAGCTTCTACGCGGTAGGTTTAGCGACTGGATTTAGAGGTTTCTAATGTAGCTTCTGATGGTATTCATTCAGATTATCGATGTGTCAGATTTATCAGAATTTTTCAGGATAAAATTAAATTATGTCAGTTTATGTGATATTAATATAATTTAAACGGCTTATTGTTTTTGTGATTTAATTAAATTAATCAATGATAGAATTAATTATATTTGTTGAATAATTGACTTTAATTTATTCTATTACGAAGTTTAAATAATGAAACTTTAAGATGGGATATTTAAAATAGGGAAAGGGTGATGTTTATCATGAGGTGTTGATTAAAGGATTTTAATGGGATTATCATTGACATATGTATCAAATATGTGTGCATGTAAATATTCATCGGCTAGTGATGAAAATAAGATATGAATGAGGTTGGTGTTATACCATGAGCACTGCCTAAAAGTGTAAGTAGCAACAAGTTAGATCAATTCGTGTTATTTTTGAGCAAATGTTAGCATAACCACATGATATTCAAAGATCTGTTGCGGTGGCTTTGTGTTAACTATGAAAGCGTGCAATCGTTGAGTATTTAACATGCACCATCAAGCACCACGATTTGCGGTTCTTTTTCTGGCTGGTAAAGCACCTGACAAAAGTCTCCTTCTGGCGAATAGGTGTAGTTTTTGGTGTCGAAAGAGATGGCAGCTACTCTTTCTGCATTGCTGCCAGAGTCTACTTCTTTGTTGATGACATGAAGCTCTGTTGCGTCGATATTGAGTAGTCTTCTTAGTGAGTCAACATAGGCGATTGGATAGCCGTGGCAGACGTAGTAGGTCTCAATCTCCGTCTTTTCAACATAGTTGCATTCATCCTCAACGCCAGCAATCGCTGACTTCGCGTAGATCATATCGATACCCGTGCGAAGGTTACCAGCCACATCGTGTATTTTACTCGCACGAGCACTTCCTTGAACGTCTAAGAACTTGACCATAGCTGTCGCCGAAACGACCGATAAAATTAATACAGAGATGATGAGTTCTAAAAGAGTGAAGCCGTTTTGTCTGTTCATGGTTACCGATTATTTGCTCTGCTAAAGGGACGGAATGAGGGTAATCTAAATACCAAAGTCATTACAGTTAGTGGGTATAATAGTTTGGTGTTTTATTGTTTGAGTTTCTAAGTAATTTTCTTTATAAACAATAATTTAATTGTTTTTACTTACTGTTAAACGCTATGTAAGCATACGTAAGCGTGCACACCCACAGCAGCCGATTGTTTAGGAAGCATTCAAACGACTTAATTTATTGATAAATAAGTCTTTAATTGTAGATTTGTCGACAACTCAAAAACTGACTTTCGACTTCATTTGAGGGAATTGGTTTACTAAATAAAAATCCCTGAAGATACTGGTATCCACAATCGATTAAGAACGCTTTTTGCGTTTCGGTTTCGACACCTTCAGCAACCACTTTTAGCCCCAATTTTTCACAGATAGCATGGGTGGCTTGGACAATCGCTTTGCTCCCTTTGTGTGAACCGTGGACAAAGCTTTTATCGAGTTTTACGGTGCTAATCGGTAAGTCATGCAACATCGATAGTGACGAGTAGCCTGTGCCAAAGTCATCAAGGTGAAGTTCAACACCTAATTTAGAAATATCGCTTAATGCTTGCCTGACTTCACCGTGCTTGAAAATCATCGAAGATTCGGTGATCTCAAGGGCGATGCTTTGAGGTTGGATATTATAGAAGTTCAACATTGCTAATAGCTGCTCGGCAAAGGTGGCGTGCATCTGAATACTCGAAATATTGATACTCATCATCAACTCACTATCAAACTCACGTTGCCATATAGATAGCTGTTTGAGTGCAGAGTTAAGAACCCATTTGCCGAGCGGTACAATCTGCCCTGTCTCCTCCGCTAAGCTAATAAACTCATCAGGGCCGATGTTACCTAGCTCTTTGTCCGACCATCGAAGTAAGGGTTCAAACCCTTTTACCTTGTCGCTGTTGGTGTTCATGATCGGTTGGTAGTGAAGGTTGAGATCGTCGTTTTCGATGGCGCGTGCCAGTCGGTGGCGGATCTCCACTTTGCGATGCAGGGTTTGTGCTAAGTCTGGGGTAAACGTTTGGAAGCGGTTTCGACCATTCGCTTTTGCAAGATGCATCGCCATACCCGCTTGCTTTAGCAATGTTTCTTGGTCAACCGCGTTATCAGGGAAATGCGCGGTACCTATGCTGCAACCGACAGATAAACTGCCGATGCCTCTGATATGGAAACTTCGGTTTAAGGCATCAATGATGCGAGAGCAAAGTAGTGGGATATTTTGATTTCGGCAGGTGTGGGCAATCACAATGAATTCGTCGCCACCAAATCGCCCTATCATGCATTTCTCATCAACCAACTGTTTAAGGCGTTCACCAACCTGTTTGAGTAGTTGGTCTCCGACAGTGTGCCCATAAGTGTCATTAACTAATTTGAAGCCATCAAGGTCGACAAACATCAATTCAAACGGTGAGCGATAGGCAATGCTGGTTTCTAGAAGGTTGCTGATCCCACGGCGATTATAAAGCTCCGTTAAACAGTCGTGTTCTGCGTTGTATCTGGCTTTTATCAGTTTCTCTTTTTGCTTTGTTGTACAGGTTAGGTTTAACAGCAGTTCGCTTTTATCAAAGAGCCACTTTCCTTGCACATCAAAATGGTGTGTCTTGCCATCTATTTCGCAGCTGACTTCTTCTAATATCTCTCGGCCTTTGCGCACGGTAAACAGCCATTGTGCTGCTGTCTCTTCACTTGAAACGAAGTCGGATAGGGTGCTAAACGGTGAGCCGTAGTTGTGAAAAAACGCGGAGTTAGCACTTACTACGCTTCCCGACTTATCAAATAGAAGGGAGAGGTTTGAACCATCAGAGCAAGCGAGGTCGTGCCTTAAACTGCCTTCTTCAGCGACGACTTGTACCAACATACCCGTTCGACCATCGTGCAATGGGATCCCAGAAAACAGACATAATGCACGCTTCGAAATGTAGTTGGGAGTGAAGTTCCACCATGTCTTGATGCTTTCGTTGCGTAGAAATTGCCTTTGGTACTCTTCCAATGTCGCTTCGATTGCTTTTGACATCTCGACACTAAAGTCACGTGATGTCAGCTCAAATAGAGATTCAGACTCCCATAGAGGAAGGGCGCTGCTGTTTGCCCAAGTTATTCTCTTATTATCAATGTCATATATCCAAATTGGACACTGGAGATGCTCGAAAGGTTGATAACTTGTCATCATATTGAACTCGGTGAACTGATATTTTGGTCGAACAGCGATCACCGAAATCGTGTGTTCGGTTGTCGCGCATCAAATTGGATTCTGGTTTCTAACCGTCAGTAGAAGACGATATTGAAATTAAAGCGGTGGTGGTCAATAACAGTGAAAGCGTTTTATTCATCTTAAAATAGGCCCTGTGGAAGTAATTATTGCGTAATATTGAATCTATTTATTAATGGGGTGAATGTTACTTTAATAAGGTATTGCTTAACAGAGTCCACCTCACGATGAAAAATGGAAAGCTCTGAGCGTAGGATTAGGTAATCGATTACCTTTGCTTGTAAGTCTATCATATTGAATTTTCTATCCAGTAAATTGAGATTTTTCAGTATTATTAACTGTTATATCATTGGTGTATGGATAGTTGGTTTGATTGGGTTTTGTAAACGCATCAAATGTAAGTGCGCGTAAGAAAATAAAGCAAATGTAAGCGGGTGGTAGGCGATTAAAACACAGCAAATAATGTGCTCTGAAGGAGGAAACCTTGATAAACCAAGGCGCACCGGTTGTTGGTTCTCTATTCTGTAAACGTGTATGTACAAAAGTGATTACTATGTTTTGCGTACGGTAAATGTAGGGCTCTGATTCCAACATTGATGATCTATGACCAGTATATATACTGCCTTCGCTTTTAATAAATACTGGTGATAGGAATGTCGAAAACCAAAGTGCTCATTGTTGAAGATGACCAAGAGATAGCTCGTCTAACGACGCTTTACCTCGAAGCTGAAGGTTACAATGTTAGCGTTGTTCATGAAGGGAACTTGGCACTTGAAGCGATCCGCAGTATTGAACCTGATTTAGTGCTGTTGGACTTGATGCTTCCAGGGATGAGCGGCGCGCAAATTTGCCGTCAAGCCCGTGAGTTTTACAATGGAATGATTTTAGTGCTAACGGCTTCCGCCGATGAAATGAGCGAGGTCAGCTTGTTTAAATTTGGTGCGGACGATTACGTTGCCAAACCGATTCGTGGCCATGCCTTGTTAGCGCGAATTGAAGCGTTATTGCGTCGAGCGACTCCCGTAACAACTGCGCAAGAAACTACGGCTGAAAAACAGTGCGATATTGTAATCAACAGCTCTGCTCAAAGTGCCACGCTCTACGGCCAAAACCTTAAGCTTACTTCTGCTGAATTTGAAATCTTAAACCTTCTCGTTAATAACATCTGTCAGGTCGTGACTCGAGATCAGTGCTGTCAGTTATTTAGAGGGATAGATTACGCGTTCAACGACCGCTCGATTGATATGCGAGTGTCTGGTTTGCGCCGAAAGCTACGTATTCACGCCAAAGACAAACAGTTGATTCGTACGGTTCGCAACAAGGGGTACATGCTGGTTGCGTAAGTTCATTGCTACGAAGCTTCGCTCGGTTTCGATGTTTGCTCGCTTATACCTTGGGATTGTGACTGGGATGTCGGCAACGATATTTTTGTTCTTGAACCTTGGTGAGGGGCACATGCGACGCACCGAGATCGAAACCTTCCTCAATGATGGCATCTACTTTGCGGAGCAGTATGTTCGTCAACACAATCAAGAAAACTCACTCTATAAAGAGCTCGATAGAACAGGCTACCAACAATTTTATATCTTCAATTTGCGCCTGTTGGAGAATTGGTCGGGCGAGGCGCCTTGCCAACAATGTGAGTTATACACAACCTTAAACGGTGTGCCGATATATCTAAGTGATGACAACCTCTATTCGGCCGTGTTTCAGCTACCAAACTCTAAATTCAGTTTTGGGTTCAGTGAGGTAGGGGACTTTTTCTCTCATGACATTGAATGGTACGAAGACTCAGAACGACACTTTTTGTTAGGGCTGTTGTTGGCTGTGATTGTGGCGATTGGAGCAAGTGTTTACTTACCTGTGAGGCGTTTTCAAGAAAGAATAGAGTTGCTCGTCGAGAAGCAGAAACAGTTTGGTAAGGGCAAGCTTAGTACTCGATCTGACATGGACGACATCCATCCTGTTTCTGATTTGGCCAGCAGTTTTAACTTCATGGCTGAAGAGATCGAAAGCAAAGTAAAACAAAGTCATATTTTCGCTCAAGCTATCCCACACGAAGTACGAACTCCGCTAAGTCGTATTCAACTGGCGACCGATATCCTAAGAAGGGGAGCCCCCGATAATCATCAGGTTCTTTTCGATGACATTGATACCTACATTGAGGATATCAACGAGCTCACGTCAGAAATCATCATGCTGTCGAAGTTGAATGTCATGGATAACTCTTTCTTTGAGCTCGTTAAAGTGACCTCCGATCTTCGTGAGTATTGCCTAGACCGAATTCGTTACTCGAAACTAGACAATGCCACCTTTGAATCTAAAGTACAGCTAGAGTGCAAGATTAAGTGTGATTGCTCAATGGCACGCTTGGTGTTCGATAACGTTCTCAAGAATGCGGGTAATTACACACAAGACCAAGTGTGGATGACGTTAGATGAGAACTCAGAAAACTGGCTGGTGGTGATTGAAGACAATGGTTCTGGAATACCAGAGAATAGGCGTGATGAGGTATTCCTTCCGTTCTCTCGACTAGACTCAAGCAGAACGTCGACCACCGGTGGATTGGGGTTAGGCCTCGCGATTGCTCTATCGGCGGCTAAAAAGCTTTCTTGGGATATCAAAATCGACGACAGCAACCATGGTGGTGCCAAATTCAGTATCGTGATTCCTAAGATCGCATAAGCTGGAGCTTTAAGAGCTTTTCAGGCTCGTCAAATAACAAAGCCACGGACTTATGCCGTGGCTTTTTCATATTCCGATTCACAAGCGAGTGACTTCTTAGTTACTACTGCTTAGAGCTTAGAGCTTAGAGCTTAGAATTTAGAGCGATGAAGGCCATAAATAGCGTGGTCAACGATGCGACCATTCAAGTTCTCGTTACGCGTGATGATACCTTCTAACGTGAAATGTAAGCGCTCACAAACCTTACGGCTGCTTTGGTTACCAGTTGCGGCTGATATCTCGACCTTTTCCATATCTAACTCATTGAAAGCAATATCAATCAGCTTCTGGACAACGCGCGTCACAATCCCCTTTCCTTGGTATGTCTCAGATAACCAATAACCTATGGTCACCTTTTGCTTATCATGATCAATGGTATTGAAACTGCAGTTACCGACGACCTTGTCTTGATACACGATTGCACAAGTCATGCTCTTCCCTTCCGCATAATCGTGTAGCGAGCGTTGGATGAAGAGCCTAAAGTCTTGCTCGGTTTTACAATGTGGCGGCCACACGAGCCATTGGCTTAGGTACTCACTCTGGCTTTGTGAGATTTCCGCGTAGTGAGAAGCGAAGCTCTCTTCAACCAATGCGATGGAGAGTTCGTTGTCGATAACCGTTTTAAACATGTCTTTCCTTTTCTTATGGCTGCTTAACTTAAGCGAATCTTAGTCGGCAGGCTATAATGTCGCATGATTTTTAATATGCAACCACTTGTAGCACGGATTTTTCGTGATACGTTAGATCTATCACGAAACTCATTAAACCTTACAATAGTTGTGTATATAATCATTAGCTATGCATTAGTATTAACGGCCTAAATATATAAAAACTATAAAAATGCTAGGCTTAAATAATGAATCAACATTGCCAGGACGTGACCGTGGACCTAAGGAAGGCTCTATTCGGTATTGCTAAGGCGCTTGATAACGTCGGTTTCGAAAGTAAAAATCATGGACAGAGAGTGGGCTACATCGCGTATCGATGTGCTCTGAGTGTGGGGTGGGAAGAAGAGCAAGCGCAGCTCGCGTTTTCGTTAGGCTTGATTCACGACTGTGGTGTCTCGCAAATTGATGAACAGCTCAGTTTAACGTCTGGGTTTGTACCTGACTCAAGCTATCACCATTGTCAAAAGGGCTACCAAATATTAAAAGAGTGTCCAGTTCTTTCTATATTCGCTAAGCCGGTTCTTTATCACCATACTCCGTGGTCTGAGCTAAAGGCTATTCATATCAGCGAGTTAGAAAAAGAGTTAGCAGCTATCGTGATGCTTGCTGATAGAGTGGATTATCTATACGGCATAACTTCTTCTGATCGTTATGGAAACCTAACACCCGATGGCAAAGCGAGCATCATTGAACGTTTGACTGAACAAGCCGATGAGATGTTCGAAACCAACCTTGTTCAACACATGTGTGAGTTGGTCGACCTAGATGATTTCTGGTTTTCTATGGAGATCCCATACATCGAGAACATGAGGGATAATTTTGAGCCTGTGCCATTCTTCTCTCAACAGATGTCGTTGGATGAAACAGTGGCCTTTGCCGAATTTATTGCCAACGTCGTTGATACCAAAAGTTCGTTTACCTTTAAGCACTCTTTGAAGGTTGGGCAGCTTTCAGAATACCTCGCCAAACAGCTGGGTTATTCATACACCACTCAGCGTAAACTCTATCTGGCTGGGTTGGTTCATGATATCGGTAAACTGCAAACCCCTAATGACATTCTGCATAAGCCGGATTTACTTACTGAAGAAGAGTATTGCTGTATTAAACGCCATGCAACGGACACTCGATTCGCATTGCAGGAGTTGTTCAGTTCACCTCAGGTTTGTCAGTGGGCATCTAATCACCATGAAAGGTTAGATGGTTCGGGTTACCCAATGGGCAAAACGGCTGAAGAGTTGGATCAACCCAGTCGAATTGTTGCTGTAGTGGATGTGTTTCAAGCGCTAACTCAGTCTCGCCCTTATCGTGCAGGTATGACATTAGAAGAAACACTCGCTATTTTGACGGACCACGTTGATAATTTTAAGTTGGATCGAGAAGTGTTTGAGTGCCTTAATAAACACGCGCAATATTGCTTTGAATTATCAACAGATAAACGAATGTACGCGTTTTAACGCCATTAAATGTTTTCGAGGTGTGATGCCTAAATTCATACTCGGTCGAAATGACGAAGCACCAGAAACAGAAAAGCGATAGCCGAGGCTATCGCTTTTTTCATGGGGGCTTATCAGGATCTTTAGATCGAGATTAGTATCGCTTTAAGATCTCGATGATCGCTTGCTCAGTTTCCGCTGCGATGATGGCATCAATGTCATCATCATTCTGGAACAACTCTGATAGCGCCATAATCGTATGGATGTGGCTATCTGAGTCCATCGCTGCCAGAGTAATCGAAAGGTAAACGTCACCGTTGTCTTCTGACTCTAAATCAACACCCTTCTTGAATACCGTTACTTGCAGTGATGCTTCGTTCACACCATCTTCAGGGCGAGCATGAGGCATCGCAATCTTTGGTGCTAGAACATAGTACGCGCCAATGTCCTTATGCTTTTGCTTGATAGCTTCAACATAGCTTGCTTCAATTTTGTTGCTCGCTAGCAGTGTTGAACAAGTCACATCAATTGCCGCATCAACCGTTAGGTTTTCTTCAGAGTTGATGATAACGCCTTGGTTACCAATTAAATCGAATAAGCTCATGAAACAATCCACCCTAGGATAAGACCAACAACACCGAAGTCGAAGTCAGCAAACGTTGTCGCTTCAAGACCAAGGCCACCCAGTACTGGAAGCAGTAGCATTGGTAGGAAAGAGATACACAGACCTTGCGTGAATGAACCAAGAACTGCACCGCGTAGACCGCCTGTCGCATTACCGTAAACGCCTGCTGCACCACCTACGAAGAAGTGTGGAACAACGCCCGCTACAATGATTGTCCAGCCAAGCGCGCCTTGAACTGTCATTGCTAGTAGACCAGCAGCGAAAGAACAAAGGAAACCGATAAGTACCGCGTTTGGTGCTACAGGGAATACCATAGGGCAGTCTAGAGCAGGTTTTGCGCCCGGTACGAGTTTGTCAGAGATACCTTTGAATGCAGGAACGATTTCAGCTATCAGCATCTTCACACCTTGCAGTACGATGTAAACACCACCGGCAAATACAAGAGACTGCATGAAGGTGAATACTACCCAGTTTTGACCGCCTGATACTGTTTCAACAAAGTCACCGCCAGCAACAATTGAAGCAAACATAAAGAAGATGGCCATTGTTGTTGCTACAGCAACGGGCGTATCACGCAGGAACATTAGGCTCTTAGGTACGTTGATGTCTTCTGTTGATTTTGAAGTGTCACCAAACTTGCTACCAATGTAACCCGATACTAAGTATGAGAACGTTGAGAAGTGACCCATCGCCAGCTGATCGGTACCCATCACTTTCTCTGTGTATTTCTGAGCAAGTGCAGGCATGATAACCATCAGTGAACCTACAATGATCGAGCCGATTGCGACTAGAGCAGTGCCTTCGATGTTAGCTGTAGACAGGATTACCGCTACCAGCATAGACATGAACATTGTGTGGTGACCCGTTAAGAAAATATATTTTAAAGGAGTAATACGAGCCAATAAAATATTCACAACGAATGCGAAGAACATAATTAGAGCCATTTCATAACCGAATGCTTCTTGTGCTAATGCAACAATTGCTTCGTTATTTGGAATAACACCACTTACGCCGAATGCTTCAGTAAATACAACTGAGAAGTTATTTAGTGCGCCAACAAGAGCACCAGCACCAAAACCTAAAATTAGGAAACCCATTACGGTTTTAATTGTGCCTTTTAGAATGGTAGAAACATCTGCTTTTTGTGCAACTAGGCCAATAAAAGCAATTAAACCTACCATGATCGCCGGCTCTTTTAATAAGCCGAGCATGAACTCGAAAAAGTTTTGCATAATTTTGACCTTACATGAAAGTTTTTAGTTGTTCTTCAATTGATGCTTTGTCAAAAATATTTTTAAGGCTGATGATGTTCTCTTTACCAGCGTCTTTTAGTTGGTTTGCAACGTCTGTTGCTGCAACCCAAATATCCGCATTGCTTGATGCTGCAGATGATAGATCTTCGTGATCAACTTCTGCTTCGAAACCGATTTTTTTAGCGACTTCTTTTACTGCCATTTCCATCATTAGAGAAGTACCAAGGCCGTTACCGCAAACTACAAGAATCTTTTTCATAATATTTGTCTCAATTGGATTTTAGGGGTTGAGAAACTTCGTTCTCTTATTGTGTGAGAGCATAGTAATGGAAATATTCAGATTTCAATAAGATCTTCATCACAAAGCTAAAATGAGATTGTGATGGAGATCTCGTTAATTTGTAGTAAAGATCCAGAGTGAGACTTTGATCAAATTTAACTTTTCACTCGAATATGCAACGTATTTTATTGAGAAAGGCGGGCTTAATTAATTTTTATATCAGAATATAAATCTATAGAGGCTTTATTGTAGAAAATAGAGAATTAATCGTATCGACCGTAGTCAGTAAGCATTTTCTTAAGCATGCTATTAACGTCTTTGGTCTTTTTATTTCTTTTAGTCAGTTGGCTAAGAGAGGTTGGTTTTGGCGAGGTAACATTTTCACTGTCAACTTCTTCAGTTTTATCTTTCATTTTCTGTACGGCAGGCAATAACATTCTAATTTCTTCGTTATTGGCATTGGTCAGGACGACAATATTTTCAGATTCAACTTGGGTTATGGTTAATATCCCGTGTTTAACCGATTCAACCTTTTCACCAATCATAATTGATTCAGGCGCAACAGAACGATCGGTGAGTTGACCTGTACGTAATTTTGCCGCACTAATAGCGCGGATATTTCCGGTATTTTCAAACGCGACAATAACAGTATAGGTATTATAATATTCAACTACTGTCACATAGCCGTGTCTATTTGTTTTGAATCTAGCTCCATTGTTCATGTCGTGCGGAGCTTCCATTTTCTTCACGTGTTTCCTCTCTTAGTCTCGATGGCTGTTATATCTAATCAGCTCTATTGGTATTTTATAGATAATTATTTGGTGAGATCACACAAAGTATATACGCATCTAAACTTAAGATGAATCTTGAAGTCTCGGGAAATGAGGCAGAGCACAGAAAAGCAGTAAGAATCACACAGAATTAACCGAGAGGTTACGCTCACATACTTAAAGACTTAACATTACAAATTCAACTCCCTACAGATTGTTTACAGTTTTGAAGCACGGAAATGACGACAAACAATGTATTTTGCTTAATCCTTGACCGCGCGATCGTTTGCGTCAAAAAATGTGATGAAAGTCTCACTTAACTGTTTATACTTCTTTTCCGGTTTTAAGCCGGTGCTTAGCCAATACAAGCCGTCACATGGATATGTGAATGACCCCACGGACCGGACCAGCTACGTTCCACTGCTTGTATAAGGTGATTTTTTACATGAACAACTCGTTGTTACATTCGCTAACCCTGTTAGCTCCTTCATCGCGTAGCGTTTTGCTTGCGGTTCTTTGTCCTGTTCCTTTGATGTCATTTGCTTGGCTCATGCTCACTCTTTAAGGATTACTAGGACACATTATGAATATTCTATTTGGTTTTGTCGGTGTTCTTGCACTGATTGCTTGCGCGTACCTGCTATCTGAAAGTCGTTCTTCAATTAACTGGAAAACGGTCTCTCGTGCACTATTACTTCAAATCGGATTTGCAGCCTTAGTATTGTATTTCCCATGGGGACAATTGGCGCTAACAAGCCTAAGTAATGGTGTTTCTAGCCTGCTTGGTTTTGCAGACGTTGGTATCGCATTCCTTTTCGGTGACCTTGCTACTGAAGGCTTCATTTTCGCGGTTCGCGTGCTTCCAATCATTATCTTCTTCAGTGCTTTGATTTCTGCGCTTTATTACTTAGGCGTTATGCAAAAAGTGATTCAAATCTTGGGCGGAGCGGTGCAAAAACTGCTGGGTACAAGTAAAGCTGAATCTCTGGTTGCTACAGGTAATATCTTCCTTTCTCAGGGTGAGTCTCCTCTCCTTATTCGTCCCTTTTTAAAGTCTATGACTCGTTCGGAACTGTTTGCTGTAATGGCCGGTGGTATGGCGTCGGTAGCGGGTAGTGTACTTGGTGGTTATGCTGGCCTTGGTGTTGAGCTTAAATATCTTATCGCTGCAAGCTTTATGGCGGCTCCGGGTAGTCTGTTAATGGCAAAGATCATTGTTCCTGAGCGCAGCACACCAAGTGACTACGATCATATCGAACTCGATAAAGCTGACCAAAGCAACGTGATCGATGCACTGGCAAGCGGCGCAATGAACGGTATGAAGGTAGCGGTAGCCGTTGGTACTATGTTGATTGCATTCGTGAGTGTGATTGCGATGGTGAACACGGGCCTAGAAAGCTTAGGTGAAACGTTTGGTTTTGCGGGTATTACGCTGCAAGCTATCTTCGGTTACCTGTTCTCACCACTAGCATGGCTGATCGGTATCCCGAGTGATGAAGTATTGATGGCGGGTTCTTACATTGGTCAGAAGATCGTAATGAACGAGTTTGTTGCTTTCATCGACTTCGTTGAGAACAAAGCATTGCTATCTGAACACAGCCAAGTGATTGTGACGTTTGCTCTATGTGGCTTTGCTAATATCGGCTCTATTGCGATTCAGCTGGGTTCTATCGGTGTGATGGCGCCAGAGCGTCGTGCTGAAGTTGCTAACCTAGGTTTGAAAGCGGTAGCTGCTGGTACGCTAGCAAACCTAATGAGTGCATGTTTAGCGGGTATTTTCATCTTGCTTTAAGCTAGATTCAGCTAAAGCGCCTAAATTGAGTAAAAGCGGATATCTTGCTTACGGAGTTAACGTGAGGAGGGGGTCCGCTTTTTTGTGCCTGTTAATCAGGCTAAATCTGGTTTTGGCTGTCGACTGTGATTTGTCTATAGTGAGTAAAAGCTCACTCGGAAGAGTAATAGAGCCACGTTCTTTTATCCGATATACTTGAATATCATCAGGTTGCGTTTAATAGCATTCGGCTTCAATTAAGAAAATCCGGTTTCTATTAAGAACACTCGGTTTCGATTAAGAATATTCCGTTCCGACTAATAGTACGGCAACCAAGATTAAATTAACCAAGGGTCTCTCCATGAACATTCGCGTTCTCATCGGTCTTATTGTTACCTTCATTGGCTTGTTTGCGATGGTTTACCTAATTGCTGGCGGCGCTCAGTTTCCTATCTACCAGTGGCCAAAAGAGGCTTATCTCGGTTTGGTGTTCAGTGTCGTGTGGGGGGCAGGTGTCGCAGCGTCTGTAGCGTATTTCTTCTCGGCATTGGTATTTGTCACTGTTGCCGTGGTTTGCTATGCGATCGGTTATAAAATTGGTGGGCTCTTTTCTTCAAGTTCTAAAGCTTAATCTTATCAAGGTGTGCTGATGTTCATTGAAGTAGGGCTGATTTGAATGCACTGGCTCGATCGTTGGAAGGTGTATCGCTATCATCGAAAACAGACTAACCGCTCGAATGGCGACAAGGCTAAAGCTTTAGGTTGGACTAGCGAAGAGAGCCAGTTGTGTCGCTTTGAAGTCATTGCACGGTCGACTGATTTTGAGAAGAAGAGTGTTTTGGATCTGGGGTGTGGCTATGGAGAGTTGTTTGAACTGCTCGATAGCATTTACCACATTCAATCATACACAGGCGTTGATCAACATGCCGATTTTCTAAAACAGGCCAAGCAAAACTACACGGAAGCTCGCTGCAAGTTCATTGCGGGTGACATGAGTAATATAAACCTAGAAGCACATGATGTGGTTATCGCCAGTGGCTCATTGAATTATATCTCTCGCGACTCGGATTATCTGACAAACATGATTACTCGCATGTATGAATTGGCGAATCAGACGGTGATTTTTAATCTTCTCGACTCAAGCCAGTATCCTTCGCGTAATACCTTGATGAGTTATCACCCTCAAGGTGTCTATCGTTTCTGTAAAACGCTCTGCGATGATGTCTATTTAATGGAGGGCTATGCAGAAGGGGATTTCACGATAGTGATGAACAAAGCCGTGTCAGGAGCTTGATGGATGGCTGTTCTCGGTTTTGAACATATATTATTAATAGACATCAAAAAGCCGCAGGCCTCGAAGGGTATGCGGCTATTTTGTTCTATAGAGACCCAGTTAGGTGTAACTATTTACTCAATGGCTGGTTTTCAATGAGCCCGTAAGGAATCGTTGTAAATACTTTTGGGTTGCCCTTGAACGTCGGTGCTTCGTTCACTTGTTGCCAATCGAGCAACATGATCGCAAGCACGTTGCGGTGTTCACCATACTCCAGGTCAAAATCGCCAGCAATTGAAGGGATCATGCCTTGTTTCTCATCGATAGATGCTTGAATCGCGAGTCGAGTTTTCTCTACTACTGGATCATCTTCTAAACCTGCCAATAAGAAGATTAATCCAACCTCGGCAATCACATCTTCTTTCGCTCGAAGCAGAATCGTATCGATATTTTCCCTAAAGTAATCGTAGATCCATTGATGATCTTGTTCGCTTACTTGATGCTGATAGTATTCAGAATCGCCAAAGATGACGTGTGTCATACCATAGATCTTGTTGCCGAATTGCTGGCTTGAGAGCTTTTTATCTTTATCGTCTGGGTACGCTTTCTTGAAGGTATCGACGAAATCATCAACGACATCCTGTTCACCTAGCTGGCGCAGCCAGTATACCTGATTAGCTAATTGAGCCGCCCACGCTTTCACCATGTCTTCATTAGTCACGTATCGTGAGAAATCATAGCGACGAATGATTTCGCGCAGCTTGGCATCGTTTTTGTGCTCTAAACCGTACTCATTGGCACGCGCCATAGAGCCAAGAAGATCAACGCCAAGGTAGAGGTATTCTGGCATGTGCTTGGTGATGTTGTAGCGTCGAACACTGCGCTCATCGCTATCGCCAACATAAGATGCAACGCGCTTTTCTGAGTAGAGTACGATTTGTTCCATGGTTTGAACGTCATTCGACAGGGCGTTGAGCTTGCTTGCCACTCGTGCCATGTCACTCCATACCGCAGCAGAATACTTATCATCTAATGTCTGGCGATACATGCGTAGTCCGTAGTGACCCTCTTTGAATGCAGGCAGGGTGTAAAGTTGGCTTTCGTAGGTAGCGCGAATGAGGTCAGCTGATTGCTTGAAAGATTGTTCTTGAGAATTGAGCGAATCGGCTTGGGATTGAATACTCGATACATTTGTCGCCAGAGCGTTCTCTTGTGCGTGAACAGCGACCGTAATTGAGGCCGATAGTAATGTGCACAGTGTAATCGTTTTTAGCTTCATGTCGTGAGGTACCAAGCTGATTAATAGTCTATGTAAAATAACATCGATGAATCCTTTAATGTAAGGTTTGAGTCAATACAATGTAAGCTTTATAAGGTTTACTAACCCTTTTTGATTAAGTAATTAGTATAGTTAACAGGCCTGAAGTGATGAATGGCACAATATTTGATAGATAGTAGACGTTAGTATAGATTTTTAGTGACTTAGCGGCATACTGGAGCAATAAGCCAGAAATGAGCCGTTATAAGGCAGTATATAGAACAAAAGTGTTAGAGGTTCGTAAATGCCAAGTGGTTCTAGCAAGCAGTGGTCTGCCAAAATAGTATCTTTTCTTTTTTTCCTTACGATAGTAGGCGCGATTGAGTTTTTTCACGCCAAGCAATTAACTTTTCTTAAAAACGAATCGTATTCAGAGGCAAAAAAGCAACTATCCATTATTCGTTCTCGGATTGAAGTCGCGATCGTGTCGGATATGTATATCCTCAATAATTTCTCGACTTTAGTGACCATTAACCCTGATGGTGAAGTGAAAAACTGGGACAAGATTGCTGAGAATATCATTCAAGATGGCTTCCATATTCGACTTATCGCACTCGCCAAAGACGACATTCTAAATTTTGTTTACCCTCTGGAAGGTAATGAGCAGGTCCTAGGTATTAATTATCGCGATCACCCAAACCAATGGGAGTCTGTAGAGATAGCTCGTAATCTTGGCAATACGTTTATTGCGGGTCCCTTTGAGCTGTTTCAAGGAGGGCAAGCTCTTATTACACGTACTCCGATCTTCCGAGATCCGCCTTTCAATCAAGATTACTGGGGTGTATCCAGCGCTGCTATTGGCTTAGACGAGCTGTTTGAAGATGTCGGAATCGGGAAGATCGAGAACAAGTATCAACTTGCGATACGTGGTAAAAACAGTTCAGGTAAAGATGGCGCTGTCTTTTATGGTACTCAGGATGTGTTCGATAATGCGTTTGCCACCGAACAGGTAAGTTTCCCATATGGTGGTTGGTACCTTGCTCTTTCTGGTAACGAACATGTATTAATGGATGAACCTTGGTACCGAATCCAAGCGGTAAGGCTAGTAGGTTATTCCATAATGATAGTGCTGGCGTTTGCCTTCTTTACTATTTATCGCCTGTACCGCATTGCAGATAGCCGCTCAATGCATGATGAGCTAACGATGTTACCGAATCGTCGATACTTCATGTATAGCCTCAAGCAGGCCTTTAAAACTACTCAAAAACAGCGATCGAGAACGTTTGCCGTTGTAAATATCGACCTCGATGGGTTTAAAGCGATCAATGACACTTATGGTCATGCAGCTGGCGATCAGGTATTGATCGAGTGTGCAAACCGAATTAGGAGTGAACTACGAGTTTCAGATATCGTCGCAAGGATAGGCGGTGATGAGTTCTTAGTTTTATTGCCACGCATCATTGATGATCAACACGTATCGTCGATCGTGACTAAACTACGAAAGGCGATGTGCGCGGCGCCAGTTGTGTACGAAGCGCACTCTATTTATCTCAGAATCAGTGTGGGTTGGGTTATTCACAATAGTAACTACAATAATGTCGATGCGCTCTTGAAAGCCGCTGATGAAAAAATGTACGAACAGAAGCGACAAGTTATCTAGGTTGAATTTTAGCTGCGATTAGAATTTAGTTGCTGAATGGGGGGAAAAGCCTCAGAATACCGCGCTTTGCTCCGTATCAATGTATTTGATGAGCAAAAGCTGAAGCAACGCACTTTTTAACGTGTTGCTCATACTAAATGTTATTCAACTGAGAAAATAATCTATGAGTTTTACCTCCCTTGGCCTTTCTGAACCGATCCTTAAAGCTATTGAAGCACAAGGTTACGATAAGCCATCACCAATACAAGAGAAAGCCGTGCCAGCTGTCCTAACGGGCAAAGATGTTATGGCCGCTGCTCAAACAGGTACAGGTAAAACTGCAGGCTTCACGCTACCTATTCTTGAAATGTTATCGAAAGGTACTCGCGTACGTCAGAACCAAGTTCGTGCGCTCGTGCTAACGCCAACTCGTGAGCTTGCTGCGCAAGTGAATGGCAGCGTAGTGAAGTACGGTATTAACTTACCGCTGACTTCGACGGTAGTGTTTGGTGGTGTGAAGATTAACCCTCAGATGCAAAAACTGCGTAAAGGTAGTGACGTGTTGGTGGCAACACCTGGTCGTCTACTTGACCTATACAACCAAAATGCAGTGCGTTTTGACCAACTAGAAATCCTAGTGTTAGATGAAGCGGACCGCATGCTAGACATGGGTTTCATCCGCGATATCCGTAAGATCTTAGCTTTCTTGCCTAAGAAGCGTCAGAACCTACTGTTCTCAGCGACGTTCTCTGATGATATCCGCAGCTTAGCGAAAGGCTTGGTGAACAATCCTGTTGAGATTTCAGTAAGCCCTGCAAACTCAACGGCAAAAACGGTTGAGCAAAGCATCTACCCAGTAGACAAAAAGAAAAAGAGCGCAATGCTAGCGAAGCTAATCAAAGATAACGATTGGCGACAAGTGTTGGTGTTCAGTAAGACGAAACACGGTGCTAACAAGCTTGCTCGCTTCCTTGAAGAGCAAGACATCACTGCGGCACCTATCCATGGTAATAAGAGCCAAGGTGCACGTACTAAAGCCTTAGAGAACTTCAAAACAGGTAAGGTACGAGTACTTGTTGCAACTGATATCGCCGCTCGTGGTATCGATATCCCGCAACTGCCTCAAGTAGTTAACTTCGATCTTCCTCATGTATCAGAAGACTATGTACACCGTATCGGTCGTACTGGCCGTGCTGGTGAAGTAGGCAAAGCGATTTCATTGGTTTGTGCGGATGAAGTGGGTGAACTGTTTGGTATCGAGCGTCTTATTCAACAAGTGCTAGAGCGTCGTGAACTGGAAGGTTTCTCTCCAGTAAACAAGTTACCTGAGTCTCGCTTGGATTCACGTCCAATCAAGCCTAAGAAACCGAAGAAAGCAAAACAGCCACGTGAGCATGCTGATGGTCAACGCTCTGGTGATAACGCTCGCGGGCACAAGCCAGCAGGTAAGAACAAGCGTCATGTAGCTGGCAATGGCTCAGCGCCAAAACGTAAGCCAACATCAGGAAAGAAACCGGCTGAAAACAACTCAGCTGCGACAGGTGAAGATAAATCAGTAAGAAACAACGGTAGCAACTTTAAGCGCGGTAGTGCGGGCAATAAACCTGCTGCAAATAACGCGGATTCTCAGAACACTCTGAGCAAACCAAGCGGTGCGGGTAAATCTAACGGTACTGGTAAGCCAAACAACGCGGGTAAACCTGCAGGTAAGCCGAAGAAGTCTGGTTACGGCGGTAGTTACGGCCCAAGCAAGTCGTCAAATAAGCCGACAGGCAACAAGCCTTCACCGTCGAGAGGCCGCTCTAAGCCAACTCCTCAGAAGTAGAGTCTATTCGATAGACCATAGAGGTCGAATAACGAGAATGTCTCAAAGGAGAGTTCTCGTTGATTAGTTAATTTCTACTATCTAATTCAAATAAGCGCGAATATTGAATTTCAATGTTCGCGTTTTTTTATGGGCGTTGTTTAGGGTGTTGTGTATGTTGAGTAGCCGTTTATGTTGAGTAACCTAGGAGAGGTTTATTGCTTGTTTAAAGTGATTGAATCTAAGGGAAATATGGCATTTCGGGGAAGTGTAATGAATCTTTAATGATTTATTAATAACAACATAATCACTAGCGTTTTTGTTGAATTTCGCAATTTGCAATTCCAGTTTGCAAAACAAACAAGGATATCAGGCTAATACGTGTCCAGATGCGTAGTAAATACGTGTTTTAAAAGTTGGCACGTATGCTGCATTAGTAGTGGTGACCCTTCTTAAGCCGAGGGTCACCTAGCCAACTGACGTTGTTAGTGAACCTTTTTTGTTCACACAAAATATATGACCAATCACCCGTTTTGTGATTGGTTTTTTTTTGCCTGAATTTTAGGTTCTATTTTTTGTTATTACTTTTTACTCACCACACTTCGAATAACAGCTTGGTTGACGTGGGCATTCTCCACCTCTGGAGCAGATAAGCCTCGCCTCTGTCTCAATCCCACGTTCAATCCAATTTATATTTAGAATCTTGGCTATTGTCGTGAGATCTTTTTTGATGTTACGCGGAATTGCCACAGAGCCACCATTGTTAACGCATGACGCTTTAAGCTGCTCTGCTATGTCTCTTGAATTACCGCCTTGAGCATCAATCGCAGGGTTGAGATCTATACCAGCACACAGCACACGATTGTTACCCGCAGGATCTGTCATATTGATGGATTCACAGCAGTAGATTCTTGGTTCATCACCCACGTTCAAAATGGAGATTTGAGCCGAGCTTCCCGCTCGAGGTTCTGATAATCGACGGAACACAGCCCAATGTTGACATGGGTCAGCGACCGTTCTCATATTTCCCCAAGGCAGTGGAATCCCGTTTCCGCGATATACCGCCTTGAGTTTCCCCGGCCCATAAGCATCAAAGTAGTGCCAGTGAGGGTAGGGCGATACTACAGTCATTCGACGCATCGCAACAGAGGGGGAAACCCCTGCTCTTTTGTGAACGTCGATTTCGTAACCAGTGCGGTCGAGTAGCTGTCTAAACGGAACTTTCGGACACAGAAGTGCGCCAGCAAAGAAGCTAGATTCAAAGTCTCGCCATGCTTGAAGAATATCTTGGGAGTTGAGCTGTGAAGATCCCGATACCTGGTTGTCGTCCCACGTGTTGTTGTTACCGACCGACAACACACTCTTTAGACCTTCTTTGCTGTGCAGAATGCAATGACCGATATAAACCGAAAGGTCGTATTTCAGACGAGTTGGATACTCTTTAAGAATCTCGTTTAAGAAGATTGTACCGGGAGGCTCAAAGAAGGAGGTCACTAACTGCTTAGCGTTAATTCCGAGCTCATCGACGACGTCTTGCGGCGTTCGCGTTACCCAGCGGATGTTGATTCCTAGGCTTCTAGCGATGTCTATCAGGTCTTCGACGCTGAGGTTAAGACGTTTTAAGCCGACTTCCTCCGCAGCGCGCTCAAGGTCAGGGAAGTGGTTCTGATTGCTCTCTTGGTGTGCTCGAATCAAGAGGTGAGCAAACTGGCGGCCTGAAATGCCCGTTTGTGACAGCATCTCAGGAATCGCAATTTGCAGGATGTCGTTGGAGAAAAGGAAGCTTGGCTCGAGTGCCATGCCACTTATCCCACCACGATTCCCTTTATCAGGAGCAATGGCTTGTTGTTCAGATTCGTCATCGAGGAACCACGTCGGATTCTTCTGAAAGACCTGTGCAATCACTTCCAGCATATCGATACTTGGAACTCGCTTTCCCCGTTCAATCATTGAAAGGTAAGAAACGGAAGGTGCATATTCTGGGTTGATCCTAATACAACGCGCAGACAGATCTTCCATCGTTAAATGGTTACGTTTTCTTAGGTTACGTATTTTCGTACCTAGGAAATGTGACTGACGAACTAAACTTTTTGACAAGGCCATATTTGTAAAATTCACATTGTAAAATTTTTGTTGTGAAATTGTATGTAAAAAAGCGCTAATCTACAAACTAAGCAATTCACAAAATGACAAATAAATTAAACGTTAGTTTGGAATAATTGCTCTAGGACACATTTTTGCTGTAGAAATCGGTGGTTATCACCGGACTGGTCAAGAGGGAAAGACTATGAATATGCTTACATTCGATAAAACAGAAATCCAAAAACAATCAAAGCCATTTATCGCTGAAGCTGTCTTTGCCGTGGAGACAATCAGTGCCAATCAGCAAACTGAAAAGCAAGTGAAAGCAAAGCAGCTGCTTGATCGACTATTCCCACTAGAGAATGGCTCGCATCAAGACGTAACCAGCTACCTAGTCGATTACCGTCATATTATGGCTTACTTTAAAGATGGTCAGCACAGCGGTTTGAAGCACCCTAAGCAGTTTGTAGCTTATATGGGTGAGAAGAACGACCCAGACTCTATCTTGTTCCGAGATGGCAGTGGCAGTCACCTAGAGGTGATGTTTGGTTGCCATAAAGGGACAGGTTGTATTGAGCTAGTAGAAATTGATGATATTCAGTTGGAATCATGTACCACGTTTGGCCAATCACCAATGGAAGCAACAACCACAATGCGTGAAGAGACCATTGCAGCGATGCGCCACTGGATCAGTTTGATTCAAGGTGACGCAAAGGGTAAACCAAAGGCATGCAGTGAAGATAAAGAGTTCAGAGCAAAGAGTGGTGAAGACTACTGCCTGAATTATTGCTTCCAGATCTAACGGTGAAACCTAGGTAGCTAAATCAATTTACACAACTAAAGAAAAAGCCCCGAAGATAATGTCTTTGGGGCTTTCTAGTTTAAATACGAGCCGACTAATATGTCGATAAGAGCATTGTTGGTGTGTTTTACAAAGGCATGACTCGGTTACGGCCAAGTGATTTCGCTTCGTAAAGTAGCTTATCAGCACGCTCGATCAGCGATTGAGCTGATTCACCGGGTTCAAGTTCAGCGACACCAAACGATGCAGTGATACTGCCGACTTGTTGACCACTGCGGCGATCTTTGATCGACAGCTTTTCTAGAGAGCGACGATTGGTATCAGCGAGTTGACGAGCAATACGCAAAGACTTGTTAGGCACAATCAGCGCGAACTCTTCACCACCAAATCGATAGGCAGAAATACCTTCACGGCAACTTAACTTCAGCTTGCGAGCGATCCCTTTAAGCACCATATCGCCAAACAAGTGGCCATAGGTGTCGTTGAAATTTTTAAAGTGGTCGATATCGAGAAGAATCAGACACAAAGATTGTTGTGCTTCACACAGGGTTTCTATGTCACGGTCGAAAGAGCGACGGTTATAGAGTGTGGTTGTACTATCGAAGAGCGCATCTTTCTGCACTTCTACCAATTGAGTTTTCAGCTTGGTGATCTCTGAGGTTGCAGAGTTTAGCTGAGAGTTTAAAAACTGAGTAGAGTGACGAATATGACGGGATTCAGACACCAGCTGTCGAACTAAGGACATGACTTCATCAATAGATAGCCTTTCATTATCAACACGAGCCAAGTCCTCGAAGCTTTTATCGATCATGTCAGAAAAAGCGGAGGTGTCGGTCAGGGTGTCATTCATTGAATTGGAAACTTCAGAAACTAACAGTTCCAAATTAGCGCGAAGGTCATTGATATTGGTTTCGGATTTGCTGGCAACATAATTGTTGTATAGCTGCTCACCAACGGCAGGAGGACAAATACCGTAGTGTTCTAAAACACCATCCATGTCTTGAGTCAGCTGGGGAATAGCGTTATCGACATAGGTGTACCAAAGTGCGTAATTTGCAGGTGTCGTTGACACCCTGTTCTTCATCATAAGAGGCACCGCTTTTTTTAGATTTGCGGTGGATTTCTGAAATTCGTCTTTGTTCATTATTTTTACTGCAGATACCAAAACAACTAAGCCACTTGCGAACAAGGTTAGCGGATTTCGAACGTCTTTGCTTTAAAAATTATATGATTAGTGGATGAGGATTGGATAAATGACTCATTTTTATTATGAATATCGATTGCGTATTCATAAGTGTAATCTAATGGATTGTTCTTTAACCATATTTGGGCTTATCAAACTTTCGAAATAGAGTGGGTTCGTATCAAAACATTGCTGAGAAATGACTGTTGTTGTCTAGGGGAAGCTTGTATCGAGAGGGGAAATGTTTATAAGCAGGCATAAAAAAGCGCCGATAAAAATCAGCGCTTTAAAATTCTTTTTAGCTATAAGAGCTAATTATTGAGCAACAACGTTTGCTGCTTGTAGGCCTTTTTGACCGTTTTCAACTTCGAAAGAAACCTTTTGGCCTTCTTTCAGAGTTTTGAAGCCTTCAGAAACGATTGCACGGAAGTGTACGAATACGTCAGCGCCGCCGTTGTCTTGAGAAATGAAGCCGAAACCTTTCTCTTCGTTAAACCATTTTACAGTGCCAGTATTTGTGTTAGACATAATTTGTCCCTTATTCATAAATTTTCTAAGTTGTTGATTGCATTTAATGCAATGCGCTGATAATTGAATTATTTAATATTGCTAAGAAATAAGGAAAAACTACTTACAAAAACGGGTAACGATTTTACATGTCAATTTTTTACTATTCATCTAACTTAAATAACTCCGGCTAACAGAGCGAGAGCATGGTAACACAGTCTTTTGAGATGTACACGCATTGCTTTAGAAATTTGTGCTTTTTTTGTCATACCGTGCGAATGTACAAGATTTACACTGATTTAGTGATAGTTTTGTCGCTTCGTCCAACACAACAAAAGGAAGCATCTCAGCTTCCTTTTGATCATTAGTATAGACGATATTAACGCTTAAAGTTGATATCTTCAGTTTGATCTAAATTTATTTTTGTTTTCGCTGGTTGAGTCTCTGCAATCACCTTACCGTGGCGTATTGAGTACTGCACTGGTACTTGGCGGCGCACTGCATCAAAGCCATTGTCAGCAGGAAGAATCAGCAAGCTACCTGGCTTACCTTCTTCGATGCCGAAGTTGTCTTGGATGTTCAATGTGCGAGCAGAGTTCTTGCTGATTAAATCAAGTGAGTTGTTGATTTGGTCGTAGCCCATCACCTGTGTCACATGGAGTCCCATGTGCAGAACTTGAAGCATGTTCGCTGTGCCCAGTGGGTACCATGGGTCAAACACATCATCGTGGCCAAAACAAACGTTGATGTCTGCTGCTAGCATCTCTTTAACGCGCGTTACACCGCGGCGTTTCGGGTAATCGTCGAAACGGCCCTGTAAGTGAATGTTCACTAGCGGGTTTGCCACGAAGTTGATACCTGACATCTTCAATAGACGGAACAGGCGAGATGCGTAAGCACCGTTGTACGAACCCATTGCAGTGGTGTGGCTAGCAGTTACTTTCTCGCCCATTTCAAACTTATGAGCAAGGGCTGCTAATGTTTCCACAAAGCGAGATTGTTCGTCGTCGATTTCATCACAGTGAACGTCGATCAGACAGTCGTACTTGCGTGCAAGCTCGAACACGTAATGCAGAGATTCAACACCGTATTCACGAGTGAATTCGAAGTGAGGGATAGCACCGATAACGTCAGCGCCGATCTTCACTGCTTCTTCAAGCAACTCTTTACCGTTAGGGTATGAAAGAATGCCTTCTTGAGGGAATGCAACGATCTGGATGTCGACCCACTCTTTCATCTCTTCACGAACTTCAACCATCGCTCTTAACGCAACGAGTGTTGGGTCAGACACATCAACGTGTGTACGAACGTGTTGAACACCGTTAGCTATCTGCCATTTCAATGTTTGCTTGGCACGAGACTTTACGTCTTCGATTGATAGCAGTTCTTTACGCTCAGCCCAACGCTCAATACCTTCAAACAAAGTGCCAGAGATGTTCCAGTTAGGCTCACCAGCAGTTTGAGTAGTATCAAGGTGGATGTGCGGTTCACAGAAAGGAGTAACTGCAATGCCACCTTCAGCATCAAGGATGTCGCCTTGATGATTGATTTGCACGTCATTATCGAGAATGCGAGAAAATTGACCATTTTCAATCAGAATCTGTTTCAAGCCCTCTTGGTCTTGAAGTTTCGCGTTCTTGATTAATAAGGTTGTCATAGTGTGTCCTTAAGCGGCCTGAGATTTCAGAGCTTTTTTGTTCAATAGAGGATTAAGCACGAGGTAACTGATTGCACCACCTAACACTGCGTTCAAAGGAACAACGCCAGGTAGGAAGTGACCAGCGGCTACGCCTGTTGCTACCGCGATAATGCCAGCCCAGTTAACTGTTTGGAACTCTGCATTTGCAAAATCTTTGTAACGTTTACGGTTCGCGAAGAAGTCGGCGATGATTACGCCACCAATTGGTGGAATCGCCAGCGAAAGGAAGGTTAACCAACCAACGAAGTTGTTGTATAACCAAAGTGCGAAAATCGTACCGATAATGCCGTTAATGATAGACATTGTAGTACTTGAGCGACCAGTGATGTTAGATAAACCAAGGCCAGATGCATAAAGTGCGTTTTCATTGGTTGTCCAGATGTTCAAGCCAAGAACGATGATTGCTGGAAGCAGTAGTCCTTGTGCAATCATCACATCTGAAATGTCTGATTGGCCTGTTGCTGCTGCACCGGCTGCGCCAAAGATAAACATCAGCGAGTTACCGATGAAGAATGCAACCATTGTGATTAATACTGCGCTCGCTGGCTTTTTACCAAAGCGAACAAAATCGGCCGTTAGCGTACCTGCACTAACAAATGAACCTACAACCATTGCTAAGGCCATTGAAAAGTCCATTGGAGTTTCTGGCTTAATCAGTTGTAGCTGTTCTAGTCCGCCAACGCTGTCTACCGCAGTCAATACTGAGTAACCACCTAGAATTGCAATCGCTGGAACCGCAATCGCTGAAAGCACCATTAGCGCTTTAATACCGAAGTACACCGTACCTGTCATCAACAGGCCTGACACAATAATCAAAGTGTTGGTATCAATGCCCGTTGCTTTTTGTACTGGAATAGCAAACATCGCAACACCCACACCAAACCAACCGACTTGTGTACCACCAAGTAAAGCAGAAGGAAGCCATGAGCCTTTAGTACCGAAAGAGAAACGAGCAAGAAGGTGGGTAGAGAGGCCAGTAGATGAGCCGATGTAGCCAAGAAAAGAAGTGTAAATACCGAGGATTAGGTTACCGATGAGAACGGCGAGGAAGAAATCGTTGAATGAAAGACCTGTCCCGAGTGAACCACCTGTCCACATACTTGCAGAGAAGAAAGTGAGTCCAAGCATTACCATGGTGAGTGAAGCGACTCCTTTCCTAGCCGATGTAGGAACCGGCCCTAGACTGTAGTTATTATCAGCAGCCATTTTTTACCTCCGCAAATGATCAAAATTAAAATTAACGGTCGCCGTATTGCAGGCAAACGTGCGCATTATGGTGATATAAATAACATAGTCAATGCTAATTTTGTCAATAAGGGCCCCTAAAAACCAGTTATTGCAGTAATTGTCTTGTAAAACATAGGATTATTTTCTGCCTTTATTTTAAAAAAATAAATAGAAAACGTTTTCTATAACGGGTTAGTTATCTGCTGTTCTTGGTTGGCTATGAATGCTTATTATTATACGTCTGAATGGGTGTCTGTATCGAAAAAGAGGGCGGTTGGCCAAACTGCAGGCAAAAAAATAGCCAATCGCAATAATCGCAATTGGCCTATATATTTTGTGAACAAGAATAGGTTCACTAACAACGTCAGTTGGCTAGGTGACCCTCGGCTTAAGAAGGGTCAATATATACATTGCAGTTAGTGTGCCAACTTTTAAAACCACGTAAAACGGCAGTTTTATAGCAATCTGGTGCGTATTTGAGCGCTTAATTTGCGTTTTGGCAGTGCCAGATTGCAAAATGCAATTGCGATTTGCAACTTTAGAGTGTTTATTCGTTTTTCGGGTTTGTGTTCTTTCTGGCACGAATGGTGAAATAAACAAAAAGCCCGTGCGATCTAAGAGCGCACGGGCTTGGGTATAGCTTCACCAGTGGGGGGTATTAGATGGAGTAGAAGAAGTACAGTTGAGACTTCATTCTAATGATGATCCCGCGTATTACGTCTAGGAACGCCATAAAGCTGATAGGCTTCTCACCGCTTACCCACGCTAATCCGACAGAGCCAACAGGAATATCGTAACCCTCTGCCTCATCAATTTTTAAACGAACAAAGTGGTGCTTGTTCTGAAGGTTTCGACCTGTGGTGACACGCACCTGTTCATCGATACCGAGTAAGCTCGCCTGTGCCTCACCCGTCGCCTCGACAATGCCTTCTACGGTTGCCGAGAATATCTTGCCAGGGTAAACCGCCGTCGCAAATTCTGCAGGTTGACCTACTTTGATGTTACGAATCGCTTGGTGGTTTACTCGCATCAACACGTACTTCTCTTCAGTGTACATTTGAATACGAGGCATCATTGAAACGCGCTGACCTTCACGAAGAATAAAGTTAGTCACAAAGCCATCTGTAGGAGCGGTGACTTTAGTACTGTTAAGATCCCATTGTGCTTGAGCCAATGTTGCCTTCGCTGAATCCACCTCTGTTTGCTTTTTACTAACGTTAGTTTCGGCTTTGTGAATGTCGAGCTTCGCATTTTCTGCATCGACTTCTTTCTTGCTCAGTTGAGATTCCAGCGTAGTCACATTGTGAGTCGCTAAATCTACCTTTGCTGTTTGTTGGTCGATGTCAGTTTCGGTGATCGTGTGTTGTACGACACTGTTTTGTTTCTGGTAACGATCAAGCGTTTTAGATTGCAGTACTAAGTCGGTTTTCGCTGACTCTATTTGTGCAATTGAAGCTTTGATGTCCTCTAGCGCTGAGCGATAGCTTACTTTAGCAATGCTGACTTCTTGACGAGCTGTGTCTAACGCGACCTCAGTTGACTCAAGTTGAACACTTGCTTTGTCTCTTGCAATCACATATTTGGTGTCGTCAATCTCATAAATCAGTTGTCCTTCAGCCACATCTTGGTTGGGATGGATATGGACTTTCGTTGTTTTACCCGACACATTGGTTGAGTCTGGACGCAATTGAATGTGCGGAGACTGAACAACCGAACCGCCCGATAAATCCATCGGAGTAAAGTTGAGTAGGCCTACCCACACAAACAACAACCAAGATGTGCCACCGAGGTACGCAAACGCTTTGGTGCCTTTATTCCAAGGCATACCAACCAGTCTGAGTAAATAAATGAACAGTGCCCAAATGGCTAAGCCTTCTAACATGCTTGGCTCTCCTCATCTTGCTTGTCGGTCGTCGACTGTTCCTTCGGTGCAGCTGGAGATTTCCATGTATCTCTTAGGTTGATGATGGCTTTTTCCATATCAACAAATGCCAAGATTACTGCGAGTACCCATACCCAGTGCCATACGAAGCCAATCCATGTTAATGCGGTAATCAAACCGAGCTGGTGATGATCTTTACTGTGAGCTTTATTGATTGGTAATTCATGCACACGCCAGAACCCGTAACATGCTGCCGCGATGGTTGCGACCAAAACTACGCCAGCCACTACGTGTAGTGCAGTATCTGCGCCTGTTCCGACAAATGGGACACTAAGTAAACTCATTGACAAACCCTAGGTTAAATTGAGCACCGAGTGTGATTGATATCAGATTTATAGGTTGCAAATTTACTAATTACTTTAATAATGAGTTTTATATGATTTGATCTGTAATTTGGATTTCTAGGCGTAGTCGCAAATGAACAATTGTAACTTCCTAAGAGCATTAGGAATTTTAGGTGTATATCAGTATGCAGCGGCCAATCGTGACTTAGATATGGACTCTTTGGGCATTCCAAAGTCAGTATTTGCTAACGCGATGAACCTGATTCCAGTGAATGAAGTGGACCAATGGTATGGCTTACTCGAACAGAAAACCCGCGATCCCGACATTATTTTGAAGCTGGCTGATAGGGTGGATATTGAAAAGTTAGGGCCACTTGCGAACTGGTTTTTCTCTGGTCATGACCTTGCTTCTACGATTCGTCGAGTCAATATCGGGTTGCACTGTTTACAGTCGGGGGCTTTCTTATATGGCGCGCAAGTTGGGACACTCATTAAATGGTGTTATGACAACCCTGAGTATTCTGAGGTTGGAAAAGTACACGATTCCGTGCGTATCGCGATTTTTATGATGAAGATCCTAAGGCGTTACCTAGGGCCCGACTTCAAGCCAGCAGCCGTATCCATTGCAGGCTATCGTGAGAATACTGAGCTTTATCACGAGTACTTTGGGTGCAATATCCAGTGGGGACAACCACGTACAGAGGTTTGGATTCCTAGTAAGTCGAGGTTATCGATTAATCAATCACCAAGCGTCGGTAAAATGGGTTTGGCGATGAATTTTCATGATTTAGACAATTACCTCAACATGCCAGATGCAGGTGATGAACATAAGGTGACCTATGAGATGATCAACTATAGTCGTCACTTTGGCCTTCCTACGTTACATAAAGTATCCAGTTTATTAGGGCTTTCTGAGCAGCAGTTTCAACGCCGTTTGCATAAGTTGGGCGTCAACTTTTCAACCATCATGGGTTATGCACTGAGCAATGTGGCAGTGGAACTGTTGAGCTATAAACTCCCGGTCGAAGAGGTCGCGAAACGTTTAGGCTACACCAATGTGGCAAGCTTTAATCGAATGTTTAAAAAGCACCGTGGCTTAACGCCTAAGCAATATGTTGAACGATTTTGGACGGATCTATAGGTTATTTTAATAGGCCAAGCTTCGCTTTTGTAATAAGCCTGATAAGTAAACCGCAGCCCAAGTGCTTAGAATGAAAGGTGCTGTTAATGGCAGCAGTGCCAAGGTGTGAAAGCCTAGAGTAATAAGGCAACTCAACAGAATACCTAAGATGACGAATGGCCAAGCTATTCTTGGGCAAAGCACCAAAGCTAAGGTTGCAAGAATCGCGTTGTAACCATAAAGACCTTGCTTGATCAGTTCGTTGTCAGCACTAATCAGAGAGCTAAATAGGGTACTGATCAACACCGCAAGCAGCATCCAAACAGCGTGCTTTATGCTGTACAGTGCGATTGCGACCAAGATAACCAATCCGGACAATTCATTATTGATAAAGCTGACTTGGCTGATCCCTTTTAGCATGGTCACCACAAACGTTGGTAAGTCGGTTTCTGCATCTGTACCGATATCAATGAGTGGCATTAACGCAATGCTGGATGTTGAAAATGCAGAAAGCTCGAAGGTTGACTGGACAACATAAATTCCCCAAGAGGTGATAACAAAGGCACTGGTGTAACCGCGGTACTTTTTAAAGCTAAACACTATCTTAGCGATTGGAACGGTGAGTAGGGCACCGAAGACCGTCACAACAGCTAGTATTGGGGTGACTCCAAAGAAGTTACCAATGAACAACCCGATCAGTGCGCCATTTAAGGCATACATACCACTATTAAGATCATGAGTTGTTTTTCTGTTGGTGTTAATGCTGTTGGTGTTAACACTGTTATGGATAAAGCGAGCTAATGTGTAACTGCAACTGGCACCAAGTAAAGTAAGACAAGCCAGTGGAATGGATTCAATAGAGATAGCTAACAATAACAGAAGGGATGTTACGACAGATGGTGTGAAATAGACTTGCCCAATACCATTGAGCAAGCCTTGAAGTGGAAGAGTGTCCTTATTTGTGTTCATCATCTGGCGACAGAATTTCATTATGTTAAATTTTTGATACGCCAGATTGTATACAACTATTCTTGGTTGACCATCTTCGTGTGTTAATTCTGATACCAACGTTCACCATAGGCTTGTTGGTAATCTGGCTTTTCAATGATTCCTTCCTGTTCTGGTACTGTTTCTAGTGGCCCAACAACGGTTCGGTAAGGCAATACGCCTGCCCAAACGGGAACGTCCATATCAGCTTTGTCATCATTCACACCATGCTTTCCAATTTTTACCGATGCTTCGGTTAGTGGAATCGCCAATAACTCGGTGGCGGTGAGCTCTTTTTCGTTACTCAGCCTAACCTCATCGGTTCTTCCCGGTGCTATCTGCTCAATGAAGATGTTCAACAAGCGATCCTTTTCTTGGTTGTCATCAATGACTGAAAAAGAGCCGAGTACCACTGCAGAACGATAGTGAGCACTGTGATGGAATGCAGAACGAGCCAACACCCAACCATCGAACAGAGTGAACGTTAAACAGGTTGGTTCTCCTTTCTTTAAGCCCTTCAGCAAGCGGCTGTTTTTGGCGCCATGAATATAGACCATGTCATCCACTCGCCAAGCAAGCATAGGGATAACCATCGGGCCGTGTTCGCCTTGCAATGCGATGTGTGCGATTAAGCTTTCATCAATGATCTGATGCAGTTTCTCTTGTTCAAATACGGCTTTGTGAGCCCCTTTCTTAATCGTGGTTCTTTTCGTGTTAGATAACATAATCGCTCCTTAATCATTGCCTTTTGATCAATGTAGCGATTAACTGGTCTATTAAATAGAGCCACTTTTAAACACTACTTGGATCCAGTTATGCAGCCTATTGATGTCGGTGACCTACAGTTAGATGGACAAAACGACACGCGCCAAACCGCCTTGTTTCATGCGATCCGAGAGAAGATCGTTCGAGATTTATGGAGCAAAGGCAGTAAGTTACCCTCAACACGTAAGTTGGCCGTAGAACTGTCGGTAAGCCGAAATACGGTGATCTATGCGTACGAACAGTTGGTCACGGAAGGCTACATCGAGAGCAGACAAGGCTCAGGCTTTTACGTGTCGGTTGAACAGCCGGAGCATTTTCTCAGTTTGTCTCAGTCGAGCCATATTCAGAGTTCACATGACTTGAGTACAGAGGCTGATACACCAAGTGGCGCAAGAGTGACCCCCAATGACATTAACCGAAGTTTTGCGCCGGGTGTCCCTGATCTGGATGCATTCCCGTTTGCGAAATGGCAGAGGCTGCTGCAACGCCATTCTACACGTCAGAACATTGCGGGTAATCAAGAGGTTCAGGGAAGCTTGGCCTTGAGGGAAGCATTGAGCGGGTATCTTGCAAGCAGTCGTTCAGTTCATTGTTGTGCCGACCGAATCATCATCACCGCAGGTGCGCAGCAAGCCATCTCAATCGGATTAATGGCAACGTTAACGATGGGCGACAAAATCCTTGTAGAGGAACCCGGTTATCGACAAGTACATAAAATTATCGATCTGTTGAGACTAGAGTTAGACGGTGTAAATGTGCGTGAAAAGGTGGGGCTAGATATTGAGAAAGTGTTGGCCAGTAATGCTAAGGCTCTGTATGTCACACCGAGTAACCAATACCCAATGGGCACGACTTTAAATACTGAACAACGCCTTAAACTGATCGACTGGGCCAATCAACATCAGTCATGGATCATTGAAGATGACTATGACAGTGAGTTCCAGTTTGCTCATCGCCCTTATACCAGCATGCAAGGGTTAGCGGGAAAGTTGGGGTTCGATGATCGCATCATCTATGTCGGCTCTCTGAGTAAGGTTATGTTCAATGGCCTTCGATTAGGGTACTTAGTGGTGCCAGAAAGTCTGGTGGCGAAGTGTCTTGAGATCAAAGACGCGTTAACGGGAGACACGGCGTCCCACACGCAGGAAGCTTTGGCGGATTTTGTTCGAGAAGGCGATTTGCTGCGTCATATTAGAAAGATGCGTCGGTCATACAAACTCAAGTATGAAACCATGATAGAAGCGATTGAAAGCGAGTTTAACGGTGATCTTGAAGTGATCAGCCAAGCGGCGGGGCTACATGTGACCGTGAAGTGGTCCAATGGAATATCTGAAACTGAATGGAGTCGTAGAGCTGAGCTTGAAAATATCATCATTCGTCCGTTTGATTTTTATGAATATGGATCAAGTGATGCTCGTGATTGGAGTGGGGCGGTGCTAGGGTTTGGAAATATCCGTTTGGCTGAGATAAAGCCGAAGATCAAACAGATCGCTCGGCTTTTTTATCAGTGATATTGGTAGGTATCGTTTACAGCTTGTCGACAGAAACGGTGGGTTTACCCAACCACTTTCGCCAAGGGAGTGACAATGTCACAAAAATAGTCACGGCATAGAGCATCGACCAACTTAAACAGATAAACACCAAGGTACAGATGACCAATGAAAGCATGGCTGTGTATCTAGATGCGCCTGTTAGTAATCGGCAAGCGGCTAACATTGCGAGCAGATAAACCAGAACAAAAATACCGTTGGCGAGCTTGAGAAAGAACTCAAGGTCTAAATTAGACAGCTCACCAATCACACACGAAATAAGCACGACAAAGCCAATTGCTAACGTTGGGTAAAGCGGTACGCCGTGGCTGTTCAGTTGAGCCATTCGACTTGTAGGGCTGTGTTGGCGAGCTTGAGCCCAGATCATTCGTGATAGGCTTTGTGTGTAAAGGTTTAGGCTGGCAAAGCAAGCAAAGAACCCCAGTACGCTGATGACAGTTTTGAAGCCATTGCCAAACAGTTGTTCTGTTACCCAAGGGATGGATGTGGCGTCGAATTCAGGTGAACCGTAAGCACCCAGTTTAAGAATCACCACTGAACAAGCCCAGTACACTAACCCCGCAACAAAACAGCCTGCAATGATGGCGATTGGGAAGTCACGTTGTGGATTTTTGAACTCCTCTCCCATGTGAGCAAAAGCTTCTATTCCGACAAAGCACCAAAACATGACAGCCAAAGCTGCGCCGATAGACCACATCGAATCGGACGAGATGGCTGGAAGAGCAACATCGGCTACCGTGATGTCGGCTTTCCAAACAAAAGCGCTAACCAAGGCAAAAATCGACAATGCGATCACGGTTTGCAGTCGGCCAGAAGATTTACTGCCCATCAAATTGACGGCAATAAGCAGGGCGACAGTAAAGGATTGAGCACCCAGAGTAGTGTCGAGAGGTGCGGGTAACAATTGTTGTGCAAAACCACCAGCCAGTGCAATGGCCGCTGGAATACCGACAGGAATAACACTCACAAACAACCAAGCCACGCTTGTTTCTAATCGCTCGCTAAACGCCTGACGCACAAAATAGGCAGTACCACCTGCATTCGGGTAGCGTTTTCCTAATGCTGCGAAGGTCAATGCAATCGGGCAAATAGCGATAAACAAGATTAACCAAGCGAGTAGAGACAGCTGACCTGCAATACCTGCTGCGATCGCAGGGATCATAAATAATCCCGTGCCTAGCAAGGTCGTCGAGAGTTGTCCGATTCCTGAAATAAGCGTGATTTCTTGTTTGAGTTGTGTCATTCGCTCTCCTAGCTATTTGATTCTGGTCACGGTCTTCCAGTAACTTTCTTCTGGTGTGTGTGAAGTTATGAATGAGAGCATACATTGTCGACATCAATAATACAGCTAGCGAAACGTCTTAAGACACCGTCATTTTAACGGTATTAATCCGATTCAGCGTGAAAGTGTCGGCTGTCAGAATGGCTGTTATAAGTCGGAAAGTTGTGTCAAATTAGGCGTTATAAATAGAACAATAAATGGAAAGAATCAGAAATATGGATAAATTTGATCGCCAGATTTTGGATATTCTAAAAACCAATGCACGATGCTCAGTGAGTGATATCGCCCGAGATGTCAGCCTCTCGCGCTCGGCAGTGAACGCCAGAATCAAGAAACTGGAAAGCGACAAAGTGATTACGGGCTACTGCGCTCAAGTGGCAGAGCCTAACCATACGAAGAATGTGTGCGCTTATATCTTGTTGAAGTTCGACATGTCGAGTAGTGACCATAGCTGTGAGTCTTACGCGAAACAAATCCAGAGTATTGATGAGGTGCAATGGTGCCACTCGATTAGCGGTGAGACCGATATGATGCTTTATGTTGAAGTGGAAAGCATGGAGAGCTTGAACCGAGTTCGCGATCAGCTGCAAAGATACCCAGATCTTCGCCACTTAATGACTCATACGGTTTTGGCCGAGTTTTTCAACAAACAGAATGCGACGGTGCATTCATGTTAGGCAATATCAACTTAAATCTACTGCGCTCACTGCATGTACTTCTTGAAGAGTGTCATGTGAGCCGTGCCGCCCAACGTTTGCATATCACACAATCCGCAGTGAGCCGCCAGCTCAGTCAGTTACGAGATTTATGTGGCGACCCTTTACTAGTCCGTGACGGCAATAAACTGGTGCCGACCAACCGTGCATTGCTACTCAAAGGCAAACTCGACGACTTGCTTGGCGAGTTTGACCACCTGTTAGATGATAAACCCTTCGAACCGCAAGACTGGCAGGGTGAATTGGTGTTGTCTTCGAGTGATTATGTGGCTCAGTATATTCTTCCTGTGATTGTTGCAGAGGTGTCCGCTGAAGCGCCGAACATCAATTTGGCTTATCGATTGTGGCAGCCCAACTACCTTGAAGCACTGAACGAGTCGGGGATTCATTTGGCTTCCAGTATGTTTCCCACAAAGCCTGAACATGTCTCAAGCATCAAACTTGGCGAAGATAAGTCGGTGTGTTTGATGCGCAAGTCGCACCCATTGGCTCAACAAGCGGTTTTGAGTGCAGAAGATATTGTTCACTATTCTCACATCAAAGTGACGGGTGGCGGAGATAAAGACAGCTACGCGGACATAGCATTGAAGAAGCAAGGGCTGAAGCGAAGAGTGGCTTTGCAGGTCCCGTTCTTTTCATCCGCTGGCACTGTGCTAATGCAAGACGACTACTTGATGATCGTGCCAGAACATATCGCTTACAACCTAGGTCGACACCTCGATACTACCTACTTTTCGTTGCCATTTGATACGGAAATGCATACCTATTGGTTAATGTGGCACCCTAAATATGACAACGACTCTGCCCACAAATGGGCGCGAGAAAAAGCATTCCAAGCCATGCAAAAGTCGAGTTACAATATCAGTATGACTTGAAATCATAAGTATGATGATAATCTTTGATTTCAAATAATACCTCCTGCGGATTATGGTAAGTGCCAAGTATTGAGTATTAAGCGTAGAGCGTTCAGCTGGAACGCTTTATTTATTAGGAATGGAATGATGACAGTAACAATTTGGTTTTCTTTATTAGCGATTTGCTTGTTGGGGGCAATGTCTCCGGGCCCAAGTTTGGCGATGATCGCTAAACACAGTTTGGCTGGTGGCCGTATGAACGGGCTTATCGCAGCTTGGTCACACGCTGCTGGCATCGGTATTTATGCGTTCGCAACCATTGTTGGTTTAGCTGTTGTGCTTGAGCAATCCCCAATGTTGTTTAAAGGTATTAGCTTAGCGGGTGCTGCTTATCTGCTTTATCTCGGCGTAAATGCGTTGCGTTCGAAAGGTGGTGTTGCTGCGAAATTAGAAGCGGGTGAAAAGATGAGTTACATGCAGTCTGCTCGTGAGGCTTTCTTGATCTCTATCTTGAGCCCAAAGATCGCATTGTTCTTCATCGCTCTGTTCAGCCAATTTGTCGCATTGGGTAATGAGCTGACCAATCAGGTTATCATTGTCTCAACGCCACTGATTGTCGACGGCCTTTGGTACACCTTTATCACCTTGGTACTGTCTAGCCCGTTGATTATTGAACGTATTCGCTCGAAAGCTCAGTTGATTGATCGACTATCTGGCGTGGTGTTGATCTTGCTTGCTGTTCGTGTGGTGTGGACGATATAGCAGTCGCTCATACTAAGACAAGATCCTATATACATAAAAAAGGCTCACTAGACGTTATCTAGTGAGCCTTTTTGAGTTCTATGGATTGGTTTCGAAAGGCTTGAGCTTATTAGCCTTCAGAGTTCAGCACGGCATCTAACTTCGCCATCGAGTCTGAGAAGTAGGGGTTATAGGTCAAACGCGCATGGTTCTTCCCTTCTTCACGATATCCCCATGCTGAGTACCAAACTTCACTTGTCGCGTTACACTCGGCTTCAAAGCCTTCAGCCTGACCATTAGAACAGATCTTCTCGCTACCATTGATCCCGTAGTACGGGTTGCTTGGCGAGAACAATAACCCCATGTGAGAGCCGTTCGAGATACGTTGCTCTGGAATCTTCATGCTGTATTGAACCGCGCGAGGATCGTCGAGTGTGGTCTCTCCTTGCCAAACCAACACATTGTTTGGGTTTGGCATAGACTCAGTAAACGCTTGTTGCACGAAGCTGGTGTCAATGACACTGTCGCCTTCACTCATCATAATAAACACCGGCTTATCGAAGTGTTTATCTTGTAAGTCTTCGCGAACCACTTCCGATGTCTCGTAGTAAACCGAGGCGCCATTCATTGGTAGTGAGTTGTAGCGAAGCACATTGTCTTCAGGATCTTGATCGGCCCACGTAACGAAGTAACTTGCTAGCCCTGCATATTGAACCGCAGACGAACTCGGTTGGAACGCAGGAGAGAACAGCAGTAACCCAGAGATCTTAGGGTCGTTCATCGCCTGTGAAGTCACTAGGTTCGCGCCTGTTGAATAACCGCCAAGCCACACAGAATCATATTCTTGCTCTAGCAACTTAGTGTGGTGAGCTACCACGCCCTGCCAATCTTCTAAGTTTGGCTGCATTAAGTCACCAACACGGCTGCCGTGACCGGGTAGTAATACCGTTCTCACTAGATAACCTTGTTCGGCTAAATGTGTCGCGATGTCTTTAAATGAGTAGGGTGAATCCCCCAATCCATGAACCAGTAGGACAGCCTTACCGTTCGGTGTTGCAGGTTGGTATTCGGTAGGTGAATTGAGTTGAATCTCTAGTTGCTTGTCTTTGGTCATGAACACACGGTTTTTCAGTAACCAATCTTGAGTGTCGTTCACGTAGGCGTCAAAGCTGTCTTGCTGATAGCTAGGTAAATCTGGAGAAGTTTTGTAAGCGGGTGCAGTGGTCTCGTTGGAGCAACCAACGAGACTTAAAGTCGTTAAAGCAATGAGCGTAATAATGGTATTTCTGGTCATTATTTAATGTTGTCTCTATCGTGTTTTATCTTCAAGCAAAAGCTTAAACTATTTTTTGCTTGAAAGGTCTTCGTATTCACCTTCAATAACACCGGCATCATTGGTTGATGACTGACGCGTGTTCATATGAGCTGCGAAACCTTGTTTCTTCATTTGATTCTGAATGCGCTTGCCAGTAATTAAAGCTGCAATAGCCAAAGGAATAGCAAGAATCAAGCTTGTGAATAGCGCCAAAAGGCCAGTAAACAATGCAACAATCGTAACTAATATATTTTTCATATTCATTCCTCTCTTTCTATGTTGTTACTTTATCGCTTCTATTCTGAACGAAACATGAACGTCGTTAAATATTCTTCAAGAGTCACTATGACACAGGTGTGTGTGGTTTGCGGGTTTATATGTAGTCATAAACACGCACTAAAAATATGGAATTTAATCAAGTCTTTTAAAATCAACAACTTAAAAGTTGGCACGCTTGATGCTCTATAGGGTTTGGAATAAGTCACTGTAAGCAAAGTACTTACAGTTAATAAAAATTACTGGAGCCCTTATATGTTCTGTATTCAATGTGAACAAACAATTCAAACCCCAACCGTAAAAGGCTGTTCTTTCGCACAAGGTATGTGTGGTAAAACTTCGGAAGTATCCGACCTTCAAGACGTGTTGGTGCATTCTCTTCAAGGTGTTTCTTTTTGGGCAAATTTAGGTCGCACTTGCGATGTTATTGATACTGAAATTGATGAGTGGGCGCCAAAAGCGTTTTTCGCAACTCTCACCAACGTTAACTTCGACCCTGCTCGTATCATCGAATTTGCACAGCAATCTCACGAATTCAAACAGCGTTTAGAGCAACAGGTACGTGCGGCTGCTACATTGATCGGCTTTGAAATCCCAGCACTTTCGGCTGCTGCGCAATTCGATCTTCCAACAGATTCTTCAGAGCTATTGGCACTTGCACCTCAAGCTGCGGTAAACCGTGGTCACGACTCTCAACATGAAGATGTGATTGGTCTTCGCCTTCTTTGCCTATACGGTCTAAAAGGTGCGGCAGCATACATGGAGCACGCGCGTGTTCTTGGTCAAACTGACAATGCTATTTTTGCTGAATACCACGAAATCATGGCTTTCTTAGGTACTGATCCATCTGACCTAAAACAACTGCTAGATACATCTATGCAGATTGGCTTGATGAACTACAAAGTAATGGAAATGCTGGATAAAGGTGAGACAGATACATTTGGTCACCCTCAACCAACAACCGTGAACGTGAAGACTAAGAGAGGTCACTGTATTCTTGTTTCTGGCCACGACTTGCATGATCTAGAAAAGATCCTTCAACAAACGGAAGGCAAGGGTATCAATGTTTACACTAACGGTGAGATGTTACCTGCACACGGCTACCCTGAACTGAACAAGTACCCACACCTTGCGGGTAACTACGGCAGCGCTTGGCAGAACCAGCAAAAAGAGTTTGCGAACTTCCCTGGTGCTATCGTAATGACATCTAACTGCCTACTTAACCCAGATGTAGGTTCTTACGCAGACCGTCTGTTTACGCGTAGCATCGTAGGCTGGCCGGGTGTTGCACACCTTGAAGGCGACGATTTCAGCGCAGTAATCGACTGTGCACTGGCGCAAGAAGGTTTTAAACACGACGAGATCGAGCAAATGATCACTGTCGGTTTTGGTCGTAACGCATTGATGGAAGCGGCACCTGCGGTTGTTGAGCAAGTGAAAGAAGGCAACATCAAACATTTCTTCCTAGTCGGTGGTTGTGACGGTGACAAATCTGAACGTAGCTACTACACAGACTTCACAGCTCAAGCGCCAGAAGATTCAGTCATCTTAACGCTTGCGTGTGGTAAATTCCGCTTCAACAAAAATCAATTCGGTGACATTAACGGTATCCCACGTCTGCTCGATGTAGGTCAATGTAACGATGCTTACTCAGCTATTCAGCTTGCTCTAGCACTGTCTAAAGAGTTTGATTGTGGCATTAACGAACTTCCGTTAACGCTGGTTTTATCTTGGTTCGAGCAAAAAGCGATTGTTATCCTGCTTACTCTGTTCGCTCTTGGTGTGAAAGGTATTTACACGGGCCCAACAGCGCCAGCTTTCCTAACAGAAAATCTACTAAAGATTATTCAAGACGAGTTCGATATGCGTTCTATCTCAACGCCAGAACAAGATCTTAAAACAATCTTAGCGGCTTAATTTAGGCCAACTCAAAGCCCCGTTGTTGTGACGTTTTTCTAAAACAGACAACGGCGGGGTTTTTTAGATTTAAATCTTTAGTCATTTAATCATTAGCAAGGTACACGAACTATGTATGCATGGTCGGATAGCGATTCAATCAATTTAGTGTGTTTAAAGAAATGGCACGAGACGCCAGATACGGTCAGCTTTGAGCTTGGCCGCATTCCACAAGACTTACATTTCAACTTTAAGCCAGGGCAGTTCATTACCTTGGGTTTGGATATGCCGACGAAAACCGATTACCGTGCCTATTCTGTAGCATCTTGTCCTGAAGATAACCGCCTGAAGCTGACGGTAAAGCGTGTGGAAGGTGGTTTGGTTTCGAACTTTATTGTTGATGAACTTGATGAAGGTGATGAGGTTTCTGTATTGAAGCCAGCAGGTACGTTTAACTGTATTGATTGCATGCCAACGGCAACACAGAAAGTAACGCTAGTGAGTGCAGGTTGTGGTATCACACCTGTGATGGCGATGGCAAAGTATTGGTTGGCTCAAGGTAGTGATATTGAAATCGATTTTGTTCACATGGCACGTAATCGACGCGAGACCATCTACTTTGAAGAGCTTAACCAACTTGATGAGACACATGCGAACTTCAATTTAAGATTACTGCTGAAAGACAGTGAAGGAACAAAGGCTCCTCAAGGCCGATTAGATAAGAATTGGTTAGTGAAACTGAGCCCAGATATCTTAGATAGAACGGTTTATCTGTGTGGGCCTGTAGGCTTCATGCAAGACATAGAAAACTACCTGAAAGAACTTGAGTTCAACATGGATAACTTTTATCAAGAAAGTTTTACTCCAGCGACTCAAACTAATGATTCACTAGCCAATAGCAATACTGCTTCAGAAGAATCACAAGCGGAAGCGTCTGCGGATTCAAATGGTGCTGTTAAGGTGTTTGTTCCTGCATTTGGTAAAGAAGTGGAAGCTGATGTGGGCACCCCGTTAGCTGATTCACTAGAAAAAGCAGGGGTTCCAATTATTATCGCTTGTCGTAATGGGATTTGTGGTTCGTGTAAGTGCAAAGTGACCAAAGGATCTGTGGAATCAAGCAGCCAAGAAACATTGACGCCAGAACAGATTGAACAGGGCTACGTGCTCGCATGTTCAAGTTCGATTCAGTCAGATGTTGAGGTGGAGTTATAACAGACGCGAAGCTGTGCAAGAGTGATGAAGACAAGGTCTTGTCATAGCGATAAAAGTTAGAGCGCTAGATGTAAAAAGGCCACCTAGATCAGTTAGAGAGAGCAGATCTAAGTGGCAACCCTCTTGTTTATACGGGGGAGCAAAACAAAAGGGGTTGCGAAGCCCATACAGACTTCGCAGATATAGTTATTATGTTGTGGAGCTTGTCGCGATGGACGTATCTACAAGAGCGAAGTTTATTAAACTTCTGGGTATGTCTTGTAGCGTACACCCATCATCTGTTCCATACAGTGAACAACTTGGCAGCTGTAGCCAAACTCGTTATCGTACCAAATGTACAACACGGCACGGTTGTCTTGTGCGATAGTCGCCACACCGTCAACCACGCCTGGGTGACGAGAGCCAACCAAGTCCGTAGATACAATCTCAGTCGAGTCTGTGTAATCGATTTGTGCAGACAGAGTAGAAGATAGCGCCATTTCACGCAGGTACTCGTTCAACTCTTCTTTGTTTGTGCCTTTCTCAAGGTTTAGGTTCGCAACTGCCATTGAAACGTTTGGCGTAGGTACGCGAATCGCATTGCCTGTTAGCTTACCTTCCATCTCTGGCATCGCTTTTGATACTGCTTTAGCAGCGCCAGTCGATGTCAAAACCATGTTCAGTGACGCAGCACGACCACGACGATCACCCGAGTGGAAGTTATCGATTAGGTTTTGATCATTGGTAAATGAGTGCACCGTTTCGATGTGACCAGACAGCACGCCAAACTTGTCGTGAACCGCTTTCAATACTGGCGTGATTGCGTTAGTAGTACAGCTTGCTGCAGAGATGATGGTGTCTTCTGGCTGAATAACATTTTCATTTACACCAAATACCACGTTCTTGATGTCGCCTTTACCGGGCGCAGTCAGTAGAACTTTCTTCGCACCGTTACACGCAACGTGCTGGCTCAGGCCTTCCGCGTCACGCCATACGCCTGTGTTATCAACCACAAGTGCGTTTTCAATACCGTAAGCCGTGTAATCCACGTCTTCTGGTTTGTTTGAGTAGATAACTTGGATGAAGTTACCGTTAACGATGATCGCTTTGCGTTCTTGGTCTACAACAATGCTGCCGTTGAATTGGCCGTGTACAGAGTCACGACGAAGCAGGCTTGCACGTTTTTCTAGGTCGCCATCTTTGCCGCCACGTACAACGATTGCACGTAAACGCAGTGGGTAACCCGGGCCACTTTTCTCGATCAATAGACGAGTGAGCAGTCGGCCAATACGACCAAAGCCGTATAATACAACGTCACGAGGTTCTGTCATGGCATCGCCTTCAAGCGATTCAATGAGTGCAGTTTGTAGGAAATCATCCAACCCGTGTGTGTCTTCGCGATCTTGCCAAAATGAATGCGCAAGGCGACCAACATCAATACGACATGGAGACAAGTCCATAGAGAGAAGGTGTTGAATGATAGGTTGAGTCTGTTCTGCTGTAAGAGGAGAACCAGTGTAACGTTTTGCGATGCGGTGAGCTTTGATGATGTCGATAGTTGTCGCGTTAACTAAGGTCTTACCAAAGAGGATAACTTCTACGCCTTTTTGACGGTATAACTGACCTAAAGTTGGAGCGATGGATTCAGCAATGGTTTGACTAGTTTGCCAATCTAGGAGGTGCTTTTCGGGACTCATCTTTACTCGGGACCTTTCACGTTAAGTTTCTGCATTCATGGCGGTTGTAGGGAAGCCAATCAGCATAGGGGATTTGAGGCATCAGGCTGTGGTCTTTATTGCCACTTAAATGTGCTGATATGCCTTGTGTGTAACTTGTAATTTTTATGTGGCAGGATTGTAAGGTACGACGGGTTATTCTGCTAGGAAAAATAAATGCAGACAAAATATCTTTAAATTGGCTTGACATTAGCCATAAATCAAGATTTGAACGTCGATAAAGACTATTGACTTTAACAATCTGTAGCACTTATTTTTCGTCAAAAAATACTCAATTCAAAAGATAATATGTAATACGGGTAATATTGAACATTAAAGGTGTGATCGCTAACTCAGGTTACACGTAAACAGTAAACGACAAATAAGGGAATTAACCAGTATTGTTGTTCGACCTTTGAATAAGTCTAGTTTGAGCGTGAAAAGTGCATCACGCAAACGATTGGATGTCACAATTTTAACCTAACTATCCGCTTTGTTAGCGCGCAGAGTCATTATTCACAGTCTAGTTGAGCCGCGAAATGTGGCCGTTCACTTGTTATGCGGGTGATAATAACTGGAGAAAACGTCTTTTGTATACATTTTGCTCACTGAAACCTCGCTTGTTTAAACCAGTCTTAATAAAAGCACGCCTTTCCGCTTTAAAGCACTTTTCTGGATACCAGTTGGCTTTAATTTTTCGTTCTGGGCTCAGAGTATCGTTTGTTCATATCCAATTTGATCAATAACCCTCTGTTAATGTCCTATTCTTAATTTGGGCTAGGTAAATTACTTTCGGGAAGGGAGTCGTTATAAAAATGATAAACATGTCAATTAGATGGCGTCTTATTTTTCTTTCCACGGTTTCTGTACTCATTATGTTCGGGTTTACAGTGAATGAAGTGCTTAAGAACGATGAGAAGATGAATCACCTTGAAACAACGCGTATTAAGGTTGAAGCGCTTCAATCTTTTAATACGGTTTCAAGTGATGCTTATCGATGGTTGATGCTGTCTAATGATTCCCCTGAGAAAGGTCAGTTGCTTTTAACACTGCAATCAGCGCTGGATAGACTGACTCAGTATGGAATGCGACTTCAACAGTTTGACAGCAATTGGAGCATTGATCCTCAGTTAGCTGAATTGAAAAAGCTGTTGATGAGCCTAGCGAGTGCGCCTGAAACCACAGACAACAGACAATTGACAGAGCGCGCTTTCGACTTGTTAAAAGACGTGCTGATGGAGCTGTCTGAATATCGTATGGCCTTAGTCGATGAAAATATCGGTCAAGCGGAAGCGATGTTTATCAATCTTACGCATTATGTGTTTTGGACTCAGAGAGAAGCGTGGTTAAGCTTCAGTTTGTATCGCTCCCCAGAGTTTAAAAACCAATACTTGCTTAGCTATGTCGGTGCTCTAGAGAGGCAGCAACAGCTATTAGATACCGTTTTCCGTTCGGATACGCGTTCTCCAAACATTAGACAGTTGTTAAACGCTGTTGCTAAAGATGAATTCCAAGACAAATTTACATCTCGAATCCTCAAAGGGGACTTTTCATCACCCGAAATCTATCAACACTTGAAAAGCTTAGAGATTAAAAAACGGGCGATTTCAAACGCGATTGGCGCTTACACCAATCAAATACAGTTTGAACTGACCAAGAATATCGCGTTGCAGAAAAGGCAAACCTTGGTCATGACGTTGCTTATACTCATCGCTTCTGGTGTTTTGATGTGGCTTGGGGTTGCGACATCTCTGCGCTTAAACAGAAACCTGTCGATTATCTTGAAAGGTGTGTCGGAATGCGCTGATAGCTACGGCCAGCCAAAGGTGATTCGTATCCAAGGGAACGATGAGCTTGCCGAGTTCACTGAAACCCTAAATCGAGTGATGGAACGCAACTATCTGTACAACAAAGAGTTGATAACAGCAAAAGAAGACGCGATTTCGGCTAACAAAGCCAAAAGCGCATTCTTAGCCAATATGTCACATGAAATACGCACGCCACTTAACGGGATCATTGGCATGGCTGAGATCTTATCTCAAAGCCAACTGAGCCCAAATCAACAAGAATTACTGGGGGATATCGAATCGTCCTCTCACTCTTTACTGGTGCTGCTGAATGACATACTCGACCTGTCTAAAATCGAGTCGGGTAACTTGATGTTGTCACCACACAATGTTGATTTGCGAGAAGCGGTTTATGACTCTGTGAGTGTGATTCAGTCGAAAGCGATAAGTAAGGATATTGAGCTCGACATCAATATCGATTATCAAACGCCGTCACAACTGTTTTTCGATGAGTACCGCGTGAGACAGGTGCTGACCAATCTGCTTTCTAATGCCATCAAATTTACGTCTAAGGGCACGATTACTACGGACATTGCTTATACACCTATGTCTATGGGCAGGGGCAAGCTTGAATGCAGTGTGTCTGATACTGGAATTGGGATTGAGCCAGAGAAGCTAGAGTCCATATTTGAACCTTTCACTCAAGAAGATGGCAGCATTACCCGCCAATTTGGTGGTACGGGGCTAGGGCTTGCGATTTGTCGACAGCTTGTTGATTTGATGGGTGGTTACATTACCGCGCGTTCAGTGAAAGGAGAGGGCTCTGCATTCACGTTTTGTTTGTATGTCGATATTGTAGAAGCGCCTGTTCAAACTTTTGATAACCTGAGCCGAGCGACCATCATATCGAACTCTTTCAATTACCTTGATCAACTTGTTAAAGAGTGTGAGCGTTTGAATGTTCGAACTAATGTGGTGTCATCCATTGCAGCCCTGAGTGAAAGTGTCAAAGAAAGCGACTTCATACTTTATTGTCATACCTTGCATCACTCTATGGAGAAAGATCTTGCGACGTTGAAGGCGATATATCCTTTGGCTCGCGTCATCGTTTGTCAGCATCACCTATTTAAAACCAACCTAATCAGAGAAACGGTCCACTCGACTCATACCTTGCCATTCTTGGGCCGACGTTTCTTAACCAGCTTACAATCTCTCGATGTCGGCGAAGAGCAAACGCCTCAAGTGGAAGCAAAAGATGAAGAGGTTCGCTCTCTGAATCGACGAATTTTGATCGTTGAAGACAATCTGATGAATCAAAAAATAGCGAGCTTCTTCCTTGAGCAAGCGGGTTATGAATATTTGATTGCCAGTAATGGCCAAGAAGCGGTGGATGTCATTACCCAGGGAGCTCAGTTTGATGCCATTTTGATGGACTGCATGATGCCTGTTATGGATGGTATAACGGCGACTCGTGCGATTCGTCAGTGGGAAGCCGATCAACAAGTCACACCATTACCCATCATAGCTTTAACCGCCAGTGTTCTAGAAGAAGACATCAAAGATTGTTTTGAAGCCGGTATGAACGCCTACTTACCTAAACCCTATAAATCTCACCAGCTGTACGATCTTTTCAGTAGCCTTGATATTGTCTAAGGGCTCCCTTATCAAGGCTAGCGCGACGCTACTTAACGAACTTCCAATCCAAGGTTGTATTGTGCAAGGCAACGACCGACATAGCTGATTTTCAACAAGGCTGCGACTAAGATGGTGCTGATGTGGGCGACGATTTGAATTGGCAGTGAGAAGTGATCGGCCATTGGATAAGCAACGATAATACTGAGAAGCATAAACAAGGTTGTGATAGCTAGACTGAAGTTTGAAACAGAAAGCAGAGTTTGAAAGCGTTGAGTCATCATCTTCATATTGAATTCCTAATTGCTATTAATAATTATGATACTTGTTATTAATAGCAATTAGCGTTCCAGTTTTAATTTAATCATTAAATCAAGTGGTTAAAGTGTTCTGTTAACTGTGTGAGTCATAATGACTTTATTGGCTATCATGTCTTTATGACTCTGTGGTGTGGTTACCACTGTCTAAATCCGCAAGTATCGATGTGGAATCGAACACCAGAATACAACCCCAGCCCAACGTTATTTTTTTGCCCAAATTCAGCATGAACCTTTTTAAGTTTCACGTGCAGATCTTCGCGAGTAATATTATTCGCAGGAACTAAGTCTAAGGCGCAGAATTCCAAGTGTTTACTTCGCAGTGCACCACCAGCTTGTTGATTGTAGATATTGGTTCGCTCTCCGGACACAGGGATAACAACACCGATTTCAGGCTCAATATATTGTTGTATGTACTTCAGGGTATTGATCATGTTTGGCACATGTTTCTTATTTGGGAGGGTAAACAAGGTTGTATTACTCATTGCCCAATCCGTCCCTTGCAATAGAACGAGATGCAGAGGCATGCTCTGAGTGACGCCATTGTCCTTGAGTTGTTGTCCGATCGCTCTCACTTGGTCTTGAGCGTGATTGAGGAGCATCCAACCTCGAAATGCTGATCGGGTCGGAACCTTGTAGCCATGAACATCGACCACGAGATCGTCATAAGTGATTTCGGTTTCTTCGGTATAAAGTTTCTCAAATTTTTCAGGGTAAGGTTGTGTCGTTGATAACGCCAAGGTAATCAGAATACTTCCGTACATAAAGTCTCTCCATCGCTAGTGTACACTCGTTATTTAGTTTGATACTGCTGTTGAGTTTCATTCATTTTGCTTAGGTACGCTTAAGTCTAGACGGTTAGGTTTAGACGCTTAAGTATAGACGCTGGAGTTTAGGTACAAAAAACCCACTACTAAGAGTGGGTTACTAACATTGTTACAAGTAAATTAGCGAAGTTAGATTACTTCTTACCTTGAGTTTGCTTGTCTTCTTCTGTCAGTTCACGAATGCGACGGCTGATGTCACGGCGAGCTTTAGAAATCTCAGCGCTCTTGATGATGTGGTCATCAACACGGTCTTCGTAGTCAGCTTTCATATTTTTGATAATGCCTAGGATTTCGTCGTGAGTCATCTCTGGCTTGATGTAATCAAGTAGGTTATCAAGAAGGTCGACACGCTTGCGGTTGTCACGAACTTTCTTTTCGTTGTCTAAAAGTTCACGCTTAAGTTTGTTCTTACGTCGTGCTTGGTTAACAATTTCAAATACGCTGCTCATAGATTCCTTTTCCTATTCGTCAAATACGTTGTCTGGTTCTGATTAAAGCACATCAATTGATGATGTAACAGTCTTTAGATCAAAGCAAAAGTAAGGTTGTTTAATTATTCGTCACTCTCGCTGATGTGTGATTGTTTTTATCTTGCCGTTCAAGTTAGTATCCCATGTAGATACTGCATTGATACGAAATGTGAAATGAATCAACAACAATTGGAAAACGACGAATTGGACGACAATGTCACTGAATCTTCAGCAGAACAAAACAAGCTTCGTGATGCGTATGTACAAGAGCGTACTTATTTGGAAGTCGTGGAAATAGAGCTAAACCGTTCTAAGATCATAATGATTGATGAACAGGGCAGAAAGAAACGAGTACCAATTTTGTCTGAACACTAGTTACTGCATTGTTAGGTGTTGAGATGGAATTATCAAAATAATAAAAAGGAAAAACGATGAACACAGTACTTTCCCCAATTGAAGCGAGAATTATCGGTTGTTTGATCGAAAAAGAAGTCACTACTCCCGATCATTACCCACTGACACTGAACAGTTTAACCACGGCATGTAATCAAAAGAGTAACCGTGAACCTGTTCTCTCTCTTTCTGAGTCAGATGTTTTAGATGCGGTTGATGGTTTAATCGGACGTCGCATGGTGAGTGATGAGAGCAGCTTCAATAGCCGTGTTAATAAGTATCAGCATCGTTTCTGCAACACTGAGTTCGGTGATCTGCAATTTACAGAGCAAGAGAGTGCAATCATTTGCTGTATGTTACTGCGCGGCGCGCAAACGCCTGGTGAACTTCGTACTCGAACGGGTCGCCTTGCAAACTTTAGTGATGTGAAAGAAGTCGAAGCAACATTAGACAAACTCGCTGCAAGAGAAGCAGGTGCCTTGGTTGTGAAGCTGCCACGCGAAGCGGGTAAACGTGAATCACGCTACCAGCACTTGTTGAGCGGTGAAGTGGATGTTGAAGCGTTTGCGACGGCATCAGTAAGTGCGGCTGCCCCCTCTGCAACGAGTGAAAAGTTTGAAGAGCTTGAGTCTGAAGTTGCAAGCCTACGAGCAGAAGTGGCAGAGCTTAAGGCTCTGGTTGAATCACTGCTTTAAATGTCAGATGCTGATAAAAATGCGGATTGGGTCGTGTACTTGATCCGCAATCGTCACAATGCCCTTTATTGTGGCGTGACGAACAATCTAGAACGTCGATTTGAACAACATCAAACCGGTAAAGGCGCCAAAGCTTTAAAAGGTAAAGGCCCGCTAAAGCTGGTTTGGAGTTTTGATGTTGGCTCAAAAAGTGAAGCATTGAAAACCGAATATGCGATTAAGCAATTGCCCAAATCCCGCAAAGAAAAACTGGTATCACTCAAACTGATTATTGAGTGGCAAAAAGACAAAATTCAATATATCGAAGTCTCATAATTCATAGCCAAAATGTTTGTTATTGATTAAATCTTAATAATGTAAAGGACTATAATAAATCAATCTAAGCTTTTGAATTTAAAGGTTAATTAATTCTAATGTGAATGGGCTGAAATCATGATTGAACTGGTCGTTCTTAATCTCCATTCCAAATTAATATATTGCTCATTTAGAATGTCGTTCTAATTAGTGTTAGACGCTATCATTTATCATCGTTGTCCTACATAATATCCATTAGCCATACAAAGAGATGGTGTCATGCTAGGTTAAAAAATGAGCCAAAGTAGCTCATACAAAACGAGAAAAATATGAAACGTTTACTGATGTTGTTTGGACTTGCCGTATTTTCTGCGTCCGCTCTCTCCCATGGTACTCATGTCCTCAATGGGTACTGGGAATACCAAGATTATCTTTCCACTTTTCCAGAACAAAGAGCATTGACCGATAAAATGGTCGAGGCTGTACAAAATCACCCTGTGCCATTGAGAAGAATCCAAGACGAACCAATTACGATTTCCGTGGTGTATCCGGGCCAACAGATCTCGGATTACTGGGTTCGTAATATTCAAGCTTTTGAGAAACGTCTCGATAGGCTGAAGATCCGCTACCAAATAAATCAAGTATTTACCCGTATTAATGCCGATCTCGCGCAGCAGAGTATTTCGTTGCAAGAAGCGATTGAAAACAAGACGGATTATTTGATTTTCACGCTGGATACCACGCGCCACCGCAAGTTTATTGAACACGTGTTGACCTCTACTGACACCAAACTGATTCTTCAAAATATCACGACGCCAGTGCGAGCTTGGGCAGATAGACAGCCATTTATGTATGTGGGTTTTGACCATGCGACAGGCAGCTTAAAGCTGGCGGACTATTTTAAACAAGTAAGTCCACCAGACAGTAAGTATTCTGTTTTGTATTACTCACAAGGCTATATCAGTGATGCGCGTGGGGATACTTTTATCCATGAAGTGAATACTGATACCAACTTTACCCTTAAGTCTTCGTTTTACACAAAATCAAACAAAGACAGTGGCTACCAAGCGGCTAAAATCAGCATAGAGAACGATAAGGATCTAGACTTTATCTATGCATGTTCAACGGATGTCGCTCTCGGTGCAATGGAAGCGATTCGTGAATCGGGCCAAGACATCTTAGTGAATGGCTGGGGAGGCGGCTCTGCTGAACTTGAAGCCATTGCAAGGGGCGACCTAGATGTTACTGTCATGCGTATGAACGACGATACAGGCATTGCAATGGCAGAGGCGATCAAGTGGGATCTAGCCGGTTTGGAAGTGCCTACCGTTTACTCTGGTGAATTTGAAATTGTCACCAAGGAAGATTCCCCAGAACGTATTTCAGAACTTAAACAGCGAGCATTTAGGTACTCAGGTCACTAATGAAGAAAAGCTACGCCAGTACACCTAGAAACACTTTAGCTAGACTCATTACGCGTATCGTTATTTTGGTGATAGGCGTGATGGCACTTGGCGTGCTTATTCATAATTATGAAACCAGCAGTAATATCGTACAGCAAGAGACGAATCGAACGGTTCAGCAAACCTCAAGCCTGATCCAAAACATGTTTGATTATCGTTTGTCGGTGCTGCAAATCCATCAAGACAGTAGCTCACACAGTGAAACTCTCAGAGAGTATTTTGATACGGGTAATGACGAGACTCTGAGCTACTTTTTCTTTGGTGTTGACCAACGTGAACCGGATCATGCACCAGATTTACGCTTTGTCTCAACCCACGATGGTTTGGCTTGGGAAGACGGCAACAGTCAATTTTATGGTTTGGATGAGTCCAACTTAAAGCATATTTCTGATGAGGTTTCGTTCAGCAGTAATTGGCATTTTATTAAACTGAGGACAGATATAGGTAAGCGTCACTTGTTGGCTCGCCGTACCCCTATTGTTGATAACGCTACTGGGGAAGTCCTTGGTCAACTCTATATCGCCATTGTGCTTGATAACAACTTCTCTTTGGCTGAGTCAATCCAACAGGGCAGTAATAGCGAAAATATCGTGATTGAAGCGCACGGTACACCGGTGACATCGACATTCAGTGGTGATGAAAGCTACACCATTACTGACATCCTCAATTACCAAATGTACGAACAGTTGCCGCGTCATTTCGTTACCATCGCAACCATTAAGATTAATGCTGTTGAAACTCCTTTAATCATTCGAGCTGTTCAAAAAAATAATAATTTCATTGCGTTAGAAGAGAATTATCAGCGTGCGATCATCGTGGTGATTGTGGTGATCATATTGATGTCTTTTTTTGCTCGAACTTGGATTCAAAAGAGAGTCTCAGCCGAGCTTGATAAGCTAATGGACTTTACTCGTTCGGCAAGTGCTAGCGAAGAGTACAACAAGTTCGATGGCTCTAACATTTTCGAATTTCATCATATTGGTTGTACTCTTGAAGACACCTTTGAGCGCTTATCTGAACAGAATCAAAAATTCCAAGATCTCTTTAACTTTGCTCATTCGCCTATCTTAGTTTGGTCTGAAAAAGGCGATTTGATTCAGATGAACCCCGCCGCTCGCATGGCGTTGTTCGATGCTGATGACAATTATGGTCCAATTGCCCAAGAGTTTGAGCATCGAATGCTACCTAATATGCAAATGGTGGTTCAGGGTTCTAAACTGACGGGTATTAACGTACCCATTGGTGAAAAGGTGTTTCGTTGGAACATGTCTGCTATTCGCGTGGAACACGGCATCACAGGAGTGGTGGTACAAGGGCAAGATATTACTAAGCTTATCGAGGCGGAAAGACAGGCTGATCGAGCAAGAGAAGAAGCTGAGCATCTTGCGAATGTGCGAGCAGACTTCCTAGCTAAGATGAGTCACGAGATTCGCACGCCGCTCAACGGTATTCTCGGTGTGTCTCAGCTGCTGAAGCGCTCTATGCACAATGAAGATAATCGCGAGCAGGTGGATGTACTGTGTAATAGTGCGGAACATTTACTGGCGGTACTTAACGATATCTTGGACTTCTCAAAAATTGAGCAAGGGCAGTTTAATATTCAAAAGAAAGACTTCCGTTTAGGGGAGTTAGTTAATACTTTAGACAGCATCTATCGACCGCTGTGTGAAGATAAATCCGTCGAATTTACCATTGTGAATCACTTGGTTGATGACATTGAAATCAATACCGACCAAGTACGCCTCAATCAGATCATGTTTAATCTGTTGAGTAATGCTTTTAAATTCACTCATCAAGGCGGTATCTCCGTCAGCTTTGAGCTCGAGAGCATCTTTAACTCCGATCACGCCAGCTTAATCGTGCGAGTGCAAGATTCCGGAATTGGTATTGATGAAAGTAAAATTGATGCTGTTTTTGAACCCTTTGTTCAAGCCGAAGAGACCACCACTCGTGAATATGGTGGCACTGGTTTAGGACTTACAATTGTAAAAAATCTGGTCGATATGCTAGAAGGGGACATTCAAGTCCGCAGCGTGATAGGTCAAGGCTCAGAGTTCACGATAGAAATTCCAGTGGTCGTACACGCCAAGCCGCTATTAGTCGATGCTAAGCAACAAGCTGAAGTTGAGCCAGAGGCGTTGTTTAGTCGACCTTTGAATGTGTTGCTGGTGGAAGACAATCACACCAATGCCTTTATTGCTCAGGCTTTCTGTAAGAAATATGGCATGGTCGTCACTTGGGCAAAAGATGGCTTAGAAGCGATAGAGATGGCTAAGACGATTACCTATGACTTGATCTTGATGGATAACCAGCTCCCTAATCTTGGTGGTGTTGAAACCACTCAGCAACTAAGAGGTGAAATTGGTGTGTCTGCCCCTATTTATGCGTGTACCGCAGATGCTCAAGAGTCAACTAGAGACAGCTTTATGGCCGCAGGGGCGAATTACGTGATTGTAAAACCGATTAAAGAAGAGTCGCTGCACCAAGCGTTTGTTCATTTTAAAAACTCATACTGGAATCACACAGAGCACTAGGTTTTAACTTAGCGCTCTTAAACGGACTCTATTGAAGAGGCGTGGCTAACTTGTTGTCGCCACACAAATCCTGATGAGTATATATTTATATAGAACCTGTTTTTATATCGAGTCTGTCTTTATATAGATCCTGAGACAAAGGCTTGTTCCAATAGCAACGTTTTCAACTCATCACTCATATCTAGGTGTTCAGGAAATTGGATACCTAACAGCCAGCCTTGTCTTTGCCTTTTCTTACTCACCACTTTGTAGACCAGATCGTCACCTAAGTACTCATTTAAGTCGGAATTAACTTTTATCTTCCAGCCGACATCAATATCTGATTGCTGCGTAAGATAGATACCGCAGCCTGACGCTGAAAAATCGATCAGTGTGGCATCCAGCGACAAGGTATCAAAAGTGACTTCACAGCTGAAACGTACTTTATACCTTTCGTGTTCACGAATAGGCTTGGTTGCAAAGTTTGAGGGTGGGCGAAGGAAGATTAGATGTGCTGGTGAGGTGATATGAGCCAGTAAATTGGTTTTGAACGCGACAATGTGCCCAAGTTCGGTGTCGGTAATCGCACGAACAATAATATCAACGTTTGTGAGCTTTCTCAGTGTCAGTGCTTCTGTCGCTTTTTGCGTAAGCTCTAAGATAAGGTACTGATCTTCTTTGTGTCCGATATAAAGTGTACTGATCTGGATTGAGTCGTCTGGGCCAAATTCCAATACACCTGCTGTTTTTGTACCTGGCTTTAGGTATCTGAACAGTTCTAAGTTTTTATCTTTATGCATATTCGTTACTGAACAATGTTAATCGTTTGATAAAATAATATAACGTCCTGATAAAACTATGTCATTAGTTTCATTGAGGTAATTAGCAGCGTACAACAAAAAATGAATCGTTATCTCAAGTAAACAACGGCTTACTCTTGTCGTAAAACAAGATACACTGCTGACAGATATATACTTGATGGAGAAATAGTAAATGGAACTGGAAACCTTATTGAATACTCTGGCTGAAACGCCAGAAGCCGTGCAATTTGAAGATACAATGCAAGTGATCGAAGCTCACTATGATTTTTGTGAGCGCGAATTTCGCAATGGTGAGGTCGTGAATGCAGCAGGGCAGAATAATGGTTCGTGTAAGATTTTTGCTTTTGGATTAGAGCAAGGCCTATCAGCAGAGCAAACTCTTGCTTGTTTTGGTCAATTTTATCGTAACGACGTGCTAGGTTTTCCTGAGAACAGCGACCATCAAAATATTCGTAACTTTATGGTTCATGGCTGGAATGGTATCCAGTTTTCTCAGCCTGCGCTGGTTGCAAAAGCGAAGTAGACACTAACCAGGTAGCTATCAGGTCGAAACTTAATCTCAGTATTTTGAAGCGAGAAAATAACCTCTCGCTTTTTTGTCTGCGTTGCACCAGCTTGTAACTTGTTAACTAGTAACGAGCTGAATAGGTTCTAAACTACTGAACAGGCAGGGCAGACAAGCACTTGCGGCATAGACATGCTCCAGCCTTTGGAATATCGCTAGTATCTCGTTTTTCTAGGTCAAAACACCAACACGTCTCTTTGCCCGCACTGATATCGCATTGAGCTAGCTCATTACACTGTGGACATTGGTGAGTCGAACTCTCGCCACTAAGGTTATCCATGACTGACGTTCGTTCGTTTTCAGATAAGCCTTTCCAGCCTATAATCTCATCCATTGTTCGAAAGCAGCCACTACACATTCCGCCATTATTTTTACAAGCCGCTCGGCAAGGTGTTTTCATTTATCTAACCTGTGATTCATTTGGGCTGAAATGTAGCATATTTGTTTCTTCTTGAAGAGCCGTTAGGCTAAGAAATTACTCAGTTAAATTTAGAAATGACCTCGTAATTTTTAGGCTTTTCATGTAGCATCTCGCCCCTTTTGTTGAGTGGGGGATATTATGTTTATTGGATTTGATTATGGAACAGCGAACTGTTCTGTCGCGGCGATGGTTAATGGAGAGCCAAGCCTGTTACCGCTCGAAGGTAACAACCACTATATTCCCTCAACCGTGTTTGCGCCTACCCGTGAGAGTGTTTCTGAACACCTCTTCCGCCACTTGAATATCAAGCCGAGTGATGCGATCGGTGAGCAAGTACTACGACGTGCAATTGCGCAGAACAGAGAAGAGAGCATCGACCTAGTGCCAGAAGACATGGCATTTGGTCAGGCTGCATTGGACTTATACTTAGAAGACCCTCGTGATGTTTATTATGTTAAGTCTCCTAAGTCTTTCCTTGGCGCAAGTGGGTTGCATGATGTTCAGGTGAGTTTCTTCGAAGATTTAGTGTGCGCCATGATGGCAAATATTAAACACCAAGCTGAGCGCACTACTCAAGAGCAGATCAAGCAAGCTGTCATCGGTCGACCAATTAACTTCCACGGTCGAGGTGGTGAAGAGGCGAACAGACAAGCTGAAGACATCCTCACTCGTGCAGCTAAGCGTGCAGGCTTTCTTGATATTGCGTTTCAATTTGAGCCAGTAGCCGCAGGTCTTGATTATGAAAGCACCTTAACTGAAAACCAAACGGTATTGGTTGTGGATATCGGCGGTGGTACCACCGATTGCTCATTATTAGAAATGGGACCAAGTTGGTCTGGGAAGGCAGATCGTACTCAGAGTTTACTTGCGCACAGCGGGCAAAGGGTAGGAGGAAATGACCTCGATATCTACCTTGCTTTTAAACAACTGATGTCGCCTTTTGGTATGGGCAGCAAAGGCATTTCGGGTATCGATATGCCACTGACTCAATTCTGGAATCCAATTGCGATTAATAATGTTGAAGCTCAAAAGAATTTCTATTCAAGAGAAAACCTAACAGCATTGAAATTACTTCGCAAAGAAGCGTCAGAGCCTCAAAAGCTAGAACGTTTGATGAAGGTTTATCACGACACTTTGGGCTACGGTATTGTGCGTAGAGCGGAAGAAGCCAAGATTGCGCTAGCAGAATCCTCTCAATATCGTGCTGCGATTAATGTTGCCTCCGAACTGGTCGAGGTGGATATCTCAATCGAACAGATGGTTGAAGCGATTGAAACACCAAAGTCTAAAATGATTGAGTTGGTTAAAGAAGCGATTCAACAAGGCCAGAAAAAGCCAGATGTCATCTACATGACGGGTGGTTCTGCACGTTCGCCTATCCTTCGAGAAGCGGTACAACAAGCTGTACCGAATGTGCCTATTGTGAGTGGTAATTACTTCGGTTCAGTAACCGCAGGTTTAGCTCGTTGGGCTGAGGTTTGCTTCAAATAAGAGTCCAATGATGAGTTATGAAGGGCAACCAGTCGCTGATTGGTTGCCCTTTTTTTGTTTTTTCTCTAATGAACTTGCTATTGAGCGATTTTTCCTAGCTCAAATTGGGATTTGTTTCGCAAAACTAAATATTTCAGTTGAGTTCTATGTGTTACAAAATGTTTCAAGGTTAAAGGTTCACCTCTAGATGGTCTGATGAGTTATCTTGGATTTGGATTTTTAATGCGTTTTTAGTGATTATAAAATCAAAAAAAATCAAAATGATTATCTCAAAGAATGAAAAGAATCACCAGTTATTTTCGGGTTATCTACTTGTTTTTAAATGATTTTTTGTTTTTTATGGTGCAATTTTTTTTATTTTATATATTTTAATGCAACTTTCTTGTCATTCGTATATTAGGGTTTCTCTACTTGTTAAATGCAGGTAACAACTTCTCCGTAAGCACGAGGTTGTTAGTGAATAACTCACCCAGTTACATAATGGATATGACAATGAATAAGAAACTTTTAGCGCTAGCAATTTCTGGTGCAGTATTTGGTACACAGGCAGTTGCAGTAGAACTTTACAACGAAGACGGCACTGCATTTTCTGTAGGCGGTCACGTTTCAGTAAACGTAAACGGTTCTGAAAAAGATGATGCTTCAGTAGGTACAAACTCTCCACGTATCAACTTCAACGCTACTCAAGAATTGGGAAATGGCTTTACAGCTGACGCTAAAGGCGAATGGGCACTTAACTACCTAGATGGCGGTGATGATACATTTACTACTCGTCTTGGTTATGTAGGTCTAACTCATGATGAGCTTGGTCGCGCAGTTGCTGGTACTCAGTGGGCACCATACTATGATGTAGCAGGTTCTACAGATATGCCAATCGCTTTCGCGAATGATTTCCTATACGACAACCACGGTGCTCTTGGTACTGGCCGTGCTGACAAAATGTTAAGCTACCGCAACGCATTTGATCTGGGTGAAGCTGGCGAATTTAGCTTTGGTCTAGGTTGGCAAGGTGATAACGATGTTACTACTGAAACAGAAACGGTTGGTAACAACGGTGTAGTTATTACAACGCGTTCAACTGCATCTTACGGTGATCGCGTTCAAGCAACTCTAGGTTACTCTATTGCTGGTGTTAAACTAGGCTACGCGTTCAATACTGGTGACTTCACTGAAGGTGGTGTTTCTAAGACTGCTGAGTCTCACCTAGTATCTGCTGCATACGGTTCATACGGTTCAGGTTTATACCTAGCGGGTATCTACGCTTCAAACGAAAACATGAACGTAGGCCTTGAAGAAAGCACTGCGTACGAATTGCTAGCAGCTTACGCTCTTGCAAATAGCCTAAACCTAAGCGTTAACTACGAAGTAGTTGAAGGTGAAGCAACGAAAGGTGCTGCTACACAGACAGACCGTGAAGAGTTAGCTCTACAAGCTGAATACAACTTCACTAGCAACTTTGTTGGCTACACTGGTTATCAGTTCGATCTAAACGACGAAACTGGTTACAAGTCTGACGACAAGTGGACTCTTGGTGCTCGTTACTACCTGTAAGCCGCTAACTAATTTAGCATAGTGTTTACTCCTTAAGTTTACCTTTTAGGATACTGTCCTAGACACCATGCTAAGCCCTCTCAAACCTTTTGGTTGGAGAGGGCTTTTTTCGTTTAGAACTTTTATCTGGATTGTTATTCGTACTGCTGCGATCTTCGGATAAAAGTATTTAAATCATTGAATTGAGCTCAAGATCAGAATTTAGATATTGGTAACCATCTTGTCGAAGACTCTGTTTTTATGATGCGTTAAACTCTGCACTCCAAAAAATAGTTCAGGGATAAACTATGAGCAGCGTTGTAGGGCAGGAACAATTGATGAATTCGAAACGAACCGCAACACCAACTAAAGTGTTGTGTGTTGGACGTAATTATGTCGATCACATCGAAGAACTCAATAACGCAATCCCAGACTCTATGGTGGTTTTCAATAAACCGAGCACCAGTGTTACGTCATCTCTCTCTTCTTTTCACCAAGAAGCCCTGCACTATGAAGCTGAAATCTGCTTCATCGTTGAAAATGGTCAATACTCAGCGGTAGGTTTAGGGTTAGATCTTACCAAACGTGAATTGCAAAGTAGCTTAAAAGCGAAAGGCCTGCCTTGGGAACGCGCCAAAGCGTTTGATGGCTCAGCCGTGTTTAGTCGCTTTGTTCCAACAGATAACCTAGATATCACAGACTTAAATCTGGAGCTGTTTATTAACTGTGTTCGCGTTCAAAAAGGCCACGTTGAGCAGATGCTATATTCCCCACAAACTATCCTCGAAGAGCTATCTTCTTACACGACCTTGCTTGATGGTGATGTTGTCATGACAGGCACACCCAAAGGTGTTGGCGAGGTGCATCGAGGTGATATCTTCCTCGGTCGTCTAAAGTGTGGTGAAACGACATTGATTGAGATCGAGTGGGTAGCGAGTTAATTAATACTCTATATTCAGTTAATAAGTTGGTGTAAGTGGTTAAAGTTGGTTTTTAATTCGAATATATATCCTCCTTACAACTAATTGCATCTGGAAGGGTGTTGGTAATTGATATAAAATCCGCCTCCGTTTTTATCAATACTGAACCCCATGATCGACTTAGCCATCTTACCTGTTTACCTAACTGCTGTTGTTGCCCTTCTTCTTTTGCCTGGCCCTGATATGTTACTCATTGCGAGCTCGAGTATGAGCTACGGCCGTAAGGTTGGTGTGTTTGCAAGTTTAGGTAATGCGACTTCTGGAATCATTCTGACAGTATTGGCGGCAATGGGTGTTTCAGCATTGATTGCGATGAGCCCAATAGCTCTAAATGCCCTTCACCTGTTAGGCGGTACCTACTTATTGAAAATGGGGTGGGATTGCCTTCGAACAGAACAGGGTAACGCGCCTGAGTTAAGCGATAACTTTGCAGCAAAAGCCTACTACCAAAGAGCGTTAATCAGTAACCTGCTTAATCCTAAAGCGCTGGTTTTCTTTGTGATGTTTTTGCCACAGTTTGTATCGACGAACATTGAAGCGACTTCTGGTGAGCAGATGCTTGTTCTAGGTTTATTGTTGAATGTTCTCGGCTTAACGTTCAACTTTTTGCTGGTGGCTTTAGTGGGTACGATTGGTAAGTCTCTCGTAGAAAACGCAAAGTTTCGTACCTATCAACAGAAAGTGATGGGTGGAGTCTTCATCGTGTTGGCTATCTGGATGTTGTCGTCTTTCTTTACTTCGTAGACGAATCAAATCAGACATATTCTCGTGGTTAGCCGCTGAGACAAAAATGGACGCTTCGAGCGTCCATTTTTTATATTTAACCGTTATATGTTGAACGCGCTAACTGCTATGAATTTAACTCTTGTTGGTGCTGTTCAATCAGTTTCTCCATGTACTTCTCACCGCGCAGGCGAGTGTCTTCATAGGTTTCTGTCCCTTCAAACTTTGTCACCGTTTCATAATAGACCTTCACTTTTGGCTCTGTGCCTGAAGGTCTTACGATGATGCGTGAACCGTCTTCGAGATGATAAATGAGTACGTCACTCGCGGGCAGGTTAATTGCCTCGGTAGCCCCACCGACAATAAAGCGCAGAGAAGACTGCAGATCTTCAATCACAGAGATAGCGACACCGTTGATTGCTTTAGGCTGCGCTGAGCGGAGCTTAGAACCAATCGATGGTGAATCTGGGTCTAGGGCAATACTTCGTTGAGCGTTGGTGTGAACCCCATGTTCAAATGAAATCTGAGCGAGGAGATCCCAAACCGTTCGGCCTTGAGATTTTAACTCCTCAACCAATTGAGCAAACACGACAATAGCCGATAGCCCATCTTTGTCTCGTACCTGAGTGCCAATTGTGTAGCCTAACGCTTCTTCATAGGCGAACAAGAGCTCGTTCTGCTCATCTTCTAATTGCATGCCAATATTCGCTAACCATTTAAAACCTGTCAGCGTTTGGAAATAAGTCGCTCCATGAGATTGAGCCACTTTTTCAAGCAAGGTTGAAGATACGATACTGTTACCAACTAATTGGTTTTTGGTATGCGGCTTTGAGAGTAGATAATGAGCGAATAGCACGCCGACTTGGTCACCTGTTAGCATTTTGTATGAGCCATCATCTGTTCTCACTGCAACCGCAAATCGGTCTGCATCTGGGTCATTGGCACAAGCAATGTCGGCATCGACACTTTTTGCTAAGTTAACCACCAGATCCATCGCGCCTTTTTCTTCCGGGTTCGGGAAGTTGACGGTCGGGAAGTTACCATCGGGCTCTCTTTGCTCGGCGACGCTGAATACCTTATGGAAACCAGAATCATGAAGTAGATCCTCAGCCATTTGTGCGCCGACACCATGCATTGCGGTATAGGTGATAGTGGTGTTCGCCGATTCGATCTCTTTACTCACGTATGGGCTCTGATTGATCGCAGCGCGGTAGGTTTGATAATAGCCTTCAGTTAACCACACCAATTTTCCTTGCGTTTCAGCGTCACTTAGGCTCATTAAAGGGAGCGGCTTGGTTGATGCGATATCGATTTCAGCGGCAATGCCTGCATCGTGAGGAGGAATGATTTGAGCGCCATTCTCCCAGTACACTTTAAAACCATTGTATTCCGGTGGGTTGTGGCTGGCCGTCACCACAACGGCAGCGGCGGCGTTGAAGTGTTCAATACCAAAGGCAACGATAGGGGTCGCTGCGACATTCGAGGTTAGGTAAACCTTAATGCCTAAAGCCGTGAGCACGGAAGCGGTATCAATCGCGAACTGCTTGGAATCTAAACGGCCGTCATAACCGACGACCACACCGCGGATGGTCGCATTGGCGACATGTTCGATTAAGTAGTGGCCGAGCCCGGTTGCTGTTTCCTGTATGACTAAACGGTTCATTCGATTTGGGCCGCATCCAACTTTTCCTCTAAGCCCTGCTGTTCCGAACTCTAATCGTTGGGTAAAGCGGTCTTCAAGTTCGTCGTGCATTCCCTCATCGATGAGGTGTTGAAGTTCTTCACGAGTTCTTGGGTCTGGGTCTCTCGCTAACCAATTCATTGCATCTTGCATAATCACTAAACCTTTTAATGTCTGTATGACTTACTGTTGATTTAATTTAAGTGATATTGATTATCATTTCTATGAAAGCAATCGTAAAACTCGATATAAAATAAATTCCAACGGCAAGAGGGCACGTAGATTAAGCCACTTCAAATAATTGACTGTTTAGTAAGTAAACTTACCTTGAACAATTGGATATCACTAACTAGCCTTTTACATAAATATAACAAAATTTAACAAATTCGCCGTTTTTGAATCTTTCATGGAAACCTCCAACGCTTTTGAACTGTATTAGTTCTTAGGTGATGTGAGGTCAGCAGTCCGCTTACAGGCCATTTCCATGTGAGTTGTAGATTGAGATTCAGCCTTTTCATGTGTAGCCGGAATAACAATGAATGTTGTCCAGCTCGCAACGACATTTAGGTCGCAAGTATCCAATTAGGAAGGATAAGGAGAGCTCTTTTGAAAAGATTACTGGTTAGGCTAGCGTGGCTTTTGAAGAGTTTTGTTGTGCTTTTAGTATCGCCTTTAGTGCACGCAAGCAGTGATTACAACATGACTCAAGGCGTCACTGAGATCAGTGGTAAGGTGTATGAACTTCATATGCTGATCTTCTACATCTGTTGTGCGATTGCCTTTGTTGTTTTTGGTGTGATGTTTTATTCGATTTTGAGGCACAGGAAATCGAAGGGCGCAGTTGCTGCCCATTTTCATGAAAGCACGAAAGTCGAAATTGTTTGGACCATCATCCCTATCATCATCCTCATCGCTATGGCGATACCCGCCACCAAAACCTTGATCGCGATGGAAGATACCTCCCAATCAGATCTGACCGTTAAAATCACTGGTTCACAATGGAAATGGCATTACAGCTATTTTGGTGAAGACGTCGAATTTTTCAGCCTTCTAGCGACCAGTGATAAAGAGATTGAAGGCCTCGAAGTGAAAGGCGCGCATTACTTGCTAGAAGTTGATAAGCCGCTTGTACTGCCTGTTGACCGTAAAGTTCGTTTCTTGATGACTTCCGATGATGTGATTCATTCATGGTGGGTGCCAGCATTCGCCGTTAAGAAAGATACCATTCCGGGTTTTATCAATGAGGCTTGGACTAAGATAGATGAGCCTGGTGTCTACCGAGGGCAGTGTGCAGAGTTGTGTGGTCGTGCCCATGGCTTCATGCCAATCGTGGTGCACGCCATGGAAGAAGATGAGTTTGACGCATGGCTAGCGGAGCAGAAAGAATTAGCGATAGCTGAACAACAAGCCGCGAAAGATGCATTAGATGCGTCACTTTCCTTGGCGGAGTTGAATACCATCGGTGAAGAGGTTTACAAAACTCGATGTGCGGTTTGTCACCAAGCAAACGGTGAGGGCATTCCCGGAGCATTCCCTGCCATCAAAGGAAGTCCTATAGCCCTTGGTGATGTGGATGTTCACATCGACACCATTGTTTATGGTCGTGGCGGTACGGCGATGCAAGCGTTCGATAATCAGTTAACTGAGAAAGAGATCGCGGCGGTAGTGACTTATCAACGAAACGCTTGGGGTAATGACACCGGGGATATTGTTCAGGCTTCAGATATCAACGCTTATAAGGCGAAGCAAGAAGGCAGTTCTGAAAGCTCAACGGATGATGCACAAAATGATGCTAAGGATCAGTTATGAGTTCATCAATCAATAAGCCGGTGAAATCGGCTCCAGCAGAAGATCAAGTACTGAGCCATTCTGCGGAAGGCACCTTGGGCAATAATGATTTGCCTGTTGATGATCACGATTCACATGCGGCACCTAAAGGTTGGGCTCGTTGGCTGTATTCAACCAATCATAAAGACATTGGTACACTTTATTTGTGGTTCAGCTTTGCAATGTTCTTAACGGGCGGCGCCATGGCGATGGTGATCCGTGCGGAGCTATTCCAACCGGGTTTACAACTTGTTGAGCCAGATTTCTTCAATCAGATGACTACAGTCCATGGTTTAATCATGGTATTCGGTGCCGTAATGCCTGCATTTACGGGTTTGGCTAACTGGATGATTCCGATGATGATCGGTGCACCAGATATGGCGCTGCCGAGAATGAACAACCTCAGTTTCTGGATCTTGCCTTTTGCGTTTCTAATCTTAATCGGATCTTTGTTTACAGAAGGGGGCGGCCCGAGCTTTGGTTGGACCTTTTATGCGCCACTCTCGACAACTTATGGCCCAGACAGTACCGCGCTATTCGTATTCTCAGTTCATATTATGGGGATCAGTTCGATCATGGGGGCGATTAACGTGATCGTAACCATAGTGAACATGAGAGCGCCGGGTATGACTTGGTTCAAGCTACCGATGTTCGTATGGACATGGTTAATTACCGCTTTCTTGCTGATAGCCGTGATGCCCGTGCTCGCGGGGGCTGTGACTATGGTACTGACCGATAAATATTTTGGGACTAGCTTCTTTGATGCCGCTGGTGGTGGGGACCCGGTGATGTTCCAGCACATATTCTGGTTCTTTGGGCACCCCGAAGTGTACATCATGATCTTGCCATCTTTTGGTATTGTCTCAGCCATCATCCCTGCATTCAGTGGTAAGCGCCTGTTTGGTTATCACTCGATGGTTTATGCGACCTGTAGTATCGCACTGTTGTCATTCTTGGTTTGGGCACACCACATGTTCACCACGGGTATGCCAGTATTTGCCGAACTGTTCTTCATGTATTGCACCATGTTGATAGCGGTGCCGACCGGTGTGAAAGTCTTCAACTGGGTGGCGACCATGTGGCGGGGTGCTTTGACCTTTGAAACACCAATGCTGTTTGCGATTGCCTTCATTGTTTTGTTTACGATTGGCGGGTTATCTGGATTGATGCTCGCTATCGTGCCAGCTGATTTCCAATACCACGATACTTATTTTGTGGTGGCTCACTTCCATTATGTTCTGGTAACCGGTGCCGTGTTCTCGATTATGGCTGCTGCCTATTATTGGCTGCCTAAGTGGACCGGACATATGTACGACCACAAGCTCAGCCTGTGGCATTTCTGGACGTCGGTGATTTCAGTCAATGTACTGTTCTTCCCGATGCACTTTTTAGGGTTAGCGGGTATGCCGCGTCGTATTCCTGATTATGCGATTCAGTTTGCTGACGTTAACCAAGTCGTGTCGATTGGTGGTTTTGCGTTTGGATTGTCTCAGCTAATTTTCTTATGGCTAGCGATTAAGTGCGTAAGAGGGGGAGAGCCTGCGCCAAGTAAGCCTTGGGATAGAGCTGAAGGTCTTGAATGGACAGTACCAAGCCCTGCGCCTCACCACACCTTTACTCATCCGCCGAAAGTGGATTAGAGGGCAGAAACATGAGTGATAAGCAAAGCGATCCCAATCAAGATAAAAAACAACCTAAGCGCCTGTCTAATAAGCGATCGACCAAAAAGCTGACGGGCTACTTGGTGTTGAGCGTGGTTGCGATGTTTGGCTTCGGTTTCGCTTTGGTGCCGCTCTACGATGTGATGTGTGAGGCCTTAGGCATCAATGGTAAAACTAATACTGTTTCAGCGGTGCAACCTCAGGGAATGCAGCCAGACTACTCTCGTACGGTTCGAGTCGAATTCATGTCCCACATCAAGCCAGATATGCCATGGCAGTTTTCGCCTGAGGTTCGAGTGTTAGAGGTTCATCCTGGCGAGGTGGTTCAAACTAACTACATTGCCAGAAACCTTTCTGGAGCTTCACTGGTTGGCCAAGCCGTACCATCGGTTTCTCCGGGAATGGGAGCGACCTATTTTAACAAGATGGAATGCTTTTGCTTTAATCAGCAACCATTGGACGGGCACAAGAGCGTCGAAATGGGTTTGATATTTTACATTGAGCCAGATATTCCAGAATCGATACATACGCTTACGCTCTCTTACACGTTATTCAATATCACGAATGAGGTGGGTGCAGCGGCCAATAAACCTGAGCCTAACGTACTCGCAAGTAACTAGGGATTTACAGAACCAGTATCAACATAAGGAGTTGAGCGATGAGTTCTAAAAAGGAAGTTTATTTCGTTCCACATCAAAGTCACTGGCCATTAGTGGGTGCTGTAGCACTGTTTTTGGTCGCGGTTGGCGCTGGCTTGACGGTGCAAAACATGGGTACCGACGCCGCAGGTGGTGTGTTTGGCAAAGCGGTGTTGTTAGTCGGGTTTGCAGTGCTGCTTTACATGCTCGCAGGCTGGTTTAGTAATGTGATCACGGAATCATTAAGTGGAGTTTATTCTGAGCAGATTTCTCGTTCTTTTAGACAAGGAATGAGTTGGTTTATTTTCTCTGAAATCATGTTCTTCGGCGCTTTCTTCGGCGCGCTTTTCTATGCTCGTATGATTTCTGTGCCTTGGATAGGTGGTGCGGGCAATAATGAAATGACCCATGAAGTATTGTGGCCTATGTTCCAATCAATATGGCCACTAACGACTACCCCTGATGGCGTAACGACACAAGCCATGCCTTGGCAAGGTATCCCGCTTAAGAACACCATTATTCTGCTGCTTTCCTCTGTGACGCTGCACATGGCACATATCAGTCTTGAACAAAATAAGCGTATGGCCTTGATCGTCTGGTTGGAGATAACCATTGTTCTGGCTGGCTTCTTCCTGTTCTTCCAAGTTGAAGAGTATCTTCACGCTTATCAAGAGATGGGGCTGACACTTCAGTCTGGCATCTACGGTAATACCTTCTTTTTGTTGACTGGGTTTCATGGGTTACATGTCTGTTTAGGGACGATCTTTTTGATTGTGTTGCTGGCAAGGGTTGCGAAAGACCATTTCAATCCGAAAGACCACTTTGCGTTCCAAGCGGGCAGTTGGTATTGGCACTTTGTTGATGTGGTTTGGTTAGGGCTGTTTGTGTTTGTTTATGTGCTTTAACGGTTGAGCCTATAGGGGATTAATAGGGGCGAGGGTTGGGAGTTATCACTCCTGATCCCAAAGCAAGTAATAAAAGTAGCACGACAACGGCTGACCACATGACACGACGCCCCAAGAAGTGACTGAGTCTTTTTCCATTGTGTTTACCTGAGGCGATTTGGATTAGACCTTTCATCAAATTGAAAGCGATAAAAAACAGCAAAGCGACCAATACGACTTTAAATAACAGAACAAAGGTAGATGACGCCATAGTGATAACTCCAAACCGATTGATTGATGATGAACACAAGTTCCGCAGTAAAGGTTTTTGGATAGCGGTTGTTTTAACTGTGGTTTCAGTCGGCGCTTTAATCAAGTTGGGTTTGTGGCAGTTAGATCGAGGTAACGAGAAATTACGTTATGAACAGCAATTAGTTGAGAGAGCACAGCTCTCGTCACAACCTTTAGGTGTCGTTATTTCTGAGTTGCGAGAGCTGGATTTATCTGGTCAAGAGTCATTAAATCCTCAAACCCTAAACGGGTTAAAGGCTGATGTTGAATTAGTCAATACGAGCGGCTTGATGCTCTTGTTAGACAACCAGATAAACCAAGGAACGGTAGGGTATGTAATTTACATGTTGGGTGAGGTTCGCTTTGAAGATGGAAACCAGTTCTTAGAGGCTGAAAAACAGTTGTTGATCGATCTTGGGTTTGTTCCGGCAAGTAATGACAGAAGAGAACTACCGCAATTAGGAAGTATCACTGTACCAACCAAAATGTCAGGGCACTTGTATACACGCTCGGTGAATCCTTTAAGTCATGAGTTGGGTTTAGAAAATACGACACCGAATAGAATCCAAAACCTAAACATAGCAGCGCTATCACAGTATACAGGACAAGAAGTGCTGCCCTTTGTCTTTCAACCTCAGAGTTTAGATTCATGGCCCTATGAAATGTTATGGCGTCCAACGGCGATGAAATCTGAGAAGCATTTTGGTTACTCATTTCAATGGTTTGTTATGGCTGCGGTACTTTTGTTTTTGATGTTGTTGATTGGCTATCGGTACCTAAAAGCAACACCTATCACGAGGAATAAGGATGGATAAATCTCAAGCACAAGTGAACAGGGAAATTACCGAGGCAAACATGGCTGAGCTCAGAAGCCGTCGTACTAAAGGGCGCTTGGTATTAATTGGACTTGTTTTAATTTTCGCTTTGCCAGCCATTATCGCCAAAGCTGTGCTGGACCAGAATTGGTACACATCAGGTGTCACTAACTCGGGCGAATTGGTCGAACCAAGAACTACACTAGCGGATTTCGGCGTAACGGTACCCATGGCTGGAGAGGGTTGGGTTGTGGGGTATATCGCGCCGATAGAGTGCGAAAGCTTGTGTGAACAACAACTCCATTATTTGAATCAAAGTTATTTAGCGTTAGGGAAAAACAAAGAGCGAGTGACGGCCGTTGTTTTTGTATCTGAGGGTAACTCGTTATCGGGTTCGCTTGATAAGCCGGATTTGTCTTTGTTAGCTGGTGGAGATCAGTTAAGTACCGAGTTTGCGCCGGCTTCCATTGTCATTATTGACCCGCTAGGACAGCTGGTTATGGAGTACAAAAGCGTTTCGGAACCGTCGCAGTTAGTCGGGCAATCCAAAGGTATGATTCATGATTTAAGAAAGCTACTTAAGCTGTCACGAGTTGGGTAGTTGATGGCGAAAATGCTTGAGCTTAAGCAGCGAAAGGGAATAAGTATAGGGAGATAAGTGATGCAGAATAAAGCCCCTGATTTACTGATGCTTGTGATGAGATTAACTATCTTGTTAACCCTTACCGTGATTGTTCTCGGAGCTTATACACGCCTGTCTGATGCTGGCCTTGGCTGTCCTGACTGGCCGGGTTGTTACGGTAAGATCACCGTTCCGTCTGATGCCCAAGCGGTGAATCAAGCCAATCTGCAATTTCCCGAGCGAGCTCTCGAAGCAGACAAAGCGTGGATAGAGATGATACATCGCTACTTTGCAGGAACATTAGGCCTGCTTATCTTTGTTGTAGTCGCTTGGTGTATTAAAAAGAATATTACTTCGATTGGGCTTCCTTTGCTTATTTCAGCCACTGTGATCTTTCAGGCTTTGCTTGGAATGTGGACGGTGACTCTCAAGTTGATGCCCGTTGTGGTTATGGCGCATTTGATGGGGGGCTTCACGTTGCTGTCACTGTTGTGTCTGCTCTATTGTCGTTTGTCTCAATTCCAAAGCCGTTTTGGCGAGGCCTCTTATTCTCCAACACTTAAATTTTGGGCGCTGTTTGGGTTACTTATTGTGGTTGGGCAGATACTGCTTGGTGGTTGGACATCGTCAAACTATGCCGCTTTGGTGTGTACCCAATTGCCTATTTGTGAAGGTAACTGGATGAGCTACCTTGATTTCAAAAATGCGTTCGATTTTGCTCAACACGGCCATGATAACTATGAGTTTGGTGTGTTGGAATATCCCGCGCGATTAACTATACATGTCATGCACCGGTTCGGGGCTATCGCTGCCACACTTACGGTGTTGATGATTGTTTATCAGCTTTGGAAGCTTGAAAAAGGACCGCAAAGAAAGCTGGCTGTCACTTTGGCGATAGTGTTGTTTGCACAGGTCAGTTTAGGGATCAGCAATGTATGGTTTCACCTACCGATCTCGGTAGCCGTTTTGCACAATTTGGTGGCCGCTCTGTTACTTGTCACCATGGTTGTTACAAACTTTGTGGTTTGGCAACGTCAACCGAGTGAGTACTTGATGAAGAACGATGTATTACAAGGAGGTAATCATGGTCACTAGAACATCAACACAACATGGAGTGGTGGTTCAAGGCGCAGCTTTAAGTCAAGATCTCGCTGCCAGTCAAGAGATAGCAACCAACGGAGAAAGTACTCCAAAAAATGAGCTGGCCTCGAAAAACAAAGCTACTTGGAAGGTCTATTTAACGCTGACCAAACCCAAGGTAGTGGCTTTGATGCTGCTGACGGCCTTAGTGGGTATGTGTTTAGCGGTGCCTAACGGATTACCTTTACAGCAAACTCTTTTTGGAATGATCGGAATAGGGTTGATGGCAGGCTCAGCGGCTGCGTTTAATCATTTGATCGATAAAAAGATCGATGGGCAAATGACTCGCACAAACCGACGCCCTTTGCCGTCAGGAGAACTCAGCAGCGTACGGGTGTTCAGCTTTGCTGCAGGCATTGGTTTACTTGGCTTTGTCACATTAGTGGCGTGGGTTAATCAACTGACCGCTTGGTTAACCTTTGCGAGCTTATTAGGCTATGCGGTGATTTATACCATGTACTTGAAGCGAGCAACGCCGCAAAACATCGTAATAGCAGGGATTGCAGGCGCGATGCCGCCGTTATTGGGTTGGACGGCGGTCACCAATGAACTGCACTCAAACGCTTGGTTGTTGGTGATGATCATCTTTATTTGGACACCTCCGCACTTTTGGGCGTTGGCGATTCATCGTCGTGACGAATACGCTAAGGTGAACATCCCGATGTTGCCTGTGACGCATGGGATCGCCTACACCAAAACATCAATTCTGCTCTATACCTTGTTGCTTAGCATCGTATGTATATTGCCGGTGTTGGTTGGCATGAGTAGCTGGATATATCTGAGTGCTTCTTTGGTGTTAAACGGCGGGTTTGTTTATCACGCTTGGATACTTAAATATCGTGATGAGCCTAATATGGCGATGAAGACTTTTAAATTCTCCATTTATCATCTCATGATCTTGTTTGTCGCTTTGCTGGCTGACCACTATCTACTTTGATAACTGATGTTTCCATTTTAATAACTGGTGTTTCTACTTTTACTGAATAAGAAAACGGATGCTCTGGGCATCCGTTTTTTGTTTTGCTGATTACTAGCACGTACCTACTAGAAAGTAAGTGGCTGGCTAGTAATTAGTCAACTTTGTTCCAAGCATCTTGCCAGTGTGAACCAACACCTGGTTCGTATTGAGTTGCTGTTGGAGTCCATTGAACGCAGTAACCAGAGTATGGGAACTCTTTACACTGATAAACGCCACCATCGCTGCTCAGTACCTTAGTACCTGCTGTGTAAGACTCGATGCTCTCAGGAAAAACGAAGTCGTAATCGCCTTCGGGTGGCGGTGTTTGCTCGTCCATTAGGTGGAAATCAAGCGTGTTCTGATCCACTAAGTTACCTTGCTCATCTTTAGTCACAACCACAAGCATGTGGTGGCCAGCCTCCGATTTAGACAGAGTGAGTTGAACATCTTCAACTTGTCCGTCTGCCAGTTCTGATTTTTGAGAAGCAAGTGCTTCGCGGTGATGGTTGTACACCGTCAGTTCTGCTTGAACATCGCCGGTTGCTTCTAAAGTTAGATTAAGCTGTGTTGGCTGATTTTCGTCAATAATGTATTCAGACTCTAAGCCAGTCACTTCTAGCTCATGGTCTGGTTCTGGAGTATCAATCTTGTAGCCGATCTCTACGCTGTTAAAGCCTGAACCTGATTTTAAGTAAATAGGGTTCGAACCGTATACAGGAGCGAAATCGCCTTGGCCGTTTAATTGACCTGCTTTGATTTGCGTCTGCTCTTGGTTGATCTTTGATGCCAATGCATAAGACCAGTTGTTTGCTTTGCCTTGCTCGTTGCTTTCAATCACTAGCTCAGTGCTGTATGAAGCGTTCTCACCAGACTGATCGAAGACACGAGTGTAAACCGCATCACCAACGTTCAGATCTTGAGTTGGGTTGATCTGACCGCCTTGATCCCAATCCGGGATGATAGGGCCGTCACCATCAAATTTCACATCGATAACGTTGTAGAAAGCTGCAGCAGTGTCACCCACATCCCATACAGCAAGGATCACTTGATAACCTTCGCGCTCTGGAACATTACACAAGTGGCTTACTTGCATCGGTGGCTGTTCCATATTGCCTTCAACAACACAGAATGGCGTTAAATCAAAAGAACTGCGTGCCAAAGGCTGGTTTGGGTTCCAGTCAGGTTGCGTAATGTAGTATTTCCAATCGCGGGTCTTGTGGTTAGCTGTGAATGTCCACTCGAAGTATTGAGAACCAGACTTGATAGGGCGTTTAACCCAGCGGTCTGCGGTTTGTTCGTCTAGTGCTGCTGCTAAAGAAGATTGCGCACTGGCAATTTTTCCATCAGCAGGGCCGACTTCCGGGAAGCCTTCAGGGCCTTCTACACTTTGTGGTTCGTATTGGATACCACCACAGTTGGTGTTTTTCTCTTGCGTATCACTCGCAGGGAACTTACATAGGGCAACACGGCTCTCAGCTATGCCATTGTTGTATGCCGAGACATAACCGTGACCGAAGCTTGCACCGCTTACGCTAAGAAGCGATAGCGCGATGAGTGATTTTTTTGGGAGTTGTTTCATTATTTGTCCTTACTGTATTTGGCCGACAAAAAAGAGAACACTCCGGCATGCATTGACACTTAAATCCTATTAAGTGGCGGCCCCGCTATCATAGACAGAATATTTGTCGACAGACCGGTGGCTTTGCGTCCTATTCTTTCAAATAGTTTGCCAGAAGTGCGTTTGAGCAACCGAAATGTAGCCAACCAGTTTTATAAATGCGAATCAATAGATTGAAATGTGGAATGCTAATCTCGAACTTTTAATTCTTAATACAAATTAACTTGCTATATGTTTCGTTAGTTAACGTATAAATTATTGATATAAATAAAGAAAGTATTTAATCTTAATTGCTTTTGTGAATGCTTTTGTGAATGCTTTTGTGAATGCTTTTGGGTTTTTGTGTTCTGCTCTGTACAACAATTGCACTCATATCAAAACCAAACCTTTGGTTTCCATTAACCGAACCCTGACATGTCGTGTATGAAAAAACGGACAATTGATTGGTATGAATTATATAAAGGAGTCGGTATGGAATTCACAGAACAAGACAGAGATGCGTTGTATCAAACGTGGATGTCACAAAAATCGCGAATGCGAATTACGCAGATGGAGTTTTCAAAAAAGCTAGGAATGAACCAGCTTGATTTCTCTAGAGTGTTAAGAGGGGAGACGCCATTGACCATGTCTTTCATCAGTCACTTTTGCCGTTTACTTCATTTGGAACCAAGGAATGTATTCCCTTCGCTAAAAGAGGGTAATGAATCGGGCCCTAAAGTGGTCTACCTGAAAAGTAGAATGAGTGTTGATGGTGAGATCCAAAATGCTTATATTGAAGGAAATCAAGTGATTGTAGAGTACGCTCACACTGTTCAACATGATTAATTTTAGAGTTAGCTCTAATTTTTAACCCCTTTTTTCTACAACCTTCTCACATAGGGTATGGCATACTTAGTTAGGTTCCTTAATTTTAGCTAAGTGCGTTATGAACTCTTTAAAAGTCCTTTTGCTTGTTGCAACCAGCATTTTCTTGTTTGGTTGTGCAGGCGGCCCAATTAGAACAGCTACTAAATTTACCAGCTACGAAGATTTTCAGGCTGGGCCTGTCGGAGGCGTCGACTTGGTTTGGGCAAGGGGTGGGCTGCGTGACACACAGCGTTTGAAATCCAAGTTAGATGATTACGACTCTGTAGTGATCGACCAAATTTTTGTTTTAGCAGAAGAAGGTTCGTTGGATCAGGAAGAGATTCAGGAACTTACTGAGCACATGGTTTCGCGCTTGGAAGAGAAAATATCGCCTCATAAAACGATTGTCGATGAACCGACAGGAAAAACGCTCCGCTTGAGTATCGCTCTGAGTAACGTTGAAACGCCTAATCCGATCTTAGCTGTAACGAGCAGCGTTCTGCCATTTGGCCTTGCGATGTCAACTATTTCTAAGGTGACAACTGGCCAACACACCAATGTTGGGAGTGCGAGTGTAGAGTTATTGGTCAGTGATGCTCAAGAGGGCACACCACTGTTTGCAGCCATCGACCGTGAAGCGGGTAACAAAGATTTTTCAACCATGATTGATTCGCTGGATGATGCCAAAGACGCGATCAACTATTGGGTTGAACGTTTAGGTGATACTCTACACAACATAGATGACGCATAGAAAGAGCGAATAATGCTAGAGAAAGAGAACTTGATTAAGTTGGCTCGAATGCAGATGCCATTTGGAAAGTACGCGGGTCGTACACTGATTGACCTGCCTGAAGAATATTTGCTGTGGTTCGCAAGAAAGGAACAGTTTCCTTCGGGAGAGATTGGTGATTTAATGAGGTTATGTTTAGCCCTCAAGGTTGAGGGCTTAGATTCTATAGTGAAGCCTCTTAAGAATGAGAACTATCCCAAAACCAAAAATCTATAATTATGCTCGCGTCAGTACCACTAAGCAGCTAAAGGGCGTTGGTCTAGAAACACAGCAACAGAGGAGTGTTCTTGAACGTTTATCGCAAGAGCATAACCTTCCTATTCACGACGAGGACTTCGTCGACGAGGGGTTAAGCGCCTACCATGGCAATCACAAAGACGGTGAGTTTGGGGCTATTATATCTCGCGTTGAGAGTGGTGAAATAGCTCATGGGAGTATTCTAGTTGTTTTCTCTCTCGACCGTATTTCCAGAGAAGCTACAAATGTCGCAATGGCTCAGCTACTGGACTTCATCAATAAAGGCGTAAGAGTGTATACGCACATCGATGACAAAATGTACGATTCGAGCAGCAAACTTCTTTTCATAGATCTTATGTATTCCTTTTTGACAATGGAGCGTGCTAACGAAGAATCGAGAAGCAAGTCGGTGCGTATAATCAGTGGTAAAAAAATTGCATTGGAACGCTGGTATGCAACCGGAGAACCGCAAGGTGCATTAGGGCGATGTCCATTTTGGATAGATCAACCTACTAACTCGTTTAACATCAATGCTGATGGAGTAAAAAAGGCCATTGAAATGAAGATTAATGGTTACGGCGACCGAAGAATTAAAAAATTTCTTGATGCTAACTATCAGTACAAACCTATCAGAACAGGCAAAATACACGACAAAAAAAATTCGTGGGGTATTGGTTCTATATACCAGTTGTATCACAAACATTTACGTGCCCTGATTGGACATAAAGTCTGTACGGTAGATGGAAAAGAACATGTCCTTGAGAATTATTATCCGCCGTTGATTGATGAGAATACATATCGACAATTAAAATTACTCAGCAGGGTAAAGGAAGGTCGCAATGCAGCTACTGGGCGCATATCTCTGCTCAAGGGCATTTCTAAATGCGGTATTTGTGGCGCGGCAATGAGTACTGCTGAAAGAAGTGAAAAGCTTAAGCGTTACTATTGTAACCAGTCTGGCAAAGGTGAACATGGGGGCCAGATCTTCAATGCTGATGTTTTGGAGATACTAACATTGTATATTTGTCGTGATGCATATCTCGTTGAATCAAACAATGTAGATGACACTGATTTGGAACAGCAGAGGCTGAAACTGGAGATTGAGCTGTCTGAGCAAAGAGCTAGCCTAGAGTCGCTACGCGAACGCTACAAAAAGAAACCTAATAACACATATTTTGACCTCATTGAGGACTGCGAGGATAAAATTACGGCTTTTGAAGAGGATCTAGATGCGCTGAATACTGATAGTGTTGAGTTTACTGAGGATGAACTATCAGGTTTGTCAGAAATCTTTTGTGATGAACTTATTGCTAATCATCGTAACCCTAAACGGCTTGAAATAAAAAAATTATTACGTCGATTTATTTCCTCAATTGTATTTAACCGAAACAAATTACCGTGTGATCACAACAAAACTGGCATGGCAGAGTGCATTGATATCACATGGAATTTCAAAAATGGTCAAAAACGACGTTTAGCTATGCTGCCATTTGAATACACTAAAACCCATGGTGGTAGCAAAGAGCTTTACCTCCCGTTTGTATACACATATGGCTGTAACACTCCAATGGATGTTAATCTTGATAAAGGGCTTATTTATGCAGCAATAGAGAGGTTACATGCTAATAATTTGACTAGCTACCTATATCCATCGAGAGGACGCTATCAATGGGAGGGGCTGAATTTAGTTCAGGGTGTGCCTTTTTGGGCACCTCTTGATTCTGCGTGGTTTCCTTCGGGAAACACCTCTTTTTTTACCGACAAAATTAGCAGTAGCGATATATCCCTATTGTTAAACTACTGGCCTACTGGTGAGGGCAATTCCGATCTTCCAGAAAGCCTATTTAATGACCTATCTACAATATTCGGGTTTTCTGAAGGCCCTGATTTTTTTGAGGTTCTGAGATGTCATTATCTTGATCAGGAGCTTAGTGTCGCTATTGAGGATGGCCTGTTTTTATCTTGATAAGAATGGGTGATGATTTGTCCTCCTTTTCAGCACGCCGTTGAACTAACCCTATCAAAACCTGTGTCAGCGAAAGCTGGCACTTAGATCAGATCTTAGGTGTGGTCGATAGTAGCCACACCTATAGATATATTAGAAATATTAGAGACGTTTTTTCGATTATGCTCGGATGCCCCGTTGTTATTGGGCGGAGCAGGGTTTTTCTTAGGTGTTTTTTGTCCCTTGTTTTCGGGAATTTGTCCCTTGTTTTCGGGAATTTGTCCCTTGTTTTCGGGAGGTATATAAAGCTGGTTTAGTATTAAATTGGTTTGATCACATTTTTAAAATAATTAGTAAAAGCTCTTGATGGGCGTGAAAATAGTTATTACCATTTTCACAAGAGCGCAGAATTGTGCACGAATTAAAAGTTTTATAATGAAGAATGAAATCAATTGCAGGGAGCTTAAGCCTTTAGTTAAATTAGGGCTTATTGAAAGCGTTATAGTTTTCAATTCGAATGTTCATCACAGAAGAGTAAGTATTAAAATTAATTTAACTTTTGATAATGATTCATATTTTCTAGTTGGTATAAATGACAGCAAAGAAATAGCATTTAGTAACACTAGAGCTTTAGTTAAATACCTTAAAGACTTAGGTATATCAAAAATAGAACTAGGTGATGGTGATGAATAATATTGAGTTCCAGTTTGAGCTTATTAGTGGGTCTGACCACATATATAACTTTAAAAACAACTATGGTTCAATAGTTGTGAAAATGCCTAAGTTTCTAACAGAGTCATTTAAAAAATTCTTTCCTGAAGCTACGTACTCACAAAAAGCAGGGGCGTGGCTACTTGCAGATAGCTATCAATCTCGATTAATTCAGTGGGCTACAGCTATCAATGATTCAGCTAATGAGCGTCATATTGAGTTGGCTGGCGAGCTGAGTAGTAATGAGCTTAGTTCTATAGCCTCTTCGGTTACTAGAAGTACAGAATTTAAGCTTAGAAAATCCCTGACGTCTCCCGAATATTTGGAACAAGAGCCACCTAAAATGGATTTTGTGTTTGGTGGTTTGCAGGCTGGTACTGTTGCATCTTTGGTTGGCGGAGGTGGTACTGGCAAAGGGTTTTTCTGCATGAGTCTGCTGTTAGATTTAGTTACTGGAATTGATTGTTTGGGTCTAGATATTGAACGTAAATCAGAGCGTTGTGCATTTATAACCTACGAAGACAACGAGACAGCTTTATTTAACCGACAAGATCCATTGATGAAGAGTATTGAAAGCCATCCAAGCGTAGCTAGTTACAAGAAATTTTGGAGTCAGTGGGTGCATATAGAGTCCATGGTAGGCGAAACTCACCATCTGATTGATTCAGAGGGGGTTAAGAACGCGAAGCTGATTGAGCAGATGATAGATCAGCTTATGGGATTTCGATTAGTGATATTGGATACCTGCTCTTTGATTCACGATGGTGATCTAATGAGTGACTCCGATATGAAAAATTTCATTTCGGCATTGGGAGATATAGCTAGAGGGACTGGTGCTGCCGTTATTTTCACTCACCATGTTAATAAAACCTCATTAACTAATGGTAGTCATGCATCAACAACTGCGTCTAAAGGGTCGGCTGTTTTATCTGATAATGTTAGATATCAAATAAATGTGAGTAAAATGACAGATGCTGAAGCGGAGCGCTTCGGTATTAATAATGAGTTCATGGATGACTATGTACGCTACAGTGTACCGAAGGAAAATTATACTAAATCAAAACCTAATCATTGGCTTAAGCGCCATGAGGGAGGGATTTTAAAAGTTGTAGATATAGAAAACGAATAAATAGCGATGAAGTCTAATAATGAATCACCTAAAAACAAATTGAAGACAGAAAAATTTACGAGTTATCCAGTGAGTAAAAATTGCCCTATATTTCATCAGCTATCTGCTATATTTAAGCCTGCTATTAGGCGGGAGGCTATTTCTACGAGTGATACGGCTGCTATTGAAACTTTAAAGACAGTTGTTGAGTTTGGTCTTGGTACTTTTTCTGTTGAGTCGGATGAGCACATAAATAATATTGATCTAGATGTGTTTCTCGCAATATCGGCTATTGCACGAGACGATAACCGCAGATTAACAGCCCAGTCCGATGATTTACTATCTCCTTTTTCTAGTATTCCATCAAAAAAAGGGGCTAAAAAGAACCTAATAAATCCAAAGGATGAAAACTCACATGTAGAGGACTCCACCCCTGCGACTATTGAGATTTGCGCCAGAGAATTAGCTAATGAAACACTAGCAAGTGGAGGGAATCAGTTACAGATGCTCAATCAGGCCATAAGGAGGCTAGCAAATGTTAGAGTTGAGTTTGATGGCAAGCGTTGGCAAGGCGTCTTTAACCTGCTGAGCTACTTTTATTGCAAAGATTCGCAGATCTATACGATTGCTATCAACCCAATTTTCTCATACACGATATGCAGCGACACAGCAACCTATAAGCTTGTTGATAGACGAGAACGCAACAGGCTAAGTCAGACAGCGAAATCTCTGCATCACTATCTATGTGGAGTTATGTTCCAAGATGAAACCCGCTCAAATCTGTGTATAGATGACATCATAACTAAGGTGATCATAAGCGATAGAACAAAGAAAATTCTTGAGGATACTCAGCTCAAAAAAACGAGCAAAAAACGTCATTCAGAGTGTGAATCAGATGAAGAGCGAGAGGAGCTTATCAATGTACAGTCACTGGTGCGTAACGCAGAAAAGGAATTTCGGACAGCCAGAAGTAAGGTCGTCTCAGCCCTAGTTTCAGAAATCAACTATTTAGATGGTTGGTCAGCAACAGTTTCGGGCAGGGGGGCAAAACTTAAGGCCACTATAACCCGACCACCCTCAAGAAAAGCAGTAGAGAAAAGGAGCTAACAGGCTCTTTTTTTATTATTAAAACTTAATAAGGTTATGAATGAAATTTGTACAAGCGTATTTTAAAATATATAATTTTATTAAATAACCTGTTTAATGAGTTTTATTCCCCGCCTTTTTGTTTTATTTGCGTTAGCAATGTCCTTCGCTACCCCTTCAGTGGCTCAAGCCACTACAAATGGGCAGTGTGTTGTATCTGACTTTACTCGAATAGAACAGAAGTACATATTAGCCACGCTAGGAAAAGAGGCGGCTAAATATTTCACATCCAGCGATAAAGTGAAGCAACAGGTTGCTAACTTGACGGCTGAGCAGGTTAAGGGTTGTGTCGACGATATCCCTTCTGTTTCTAGTTCAGCTACAAAAAACTTACTGATAGCAACAGTTTTGCTGTCATTAGGATTGTCGGGTCTCATCATTTATTCAACACTTGGGAATGCTTCACTGGGAATGATGTCTGAGACATCATCTAACCCCTACAAAAAAATCCCTCAGCATACGCTGGTATTTTTAGCTATTGTTTTGAGCATTCCGTGGGGTGCGTTGAGTTCAGATCGTCACGATGATTCTGATATGTCTCGTTATTACTCACCGTTAAACCATTTGATGTTTTATGCCTTCGGTCAGGCAGCAGAAGTTGCCTCTAGAATCGATTCATTATTTGTTTCTCCAGCGCAAGCGACTATGCCTACCTACATTACTCCTGACGCCTCATTTTTGGCATTGCGCAGCAGTGAGATCAACGATTGGGGCTATGAGGAAAACGCTACGTCTCAAATCCTGAACTATGCAACATGTCTTGTTTCAGAGGTGGATGGCACGAGATTGAATAATATCGTTGATGAGGCTAACGTCACCTCATTAGCATCCACGCTAAAAATTGAACTGGGTAATACAACTAACGGCTGTTATTTCTCATCTACGATGCCAAGAAACGAGTACACAGTAGGGCAAATTCAGAGGCTAGAAGGCTCGGTGGCGGCAGAGCGCTATCAAACAGAGGAATTAGAGGCATTTAGGAGTGCTGTATTGTCTGCTGTCCAACAAGCGATTAACTACAAGATTGCACAATACAACGCTATTGGTCGCGCCTATTTTATTAAAGATCGGGACTTAATGGTTAATGTTGCGGCTGATTGGTGGGAGTCCTGCCCCTCAGAGCTAGCTGAGATAGTCGCCACTAACAATGATGATTTTAATATCTCATCGTTGATTTCGAGTGACCGACATGCTGAATTGTGTTTATCCAAGCAGTTGGTGTCTAAGTTTTACCCTGTTGATTTTGAATTCAAGGGTCGGAGAGTTCCTTATCAACCAACTCCAGACGGAGAGACGTTGGCTGAGATAGCACACAACGCTTGTACTATTGAATCGAGTGCAGATCAAGCGGCATTATTTGATTGTGCAGTGGCAATGGAGTTGTTTGCTACTGATGAACATCAAGCTTATATAAATGAGTTAGGGTGGGCTGTTAAGCCCCTGAATGTACTAACACTACTGAAGCAAGTACAACCACCGATTGAACCTCAGGCGAGCCTTGCTAACTGGCAATTTGAGAGTGGTGTTTATGAGTCAGACTCATCGAGCTATTCCTCTGTAAATCGCGAAATTAGAGAGCGATTTTATGAAGCAATAAACAACACAAGTGTAGGGCGCACAGCATTAAGTGATTTGTTGAAACGAGGTCAAGAGCAATCAGATTCGTTGGTCACAGACCTCTTAGGTGTGGTGGATTTTAAGACCTGTTTAACGACTCCCAATCAGTTGATATATGCCAATGATGGTAGCGTTAGTCAGGTGTGTGGAAGTCCGTTAAGTACGTTGAATTCACTAGGTGACGAAATGATAAAAATGTATGTGGCCTTACAGGCTGGGCACCATCTCATGCCGATGATTAACAAGGGGGTTAGCAAAGTTAAACCCCAAAAAGGTAAGAAAAATGATGGGAAACTCTCAGATAAAAAGTCATCAGGTGGTGTCCTAGCCGCACTGTCTAGCGTGGCAGGTGCTAGCGTTATGGGGATTTTAGCGCTAGATATATTTAGCTCAGAGCCAGTATTGGAGCCGTTCTCATACACAGCAAGTGGCAATTTGATGATGCTCAGTAGCACTGCGGCCTTTATTATTGGGGCAGGTGCAACGGAGGGGGTTGTTAGTATGTCGTCATGGTTATTGTTAACTGGTCTATTTTTGAAATTTGGGACTCCAATGCTCTTTGTTTTTCCGTTCTTTTTGGCGCTTATAAAGCTCCTTTTAAGTGCTATGCAGCTTACTATGCAGTTAGTGTTGGTGGTTCTTCAGCCACTCGTGGAAAACAGGGGTATAACTGAAAAATATCTATCGCTTGTTAGTAGGGTTGCATTACTGGTGTTAAGTCTGTGTTGTTTACCTCTATTCTTCTACCTGTCGGTATTAAGCACCGAGCTGATTTTGCCAGTTTTATTATCTACGGTTTCACCATTAGTGGATAATGCCACCTCAGGAACAGGGTCAGTGAGCGCAATCGTATTTTCTGTTTTAATTTACAGCCTGTTGTATATGGGGTTTGTTATCGTCCTGTTTTACAAAGCAATAGACGTTCAAAAAACGGGCTATGAGGTAATTAAATCTATATTCACTGACAGTGGAGCCTCAAACCTTGATGACAATATCAGTCAACAAGGCACTAACGAATCGAAATCGATAATGAAAGATATAAGTAAAAAATAAACAGTATATATGAAACTAATTGAGATAAATCACTACATAAGTGAGCTAGAAAAATCTAAACCTATGGCGGCTCTAGAGAAGGCAAGGAGGTTAGGTGTGAGCTATCGTGTTTTACGCTATAGGTTAAGCTCGGAGAATCCAATTTACATTAACCCTGAAACGCTGACACATTACACAGCAAGCGGTAAGTATCTATCCCTGTCAGTATTCCATGGAGTAGAAAAACCAAGGGATGCTGTTATTGAATTAAAAGAGCTTAATTGGGTAATCAATAACCAAAAGCCAAAAAATCTTAGCGTATCGAAACTGGCGATCAAATCAGGGTTTAAGCGCTCAGCATTTGCCTCTATGTTAAAGATATCGGGGCGTGATTTGTGGGTATGTGTTTCTAGTGGAGAGATTTTTACGCCAATAAAAACCAGAAAAAGCAGCTAAACTTCAGGTCTGATATGAATGTAATATGTACAAATTAACTTTAAGTTGTTATAATTAAAGAAGTAAAGCTATGAAAAATATAAGTAGAGGTTTCGGTATGGTTGGAACATGGTTAGCAGAAAAAAGAGCAGAGAATAGAGCTAAGCCCGTAAAACGCATGGGGTTAGGATCAAAGATCCTGCTTGTGCTAGTCCTTTGGTCGCTAGGTTGGTTTATTAATGGGTTTAATGGCTCTAGCTTCATGAACTCAATGAGTTATGCATGGGAGCTATTCCTAGATGGAAGGTTAACATGGTGATAGTGATTGCATACAAAGGGTATTAGTGTCCACCTAATAAAAATTTCAAAAAACAAAATGAGAGGAGATGAGATATGTAGTTTGTTTGTTGTCTGCGTTATTGTTTGCGCTACCAGTGAGTGCGAGCGATTCTGCGAGTAACGCTGATAAAATTGAATTTAATGCTAGTAATGATGTCATCGTCGAAATGATGCGAGGTATTTTTCCGCGCCGCGCTGATGTTGCGCTCGATTTCATACCTTATTCATGGCTAGATACATTTAGTGACAATGTAACAGATACTTCACCTCACATTGTTTTAGATTCCCATTCCCACACCTATTACAAAACAAAACAACATCTAAGACCTGAAAACCTCCCTCAAAACCCGAACACTGTTGTTGAGTCCCTTTATGATGCGTTAACTGATTGGAGTATAAAGATAATCGCATTATTAATGGTTTGCATTCTTGCGCTAAAAACCTACGAGGCGAATAGATTGATGGCCTCAAATTCAAATCGAAGCAAGGAAAAAATAACGAAAGCTTACCTCAAAACCATAGGCTGGGGTTTTATTCTGCTGTTTTTGCACCCTTCTGTTGGGGGCGGTGTTGCTCTATTTACTGTGGTGCCTCTTATTGTTGGGTTCTTCGCTGTCTTTACTTGGTCAATATTATCCGTGAGTAATGATTCTGGCTTATCACTGCTTGCTGCAATGGAAGTCGATGAGAGCGCCTATAGTAATAAGATCGACATAGGTTTGAGTAGATTACACAGAGATATCTATGAGGTTGTCGCATCTAAAAATATACACGACGCCTTACTTGATACATCAATCAAGAGAAATCAGTTTAAAGGTGGTGGTGCGATTGCCTCAAATACAGCACTTCTCGCTATCGGTCAGGCGCAAATCAACCTAGAAAAAGCGCGTGGCCTAACCTCTTTCTCAAAACAGGATTGCCTGCTTGTTGATAACTGGTCTCAAGAGGCATACACAAATCCTAAATGTGCGTGGGTTTTAGAGCCGTCAACAAACAATGGGGTTATCGATGCGAGTCTCAGAGTAAACTATCAAAAGCCAATTGCTTATGAGTCACTGTCGAAAGAAGAGCAGTATATCCATTCAAAAATCGCTGAGTTGATTAATCACGAGATAGCAAATATGACTGCCTACAAAAAAGCCGAGCAGTGTGTTGGTGTCCATGGGGTTAAAGCGCATATTCGTGATTTAGAAGATAGTTTTTTTTGTGCCAAGCGAACTGGTTCTAACTACATCGATGAGGGGAAATTTTATGGGTATGAAGCTACAGATGGGGGTTATTACAGCGCAATTTCTGAGTTTGATAAGGTCTCTGATAGGTACAGTTTTGAGGATTTTGATAATGAACTAGGTGCCGTTATTAAAGATCTTTACGATCACTTTGCTCTAATTGAGCTGGATAACGTCAGAGGTTCTATGATGGAGCAATACAATCGTGGCGCAATGCTAAATACTGCCATATTGTCACAGGTAAGAGATAGTAAGCGGAAGGAGTATAGAGCAGCATTTGATATCGCAACAGGTAAAGTGGATGAATCCTTAAAGAATGTTTATAGATACATTTTGTCATACCATGCAATGCATTCTAAAAAACTCACTAACTTTAATGGTTCAAGGGATGATGTAGATAATTATCTGTTAAAGTATTTTCCATACGCTAGAGGAGCTTGGTTTGATAATGAAAATATAGTTGATGCTTCAATTTTTAATATTATTAAATCTGAAATTCCAAAAGTTGACGGCTCTGGTATAACAGGAGAAATTCTCTCCTTTGCCAAAACATACATAGTGTTAGGGGCGGTGTTGACTATGGTTGATTTTATCTCTGAAGAGCTATTTGATAAGGAGTTAATGTTTGTTGGTCAGGCAGGATTCATTTCTATATTTTTAGGGTTGTTCGCAATAATGGTTTATCTGTTTTTGTTCTTCGCTTTTATATTTAAGGTTGTGAATCAACATATTGTTTTGCGAGCGCTGCTTGCACCACTACTGTTTGTGTTGAGTGTTATTAACTCATTGATAGATGAAATTAAAAACTTAGATAATGATGCAGAAGGCGCAGATTTCGTCGGCGCTGCGTTTGTTCGCGCAGAGGTATTGAACCCCCTACTAAAGCTAGTAACAGCCTTTGTCGCTTATTCGTTATGCTTTATATCACTGACACCTATCGCGTATGTTTCTCAGCAAATGATTAGTATTATGCCGTGGTTTGCGGGTGAAGGCTTGATGACTCAAATATTTTTAAATGTGGGTATATATCCCTTAGTGTTTTGTATCCTTGGTTATTTTATGTGTTATAAAGCTCCCATATTTATATATAACTGGATTTCTTCTCATATTGACGACCCTATGGGTGATGTTGAAGAGGGAACTGATACACTTATCGGGTTGTATAAAAAAACAAAAATAAAAAATGTAATGAAGTAGAAAGAAGCCCACAAAAGTGGGTTTCGTTTATTAATGTAGGGGTATGAATATATTTAAATGTGAATGAAATTTGCACAAGTGTAATGTCATTATTTATACTTAGATTAAATAATGATTAAAATATGCGCTACATACCCACCATTAATAAGTTGCTAATTAAAGCATTTATATTGACCATCCTGATGATTTTTTCCGTCAGTGCTTCAGCATCTTCAAATTGTGAAAATGTGTTTGATGAGAATAATAAGGTGGTTATTGATGGCGTTTGCAAAGACGATGTTTTATTAAACTCTTTGAATATTTTTTCCTCACATTTGGTTGAAAATAATGAGGCAGCAAGCAGTGTCTATCAATATATAATTAATGATGAAATCATTCCCGTTTCTTACAGCGCTAAGGTAATCGGGGAGGTTGTTTATAACCTGATGTATGGTATCTCGCACATAGGAATGATCATACTTGTAGTGGTTGTGTTGTGGCGAGTTTTCTGGTCTTTTTCTGAGGCTATGAGAGAGGGTGGACGCTCGAATTTTTTAGAGTTTGTTTCCCTAAAAGACTTGTGGATACTGGTTGCAGTCCCACTGGTTATACCTTGGGGCGGTATTGGTATTTCTGTTTTAGCTCTATTTGCAGGACTTCTATTTTCAATTCTATGCAGTGTTTATATTGCTCAGTTTGGATGGTCGCTAGCGCTACCAGCGTCAGCAAATTTAGTTGATGGTAGTGAGGTTGAAATATTTGCTCCACAGGCAGAGGAGTATGCTGTTAGCCTTGTCAAATCACTATCGGTTGCTCAAGATAGCGCTGTGTATGGTTCTTTTTTGTCGGTTGAGCCTGAAAATGCCTTATTGTTAACGGGTGAGTCCTCCACTGCTCAAGGTTGGTTTGGTGGGATATGGAGATTCTTCAGTAGGGAAGAGCGTGACCCCACTTTTGAAGAGGTTTACACGGGCTTATTTAGTGACAATTCATTTACGATGAAGATGTCTGCTCCCCGAGCTGGTAAATCATCATTAACCAATGTTGAGCTGTACAGTGGTAAACCAACAGAGGAGAACACAACCCAATCACCACTCTTTGTTCAAGAGCATACTCTAAACCAGATCTTTAAAGCCGCTAACGCTTTTTCAATAACACATACTGCTCCCGAGTTATCAAAGGCTGCATTTAAAAGTATCGCGAGTAGCTCTAGATTAAATAAAATTGCCAATGGGGCACTGATAGCGGGTGACGACATGGAAGCGGTTAGGAAGGCTTCTAAAGCGGTTTCTCAAGAGGTTTACCTCTTAGTTAACGAGATAATAGAGGAACACCCAGAATCTCACCCTGCTGCTGTAGTCAATGGGTTACAAGGTTTTTTAATGGGTAACTACTCTGTCCGTGCTACGCAAAACGGGTGGGGTCATGCGAACTATAATTTTAAAGCTTTTGAGATACCTGAACCAAAAGAGGATGAACCATTTTTCAATATCCTTCAGTTGGTCGGTAACGTTTTAGAGACAGCAAGGCGAGTTCAGTGTATTCGATTTTTACCAGACGCGGCGAGCGAGATAGAGTCATTTTATAGACTGGCTGAGCGCGGTGGTGATACTGGTATAGAGTTTAGAAAAACATCGGGTGTGGGGCATGTTTTCCCTATCTGTGTTCACCCAAATGGCTCTGGTACTCCAAAGCTACTATTGAGCCAAGAGTCTCAAGATCATGCGTTTGCGATCTACAAGCACCACACATCAGGCAATGACGCCTCAACGCTATCTCAAAGGCTGGCTGATTTAAAACGCGAGCTAGAGCATGGTAGAGAGCTGGGCGATACTCCAGAGGTTGATTTACTTATTGCTCAAGCCAATGAGGAATTGGCTGTCGTTAAAAATTACTTCTCAATTCTAGGTGCGTCATCAAGATTTGCTGTCGCAGAATACCTAGCAGGTAAGGATTCTGAGTTAAATTATGAAGTGGACTCGGGTATTGTCAGAAAAGGTGCGCTAGGACTGCCAATGGGGTTTTTATCGACTGGGCCTAGGCTCAACGCTTTTTTTGATGGATTATCGAGCGCAGAGCCGAACATATCCATTAGCAACAATAGCGAGCAGGAGACGAACTGGATAGCTCGTCGTGAGCTAAGCCAGCATGTAGATCGTCAAATGTCAGCGGTCAATGTCAATCGAGACATTGAATTGTTATTTACTGCTAATGCTGGGGAAAGATTGGCAACTCAAGGAGCGGGTTCAGCCGCAGAGGAGATCAGCAGCTTTTTTGTGCTGAACGCTTTAGAGCATTTGATACCTAACAGTGAAAAATTGGCTACCGCTCTTGATTTGAAGGCTGATAATTTGGCAGCGGGACTTGTGGGGTGTAGCACTACTCAAACGTGCATAGGATTCCAAGGCCACCCTCTTCATGCTGTTCAGGAATTCTCAGTTGGGCTATTTAATGGTGCAATAAATGTGCTAATGCTAGATGCAGTCATGCAGAACCTCAAGGGTTTGATTTCAACCCTGACAGGTAGTGGGGAGGTCGATGGTGGTTTAACTGATCAACTGATGAGTCACGCTAAAAAGCTGATCAGTAAGGCGATACCAGTAGTTTCCGCTATCGAGATGTTTGTTAATATTGCGGCAATGATAACATCGCTGTTGGCTAAGGTTGCAATTCCTGCGTTGGTCGTGGCAGTTGTTGGATCAATAGTGATCACAGTTCAGGTGCTTTATTCATACCTAAAACTTGTGCTGGAAGGTATTGTAAGAGGAGTCTCTACAATGCTAATGCTACCAATCATGATCGCGCTGAGTGTTATTCAGATTGATGGGAGACCATTGTTATCCCCAGTTGTTATTCTGAAATGCTGTTTGAGTGCTATGTTGTCAATTATATTGATCCCTGTGTCGGTGATTATCTTTGCATACACCAGTATGGCGGCAGTCTTCATCGCTAACACAATTGGGGGTGTATTGATGCTGGGCGTGATGCAAATGGACAGTGGCGATCTAGTTGTTGCGTTGGTTGCGATAGTTAGTACGATAATATGGCTTCTGCTCGTACTATTCGCAGTTTATGCCTCGCTAAAAACAGCGGTATCTTCAATTTCCTACTCGTTAAAAATGCTGCAACTCGATGATATAGGTACTCAGATCACTGATGACCTTGGTTCGATTATTGCGATAGGTGCATTGTCTCATAAGACTCGCGAGGTACATCATGTATCTAAAAATATTGGAGCTGACATAAAGAAACGTAAATCGGAGCAGGCCAGAACACCTAACGGATCATCGAGAGCAGAATCATCGGTAGAGAGAGGTATTGCTCAGGTTAAGAAAAATACTCAGCCAGAGCCTTCTAAAGTGACTAGCTCTGAAGCGGTTAAGGGTAAATCGTCAGAGATAAAAAATCAGGATGAAACTCCGAGTGAAATACTTAGCAAATCGTCAACACCAGAGACTAAAAAGTCAGTAGAAGTCAAAGGTTCGGATACGGCTCCGCAAAGCGATACATAATCAAAATTCTTATGGTCAAAACTCCTCCGATTGGGGGAGTTTTTTTGTGCCTGAAAATGGCAGTTGTGTGAAAGAAATAAACTTTTTGATATTAATATATAAATTAATTTATATATTAATATCAGTAGCTTAGGTGTGGGTTTTGCAGTTGACAGGGGATGATCTCAGTTGTTAGCTTTCACTAAAATAACGGTGAATTTATGAACGCTATCGACTATTACAACGACAAGATTAAAGGCTTCGAAACGATGAGTTTTGAGGAGCGCAGAGAACAGGTTAAATCTCTCGGTTTGGATGATGCAAAGGCGCACACTAAATCAACTCTAAAGGGCATTTTTAGGGTCAAGCCAGCTAAAGATGCAACACCATGCAGTAGCTATAAAAATGACTACAAAAAGATCGTCAATCTTTACTACCTAAATCAATGTATCCCCATGAAAGCACTACCTCAAAAACCACGTTCTGAAGCCCAAAAGGCTGCAACACAAAAAATGGTCAGGGCTAATGCTGAGAACTCCCCGAGAGGTAAGGCGATCAGGCTATGTAAATCACTTATTGAAGATCGTGCAGTCGTGATAGATACCGAGACAACGGATCTCAATGGTGTCGTGATTGAGGTTTCAGCGGTGTGCTGTGCAACGAGGGAAGTTTTGTATTCAACCCGAGTCTACACCAAGCGCACCATCAGCCAAGGGGCGTTTGATGTGCATGGTATTAGCTCTGACATGCTGAAAGATGCACCTAAGCCTGATGAGGTTTATCGAGAGCTAAAACAAATCTGTGAGGGGCGTAGGATAGTGGCCTTCAATTCTGAGTTTGATTTCTATGCTTGTAAACGATCATTTCTACCACGCGCAAAAACACCTGATCTGACGGGGCTAGCATTGTTACAGGCGCACAGAGAGCAGAGAGAGATTAACGAAACGTGTGAGTTACTCGGTGGTAGTCATGAGCGTTGGGTTTGCGCTATGTATGATATAGCCTCACCTATACTCGGTTCTACTAACAGACACGGGAGCATCAACCTAGCTAGAGCAACTGAGCTTGCTAAAGTTCGCTGGGAGGGTGAGGCTCATAGTAGTGATGCTGATGCATTAGCAACGGTTGATCTGATTAGAGCATTAGCTGGGTGTGAAATTTAAGGGAACTAGTTTAAATACAATCTATCAGCTCCGTTCCCACGATGTAACTAGAACTGGCAAGTTATCATAAATCGCTCTGCCCCATTTCGTATAGAGTAGTTGTAAGTAACAATTAGAGAACGCCCTGATTGACCTACTTTTCCTAATGCTTGTATTATGCATAGAGTGGATATTGCATTTGTAGCTATTCACTCTGTTGATTCGTCTCTTTGTTGTGAGGAAAGATTAGTGCATATATGTAAGTTAACAGCTAAGAATTATAGATCTCTCAAAGATTTCGCTATTAATTTGAAACCAACAACATTAATTATTGGTGAAAATAACATAGGGAAAACTAACCTGTTGAGTGCCTTATCTATAATTCTAAATAATGAGATTGTTAGCTACATAAAAAGAGGGTTATCCATAGATGACTTTAATTATGATACATTGCGGGATTTCCAGAAATCGGTAGCTAATACTGCTATTGAACCGAAGGAAATAAACTTTCCTTCAATTATTATTGAGGCAACTTTCACAGACTTCCAAAATGATGATGAAGAGGCTTTAGTTAGTGAATGGTACGAAGATGATACTCATAAGACTGCAACGTTAAAGTACGAGTTTTACTGTAATCTAATAAATAAAGAAAAGTGGGTGAAAAGTGTTAGAGAATCACTTCCAGCACTGAATGATGAACTAGATTACAAAGAGAAATTAAAACTCAATCAGTTGAGATTAGATAGCGTTGAGCTGCCAGTTAAAGATTATAAGTACAGAATTGAGGCGGGATTAGGTGGAATCAAACCTGATAGCTTTCAGCTTGCCCCTATCAAAATAGACTTCCTTGATGCACTAAGAGATGCAAAAACTGAATTATCTTCGTCTAGAGAAAATCGACTTCTGTATAGGATACTTAATAATCGAAATGATGATGAGTATACTGATATAAAATCGAGCGCAGATAATCTTAATAAGTCGATAAAGGCTGATAAAAATGCACTTGCTTCAATAAAAAATGATATTACTACACTTTTGGATGTGCTTTCACTAGAAACAGATCCAAGTAAAAATAATATTAACTTCAGCTTTTCAAATCTAAACTTAAGTGAACTGCTGAAAAAGATTAGTTTAGAATACGGTGATAAGCCAATAACTGTTGAAAATAATGGCCTAGGTAGGAACAATCTACTCTATATGGCTCTTATATTATCTCATATACAAAGTAAAGCGGATGCTCCTGATTTTAGGCTTGTTGCAATTGAGGAGCCGGAGGCTCACATAAGCCCAATTTTGCAAAAGCACTTTGCTGAGAGTGTTACTAGCAATGGTTTTTTTAATGAAAAGTCTAACAGACAGATAATTTTAACTAGTCATTCAACTCATATCTCATCACACTTAGATCTAGAAAATACAGTTGTTATGTTTAGTAATAATGGGAAGCTTGACTCCCACTACCTCCTTGACGGAGTACCCAATAATGCGGCTGGTAAAAGAACAAAAAACTATTTAAAAAAATGGTTGAACGCTACAAACTCAATAATGTTCTTAAGTCGGCGGGTGATTTTTGTTGAGGGTATCGCTGAACAGATACTTATCCCGAAGCTTTTTGAAATGCACTTTGGATCAAAACCAGAAAAAATGAACTGCCAAATAGTTAACGTCAATGGAGTTGCGTTTCGAAACTTCTTAGAAGTGGTCAAGAATGGGTACTTTATTAAATCTACAGTGATAACTGATAGCGATGCAGAAAAAAAGACTAAAGATCGCGCTATAGATTTAAAACAAGAATTTGACAGTGATTATATTAAGGTCTGTATTTCAGAGGAAACTACCTTTGAAAAAGACCTTATATCGACTAATTCTACAGGTGCGGGCAGGAATAGAATTAGGGATGCAATTAAAAATACACGTCCAAATAAGTCAAAGGAGCCTGAAATTGCGGCGAAATTCAAACGAAAGCTCGTTGCCCAAGATATTTTTGAATTGATTGATGAATATAAGTCTGAATTTGCATTTGATTTATTTAATGAGCTAAACGAAAATAGCAATTTTACAATTCCCACTTATATCATAGATGCCTTTGATTTTGTAGTAGGAGATATTAATTGATATCAGTTACTTATGCTGGCGCTGGTGGTGGTAAGACAACTAGTATGGTCAAATCCATCATCGAGAAAGTGTCTGATTTAGATGCAAATAGATTTTTGTGTGTGATTACATATACAAATGATGCTACAGCAAGTATTAAGAGCAAGCTTTCAGAAGAAATTCAAGTACCTCCAAATATCTTTGTTGGCACTATTCACAGCTTTTTATTTCGGTTTGTTTTCAAACCTCATTTCCCTAATGGTTCAGCTTATGCAATAGTTTCTGGATTACCTAAGAAAGAAGATGAAATTTCTGCATATATAGCGTGGGCAAAACGAAAGATAGAAGACCCCGTCCATCGTGAACGAGTGATAGCTAAAAAATGGAATGGCCACAAAGAAAAAATCTACAAAAAACTCGATGAATCGAACTTGATCACTAATGATCTTCTAGTAAAGAAATCCAAAGAGCTAGTATCAAAATCTAAAATTCGCAAAGCTTTGTCTAGAAAATTGCAGTATATATTTGTAGACGAGTATCAAGATACATACAAATGGTTGCACGAAATCTTCCTTAATATATATCGTGGGGGTAACACAGAACTGCACGCTATTGGAGATCCTAATCAATCTATCTATGGGTTTTCCTATGGAAGTTCAGAAAATGGTGCTCAGAGACCAAAATCATTCGAAGATTTTCCATTATGTCAGTTGAAAAATACTTGTGATAACTATGCAAAAAAAGACATAAACTATCGTTCTTCTACAGAAATTGTAACTTTAGCTAATATATATAATAAATCATTTCAACAAGAATCTGACAAAGGCTCTTTTAGCTCAGTTTTCGCTATTGAAAATAATGAGACAGCTCAGATACTTCAGCTATTTTATGAAAAAAGAAGGTATTTAGGACTATCTGGAAGTATCTTCTTTCTATCAACAAACAACAACTCCTTGTTGCCTTATGAAGAGAGTCTTAAAAATGACTTAGGTTATAAAGATAGAAAATGTATTCGTACATTTGAGAAATGTATAGCTCAATATGTTGGCCTTAGTATTACAAATATTTGTTCTGAAAATAAAATTACTCGTATTCAATTTCGATCTCTAGCGATCACCTTGAGTAAAGAGAGTAAACTAGATCTAGAAAAAATCAAACTGGCCTTTAAATTAAAGTTTGGTGAAAAATTAATCTACTCGAATCAGAATCTGGAAAAGCCATCTATACAGGTTCAGAACTTTAGTGATATATCAAGAGCTTTAACTATCCATAAAAGTAAAGGACTGGAAGCAGAATCTGTTTTGGTGTTATTTAACTCAAACAATCATATAAATAAATCATTCAATAAAAAGGAACTGATGGAGTCTGCAACGGATGACGATTTGCGATTGATTTATGTCGCAATCACGCGAGCACAAAAGCTACTTGTTGTAGGTTGCAAGGAAAAAATATCACAAGAGTCGAAAAGGCTGCTAGAACAACATGATATTCATTTTATCGATTGAGCTTAATAAAAACACCCACTTCACAAGAACTTTTTACTAAACCAAGCTAGAGCAGAGTTTCTAGCTTCCCACTGTATAATTGTGAGTTACGATACCAGAACGCCGACTGCAACTAATCATTAGATGCGTATGGGTGAGTATGAGTCACTACAACTACATCTAAAGGCAGCTAGGCTTCCCCAAGCCTAGCTGTCATTTTATAACTTTGGCCTATTGCTATTTTTAGGCTCTGGTTTGTGTGTGTTCGTATTCGCGCCGCGCGATTTTTCAAGCTGCCTCATCGCCTCATCAAGTTTGTATCCACCAAGCTTGGTTAGGGCATCTAAGCCGTTGAACTTCTTACCTTTAATGATGAATACGGTATGACGTTTTTTATTGGTCGTTACATGCGAAACACTGATTCCTTTCTTTCGCAGAAGCTCTATCACAAGGCGCTGGTTAACATCGCGCTTCAACCTGTCAATCTGAGCCTTGGTCTTGGTTATCCGTTCCTTAGAATGAGGTGGTTGGGTGAACTTATCGGTTGGATTAGTTTTGATTACGACTTGTTTTCCTGTCTCGCAATTAGGCAGTGAGCGTATCACTTTCTTACCTGCTGCAAGCTCGCAAATTCGCCTAGCCCTTTGGCGCTCAGCAACCTCTAGAAATTCACTATCACCACTAAAATTTAGTGTATCTAAAGGCCAGCCTTTGGCCTCCGCCATCTCAAGCATGAGGTGGACAGCGGCAAGGCGTTTTGCGTCTGTGTTTAAGTTGTCTGTAGTGATTTTTTGACCGCTATCTACAAGCCTTACCTTGTGTTCTGGCTGCCAGATAACTTTGTGCTTAGTATCACGGTCAATAAAGCACTTAGAATCACCTAACACATCAGCTCTGAGCGACACTGAATACAGTCGATAAAACGCACGTTGAGTGTTTGTTGTATCGCTAAGATATTGCTCGACCTCTTTGATATAGTGATCGGATTTTCGCCAAGCTGCGGTACTCTCCGTAAGCTGTGTTGGGTCATTTTTTTTGTACTCAGAATTCTTGCCTTGCTTGATAAAGCGTTGGTGAGATTTCTTGAGAAATGACTCCCTAAACTTTTCATCGTCTCTGATACGTTCTAGATCGGCCTTGAGTTGTTCTCTGCGAGTTTTGTACCCTTCAGTGTCGATATCTAGGTTAAACTTATCAGCGTAAACTGGTTCCAAGCACCTAAATTTTGGCCCATTCAATCTTATAGAGTCCATGTCTTTTATATTTGTTTTCAGGGTTAGATACTTGTTCTTACCTGAACCTTCTCGGAAGACTCGCAACTGCACATCATGATGCTCATTATACTGATCGATTACGTCCAGAATTTCCTCGTAGTTATCAGGCGGGTTACTCTCAAATTGAGTAGCTAAAGCCTCAGCAATCTTACCTCTAGCTGACAGCTTTTTGGTCGGCTTAGGTGTGTCCCAATTGATGTATGTGATCGGATCATCTAACCCATATTTGGCACATATTGCTGACTGTCGGGCAGCATTTTCTCGCTGAATATTTGGCACAGAGATCAGGCGATTTCCTGTCCTAGGATCAAGGTGGCTCAGCCCACAATGGAAATGCATAAAGTTCTCAGAGTCATCGTTGTATTTGACCTTTGGTAAATGACTTTCGATGTACATAGTGAGTTCACTTGGCGAGCGGTGCGGATACAGTAATTGCAAGTAGTCGAATGTTATGTCCTGCATCAGTTTGATTTGCTCATCAGGTGCAAGGCGCTTCACTTTTTTTTCATCATTTCCTGAGAACGAAAAGGTTATATGCTTGTAGTGAGAACTCCAATTTTGACGGTGCTTTCTAGTGAAATTCACAGCCTGCTCGAACTGGTTGATATCGCCGTAAACAGGTGTTCGAATGTCTTTTTCGTCACGTAGTCCGCCTTTCCCACGGCGGAGGTAATTTGGTAAACCTTGGGACTTATTTGAGAGTTTAATATACATATAGCTGAAGTTAATCTTTTAGATACTTGTCTTTTTCAATAGCTAGTTCATGAACAATCATCTCATTCATAGCTGATATCTCATGCAAAATCTTAGCTGCTAAAGTGTCATTTATCTCTCCAGCTAAAGCCGCTGAGTTTAGTCTATGCGCTAGTTGGTTTAGATTGTTTCCGTGACGACCAATGATGTGAATTCTTGCTCGGTCTAGTGCTTCATTTCTTGGTCTTAGTTTGATGATTTTTACGCCACTTAATGCCTTTCTGCAAAGTTCAGAAAATGATATTTCTGAATCGCACTGAAGTTTAAAATTTTCGTATTCATCTAGCGGCAATCTAAAATTAACCACTTTGTCTTTTTTGTCTATCTCCATTTGTTTTTATTTTAGTTTGAATCTTTATATAGCGCCGTAGGGCGCAACCGAATTTATTCGGCGGGTATTTAGGGTGGAACCCTGAAGGATGCCCCTGTTTGGAGCCGATTTATCGAGCGTAAGACAGGGAGGGCGTCCCTATACTTAATAGTTTACTAAACGCTTATTGAATTCGCAATATTAAAGACTCTTATATAAGTTGAAATTTATTTTACGCAAGTTAAACGAACTGAATATTGAGCTAATTTAAGCTTCAATCAAATTAAACATGCTGAACTTAGTCATTAAGCACCCTGAATTCAACTATTCACGAGTTGAAAATTCAATTTCAGACTAGCTAAACAAAGTGAAACTTCCTGATATATCGAAATTTAATAAGCTTTACCGTTTGTTTTACATTAAGCTAAATAAGTTGATAACCATCTTTAACCTACCGTTGAACAAGCTGGAATTATTTATTAACCTTTAAATAAAAGCAATTATGGAAAACGATAAAAGCAATAAAGATGAGGCTGTATCAATAACCTCTCTAGATCTTGAGCAAGAAAAAAATGCGAAGGGTGTTAGTGACGCTTTCATGAAAGCTCTCGATGAACAAATAAAGATAGATCGCGAGACTAAGAGCGGAAAGAAGACTAGGCACGATTACTGGTGTGAGAAACTTAACACTATTAGGGATGTTGTAGTGAAGGCGGTTAGTGAGGGGTATAGCGTTAGAGCTATACAGCAGATATTACTAAATGGATTTATTAACCCTAAAAACAACAAGCGCTACATATTAGATGTGCCTTATCAACATTTGCGAAAGTATATTAACAACCTACCAGAGAGAAAGGTAAAAGATAATTACAGCAAAGGAGTTGAGCAATGACTTAACAATGGCAATAAAAAATATTAAACTTATAAAAAACAATCACGAAAATGAATATGTTAAATAGTGAGTCGAGCCTGGTTGATAAGATATCAAATCTTACATCTGAGAAAATAAAGAAGCCAAATGCGCAAACTACTAGGGTTAGATATATAAAAGAAAATATCGAACTATATTCTAGCATAGTAAAGGCAATAAAAGCGGGTGTATCCAAACAGGCGATAACTAAGCTTCTTAACGAAGAGAATATACTAATTGATAATAAGTCGGTGAAGTTTGAAGTGAGAGACTTAACGAAGGCGCTAGAGGCCGAAAGAAGCATTAAAAAACAATCTCGCAAGAAATGAAAAAAACAATTTTAAACGACCTCTCCCTTAGTGAGCAAGAGAAGTTAAGCTTGCATGTGAAAAATGAGTGCTCTGAGATTCAAGATAGAATATCAGAACTAGAGGCTGCAAATTGCAGACTTAAAATTGTTATTAAAGCTAATGGTTTAGTAATTGAGTCTTATAAGCATACGTTGATAAAACTAAATGAGGCGACTGACGCCTATAAAAATAAATAAGGAGCCATGAGAAAAGCATTATCACGTTGTTTGATCGTTTTATTAGTGGCTTCTTGCGGAATAGCGACAGCGGCTGATAATAATCTCAAAAGCAGTATAGAAACATGCGCATCAGCATTTCACCAAGATGGTGAGAGGTTAGCTGTTAAGCCATTTGATTCAACTTTATGCGGTGAAGATCCGCTGGTGCGGTTTATGTTTCAAGTATTCCCTGTGGCGAGCGAATTTGTATCATCCCCTGCGATATTTAATTTAGAAAATCGTGAGGTATTCATTGAGCACGCTTTGAGAGAGAAAGAAGAGCGAAGCTATTCAGTTAGCCTATCAGCGGTTGAGCAAAGCAGTGTGGAGATCGGTGAACTATTTCGAACTCTTGCTAAGTTCGTTTTCGCATTCTTTATTGTTGGTGGTATGTACAAAGCGATGGTGGCTGGCGGTACAGTTAGCGACCTCAAGGGGTATGTCGCTGTATCATGCATTTGTTTCATCCTAACCTACCCGATTTCTTTCGGTGGACGTATAAATCCTGAGGGGAAAAGTAGCATCGTGGCAGCCTCAACAGTAGGTCTTACATTTGCGGCATCGGGTTTTAGCAATCAGTTGATTAGTTCTGTCACTTACCTGATGAGTGTTCGCGGCCTAGAGCATGAGCTGGCAAAAGGTGTAGCTATTGAACCAGACTTAGCCGAGCCTTACGCGCAAGCGAGAGAATGGACTGAGCAAGCAATGTGTTTAGACAGTATCGCCATCAGTGATGTTTACCGTTCTGCCGATCAAGAGCGCATGCCAGCTAGGGCGAGTATTATGAGAGGTGGTCAGCTTGAGGTTATTGGTTTTAAAGGGGGTGGTGTCAGCTCAAGGTTTAAAATTGATGTTGACAAAAACATTATAGAAAGTGGGTGGAGGCTTGATGATGATGAACACAGATCTTTATGTGTGAGTCAAAGTTTAACGCCCCCGAGCGTTAATGTTGAGCCTGAGCTTGCTAAGTTAGCTGTTGAAATAGTGGACAAAATCGCTATAAACGATCTTAAGCGTGGAAATTTAACTGGCGCTTGGGGAGAGCTTATTTCTCATATTGATGATGAGGCTTCACCCGCCGAAAAGCTTAACGCCTTAAACTACTTATTTTCTCGCGTGCTATGGAGATTTGATGGCGGAGATGTCTCTACTAATGAGCAGTCGCGCCAGCTATTTAATAGAAAGGCTGAGTTATCATCGAGCCTCGCGAGAGAGATCCGCGCTAGTCAATGCTATACAAATTACCGTGGATTTCAGGATTCAGAGCTAACAATCAAAAAAATGAACAATGGTAGTGTTGGTGGCTCAGAATTTTCTCTTGAATGTGCAATAGTCCGTGATTCTAAACTCCAACCAATATTTGATGGTGACACTAGTAGTGCTCAAGACTTTGCAAACAACGGGTTAGTTTTGATGAGTGAGCACCCGTACAAGACGGTAGAGATTCACGAGGCGCTGATGGACACATTTAAACCTGAGGCATTAGTAAAGCAAGTGCTGGTCAGTCTCCAAGCTGAAATTTTGGTAGAAAATGCCATTAGTGAAACAAATGATAATGGGTTTTATGACCGTGCGATTGAGACTCGCACACAGGGTGTGATGATGTTTGGGGTTCGGGGTATAAGGCTCATGGAGTCTTGGTTGAACGCAAAGGGGGTGTTGTTAGATAGCCAACCGCCGACGGTCAATATCGAAAGCTCTATCGCGAAAAACAGTTTTTATGTGGGCGAAAACGGTTTTTTACCCCGCGATACTGACATGACAATGTCAGAGATAATAATGCCTGCTTTTATTTATCATGTTCCTAGCTCAACAAACAGCAACAGTGCAGCCGTGTCACTAGTTGAGAGTCAGTTAAATGCTCAATTTGACGGTGGACAGGGTGGTACAGCCGCGAGCAGCATTGTAAAAAACACAGGGCAGCTTTACGAATCGGTAGGAGCTGAGACCACAAGAACGCAAGCCGAAATTCTTGATGAGAGCGCAGCTACGATCATTGACTCAATGGCTACAACGACAGCGCTAAAAATCACTAGCTCAAAGGGGCTGACCGAGGGAGAGTTAACTAGATTAACCTATGAAATGTGTGTTAACCCTAGAACAACGGCGAGTGATATCAGCGCTCTGGGGATAACAGCAGGTGAATACAACGCTCTTTGTAAAAAGAACTCGATGTTAGCCATCTCTCGTTATAAGGAGCTTGGCTACACAATGGTTGATCACACTGCGGCGCTGATGATTGTGGGGACTTCAGCTATCGCTGGTAGTAAAACTCTAAAAGCAATAAAGAGTAAAAAGTCCGATAAGGGCGCTAATATAAACAACTCTGATTCTGATGGGAGTATTTTAGGTTCAACGTTACCTAAGGGTGCTTTACCAAGTGGAGTAGAGGCTAAAATACTAAGTGCTGTTGCAGCTCTGGTTAACACTAGCTGGGTTCAATACATTGGATCATTGTTAGTTGGGCTGAGCCTAATTTTTGCCACGGTGACGACAACTATCTATCTGTTACCTAGCCTGCTATACAGTTTCGGCATGGTATCGCTTGTGTTTTTCATGGTTATATTTTGCGTTTTGAGTCCTGTTGTTTGTTGTGCTCTAGTCATGTTGGGAGGAAGGTTTGATCAGGTTAAAAAGCCCATAGCGTCTGGGATTGCGAATCTCCTTCTGAGGCCAATGCTGATGGTAGTGATGCTTTATGTTGCGGTGGGCGCGGTGCAGTTAGCTGATTTGCTTGCAAACCTTGTTAGCGTGAATGCGATGGGAGAGAACGGAAAAGGGTTGGGGTTCGCAGGGAGCCTAGTATTTAATATGATTTTCCCTCTGATTAATCTCATGTTTGTATTTTGGTTGCTGAGATCCGCTATTAGCCAGTCTTATCAAGTTGCTGATAGGTTAGCCTCGACCATGGGAGCTACAAAAATGGGCGGTAATGATGAGCAAGCAACTAACACAGCAATCGTTGCAGGGGCTGAATCAGCACAGCAAAAAACGAAGGCGGTTGGAGATGCTATTGCCAGAAATGTAACTAAGTGATGCCTATTTGACAAGTAAAAAACCCAGCAGAAATGCCGGGTTTTTTAATGTCTGGTGTACGGCTTTATGGCTTTGAAAGCAAGGCTATCGTTGAGTTAATTTTGCACTAATCTAATAAAAAGTATCATATTGTCATGGCTTTACTCGCCCAGACCCACCGCTTAACATGATGGTAATGAACGGATAATTCGTAGGTTAACTATGTATATTAAAAAATTTATAAATGAGGCGGGTGAACTGTTGGTTAAGATCCCTAGGACTCTAGAGAGAGATTTTAGTCAGCGATTTCCTAACGCTAGATTCAATCGATTGGGGAAATTCTGGGTAGTTCCTGTCGAGGAGTGTGAATTAGCGCAGAAATGGATTAATGATGTAAGAGAGCGCCAATAGAAGATGAGGCGTTAGCGCCTCATCTTTGGGTTAGGCTGAGGGGTTGGCTTATTGATGCTGAGCTTAGTTACATCTTCAGGGTTGTGAAATACGAATGCATCATCTACCTTTGAGCACCTTGATGATGGGGTGCCGCTTTTCGTTAGTTTCGGTGAGTCGGTTGCTGTGATAGCAACCTCCTCTCCTACTTTTGGGATAATCATGATTATCGATTTTAACGCCAGCCTCTTGAACTGTGATTGCCATGACAGTCACCATGGCAATCCACGTGGCAGTGACCTCCGATGCCTGAGCCGCTAGAGCGGGTTACACTAGCGCCCCTTGTTGGCTACTCTGAAACCCACTTGAAAACCCATCCATCAATACTCTTGAGCTACCGCCTGTACTAACAGCATAGGTTTGGAGGAGAGAGACTTCCTCCTCTTTGATGTTTTTAATCAGTTGGTCAAAGCTGCTATTGATCATGGCTTTGGCTGTTGGTGTGTTTACTAATGCGTTGACCTCATCAAGTCGATCTTGGTTTACATTGTCGAGATCGATTAGGTTTTTTGTTTCGATTTCTGATGTTGTCATCGCGCTTACTGTGGCGCTTAATATAGCTAGATTAATCATGTAGTTATGTTTTATTTTTTTATTTCTTTCTTTTTTTTGTAGCACCCTACTTTAGAGAGAGCTTAAACACTAGTGTTGTAAACACATGAGGTATAGAAAACCCAAGCATTAAACCTAGTGTTGAGGAATCAACTGTTGCTGATGTTGCAAAATTCACAATGAAGAGAAGAGCAAAACAGGCTAATCCAATGTAAGCCACTAACCTAAAAACACTCGGCGGTTCAAAAAACTGCTCGAAGCATGGGTAAGCATCAGTCTCTTGCGGAGATCTTCTTCTTTTCAAGGGGAGTAAAGGTAAAATCAAGGCTGTTGCTAAAGCTGCATAAATCAACCAAGCAAGGTACGCTGTGTATGGGTATGAGACCGCCAGACCGAGTAGTATTACTGCTATATAACCCACCGAGCTTAAAGAGATTAAGCTGTAGTACGGATACTCAGATTGAAAAATTGTTTGGTGTGTGGCTTTAGGCTTCGTAAGCCCTCCCTTAGTTAATCCATTATGGCTGTTAAGTGTTGTCATTTTCTCTGTTTTTTAAATTTTTAATCTTTTGTTTTGCCTCTTGTTCCGATGTTAATAACACAAATGAATCTCTTACATATAGTGGCGTGAGGCCATAATAAGCGAGAGCATCCTGTTCACTAGAAAACGTTTTAGTTGGTGGCGAGGCAACCAGCAAAAACTCAATCAGGCTATCAATTTCGGGCTGAATAAACTCTGGAAGCTCAGCCATAATAGGATCGCCGCCATGTTGTTCTAAAAAGGTTTTAGCTCTCGTCGATAGGTGATCCAACGCAAGCGCTTGAATAACACTGTAGTAATAGCTGTTTTCCATTTGTCTTTTTTCTTTTTATACATTAAGTGTACAAATTAATTTCACATTCTCAAAGGGAGTGAGTGAAATATCTTATAAATCATACATATAATAATAACTCCCTCACCTCCAAATGTAGGCAATACATATGTATTGCCTACGAGTATGTATAGCCATTTCTGTACGGTTTTAGTATCCCAACTTGATGTAAATCACTTAGCACATCTGAAATCACATCTCTTTGAGCTGTAATTTTGGCCTGCACTCCCCTGATGCTTGGGATCGCCTTTCTTGAGACAATTAACTCTTTGATGTCGATTTTCAACTGCTCATCACAACGTGTTTTGGCTGCAAAAACTTCACTCTCATTTTCTAATTCGACTGCTCCTGAGTGTGTGTTGGCTGTATCTAAAGTTGACTGCGAAACCACGTCAGCACAAGGGTTTGAGCACTCATTTTTGTGAGTGTGTTTGAGTGTGTTTAACTGTGCAGACAACGGTTTTTTAACTGCATGCATTACTAAAGTCAGAAAAACTGAAACTAACTCAAGGCACAAACTTGCGACTAAAGAGATCTCCTTACCGTAGCGATCAACCACAGACTCATCAGGCGAAAGGTTAGCTAACTGAACCGTCAAGCTAGCCACTTTAGCGTTAAGAGGAGCAATCTTGTCTAGCGTAGATGAAGAACGTGATATCAGGTTTGCGTCTTGTTGCCTGCTCGCGAGTGTGCGCAAATCATCAATTTCTCTCTCGTAGCTCTCTATTTGAGAAGATAGGGCAATATATTGCTGAGAAGTTGCTTTTGCAGCTTGTACACCGTTGTCGATTGCGCTCATTGAAGCAACAAATGAAACTGTTGATAATGTAAGTCCGAGTGCGCCACCGAACAATGCAGACAAGAACATTTTTTGTCGCCAGAGGAAAACAACGAATATAGGGCATAATGTTTTGCAGGCATCGAGGATTAGTCCCATCGAGGCCATTGTTTTTGGCTGATTGAATTCTTTACCTAGATTTTCCATGAACTGGAAAGTAAGCAGGGCAGAGAGAGATGCAGCAGCAACTGCTAAGAGTAGGGATGTGATTTGTACAAAATGATTATTCATAGAAGTAGTGTTTTTAGTTTATGTATTACATGTGTAATACATAAATAATTAGCAGTCCACCCCTAACGAAAATAAAAACAAAAAAAAGTGTATTACATATGTAATACACCATCAAATAGAGAAAAATACTGTCAATTTATCAACTACATTTCATCAATGAGCTTTAACAATGCTTCTTGATCGATATCATCTTTCATTTCAGTCAATGCTCTCATGAGTTTAGCAGGCGAGACTTTACGCTTACTGTCTTTCTGTAACTCTTCTACCCAACGATTTACAGCCGCTTTATCTTGTAATGATAATCTCATGGTTAGTGGGCTGACCTTGTAAGTTGTCGTAGTTTTCTCGTTAACAGTCGTGAGACGGCGCTCTTTTTTACTATCTGTTTTTTGTTCATCAGATTGTTTTGAAAGATTAGCTAATGATGATTTAGCGCCTCTCGATTTAAGTTTGTTCATAATATTTATTCTAGTTTTATATACTTAGTATTGATTTTAGCTCAGTGGCTAAAGCGCGGTAATCGTTGTTAACAATCGAGCCTTTCTTAAACAACCGAACGGGCATGGAGCAAGCGTTCGCTTTACCGACATCTTCGCTTCTGCGAATTTGGGCTTTAAGCAAGTTTTGACTAATAGATTCTAACTCACCATCAATAAACTCATTGATAATCGAATTCCGAGAATCAACCTCATTGCGCAAGACTCGGTATTCAAAATCATCCAATATTTCCTCCGTCGCTTCTAGCAATGGCGCTATACCATCTAGAGAGAACGCTCCCGAATCAACTGTGATAAGAAGCAAATTTGAGGCTTGAATAGCGTTGAGAGTTGTAAGAGAAAGATTTGGTGGAGTGTCAAGGAGAATCACATCAAAATCTTGCTCTAGCTTACCTAACGCTCGCTCCAAGATTCTTTCACGATTGATTTTAGTGAGAGATGTTTCGATGATTCTGCTGAGTTGATAGTCGGCAGGTATAACAAAAAGATTCTCAATTTCCTTTTCATCGACAAGGGCAGGGCGCACCAACTTGTTGATATCGGCAACTTTTGGCTTATCAAACAAATGAGCAATTGTCTCCTCAAACTCAAATGCCCCTTTACCACCGAGCAATGTTTTTGAACAGTTGCCTTGTGGATCTAGATCGATGATTAAGACTTTTAATTTTCTTGAAAACTCAGAACCGAGGTTTACACAAGTACTTGATTTACCAACACCTCCCTTCTGGTTGGCTACTGGGATTACTACATTTTTCTGTTTCATGATATGATTAATCTGTTGTGTATTACTTATGTATTACATATAGCAATTAATAATCAAACATGCAACTCTAGCCATCCATTCCGAGCAAAAAAGCCCTACAGTTTTAGCTGAGTAGGCTCTTTGTGTACTTAGGGATAAATCTAAGCTGTTTAATAAGTTTGCAGCAGCATAAAACATAAGGGGCGTTAGCCCCTCTCTTTATAGCAACAAAACCTCTATAAAAACTTCTCAGCAATCGCTTTCTTTCCCTTGGGATCAGACGATTCCAAACGGTCTTTTTCTGGATAATAGTAACCCGTAACCGAAAGATCATAATCTCCAATATCTACTCTAATCGAAAGCTCCGTACCATCTCCCCACGTATCGCGTACTTGTGATTTACAGATCTCACCATGTAACTCAAACTCGAATTCGCCTTCTTGTTTTCTATAATTAGTGAGTGCAGCTTTTAACAAGGCTTCGGAGATTTTTTCTCTTTTTTTCTTAGAGAACATCTCTAGGCTCCACTCCTTGATTGGGCCATACATACCGCTTGCGTTAAGAGCATCGAGGATTTTTCGCATATGCCCACCTGTGAACTGATTTACTAGTAATGATGAGCGTGAGCCATGGGGACTACCCAGTAAACAACTCCTTAGGTTCCACCATGTTTCGGCAACTTGAGCATCTCTAGCGTTCTTAGCCAACTCTTGAACACACCACGCCAGCGCATCTCGACTACGTATAGTGCCATCACCCTCTAACTCGACATCAATTGCCTCAACAATCACTGGGTAAGCATGGTCACTGTATAGAGCAACATCTGTACGATAGGCATGTAGACCAACTAATTGATTAGCTTCACTCACCAATTTATTGGCAGCCTCCTCTGAGTAGGGGCAGGTCACAAAACCTCGGACAAACGAAATAGTGTGGTCAGCACCTCTGTACAGTTGATTTAGTGAGCTATCTGAGGTTGATTTTGCATCTTGAGGGATCATTAGTATCGGATGCCAATCAGGATAATGATCAATTGAGTTACCAAGGCGTTCCAACAACCGACTTAGTTCAGCTTGCGCTTTGTCTCGGTCACTTAAATTTTTTGTTAAATACTGTAGTGCTGCTGCATTTGACTCTGCTGCAGCAACGGGAAAACGAAATTCCATACAATCACCATTTACGTAAAGTTCATTACTTACGTAAAATGTATCAGTAGCGGTAGTGCGTTGCAACACGTAAAGTATAATATTTACTCAATAGTGTTTTAAGGGTATACCTCTATAACACCAATAATAGAAACCAAGCCCAAAAGAAACTGACAAGTTGATCAAATGTGGCGAGGGTGGTTAGGGAGAAAAACAGTGTTACCTACAAAAAATCGGTGTGGTTTATGACAAATATGAGCGAGCTAACAAAGTATTTTCGTGAAGAGCTAGATGATGATGCGCTCTACGAATATCGTATTGATGATTTATCGATGAAGGGGGAGCGAGTTGATTTTTTGCTAACCATAGTCTTGTATGATGAGCACCACCTGACACCGCTGAGTAGGTGGCGGATCACTTGTAAATATTGTTGTGGTGTTTATATCGACAAGTGCGAAATTCATAGAGATTTTCGCCTAAAATATGACCTGTTGATGATTGGTCGGTCATCATTTAAAGGCAGCCATTTTAGTTGCGTGAGACTAGGAGATTTATCGTGACATTGTTCGGTTTCTGGAAAGTGGTCTCTTGGCTTCACTCGTACCATCACTAGCCAACCTATATTTCGGTACTTAGAGTCATAGGTAGGGTAACTTTTCTTTATTAAAAACGTATGCACTAATCTAAATTAGAGTATTTAAGTCTACTTAAAACAATAGCTTGCGACTAAGTTTTAGTCCCGTATACTCATGATTGCCACTCATGGTAATGTTTCAAACGGCGTACATAGCTGACTATAATACACAAAGCTAAAAAGCAATGGAGGTTATCGATGCAAGTTGAGTTGACTAAGGAGCAAGTAAACACGATCTTATTTCTTATTAGAGCAGAGATGAATGGTATTTGTGGCGATATAGGGTACTCCGAGCTATCAAAAATCAAGAGCGTTCTTGAGCAAGAACTAGCTTGCTCAAATTCGACCTCTTTAGATGATTCCGCGTAGACGTTGAGGTGCTATGGCTTAGAATGGAATATCTAAGCCGCTTCTATCCCTGAGATAGTTATGGCCTCTCCTCTAGGAATGCACATCAGGGCTAGATAACCTAGAATTGTTACGTAACGAACCTAACCCTCGTTGAAGTTAACCAATTGAACCATTGCCCTGTTTAGCCAAAATTTAGTGGATTAGTTATGTCTCATGATTATGATAAAGGCGACACTGCAATAGTCGCAAAGGCTCTTTTGAGGATGCTTACTCTTTGGGGGCTGGATGATTCGACTCAACTCAAGGTGCTTGGGATGCCAGTTAGTGATAGCACAATGTTACACGACATGAGGGATGGCATTCATGGCCTACCGGATGATCAGGATGTCAGGTCACGAGCAAGACACTTACTAACAATACATAAGCGCCTCAGAATACTCTACCCACGAAATAGAGAACTGCTCTATGGTTGGGTTAACATGCATAACAAAAAACTTGATGAACTAACACCTATTGATGTAATGATATCTGGGGACTATCAGAGGGTGATAAAACTGTTGAATCAACAGGTTCAGCGTTAACGCCTCGGGGGGCTATGTTAACTGCTGATCTAATCTACATTGGCAGAGATATTATCCAGTATTAAATTCCTGAACTGAACAACACCAAACTTACGATTTGTCTTTATATCTGGAACTTATGTTATGAATATAAAGGGCCAGTGCAACAAATTGCACCTAACTGCAAAAAATAGACAGAATAAGCTGGAAGGGCATTATATTACCACACACTAAGCAGCTACTAACTGTAATTATACTTCCCCATAAACCCTTGTAAAGTCAGATTTTAATAACATAAATTAGACTTCAGTATCAAATCATAAAATACACTCTCAAAAACATCATTTATAACCCATTAGCTCAGTTATAGTGACAGCTCTACTAAATTACAGGAGCAGAGATGAGCCATTATAATGAGTTGGAAACACATCAGGAGTTCATCGATATGGGTAACTACGGTGGAGCCACTCCCTTCAGTGCACCCATACAAGAATTATTGTGTGGCAAGGTTATTAACCACTTCCAACTGTTTCAGTCATGTGGGGATAGCCCAAACTCCACCGTCCACATTGGGCAATTTGAACTATTGGATAAAACTACTAATCAGATCTTATTGAAAATTAGATTTGGTGACCCACTTAATCCTGAACCACCACTGGTAGGGCGCGGGTTGTACGTAGAACATGTTCATAGCGATGTTTATGCGCAGGGTATCCTTGTGGGTATTGTCATAAATCAACTATTCAAGCAGTGTTCAGACCTTATGTTCGTTAGAATCTCTCGTTCTATAAATCTGTCGAGATATTCTTGTACTTTAAACAGTTATGAGCATCGATTTTTTACACGACCCAACACTCGCACTGTACAAGATTATATTCCTGATGACATGCGGAAATTAACGAGGGTTAATGCTCGGGAGTTATTGATTGCGTGGGGAGCTACTGATGTTCAGATTCACGACATTACTATGAATGACGATATGAAGGCTCTCAGCGACATTCAAGCGATTCAGGATATGTTAGATGTAACATTTAATAACCCAACAAATCGGAATGGATTTATGTCTATGACTAATCGCAACCCGCCATTTCATGGTCTTACTCCTATCGAGTATCTAACAAAAAATCCAGCTAGAGCGATAGAGATTGCAGAGCACATTCGCTCAATAGGAATACCATGGTAGTCGGAGTGGAGAACTACATATGAATGAGTTTATATTTGAACACTTACCAGCTTTTTTTGGGTTGGGCTTGGGGTTAGCTGTTGGTATGCCATTAGGAATGGTACTAACGCTCCGCAACTTTAAGAAAAATAGAGGAAAGTAAGCTCCTTAATCAATCGTCATTTTGCCTGACTATTGAACGTTTTGAATGATAGTTATAAGATTACTGTGTTGGCGGGGATTATTGGAACGGCTCCCAACTCCGCGACGCCTAATGAGGCTCAGCCGATAGGAAAACCTAGCATAACTACGTGCTAGGTTTTTCATTATCATCATACCACCCCATTTCCTGATCAATTTCTGATAATTCGGCGAGAGACTCTAGTCGTAACTCCCGAACATCAGCCTCAAAACCATTTATAGTGTCCTCTATTGAACGTGTCGTATTGCCAGCCCCTTGATTTAGGCCAATACCATGACGTAGACCTATTGAAAGGAATTCATACAACTCATTGAGCGCTTGAACACTGGCTGATTCACATGGAATAACCCTACCGATGAGTTCAGCTAAACCCATTGGCTCCACCTCATCTATGCCTTTTGCCTCAAGAGCAAGCAACAATCTATTTAGGTTATTACGAAACTCTCTCAAACTGATGTTATCTGGTCGCATATCTATCTACCTGCCTTATGTTTATGTGCAACAAGAGTTTAACAAAATCTTAGGGGAATGTATTGCCGAGCAGCCTGTTTAACTAAGGGGTTATAATTTTTATTCTCAGGGCGTTTATCAGTGATAAGGAACCAGCTTATAATGCATACCGCTCTGGCGTTACGTTTTGCTTTGGGATAAAGCGTTAGGAGCTATACTTTATAGAAATTTTGCCCCCTTTCCCTTTATAGTTTTCAGCGTTAACATGTGCGTTCCAAGATACTCGAAATTTACCCAAATCTTGAGCATGTGACGATAACAGGACTCATGCAGTGAAAATGGTTTTTTAGGCTGGTTTGCTCGCTTCGAGACAGTAGTGAGGTAGATACAACTAGTCCAAAACGTTTGCGCCCAAAGGTCTGTTGTTGGGGCATATAGTTTAGGAGTCCCCGAAAAGTGTGTTGAATCATACTTTCAGAGGAAATAATCAGAATCTACTTTTGGAATACGTTAGCCAATAACTAAGCTCTTTATGCCAGTTTTGCCGAAATTAAGGTGTCAGTCTTTATATCAACTTAGTTGAGTGTGAGTTTTTGTTCATTGCTTATGCGTTCTATGGCATCATACTTGTTTTGTAGTGGTACAAGAATATTGAATGCCTCAGAAGATCATAAAATCAAGAGTAAGCCTGCTTGGTAAGTACAAAGGAGTCGTGTTCGGGAAGCATTCCCTAAAGGTGGTAGATAAGTCATCATTGAGAACAATCAAGTACTCTGACATCCTCGGTTTCTGTACTATAAAACGTTCGATTTTGGGTTACAACCTTCGGGTCGCTACTGACGACGGTGTGGTTGTTATTGGTGGTCTGAGCCATAAAAAGACCATTACGCAATTCAACGCCATTAATCGAGCAATTCAAGTAGCAATCGAATCCAAAATAACGAAGACCTACACTCGCTTTTCAAAAGCCGCAGTTGGTCAATATCTGCGTGAGTCGACTATCCCTGATGTTCAAGCGATCATTGAACCAATAGTTCGGTTGTTCAACAAGACACCTGATGCTTGGGAGTCACACCTATCAGGTGAATCACTACAAAAGATTAAGAAGCTATCTGAGTTAAGCCCAATCTCAAGCTCTGCAAACTATCTGAGAGAGTTGCACGTTGGTAGAGTGCTAAGTGCCCGTAAAAACTTCTACGATAGCATTGAGAGCAATCCACTTACTGAAGAACAACGATTATCAGTAGTTCAGCACGATGACTTTAATATGGTTCTTGCTGCTGCTGGGACAGGCAAGACTTCCGTTATGGTCGCAAAGACAACAGATATTCTTGAAAGAAAATTGGCTAAGCCTGAAGAAGTAATGGTGTTGGCTTATGGTAATGCCGCTGCAAAAGAACTTCGTATTCGCTCAAAAGAGCGACTAAAAGCAGCGAATATCCACCACTATGACCTCGATAAGCAAATTTCTACGTTTCATAGCCGTGGCTTTCAGATTATCGCCGCAGCACAGAAACAATCGGTGGAACAGTTCCGTAAGTTGAACATGAGCTGGTTAGTAGAAAAGCCTGCATTGCTTGAATTCATAAATAATTGGCTCGTCACTTTCATCGAAGAGAATGAGGAAAACCTTAACACTTTCATTGAGACTGTATATTACGCATACAACCCATTCCTATCCGAGTCTGAAGAAGCCCACCAAGAAGCATTGAAAGGCAAGAAGTACATCACGCTGAATGGCGTTGAGGTAAAAGGTTATCAAGAGGTACTTATAGGCAACTGGCTATTCAAGAATGGGATCGAATACGTGTATGAGCCTGATTACAGCAATCGTCTTGGTATCAATATTGGTTTTCCATACCGTCCTGATTTCTATGTAAAACCTGTTGAGGGAGCAATCAGCGATCAGATATACATTGAGCACTTTGGTATTGATAGAGAGGGCAATACGAGAGCTGACATCAATAAAGCTAAATACAATCAAGGAATCAAAGACAAGAAAGATCTTCACGAACGGATGGAAACTGAGCTGGTGGATACTTATCACTATGACTGGTGTGAGAGTAATCTTGAGACGGTGCTGGAAGCGAAGCTGAGGGCATTAAATGTAGTCCCTAAACCAATATCGAAAGAAGCGATTCTTGAGGCTGTAAGAAAGCAAGACTTCATTAAAAATGCTGTTAATGAGCTTTCCGAAACGCTATCAGCGGTTCGTTCAGAGGCGATAGAGGGGTATGAAATCCAACGTCGCTTGGAGGTCGCAGAAATCCAAAATGCCCGAAGTCACATGGAATTGATTGAGGGGTTGAGACAAGCCTATGTAGGTGAGTTGCGCAGCCGAAACCAGCTTGATTTCGACGACATGATCCTTTTGGCAACGCAGTATTTGCAAAAGGGCATGTTTAAGCCTGAGTGGAAATACATTTTAGTTGATGAGTTTCAGGATATCTCTGTGTCTAGGTGGAACCTCTTGATGGAGTTGTTGAAAGCATCAGGCTCAAGTCTCACTGTAGTAGGGGACGATTGGCAGGCTATCTATGCGTTTGTTGGTGGTAAGCTCGAATACACGACTAGATTCCAAAATAACGTTGGTAATCATGCCCTGACCAAACTACAAAAGACATTTCGATATAACAATAGTATTGCTGATACTGCTGGTGGGTTTGTAATGAAGAACCCAGAGCAATACCAAAAGCAGATCGTCACTCATACCCAAGCTGAATCATCAGAAGTCTTTCTGATTGACAACTATGATGCCAATGAAAAAGATCCTACTGAAGCTACTTTGAATGCTGTTGACAAAGCAATAAAGGAAATCTTAAGAGAGGATCCTGATGCTTCAATTGGTATATTGACTCGCTACCGAAAGAGCAAAACAGCAGCCGCCCAACGTTTTACCAAGAAGCGTGGGTTCAAGAATATGAAGTTTTGGACGTTGCACGGTTCGAAAGGCTTGGAGGCGGATTACTGCTTTGTTCTGGATTTAAACCAAGGATACTTCGGATTCCCGACTGAAAGGAAAGAAAACGAGATTGTAAGTGCGTTGATGCCAACAGTTGATATGTATCCACATGCCGAAGAACGACGCTTGTTTTATGTAGCGATCACTCGTTCGAAGAAGCGTTGCTATCTGGTTACCGACCCGAAAGAACCATCAGAATTTGTCCTTGAGTTACTAAGTCCAGAATATGACATCAATATCGTGTCGGAACACTTCACTCCAGAGAAATTAGCTGCAAGGAAATGTCCTAACTGTAAGACAGGCTATCTCAAACCAAAGAAAGGTGAGCGTGGCACTTATGTATGTTCGACAGGGCTAGGCTGCCTTACTGAAGCGGTTGACTGTGAATGCTGTTCTGATGGCCTAGCAGTTAAGAAATCGAGACATGGTGAGTGCCTAATTTGTAAGTCTAATTTCCAGCTATGCCCTCGTTGTAAATCCCCCAAAATTACGAGACTAGGTAGATATGGTGTTTATGTTGCCTGTTCTGGTTACAAAGGTGAGGAAAATGAAGATTCATGCAAGTTCAGGGGCAAGCTATCCCCTAAGTTGAAAGGCAAGATTGGGGCGAACGAGCGTATCCCTTACTTTTGAGTTTTGTGGGCTAATCATGAGATTAGGTGATTATTGCTTGGTGTAATATGCAACTTGTAACTTTGAAATAGTATCTGTAGGAGTATTGGCGTGACAACTTTAGTGATAATCGGTAATGGTTTTGATATTCAGAATGGATTACCAACAAGTTATTGGCACTTTCATCGAGATCACCATGATGACCTAGACGAGCATTTTGTCTTTTTCCCTGATTTTTACGATGATCAAGAATGGTCTAACTTTGAAGAAAATTTAGGTGTTTTCAATGAGGATGACTTCAGCGAACAAGCAGTGTTGCAGCCAAGCTTAGATGAACTGGCGGACTCTTCCAGTAGCTTGCTGTATGGCTATGAAGATGAGATATCTATCAAAGTAGATGAATTGGTGGATGCAGTAACAAATACGTTCAATACTTGGATAAGAGCAATAGATATAACTACAGCCTCGCAATTATTTGAATTTTCAAATGGTTCTAAGTTCATTAACTTCAACTATACATCTACTCTTCAAGACATATATTCAGTTCCTGAAGAAGATGTACTGCATATTCATGGTAAAGCCAGATGGAACGTCATATTTGGTCATGGAATCGGAAGTGGCAACCAATCTACATCAATGCCTTGGAATGAAGAGGAGCCTTGGTTCGATGAGTCTCATAGAACAGTTGCTTCAGTAACAGATAAGTTTCACAAGCCAGTAGCTGAGATATTAGAAAGTCATCGTGCTCAGTTAGAAGGCTACGGAGATGTTTCAAAAATCATTGTGATAGGCCATTCGATAAATGAAATCGATGTTCCTTACTTTAGATGCCTCTTGGAGGCCTATCCTGATGCTGCTTGGGAAAACTGGAATTATGGAGATGGTATATCGTATACCCATGACAAGCTACTAACACTAGGTGTGCCAGAAGCTAGACTGACTTCATTATCGTCTAGTGATCTTGGAACAACTTATCCGATAACTGGGCGGACGAGGTAGTTGGTGAGTGTATTCAGCTTGTTATGTGAATTAGTTTGAATGTAATCTGTCGGTTTCGCTTCCACGATGTAACTAGAACTGACAGGTTGCCCTAAATCAGTTCTGCCCCAAAACGATTTAGCTAAAGGTTCTAAAAAAAAAAGCTACCCGAAGGTAGCCTTTTCATTAGCTGTTGCTTAAAACGACTTGCTCATATTCAGCGCGAAGTTGGGCATAATGCTCATGTTGCAATAGACGGTTGTCGCCTAGCTCAATGATATGAGCATCCTGTTTATAGGTGGATAAGGCGTCGTTGTCCATAGCACATAAAATCACTTGATAGCCATTAGGGATATTCTCAGTGACAACATCCATGACTTGCTCATATCGATGCTTTGCCTGCTCTTGTTGGTTAGGAGTATCGATAACAAACGGAGCTAGTTGGCAATGATTAGCATGATTAATCTGGCGAAGAACGGCTAGCTGGTAGGCTAGTGTACCTCGTGTTCCTTCTGCTGCACCGCCACCAAGGATTTTTTTATAATCCATCGGTGCCTTGACATCACTTAGGTTAACTCCAGTAGCTGATAACGCGTTGATGCTTTCGACTAAGTTGCCCATAAATAGCTCGTTCAGCTCGTCCTTATCTTTCTTCTTAACAAGCTTGCGTTGCTCTTTCTTTATGTCTTTCTGCTTGTCCTTAGCATGTTGCGATTGAAGTAGATAGCTTTCTTTTTTCTGAACAACGCTACTGTTGACTTTCTTTTGGGAAACAGCATGAAGAGCTTGCTCAAACGCCTGTTGTTCATTGGATTTATCTTCAGGGGCATCCTCTTTTAAATACTTTTTATTGATTCGCTCGATTTCAGAGGCTACAAAAATCAACTCTTCTGCTAACTCTGCACGTTGTCGATATTTAGATTCAAGTGCAGCCTTAATGCTATTTGCTTGTTGCTCTAAGCCTTCCTTATCAGCTAAAAGCCCCGCACGACTTAGCAGGGAGTTATCGTGTTCAACACCACATAAAGGGCACTCTAGAGAATCTGATGGCACGTTCTCTACTGCGAAAGTGTAATCTTCGTCAAGCTCTCTTGCAGAAGTGCTAGCGATAAGGTGTTGTTGTTCTAAATCATGGATTTCATTTGCTAGCGCTGATTGTTGCTCAAACAGCTCAGATTGGTGAGCAGAAAACGCTGTTAAATCTTTTTCAATCTCCTGCTGAATAGACTCTAATTCTGCTTGAGTAACAGCAATAGTCGGCTCTGGCGCTACCTCTTCAAGGACACTAATTGCGTCTGCAATACGACCTACTTGTTGATTAGCTTCTTGTTCTATAGCTTTTTGCGCAAATACATCTTCTTCGAGATCAAAGTGCTCACTTGGCAAGTAACCACAGAAGTACTTGATTAAGGTTTTTTTGAAATTACTGTATTGACCAAGCCCTTCAAACCCATTCCATGGTTCATCCCAACTTTTCTTTTGGTCGATGTAGAATGGTAGGAAGTAAAAAGCAGGAGGAGGGCAATCAAGGCCATCTTGCCTATTTGCGAGCATAAGATCAAAACCTACTTCTTCTGCGAAATCTTCAGCAAATTGACCTGTTACTTTAGAGTACTTCGTTAATGCAGTACCTTTACGGCCAAAATAAATACCATCTGCGTAGCGGCTAACAATGTATTCCTGTTGATTTACCTTGAAGTACAAGGTGGCCTTAACGTCATTTGAGTTCCACTCTTCGTCAAAATGAGGCTCGCAACCAATGGCCCAGAATAGATTTTTTACTAGTGTTGATTTGCCAATACTATTGTCGCTTCCGGTAACGAGATTGAGTCTCTTCGGAAACGTGAATTGATTCGCCAGTCTTTTCGAATCGGACAGTAGAACTAGACGTTGAAATTGCAAGCCTTTCATTTTTATGCTTCCTAAGATTTCTAATCAATAATTTGTAATTATTTTGCATCATTAAGCCTTTAATAAGCAGTAGATGACTTCTAACAACAGTTCATCTTGGTCATTAACCTTCGAAAGTAAGCCATTGAAGATGGCTTGTTTGCTTAGAGCTTCAAGATAAGTACTATCGTCAGCATAGTTATTTTCATCGACCTTGCTATGAGATTGTTTAAATACGTTCGTAATCTCAATATCTAGTGCGCTCATAAATCCAGCTCTTCGTAGTGCTAGTAAAGCAAGTTTACTCTTGAAAGTGCGCTTTTGTTTTGCTTTCCAACCTAACTCTCTTGCTAAGTCGTCAAAGTCACTTTTTAAATCATCGACACATGGGTGAGTTGTATGCTGAGTGATCACGTTATGTACTTCAGTGGAAGTGAGAGATTTCTTCTCGATAAGTCTTGCCCAATCTCTATAGTCATATTCTACGCGGCCAATTCGTCCCATCTCATCAACAACAGAGCGATAAATGTTTACAGGGTTGCAAAATGCTCCGGGGAACAGCGCATTTACGAGACGTGCAAAGTGAGACAAAACATAATCTTCCTGATTCTTTAACTGTATATCAGGGACAATAAACTGTAAGTGCTCAGGTAGCACTTTAATTCCTAGCTCATTATCAATATCTTGAGTCAAACTTGCCAAATCACTTTCGGCAATGTCTCCAACCTTGATCACGTCCAGCTTCAACCCTTTATCAAGGTTTAGGCTAAACCCGCTTGAGGAGACCAACCCAATAGTTGTAATTCGGTCTTCATATTCTGTATTGATGCAAGAGCTAAGTAACTTCCCTAGAACCGAGTTCTTAAGAGTATCATTAGCACCTTTTTTTCTGTTGGTCAGAGAAGCTGGCGTATACTTAGCCTTCTGGTTTTTTACTTGGTAAAATTCAAATTGAGCTTCATCTGCATCTAAGCTATCTGCAATTACAACATCCTCATGATGCTCAATTAGTAATGCATACTCTTTCTTGTTCTTGTGCTTCTCAATGATCTCGCACAACGCCCAATGAAATTGGAAATTATACTTACCAAAGGTGCTTGCCCCTGCGGATTCTCGCTGAGCTTCTGCGAGTGGATTGTCTGCCATATGACCTAAACCAACTAAAAGTGATTTGTACTTTTAATATGCATGTTAGCATACAATATATTTCTAAATCATTTTATCTCGTTGAACTAGCTCATGAATTTCAAACTCACCTCTTCAAAAGTGAAACCAAACTCATTATGTCCAATAGTGAGCTAAAGTAGATCGACTCATGTTGTGAAGTGTGTCGCACCTCCAGAAGGCAACTGTATTTTTTTTGGTTCGATAAAAAGGGATTCCCGTCTGGTGAACTCGGCGATTTATTAAAACTGTGTCTTGCTCTGAAGATTGAAGGGCTTGATAGTGTCGTCAAGCCATTGAAAAGAATGTAATTAAATAAAAGCTCACGCTGATCACGTGAGCTTTTTTGTTTTTAAGTTCGACACAATTTTACATACATGATGTAGCTTGAATAATGGCTCTTCGTATTTTCTTATAAAATACGCAATCAATAGTGTGTAAATAATGGTATACAGGGTGTTTTAAATATAAAACACAAAAAAAATTGCGTTTATTTTTAATTAGTGATTGAAACTAGAGTTTTTACTAGTTAAGTTACAGGGAACAAGAAGATTAGTGCTGATAGAAAGTGACGTGAGACAACGTACATTCAGCTCAAGGATAGAAAAAAGGAAGAAGTAAGCAATGTTCCAGACTGATGATGTAAGAATTAACAAAGTAAAAGAGTTATTACCCCCTGTTGCTGTTTTAGAAAAGTTTCCAGCGACAGAAGTTGCTTCTTCTACAACCTTTGAAAGCCGCAAAGCGATCCACAATATTTTAGAAGAAAGCGATGACCGCTTGCTTGTTATTGTAGGCCCATGTTCTATTCATGACACAGAAGCTGCTCTTGAATACGGTAAACGTTTGAAAGTGTTGCGCGATGAACTTGGTGATAACCTTGAAATCGTAATGCGTGTTTACTTTGAAAAGCCACGTACAACAGTTGGTTGGAAAGGTCTAATTAATGACCCGTACATGAACGATACGTTCAAGCTAAATGATGGACTTCGTCTAGGTCGTAAGCTACTGCTGGACCTAACTGACATGGGTATGCCAACGGCAAGCGAATTCCTAGATATGATCACGCCTCAATACGTTGCTGACCTAATCAGCTGGGGTGCAATCGGCGCACGTACTACAGAATCTCAAGTTCACCGCGAACTGGCTTCTGGCCTATCTTGCCCAGTTGGATTCAAGAATGGTACTGATGGCAACATCAAGATCGCAACAGATGCTATTCGCTCTGCTAGCGCTTCTCACCACTTCTTATCGGTAACTAAGTACGGTCACTCAGCTATTGTTGAGACAGCAGGTAACCCTGATTGTCATATCATCCTACGTGGTGGTAAAGAGCCAAACTACAGCGCAGAACATGTTGGTAAGATTAAAGAAGAGCTAGCAGCTTCTGGTCTTCCACAAAAAGTGATGATCGATTTCAGCCATGCAAACAGCTCTAAGCAGTTTAAGCGTCAAATGAACGTATCTGATGACGTAAGCGCACAAATTTCTGGTGGCGACAAAGCTATCTTTGGTGTGATGATTGAATCTCACCTTATTGAAGGTCGCCAAGACTTGGTTGACGGCAAAGCTGAAACTTACGGTCAATCTGTGACTGATGCATGTATTGGTTGGGAAGATACTGAGACAGTACTTCGCCAACTGGCAGACGCTGTTGAAGCTCGCCGTAACAAGTAATCTAATTATTACAGCCAGTCACTAAGCGGCTGAAAATTTAAAGCCCTTATTAGCAATCGCTAGTAAGGGCTTTTTTGTAATTCTTAGTTATAAACTGAAAGTATCAGTATTCTTAAATGAGAAAAGACAGTAACTCGTCGACTTTAAGTGACAGTAAAGTTCTATCTTGCTTGGTTTCCACGTTGAGGCGTATTAATGGCTCGGTATTGGACTTTCTTAAGTTGAAGCGCCATGTGCCCATATTGACGCTGATCCCGTCTGTGTGAACGATTTCAACGGCATTATCTTGGTAGTGCGATAACACGCAAGCCATGACTTGTTCTGGATCTGAGACTCTTCGATTGATCTCCCCAGAAGAGGGGAATCTATCTATACTGGTACTCGTTAATTGGTGAAGAGATTGTTGAGTTTTACTAATCAACTCAATCACTAACAGCCAAGGAATCATTCCCGAGTCGCAATACCCAAAATCACGAAAGTAGTGATGTGCACTCATTTCTCCACCGTACACCGCATTCAGCTCTCGCATTTTTTCTTTGATGAGCGCATGCCCAGCTTTGACGCCAATAGCGTTTCCACTAAGCTTGTTAGCAACTTCAATCGTGTTCCATGTCATACGCATATCATGCAACACAGTGGCGTTAGGCTCTTTAAGTAAGAATGCTTCGGTGAGCAGACCAACGATATAGTAACCCTCAATGTAATTACCTTGTTCATCAAAGAAAAAGCATCGGTCGAAGTCTCCATCCCAAGCAATTCCAAGGTTGGCAGAATGCTCTAAAACGGCATCTCGAGTGGCTGCTTGGTTCTCTCTAATCAAAGGGTTTGGAATACCATTTGGGAAGTTTTCATCAGGGTTATGATGAACTTTGATGAAGGTGATAGGGACACCGAGTTCGTTAAATTTATTCTCTAAAGCATCAATGACATGTCCTGCAACGCCGTTTCCTGCGTTAACAACAATCTTCATCGGTGACAGCTTTGATGGGGTTATGTACGAGAGTAAGTGGTCTACATAAGGAGTGAGAATGCTGGTCGATCGGCTAGAGTTATTTGATTGTACATGACCGACAGATAAATCACTGTTCAGCTTTTGATTCAATACTTTAATGCGTAGTTTGATTTCATCTAAGCCACTGTTTTTACTTATTGGGCTAGCGTCCAAGCCGACCAATTTCATTCCGTTGTAATTGATTGGGTTATGACTTGCCGTAATTTGGGTTCCGCCAATGGCGCCAAGGTGGCGAGTTGCAAAGTAGACTTCTTCAGTCCCTGTCATTCCAAGGTCAACGACGGTTATTCCAGACTCGATTAAGCCTTTGGTCATGGCTTCTTGTAATGAAAGGGACGTTTCTCGGTTATCACGACCAATCACCACTTGAGCCAAGCCATCGAATGGGGTTTCAGGCGCAGCAGACAGGACGTATTCGCCAAATGCCTTACCGAGCAGGTAGGCTAGTGGCTCATTGATTTGTTTACCAATGACGCCGCGGATATCGTTGTTCTTAAAGCAGCTCAGGTCTAATGTTGGTTTCATCGATTTGTCGCTGCTTTATTTCGTTTGGTTGTGCTTTGATGACTGGACTTGTTGCTTGCGCACGTCTCGCCCATAGCTGTCTTGATATCGAATGATGTCGTCTTCACTTAAATGACTGCCTGTTTGTACTTCAATCATCTCGAGTGGGAGATCCCCTGGGTTTTCTAGGCTGTGAATATGGCCTAAAGGGATGTAAGTGGATTGATCTTCTTCAACCAGATAGGTTTTTTCATCGTTGGTCACTTTCGCAGTACCCGCCACTACTACCCAATGTTCCGCTCTATGGTGATGCATTTGTAACGACAACTTGTGACCGGGTTTTACGGTGATACGTTTAACTTTGTCGCGTTTGCCTAGATCGATTACATCGTATTTACCCCAAGGTCTAAACACTTCGCGGTGATGAACATGTTCTGTGCGATTTGCTTGATTCAGCTGGCTGACAATCGATTTCACGCCTTGAACTTTGTCTTTATTCGCAACCAATATAGCGTCTTTGGTTTCGACAATAATCAGGTTATCGACGCCTACCGTAGCAACCAGCTTATTTTCAGCATGGATGTAGTTGTGTTGAGAGTCGACGGTCAACACATCACCTTCAATGACGTTATTGTGCTCATCTTTTTCGCTTACATCCCAAATAGCAGACCATGAGCCAATATCGTTCCAGCCGGCATCCATCGGGATCACTGCGGCGTGTGAGGTCTTTTCCATCACGGCATAATCGATAGAATCACTCGGACTGCTTTTGAATGCTTCAGCGTCTATACGGATAAAGTCGAGGTCGGTATTTTGCTTTGCAAGAGCGAGTTTACAAGCCGCTAATATCTCAGGGTGGTGTTCGGCGAGTTCTTCAACATAGCGTGATGCCTTAAACATGAACATGCCACTGTTCCATAGGTATTGTCCCGAATCAATGTACTGCTCTGCAGTTGCTAGGTCGGGCTTTTCAACGAAGCACTCTATGGCGTAGGCGTGATTGATTGGCTGCTCTGTCCTATTAGTATCAGTTTTAACACTGGAGGAAAGAGGCTCTCCCTGCTTGATATAGCCATAGCCAGTCTCTGGGGCGTCAGGTGTTATACCGAATGTCACCAGTGTGCCTTGTTTTGCATAATCAACACCACGACTAATCGCTTGTTGGAATTCAGAGGTTTTCGCGATGTGATGATCAGCAGCCAGCACTAGCAAGATAGGATCGTATGCGCTTTGTTCTTTAAGCGCTGGTTTACTTAATGCCTTTAAGGCGGCAAGCGCAATAGCTGGGGCTGTGTTTCTACCGACTGGCTCTAACAGTATTCCACTGTGTTGGATATTGGATGCTCGAGCTTGTTCAGCGGCAATAAAGCGATGTTCTTCATTACAGATAATGAAAGGGGCATCGCATTTACTATCCATCAAGTGCTCTTCAAGACCTTGCAGGCGTTGAAGCGTTTGCTGAAGCATTGACTGCTCACCGGCTATATTGAGAAATTGCTTAGGGTAAAGCTCGCGAGACAGTGGCCAGAGACGACTTCCGGAGCCGCCGGCTAGAATGACAGGTAAAATCATAGCGTGGTAATTGGGTGCTTTAAAATACTGGCGCCATGTTACCACGCTTCACTCTTTTTCATTATCGATAACCCATTTAGTTACCTATAAACAGTAGATACGCTGCTTATTGATGACCTGATGGATTTGAAATAGCCATATCTTGAACTTCGCTAAAACCTTGCGGGTCGATTTTGAGTGTTTGTGTTGGGAAAGCGATATCTGCATTGTGCTTGTGAATGATTGCTAGCACCTGCAGTAGCACATCTTGTTTCACTTCATGGTATCTCACCCAGTTGACCGTTTTGGTGAAGGTATAGATAAAGAAGTTCAGCGTTGATGGGCCAAACTTGTCAAAGTTAACAATGAGCGTTTGCTTAGCATCGATATCTGGGTGCGTTTCAAGCATGGCTTTTACGTCATCCACGATAGCAGCTAACTTGCTCGCGTCTTCGTAACGAAGCCCAAAGGTTTCATTAATTCGGCGGTTTAGCATTCGCGATGGGTTTTCCACCACAATGTTACTGAATACTGAGTTTGGCACGTACAACGGTCGTTTATCAAAGGTGCGAATAATGGTCATGCGCCAGCCAATACGTTCGACAGTACCTTCGATTTGACGGTCGGGAGAGCGAATCCAATCACCGACTTTAAAAGGTCGGTCGAAGTAGATCATCATGCCACCAAAGAAGTTCGAGAGTAGATCTTTTGCTGCCAAACCGACAATCAAACCTTTTCCTAATACTGAGTTTTACTTAGAAATGTTGTCAATTGGATGTTGGTAGTTCTGTCCTAACTTGTGAAGCATATCGACTCACATGCTAGTTAAACGATAGGAGGCTCATTGGCACATATGGTTGTTCAATTACTTATGTCACCTCCTCAATTTTACTTTCTAGGCTAGTTCCTTCTTATGAATGTATATTCAGTTATTCACTATGTTGGAGGTTTATCGGTGATACTTTACTGCCATTACAGGTATAGTTTATTTCCCCCGTTTACCTTATCCAATCGTTCATTTTTTTACTTGATCTCAAATCATGAAACAAAGCATTTCTACGACGTTTTATCTGAAGAAAAAATCATTAACAAAATAAATAGTTATAAGCATAAATTCTTACATGTACCAGTCGTAGATTTATAAGTAACATATGGTCCACGTATCAATAATTTAAAGTTGAGATTTCAATGTCTAAGTCGTTTGAAGATTGGCTCAGTCAATACAACATTCAGCTATCGCTCTTAATTCAAGTTGCAGAAGCATTTGGCTTAATCTTATCGATTGCCATTGTGATTCATGTCGTATTACACCGTGTTGTCGTGGTTTGGTTGAAGAGTCGTGCTTCTAAATCTGAGGCTTTTTGGCGTCATGAGCTATTCAGTGGTAATTTATTCAGTCAAATAGCTTTGCTTATTCAAGGGGTAGTGATCGGTATTCAGGCCAATTTATGGCTCTCACAAGAAAGCGCTCTTCGTGAAATGTTAATTATAATAGTCGAACTATGGGTAGTTCTTTATGCCATGTTATCGATATTCTCACTACTCAATGTGATCGATGCACTACTCAGTCGCACTCAGGTGGGGCGTAACATGCCAACTAGAGGCATCATCCAGAGTATTAAGATAATTATATTTGTGATTGCAGCTCTGCTATTTACCTCCATTTTAATCGGAAAATCACCAATTATATTGCTAAGTGGTTTAGGTGCCATGACAGCAGTAGTTATGTTGGTATTCAGAGACCCAATTCTTGGTTTAGTAGCAGGAGTTCAGCTCTCTGCCAACAAAATGTTGAGTGTAGGGGATTGGCTCGAAATGCCGAAATATGGCGCAGATGGTGATGTTATTGATATCAGCCTCACCACAGTAAAGATACAGAACTGGGATAAAACCATCACCACAGTCCCAACTTACGCTCTGATTTCAGACTCATTTAAAAACTGGAAAGGGATGACAGAGTCGGGAGGGCGACGGATTAAACGTAGCGTGATGATAGATGCAACAAGTGTTCACTTTCTCAATGAAGTTGAGGTGTCAGAGCTAACCAAAATACAATTATTAGAACCGTATATCAGAGGCAAAGTAGAAGAAATTACGCTCTACAATAATCAACACGATGTAAACAATACCAGATCTATCAATGGTCGCCGACTGACTAATTTGGGTAGCTTCCGCGCGTATCTAGAGCGCTATTTACATGCACATCAAGAAATTCATAACGATATGACTTTAATGGTTCGTCAACTAGCGCCAACGCATGACGGTATTGCCATGGAGGTTTACTGTTTTACTACCACAACAGTATGGGGTGATTATGAGCGTATTCAATCAGACATTTTTGATCATTTGTATGCAGTTATGCCAGAATTTGATTTGCGTGTATCTCAGACTCCAACGGGTAGTGACTTTCGTCAGTGGAATCAAGATAAAACTAATTTAGCTTCATCAGGTCAAGTTAGTAATGGCTAGTTTAAATGAATAATGGTGGGTAATTACTTGCCCGTCATTTTTTCTTTATTAAAGCTTCAAAAATACTTAAATCACTATGGAACAAGAGCTACTTAGTGCTACTACCCTAAAGCGTTTCCGCCCCTAACTCTGTTATCGAGTGGTTTACTGCGTTTTGCTGGTAACTCATAATGCTATACATGAGCTGAAAAGACAGGGTTATGTAAAGTGAGGATGAATGAAGAATACAACCCCACAATCTATCGTCCCTAATTTGGATAAGTGGCCTGTTGGCTCGCATGAGCGTCTAATAAATGGGTATTGGGAGTTGGGTATGATGAGGTTTCATACTTTCACCAATGACTGTGGAGAAGACCTCCAGAATACATACAATTGCATCAACAATCGATTAGGGGTTCAAACGATCTACATCGACCTTCTCTCACTTGCAGGTGAAGATTACAGAAACAAGTCGCAAATCATGGATATCATTCGAAGTGACAAGCCAACGTGGATCTGGTTTATCAATTGCGAGACGCTTCTAAATGGTTCTCTACCTAGCTGGCTGCGATCAATCCTCACCACATACAATGCAGATCATATTCGAGTTACTTTTGTGCTCGATAATCAAGAGCAGTTCAGCAGTATATTCCAGCGCTATTCTGCGCCACTATATCAATCGACTATAGCTCTCGATCTTCAGAGGAGCTAGCTCAGAATTGTCCAGAGACGTGCTTGACCTCTACGGTGATAGCACTCATTGGGACAAAAGCGCCTTAGCTGTTATGCTCTAACCCGTGTTTTAAGCGCTTACACAGTTATGATAAACCACTTCTTAATATTAGAAGGGGATCGCACTTAGAAATTGAATTTTCAGGTATGGTATGGGTTTATCTATATGATTTTTATAAAGATATTGGCTAGAGGCTAAAGTGAGAAGAATTTACATCATAGTAATGTTGACCTTACTTATGGGTTGTGCAGGAAGTCAAACTCATTTGAGAATATTAGAATCTGGAGGGGACATACGAACGGAATTATCGGATACAGATGAATATGATTACAAAGTATATATAAAAAACACTATAGACTTTGGTTGGGATGGTGGTGACGAGAAAGATCGGTTAAACGCTGTTCAAATGATGTTTAAAGACTCGTGCCGTTCTGTAGATGTTCTAGAACAAACACCGATTCACCGAGGTGAGTACGGAATAGGCAAAGAAGCTATAACTTGGGTCATGAAAGTAAAATGTACAAGATGATTGAACACTAGAAGTACGGCTCGATAAATCGAAGTGTAATGGGGGTAGTGAATTTGACCAATAAATCAAACTCTCGTAAGTAACTAATTAATAAGGTTAATTTAAGTTTGGCAAAGTTACTGACTCACAATGGTTCAGAGGCGTGTTATTACGCTATGCTTAGGGACCAACTGGGGAGGGAGAGCTTCCAACTCAGTTTTTAAGACCGATTTCAGTCAGTTCGAACAATAAAGGCTCTTACTTCCATCCTCTGGAACGTTTCTCGTCATATTTAAATGGAAGTGACAATATGAAAAAGATTATTGGATTAATCACTCTTGCTTTGGCTCCATCAGGCTTCTCCAACACGAGCCTTGAAGGTGTGGTCATTATAGATTTTGACAACAAACGAGGCTCGCAGTTTGCCTCCGTCTACCCAAATCATAAGAGTCTCACGCTATTTGATTTTAGGGCTAAGCCAAGACAAGGCTCAAGCATGACCCTGAAGCCAAGAGCTAAAGGCGAAGACATAACCTACTTGACCTACATATCTCCTCACCCGCAGAAAAAAGGCCAAAAGACCTTGATGATCATGCTGCCCGAACACTGTGATGACATTGAAGCTAACGGCCTATATGACGGAATGAGCATAAAAACAAATAATCAGAATGTTAGGTACTCGTACAATTGTCATGAGGATACCCCTTACTTGTGGCCTTTCTCTAATCAAGGTAATGAATTCGTGATAGATGCATTCAAAAAGAGCGCGAACGTTTCCTTTGAGTTCCCGCACCAGTTTTTGTTCTTCTCTGCGCATGGTTTCACCAAAGCTTGGGCTGAGTTTGGTGGTAATGCGCTCTAGATCGTCAAACCTCCAAACAAAAGGCGCTTGATGGTGGGGCTTTCGGTCCGTATTTTGTGAAATATTAATTTAAGAGTTTGTGTAGCTCATTTAAGTCGAAAGACGTGCTTTTTCTCCCCAGTGATAGCCTTCCTTGGGGACAAGATCAATTTAGTGCTTTTGATCTAAGTTGGTTCAGCCCCCAAAGTATATGCGCCATTTCTGAAAATGTGTTAGATGCTTCAACACACCGCCAAGAACCAGATTGAGTAATGTAATAGAAGAAGCTTTGAATCGTTATTACAATTCAAAGCTTCATAATTCATCCAGCCTATTGTATGCCTATATCTGTGGTTTCAAAGAATCACTTTAATGTATCAATATCTTGTTTTTCTTCAAATGATGGGATATATGGACCTCCTACAATCGGAGGTTGACTGACATATAGCTCACAAGCTTGTGCTGTTGCTGGACCAAAAATAATCTCATCGGAAGGGCTTAAGATTGAATCTACTTTTCCTATTCTTAAGTTAGCATCATTTTCCTTCTGGTATACAACATAAAGCATACTTATCTCCTTGTTTACTTCATCTGAACAGGTCTTGTCCCTGCCTCAGGTGGTGCACTCATAATTTCTGCCTCGCGTTTTTTTTTGAGCTATGAACTCATCATATGCTGCTTTAGCTGCTGAAGGGTTGGTTTCATTCATTTTTACAATCAATTCAGCAGTTTCTTTGTCTCGACCATAAGAATTTACGTCTTGTATTATGGTGCCCATATTATCTAAAGCGGCATTATCCATTTCTTCTCTACAACCATGGTTAATAGCAGACATGACATTTTCCTTCATTAGTGTGGGTAATATTTAAAGTTACATAATTAAAGATAGTGCCACGCTTAAGATGTTGTTCAAAAAAAGAAGATAAAGTTGATATTTATCAATTTCTTGTGATGCATTGAAATGCTGATTGTGCAGTTATGTCAGCGCCGATGTAAAAATGACCCACTAACGCCGATTTAAAATTGACCCACTTGAGGCAAACTATCCGTTCGTAAATGGACAAAGCGGCGGATTATGATCAATCAGGAGCAACTAGTGGAAATACATGTTTTACATCAGCAAGGGTGCAGCATCCGCCGTATCGCCAAGGATTTGGGTATCTCAAGGAATACCGTTCGTAACTATCTCCGTGATAGAAGCAAAGCCCTCGTGTACCCCGAGCGTCAATCGCGACCAACTAAACTTCAGCCATACCATGACTACTTGCGTACTCGCATTGACGCAGCAAAACCGTATTGGATACCAGCAACAGTCCTACTTCGTGAATTAAAAGCGCTTGGCTATGAGGGCGGTATAACGATGCTCAAGGAGCACATCAAGCAATACAAACCTAGCACGCCAGTCGACCCTGTGGTTCGATTCGAGACAAAGCCTGGTGAGCAGATGCAGGTCGACTTCACTACCATCACGCATTACGGCGTACGTGTTAAAGCCTTCGTTGCAACGCTTGGTTATAGCAGAGCGACCTTCGTTCGCTTTTGCGAGCGAGAGCGACAAGAAGACTGGGTTGAAGGTCTTGAAGAAGCGTTTGAATACTTCGGTAGCGTACCCAAAGAAGTTCTCTTCGATAATGCAAAAGCCATCATGATAGAACGAGATGCTTACGGTGAAGGTGAACACCGATGGAATCCTATGTTGCTCACTGCCGCTAAGAAGTACAACTTCAAACCAAGAGCTTGCCGCCCTTATCGCGCAAAGACCAAAGGGAAAGTGGAGCGATTTAACTCTTACTTGAAAAGTAGCTTCGTTACTCCGCTTGCAGCGACACTCAAACAACACGGACTTAAAGTCACCGTCGATGTTCTTAATGGGCATATCGGCGCGTGGTTAGAAACCGTCGCTCACCAACGGATCCACGGTACGACGGGTACAAAGCCTCAAGTTCTCTTAGATGAAGAGCGCTTTACACTTCAACCCCTCCCGTCACCGACACGCCTAATGGTACCGCTAACAATGGGTGATAATGTAATGCCAGTTGAGAGCTTCCAACACCCACTCTCAACCTATGACGCGCTGTTGGAGGTACGAGTATGAACCTTCAAATGAATCGCATCGAAGCGGCCTGTGCAGCGCTGAAGTTACAAGCTATAGGTCAGGACTGGCCAAGACTGGCAGAAGTCGCTAATAGTCGTGAGTTCAGCCTAGCCGATTACTTAGAGTCACTTCTCAACGCAGAGCTTGATGCGAGAGCTGAACGCACAAGAGCCACGCTGACCAAATTCGCCAGCTTCCCTATGGAGAAAACATTCGATGACTATGACTTCAAGTTCGCAACAGGCGCTCCAAGAAAACAGCTTAAGGAGCTAACAGGGTTAGCCTTTATTGAGCGAAAGGAAAACGTGATATTACTTGGCCCAAGTGGCGTTGGTAAAAGCCACCTTGCTGTGAGCCTTGGTCAAATAGCGGTTCAAAAGGGTCTAAAGACACGCTTCATCACAGCAGCAGACTTAATGCTTCAACTGTCTACAGCAAAAACTCAAGGCAAGCTTGAAAGCTACCTGAGACGAAGCGTGCTCGCTCCAAAGCTTCTTATCGTCGATGAAATCGGATATCTACCGTTCGGCAGAGAAGAGGCGAACTTGTTCTTCAACGTCATCGCTAAAAGATACGAGCAAGGCAGCATTATCGTGACCAGTAACTTGCCGTTCTCTCAATGGTCAAATGCGTTCGCCGACGATACGACACTGACGGCGGCGTTACTGGATAGACTTCTTCATCACTCGCACATCGTACAAATCAGTGGAGAAAGCTATCGATTACGAGGAAAGAAGGCGGCTGGAACCATACCAACGGTTCTAGAGAATCTATCTGAAAGTAGAAGTTAATTACGTGGGTGGGTCAGTTTTACTTCGGCGATAACGTCGATAAGTGGGTCAATTTTAAACTGGCGTTGACAGTTAGGCTGAGTTAGATTCAAACATCTACGAATAGTACACATGAACTGCTATGTGGCTATGCAAAAAGCGTGGGGGTCCTTCTGCAACCTCAAAGGTAATCGAACATGTTAGTCACAAATACCGTTACCACCAATGTGACCAACGCCCAACGCTTATCTAGTACAAGAAGAGCCATGTCAAAATGACAACAAGCATTCATGCGGATGAAGGTAAAATTGGGTACTTATAATGATGGTGGCTTTAAAATATTTCTATCAAGAACCTTCTTGCAGTTCCCAGACTTGAAAGTTCCGGCTGTTCCCTCAAGGCATCGCAGACACAATCTGGGACAAGAGCGCCTTAGTGCTATTGGTCTAAAACATTTCTGCCCCAAAGCTTGCTAGCATGTACAACTATCGTGATTGACTCTCATAGCTTTTCAACAAAAATAGCTAATCTCAAATTACTAGAGGTTCTATGCGAATTTTCCCCGTACTTTCTTTTAGACTGACCAACCAGAGTCACACAAAGCGTTGATAGCTGTTGAGTTTTACAATCAATCTCTGCAACCTAGATAGGATAAACTGTTTACAAAAGACATCCCCTCGCACCGTGAAACAAGGAAGCATGATGAGCAATAAAAAAAGAGCCAATAAAGCCCGACTAAATCAAATAGAACAAACAGAGCAACCATTGCGAGAGATGCACAGTGAGCTATTCCCCGAGGAGTATGACCACCTTTACGACAGTAATATCGAGGTCAAAGCGCGCAATCGAGGTGAGAACCCAATGAGTGAAGATTACCAACGAAAAGTGAATCTGCGCCGTTTCGCTATGGGAGTTGAACCTTTTGGCGGCTGTGTTGGTATAGAAGCAACTGAGGGCTTAATTACTAGTTGGCAATATTGCGAAGATAAAATCGCACAATAAATAGTGGGTAATGCAATATTGCCCCCATAATTCGATAATCATCAGTGCCAGTAGTAGGAGTAACCCCTTGGCTTTTATTGAAACCAAATATATCTCAACCCTGTTCAGCGAACTAAACCATTATAGCCTGCGTGGTAACAGCGCGTTATGGCAGGCATTACAGGTAGAGCTAACTACCAATAACATTTCATACACAGCAGAAGCACTGCTCAATAGGGTTGATGAGTATGTGGCAACGTTGCTAGTGAATGGTTGCGACTCTGAATATAGCAGTGATGTAATCTATATTGAATCTCTTAATCAAGGTGGTATGTCGGGTGGGCAGTTTGATGTTCGTTATTGGCAAGAGGTAATGCGCCCAACGCTTCAGAAGCGATGTCAACAACTTGAAAATGGGCTATGCTTTAAGGCTGATAATGCGCTTGAAAACCTATTCTTCATTGGCGATCTTCATGCCCAGCAAGAAAAGCTAACCGCACTACTCGACAGCCAAGGCATAGAAGCATCGGGTAAGGAATCAGACACTACCCTTATCTTCATCGGTGACCTCATTGATAACAGTCCCCATTCAGCAACAGATCATATCGCTACATTGAACTTGGTTAAAAATTTAGTCGATAAGCAACAAGCGTTTTGCTTATTAGGAAATCATGAATTTAATGCAGTGGGCTGGTATCTAAAAGATGCTAACGGGAAGCACCTTCGTGATCGCAGCAAAGTGGGTAATCAAAAACAACATGCTCGTTTTCTAGCTCAGGTTGGTGAGGATTCACCATTACATAAAGAATGGGTCGAGTGGTTTATGACCTTGCCTTTGTATATTAATTGCGGGGATATACGCGCAATTCATGCTTGTTGGCATGAAGAGAGCATTGAACGTTTGAATGTGTACCTCAATGCCGATCGCTCTCTAAAAGTTGAACACTGGCCTAATGCGTTCGATCCTGATCACGAACTGTATGATTTGATTGAAATCTTACTGAAAGGCCCAGAAGTGATTCTTCCATCTGGCTGCAGCTTTTATGATAAAAACGGTATTGAGCGTAAACATATTCGGGCTGCTTGGTGGAAAGATGAATATAGCGTAGAGACTTATCGTGATTTAGCCGTGGTACCAACGGGCCAAGCCGATGTTATCCCAAATGTGGCATTGGAACGGTCTGCCAAGGTATTTATGCAACAGCCGCTACTATTTCCAGTAGTCGTTGGGCATTACACTTTAGCCCCGACACCGTTTCCTGCATGTCTAAGCGAGCAGGTGGTGTGTGTGGATTTTAATGCCGCGAAGGAAGATAACCCTTTAGTGGGGTATAACGCTTATCTACCTTATTGGGATGAGTCACCAAACGAACTCATCGATGACAATGCTTTTGTGAGTAACGATGAGTTAAATAGCGTTGAGGTTGTCGCTAGCGGTATCACTCAAATACTAAATACAATGCTCGCAGCGCTACCTGTGCCAAAAGTTGACGAAAGATTTTCTCGAATGGTCAATGAAGTACTGTTAACTGAGTGGGACCCAATTGGTGTTTATGACCCTTGTGGTGACGAGGAGTTAGCAATTGAATACGTTGATTATGAATCTCCAGTCGTACAATTAGCACAGGCGGAGAACACTAATAACCTAGCGGCCTATTTACTACTTGTAGAGCGCCATGTTATTGGTATTGAAAGAAGCAATTGCGAACACCAATGCGCTAAAATCGCACATAAGCTAGTTTGTTGCTGGCAAGATCAGCAAGTTAAAGGGAGTGATGATTTTTCAGGTGTGTTCTAAATAATGGGATATTGTACATTTCGATATCGTTAATATCACCAGAGTAGATTTTTTTAAAAAGGCAAAGCATGACTGATAAGCACGACATTCTATACATAATGCGCTCGGTTCATATTGATGGGCGAATTTTTGTTAACGACAAAAAGGTAGGTGTCACAGGCAAGGGGAATGCAACGTTAAAAGCGCGGATTTCACAGCTTTCAAGCACAAAAAATAACTTTGGGGCGCAATGCATAGCGGCATGGAGGGTACACCCTAGAGACAATAACTCAGCTTTGCATTATGAGACACAGATACACAAGGAGTTGATCAACCAAATGGTACCTTGCTCATTTGGGTCTAAGACAGAGTGGTTTTATGACGACGGCGAAAATCAAATAGATGTAGTACAGTTCGTAGTCGACTTCGCGGAAAGGAATAATCTACAAGCAGTAGATGTTGGCAGGCTACAAGATGAAAATGCAAAAGCATTATCAAACAGAGCAATGAAAGCTTGTTTTAAAAATGTGTACTCTTTGGTAAGTGCATTTTCAACAGCTCAAATATCAAGTCATAACCTGACGTCGGAGTGTGTACGCATAACTACATCTGATGGTCGCTCGTTTCACATAAATGTTAGAGCTGACCTAAACAAGCAAAACATTAGCATTAGTAAAACAAAGCACGATATTGAGCGGTACAGTGCACTATGCAAAGAGGAGTCATTTGTTTTTGTGATCTCTAAACGAAGTGGCAACATTAAGATATTCGTTAAGACTCCACGTCAAATAGCAAGAGTAATTGATGCTTTCTTTCATGAGGGGGTGTGATCTTAAGCTGTGACCAATCAGCCACTGGATCTGTTCGCATTATGCAAGTTTCGAAATGAAAGAGTAAGGCTGCCTTAACCATCAAAACTGGATATGAAACTAAGTAATTTTGCCAAATCTTTATTAACTCGTGTTTCGTTAGTGATCGGTATTTCCAAACTCATGCTGTCCAGAACTGGTACAGTCGGCACGTTTAAAATCGAAATTGGACACCTACGAGCTTGCTGCTCAGTTAACGCATTTTTGCCCCATTACCCGCTTCGGACAAAATGTTATTGTTCGTAAATAACCAGAATTTGCCCAAATAGAGCTTATGTGGTGACAACAAGGCTCACATCGCAAAAGTGATTTTTTACGTTGGTAAGCTCGCTTTGGGACAAAAGCGCCTTAGATCACCTCCCTATATTGACCAGAAGGCAGCCTTTGTTGAGCTAAGTGCGCTAAAGGTTAATGATGCTACAAGCACCGTAGTCATATTGATGCATACTATAAATCGCACCATTATAGAACTCCACTTCTCGATACATTAATAGACCTGAAGCTGTGTTTATCCAATAGGTACTTTTTCGATCAAATGGAGTGGTATTGGATGGCGATCTAGGGTATCCATCAAAAGTCAGGTAGAGGTTACTATCACGTGATGCAGCCTTAACTATCACAGCTTCTTGAAGTGCATTGTTAGCATGCTTCTCCAAAGTATTAGTTGAGCTGTCAAACCTAAACATGTAGGTATTAGGACAACTTGCAATCCAACTCGCGTATGAATTCGCTGTCAGAACAATCAGAGGCAAAGATAATAAATAACGTTTCATGTGGCTCTCGTAAATGTGATACAGGCATTCTCTAGTGTATCTACCTTGTAAGTCGCTGTACAACCCCAGTGCTGAGCCTGACATCAGGAGATAATAGGGTGTATTGGTATGGGACAAAAGCGCCTTAGAGTGATCGCAGAGCTTCAGTTACGCTATCCACAGTAAGAACGTTGCAGTAAACCCTCGATGTCGAGTCTTTGTTGCTGTAGAGCTGGACTTTACAGTTGCTATTGTTAAAGTCCATTTTTACACCCCAAACATCTCCTGAGTGAGGGCGATTATCCATCAATTCCTCTGTAATTAGGCTTTTGATGTCAGAGAGTGTTATCAGGATAAACTGGTCAGGCACCACTCTTACTAAAAGGTACGCACTTGTAGATAGACGGTCGAGATTGACCTTACGTAAATCAAACCAATAACCACCAGTGCTATTTTGAGCAACTGATGGTGATATGACGCTTATTGCCTCTTTGAAAAATACAGTCGTATTTGAGAACTGCCTGAAACCATTATTTGTAAGCACTTGGATGTTGTGATGTCTTGTAGACTCAGTCATCATTTCCTCCTTGTTCAAGCTGAGATAGTACCTCTTCAATCGACACAAGACCTTGAAGTTGCCTTAGTTTAGATATGGAAATTTGGTCTTGTCCATTATTCAGCAGAGGCTTCCCTGCGAAATTTTCGAAAATTCTAGCTCCAGAATCATTATAGACAGGGCTTCACCTTCGCAATAGGTCTAAGCTCATAGTTTTAGGAGGTCAATAATGAAATCACCAACGACAGTCAGAAAGCTAGAAGATTTGGGGCGAGTCCAACTTTCAGAAAGCTACTTCATGCGCGATTTTTTATATTCTGAAATTTCGCAGATAGAAATGATACCTAACACCCCCGACTACCCAGACGTTGCAATTGAAGCTGGAAGAAACCTATGTTCTCAATTACTTGAACCTATCGAAAAGGCATTCGGTCGGATTTCGATTCGTTCTGGTTATCGCTCTCCTTTAGTCAATGCCAAAGGTGCCGAAAATGGTAATCAATACAGTTGCGCCAGTAATGAAAAGAACTTTGGTAAGCATATCTGGGACTATCGGGATAGAGATGGTTGTTTAGGAGCGACAGCTTGTATTGTGGTGAACTCGTTTACTCCTTATTACGAACGTACCAACCATTGGCAAGCTTTGGCTTGGTGGATTCATGACAATATACCTGAGTATTCAGAAATGTATTTCTTTCCGAAGTTAGCTGCCTTCAACTTAACTTGGAGTGAAAGTCCAAAGAAAGTAATAAAAAGTCACATTACTGGTTCTCGGGGAGTTCTTACTAAACCCACAATGGCAAACTTCAAAGGCAGTCACGCTGACGAATACGCCAAACTTCTAGAAGAGCTACAAAATGAGCAGGCTACATGAAACCGCCGTGCTTTGGGTTGGCGGTTTGGGACAAAAGCGACTTAGGAGCAGTGAAGATAAGTGGACAATCGCCCTACTAGGAGAGGATTGATGCTGCTAAGTAGTTAGGGTTTTGCTCGAAATAAGTTGTCTGTAGAAGCTTTAGGTCTTCGTATAGATCGGAGTTGTTAGTTTCTAAGATTTTGTAAGTATTTCTGACAAGTTTCCTCCCATTAAATTCCATCGTAATAAAACGATTCCATTCATCACCATTAGAGGAAAGAAGATCAAAAACCACTAGTTGGGATTTAGGTCCAACTTTACTTGCCAGCTCTAATGATATATCAGACAGGTTAGACAACGGGCTTTCGAAACTCGTAGCTGTAGCTAGAGTCAATGCCTTGTTCTTTAGTCGTAGCTGTCTGATTGATATCATATTATCTATACATCTCTATTATCAATTCATGTGCATTTTTGGACAATGCGATTAATTGTTCGAAGTTCCCCAGCAAGCGACTGCCTTCAGTTATATCAGTCATGTGAAACAACCCATGACGATGTTTGTGATACCAACTATAGGCATCTCCTAGTTTTGAGCGTACTGCGGCATCAGGAACATTCTGTGAATAACCTGCACTTAGAGCATAGCTCCCGGGTGATAAATAGCTAAAAAAATCGCCTAATTGACGCCCATCGATTTCAACACCGCTGTTAGTGAGCCTATCTTTCACAGCACCCTCCAAGGAGCGAAGGTCTGGGTATAGGAGTAAGGAGTAGTCAGGTAGCACAGGGGTCGCGAGTTTAACACATATGCTTGACAATAGTAATTTCCGTATTGTCTGGGGAAGTTTTTCGCTAACTTCTCCAAACTCACTTTCGAGAAATTGCTCCGCCATTTCAATACGCACTATTTCTGCTCTACTATCATCTTGGCGAACTAGCACTTTGTCTAAACACGATAAGTCCAGAAGTTCACTCAAAAAGTAAATGAATTCCCGATAACATGATAAGGGTTTCCCCTGAATCTGGAGCTTATGAGTCCCTTTATGGTGAGTTACTGTGATTGAATCTTGATAAGTGTTCGAGGTTAGCTTTGACACTCTTCTTGAAGAAATATCTTCCTCAATGATTCTTTCTACATGCTCAGATTGTTCGAGTAGCTCTTCAAATACAGGTTCGATATCTTGCTCGTAGATTCCTATCAAAACCAAGTTAACAGTTTGAAACTCATCAGGGTGGATGGTTTCGTATAGAGTATCAGCTATTGCTTTACCTAACTCTTGGTTCTTGCCAATCTTATACTGTAGGGTACAAGTACCACACTGATTAAAATGAATATCTAGTGTTGAGTTTTCGAGACCGACTCTACCTACTACGGCTCTGCGACCATTACCACCCGGTCGCTGATCGAGGTGCCTTACCTCTAAAGAATTTGCTTCCACAAACTGTAGAATCGTAGCGTCAATGATTTCCCGGTTCAGGTTAATTCTTTGATAGTTTCTTTCTTCCATTGCTCTGCCAATTTTTCAAATATGGGGGAAGGGATAGTTTTATTACGTCTCACAACTCTCTGAAATCCTTAGTGCATCTTCAATCTCGACGCCAAGGTATTCAATCGTACTTTCTAACTTAGCATGACCAAGAAGTAATTGAATAGCCCTAAGATTCTTGGTTTTGGCGTAGATCAAAGAAGCCTTGGTTCTGCGCAGGGAATGTGTGCCGTATTGGGTTTTATCTAAGCCAATATCAGTAACCCATCGATTAACCATGGTTGTGTAGTAATGGTACGAGATGGGCTGCCCTTCACGGCGTGGGCTTGGGAATAAATAGTCTGTTGGCTGTAATGAGTTTTGAATGATCCACTGCGACAAGGTCTGTTGAGTCTTGGGGGTGATCTCGAAGTGTACTTCCTGTTGGGTCTTCTGCTGTTTAACGATAGTTCGTGACATAACACAACCACTGCGACTGACATCTTGGACTTTCAAGTTACGTAAATCACAGGATCTCAACTTGCAGTCGATGGCTAGATTGAACAGTGCCAACTCAAACAAGCGTTCCTCCAATTCAAGTCGAATACGGATGCGCCAAATGTCTTCTAGCTTGAAGGCTTTCTTCTGACCTACACGCTTTCCTTTATTCCAAGCTTCCATAATGTGCTCCTTACTTCATAAAAATGCTCTTTAAGTAAGGCAGAAATCAAAGACAATGCTGCATCCAGTGGTATGATTGACGGAATATTTCTATAACAAGAAAACTTCCAATGAATCAAACAGAACAACAGTATTTGAAAGAGCTTGAAGGCAAGCTTTGGAACGCAGCAGACAAGCTACGCTCAACGCTAGACGCAGCGCAGTACAAACATAGGTCTAATCTTCGTTAAGTACGTCTCTGATGCGTTTAAGCTGCGTCAGGATGAGATCAAAGCTGACATCGCTAACCCTGAGCACGAATACTACTTAGATCCTGCTGACTTCTCGGAAGAAGAACTAGCAGAAGAGATTGCTATTGAACTGGAACAACGTGACTTCTACACAGAGAAAAATGTGTTCTGGCTACCGACTGAATCACGTTGGCAGTTCCTGCAAGATAACGGCCCTGTGGTGATTGGCGGTGCTGATCTTGAAGTGGACGGTAAGACTAAGAAGATTACTTCTGTTGGTCATTTAATTGATAACGCACTTGAAGGCATTGAACGTGAAAATCCTAAGAAACTTAAAGGTGCTCTCAATAAGTCATATTCTTCATTAAAGATTGACCAAGCTAAGCTCAATGAGCTTATCAACCTGATTGCGACAATCCCGTTTGTTCATGCTGATCTAAACAGTAAAGACATCCTAGGTCATGTATACGAATACATGCTTGGTCAATTTGCACTGGCTGAGGGTAAGCGAGGCGGGGCTTTTTATACGCCAGCCTCTATCGTAACGCTGATCGTTGAAATGATTGAACCGTTTGAAGGCCGTGTCTATGACCCTGCAATGGGTTCTGGTGGTTTCTTTGTTCAATCAGAGAAGTTCATTGAACGTCATGCGAATGAGAAGAAAGTCGACGCACTAACGCAGAAACAGAAGATCTCTATTTACGGTCAAGAGTACAACCATACAACGTGGCAGCTAGCGGCGATGAACATGGCGATCCGTGGTCTTGATTACGACTTCGGTAAAGAGCCTGCAAGTACCTACACCAACGTACAACACCCAGATCTTCGTGCTGATTTCATCATGGCGAACCCTCCATTCAACATGAAAGAGTGGAACACTGGTGTTGATGATAACGACCCTCGCTTCAAATACGGGCAACCGCCATCAGGTAATGCTAACTTCGCATGGATGCAGCACATGCTTCATCACCTAGCACCTGAAGGCTCTCAGGCGCTTCTGTTGGCAAATGGCTCTATGAGTTCAACGACCAACAATGAAGGCACTATTCGTCAGGCATTAATCGAGAATGACTTGGTTGAATGTATGGTAGCGCTTCCCGGTCAACTGTTTACCAACACACAGATCCCTGCCTGTATTTGGTTCTTAACCAAGAACAAGAACCCTCGTGTTGATAAGGCTGGTCGTAAGTTGCGTGGTCGTAAAGGTGAAGTTCTGTTTATCGATGCCCGTAACCTTGGTTTCATGAAAGACCGTGTATTACGTGACTTCAGCTTTGATGACATTAAGAAAGTAGCTGACCTATTTCATGCATGGAAAACAGGTGAAGAAGTTCATGGCTTAGCTTATGAAGATCAGGCAGGTTTTTGTAAATCTGTAACGCTAGAAGAAATTACTAAGCATGATTTTGTTCTGACTCCCGGTCGTTATGTTGGCGCTGTTGAGGAAGAGAGTGACGGTGTTCCTTTTGCTGAGAAGATGGAAAAACTGACCTCGAAATTAAGTGAGCAGTTTGTAGAATCGGCAACGCTAGAAGCAGAGATCAAGATGAACCTAGCGGGGTTGGGCTATGAGCTGTAATTGGCCTCAGGTGAAACTTGGAGAACTTGTTGAAATCACTTCAAGTAAACGGGTCAAAATGGCTGACTACGTTGAAAAGGGAGTTCCTTTCTTTCGCTCTAAAGAGGTAATAGAGCGTTACAAAGGAAATGCGATAACTACCGAATTATACATAACGGAAGAACACTACCAAACTATCAAAGATAAATTTGGAGCGCCTGAAGAAGGTCATATATTACTTACATCGGTAGGCACTCTTGGTATACCTTATCAAGTACAGGCGAATGATAAGTTTTACTTTAAAGATGGAAACTTAACTTGGTTTAAAGAATTTGCCGATGCCATCGATGCGGAGTTCTTATTTTATTGGTTAACATCTCCAATAGCGAAAAGAAAGTTTGATGAGATAACAATCGGCTCAACACAAAAAGCACTGACCATTGTTGCCCTTAAAGGGATTGAAATTGATTTGCCACCCAAAAATGTTCAAAAGCAAGTGGTGCAAATAGTTAAATCTTTAGATAAGAAACTCTCAAACAATCGTGGTGTTAATCACACTCTAGAACAAATGGCTCAAACCATTTTTAAATCGTGGTTTGTCGACTTTGACCCTGTGAAAGCTAAGATGAATGATGCGCTACCAGAGGGTATGGATGCTGCTACTGCCTCGCTATTCCCAGAAAAGCTCGTTGAGTCTGAGTTGGGTTTGATTCCTGAGGGGTGGGAAGTAAGCACCTTATCAAGCTTGATTCAGCTTACTGGTGGCGGAACTCCAAAGCGTTCGGAAGAAACATATTGGAATGGTGATATCCCTTGGTTCTCAGTTAGAGACGTACCATCGGGAAGCAATGTATTTGTTGTTGATACCGATGAGAAGATTACCGAACTTGGTTTAAATAAATCCTCGACTAAGTTGCTTCCGAAAGGGACAACAATTATCACAGCTCGTGGTACGGTTGGTAAACTAGCCCTCGTCGGCACTGACATGTGTATGAACCAGTCTTGTTATGGCATTCGAGGTAAAGAGGTTGGTGATTTCTACAATTACTTTAATTTGAATGAGGCGGTAAGCACTCTTCAACGCAATACTCACGGGGCTGTCTTTGACACGATCACCACCAAGACATTTGATACCTACTCAATGGCATTTAGTGGAGCAGAGCTTGCTAATCAATTTGACACATTAGTGGCTCCTCTTCTTCAAAAAATTGAGGCAAATGTACGCCAAAACATAGAGCTTGCAGCGCTACGCGACACCTTACTTCCTAAATTGCTTTCCGGCGAAATCGAGTTAGGTGGCGAGGGCTGATAATGATAGATGTGTATCAGTGGGATGAGATAAATGCCGATTACTCAGGAGGAGCGATAATACTTGGTAACGGCTCTAGCATGGCGATATCTAGCCAATTTGGTTATGGCTCATTGTTTGACGAAGCAAAGCGAAAGGGGTTTATTTCTACTTCGGTTCAAGGAGTATTTGATAAATTTGATGTAACAGATTTTGAATTAGTATTACGTCGCCTCTGGCAAGCTAAACAGGTTAATGATGCTTTGGGTATTGAGCATGGGTTGGTAGAGGATTCGTATCAGCAGGTTCGGTCTGCGTTAATAGAAACAATCCGCGCTACACATGTGATATATGAAGATGCAGAACCCCACTTAGAGCATATCTATAAGTTTTTGAAGCAGTTTAAAACTGTAATTTCTCTGAACTACGACCTGATTGTTTATTGGGCGGCTATGTATGGAAACCGAGAGTTAGGTCGTTGGTTTAAAGATTGTTTTGTACCTAATGTATTTAGCGATGACTGGGACACTTATAGGGAACCATATGGTGCTGATGGCGCAACTCTATATTTTTATCCTCATGGAAATTTAGTTTTGAAGAGGAATGGCTTTTCAAGCGCAAAAAAAATTAGGGCAGGCAGCGAAAAAAATTTACTTGAGAGCATTCTTTCTAAATGGGAAGAACAAGACTTAGCCCCTGTGTTTGTCTGCGAGGGTACTAAAGAGCTAAAAGAAAATTCGATTGCTAGTTGTGATTATCTAGAGAAAATTTATTACGAAGTGATGCCTAATCTCGAATCGACTTTGGTTATTTATGGCTGGGGTATCTGGGAGCAAGACGAACACTTACTTAAACAAATATCGAAAGCTAAACCAGCTAAAGTTGCAGTGTCCGTATATCAAAATGATCAAACATATATGGGGCGAGTTCATAAACAGCTAGTCGACATCGGCGTTTCAGATGTTGTCTTTTTTGACTCGGAAAGTTCTGGTGTTTGGAATCAGCCATCGTCTGAATACCTTGAGAAAAAAAAGGTTGAAGAAGAAGCTGTTCAACGCTTATTTAAGAGGTAGGGATAAATTTGATCACTGAAGACCAGTTAGAACAAGAATGTATTAGATGGTTCGCCGACCAAGGTTACCTGTATAAAAATGGCTATGACATCGCACCTGATGGAGATTCTCCAGAGCGTGATGATTACCATCAAGTTGTTTTAAAGCAACGGCTATTAAATCAATTAGCAATCATCAACCCAGAGCTTCCGATAGAGGCACTGAATGATGTGGTTAACACGGTATCTTCCCCCGATACGCCAATTCTGATTAAAAACAACCGCGCCTTCCATAAGTTTGTGATTGAAGGGGTGCCTGTTGAATACACGGCAGTTGAAGATGGCGAATCGAAGACAAAGCATACTCACGCTCAGTTAATGGATTTTACGACGCCAGACAACAATGAGTTCCTTATCGTGAATCAGTTTACGATTACAGGAACAAAAGGTAATCGCCGTCCTGATGTTGTGGTGTTTATTAACGGACTACCCATCTCTGTTATTGAGTTAAAAAACCCAGCCGATGAGCATGCCGACATTTGGAATGCCTTTAACCAGCTTCAAACCTACAAAGATGAAATTTCAGATCTATTTGTTTTCAATGAAGCGTTGATTGTTAGCGATGGCTGGACGGCTCGTGTTGGTTCATTGACTGCAAATAAAGAGCGATTCTTACCTTGGAAAACCGTCGCTACAGAGGACGATAGACCGTTATTAGAATTTCAATTAGAGACGATGGTTCGTGGCTTCTTCAAGCAAGACCTATTACTCGATTACATCCGTTACTTTATACTGTTCGAAACTGATAACGACAAAATTATCAAGAAAATTGCAGGTTATCACCAGTTCCACGCGGTGAGAGCGGCAGTTGAGGCGACGGTTCGTGCCGCCAATACCTCAGGTAACTTTCTTGAGAGCACAATACCTGCCCTAGAAAAGATTAAGCAAGGTAGCGGTAAAGCTGGCGTGGTTTGGCATACACAAGGCAGTGGCAAAAGTATATCTATGGTTTGCTACGCAAGTAAGCTGTTACAGCAAGCATCCATGAATAACCCAACGATCGTGGTGGTGACTGATCGAAATGATCTCGATGGTCAGCTTTACAACACCTTTGGGATGGCGCAAGAGACGTTAAAGCAAATACCTCAGCAAGCGGACGACCGAGGTGCGTTACGTGAACTGCTTTTAAATCGCCAATCTGGCGGCATCATATTCACGACGATTCAAAAGTTCGCTTTATTAGATGAAGAGACAGAGCACCCTAGGCTATCTGAGCGAAGTAATATTGTTGTCGTTTCTGATGAAGCGCACCGCAGCCAGTATGGCAACAAGTCAAAGATGGTTGAAGTGAAGGACAAAAACGGCACTGTAACGGGTCACAAGTACGTTTATGGTTATTCCAAGTATATGCGTGACGCATTGCCTAATGCTTCATTCATAGGCTTTACAGGGACACCTATCGCTATGGATGACAAAGATACGCGTGGTGTTTTTGGTGAGTACGTCTCTATCTATGATATTCAAGATGCCGTTGATGATGGTGCCACTGTGCCTATCTACTACGAATCTCGCCTCGCTAAGCTTGATATTAACCAAGATGAAATTGAGCAGCTTAACGATAAAGTTGAAGATGAAATCGGTGAAGATGAAGAAGCGGCAGATCGTGAAAAAGTAAAATCAGAATGGGCAACGCTAGAAAAGTTGGTAGGCGCAGAGCCTCGCATTGAACAAGTAGCAAAAGATCTGGTTGAGCACTTCACTACTCGAACATCGACATTTCCCGGCAAGGCAATGATTGTCTCGATGAGCCGAGAAATCTGTGTCGATCTTTACAATGCTATTGTGGCAATTAAACCAGAGTGGCATCACCCAGATACAGATAAAGGTGCAATCAAGATTGTGATGACTGGCTCTGCATCAGACAAAGAAAAGATGCAGCCTCACATCCATGATAAGAAAACCAAAAAACTATTCGAGAAGCGTTACAAAGATACTGAAGATGAGCTTCAACTCGTTATCGTTCGAGATATGTGGTTAACAGGATTTGATGCGCCTTGTTGTCATACCATGTATATCGACAAACCAATGAAAGGGCATAACCTGATGCAAGCTATTGCCCGAGTAAACCGTGTCTTTAAAGACAAGCCCGGTGGTTTGGTTGTCGATTATATCGGTATCGCTAATGAACTTAAAAATGCGCTAAAAACCTATACCAACAGCCAAGGTAAAGGACAACCCACCGTCGATACGGCAGAAGCGTTTTCAGTCTTGATGGAAAAAGTTGATATCATTCGAGGTATGTTCGCAACACCTGTTGATACAAAGGTATTCAATTACCGTCCTGACTTTGAAACGGATGCATTGCGCTTGTTACCGGGAGCAGTAAACCATTTGTCGGGTTTATCTCATACTGATGCTAATGGCAAACAAGTCAGAGGTGGTAAGAGACGTTTTCTTGATGTAATGGCAGCGTTAACTAAGGCGTATTCTCTATGTAATACCATGGATGAAACTCAAGGTTATAAGAACGAAATTGCCTTTTACTCTGCGATTAAGACGGCTTTCATCAAGCATTCAACGGTAGACAAAAAGCGCACCGATGAAGAACGCAATACAGCGTTAAAGCAAATTCTAAATAATGCAGTTATAGCTGATGGCGTTGATGATATTTTCTCTATGGTTGGGCTTGATAAACCAAACATTGGGCTTCTGTCTGAAGAGTTCTTAGAAGATGTAAAGAACATGAAAGAGAAGAACCTCGCAGTAGAGCTGTTAGAAAAGCTACTTCGTGATGAGGTTAAATCTCGCATGAAGAACGACGTCGTTCAGGAGAAGAAATACTCTGAACGTATTATGTCTACGCTTCAAAAATATCATAACCGCAGTATTGAAACGGCTCAAGTTATCGAAGAGTTGATTCAATGGGCGAAAGAGATGCAAGAAGATGGAGAGTTACTAGATAAGCTCAACCTTTCTGTCGACGAAATTGCCTTCTATCGTGCTTTGGTCGACAACGAGTCCTCGGTTAGAGAACTGGGTGACGACAACTTACGTAAGCTTGCTATTGAATTGACTCATCAACTGCGTAAGTCTGCCACGGTAGATTGGCAAAAAAGGGATAGTGTTCGTGCTCGAATGCGTAATCTAGTGCGTAGATTATTGCGCCGTTGGAAGTATCCGCCAGATGCTGCTGAAGAAGCAATTAAGCTTGTGCTTGAGCAAGCTGAAGTGCTGGCAGATGGGTGGTATAAGTAGCCAGAAATAAGAAGGGTAACACTTAAATGCCGTTACCCTTTTTGTTTTTACATCATCTGAATATTTGCTTGGTCTTGAATGCGCTTAGGCGTTGCTCCCTTGGCTACACACGGGATCGTAAAAGCTTCGTTGATATTACCCGCACCCGGTAAAGGGAATTTATTACCATCTTCATCTTTTTTATAGCGAGCGACGCGCTTAACTGAGACCTTGTTGCCCACGATAGGAATGTTTAAGTAGGTATTCCAGCCTTTGAAAATTGAAGAAAGACGGCACAATAATGAATAAGATGTTGATTCATGAACCAACGATTGAAGATATTTTCGCACCTGATACTCGATATCATTCTCAGATTCTAAGCCAATTGAAGAAATCAAGCGTGTTAAATACAACTCTGGTGTGATTGGCAAGTGCTCTAACTGAGACTCTTGCAACTTCAACTTAATCAAGTAATGTGCAAAAGCGTAGATTGGTTCCGATGCTTGGCTCTCCTGCTTGTTTCTTTTTAGCACTTTTGAAACAAAATCTACAGACAGGGCGAGTTCATGGTTCTGTTCAACGTATTTAAGAATCTCTTCAGGCTGAAATGATGTGCCTTGAGTGCCTCGGAAAGCAAAAGGATTCGGCATCGTTTCAAAAGCTTTGGCTAACATTGCAACACGAGAAAGAGACGCCGCATTCACTTCCACCCCTGCCATTTCGAGAACTTGTGCACGACTTCGTGTGTTGCCTACATCAATGTTGGCAAAACTTCGTTCATCAATAACATCGTATGTCACTGTTGCAATAAAGCCGACTTGAGCTTCACAAGCTGCCTCTAGCCTATGGTGGCCATTCAGAATTTCACCCTCATGGGAGATGATTATAGGCTCTCCTGTGAGGCACCATTCTCCTTTTTTCATAGCTTCTGCGTATTTGTTCACTTTGGTTTTGCTTAGTCGACGATTTTTATTGTTTGTATTTATCACGCCTCTTCTAGAAAACTGGAGCATATCACGAGCCAAAGAAGGGCTTATGTAAATATGAATATGCTTTAACCCTGTTTCAACAGATCTTAATCCACTGTAATACTTGGCTTTAGACTTAAATATCGCTTCCGTTTGTTGAGCGGTTAAGTTTTTCCCTGTCGTCTCCAATAGCTTGGTCGAGCTGGCGAGGTAGCTTCTGGAAGTCACTTGATCGTAGTGATCTACAAGTTTATTAGTGATGGACGCTTCTATTGAACAATCAAGTGCATCATTTGCAATCGGGTGCTTATCGCTCATATTGAATTCTCGTGTTTTTTCTTGGTCTTGCTAATCATTGATCAGACGATTGGTCTGATCAATGATTATTTTTATTTTACACTACAAAGCTACATGTAATTAATGAGATTGGTTCATTGTCTAAGGTCAAGTTAAAGGGGAAGGTGATTTCCTATGGAAGTCAGCCAATAAAGGCTCTTGTAACCTTTATTTCTGTAATTGAATTAAGTAGTTACGTTGAAACAGCTAAGCCACATGAAGCGTTGAAAATGTTGTTCAATGCAGCGCAAAACGCAACCAATAAGAAAAAAACACTCACCCTTCAGGGGGATATAAAAAATGAGGTTCTATCTGGTGAATTAGGAGTTCCTCTATCGTTGACTGTTGTCGTTAGTGGTGACAGTGAAGTGCGCGAGAATAAATTTGCTACTGAAATTGAATTCGAAAGAAGTAAAGCATTCGTAATTGGTAATCTATTGACATATAACGCACTCCTTAATCTGACAGGCTTAAAAGCCCCGTTGTTTTCATCTAGGGTCAGCTCAAGTGACTTGCAAAAAAATAGTGTTTTTCGACAACTACTAGCGACTCAAGATCTGATGTTAACCATTGTTTTTAGCGAAAATGGTTTTAGTGAAGATGACGTGAAGTCGTTATTCTTCAAACATAATAGGCGAGAGTCGGAAGTTCATTTAACGCAGTTCGCAGATACGGATTCCTTTCCTTTGCAAAAAGTAGTGTCTCAGTTAGGTAAAAATCTAGCCTTAGATGACTTCGGCGGTATATCTAATCAGACAAAGCATGTACGAGCTTCAGAAAAATACATAACGACGGAATATATTTTGTTCAAAGTACTCGTTGGTTCTGTATGTGGTGAGAAAGCTCAAGAGCGGGCTAAAATGTCAGATGATATTACTTTGAAAGATTGTGGTATCTTTGTTCAGGCTTATTCAGATATATACCAACAGTACGTGGAAACCTTTTTTAGAGCATGGCTAAGTCCGATTAACGAAAACCATGAGTATAACAGGCAAGGTTTTAGGTTATCTGCTCAGATATGGCAAGCCTTATCATTGGTTATTAATGAGTTAGCCTTGGAAGGGAAGACAATAGATGAAATATCATACGCAGGATCGCAACTAGGCAAGCTTGATTACGGAAAACGAGCGAAGCACTGGGAGAATTGTGACGTGATGCAGTTAGATTCCAATGGCAGGCTTTTTAAAAACGGCGCGAAGTCCACACGTGAGTTTAAGTTAGGGTTGAAAGACTACTTCATCAAAATAATTGAGTGAGTAGCTAGCCCACTATCTAAGAGTTGTTACCTTGTTGAATGCTGCTAATGTTCGCTTTATTATCTGAATGCATAAATATGCGCTGGTCAATTCTTCAGTGCTTTTTATGAGCCTAACAACATGCACCACTTTTACAGTCAACAGCTAGTTTAACATTAGTTTCATGCTCCGTGTTATACGTGGAAACTTGATAAGAAACGGAGGGATGAGATCAAAGAGAAGCTTGCAAAATCAAGGTTAGACGTAACTGAAAAGAAACAGTTGGGGTAATTTGCCGGGTACATGTCTACGTTAATCCCAATGCCGCTTTTTACCTGTCATTATTGGTATCAGGCTAAATAAGCCCAACATTGTGAGCTAACTGCTAGAGGATGGATTGATGCTATCCTCAATATCCATTTCGAAACTATCTAGCAACCTCTCAAGCTCGACAATTGCGACCGTAGCTGTAAGCTCTTTACTCGAAATTTGCCCTTTTAATACTTCTACATTTCGCTTAACAAGTTCTACACTCGACTTTAGAGATACTGCATTGTAAACCTTTGTATAGCCATTAATTTCAGCAAATGCGAGGTTAATATAAATATCCAACGAAGAGAGATTAGTGTGACCTGTCCACTGCTGTAGTTGTAGCTTAAATGTATGTGTATGAAGGATATGTTTTCTAAAATCGTCCTTATCGTTCACCTCTTTCGTAGTCAGAATAAGTTCTTTTAGTTTGTCAGTAATAAAGGCGTGTCGCCATAAGTGAGGGTGAACTTCACCCTTAATATTTAGCTCCTTCTTCCATTGATTCATATACGTTGTCCATGAATCAGGAGAGAGACGTTGACCAGAGGTTAAGCTGATAAATAAAAAGTCATGTTGCACCTTCTTTTGTCTCATAATCTTCTTTCGAGTCTTAATGTATGGTGCAACCAAAGATAGGAAAACGTGCGGCACAGGGATCGTTCGAGAGTTGTTACCATCCTTGCGTTTTAATGTGGGTATCTTCAACATACCACTACGCCTAGCGGCCTCATAATCACTCAATTTAATTAAACAAAGTTCACTGACACGAGCGCCTAATTGCTCCATAGCGCTGTAGAGCGCCATATCCCTACGTCTTCTGTCCTTACTCTCTTGTCGTGATACAAAATCCCAAACACGAAGGGCATCATTTACCGAAACAGGGTGTCGCCTTACAATATCATCTTTTGTTGGTATCGCTGTGTGGGAGACTTTAACGCCCTCGATAAACCCATTATCCCCTCCCGATCTACGCTTATAGACCTTCTCTTGTAATTTAATCGAGTTCTCTTTACCCTTGCCGATAAAGTGGCTCAAATCATGAAAATCCTGCACAAACTGTAAGAATTCAAGGCAAGTATGAGCAATTTTTATCACTGAGTTGTTCTTGCGTTTTCGTTCACCTAGAGGGGTTCTTTCCGCTTGTAATGAATGCACAAAAAGCGTGAATGTAGAGTTGTTTAATTGGCTGAAATGATTTAAAAACGGTTGTGTTTCAACGTATCGAACAAGGTGAATAATATCGTGGGCGTAACCACGAAGCGTACCTTTTTTTAGACCTCTCGACATAAGCATGTGTATATAGGCATTAGCCTCGTAGCAAGGCGTATGATTACTGTAGGTGATGAAAGGCATATCGACAGGCTTTCGAAAAACCAGCCTCCCGTCTAAACCAAGATGATCCCACAGTTTAAAATCTTTAAGCTCACGAACAGCCATTACACCTCTCCATCTAACGTGTAGCTCATCTTAGCTTGAAGTTTTAGGTTGTAGGTTCTATAAAGCTCTTGACGCTCTTTTTGATCACCCTCATGCATTGCTAATTGCTTTAGTTTGGAGCGCATTTCCATAACTATATCGGTCAGCAAGGCGTTACTACATTGCGCAGTATCAAGTTGAGCTTCAAGTTCGGAGACTTTAAGTTTTAAACCGATAGCTGTTTGTTTATTACCTTTAATAGATTTTTTATCATGAAGAACGCCCTCAATCGCCGATTTAGCGTTGATGCGAAGTTCATCAAGGGCTAAGAAACCTCTCTCTAAAAGCGCTTCTGAATTACTTTTTAGGGTATTTAGAGAGCATGACGCAATATTTCTCTCTGGATTTTCGTATTTAGCAATGCCAGATTGAGAGGTTAATGCCTTTAGCAACTCCGCATCGCCCTTGAACTCAGTAGGTGAGGTGATTATTTCTCGCAAGAACGTCTCTGTTTCAAGTATCTTCGTTTGATTTTGCTCTAAAACTTTCATTCGCTAAATCCTTAATCTAAGTCTTTTATTTTTAGTAAGAGGTTGAAGTCCTTAACTTCCTCTCCGTCAACGCCCTTTACTGTGAAAAAGTCTGGCTCTAACGTAATTAAACCTTCATCAAGAAGTGTAAGCACCTCAGATTCAACATCCTGTTCTTTTTGAATCTGGCTAATAGTAGGAACGGTTGAATAAGACTCATCATCGTAATCCTCTGCCGCTTCACTAAGTGTTAGGATTGTTATCGGGGTTGAGGCGTCACCCGTTAATCGCTCAGCAATTATCTCACGAAGCTCTTCAATACCATCAAGATCGGCAATGTCTGATTCTGGGTCAACGATGCCACGCACAATCACACTTGCCTTCGCTCCGTTTAGTACCTCGCCCGTCTCGGATTCAGATATGTAACGGTATAGATGTTCCATATCGGTATGTGCAAGCATCCAGCGAAGCGAGTCCATGCCGTCAAAGCCTTTCGACCAGAAGAATGCCATCGCAAAAAAGCGTCTGAATTGGTGCTGACGCACGTAGTTCCTGCGATACTCCCCATCAGGGTATTGAACTAAATCCGTTTCGAAAAAATCACATGCAGCATCAAGATATCCATTAAATGTGTCTACGGCGATAGGTGATAAATGACAACTCTGGGAATCTAAAACATTGAAGAGAGACAGTTTTTTGTGATCTAGCTTTAAATCCATTGCTTTTATATTGAACTGCTCAAGACGCCAAATGAGTCGAGCAATAGAGAGTGGAATCGGTCTTTCTATAGTGGCGTTCTTTTCACTGTCGCCCGACTTCTTAACCTTGAATACTAAATTATATTCAGATTGACTTCCTTTTTCTGAAAAGGGGTCAATATTAGGGGAGAGGTTTTCATGCGATTTCAGATTGACTAATTCATCTTGTCGCCTTGCCATGATTGCACCTACGAGTATCTGTATTGCACCTTGGAGTACCGAAAATAGATCAAAGAGACTTTCATTGTTTCTTATTTTACCGTAGCGACTTTCATCACTTAGTGTGAAGCGTTCGATTTGTTTAACCCCTTTTTCTTGGTAATCACTGCTCAAGCAATTTACCCCGCCAGCTTGAAACCAGTAGCCCCGCTCTTTAGAAGCCATATTTCGATGTCGGGCTTCATCAAACGCTTTGGTACCTACAATAGGGCGAAGTCGGTTGGAGTTCGCTACTATTGATTTATCTTTCCCCTCTGAAAGTTGAGTTAGTGTTTCATCCAGTAGATTAACTGTGCTTGTACCTTCGGGAAGGTGCTCCATTGCAAATTCGAAGCACTGCTTAATTAAATTAAATACGAATTTAGGCGGTAGTGTTCGTGTTCGTCCTGACTTTTTGATGTCAACCAATAATCCAACGCTACGACTATTAAGCTTTTGGGACATTAAAGGTGGCTGAGCAGCATCCTTACGTTCAAGGCTGGTATAAATCAGGTTCAGTGAAGAGAGATAGGCTGAAATACCAACCTCGCTCATGCCTGATGAAGTATCAGCATTTTCAACCGCACGGTACTCAGTTATTTGCGCAGTCCCTTTAATGTGCAGTTCTGGATAACTTCTCAACCCAATAATATCGTGATAAAGCGCTTTACCCTCAAATAACAACGCGATAAGCCTTGCGATATTGCCGCCGTATATATAACCTCTGGCAGTTGTTTTATAAAAACCCTGCTTAAAAAGCCACGCACAGGCTTTTTGGCGATGCTTTAAAGACAAGCGAGTGTCATCGTAATGAGTGGTTTCTAATATATGTGGGTAGCTATCTTGAAATTGTTGAACTTCGTCGTCTGAAATCTCATCACTGACTTGATTAAGAAGAACTTCGGCTCGCTTATCAAAGTCATACACACCATCAATGCGATTCTCGGCTAATTTCATTAGGATATTACGCCAGAAATCTTCGTTCACATTTTGTAGTTGGTATTCCGCAAGTTTTAACGCTTTGGAGTTCAATAAGATAGCGTTGATAAAAAGGATAACCCGATTAAACGCACCACTGGCTGTCGCGTTCTTTACTAGTTGACCACCATTTTCAAAGGGGTTACCAACCGCCAAAAGCCAGTATTTAAAGGCATTTAAGAGCTTTTTATGGGCTTTATCAGTCAGATTCTTCCCGTCATCCAAATAGACGCTATCCCAATATATGGTTCTAGGTTTACTCTTGAACTTGACTACCCATTGCGCGTCTTCAAAGCTCGACTCTAACCACTTAGGCTTTTTTTCGTCATAGTCGTAAATGCCAGTATGCGAGTTCGCTAGGATGTCTAGCACTCGGTAGTCATCGTTGAATGCTGAATAATTGATAACATCTCTAACCACATCAGAATCCAAACCATCAAGAAGGGAGTGGTCTAATACAATATCCTCTATCAGTTGAGCTGTTTGGTTATTATTAATGTTGACATTTAACATACTAACGCTCCACTGATTAAGTTGGTGTCTATTTTATTGTTGGATGCAATTTCGTACATATCCATCAGCTCCGCATCACCTTGATAATTACTGCTGGTCATTAGGGAGTCAGTAACGAACACGGCTGACTGATACCAATGAGAAACAACGTCTAAAAAATTCACCTCGTCATCAGAGTTTTCAACAATAAAGCGAATTGCCATTAACAACTGTAAGAGTGATGTTGAAATTGTGTACGCAACCTCATTAAAAGCCACATCAGCATTGTTGTGGCCTGCTGCCTGTTGCCTGAAACCATGATCGAAATGCTCTGGAACACCACTCAATCCATGATTCTCTAAAAATTCTTGAATATCTTCTGCGCTCATATTTACGGCTTGCAGCAAGTGTTTAGAGTCCTTTAAAGCTTCGAGTAGAATCGCATTTTGGAACTGTCGCACCCATCTGGCATTAAAGAAGTCCATCAAAGGTTTAGGTAAGTACGAAGCAAGTAATTTCGGATCTTTACTCTTATGCCCTAATGCTTCGGCAACAGCGTCCATTGATTGACTTTCAAGATAGATTTGAAAACCACGATGCCTTCTCACGGAGCGCAATGAGTAAATTTCCGTAATCTCTATGGCGTCTAATGGGGTGATGTTCAAATTTTCATCCATCAATTTTGGTTCACGCAACCAATCGGGAAACTCAGTATTATGAATCTTAGAGTTATGGATGTAATGGATAGGTAATACAGAAATTGGTGTCGCAGTGAGCATCATTTTTCGCCACCCTTTTCCCCCTTGGTTTTTCAAATAATCACGAGCCATCTGAGTATGCTGTATTAAAAACTCAACCACCGACTTACTGAACTCATTAAGTATCACTGTTTGCTGTGCGTCATTTGTTCCTTTACGAGACTTATAACTCACCGCAACATACTGACCGTTCATTTCCTTGTAACCTGTTTGATTGCCATTTTTATCAAACAGACACCACTTATCAATCCAGCTAGGCGTAATTAGAGGGTGCTCCATGATAAGTAATGTCAGCAGCACATGAAGTGTTGATTTAGTAGGGATATTCAGTTCTTTTATGAGTTGCGGCGTATTGCCTTTAAAGCCTAAGAACCGTAGGTACTCCGCCCTTCCTTTAATCCCATAATGGGAGAACGTAGCAATAGTATTTTCAAGCTCATCCTCACCACAATAACCATAATAATCGGAGTTGTGTTTAACACTTACAGGCTTCACTGAGCCTATTTTCACGTACTCTTGGTTTCTCGCTTCACGCTCTATAAGTTCTTTAAACTTTAATTGGCACACATGCTTGATATGAGACATATCCCTATCCAATCGCTGCGTGATAATTTTAATGGTTTCTTGGTCCTTGATTTTTAAAGGGATATTCGCGAACCAGCGAAGAGCTTCTTCTTTTTTTGGCTCTCCGCCAATAGAAAAGGTGGGTGCTTTGCCCATTGGATCTTTCCACGCAGGGATAATGAAGGGCTTAAGTGGCTCATCGAAAATGCCCGTGTCGATAAAGCACTCTTTATAGATGCCAATTGTATTCTTCCATTTATTATGGAAGGACTTGGGGCTGAGCTGAGAAGCTTGAGAGAGAGCCAAATTGATTTTATATATCTTATGAAAGAAGGCTTGGGTGTGATTTCGACTGAGACAGGTTTCTATCGTAAAGCCGTTGCGTTTGGTATAGGCACTCGCCATGCCTATGAATAGATTCTTAAGGTTAGTGATGCTACCTCTAAGTGTTGTACTATTCTGCTTAAATGCGTAATTGTTAATGGCCGAATGAATTTTATCCGTAAAAGACTCCCCAAATGCAACATAAATAGCGTCTAGATGAACTTCCTGCTTATTGCCTTCTTTTGATTCAACGCTCCAACCGTTCAGATATTTCGCTTTTGTCTGATCAACCTTAATCTCACAAAACTGTTCAATACAATTTGAGATATCCTCTGCAACTTTAACAGTAGAAAAATTGATGTTATCAAACGTTAATTGCTTATCCTGTGCGATGCGCTCAAATACTTTTTTATATTGCAGGCAGTAACCGTATTTTCCTCTTAACGTTAACCTGTCGTTTGAGTAGATGAGACCTACTAATAACTGAAAATGTTGATTGAGCATTTTCGAGTCATTTAAAATATCCAAGCCTGAGTAATTACCTTGTTTCATTAAGTAGCAGTAGGCTTCATAAATATGCACTAATACTGACTTACTTTTCCCACATTCTACAGCATCAATTACAGACACTACATAGGTAGAGTACCCAGTCGATAACGCCCCTTTTATTAGTGAGAGTTCAGAAAGTATCGCAGTATTCATTTTCTCACCATAAATTTGACAACTAAATTGATACTATCTGTCACTCTGACAAGTGTCAATGTGCCTTTGGGTGGTTTTTATCTATTTTATCTTTCAAATTTAAGGGTTTAGATAATAGTGATAATAATTTAGCATCAGGATTACAAGCCACCCACACCACCAAAGGTCAGAAGGCCAGACAGGCTGAGACCGAATGCTTGCATGATCGTAAGGCCGCCCATCACCATAAAGAACAAGCGAGCGACTTTCGCTATAGCTTGTACTGTGGTTTCGTCTCTGGTTTTTTGCTCTAAGACATAGGCTTCTGTGTTAGTGATCATTCGTAAGGTAAACCAAACGAAGGTACAGATAATTAATATGTTCTTAAGTGTTTTTAACCAGTTGATTTCATTGCCAAACTGGTCTTGAAGGATGAGCCCGACAGATACAGTAGCAGGCCAACACCAAAGTAACGTGCTGACAGGGGTTTTTAGTGCCTCTAGCAGTAGATCGTCCCAGTGAAATGGGGTTTTCTGAACCAGAATTTCTAAGCGATTATGGATAATTCGCCAAGCTACCCAAGCGAGAAAACTCGCAATAGTGATGAATAGGACGCTGTTTGCCCAATCACTATGGCTCTGGTTGATGTAGGTTTGTACTTGGGTTATGAATTCATTCATTGTGTGTGCTGCCGCAGAAATTATGAATTGGAAATTAGCAGAAACTCGAGTTGTTCTCTACCTTTATAAATCAAGCGATTATGACAATAGTATAACCTTATTCTTGCAGAACTAACTTTTTTTGAGATAGAAACTAATGTAGGTTTGGCTATCCCGTGTAATTAAAATTTCTAAACAGGATTTCAAATGAGCGACAAACAATATGCAGTTATCGGTTTAGGGCGATTTGGTTTATCTGTTTGCAAAGAGCTACAAAGTTCAGGCGCACAGGTACTCGCCGTCGATATTGATGAAGAGCGAGTGAAAGAAGCGGCGGCTTTTGTTTCACAAGCGATTGTTGCGAACTGTACAAGCGAGGAGACCGTCAAAGAGTTAAGACTCGACGATTACGACATGGTGATGGTGTCGATTGGCTCTGATGTTAACTCAAGTATTCTGACTACTCTGGTGGTAAAAGAGTCAGGCGCAAAAGCTGTTTGGGTAAAGGCGAACGATAAGTTTCACGGCAAGATCCTTTCTAAGATTGGTGCCGACCATATCATCATGCCCGAGCGCGATATGGGTATTCGTGTTGCGCGCAAGATGTTGGATAGACGCGTTCTTGAGTTTATCGATCTTGGCAGCGGCTTGGCGATGACGGAGATTGTTATTGGTTCTAAACTGTTGGGTAAGAAACTTGGCGACCTTAAGCTGTGTAAAGAAAATGGTGTTGAGGTACTTGGCTTCAAGCGAGGACCGAACCTCACTAAAGCACCAGAATTGGATGTGAGTTTAGAAATTGGGGATGTGGTGATCATCGCTGGGCCGAAAGAGACCTTATCTAGAAAGCTACGCAATTGGTAATTGGCAATAAGGTAACAGTATGAATTCGTTAAAACGAAAAGGTACTTTCTACACGCTTAAGAGTGATAAAAAGCCGCGTAAAGGCTCTGAACCTAAGATTATCCTTACGAGTTTCTTAGGCGTACTTATCCCCTCTGCAATATTGTTGACGATGCCTGTATTCTCCGTGACAGGCCTAAGCTTTACGGATGCACTGTTTACAGCAACCTCGGCGATCAGTGTGACAGGTTTGGGTGTTGTCGATACGGGTGAGCATTTCACCTTGGCGGGCAAAATCTTACTGATGTTCTTGATGCAAGTCGGCGGGTTAGGGCAGATGACCTTATCTGCAGTACTGCTATACATGTTCGGTGTTCGGTTAAGCCTTAAACAACAAGCACTCGCGAAAGAAGCGCTTGGCCAAGATCGTAAGATTAACCTTCGCAAATTAGTTAAGAAGATCATAATCTTTGCATTAGTGGCTGAATTTATCGGTTTTGTATTGCTCTGTTTCCGCTGGGTGCCTGAGATGGGATGGTCAACGGGTAGCTTTTATGCACTTTTTCATGCGATATCAGCATTCAACAACGCAGGTTTTGCACTGTTTTCAGACAGTATGATGAGTTTTGTTGATGATCCATTGGTGATCTTCACGTTAGCTGGTTTGTTTATTTTCGGTGGCTTAGGCTTCACAGTCGTCGGCGACCTATCGAGTAACTGGCGTAAAGGTTTTCGACATCTTCATTTACACACCAAGATTATGCTAACCGCCACTCCGACTCTATTGTTGGTAGGTACGGTATTGTTCTGGCTGTTGGAAAGAAATAACTCAGCAACCATGGAAGGATTATCGACTCAAGGGCAGTGGCTAGCCGCATTTTTCCAGTCGGCTAGTGCTCGTACTGCTGGCTTTAATAGTGTGGATTTGTCTCAGTACACTCAGCCTGCATTGTTGGTAATGATTGTACTGATGTTGATTGGTGCAGGTTCTACCTCAACAGGTGGTGGTATTAAGGTTTCGACCTTTGCAGTCGCTTTTGTCGCAACATGGACCTTCCTACGTCAGAAAAAGCACGTGGTGATGTTTAAGCGCACTGTGACTTGGCAAGCGGTAACAAAGTCGTTGGCCATTATTGTGGTAAGTGGGGCGCTATTAACCACCGCGATGTTTTTGTTAATGCTTACTGAAAAGGCAGCGTTTGATCGAGTCATGTTTGAGGTGATTTCTGCCTTTGCAACGGTTGGTTTAACGGCTGGCTTAACCGCAAACCTGACTGAGCCCGGTAAATACATCATGATTGTTGTTATGGTGATTGGACGTATCGGTCCTTTGACCTTGGCTTATATGCTAGCTCGCCCAGAACCTTCCTTGTTGAAATATCCAGAAGACACGGTGTTGACTGGTTAATTAGGTTCACGGGCTGATAAATAAAGCTCTGTCAATAAAAACAAAGCCAGCGATATGCTGGCTTTGTTGTCGTAGGCTGACCGTTAATTGCTGAATGCTTAGCCCTCAAACATCTCAACGTATTCTTCGTAGCCTTCTTCCGCTAATTTATCCGCAGGGATAAAGCGCATTGCGGCTGAGTTCATGCAGTAACGTAAACCTGTAGGTTTAGGGCCATCTTTAAATACATGACCTAGATGAGAATCACCAAATTTACTGCGGACCTCGGTTCTTGGGTAAAGCAACTTGTAGTCGGTAGTGGTTACGACATAAGCCTCACTGATTGGTTGCGTGAAGCTCGGCCAACCTGTACCTGATTTGTATTTGTCTTTTGAAGAGAACAACGGCTCACCAGTAACGATGTCGACGTAGATACCTTCCTGTTTGTTATCCCAGTATTTGTTATCAAACGGGCGTTCTGTCGCGTCATCTTGTGTTACATCGTACTGCAGTGCGGTTAGCTTCGCTTTGATCTCTGCATCAGACGGCTTGACGTAGGTCTTAGCATTAGCTGTCGCATTTTTGCTGTCGATGATCTGACGGATAGTTTGTGGATTCTCTTTTCTATCGTCCCCGAAGATTTTATCTAAGTACTGGTCACGACCTGATGCGTAGCGGTAGTAGTTATAACGAACTTTACTCTTCTTGTAATAGTCTTGGTGATAGTCTTCCGCTGGCCAGAATTTTTCAAATTCAATCAGTTCTGTTTTTAGTGGTTCACCAAAGATATTAGCTTTGTCGATCTCCATCATGAAGTTCTGAGCAACATCTTTTTGTGCTTGGTTATGATAGAAAATAGCTGGTCGATATTGAGGACCTCGGTCTACAAATGAACCTTTGTCATCGGTTGGGTCGATGTGTCTGAAGAATTGGTCAAGAACCTGTTCATAGCTAACAACATCAGGGTTGTAAGTCACGTTGATCACTTCGATGTGACCAGACTTGCCTGAGGATACTTGTTTGTAGGTTGGGTTTTCTAGTTTACCACCAGAGTACCCAGAGATAACGTCAGTGACGCCTGTCAGCTTTTCTAGGTCGGATTCTGTACACCAAAAACAACCACCAGCCAGTGTCGCGATTTCACTTTTACCTGAATTAGCTGTTTTATCCATTGTATTGGCAGTGCCAGTCTGGCTTACAAACAGCGAAATCAGTGGTAGCGCAACCACGAGTGATACCAATATTTTAGATAATTTATTCATAGATACCTCATCTTGACGTTCTTCTCATTCGATTTTGAATGTACGAATAGAGACAGGTTTTAGATGGAAAAAATTGCATCATTCATGAAAAAAATATGTCATCGAGAAAATCTTGCTCATAAATGCCGCCAGTAGTAGGGTGTCGGTACTAACAATAAATAATAGACAGTGATGGCGGTTATCGGTCATCTAAGGAACTGTATGCAAGCAGAAGTTAAATGGGTCGAAGGCTTTAAATTCTTAGGTCAATCTCAATCAGGTCACTCTGTCGTGATGGATGGAAGTGGTGGTGCTACTGCGCCAAGCCCGATGGAAATGGTGTTAATGGCTGCTGGTGGTTGTAGCTCTGTTGATGTGGTTGATGGTTTGAAATCTGCAGGCCAGAACATCACAGGCTGTAATGTAAAGCTGGATACCACACGTAGTGAAACCGCGCCAAAAATCTTTACTGTGATTAACATTCACTTTGAAGTATCGGGTGACAACCTTGATCCTGAGTTAGTTGCAAAAGTATGTGCTGACTCGCTAGAAAAATACTGTTCAGTATGTCTAATGTTAGGTGCTGGCGTAGAAATGACTCACAGCTGGGAAATCGTTTAGTTTTCGGATTGTACAGCTTGGCTTTGGGCCGTTACTTTACGGCTTACGGCTTATTAGAAAGACAGATAAAGAAAAGGGCGGAGCATTTTGAGTGCTCCGCCCTTATTATTTCGGCTAAGGTAGAGTGCTGTTATTCAGCAGTTTCTACGATAACTTCTTCAACTTGTACTTCTTCTTGGTATTCGAAACCAGGGATCGTTGCGTCGACACGACGGTTTTGAGCACGACCCTCAGCAGTATCGTTTGTTGCTACTGGGTTTTCTTCACCTTCACCTGTAGCAGTAATACGGTCTGCTTCAATACCTTGCTCTTCGATGTATGCAGCTACAGCGGCAGCACGTTTCTTAGAGATCATCATGTTGTACTCAGCTGCACCTGTTGAATCGGTGTGACCAACTACATTGACTGACGATTGAGGGTAAGTTTGCAGCACTTCTACTAGTGGCATTAGAGCAGTTTCACCCTCAGTTGACAGTTCAGTGCTGTTTGTCTCAAACATGCCTTGAGAGAAGCTTTCAGTTTGCGCTTTAATTACAACAGTCTCTTCTTCAACCACAACGGCTTCAGGTTCTGCAATTGGTTCAGCTGGAGCCTGTGTTACTGCTGCTGCAGTAGCTACTGTTGCTGCTGAAGCTGTCGTGTTACCTGTACCGAAATTGTAGCTTAGACCAATGGTAACAAGGTTAGAGTTAAGGTCTTGGATAATCTTATCGTCAAAATCATCGAAGTATTGATATTCAACTCTAAGCGCCCAATCGTCTGAAAGCTGTTTCTCGGCACCGATACCTAAGGCTAAAACAACGTCGTCTTCGTCATCGTGCATGATGTAAGCAGGACCTGCTTTAAAGAAGATATCAAACTCTTGTTTAATCGCTAGTCGATACATTGGGCTTAAAGAAATGGCTACGATAGAATCGCTGTATCTTTGAGTCGCTCCGTTGTTGTTAAAGCTGGTTTCATAATCACCTAAGTAATCTGCATTCAATTCTAGAGCAATGTTATCGGTAAAGTTGTAACCACCGTAAATACCGCCCGCCACTGAATCATCTTCACAATCAATGTTGTCGATACAAGCGCTATCTAGCCAACCCATGCCAACTTTTGCGCCTACGTATGTCGTTGCGGCAATTGATGGAGCAGCAGCGAAACCTGAAGCAGCTATCACAGCACACATGATTTTTGACAATTTTTTCATAATCTTATCCTTGGATTAACTCTTATTGTTATCTGAATGAGCCTTTAAAGCGACGACTTACTGATTGGGACACTGCAACAGTAGATCGTTCAAGGCGTAGATTCAGGTCGAACCTATCTTGGAACTGTTATTACATTGTTAGTGCAGTTGCTTATTATGGTCAATGAAATTGTTAAAATTTATATATTTAAGGTGCTATTTACAGAGGTTTTTGTCAATTAATTGTTGTCTCAAATATTGGAAACAAAGAAACCTCGTATCATTTTTAGGTGATACGAGGTTTCTTTTTATGTGTGCGGATTATTGGGCTATAGGCCCTGATTTGAAGAAGTTACAGGAGTTATGGGCGCTCACCTGCCAGCAAACGCTTTTCAATATCTGCAATGACACCTGGTAGGTCTGCAATGGTATCGATTAGGTAGTGAGGGTTTGACTTGTTTAGCTTAAGGCTCGCTTTTTCTCGTGCTGCTGCCAGTGTTGTTTCGTCTGCATCTAAGTATTCTTGATACGTTAAGCCTGCTTCGTTGCCTGATAACACAAGACCTACCGTCCACATGCCTGCGTTGTGACCTTCATCAATGCCCGGGGCTGCATCATCCACTTTCACACAGGCTGCAACGTTTGTTACGCCTAGGTCAATCACGTTTTTAAGTGCCATGAATGGTGCAGGGCGACCGCCTTGCGGTAAGTCATCAGTCGCTACTACGTTGTCTGGTCGATAGCCGTAATCTGCTGCTGCAGGGATGAGTACATCCATTACTTCACGGGGGTAACCAGAACATGAACCGATTTTTACGTTCTTCTCTTTTAGGTTATTCACCACTTCAATCGCGTTTAAAATTGGCGCTGCGTGGTCAGCTACTTTCGCTTTTTGAAGAGGCATAAATGCCGCATAGATTGCATCAACGTCTTCACTGGTCATCGAGCGCCCAAATTGGGCATTCCAACGCGCATCAACAGCCGGGATTCGACCCACTGCTTGGATGTGGTCCCATTTGCCGATCCCCATAGGTTCACGCGCTTCTGCTAAGTCGATATCAAAGTCGAAACCTTGTCTGAATGCTTCAACGAAAATACTGGTTGGAGCAAATGATCCAAAATCAACGATAGTGCCAGCCCAGTCAAAAATAACCGCTTGGATAGGTGATGTTGTGTTCATAGTCGTGTCCTATTTCTGTTCTCTCCCGGCTCAGGTTGTTCTGGGAGACGAATGATTGTTTTAAGTTATTGGTTAGATGATGGTTTAAAGGTATTCAAAGTCTTTACAGACTTTTGCTATCGCTTTTTCGAATACAGACAGAGCGACTTCTAGTTCGCTGCGGCTGATGATCAATGGTGGGCTCAACTGAATCACATTACCTTGTGACACCTTGAAACTCAGGCCATCGTTTAGACATTGGTACAGCACTGCTTCTGCTTCATCGAAAGCTCGGGTTTTGGTTATGTGGTCGGTGACCAATTCAACGCCCCAGAGTAGACCGATGCCGCGAACGTCACCAATGACTGGGTACTTCTCTTTCATTTGAAGCAGTTGTTCACGCACGAATACGCTGTCCGCTTGTACTTTTTCAAGTAGGTTTTCTTGCTCAATCACTTCCATGGTCGCGAGTGCTGCCGCGCAACCGATTGGGCTTTTCTCATGGGTGTAGTGACCAAGAGATACTTGCGCTGCCGTGTTGTATTTGTCTTTTGTGATCATGGCTGCAATTGGAACCAAGCCACCGCCAAAACCTTTACCGATACATAGGATGTCAGGTTCGATATCAAACGCTTGGTGTGTGAACCATTCACCGCTGCGACCCATGCCGTTTGGAATGTCATCGATGATCAACATGACGTTGTGTTTGTCACATATCTCACGGATACGCTTCCAATAAGCCTGACTTGGCACTTGAACATCTGTGTTACGAACCGCTTCTGCAATGAAGGCGCCAATACCGCCTTCTTTTTCAATCACATATTCTAGGTAATCGGCGTAGTGCACATCACATGCAGTCTCGTTTGAATCGCTAGCGTTATTCCCACTTAACGGAAAACTATCGTGAAGCGGGAAAGCACCGCGATAAGAGACGGCTGGTGGAATACGTTCTACGCCTGCCATTAACGGTCCCATGCCTTCGCGGAAACAGGCTTCACCGCCGACAGAGATAGCATCCAGCGACGCGCCATGGAATGAGTCCCATAGCGACACTACTTTGAAGTTGTTAGTGATATGTCGAGCCAGTTTGAGCGCCATGCCGATCACCGATGTACCACCGGGAGCAAACAACACGCGATTCAAATCACCACCGCAGATCTGTGTCAGCTTTTCAGCGCACTGAATGGCTGCTTCATTGGTAAAGCGACGCGGTGAAAACGGCAATGACGCCATTTGCTGAGTCACTTTATTAATAATATGTGGGTGGCCATAACCTAATTGGTGAACATTATTGCCGTGAAAGTCCATGTATTTCTTGCCGGTCGCATCTTGAATATAGATGCCTTCTGCGGCTTCAAGTGTGTCTAGACAAGGCGTTGACATCGCTTGATGAAGAAACACGTCAGAGTCACGCTTTAACATCGCTTGTGTTGCATCATCGTTTAGCGACTCATTCCATTTTTCACGCGCTGGTGTGGTGTTCACATCGCCTTCGCTTCGAAAGTGTGTCGCCTTTAGAACGGGCTCTTGATTGGTCGTAGTCATTATTTGATGTCCCAGTACATAGCGTTTTTCACCGCGCCAATTAGGTCTTCAATGTCTGACGGGTAAACTTCACCGATGTTACCGATACGAAAGCAGTCTGCGTTTGAAACCTTGCCCGGGTAAATCACAAAACCTTGCTCTTTCAAACGGTCATAGAACGCCTTGAATTGGTAATCGCTATGTGTTGGAGAGTAGAAAGAGGTGATGATAGGTGAGTGAAGGTCATCATTTAGCAGAGGTTCAAAACCAAGAGAGCGCATGCCAGCAACCAATGTGGTTTGGTTGGTTTGGTAGCGATTATGACGAGCTTCGATGCCGCCTTCTTGTTCCAATTCAAGCAAGGCTTGGTAAAAAGCGCGCACTGTGTGAGTCGGCGAGGTGAAGCGCCATTTACCATGGTTGCTTTCCATGCAGTGCCATTGGTCAAACAAGTCAAGGCTTAAGGAGCGAGCTTGGCCTTTACACTTCTCGAGATCTGATTGCTTAGCAATAACAAAGCCGAATCCAGGTACACCTTGAATGCACTTGTTTGCTGAGCTGATCATGTAATCGATACCCAAGTCAGCAATATCCATAGGGATACCGCCAAAGCTCGACATCGCGTCAAGAATGACGGTTTTGTTGTGCTGTTTTGCCAATTTGGCAATGTCTTCAATTGGATTCAGCATGCCGGTGGTGGTCTCACAGTGCACAATTGCCACGTGAGTAATGTCTGAATCCATGGCCAATGCCGTTTCCATTTCGTTCAAGTCAGGCTGTGATGTTTCACCTGGAGAAACGACAAGGCATGGAATGTTTAAATAGTCTGCGATTTGAGCAATACGAGCGCCGTACGCGCCGTTATCAACAACCAGAAGCTTACCGCTGTTAGAGATAACACTGCCAATCGTAGCTTCAACTGAAGCGGTGCCGCTACCTTGCATTAAAACGCTTGTGTATCCCGCTTGCTTAGTCGCCAAAGTCACTAGCTTGCTACGAATCACTTCAACAACGTCTTTGTTGTATTCATCATCCCAAGTACACCAGTCTTTTAGCATCGCTTGGCGAACGGTTTCAGAAGTAGATAGAGGACCTGGTGTCAGTAGTAAGTATTCGTTTCTCATGTTCAACTCTCGTGATTTGCGTTTTGGACTATACCAATATTTGCGATTACTTTAACAACCAATTTAAACGGTCGTAAATAGCCCAAACGTTATTTTCACAAAAGCTTCATATTCAAATTTGTCACTTGTGTTGAGAAATTTCCCGATCTTTAAATTGCCATTTTTTGTTCATTTAATCGTCATAAAAGCCAGTTAGCTTAATACTCGAAATCTGGTACATACCAATGTGAGGGTCTGTGCTAATAACCTAAATGAATTTATGGATATAGAAGCCTCTAGATGGAGCTTCTAGCCTTAACAACTTTAACCTTGGCAATTCCTAACCTTGGCATCGGGCCTGACTGGAGAAAATGATGAAAAACCGTTTTATGAAAGGATCACTTGCAGCATTAGTTACTCAACTAGCTGGTAATGCTTATGCAGCACAGGAAGTGACGGTTTACACAGCTTTTGAAACTGACATTTTAGCGAAATACAAAAACGCATTTGAAAGTGAAAACCCAGACATCAACATCAAATGGGTTCGTGATTCAACAGGGATCATGACGGCAAAATTATTGGCCGAGAAAAACAACCCTCGTGCAGAAGTCGTATGGGGTCTTGCGGGTTCTTCAATGGCTTTGCTTAAAGAAGAGGGCATTCTTAAGCCTTACACTCCTCAAGGTGTAGAAGCGCTGCGTGCAAATCTTAACGACCCGCAATCTACTCAAGCTTGGTATGGCAATGACGCATTCTTCAATGCGGTTTGTTTCAACGAAGTAGTTGCTAAGCAATTGAACCTACCTGCACCTAAATCTTGGGATGACCTAACGAAGCCTATCTACAAAGGCCACATTGCAATGCCAAACCCAGCGTCTTCTGGTACGGGCTACATGCAGGTTTCGGCTTGGTTACAAAACATGGGTGAAGACCAAGGTTGGAACTACATGCAGAAGCTAGATCAAAATATTGCTCATTACACGCACTCCGGTTCGAAGCCATGTGTTCAAGCGGGTATGGGTGAAGTGGCTATCGGTATTTCTATGGCGAGCCGCGGCGCGAAGCTGAAGACTCAAGGCGCGCCACTTTCTGTGATTACACCGGAAGGCATCGGTTGGGAATCTGAAGCGGTAGGTCTTGTTAAGCCTTCAGATGCAGCACAGCGTGTTATCGATTGGTCTATCTCTAAAGCAGCGAATGAACTTTACATCGAAATGTACCCAGTTGTTGGCCACCAAGATGTCACAGGTAAAGCAGAAAACTTCCCGAACGTAGAGAAGAACATGGCAAAAATGGGCTTCGCTCGTATGGGCAGCGAACGTGCAGATGTTCTGAAAACATGGTCTGAGAAGTTTGACGCTAAATCAGAGCCAAAATCTTAATCTGACGACCTATTCAGTTAATTAACTATTTAGCTCATTAGAAGTTAGGAATCAGTAAAGGAAGGCTTCGGTCTTCCTTTTTTAGTTTACGCCTTTAGGTTTTAAGTAAGGTACAACAAATGACAAAGCACTACTCATATTGGTTCAAGCAAGCGTTGGAACAAGAGTTTGGCAACATCAATGCGGGGCTAGATTCGGCTAAGCCGCTCCAAAAAGACGTCAACTGTGATATCGCCGTTGTCGGCGGTGGCTATACGGGTTTATGGACGGCGATTTTAATCAAACAACAGCAACCCGAAAAACATGTTGTGGTGATTGAAAAAGGCCTATGTGGTAGCGGTGCTTCTGGAGCGAACGGCGGTTGCATGCTGACGTGGTCAACTAAGTATCCGACGCTGAAAAAGCTCTACGGAAAAGAACAAGCGAAATGGTTGGTTAAGGAATCGGAAAAGGTTATATACGAGATCGAAGCCTTCTGTAATGAACACAAGATTGACGCGCATCTATATCGCAGCGGAACTTACTACACGGCGACCAATGAAGCTCAAAAGGGGGGAATGGAACCTGTTGTTAATGAGCTGGTTAAGCAGGGAATCAATAGCTGGAAGAAGTGCGACAATTCTTTGGCTGATAAAGCGGGATCTGAACGCCACATTGAGGGTTACTACTCAGAAGCTGCGGGCAGTGTTCAGCCAGCGTTATTGGCTAGAGGTTTACGCCGAGTCGCGCTCGAACTGGGTGTCGAAATTCACGAAAACACAGAGATGACATCACTCGATTATGGCTCCCCAGCTCGAATTCAAACCAAAGGCGGTTCCGTATTTGCGGATAAAGTGATTTTGGCACTCAATGCGTGGATGCTCGATCACTTTAAAGAGTTCAAACGCAGCATAGTGGTAGTCTCTTCCGATATGGTAGTGACCAAGCCTATCCCTGAAAAGCTCAAGCAGTTTGGCCCAGAAAAAGGAGCAGCGGTGGTGGATTCGCGTATCTTTGTCCACTACTACCGAGATACCCAGGACGGGCGAATCATGCTGGGTAAAGGTGGCAATAAGTTCTCGTTTGCAAATCAAGTTGAAAGCATGTTTAACCAAACGACTGATTACCTGCCGATTCTCAATCAATCATTCCAAAAGCTGTTCCCTAAACTGGAGCAAAGTGAATTCGATTACAACTGGTCAGGCGGCTCAGATCGTTCGGTCACCGGATTGCCATTTTTCGGTAATCTAAAAGGCCAAAGTAATATCTATTATGGGCTTGGTTACTCTGGCAATGGCGTTGCTCAAACCCGTATAGGCGGGAAGATTTTGTCAGCAATGGTACTCGGAACCGATAATGCTTGGACGTGTTGTGGGTTAACCAAAGGACCGCTTGGGCATTTCCCACCTGAGCCATTCCGCTGGGTAGGTGCCATGATGGTGCGTGATGCGGTAAGAAGAAAAGAGAACGCGGAAGATTCGGGTAACACGCCATTGTGGCTAGATAAACAGTTATCCAAACTCGCAGGTGCGGCGGGCAAAGCCGACAAGGTTGAATCATAGATCAATCTAGCGTTTAAATTGGAAGTTTGCATTGAGGCTCTCAGTGATTTATGGGCAAGTCACTGAGGGCTTTTAACGTTGAACGAACTGTTAATGCAGAACAAATAGCAATCTTTAATGCTTATTATATCTGCAATATAACTGTCATTTAGCTACTATAAATTTGTCACTCAACTGCAATATTCTCAGTTTAAATTTGGTATATACCATATGAAGAGTGCTGTAGTATGAGCAACCAAACTTATTTGAATATTGAAAACGTTGTAAAGCAATTTGGTCAATTTACAGCGTTAAAAGACATCTCCCTATCGATAGATAAAGGTGAGTTCGTCTGTTTCCTTGGCCCGTCTGGCTGCGGTAAAACGACACTACTACGTGCGATTGCAGGACTGGATTTACCGACCTCAGGCTCGATTGAGCAGAACGGTAATGATACGACCTTCTTGCCACCAGAAAAGCGTGACTTTGGTATCGTGTTTCAATCTTATGCTTTGTTTCCCAATCTCACAGTGGAAGAAAACATTGCGATTGGTCTGAAGAATCAAGGGATGTCGACCAAAGAAGCTCTGGAAGCGGTAGAATCTTGGTTGGAGACCATCGGTTTACCAACTTCTGGTCAAAAGTATCCGAATCAACTGTCTGGCGGACAACAGCAGCGTGTTGCTTTGGCTCGCGCATTGGCCTTGTCTCCAGGTTTGTTGCTACTTGATGAACCGCTGTCTGCATTGGATGCGAAGGTAAGAACACACCTGCGTGATGAGATCTGTCAATTGCAGCGTAAGCTAGGCATTACCACCATCATGGTGACCCATGATCAAGATGAAGCCTTAACAATGGCCGATCGCATTGTGGTCATGAATCATGGTGTTATCGAGCAAGTGGGTGCTCCGCAAGAAATCTATCAAAATCCAGTTAGCCGCTTTGTCGCTGAATTCGTTGGTAGCATGAACTTCATTCAAGCTTCTGTTGCTGCGAAAGGCAAAATGCGCATTGCAGAGTCGATGTTAGCGTTGCCAGTTTTAGATAATTTGACACCAAAGCATGGCGATCGGTTTGATATCGCGGTGCGTCCAGAACAAATTCAGTTTGTTGATCGCTTTAACGAGTCTTTACCCGTCAGAATCATATCTAGCGAGTTCTTAGGGGCGTTCTATCGAGTTGAGTGTGAGCTGCAACATGACTCAACGGCTAAAGAGATCATCGTTGATGTGTCAGTTAAAGAGTTCAATCGATTGAAACTGCGTCGCAGCGATATTCGTTACGTAGCGTTTGATGAAGAAGGCCTTAGAGCTTACCCATCTGAAAGCCTGCAAGTGATGAAAGACGAGGCGGCGTAACAATCATGGAATCGACTCAAATGATGCAATCTAAGCTGCTAATTCAACGACGAGTAACGCCTTTCCTTGCTCGGTTAAGTAAAGACAACGTAATCCTATTCGGGCTTCTGGCTTTTTTGTCTGTGGTCATGACGCTATTTATTCTGATGCCACTGTGGGCAATGTTGAAAAAGAGTGTTCAGAATGCAGACGGAGAATTTGTAGGACTACAGAATTTCGCAACGTATTTTGCTTCGCAGAGCCTCTGGCAGTCGGTAGGTAACACGTTTACGCTTGGGCTGTTAGTAACGGTTGTCGTGGGCGTCTTGGCGTTTGGTTATGCCTATGCGCTAACTCGTTCATGCATGCCTTTTAAAGGACTTTTTCAAGTACTGGGTTCTGCGCCTATTCTTGCTCCGTCACTGCTTCCTGCAATCAGTCTTATCTTCTTATTTGGTAACCAAGGTATCGCTAAAGAAGTCTTGGGGGGCAACTCGGTTTATGGTTTGATTGGTATCTCACTGGGCTTGATATTTTGGACGTTTCCACACGCCTTGATGATTCTGACCACCTCATTAAGAACCTCTGACGCTCGTCTGTATGAGGCAGCACGTGCACTCAATACTTCATCGTTAAAAACTTTCTTTATGGTGACGTTACCTGCGGCAAAATACGGCTTGATCAGCACCCTGATTGTTGTGTTTACGCTGGTGGTTTGTGACTTTGGTGTGCCAAAGGTGATAGGTGGTAGCTACAACGTGTTATCGACTGACATCTTTAAGCAGGTGGTTGGTCAACAGAATTTCTCTATGGGTGCGGTAACCAGTATCTTACTGCTATTGCCTGCGTTGCTTGCGTTTACCGTTGACCGCTGGGTTCAAAAGAAACAGAAGAGCTTGTTTGATACTCGTTCTGTCGCGTACCAACCTGAAGCTAGCTCACTACGTGATGGCTTATGTTTCTTTTATTGCACCATCATCTCTGCTGCTGTGGTTATCGTGCTAGGCATGGCGATATACGGTTCAATGGTCACGTTCTGGCCTTGGAACAAAGCACTCACCTTGAATAACTACAACTTCGCAGAAATGAGTACTTATGGTTGGACGCCGTTCTTCAACTCTCTAACGCTGGGTGCATGGACTGCTATTATCGGTACAGTGCTGATTTTCTTGGGTGCGTACTGCATCGAGAAAGGCAGAGCATTTGGTCCAGTTCGTCAAGCGATGCAAATGCTCAGCGTTGTGCCGATGGCGGTTCCGGGCATGGTGTTAGGTTTGGGATACATCTTCTACTTTAATGACTTGAGCAACCCACTTAACTTTTTGTATGGCACGATGGCGTTCTTGGTGATCAACACCGTGGTTCACTACTACACGGTAGGGCACATGACGGCGTTAACGGCATTGAAACAGCTGCCTTCTGAAATTGAAGCGACGGCGGCTTCGGTAAACTTACCGCAATACAAGTTGTTCTTTAAGGTGACGGTACCTGTTTGTCTGCCGGCGATTTTAGATATTGCGACATACCTGTTTATTAATGCACTTACCACGACATCTGCGGTAGTATTCTTGTATTCTACCGATACGATACCTGCGTCAGTTTCAGTACTGAATATGGACGATGCGGGACAAACCGGTGCAGCAGCAGCCATGGCAGTCATGATCATGATATCGGCGGCAAGTGCGAAGTTGATTCATATGTTAATCAACAAGTTATTTGAGAAGCGCACCCAAGCTTGGCGCAAACGCTAGCGAACCACTTTATATTGCAGTTGGCCAAGGAGTGGCTGACGACAAGAACAAGAATAAAAGGAAATGAAGTGCAGTACGTAAAAATCAAAGATGTCATCGTAGAGCAGATAGAGTCGGGGATGTTAACGCCACGACAGAAGCTGCCTGCGGAGCGCAAACTGGCTGAATCGTTTGATACAACACGGGTAACGTTGCGTGAAGCGCTGTCTTCACTTGAAGCTGAAGGGCGTATTTATCGAGAAGACCGCCGTGGTTGGTTTATCTCTCCAGCGCCACTGCGCTACGACCCAACGCAAACGCTGAACTTCACTAATATGGCTTTGTCGCAGAATCGTAAGCCGAAAACAGAATTAGTGGCAGCGAAAGGCATGTTAGCAACCAAGGAAGCAACTAGGCTTCTTGAGCTGCAACCTTTTTCGGATGTTTATCGAGTAGACAGAGTTCGTTACCTTGAAGACCGGCCGGTTGTGTATGTGACGAACTACATTCGACCAGAGTTGTTTCCTAACTTGCTCGATTATGACCTGTCTAAATCACTGACAGACATTTACCGTGAGCACTTTGGCGTGGTGTATCAGAAGATCCGTTACCGTGTAAGCACAACGTCTCTGTTGGGAGAAACCGCACAAGCATTGCGTGCAACTTCGGGTTCTCCTGCAATGGTGGTTGAGCGTGTTAACTACAATCAAAATGGCGATTTGATTGACTGTGATATTGAGTATTGGCGTCATGACGCGATCAGTATCGAGTCGATAGCGCAGTTAGAGCGTTAGTCGAACGTTAGAACACTTGCACACCTCACTTTGGGGATTTGCCCAACTGGAATGATCAAAGGTCTCTTATCTGGAGGCCTTTTTTATCCCCTGTTTTCAGCGACTGCTCTTATCAGTAAATAAGTTAGGAATGAAATGGAATTCTCTGCCATCATCATCGTGATTATCTCGGCTCTGTTGCATGCGGGTTGGAATGTCCTCGGTAAATCAAATCAAGGCTCTGGCTCATCTTTCTTCTTAGCGTCTGGCTTTGCCGCTGCCGCGATTCTGACTCCTTATTTGATTTGGTATGTCTACAGCGTCGGCTTTGCGAACATCACAATTCCATTCTGGCAGTTGCTCTTCTTGAGTGGCATTTGCCAAATCATCTATTTAATTGGCTTAGGCATCGCCTATAAACAGGCTGATATTGGTGTTATCTATCCAATGGCACGAGCGCTGCCTGTGTTAATGGTTGGTTTGGGAACCGTATTGATTGGCTATGAGTTGTCATTGAATCAATGGATTGGCTTTGCACTGATCACGTTAGGCTGTTTGTTTGTTCCACTGAAACAATTCTCTGAGCTGAGGCTGAAGGCTTACCTGAACCTTGGTGTGTTTTGGGCGCTCATCGCAGCCATCGGCACTACGGGTTACTCCATTATTGATAAAGAGGCGATGCTCTTATTAGAGCCTTTAAGCACGCCTAGTATTACTAATAAACACACGGCGATTTTCTACTTGGGTATTCAGTTCTGGGCGATCGTGATTCCGCTGAGCCTGTGGTTACTCGTGTCGAATCAAAGAATAGAATTTCATAACGCTTGGTTACTACGTAAAAGAGCGACACTTGCTGGCATCATGATGGCTTCGACTTATGGTTTGGTGTTATTTGCGATGACTATGACAGAGAACGTCAGCTTGGTTGTGGCACTTAGGCAAGTAAGTATCATCTTCGGCGTAGTGATGGGGATCTACTTTTTAAAGGAAAAGTGGCACGCGACTCGCGGTGTAGGCGTCTCTCTAATTATTGCTGGCTTAGTTATCTCATTGACTTAAAAGCTCGCCGGAACGATTGGATATTTGTGCAGAGGCATCTATATTAAGCTAAATCAAAAACGCCCTTAGCGATACAAACTTCGTCAAGGGCGTTTTCTCTTTATCTAGTAAGAAGCTGTAGGTAGTAAAAGACTTAACCCGCTAAAGCTTGAGCATCCTGTTGTTTCAACACTTTGTGACCATCTTCAGTGACGCCACGTTTCCAGTAGCTGCTGATGTAGATGTTCTCTTTTGCGATTTCTTTTTCGTTGCGGAAGTATTGTCTCAGCTCGCGCATGCTTTCAAATTCACACGCTGTCCATACTGACACTTGGCCTTCTAACCACTCTGTGTTGCGCACGGTTTGTGCAAGTGACTCTGAAGTTTCATCTTCAACCAACCAGGTTACTTTGATGCCTTGAGGGGTTTCAAGTGCTTGTTTATCTGCCGCTGAGTTGATCTGAATGACAGCGTGCCCCGTTGCTGTTTCTGGAAGCGTTTTTACTTTTGCAGAAAGCGCAGGGAGGGAAGTCATATCTGCAACTAAGAAGAACCAGTCTGACTCTAGATTAAGACCTTGAATTAAACCTGGGCCAGCCACTGAAACCGTGTCACCCACTTTTGCATTCATTGCCCATCGAGCCGCAAAACCACATTGCAAATCTGTAGTGATATGGCGAACAAAATCAACTTCAATCCATTGTTCTACAGGATTGTACTGACGAATGGTGTAAGTGCGCATGGTTGGGCGCTCACCTTCGTTTAGTTGGCTTAAATCAGTCGTGCCTAGTGGCGAGAATAGTAGCTTGATGTAGCCGCCTACACATTCAGCAGGGTACTTACTTAATCCCTCACCGCTAAACGTAATACGCTGCATGTTTGGAGTAATGGTTGAGGTTTGAGTAACGGTTAATGTGATAGGGCTAGGCTTGCTCATATAAGGATCTCTTAGATTTTGATTTCCACATCATAATCCTGAACTAAAAAACACTCAATACTAATAGTTATCATTTACTTTGATTTACACATGTACTACCTACTTATACGACAGATCCTATTAAGAAATAGAACCGACAAAAAAAGAGCCCTTTAGAAAACTAAAGGGCTCTTAGGATTAGTTTGGCTCAGCGAACAGAATTAGTTGTTTGCTTGCTCTAGTTCAATCGTTTCGTCAGCGGCTTTCGCAGCTTCTAGCATCTTACGAATAATGAACGATGCTGCCATTGCGATACCTACCATTACGACTGCAAGAACAGTCAGCATTTGGAAGTAATCACCGTAAACGGTTTGCACGATCTCTTGTGTGATCTCTTGACCTTTCTCTAGTGCAATAGACGTTGAGAATACGGCACCAACAATGCCTGATAGTGCGATAGCAACAGAGAACAAACTTACTGAGAAGTTCTCGATGTGCTTAGGTGCGACAGACAGAATGAACGCCACAACCATAGAGCCAACAATTACTTCACCAAATGCTAGGAAGAAGTGGATTGCTAGGAATACTTCAGGGCGAATCAGAACGTCTTCACCAACTGTGGTCACTGCCATTGTCAGGATACCGAAAGCAATAGCCGTTAGAATGAATGAGAAACCGACTTTGGTTGCGGTAGAGAAGTTAATGTTTTTCTTTTCTAGGTTAGAGAAGATACCTGCGATGATAGGGCCTGCAACCATACACCACAGTGGGTTCATTGCCATTGACGCCTCTGGTGCAACAGGAATGAAGCCAAATAGGTCACCACGCATGGTGTTGATTGCTACCATTGTCATCGATGTCATCATTTGGCCGTAGTACACGAAGAAACATGTAGTCAGGAATGTGATGATTAAGATGGTGCCCATTTTCAGCATGTCTGATTTCTTTGATTTCACCATCAAAGAGACAAAGTAGATAATGGCTGCAGCACCGATCGCGTAAACGATGTTTTGGCCAATATCCATGTTAGAGAACATGAAAAATACTAAGCCGATCATTGCTGCAGATAAGCCTAGGAAAGCAGCCCAGTTTTTAGTGCTTACTGGTTGCTGGTCGATTTCAGCACTTGCTTCAACAAGGCCTTTACGAACAAACAACATCATCAGTAGTGCCGCGCCTGCTAGAACAGCAGACAGAAGGAAGCCACCGTGGAAGCCAACAACAAGCACTAGCATTGGGAATAAGTACTGACCTAACAGTGCACCAATGTTGTTTACTGAGTAGTTGATAGGGTAGCAGTTTTCAAAATCTTCTTGTGTTTTGAACGTGCGTTTGTAGAGACTTGGGTAAGAAGGAGACATCAAACCACGTGCATAACTTGCTAACGCAATACCACATAATGCCATCGGAACATTGGTTGCTGCTGCACCAAGTACCAGTAGAACGTAACCACTTGCGAACCCTAGGAAGGCAATGGTTAAAGATCGGTAAGCGCCTAAAAACTTGTCGGCGATAAAGCCACCTGCGATAGCAAATAGCGGTCCGATTGCAGAGAAAGCACCAACAACCATCATGGTGTCGGCTTCATTGTAGTTCAGATCTTCAAGGAAGAAACGAGTCAAGATCACCATGACGCCATAGAACGAAAGTCCAAACATCATCTGGCAGAACATCATTGATTTGTTTAATCTATTCCACATTATTTTATTCTCACATTTGTATTAATATGTAGTTTAATTACCCGATTATAATACCATTGCTAGTAATACATAAACTGAAACATCTGTCTCAAACAGGACTTTGCTCGATATATCTTTTCTTATGAGTGCATTCATATTTCTTATGAATGAAATTTGCAATGTTAGATTTTGCTAGTGGATGCATAGCGGTGTGAAATGCAGCCATCATCACTTGCGGCTAAGTAATGAACTAATAAAGGGAAAATTAGAGGTGGCCATTCTGTAAAGGTTTTGAGTGAGTATCACTTTCAATTGGCTGCTGGGATTTAGCCAATAAAAAAGCCAGCTTGGTGGCTGGCTTTGTTGAGATATTGAAAACTAAGTTTACACGAATGCCGTCTCTATAGAGGCTTTCTCTACTCGTGTTCCTGTCTGTTACTCACACGGGGGTGCCATGTGAATCACGGCCAGGCCGCCTAGAGAAGTTTCACGGTACTTCTTGTTCATGTCTTTACCTGTTTGGTACATGGTCTCGATAACCTTGTCTAACGAGATAAGACACTTGCTGGTACGTTTCAATGCCATGCGCGATGCATTAATTGCTTTCATTGCACCCATTGCGTTACGTTCGATACATGGCACCTGAACAAGCCCGCCGATCGGATCGCATGTCATGCCCAGTGAGTGTTCCATCGCGATCTCAGCGGCAATACAGATTTGCTCGTTGCTACCACCACGTAGGGCAGTTAGGCCAGCAGCAGCCATTGATGAAGATACGCCAACTTCACCCTGACAACCTACTTCTGCACCAGAAATCGAAGCGTTGGTTTTGTATAAGATGCCGATAGCACCAGAGACTGCCAAGAAGTCCTTAAGCTGCTTAGTGTCTAGCTCTTTGATGAAACGATGGTAGTACATCAAAACTGCAGGAATAACGCCAGCAGCACCGTTGGTCGGTGATGTGACAACCTGACCGCCCGCTGCGTTTTCTTCACTCACGGCAAAGGCAAACAGGTTAATCCAATCCATGATTTCCATTGGATCGTTTTCAATTGAGGCATTCGCTTCAAGCTTTTTCAAAAGAGCAGGTGCTCGACGAGTGACTTCTAGGCCGCCATCAAGGATGCCTTCCGTGTCAAAGCCACGCTGCATACACAGAGACATCACCTTCCAAATTTGGTCGGCTTTCTGGTCAATCACATCCATACCTTGGAATGAAACTTCGTTACGTAGAATTAAGCCACCAAGGCTCAGTCCTTGTTGTTCGGATAGTTCAAGCAACTGATCAGCAGAAGAGAAAGGGAACTCAACTTGAATTTCTGCTTCCTGTTTGCCGTTTTGTAGCTCATCAGCGGTTGCGATAAAGCCACCACCAATCGAGTAGTAGGTTTCCATATCCAGAAGGCTGCCGCTTTCGTTAAAGGCAGAGATAGTCATACCATTTTCATGCAGCGGAAGGTTGGTCTTGTGGAAGAGCAGATCGCTTTCTACATCGAAATAAATTTCATGGTTACCGCTAACCAATAGAGATTTATCTTCAATCGCCTTACGCATTGCTTGGTTAGCACTGGTGATTTTAATGGTGTCGGGGCGGTTACCTAGCAAACCTAACAAGGTCGCTCTGTCTGTGTGGTGACCAATACCCGTCAATGATAACGAGCCGTATAAGTCGATTTGAATACGCTTCACTTGCTTAAGCTGAGCATCAATTTTTTGGGTAAAGTTAAACCCAGCGATCATTGGTCCATTTGTGTGGGAGCTGGATGGTCCAACCCCAATTTTGTAGATATCAAAAATAGACAGCATAGTAACTTCCTGTGAAGACGGTTCGATGGACGAACTCTGTGTAAAATTTGTATTTTGTTCGTTTCACTTATATATGTGAAAGCGTTCTCTGTTTAAAACTAACGCTAACCAGCGTAGCCCTGTGGACCCTATGATCGTGCTATTGTGCTTTTAAGCTGCACTTTGATTGTCGAGTACCTTATTGTGTTGCTTTGCAATAGTGAGCATTATTGCGAGCAACTTATAAGAATTTCAAAATACTTTTGTTCACAAGTATTGTATACATAATTCACTCCATCTAATCCCCAAAACGAGACTTGAACATAAAATGAGCATTAATAACCTCCTTATTGTGCTGGGTAAACGGCTTAATGAGAATGAATTGACTGAGGAAGGAATCAGTCGAGTTGATGCTTTGGTGAAGTATCTGGCGGAGTCCTTGAACGCAGAGCCTCGCTCGTCCACAGCGGTCGCTTTTTGTGGTGGGGTAACCAAAGGGCAGAGTGTTTCGGAAGCTGATGCGATGCACCGATACTTTCGAGAGTTGGAAAGCCTCCGCGAAGTCCCGTTTACTCTGGGAGCGATTTTATTAGAGCAGCATTCAACCAATACTGTAGAAAACATCCAAAATTTAGCTGCTGAGATGATAGAGAGTGGTCTATTTACTCGTGGGCAAGGTGTAAAGATAACGTTTGTGTCGAATGACTATCACTTGCAACGAATCTTTGAGATTCAAACGCTAATGGACGAGCAAGGTTTGCTTAAAGTGCTTGTTGACAGGTGTTCCGCGCTTGGTGTGGATTTGCAAATAGATCGTCAGTTAGAGGCTCATGTGGCGGTGCCATATCCTCATCAAGGCCCTCAAGGGCAATTGTTTTTGCTCATGGATGTACTGACCACTTATCGAGTTTATCTTGAAGGTGTCTGTGCGGGCACATTTAAGCGAGATTTGGAGTTGGTTAGACAAGAGCCAGAAAGACTGTCTTTGGAAGCACTGATAGCCGTAAAGGAACTCGTTGGGCGTTCATCTGACTTTGACATTGTGGAGAGTTTACTCCCAGCATTGGAGCGCTGTATCCAGCAGACTTCAGTGGGTAGCGATGTAAAAAAAGTCAGGGAATACCTAGCTCTACTAGATACTAACCTGACTTTATTGAATCGTTATTTAGATCCGGAATCGGGTCACACACATCGCTGGTGGCGATAAATCGTTATTTTTTTTTGGTGATGCCAAGAACTGTTTTTAGGCTAGCAAACGCAATTAAGCAGTAGGCGAGTAGTTCTGTGCCTTCTTCTGCAATGTTTTTAACGGCGCGAACGTAATCATCGCCCATAACATTGTGCCAGAAGGCTCATGTGTTTTTTTACAGTGATTAACTTTGGTTTTCTGAATCTTGCTCATGGTTATTGCGGTAGTACTCCCACTGTTCAATGCGCTCGCCGTCATCGAATACACAGTAAGTTGTACGCTGATTGTTTTCAGTAACCGTGTCTAATTCACCGTCCTGTTGAACACAATAAACCGCTGCTGGGTTAGCGACTGAAACACGTTGGCCTTCGCTATATTCTGCATAGTCGTTTGCACAACCGCCTAATACAACGGCACATACAGCCATCAAACCAATTTTCTTCATGTTTATCTCCTACGTGATAACTCTATAGTTGAATACGTTAAGTTCTACAGAACCCAATTAGAAGCTCTATCAAATGAGTATATTTTAGATTTCAGAAAAGGTTGTTCTAATTTGGTCAAGATATTGAAATAGGTTGATATTTCGCCATGTTTAGCTGCTTTTTGAGGGCTAGATCAAGCTAAGCTAGCCGGGTTATAGAAGGGCATTAATTGTTGAGTGAAGGCTTTCAGAGGCTATGTGATGTTTTCTTACTTCGTCGGTTATGAGGTACAAAGTTAGAAGGTGTGTTGATGTGAACGGCTATGAACCTCGAATCTATGAATGATTATGATATGATGCCGCCAAATTCAGTTGAGCAGTTAGAGCCATGAGACACCTAAAAACAACCATCCACCCTGATATCGACCATCTAGACAATAAAACGGTCTACAAACGCAACGCTGCCCGTGCCATTGTGTTAGATGGTGAAGACATTCTGATGCTGTATACAGAGCGTTATCACGACTACACCATTCCTGGTGGTGGTTTGGATGAAGGGGAAGATGTGATCGCAGGTATGGTTCGTGAACTCGAAGAAGAGACTGGCGCGAAGAATATCCATAGCATCAAGCCGTTCGGTATTTTTGAAGAGTTTCGTCCTTGGTACAAAGACGATGCAGACATGATGCACATGATTTCTTACTGCTACTCATGCAAGATTGATCGTGAGCTTGGCGAAACGGCTTACGAAGATTATGAAGTGAAAAACGGGATGAAGCCGGTGTGGATGAATATCCATGAAGCGATCGCTCATAACGAAAAGACGATGGCAGAGAGCCCTAAAAAGGGCATGAGTATTGAGCGTGAAACCTTCTTACTTCATCTCATAGCAAAAGAGATGCTTTAACACTTAGCTATATAGATCAATATCTAAGCTACAACTTTGCCGCCATTAGAGCGGCAAAGTTGTTTCTTGTGGTGCTAAAATATAACACTAATAGCGAATAATTAAATATGGTTGATATTGTCAACTATGTGTTTTTGATGTATCTTTACCTCTGCGATGTTCCATCTTGCCGGATAACACCATCACATCGCTGTGTGCCTGCCCTAAACAAAGAATACTATGACTAAAAGACAGTTTATTGCCCATTACTTGCGCATGAATCGCACCTCGTACTTATTGGCGATTGTGTTCATCTTTCTCGTCAACTGGTTACAAGTAGAGATCCCTCGCTATATCCAATTGGCGATAGATTTGATTGATGATGCCTCTTCAACTGGCCATCAACAGCTTCAAACCTATGTTTGGATTGTGGTCGGGATGTCGGTTGCCATGGTGGTGGTGAGAATTTTATCTCGTATTTATGCGCTTAACCCGGGGCGAATTACAGAGGCCGCACTTAAAAGTACACTTCTACAAAAACTGAATCGTTTACCAAGTAGCTTTCATGAACGCTTCGCTTCGGGTCGACTGATCTCGATTATCAATAATGATCTTGGTGGCATACGCTTGTTGTTTGGTGTGGGTTTCCTCCAGTTCTTTAATGCGCTGCTGGCGTTGTCGCTGACACCTCTTTACATGTGGCGCATATCGCCAGAATTAACGCTTTATTCGATTATTCCTATCTCAATCGCTTTTGTGATTTTCCGTGTGGGTTTTAAACGCATGAAAGCACTGCATTTAGAGCACATGAAACGTCTGCAAAACCTGTCTGCTCAGCTAATGAGTTACCTATCTGGGATTGACTTGATTAAGAGCCAGCAGATGTCACCTTGGGTGAAAGCTGAAACTGAAAAGCTTAATCAGTTATTACTTGAATGCCGCCTTAAAATTACACGTATCCAAGTCTTCTTTATGCCGGTACTCGACTACGCCAATGACCTGATGAAAATCATCATTCTTGGGCTTGGTGGCTACATGTTAATGAGACAAGAGCTAACCCTTGGTGAGATTACCGCCTTTCTGACTTACTCCGTTTTGTTGGCAATGCCATTGATGCAATTAGGCAGAATCGCGACCATTTATCAACGTGGCATGGTGGGCATTCAAAGTGCACAAACCATTCTTAATGCCAAAGTTCCAGAGCTTGATGAAGGTAAGCTTACTGAGTTAGACGTTGAATCGCTGAAGAGAAAAACGTTCTCTATTCGCAACCTCAGCTTCAGCTATTCAGGTGAAGAACATCTGATTCTCGATGACATCAGCTTTGACATTTCTGCAGGTAAGAAAGTAGGTGTGCTAGGCGGAATCGGAGCGGGTAAAACAACCTTAGTAAACTGCTTGAACCACCACTTGGATGTACCACAAGGTTCTATTTTCCTTGGCGAAAGAGATATCACTAGCTTCTCACGCAGTGACTTACGTCGTTACGTGAAAACTGTGACTCAAGACCCTTATTTGTTCTCCGCAACTGTTGAAGACAATATTCGTTTTGGTAGTTCAGATACTGAATTAGCGAAGAGTCAGGTTAATGAGGTTTTAGAGCTAAGTCAGTTAGCCAGTGATGTCACTCGCTTTGAGCATGGCGATCAAACCTTAGTCGGTGAAAAAGGGATCATGTTGTCTGGTGGCCAGAAGCAGCGATTAAGTATTGCTCGTGCTTTATTGCAGCCAACCGACCTGATTATTATGGATAACGTTTTATCGGCTGTCGACTATGAAACAGAACGTAGGATCTTAGAAGGCTTGTTTAAGCGTTTGGAAAATCAATCCGTTCTTGTGGTTTCACACCGCGTGAATGCCCTTGAATATATGGATGAAATCATCGTCTTGAATGAAGGCAAAGTGATCGCGAAGGGCGACCACGCCACGTTATTGAAAACGTGCGATTACTATTACGATACATGGCAACTACAGCAGAATGAAACGGAGGCAGCAGCATGTTAAAAGGTGTTGATCTCAAGTACCTCAAGCACTTTTTTAAGTTTGCTAAGAAATACAAAGGTTCTGCGATTCTGGGTATCGCAATGCTTCCTCTTTCTGTCATCACGAGCTTGTTGTTCCCTTGGCTGATCATTCAAGTGATAGATGTTCACCTGAGTCACGGGGATATGGATGGCCTGCTCGAATACGTCTTCTATCTCGTTGCCGTGCTGGTGGCGAGTTATGTGGTGGATACCACCTATTCGTACAACCTGCGTAAAACTGGTCAATACACGATAACTGACATGCGATCAGTATTGTTTGCTCGCGTGCTCAAACTGCCGCGCAGCTATTTTGATAACACACCGATTGGAGTAACGCTCTCACGATTAACCAGTGACTTGGAAACCATCGGCGAGACGTTTGTTCAGTCGGTTGTCGGGCTAGTTAAAGACAGCATCAATACCATTGCTCTGTTGGTGATGATGTTCTTCATTGATTGGCAGTTAACGATGATTGTATTGATCATTATGCCGCCAGTGATGTATTTGACGGTGTATGTGAGAAACCGACTTCGTGCTCTCTATAAGGTGACTCGTTCTTCGCTCGCTCGCGGTATTGGCTTTTTGCAAGAAGTCTTATTTGGCATGAAAACCGTTCAGATGTACCGAGCGGAAGAGCAAGTCGAGCAGCGTTACCAAGGCTATACCGATGAGTTTTTGAAAGCCCAGAAAAAGATCAATAAATACGACGCTATTCTGTTCTCATTCATTTCTGGTATCACATCCATCACCATCGCGGTAATGATTTGGTACGGTTCTGAGCAAGTGATAGAACGGGCGCTCACCTTGGGTGTGCTGATTGCGTTCATCAACACCTTAGAAAAAGTGTTCGTGCCGATCCGAGATTTTACTTCGCAAATTGCATCAATTCAGAGCTCATTTGCCGCGTTCGACCATATCGAAGAGCTGTTTGTTGAACCGACCGAAGAAGAGGGGCGTAACTTACTGCCATCAGAGCAGGTTGCTAAACCGTTAGAGCAGTTTGAAAGCCTTGAGTTTAAGAACGTAAGCTTCCGCTACAAAGGTGATGCTCCGTACGTTCTAAAGAACGTCTCATTTGTATTGGAGAAAGGGCATCAAATCGCACTGGTGGGCTCTACAGGCTCAGGTAAGTCAACGATTCTGCGTCTGATCTCTAAAACCTACCAAGACTATGAAGGCAGCATTTTGTTGAATGGAATAGAGCTGTCGCAGATCTCAAGCGAAGACTCTGCTCATTTGTTCTCAATGATGATGCAAGACGTGCACTTATTTGAAGAGACCATCCAATTCAATATCGCGCTGGGCAAAACGCATCTATCTAGAACTGAGGTTGAACAGGCGGCGCGCTATGTTTATGCCGATAAGTTTATTGAACAATTGCCACAAGGTTATGACTTCCACTTGGAAAAGAACGGCTCTAACTTGTCTGTAGGGCAAACGCAGCTTATCTCGTTCGCTCGAGCGGTTGCACAGGGTGGTCAATTGATGATGCTTGATGAGGCGACCAGTTCGGTAGATTCAATCACTGAAGACCTGATTCAAAAAGCAATGCAGCGCCTTTTCAAGGAAAAAACCGTGATTGCGATTGCACACCGTTTGAGTACTGTTCGTCACTCAGACACCATTTTGGTGTTGGAAAAGGGTGAAATTGTTGAGCAAGGTAATCATCAACAACTGGTGGCGCACAATGGTATTTATGCTGGCTTGTTACAAGAATCGATTGTAGAAACGGGCGATTCTCAAGCTACGGTGGCCTGATTGCCTCAAATCAGGCTGTTGCTTTCGATAAGATGAATTGGTCTTGTCTATGCTTCACCAATTTCTATTGTTATTCTAATATTCCCAATAGGTTAGGGAAATTAAACATATTTTTCGATTATTAATATGTTATGATCTCCCTACTACTAAAGGGGTGTCTTCGGGCATCGGGATGTATGCGAGCAAAACGTAAGTGCTTGTGTCAGTCACTTTCTGGCGAATATGGAATCGAAAATGTTGTTGGAAGAAGTTGTAGAAATTATCGAATTAACCGACTCAGACCATTTATCTCAAGCAATGGAACTGTTTAACGAGCATGGTTTTGTTGATGCTGAGTATTTACCTTTTATGAATGTTGTTTTTGAAACAGCACCGGATCACCTTGCGAAGAAGTTGTCGCAGGTTGGTTTTAAAGGTTTAGTGCAAGTCGAAAAGAATGAAGATGCATCGGGCTTCACCATTATTGATGCTGACCGCGTTCTGCTAAAAGACTCTGCTTAGCTGTAAGACTTTGCTTAGATACAAGACTCTGCTTAACTGTAAGATTTTTCTTAATTACAAGAATAAGATTCAGCGTAATGAAAAGGCTCTATCCAGTTCAGTAACACCCGTTATGATTATTTGAGGTTAACACAGTGACAACAGCAACCGCTTCATCAACAGAGCAACACATTTCCAATGAACATGCGCTTTTAGGGGCATCGTTATTAGCGTCTCAAAAAGTTGAGTTGGCTCTGTTCAGTGTTATCTCTAAATTAGCTAAAGCACTGCCAAAGGAACAACAGTCAATAGGCTTGGATTTGGATACCTTTTTAAGGGAAAAGCCAAGTGAGCAAGCCTCTATGCTGAGCCTATACGAACAGACGTTTGGTGAGCAACTTCCTTTGAAGGCCAATGAACTCAACGATTTTATTTACCACCGAAACTTGGTAACTCGTGGCTTTTGGCGAGTGACTGGGGCTGATGTTAAAGGCGGTGAGAAGCTTGCGAATCCAGAGCTATATTTAAAAGAGTTCTTGGCCAAATGTGAATACTGGCAAGTGATGCTTGATACCCAAACCAAGTAATCAAATTGAAATAAGAAAGCCATAGCGAAACATGCTATGGCTTTTTTGTTTGTGTAAACCATGCTGAATTTTTTAAAGCAGATGATTACCTCGAATACTGAGAACATCACTTATATTACTTAAATATCCCTCCAAAATTTAAATCATCATCTTCAATACATAGTTCCTAGAGACAAAGGGCTTTGTTGCGTAATTCAATGGAACTAAATCAAGAGCCTACGATCTGATCAGCTACGTTCACTCCTTCTCGTAGCTCTATGCCTAAACCTCGTTACAAAACAACCAACTGGAAGAAATACAACCAATCACTTATTAACCGTGGCTCTCTGACCTTTTGGATTGATGAAGAGGCAATAAACGGGTGGGCGCAAAGCAAACAGAGTAAGCGCGGGAGGCCACGTCGGTTCAGCGATTTAGCTATCACGACAGCGCTCATGGTGAAACGAGTTTTTTCTATGCCACTGAGAGCTCTGCAAGGGTTTATCGACTCAATATTTAGGCTTGCCCATGTTCCATTAAGTTGTCCGCATTACACCTGCATCAGTCGTAGAGCAAAGCAAGTTGAGGTCTCATTTAAGACTAAAGCGAGAGGAGCAATACAGCACCTGGCCATTGATGCAACTGGCCTAAAGGTTTATGGCGAAGGTGAATGGAAAGTCAAAAAACACGGGACAGATGGCAAGCGTAGAGTTTGGCGAAAGCTGCATATTGCCGTTGATACAAGCACTCATGAAATTATCGCAGCCGAGCTAAGTTTATCGACGGTTACAGATGGAGAAGTCCTCCCGAACTTACTGAAACAAACACGCCGAAGTATCCTTGAGGTGTCTGGTGATGGAGCTTACGACACGAGATTGTGTCATGCTGCTATTAAGATTAAGGGAGCCATTGCGCTTATTCCCCCAAGAGAAGGGGCAGCCTTCTGGGAGCGTGGTCATCCTCGAAACCTCGCCGTGGTTTGCCAGAAGTTATACGGCTCAAATAAGTATTGGAAAGAGCGGTATGGGTACCACAGACGTTCACTATCAGAAACAGCGATGTATCGAGTTAAACAGTTACTAGGAGGACGATTGAGCTTAAGACATTACAATGCGCAGGTGGGTGAGACTTACGCGATGATAAAAGCGTTGAACAAGCTTACTGGGTTAGGTATGCCTGAAACTTGTCGTATTGACTAAGAAACACACGAAATGGGGTAGCTCTATCTATAAATTTAATTACGCAACAAAGCCATAAGGAGAAGGCAGAATTGCCAACTTTCTAGCTTGTCTTGCGATTAAGAGATACAGTTAACAAAGATTAAATATATAAGGAATGTATAAATGCTTCGAACCCTATTGATTGCAGTGTTATCACTGGTCACGACCATGAGCTTTGCAAGCGAGGAGGTTAAATACTCAGAGAAAGAGTATGTAGACCGACCATTGATGGAACGCTACATCTTAGATGAGTTGAAGCAGTTGCGAATGGAACAGCAAGATCTGGAAAGGCGCTTGACCATTCAGATGACCGATCGTGAGCTTACAGTCGCCGATAAGTCATTGAATTATGCCAACGTCACGGTCACGTATTTCTTCTACATTATTGCGGGTGTTGCTTCTCTTATTGCATTGGTTGGTTGGCAATCACTGAAAGACCTCAAACACACCACCAAAGAAATGGCCGATCAGCGACTGAATTCGATTGCTCAAGACTATGAGAAGAAATTCAATATTCTTGAAAGGGATCTTAAACGCAAGACCCGAATAATCTCGGAAAACAACCGAGAAATCGAAATCATCAATGAGATTCACAATTTATGGCTCAGAGCGCAAAACGCTCAAACCGCCGAGCAGAAGATTGAAATTTACGATGAGATATTGAAGGTTCGTCCGGGTGATTTAGAAGCGTTGACCTATAAAGCGGATGCTGCGATGGATATGCAGGAATACCACTGGGCAATGAGCCTATGTAACCGCGTGTTAGAAGTGGATGACCAAAATGCCCACGCCTTGTATCAACGTGCTTGTTCGTATGCAAGGTTAGGAGCAGAAGGTCAGGCTATCGATGACTTAGAGCGTTCTATTGAAGCGAGTGGTTCAATGAGAGAGTTGCTAGCTGAAGAGCCAGACTTTGAGATGCTGCGCGGCTTAGATCGTTTTGAAGCGCTTTGTGAAGAGTAATGTCACTTAAGGTGGTGGGCTTCACACGCCCACCATATTTTGGCAACTTTTGTGGAACGGTTTCTTACATTTCGTTTATTTTTTTGAATTAATTGTTATGTTATAACACTTACCAAGTTCCTTGTTATAACCGCTAAGTATTTTATGAAGTTCCTCCCTATTGGCCTGATCGTGATCGCTATCAGTGCATTCTCGCTTTCCGTTTTGCTCCATTTTCAATCCGAAGCACCAGAAGAAATCTCAATTCAAGTCACCCCTTATAAAGATTTATTAACTCATCAAGAGGGGGCATCAAACTCATATACAGATTCAGAGGCAAGCTCAAGAACGTTGATAAAAGTTCATTATTTCGTGAAGGTTGGAGATACGCTCAGCAACATATTTTCGTCATGGAAACTGCCTTATGAGACAGTTCAAAAAGTGATGGAAGCGGATCTTGAGTCTTTGAAGCTCGATACAATAAAGCCTGGCGATCATCTAGAGTTGCTTTTGGATAGTGACTCTAAACAACTCGTAGAGCTGATTTTCCATGAAAGTCTCGTAGAGCAAGCTGTCTTCACTAAAAATGATGATGGAAGCTTTAATTACCAATTCCATGAAATGCCTGGCGAATGGAAAGAAAAGCTCTATAAGGGCACCGTTCATGGCAGTTTTTCAACGTCAGCATACAAAGCGGGATTAACAACCGCCCAGATAGCCAATATTACTCGAACGTTAAGAGACAAGATTAACTTCTCAAAGCAGTTAAGAGCGGGCGATGAGTTTAATGTGTTGGTTAAGGAGCAATACACAGGCGACCATCTAACAGGAAAAACAGAGGTCCAAGGCATATCGATTACGTTACGAGGTAAGGAAGTGGCCGCGTTTCTTGCTCCAGATGGACGCTTCTACGACAGAGAGGGTAACAGCCTTGAGCAAGCGTTCAATCGCTACCCAATAGACAAACAATTCCGAAGAATTACTTCGCCATTTAACCCGTACCGTAAGCACCCAGTGACCGGACGTATATCTCCACATAATGGTACTGACTTCGCAACACCTGTAGGTTCGCCAGTTTATTCAACCGGTGACGGTCGAGTGGTGGCACTTCGTGACCACCCGTATGCTGGTAAATATTTGGTGATTGAACACAACAGCGTATATACGACGCGTTATCTTCACTTGAGCCGCTTCTTAGTTAAGAAAGGTCAGCAAATTAAGCGAGGTCAGAAAATTGCGCTATCGGGTGCTACTGGTCGTATCTCTGGCCCGCACTTGCACTTTGAGGTATTGGTTCGTGGTCGCGCCGTCGATGCGATGAAGGCGAACTTACCAATGGCAAGCTCAATTATGCCTAAAGATAGAAAAGAGTTTTTGGCTCGAATTGCCTCTTTTGATGCCATGCTCTCTGAGCCCACAGATCGCGTGAGTTAGAGATATTCATATCTAACTTGGCAACGCATACAATCACGCCCCTTAGTTAGCGATTTAGCTAAGGGGCGTTTTTTTAAAGAATCACACGATTAAGCGACTGAATCCGTTATTCGATGGATAGAGCTGTTGAGCGATAGGTTTGCCACTGATTAAGCAACCACCACTGCCGTGCCACTAGCAGAGACCATCAACATGCCATTACCTGTTCCCAAGACTTCGTAATCAATATCTACGCCTACCACCGCGTTGGCACCCGCTTCAATCGCTTTCTGTTCTAACTCTTTGAACGCGTAGTTACGTGCTTTTTCCAGTTCTTTCTCGTAGGTGCCAGAACGTCCACCTACAAAGTCACGAATTCCTGAAAACATATCTTTGAATACGTTCACCCCGAGAATAGCTTCTCCGGCAATAACCCCTTTGTAATCGACAATGCGTTTGCCTTCGACAGATTGTGTAGTGGTAATAATCATAATGGCCTCTGTAAGTTAGATGCGTTGTAACTAGCTGAATAACGGCTAGCTGTATTTGGGCTAGAGCAGTTTTATTCCTGAATATCACCGCTGATTATTGTCTCTGAGCGTGTGAATTCATGTCTCAACCATGTTCTCAGTTTTAGCACACTTTCTTGTTTTAATTTGTTTTTCGGGCAAACAAAGTAGAAATCTTGGTGCGGGTTAGCTACTGGATCGCCAAGCTCTACCAGCATGCCGTGGCTAATATCATCTTTCACAAACAAGCGATGCGTTACTAATACGCCTAATGAGCGAATTGCAGCTTGCACGGCTTGAATGGAGACATCGAATGTTAGATTGCTATGGAATGTGGGCAGTGGGATTTGGTAATTGTCGCACCATACCTGCCAGTCGTGTTGTCGCCTTAGGTTAAAAACACCAATGGTCGGGTTTTGTTTGACGAGTTGTTGAACGCTTAACTCACTCTGGTTTTTTAGCAGAGTTGGACTGCATACCAAGACCAGATCATCATCGCCAAGCTTTTCGCTGTAATACTGATCCCATTCATTCGGTTTGCCGTGCACAAGGGCAATATCCACGCCTTCCTGCTCGATATCAAAAGGGCCAGTTAAGGTGGAAATACGAATATCGAGTGAGGGAGCAAAAGCTTGGAAATCGGGGACACGGGGAATCCACCAGTGCATCGCGAGTGAGTTCACCATGTTGAGCGTGATACGGTGATCGTTAGGCGTTTTTGCCAATTCTTCTGTGGCTTCTATTACTTGTTCCAGTGCTGGCGCGACCTTTCGATAATATCGCTTACCGGCGGCATTAAGAACAACACGACGACCTACTCGCTGAAATAGTGGTTTATTAACCAGTTGCTCTAGTGATTTGATGGCTTGGCTTACTGCAGAATGACTGACAAACAACACTCGAGCAGCGTCGGTCATGCTGCCGGTTTCAGCAACAGCAATGAAAGCATAAACGGATTTAAGCGGAACGAGTTTCTTCATTGGTAAGTTTTCCTTACAGTTATAGTTAATATTACTCGCTATTTTTCATCACGTCACGCTTCTAAAATAGGTGTCATAGGAGGTGATAATTATGTCTGATATTACCAAGGCGACGACTTTCATGTTGTTGTCGACGTTCAGTTTGTCTTTGAGTGGCTTGATGGCCAAGTATCTATCTGAAGTGATGCCAATCTCGTTACTCAGTTTTGTGCGTTTTTTGTTACCCAGTCTGTTCTTATTCTTATTCTTGATGTTCTACAAAATAACGAAACCTTCACTCGATATGTGGAAACCTTTAGTGATGCGGGCGATCTTTATGGTGGCGTGTCAGTGGTGTTTCCTTACTTCACTACAAACCTTAACGCTGGTTGAAGGTGTGGTGTTATTCAGTACGGGGCCTCTGTTTATTCCATTGTTAGAAAAATTAATATTCGGAACCAAGATTCATACAACGACTATCGCATGTTTAGCAATTACATTCTTCGGCGTAGTGATGATGGCAGGGGATTGGTCGCAGTTTGAGTTTGGTTCGGAGTTCTTTAGACCTGCACTATTGCTTGGACTTCTAGCGGGTGTGTTTAATTCTGGCTCGCAAGTGAGTCTGTACCGAGCATCTAAAACCAGCCTGACACCAGCAGAGCTTAACGCATGGACCTTTTTAGTCGCAGCAATACTCGTTATACCTATGCTCGTGTTTACTTCTGTTTCTGCTGTACCAGATATACTTAAGGGGGACAGTGTGTATGGAGCTTTAACGACTTTGCTGTCGTTTGATGGCTTGCGTTGGATTGGACTTGGTGCATTTGGACTCGCACTGTTTACCATCAATACTCAAATTTTCCGCTCCAAGGCTTATAAGCTTGCAGATAGCGGTTCCCAGTTGGCACCACTGATTTTTACTAACATGCTGTTTAGCGCCTTATGGCAGGGTTTGTTCTTTGATGATGTGTTTTCTACTCAGCAGATGATTGGCATTAACCTGATTGTTGTGGCGAGCATTACCAACACGCTATTAGCGAAGAGACACAGCAAAGCAAAAGCCAAGCAAACACCGCGAGTCACAGTGGCTGTAGCGACGGTAGCCACTGTAGTGGACGTTGCGGTGCTGGATTCTGCGGCTAAAAGCTAATCATTGATCTTATAGCCTAAAGACTAAATGGTTAGCTCAAACTTAAAATAATGAGCGTATGTACTCTTTTACTCGGTCGATGTGTTCGTGCGGGTCAATCTCGCAACGCTGTTTAGTCTCTAGGAATCGCTCAGCGTATTTGTCGTAGATTTTGTTTTCTAAGAACAGCAAATACAGCTTGGGATCGATATGACCGCTGGTGGCCATGTCGGTCATGATGTTGAGTGATTCGCTTAGGAGTTTGCCTTTCTTATACGGGCGATCACTAGAGGTGAGCGCTTCAAAGACATCAGCAATGGCCATCGCTCTGGACGGTAGAGGTAATTGGTCTTCGCTTAAGCCTCTAGGGTAGCCCTTGCCGTCGATACGCTCGTGGTGTCCGCTGGCGATATCCGGAATATTCTGGAGGTAAGACGGATAAGGCAGCTTGTTAAGCATGGTGAAGGTTTGAATAATATGATCGTTGATCATGAAACGTTCTTCATCGTTTAACGTGCCACGACGAACTTTCAAGTTGTGCAGTTCACCTTGGTTGTATTTGACTTCTCCTGGCTTAAGCACAAACGCTTCTTGCCATACATCAGCAGGGCTAAAGCCATTGTCCCACGGTATTTTATGCTCAGGCTTATCGGCAAGTAGCGGTTCCATCACCGGTAGTATTTGGTCTTTTCTTGCTGGCTCAGCTTCACTCTTCTCTGTCGTGTCTTGTTGTTCATTAAACCTCTCTTTTTCAGACCATGATAGCCCCAATTGATCATCCAGCGTGCGTTTCCATTGGCGCTTGGCTATTCGGTCTAAGCGTTCTAGTTGTTCGTCCGTCATCGACTCTCCACCAAGGTTGCACTCAGCAACGAAGGCAAATTCTTCATCCAATTCTGACAAGCTTTGTTCGAGGACCTTAAGCTGATCCTCTTGAAGCGCTCCGTTCGCTATGGCTTTCCAGTAGTCGGTTACCGCTTGTTGCTTTAACAGCTCGAAGCGCATGCGAACTTCGTGGATTCGGTCATAAATCGTTTCCAGTTTTGTTGCTTTGTCCACCACATATTCAGGTGTGGTGACTTTACCGCAGTCATGTAGCCAAGCGGCGAGCATTAACTCTTCCCACTGTTTACTATCCAATGAGAATTGCGGGTAATAACGGTCATCATCAATGGTTGCTTGAGTCAGCCATTTGGTCAGTTCAGGCACTCGTTGGCAGTGCGCGCCCGTGTAAGGTGATTTGGTATCAATAGCTGATGCAATCAACTCGATAAGGGCATTAAGCATGTCTTTCTGTTGCTGCATTTGGTCAATGTTATCTTTGGCTATCTCCGCAAAGCTGAGCAGTTCTCGTAAGAAGGCGTGCTTGTCTGACTGCATCTTAGTAATCGGTCTTTCATAGCCAATTGCGACGATACCCACCAACAACTTCTCACGGTTTAATAGTGGAAACAGGTACAGATCTGAATTGAAGATCGAATCTTGGTAATAGTTGAGAACATTGTCTTCTCGGTTTAAGTGGATGGTTTCTCCAGATTTAAGTTGGCACAGCAACCAAGGTGTGTGCTTGATGAAGTCATTGATGTCGGCCTTAAAGGGAAGAATGGCGAGGTTCGCGGCCGTATCAAACACATCTTTCTCTTTTGATTGAGTGAAGAGGACGATGGTTTCTGCTTTGGTAATTAAATAGCTTTGATGAGCAATATTTTTGGCTAAGATCGAAAATTCCTGATTACCTGCCGTGTCTCGAAGTAGCGTAATAAGATCATGAAGTGTGTGTTCCATCAGCTCAATTGAGTGGGCGAGGTTAGCCACTTCTTGAATCATGCTTTTGGGATAATGAGTTCGCCTGAAGTCAAATCGTGCGATGTTGTCGGTGAGTTGCATCAGGGTATTGAGAGGCTGAGACAGTCTATTAGCAACAAACCATACGATAGCGAAGCAGATGAACAACATCCCAATCGCGACAGCGACTTGCTTGTCACGCATCGAGATAAGATCAGAGAGCAACTCATTGTGTGGCGTAGCCTCTGCCAAATATAAAGTGACATTCTGAGTGAGCTCAACAGGCGTTAGCGTCAATGCCCAAGTGTTTAAGTTGTACTCAACGTTTTTTAGGTTGAGGTTTAATTTCTCTTCGTCGGAGATAAGTGGTGCTATGACGGATGCTTTCAATGCTTCCATCTGTTCACGTTTGGGCACATAAAAGAAGCTTTGGTCTTGCTCACTGCCCGAGAGTTTCCCCGTCGTTTGGTTATTCGTTTTCTCAGTTTTACTTGTGTCGTTAGGCTGGGAGGTAAGCTTGGGAATCGATAGATCAAGTTGATGTTGGCCGAGAAGATTGAAATGTTGATCGAACAGAGCGAGTCGGGTTTGTGGAGAGTAGGCCAATTCACTGATCTGGGAAGAGAGAGATTTCAACGTGAAGTCGGCACCAACGACATGCTTGCCATCCAAAGAACGTCTAGAAAGCGTGATGCCATTGGTTTGCAGGAAATAGAACAGGTAGGGCTCAGAGAGTTGTATTGAGCCGTCAGGCTTTGCGTTACGAAACCAAGGTCGAGTCGTGGGGTTGAACTTACTCTCGGCTTGTCGGGTACTGATCACTTGGTGTGCGCCATCGAGAAAGGTAATAAAGTTTTCACCATCTAGATTGGTGCTGCTGACCATCATGGTCGCTTTGGCGGGAGCGTTGTTATCGGCTCTCTGTTTATTGGTGCTCAATGGACGAAAGATTCTAAAGTCACCATCTTCAGAACCATAAAATAGAGCGACCAAATTGGTGTTTTGCTTGAAGATGATATCGACTGAAGCAAGCCAAGAGTCTTTTTCGACAGCGGAAGTTTGATGAGCAACAAACGGGCTCACCGCCATTACATTTAAGGTTGTTATGACCGGGGCAATGGCTTGTTTAAATACTGATTCCAGCTTTTCGCGGTGCTCATTACTGATCTCGCGCACTGTACCTAACAGCAGCTCTTGAGAGTGCCGATAACTTATCGAAATCAATACCGCACCGACAAGTGTTGTCAAAATTAGGAAAAGGCTAGTGATGTGGATACTCAGCGGATATCGTCTTCTTCTCATCTAACACTCCAGTTTGTAGACTGGTTTAAGTATTGACGAACTTGGGTAGGTTGCAAAAAATTGGCGTAATTACCGAGTGTGTACGGTTCGACTTAGATAAGACCAAGCGTTGGCTGGTTCGGTTAGCCACGTATACCCGTGTCGTGTAAATGAACCAGTAATAAACCTTTATGTTTGGGTTCTAATTGTCACTTTCAGCGGATAAACTGGTCGAATTGTTGCCATTAAGCATTCCTTTTCAGAAGCACTCCTTTTCAGAAAAAGGTGCGGGCACTCCTTTCCAGAAAGAGACTCAGAGTTACTTTCTGAAAAACGTTTTTTGACCAAGCGAAGAGAGCATTGATTCATGGAACTCAAAGTAGATACCCACACCCACACATACGCAAGTGGCCATGCTTACAGCACGCTGATCGAAAACGCCAAATCGGCGAAGCAAAACGGTTTAGCCATCTTTTGTACTACTGACCATTCAGAATCCATGCCGGGCGCTCCACACTATTGGTTTTTCAGCAATCAGCGTGTGCTCCCTCGTTTTATTGAAGATGTCGCAATTATTCGAGGTGTCGAGTCAAACATCATGAACACACAGGGTGAAATCGACATTCATCCGAGTGTGGATAAGAATCTAGATTGGGTGATTGCCAGCTTCCACGAGCCCGTTTTTCGCCCATCGGATGTCGCTACCCATACAGAGGCTCTCGTGAATGTGATTAAGGGCGGTCGAATTGATGCGCTTGGTCACTTAGGTAATCCTAATTTTGATTTCGATTTTGAAGCCGTTATTCAATGTGCGGTTGAGAACAACGTGGCGATTGAGATCAACAACACCACACTCAAAGGCAATAGCCGAGTTGGCAGTGTTGACCGCTGCTATGAGATTGCAAGAATAGCGAAAGCAAAAGGTGCATTTATTACAACAGGCAGCGATGCGCATTTCTGTTTAGATGTCGGTGGCTTAGACTTAGTCGCAGCATTGTTAGATGAAGTGGGCGTAGATTCGAGTAAAGTGATTACCCATTCGCCAAAGCAATTCCTAGCCTTTTTAGCCTTGCGTGGTCGTAATGAAATCCCAGAATATTCAGATCTTGTTTAAGAGAATGTCGGCGGGTTTGCATTTCGACACAATCAATTTTTGTGCCTGACAGATTTTTGTATACACTAGCCGAAAATAATAAAGTCGAAGTGCCACAGTAATGATGGCTCTAACTTCAAAGACACTGCTTCACTTGGAGAAACAATGAAAACTCGCTCAATCCTTTTATCTGGCTTAATTGCTGCGTCAGTATTGTCTGGTAACGCATTTGCCAATGTAGACCTTAAGAAAAACATGCAAGAAATGAAGCTTGCGTTCAAACAAGCGGCAGAAGCTCAAAGTATTGAAGAGATGCAAAAGCCTATTGTTCGTTTAGATACGCTAGTGGCAGAGCTGAAAACGGGTGTTTACCCAGTCGAGAAAGAAGACAACTTCATGGAAGGCTTCAAAAAGATCAGTGCATCACTGGATAGCATTGAACAGAAGCTAGACCAAGGTGACTTAGCATCGGCACAGCAAGAACTTCGTACTATTGACGGCCTTCGTGAAGAGTACCATGAGAAGCGTAACCCAAGCATCTGGAGCAAGATCTTCGGTTAATTTGTTAATCATGAGTTTGCTAGATAGGTAACAAAGAGCAAATCTCAAGATTCGATTTCTAAAACGCCGCCTTACATTCCCCTCTTTCGAGGACGGTGTAAGGCGGCGTTTTTTATTGTCTCTTTTATTGAAAGCCTGATGCAAAGTGTTGAATAATAATTTCTTAGCTTTAGTGTTGTAACCAGTATTTAACGAAAAAGAGTGTGCGTTAGCTTCAATTTTTTAACTTGCTGTTAATCTTTACGTTTACCTAGATTCCAAGTCGCTCATAATAAGGGAAATTTATAAAGACTTGGAATAATGCGCCGAACCTCGTTCAACTTCTCCATGTTACTTGCAACAGCATTAAGCTGGGCGCTAGTGACATTAATGCCTGTTATCAATGCTCATGGTAATAGTGCGGGAGTATGGGCGTCGTTATGTACGGTCAATGGCTTTGAATTGGTTCAAATCGAAGAAGGTGAACCTAATACTCACAAAGGAAAGCCGTGTCCGTTTAGCCATTTTTCCACGTTTCACCAAGATGAACTCCCCACTACACTACTGACAACTCGACTGAGTTCTATTGTCTCCGACAGCTACGCTTTTTTGGCTCTAAGCGAACGCTACACGAGGCAAGCCCCACGCGGCCCTCCCTTTGATATTGCTTAAACCTAACCCACTAAAATAATTAAAAATAAAGTATTAAGTAAAGTTAAACATGCTCAGATTACTTTCTGATTTTTCAGAAGGTATGTTTGCGTGTGTCAAAGGAAATAATAATGTTGAGAAATGAATCTCAAACCCCTGCGAAAGCACAAGTAACTTCGCAGTCTAAAAGCAGTGCAACAACCGGTTCGAAAACCAGTATAAAAAGCAAAGACCACAATAAAACTCTCTACTTCCTCTCATGGCGCTGGCACTTCTATGCTGGGCTATTTGTTATCCCGTTTATGTTAATGCTGAGCATTACAGGTTTGGTGATGCTGTTTGATAATGAAATCGAATTGACTTTCCACCACGAAGCCCTAGAGATTGTTGCATCGGGCGAGCCGATTAAAGTGTCACAACAGTTAGCTGCAGTACAACTTCAATACCCACAAGGTTCGGTTACCCAGTTTGTTCCGAGCAAAGCTCCTGATCTGGCTAACCGCTTTTCGGTAGCACTTGTAGACGGCACATCGGTCTTCGCCACGGTAAATCAATATACGGGCGAAGTGGTCGGAGAGATTCCGCGTAGCGACAGCCTGTACCAACTCGCGAATGACATTCACGGCACTTTGTTGATTGGTGATTGGGGTGATTATCTAATTGAAGTCGCAATAAGCTTGTCTATTCTGTTGCTCATCAGTGGTATTTACTTATGGTTACCGAGAGATAACGCGAGCCGCGCTGGTTTTCTTAAGCTTCGATTTGGTTCAGGAACGCGTATTTTAATGCGTGATCTGCATGCGAATATTGGTGGTACGTTATCGCTTATTCTGTTGTTGTTTATTCTGTCTGGATTGGCATGGACAGGTTTTTGGGGCGGTAAGCTTGTTCAAGCATGGAGCACTTTCCCTGCTCAAATGTGGGACGATATTCCATTGTCTGATAAGACGCATGCTTCCCTCAACCATGGCTCAGAAGAAGAGCTCCCTTGGAACTTGGAGCACACACCGCTGCCTTTGTCTCAAGATAAGCCAGCAGAACACGTTCATCATGTGGAAAAGGCGACGGAACCTCATGATCAATCTAAGATGGGTGAAGATCACTCTCAACATGTGTTGTCAGCAAGCAGTTTTGACATTGATGACGTTACTGAAAAAGCATATTCACTTGGCTTTACGCAATACAAGGTGAACTTCCCGCGTTCAGAAACGGGTGTTTACACGGTCACAGCCAACACCATGGGCGGTGACATCATCGATCCAACGCAGGATCGTACCACGCACCTCGACCAATATTCTGGTCGTATTCTTGGTGAGGTGACATGGCAAGATTATAACTTCATTGCTAAGACGTTAGCGGTGGGTATTTCATTGCACCAAGGTGACATCAGCATCATCAACAAGCTTCTAAATGCTTTGTTTTGCTTGGCGTTCATTGTTGTGTCTGTGACTGGCGCTGTGATGTGGTGGATGCGCAGACCTTCAGGTCAAAGAAAGCTTGGTACGCCACCGAAGTTCGGTGATGCAGGGCTTTGGAAGACAGGTTTAGTGACCGTGATAGTTATTTCAGTCATATTTCCGCTTGCGGGGGCGACGATCGTGACAGCAATGCTATTGGATTGGTTGTTGTTTTCACGCGTTGAGAAACTGAAGATGGTGTTAAGCTAATCAATATCTAAACAGATCCTCTCAGTTTGAGAGGATCTGTATCATTCACACAATGCTTGCAGCGTTATGTACTTCTTTCAGTATCAGTTTATTTCTCCTGCCAGCTTGTCACCTAAGTGCTCCATCGCGTAATCAATGAAAACACGTAGGCGAGCAGGCATGTACTTGGTTTGAGCGAACTGCATCGCGATCGCGCCGTGGTAATTACTCTTAATCGTCCAATCTTCTAATACTTGCACCACAGAGCCTTCAGCCAACGCATCTTGAATAACAAAGTCGTGGAAAATACCTACGCCAAGGCCTTCTTTCACACCTTTGAGTCGCATCTGAGAGTGGTTTATCGCGTAACGACCACTGACGGATACCGTGTGAAATTCATCGTCTTTTAGGAAGTCCCAAATGTGGTCTTTGTCCGTCTCTGCAAGATACAAACAGTCATGCTCCGAAAGGTCGGTAGGGTGGTTAGGAACCCCTTTGGATTTCAGATAGTCGGGGCTCGCACATAACACGAGGTTTGTTTTTCCAAGCTCTTTCAAAACCAAGCTTTCGTCGGGCTTATCGGTAAGTCGAAACGCAATGTCGATGCCTTGGCGCAATATGTCGATGTCGCCATCAGCTGCTCTTAATTTAAGTTGTATCTCGGGGTACTGGTTTAAGAATGGAACAACGAAAGGCTGTAGAACCGAGTTCAAGAAGGCTTCTGGTGCTGCTACCGTTATAGAACCCGCAGGTTCTGTGTGGTCAGAGGTAGACAGTTCAACCGCTTGCTGCGCGGCATTAATCATGACCACGCTTTGGTCATAAACCAGTTGGCCTGCTTGCGTGATGATCAAAGTACGAGTCGTGCGTTCAAACAGCTTCACTGAGAGCGCTTTTTCTAGACGTGTGATCAATTTACTCAACGCTGAAGGTGTAACGCCTAGCTGCTTTGCTGCGGCGGTAAAGCTACCCTCATTCACAACTAAGATAAACGAGGCGAGATCGGGAAGTAGGGCGATGAGTTTTGGGTTTATCATAAGTATCCAGTTAGGTTAGTTTTAACGACGAACTTAATAGTGATTGTGAGCGATTGACCTTAATTTGTGAATCAATTTCATTAATTGCTTAGCGTGATTGCTCTGATAGATTGATGTGTTTGAAGATTATCTGTATAGCGGCGTTGCTGGTGCTCATTATGAGATAAGCCGGTTTTGATCGCTATATCGTTTTGATATTAAAAATTGAGATTTGATATGAAAGTAAAACTAGACGGAAATTGAAGCTAATCTGACGTTTAAAAGAGCAACTGAAGGGCGTTAATGTGCCCTGTGTCACTGGGATGAATAATGATTAATGCCTGTGATTCATTAATGTTTTTCCAACTAAAGGGATAATCGGATCGGGGATGTTCAACTAGAATATAGGCATAAGTTTTACAGTGTAAATGATCGTGTTGAGATCGTTTACATCCCTACATAAAGCGGCGCGCGATGCTGCTAAATAATAACTAGGAAGGAATGAGACAATGTCTTCTGCATTTTACCAACAGATTCAAACTCAAATCGAAGAAGTTAAAGAAGAAGGTCTTTACAAGTCTGAGCGTATTATTACTTCTGCACAAAAAGCAGCGGTTTCTATCTCGACTGGTGAAGAAGTACTAAACTTCTGTGCAAACAACTACTTAGGTCTTGCTAACCACCCAGCTCTTATCGAAGCGGCTAAAGATGGCATGGATCAGCACGGTTTTGGTATGGCTTCAGTACGTTTCATCTGTGGTACTCAAGATTCTCACAAAGAACTAGAGCAAAAGCTGTCTACGTTCCTAGGTAAAGAAGACACTATCCTTTACACATCTTGTTTTGATGCTAACGCTGGCTTATTCGAAACGATTCTAGGTAAAGAAGACGCAATCATCTCTGACGCACTAAACCACGCATCTATCATCGATGGCGTTCGTCTTTGTAAAGCAATGCGCTTCCGTTACTCGAACAACAACATGGAAGAGCTAGAGCAGCAACTTATCGCTGCTAAAGAAGCTGGCGCTCGTCACACACTAATCGTAACTGATGGCGTGTTCTCTATGGACGGCGTAGTGGCTAACCTTCCTGCTATCTGTGACCTTGCAGACAAGTACGACGCACTAGTGATGGTTGATGACTCTCATGCTGTCGGCTTCATGGGCAAAAACGGCGCGGGTACTCACGAGTTCCACAACGTTGTAGACCGTATCGATATCATCACTGGTACACTTGGTAAAGCAATGGGTGGCGCTTCAGGCGGTTACACTTCTGGTAAGAAGGAAGTGATCGACTGGCTACGTCAACGCTCTCGTCCATACCTTTTCTCTAACTCTGTTGCACCAGCAATCGTATCTGCGTCTATTCGCGTTCTAGACCTTCTTGCGGAATCTGGCGACCTACGTACTCAACTATGGGATAACTCTGCTCACTTCCGTACTCGCATGGAAGAAGCTGGCTTCACTATGGGCGGTGCAGATCACGCAATCATCCCAATCATGCTTGGTGATGCAAAAGTAGCGGCTGAATTCGCAGAACGCGCACTAGAGAAAGGCATCTACGTTGTAGGTTTCTCTTTCCCTGTAGTACCAAAAGGTCAAGCTCGTATCCGTACGCAAATGTCTGCTGCACACTCTCGTGAGCAACTAGACCGCGCAATCGATGCGTTCATTCAAGTTGGTAAAGACATGGGTATCATCTAATTTTAAAGGGATGCCACGAGCATCCTTTAATTAGATAGAGCAACACCCAGTAGAATATATAGATTTTTGATTCTCGCCTTACAGTTAGGCGAGATGAACTAGGTAACATTATGAAAATTAAAGCACTTTCTAAGCTTAAGCCTGAAGAAGGCATTTGGATGACCGAGGTTGAAAAACCTGAAATGGGTCATAATGATCTTCTTATCCGTATTAAGAAAACCGCAATTTGTGGTACTGACGTACATATCTACAACTGGGATGAGTGGTCACAAAACACAATCCCAGTACCTATGGTAGTAGGTCACGAATACGTAGGTGAAGTTGTTGGTATTGGCCAAGAAGTTCGTGGTTTTGAAATCGGCGACCGTGTATCTGGCGAAGGTCACATCACATGTGGTCACTGTCGTAACTGTCGTGGCGGCCGTACTCACCTTTGTCGTAACACAACAGGTGTTGGTGTAAACCGCACTGGTGCGTTCTCTGAGTTCCTTGTGATCCCTGCGTTCAACGCATTTAAGATCCCGGCAGAAATCTCTGATGATCTAGCATCAATCTTTGACCCGTTTGGTAACGCAGTACACACAGCGCTTTCTTTCGACCTAGTAGGCGAAGACGTGCTAATTACTGGTGCTGGCCCAATCGGTATCATGGCTGCAGCGGTTGCTAAGCACGTAGGTGCTCGTCATGTTGTAATCACTGATGTAAACGAATACCGCCTAGATCTTGCTAAGAAAATGGGTGTGACTCGCGCAGTAAACGTGATGGAAGAGAAGCTTGAAGACGTAATGTCAGAGCTTGGCATGACTGAAGGCTTCGATGTAGGACTAGAAATGTCTGGTAACCCATCAGCGTTCAACAGCATGCTGACTAACATGAACCACGGCGGTAAGATCTCTCTACTAGGTATTCCACCATCAGACATGGCAGTAGATTGGAACCAAGTTATCTTTAAAGGCTTAGTTATCAAAGGTATCTACGGTCGTGAGATGTTCGAAACTTGGTACAAGATGGCTTCACTAATCCAATCTGGCCTAGATTTGACGCCAATTATCACGCATCACTTCAAGGTTGATGACTTCCAAGCAGGCTTCGACGCTATGCGTAGCGGGCTTTCTGGCAAAGTTATCCTTGATTGGGAATAAGTGAAAATCTAAAAAGGTTTGACGTTTTATTAATGGTGGCTTTACTGGGTACGACCACAGTGAAATGGCAGATATAGCCCCATTTAACCCTCAAAAAAGCCCCAATTTAGCCCCAAAACTCGATGGAATCGCCCCATTAAATTTTTGGGGCTTTTTTATGTGTTTTATTATTTAATTTCAGATGTTTATAAGATTTTCTTGAACGTATCCGCTTTCAATGAAGTGGGCTGCCTAAATTTCATCTTCACAGGTAACTGCCCGCTCTGTTAACTCACTAATTCGATGGTATGCCCCACACCGACGCTAAAATTAGCTATGTCGTAGTAGATTTAGAGGTGCCATCATGTCCGCTATAACAGTTATTGGTATATATCTCGGGAAGTCGGTTTTCCATCTCATTGGTCATGACCATTCTGGCCGCGAAATTTACCGACACAAATTGAGCCGAGTTTAGCTCGTTCAATTCATCTCCCAACAAGAAACGACAACCATAGCAATGGAAGCCTGTTGTGGTGCACATTGGCTAGCTCGAAGATGCCAAGAATATGGTCATAATGTTAAGCTGATACCAGCACAGTATGTAAAGCCATTCGTTAAGAGCCACAAGAATGACTTCATTGATGCTGACGCTGCTACGAGACCTAATATGAGATTTGTTTCTGCTAAGAGTGAACAAGCTCAAATTAGTACGGTTATTTGGAGAATCAGAACGGGATATATTCGCGAAAGAACCTCATGCATGAATAGAATTGGTTCTATCTTGCTAGAGTTTGGCATCAGCTTTCCTCGTGACCATGCCAATATGAAAAAGTTGTTCCAGTGGCTAGAAGATAAAGATGCAGTAATCCCACCTCTGCTCATTCTAGAACTTCGCGATCAACTGGATTATTACAACCAATCAAATGAAAAAATTACAGCTCAAGACCAAAAGTTAATCGAACTTAATAAAGAAAACGAGCTGTATGCTTTGCTTCAAACAATACCAGTTGTAGGCCCGATGACAGCTTCGTGTTGTTTGTCTTCTGTAGGTGATCCAAAAGACTTTGCCAATGGGCGAAAATTTGCTGCATGTATAGGGTTAGTGCCGTTTCAATGTATCCGCCACATGAACCCACGGGGCGACTTGTCAGTGTTTGAAGTTCCAAGGTAGGAGTGCGTCGATATCAGGCTCAGCTTTCGCTAATTCTTTCATGCACTTGACCATGTTGTCGTAGAGGATAAGGCCGTTGGCTTTCGCGGTCTCGATGATGCTGTAAAGCATCGCGCTCGCATCAGCACCGTTTGTTGTGTTGGAGAATAGTCAATTTTTCCTACCAATGATCACTGCCCGAGCGTGTATTTTATCGCTTTGGCTAATGGGCTAGAGCCTATCACCTTCTGGGTTGTCTCCATTGGTACAGCTCATCCAGTATCCGCTTGGCATACGCTTGACGCTCTGCTTTTCGTTCTTCGACAGGCACTCCTTTTAAGCGTGATTCTATCCCGTAGAGTTTTTGGATTTTAGCTAGCGCTTTATCGACCTTGCCCGATTTACCTTTCCCTTGAAGCTTCTTCGCGTCCATGAACTTGCGACGAGCATGCGCTAAGCCCCCCCCCCCACACATTGGTAACTTGATGAAGTCCATCATAAGCCGCGTAACCATCGGTTTGTAGATAACCGCTGTAGTCACCTAAAAAGTCCACGGGACACGCCCTCGCGCAACTGTTTTGATAGTCGTACAAGGCGATATTTTTCACATTTGGCAGTGCCGCTTCGGACGAGTCAACTCCTGAGCAGTAGAGCCACATATAACACTTCTTCTCTTCTTTGAGCACATTGAGCGGCGTTTCATCCGCTTGAACCACCACCAGCTGAAGTAGGTGCTCTTTCAAAGCGACATACAGTGGGGCGAACTTCTCGCTGGCTTGGATGACCCACCTTGCCATCGTGGTGCGTGATAACTCGATACCGGACTGGGTAAACAACGATTCTTGGCGATAAAGCGGCATCGCGTATTGGTATTTACCAAGAATGATGTTGGCCAGCAAGCTTTCTGTAGCGAAGCTTTTAGGGATGAGACTCTGAGGGGATGGCTCCACCTAGATGTAATTAAAAGTCAGAGTAGAGGTTATGTGTATTGGTGACAAATAGTTAACTGAGGATACCGAGAAAAATATAGCCAGCTCTTGGTGAAAGAGCTGGCCTTATCGTTATTCGTTGAGTGCCAGATTGTCGCTTTCAGGCTGCCAACTTTGAGTCCGCAAAGAATGCGAATACAAATTGTAGGTGATGGTGGTTTTGTTGCCATCTTGGTTGATACTGAATGTGATTTCGGTGTCGCTCCAAGAGATATCTTCAAGCAGGAGAACTGCATTTTGCGATAGGTCGTGAAGTACCATGGTGTTTAGCATGGTCGCATTGGAGCGAACCAGGGTATACGCGAGATTCGATGTTGCTGGGTTATCTGGCGCTTCACCAATCAAGACATCACACGGCGAACTGAATACCATCTTCTGGCTAAATGGCGTTTGTCCTTCAATGGCGTAGCGATGGGAGTGCGCTGAAACCGAACTCAACTGATGTGTATTGGTCATTCGGTTGAGTGCGCCTGGCAACGGGTTAGCGCAAACCTCAAAGCTGTCCGTTTCGGTATGTTCACCGCGAATATGGTAGGTCAAATCCAACTGTTGCTGATGCGGATTGGCTATCAGGTTTGCTTCTACATACGCTTCGCCAACACAGAACAAGATACGCCTGAACATGACGTTCTGATATGACTGGCTATCCCACTGCTCGATGGTGTGGCTATCGACTTCTGCTGCTGGTTGATTCCAATCGGCAAGCGTATCTATGACTTTGCAAATTGGAGAGTCAGAGAAGTGAAGTAACGTTGGATCGATTGGCGATTGGTTCTGCTGATTCACAACAAGGGTGTTGTGCGTGGCGGTATTCTTGTAATAGCCATAGTGCAGCTCTGCGCCATACCCGGTGGTACCGATATCGGGCAGTATCTCTTTGCCATTACGAACAATGATCAAGCCTAATCGATCGTAGTGATCGTGTTCGCCACCATAAGGACTATGCTTAACAAGCAGAGAATGGTCATTGCTTTGGTCGTAATGAATCGTCACGCCCGCCTGAGCGGTGTGGATAGATTGACATTGCAGTGGCGCAGCCTTTGGAAGTTCATCCACACCGTAAAGTAGAGCATCGATGTTATCTCTTGAGATATTTTGATAGATGCTAGTAAGAACACTCGCAAACTCATCACAAGGGTACTGCGCGTAGGCAAACTCAAACAGGTGTGAGTGAGCAATGCGCTCTTGGCCGGCAATACAGTCATTGAGACGCGGGAAGTCGCCCGTATTAAGTACCAAGTTTAGTGGAAACTTGAGCATCTTAACAAAGTTAGAGTTGGAGCTCACGGAATGAGGCGTTGAGTAGGCGATTTTTTCAAAGTTTAACAGCGCTTGTAAGGCGTAGTAGTGATAGTGAATTGAGCCCTCAAACCACATTCCCTCTTCTGAGCAGCCGTGGTTAAGTTGATAGTGGATACCGTAGTTAGTATTCAGAGCAAAATCGATGTAGCGGCTCTCTTCGAGGATCAACCCAATCACACCAATGGTGGCGTTGATTTTCATTTCATGGTTGTGTAGCTGGTCAGTTCGGTATTCCATCAAAAACTCAGCCCCTTCACGAAGTAGGCGCTGCTCGATGTATGACTGCTCGTCTAGTGACAGTTGCTCATGAATGAAGTCATAACCGCGAGCAAGATCCAAGTGGCAGTTTGCCTCACATAAAGTCTGTGCATTCGCTTTGCCAGGACCGTTGTAGGGGATGCCACCATGAACTTCGTAGTCCGGATAGTATTTAGCGGATTGAAGCAAGATGTCTTTAACCTTATCGAAGAAACGTTGTTCTCCAGTCAGTTTCCAAAGCAAGCCAAGATCGTAGCACGCTTTTGCATTCAGGCCATTTAGCCATCGCCACCAGGCGCCATCATATGGTTCACCCGTGAACGCTTTACCGTCAACTGAGCAGCAGTGCGAGAGTGGCTTTTCACGATCCCACGTTAGGCGAACGCCATGCTCAGGGCAAAAGTAATACAGGTTCCAGGTCGCACGACCGTCGGGCGGAACCAAGGTATCGTTATTGAGCACAACATGATTGTCTTCTATGAGTTGGGCGATAGTTTGCTCAGAAGCGCGCTGTTTGATGGATTGAATTTGTTGTTCGCTAAACTGGATCATTGAGCATCCCCTGTGAGTCTGGATTGAGGAAAATTAAAGTAGCGCTCTGCATTGTAATAACAGATGTTTTCTATGGTGTCTTTCAGTAGCGCTTCACTATTTGGAAGCTCTCCATTTTCGACCCAAGCGGCGAGTTGATTACAAAGTACACGGCGGAAATATTCGTGGCGACTCATCGAAAATACGTTGCGAGAGTCGGTCAACATACCTATGAACCGGCCTAGCGCACCTAAGTTCTTTAATGTGGTGAGCTGGGCTTCCATGCCGTCTTTGTGGTCGTTAAACCACCATGCGGCGCCAAATTGGATTTTTCCAGCGGCGGAGTCACTGTCTTGAAAAGCACCGGCAATGCAACTGAGTAGTGCATTGTGATTCGGATTGATGCTGTAAAGCACCGTTTTTGGTAGCTGGTTGGTTAAATCTAATTGACTGAGAAGCTGGGTTAGATTTTCGGCAATAAGGCGATCATTCATCACGCTAAATCCGGTGCCACCGCCAAGCTCCTGTTTTCTGCGTTCGTTAACGTTAATCAATACACCAATGTGGAGTTGCATTGCCCAGCCACGGCTATGGTAGTGCTGACCTAACTGGTTGAACAGAAAAGAGCTAAGTTGTTTGCTTTCGATATCTTTAAGCACTTTCCCTGTTAGCAGCTTTTCAAATAGTTGATGAGCGGAATTATGCGAGCAAGGTGCAAAATGCACTTGAGTGAGTCCAAGATCGGATAGTCGGCAGCCAGCGTTATGGAATGCTTCGATTCGCTTTGAAATCGCGTTGAGAAAGTCATTGATGGATGCAATATGCAAAGAGGTCATCGTGTTTAATGTATCAATCATCATGCGAAAAGCACTTGGCGATCCAAACGCAAATAGATCGTCTGCTCTGAATGTAGGGAGCACCTCAACGTCAAAGTCGGACTCGGCAATCAGTTTGTGATAGTGAAGATCGGAGAGCGGTGAATCTGTAGTGCAAAGCGTAGTGACATGACACTGCTTCAACACACTCTGAGTTGTGAGTCTAGATGTGGCAAGCTCGGCTTCACAGTGTGACCAAATGGCATCGCAATTGTCCGAGTTTAATAATAGTGAGCAGTTGAAGAAACGCTCCAGCTCTAGGTGAGACCACTGATAAAGCGGGTTGCCGAGAAGATAAGGGGCGGTTTGACACCATTTCTCGAACTTTTTCTTGTCGTGCGCATCGCCGGTTATATAGTGTTCTTCAATTCCATTGCTGCGCATCGCTCGCCATAAATAGTGATCACTATGCAGCCAGCATTCAGCGATGTTACTCGCGCGATGGTTTTCCCAAATCTGTTTCGCATCTAGGTGATTGTGATAATCAATTATCGGCATAGCTTTGGCGTAGTCATGGAACAAGCGGCGAGCCAAATCTGAGGTTAAAAGAAAATCGTCGTGAATGTATTGGTTCATGGGTTTCATCTCGAAATACTTTGAAAACTCAACGGTGTTAGCGGTGACGAGTGGATTGCTAAACGCAAAATAGGGGCTGGTGGCCAGCCCCTTGTCATTACGCTAACTTTGAGTCTGTAGGTCCACTACTTTGGTATCCTTGGCGCTTTTTAACAGTAAAGCACCAACAGTGAGTACCACGCCGCCACAGAACAAAAATGCCATAAACTTACCTCTAAAATAAAAATTGCTTCGATGAAAATAAAACGATGGTTCATTATTGCACTTGTAGCGTCGCGATTACCAACGAACTGTGGGTTTTTGTGATGAATGAAACGGTTTTTCATTTTTTATGGTGCGTGTGGTTTTTTCTTGTTGGGTTGTTCAGCCCTTATCTTGTCTACGCTTATGTGCTTATTAAGTCAGAGTTGGCTCGCTACTCATCCAATAGTAAACGCACACTGTGCCTTATCTTACTTGGTGATATATACAATAAAGGGTGAGTCATGGGTTAATAAATGAGTTACCTACAACCATATAAGAAACGGTTGATCTTGCCTGTTGCGCATTCTTTGATCGTGGTAACACAAAATCATACAGTTAGAAATAATTGGTTACATAGCTCACATAATAACCTGGTTGGACTTTATAAAAACGTTATTTACTTAATAATGAAACGTAGTTTTAAAAATTAGTCTAAAAATAAGTAAAATGTAAAAGGAGTTCAGAATGAATGTCGATATGCTCGTCGTGGGCGTTTACTTTATCTTTATGATAGCGATAGGCGTCATCTTTAAACGTTTCGCAGGTAGTTCTACCAGTGACTACTTTCGCGGGGGCGGTAAAATGCTCTGGTGGATGGTAGGCTCAACTGCCTTTATGACGCAATTTAGTGCTTGGACGTTCACCGGGGCAGCAGGTAAAGCCTTTACCGATGGTTTTCCCATTATGGTCGTATTTATGGCCAACGCATTTGGCTTTTTACTTTCTTGGTTATTCTTTTCATACCGTTTTCGCCAAATGCGAGTCGTAACACCGATTGAAGGCGTTCGTCGTCGTTTTGGTGCTACAAATGAGCAAGTATTTACTTGGGCGACCATGCCAACCAGCATCGTTTATACCGGTATTTGGCTAAATGGTTTGGCACTGTTTGTCAGTGCGGTATTTAAAGTAGATATTGAGACAACAATCGTAGTTACAGGTCTAATCGTCCTGTTTATTTCTGTTATCGGCGGCGCGTGGGGTGTTGTAGCATCCGACTTTGTTCAGATGGTGGTCATTATGGCCGTGACCGTGGTATGTGCTGTTGCCGCTCTAATTAAGATAGGTGGTCCTACGAACCTAATTGAACAGTTCCCTGCGGATTCGATCATGGGTTCAAATATGAACTATCCGCTGTTGTTCGTGGCATGGTTCATCTTCATGTTCGTGAAGCAGCTTCAAAACATCAACAACATGCAGGACTCTTATCGATTCTTAACAGCTAAAGATTCGACCAATGCTCGTAAAGCTGCGCTACTTGCGTTTGTTCTTATGCTGATTGGTCCTGCTATTTGGTTCTTGCCTCCTTGGGTGTCGGCAGTGATCTACCCAGATGCAGCCACAGTGCACGCAGCACAGCTAGGTAAAAAAGCAGCGGATGCGGTTTACTTGGTATTCGTTGAGAATGCGATGCCTGTTGGTATGGTTGGCCTACTTATGTCTGCGGTATTTGCCGCGACCATGTCTTCAATGGACTCTGGCCTTAACCGTAACTCCGGTATCTTTGTTCGTAACTTCTATGCACCAATCATTGATAAAAAGGCTGACGACAAGAAACTAATGCGTGTAAGCCAAGTGGTTACTGTGGTGTTTGGTGCTCTGATTATCGCAGTTGCCCTATTCATTAACTCTCTTCGTGGATTGAGCTTGTTCGATGCGATGATGTACGTCAGTACGCTACTGCAGATGCCAATATTGGTCCCATTATTCTTCGGTATCTTCATCAAGAAGACGCCAGATTGGGCGGCATGGGCAACATTGGCTGTCGGTATTATTGTCTCTTACCTTGTTAGTTTCGTGATTACTGCCGATGTTGTAGCAAACTGGCTGAACTTAGACACGCCATTTACGGGCCGTGAAGCGAAAGACCTAAAAGTCTTACTCGGTATCATGGGTCACTTGTTCATCACGGGTGGTTTCTTCTGCCTAACCACTAAGTTCTACAAAGAGCCAGTTGGTGAACGTGAATCTGAACTGACTGAGTTCTGGAGCGATGTTGCTACTCCTGTAGTAGAAGAAGCAGGTCAAGATGAGTTGGATCGTCAACAACGCAACATGCTAGGCAAATTGATTCTTGTATTTGGTGTTCTAGTGACGCTAATGGTACTCATCCCGAATCCATTCTGGGGACGAATGGCCTTTGTCTTCTGTGGAGCGGTCATTGTGACGGTTGGTAGTTTGCTTCTGAAAAGTGCAAAACAAGCCGATAAGCTTACGACTAGTAGCGCCACATAATTCTAATGCCCCCATGAGGAGCTACGCAGTTCACAGTAGCTCCTTTTTTTAACCAGTAACTAAAAGAAGTACATAATAAACGCGGAAGGGAGATCTAAACGTGAAAATGAACGTGAACACACTCGCCATACTTATTCCTCTAACCCTATATAGCGCATCTGGCATTTCAGCTCCAGGTTATAAACAAGGCGCAACGTTACCTACGACATTTCAAAATACTATCTACGCAGTTGATCACGGTGTTATCGTCGACGATGGCATCGATGATTCTGCTGCATTGCAAGCTATTATTGACAATGAGGTTACCGCTTCTACGAGTAAAAATACGGTGATAATACTGCCACAGGGCACTATTAACCTGAGTGATGAAATCCATATTGACAAGTCAGGGTTAGTTATCAAAGGGGCGGGAAGCGATCCAGCCACGGGTACTCAAATAGTCGTTAAGTCTTGGTCACCTTATGGTGTGGATGCCAGTAATGCTCCTGATTTTGATAAGAAATACTGGCCTGGTTTTGGCGTATTTCGTGTCGAAACTCGAGAGAAGCATGTCAAGGAACCCGCTTACGAGGGGAGCGTCAACTTCCACTGGAAACACAGCATTGAGTTTGCACAACCTGCAAAAATGGGTGACAACACCATTGTAATAGAATCAGGAAAAGCCGGTGAGTTTAGCCAGGGCGATCTTATTTATGTCGGTGCCGCCAACGACAAAGCGTTTTTGGATAAAGGGCAAGTGCCAGAATCGAGAAGAAGTGGTAGTCACATAAAAACCGGTCACATGCGCACACAGATTTTTAAAGTGACAGCGGTAAACAGTGGCAACAATTCGGTCACCCTTGATGGCGCTCTAGAGTTTGATATCCCGCTAAACAATGAGAGTGGTTACAACAGCCGTGTCATGCCAGTCAGTGCGGTAGAAAACTTTGGTCTGCAAGACTTCTTTCTAACCATGGACACGAAAGGCAGCCATTGTGAGGGCTACAATCGCAACCAGTTTTCGGCGAGCAACCCTAATGGCGTCTTGTATCGATATGAGAACGTATGTGCACAAGATGCGATTCACGGCATCATTCTCAAGTGGGCGTATAACGGCTGGGTTGATAATGTCCGTATCGACATGATCGGTTCACATCCTATTGTCAGTGAGTTCGCCAAAGCAGTCACCATCTCCAACAACACGATCGACGGCTCGTGGAATAAGGGGGCTGGCGGAAATGGCTATGTTCGTGGCTCTAAGTTATACAACAGCTGGATCCACAATAACGATATTCGTAACATTCGACACCTCGCTCTCCAATGGTCAGCGACTGGAAATATCGTCGAGCACAATACACTGAATGTTGATATGAACTTCCACGGTGGCTGGGAGCGAAATAATTTGGTTCGCTTAAATCATATCGCCGTGCCGTACGAGCATCGCAGTTGGTCTAATGGGGCGCCAGAATCGGGGTCAACGTGGCAACCGATTTGGGTTGGCTCCGGCGACCACGCCAGTAAGTGGTCAGGACCGACAGGGCCTAATAATGTCCTAACCAACAATACACTGGAGAAAGCAAAGAGTTCGGGTGAGAGTATTACTCGATGGGGGCTATTCGATGAACCTGATGTCGAGTACGCGCTCAATTGGGATGGCAGCCAGTACAAACATCTCAATATTAATGAAGAGCCAATAGCGACTTGGAATCAAGCGTTGGCAGAGGGCGTTCATCAGCAGATACCAACTTCTGGTGTCACTGTGGCTGGAGGTTCTTGGCCTCCGGAGGGGGTCGATCCAGAGGAGCCTGTTGATCCAGTCGATCCACCTGTATCTGAAGGGTGTGATGTCATCACCCAATATAGTTGGGGGCAGAAAATGGAGTTGGACTTATCCCAAGCAAGCTGTGTAGCGATTGATAGAGATCTCGCAGGAAAGACAGTGCAATTGTGGGACAGTGATGCAAATAATAGTTGTGATTTCAGGGGGACGTTATCCAGCATTGATGGTAGCGGCTCAGTTAACGTGACATCAAACTATGTGAGCAGTAATAGCCTAACAGGTAAGCTGGTTAAAGTGATACCAAATAATAATTGTCAGTATGTTAAATTTAGGTCGTACTAAGTTACATACTTGCCCCGTCCTGATATGGGTTGACACTTCTAACCATACGCTCGATGTAATTCATCGGGCGTTTGGTATTCTAAGGACGTATGTGGCCTCATTTGATTATAGATCTTGATATGATTTTTAAACTGATGCTTCAATTGATATTTTATGTAATTTCATTAAGGAAGTTTTATGATTGTTCGCAAAATTTATGATTGCTATTTCTCTTGCTTGTCCTAGGGGTGTAATGGCGGATGATATAGACTTCATTTTATTGGTTGAAACCATAAAGTATGAGGTTACATCATTTCTTCCGTTTGCAAAGAAGCAAGCATCGGATGTAATCTCGTAAAGTCGCACTTCAGGAGAGGCTTAGAAGCGAGTCATCATTGCACTTATCAATTATCGTTTAGGCAATGCCTACATTTGGGCTAATGACCACAATGTCGTCGTTTCATTAACCAAGCGGATTGCCGATGGACACTTATCTCAGTCTGTACCGCAAGGAAGCATTTTAGAATCCGTTAGTCAGATGCAAGCGTCAATCAAGCCATTTTCATTGAGTTCAATGAAAACGGCTATCGGACGATCTGCAATCCAATAGCCATGGTTTTGAAAAACAAGAGCTAGTGGCAGGTTAAGCATGAGTTGTCACGTTTAATAGGGTGGTTTGCACATCACTTCACTGAGCGGGCGATGACAGAGTCTTAGTCTCTTTACTTGAGCTAATAATAGCTCCGCACAACCTAATGCATCACTGGCTGCGGAGTGGGCCTGATAATCGGGCAAATTATAGTGTTGGCGCAGATCATCGAGTTGGAAGCTAGCATGGCCACTATTTTTTCCTAAATAGCTAAATCGCTTCTCAAGCATCAAGGTGTCTATCATGTAACAAGGCAGCTTTTCCAATTGATAGCGCCTTTTGAGATACGACGATAAAAAGCCATACTCAATGCCCGCACTGTGGGCAATGATAGTTTTGCCTGCACAATGTTCGATTAATAGATCGAGTGCTGGCTCGGGCTCCACCCCCTGTTTTTGAACTTGAATGGGCATAATTTCATGAATGATAGCGCTCTCTGGTCGCACAATAACGTCGTAGCGCAGAATCACTTCGCTAACACTGGTTAAATCAATCTCTTCATAGTTTAACTCAACCGTTCCAATAGAGAGGATCCTATCAGTGTCAGGATTTAATCCTGTCGTTTCAAAATCGAGTGCGACAAATTGTTGTTCAGACAACGGGCGCTCTGCATTAGGGAGCGGGTGGGCAAAGTAATGCTCGAGGGCATGAGAAGACCAGCGTTTAGCCTGCATGGATTGGTGCAAAGCTTCAATATTGTCGCCTTTAGAGAATAGCTTTTGTAGGGCTTTGGCCAGCATGTTAGAACCCGCCTACAAATTTGAGTTTAGCGACATCCTGCAGTTCGCTGATTATCTTGAACGCTTCTTTGAGGTGCTTGCGTTCAAAACTGCTGAATTCGTCAGGGCGGATGTGGTTATCCGGAGTATCACCACGAAGCTGTGCGTTGAGCTGGTGCCTAAAACGAACTTGAGTTAGAAAACGGTACGCGCCGATAATGTTGTCGCAACTGTTTTGAGACAAGGTGCCTTGCTCAACTGCATATCGAAATCGCTCTTCAGTCCCTGTTAGCGACCCTCCAGCGGCAAGGCTGTATATTCGAGCAAGATCGATGATGAGATTCAACGCAAATTTTTTGATGTTGAGTGATTTAGTGTTATCACCACTTTTTTCTAGTACCAGGCTATTGAAAATACCAAGTGGCGGTGATGTTTCGATGGCATCGCGTGTTAGTGCCGGGATAAAGCGAGGGTTTGCATGAATGGTCTGGTGTAGGTGGTTTTGAAGCGTATCAACAAGTTCCGCGTTCCCGTACACGCAGCGTATTTCCATGAAGACACTGATGTTGAGCAGTTTATTGTATTCTGGACTAGCTACCCATTTTGTATAGTATTCTTTCCAGCGACCTACACTCTGATTCCATTTTGCTGTGGCTGCCATGTACTTGCCATCACAAAGGGGATAGCCCACTGCGGCTAATCCATTACACACTCGCATTGCAAAGTAAGTGAAGTAGAATCGATCATCCTTGGTTGCATCTTCTGCGAGTACGAGAGCATTGTCTTGATCAGAGAGCATGTGTACTTCGTTTCTTGCATGCGACCCAGCAACCATCCAAGCGTATTCACAAGGTGGTGGACCGAGCACTTCTTCAGTTAGTTGGATTATTCGTCTATTGAACGCATCCATGATCATCGACATCACCTGACCATGAATTTCGGCGCTCACGCCACTTTCGACCAAGGCTTGGAAAATAGTTTCTTTTTCATCTCGTAAACTCGCAAGCGCATTGATCGAGTTGGCGTACTTGATTTTTTCAATGAGGAAGAGCGATTGAGTACGATGGTTATGAACTAGATGTGTAGTCGTTAATAAGCCTTTTACTTCGTTATTGGCGATTACAGGCAGGCATCGAATATTATACTGCAACATGAGTGAAATCGCTTGAATCACTTTGTCTTCGCTATTGATCAAAATGGGGTTACGTGTCATGACTTCATAAATAGGTCGCTGGGTATCTATGCCCTGAGCGACAACATGTTGGGTCATATCACGGTCGGTGACCAAGCCGACAATTTCATGTTCTTTTAGTACCACGGCGCATGAGCTGCGACGCTTACCACACATGGCCTTGGCGACATCCATGATCGAGTCGTCGTAACTTGATACTGTGATATTTTCGCTGGCGACTTCTCCAACCGTACGAAAGAACAAGCTTTTCTCTTCTTTGTTGACGATAGAACGTATGGCGGAGTTCAAACGGGTTTTTGCCGTAGCGGCAAAGTAGTCTTTAAGCTCGGGATGTTGCTTGCACGTCTCTTGAATGTTTGCATGTGGTATAAGATAAAGTAGCGAGTCTTCAATAGCTTCCGCTCGGTAGCCATCTTCTGCTTCATTAAGGGGCTCAAGGAAAGTAAACCCAAACTGATCCTCTTCACCGAGACGGGCTCGGAGTTTATTGATTTGGGTACGCTGCTCTATTGCGCCTTTTCGAATCACATAGAGGTACCGTTTCTCGCACATCGAGTGAAACTCAATACTTTCTCCCTTGGCTAGGTATTTGACTGTGACTGAGCCTGCTAGTGATTCAACCACCTGTTTTGGTAGAAGGTCGAAAGGGTCAAGGTGAATCAAAAAGTCGAAAATGTTATTTGAAGCTGAAGTACCCATGTAAATCCCTTAAATGAAATGGTGTTTCAATAAAGTGCTTGGCGGCAAAAAAAGCAGCACGAGTGCTGCTTTTTTAACTGTATTAATGTCAGACAGGGTAATTGTGATAGCCCAAGTGCTCAGAAACATTGCGGCCAGCCGAGTGGAGCTGGGCAATGTACTCTTGTTTGCGGTTTTCTTCGAATCGGATAGTAGGAAACGAAACAGAGATAGCCGCAATAGGGTCACCAAATCGGTCGTAAACCGGTACTGCAATGCAACGCAATCCTGGCTCTTGTTCTTCGTTGTCTTCACCAAAATGCTGCTCACGAACAAGGTTCAATTCTTCAAGCAGTTGGTCTGCGTTTTCATGCGTATGCTGCGTGTGTTTTTTAAACTTAACATCAGCCAAGAGAGCTCGTACTTCTTGCTCATCCATATGAGACATCAACACCTTACCAATAGCTGTGCTGTAGAGCGGGTTGCGGCGACCGATGCGTGAGTGCATACGTAGATGATAACTGGAGTCTATCTTGTGTAGGTAGATGATGGAGTCTTCGTCAATGGAGCCCAAGTGGACAGTTTCATTGATTATCTTGGAGATTTTCGCCATCTCAGTATTAGCAAGATTAATGAGGTCGACATGCTCTAAAGCTTTTGAACCTAACTCAAATAATTTTAATGTCAGTGAGTATTTATCGGCTTCCCCTTCCTGCTCAACAAACCCGAGTGTCTTCATGGTTTGTAAAAAGCGATAGGTTGTCGCCTTTGACATCATCAAGCGTTGAGATAGCTCGGATACACCAATCTCTTTTTGGTTAGCCAGTGCTGAGAGGATGTTAAATACTTTTAATACTGACGATACAGCTTCCGGTTGAGTTGATTTTTCCATTTCACGCTCTGAGTCATTTTCGATAGTACCTGATTATACCTGACATGTTCGAGCGAGTCAGTAGTTTCGAAAAGCCATTTCATTAATTTAAAACCAATAATTGAGATGTCAATCACATTAGTTGTAGTTAACTTTAAAAATTAAAACGCAATTTCAAAAATAACTTTAGATCGTATCATTTTTTGTGTAATGTAAGTTTCAACAGAGTGAACACCGGCCTTTTTTTGTTCACCACACATTCACTACAAAGGTACAGATTATGATTCTTGATTCGTTTAGCCTTGAAGGCAAGGTAGCAGTGGTAACTGGTTGTGATACCGGTCTTGGGCAAGGAATGGCTATCGGGCTTGCTAAAGCAGGTTGTGACATTGTTGGCGTGAACATTGTTGAACCGTCAGAGACGATTGCGATGATCGAAGAGACAGGTCGCAAGTTTGTTGATATTCGCGCTAACTTAATGAAGTTAGATGATATTCCAAGCATCGTCGATCGTGCAGTTACGGAGTTAGGTCGAATTGATATCTTGGTAAACAATGCAGGCATCATCCGTCGTAACGACGCCATTGACTTCTCTGAGCAAGATTGGGATGACGTGATGAATATCAACATAAAGTCGGTGTTCTTTATGTCACAAGCGGTAGCGAAACAGTTTATCGCGCAAGGCCAAGGTGGCAAAATCATTAACGTCGCGTCAATGTTGTCATTCCAAGGTGGTATTCGAGTACCATCTTACACCGCTTCAAAGAGTGGAGTGATGGGTGTGACTCGACTAATGGCTAACGAATGGGCAAAAGAAGGCATTAATGTTAATGCTATTGCGCCGGGCTACATGGCAACAAATAACACAGTAGCACTGCGCGCTGATGAGCAGCGTAATGCTGAAATTTTAGAGCGTATTCCAGCTGACCGTTGGGGCACTCCGGAAGATCTAGCGGGGCCATGTGTATTCTTGGCATCGAAAGCATCTGACTATATCAATGGTTACACTATTGCCGTTGACGGTGGTTGGTTGTCTCGCTAACAGGCTTAAGAGAAGGTGATGGATCTATTTTCTGTCGGACAGGTATTAGGTTTTTTGAGTTTTGGTTTAGGAATTTCTACCTTTTACCAAAAAGACGACAGGCAGCTCAAAATTTTAATGTTTGTCTTTAATATCAATCATCTTTTCCACTATTTACTACTAGGTTCAACCGTATCTGCCGCGGCAGCCGGACTGTCGGCAGCAAGAACGTTGGTATCGATACATACACGGTCCAAGCTTGTAGCAGTATTGTTCATTGTTGTTGCAGGTGGTTTTGGGTTGCTGATGGTATAGGGCAGCTTTGGTCAATTTTTGGCACGATGATCGGGACGTTCTCAATGTTTGTTCTCAGCGGCGTGGCAATGCGTATTGGCTTTTTGCTTGGTGCGACATGTTGGCTAATCAACAATATATTGGTTGGTTCAATAGGTGGTACCTTACTTGAAGCGACACTTATAGTGACGAACCTAGTAACCATTTATCGATTACGCAAATCAAGTGATTTGGTGTCTAGCGAATCACAAACATAATAGGTTTTTACACATGTTCGTATTCAATAAAAATGTGCAGTTAGAAGACTTAGGTGATGGTGTCAGCCGAAAGGTGCTTGCACACAACGACAACATGATGTCGGTTGAAGTCCATTTTGAAAAAGGTGCGGTTGGTGCTATGCATTCGCACCCACATGAGCAGCTTACTTATGTGCTGTCTGGCGCTTTTGAATTCACGATTGGCGAGGAAATGCACATCGTTAAGGCCGGTGACACCATGTATAAGCAGCCAGATATTGAACACGGTTGTGTGTGTGTTGAGGCAGGTACGCTAATCGATACGTTCACACCAATGCGCAAAGATTTTGTTTAAGATTAAACTAATGACGAGCCTTCTCGTCGGGGAACTACTATGAAAATTGCACTAATGATGGAAAACAGCCAAGCACCAAAAAATGCGATGGTTGCTTCTGAACTAAACCTTGTGGCAGGTAATTTAGGCCACGACGTATTCAATGTCGGTATGACAGATGAAAACGACCACCACCTAACTTACATTCACCTAGGTATCATGGCGAGCATCCTACTGAACTCAAAAGCAGTAGACTTTATCGTAACTGGCTGTGGCACAGGCCAAGGTGCGTTGGTGGCAAGCAACCTTCACCCAGGTGTGGTATGTGGTTACTGCTTAGAACCATCAGATGCATTCCTTTTCAACCAAATTAACAATGGTAATGCTATTTCATTGGCGTTTGCGAAAGGCTTTGGTTGGGCTGGAGAGCTGAATGTTCGTTATATCTTCGAAAAAGCATTTACTGGTGCTCGTGGCGAAGGCTACCCTGTAGAACGAGTTGTACCTCAGCAGCAAAACGCAGCAATTCTTAATGATGTTAAGGCTGCTGTTTGCAAGGACGTTGTAGCATCACTAAAAGCGATTGATCAAGATCTAGTCAAGCAAGCTGTTGGTGGCGCTCAGTTCCAAGAATGTTTCTTTGCTAATTGCCAGGTCACTGAAATTGCTGAATACGTTCGCACTTTGATTGATTAATTTGATCTGACTTAAAGTGGCCTCAGAACTCCTTGAAATTTTATATCTGAGGCTGCTTCAAATCAAACGTAGCACCACTTATTGGCTATTTTATTATTTGTTTTGATGTCCATATCGGGATTTGGCCAGCCAGTGTTATCATTGGTTTTTTTATTTTTGATAGTCAACAGACTTATGGTCGTTGTCTCATAGTTTCACTAGCTTTCCTTTCTCATTCTCATTCTCAAAAGCAAAGATTCACATTGAACGGAAAAGTCTATTCTTAAGGTGGCATCTGAAGTCTATTATTCCAAGCAAACTATGCCGTTGTATCATTGGCATTTGCGAACAAACGGTTAGTGTGTAGGCTTATTTTCATTGAGCTCCCTGTTAGATGCATGGACTTGCTTTGGACGCTTAATGTCTTGACTGTCATCTGCTGCGTAACTGTGTAACTGCGTCGGCGGTTGAGGTAAGTAAATTTGAGCTGGGTGCGGTTTCGTTAAAAATAGCGGTTAGAGCGGATGTTTTTTTCCTTATTATCCCATCATGATTGATTTTTCAAAAAGAAATTAGCCCCATGGCCAAAGCTCGTGGGGCATAGTTTCCATAAGCGGGGGGGGGGGGGGGCGAATTAGTTAACGTGCGCAACCGCACCTTTAACCAACTGACCTAGTTCATCCCAGCGACCCTCGTCGATAAGGTTGGCTGGAACCATCCAAGTGCCGCCGCATGCTAATACAGACTTGATGGATAGATAATTATCGACATTCTTTAGGCTTACACCACCTGTTGGCATAAATTTCACTGGGTATACGGCTGTTAGTGCTTTTAGCATACCCACACCGCCAGATGGCTCTGCTGGGAAGAACTTCAACGTACGCAGACCCATTTCCATTGCTTGCTCAACAAGGCTTGGGTTGTTTACTCCAGGCACGATTGGTACGTTTTTATCGATGCAGTATTGAACCGTGCGTGGGTTGAAGCCTGGGCTTACGATAAAATCAACGCCAGCTTCAATCGCTTGGTCCACCTGTTCGTTGGTAAGAACGGTACCCGCGCCAATCAGCATTTCTGGATACGCTTGACGCATTGCAGCGATTGCGTCTGCTGCGCATTCGGTACGGAACGTGATTTCTGCGCAAGGCATGCCGTTGTCTACTAATGCTTTACCTAGAGGAATAGCATCCTCCACTTTGTTAATGGCAATGACGGGAATCACTTTAAGGCTTGCTAGCTGTTCATTTAGAGTTGTCATTTGTTTTGTCCTACTAATCAAGAGTTGGCGTTGCTGTATTAGGAATGATTGCACCGCGGTACTGAATCACAGTTCCGGCGACTTTGTGTCCTATTTCCGCTGATCTAAATGCATCACCACCTGTTAGGCGCTTGGCAAGATAACCGGCGCTAAATGAGTCCCCCGCAGCTGTGGTATCAATAACGGAGTTAACTGGCTTAGGCGCGACATACTCTGCGCGACCTTCGCTAAGTACTAGGCACTCTTTTGCGCCACGCTTGATGGCAATTTCAGAGACGCCTGCTTGCTGAGTGCGTTCAATGCACTCATCTAGACATGTGTCACCGAATAAGTATTGATCATCTTCGAAGGTGAGCAATGCGGTATCCGTGAAACCGAGCATCGCAAGGTACGTGCGCTGAGCGGTATCTCGGTTCGCCCATAATTTTGGTCGATAGTTGTTGTCAAAGAAGACGCTGCCGCCTTTGGCCTTGAACTTCTCTAAGAAGCTAAACAGGGTGTCACGTCCAGTGTCAGTTAAAATAGCCAAGGTGATGCCGCTTAGGTAAACCGCATCGTAATCCATCAATGAATCGACAAGGGATTGGCTCTCTGGCTGATCGAACACGAATTTAGCCGCTGCATCGCCGCGCCAGTAAAAGAAGGTGCGTTCGCCAGTTTCATCGGTCTCGATGTGATAAAGGCCGGGCATTTTGTCGTCTAGACGCAGTACCTGATCGGTATCAATGCCCTCTTCAGACCACGCTTTTAGCATTTCAGCAGAGAAAGGGTCATTACCTAATGCGGTAATGTAGCTCACTGAAATGTTGTAATTTTTCGTCAAACGAGAAAGATACAGCGCGGTGTTTAATGTATCACCACCGAAACTTTGCTTTAGTAGTTCTTCTTTGCGTTGTAGCTCCACCATGCATTCGCCGATGATCGCTATTTTGTATTGGCTCATAGTCAAATATCCAGCTTGAGAGTGACCCGTTTTATCAGTATTTACTGAGTTAAAAACGTTTGGTAAGTATCTGATTTTAAATTTCTAACTGATTGTTTCTTTGTATGTTTATTGTGTTGATAAACGTTAGAGCGTAGATGTTGACTAAAGGATGTCGTGTTTAGCATGGTTTTACCATCATCCGCGCCTTCAAGAAGTAATTAGAGGTTGCATTTTATTTGAAACAGCGTTCCAGGTAATTGTAATCTATCAGCGTAACTTGAAGGCGAGGTAGTAATATTTCTACTTTTAACCATTAACTGTGATTTGAGTCGAGTTTCATTGTTGCGGTCATTGAGTTCCGTATGGACGGCGAAACCAATAGGACTAATCGCAGTGAATGAATAATCTGTGATGTATAAGGAGTGATATAGAGCTCATTGATACTGTTATTATTGTAGGTTACTTTGCTTTCTTATTGTTCGCCGCTTTAGTGTTCAAGCTTTTTGCCACAGATAGTTCGAGCTTTATCCGCGGTGGTGGAGCAATGATGTGGTGGATGGCGGGCGCTACTGCTTTCATGACACAGTTTTCCGCGTGGACCTTTACGGGGGCTGCAGCCAAGGCCTATGAGGATGGGCTGACAGTATTGTTCATTTTTTGGGGTAATGCCTTTGGCTTTTTCGTCGCGGCTGGCTATTTTGCTCCCCGTTATCGCAAGATGCGCGTTGAGACGGCTATGGAAGCTATCAAGGTTCGGTTCGGACGAGCATCTGAGCAAGTTTATACCTGGCTCTCTTTTCCTTTGACTATTATGTTTGCGGCGATCTGGTTAAACGGTTTAGCGCTTTTCGCAGCCGCGGTTTTTAACATTGATCTTGTAGTGACGATTGTTGGCGTTGGTCTAATCGTGAATTTTATTGTCACGAGTGGCGGCTCGTGGACTGTGTCTGCGACTAGTGTCATTCAACTCATTTGTTGGTTGCGATTAGGGGCATTTGCGTTGCTCGAAGTTGGTGGGCCAGTGACACCAATAGATGTTACCCAACCTATAGTTATATGGGTGCTAATTTGAGTTATTGGCAAGTGTTTTGGCTTTGGGTTGTGATGATGCTACTTAAGCAAACTATCAACGCGAATAACGCGCTTTCTTGCTATCGATTTTTGGTGACAACGAACGAAAGATGAGCAAAAAAGCAGCCTTGTGCGCTGGTATCCTATTTATTTTTGGTCCTGTCATGTGGATTGTCCCTCCGTGGGTGACTGCGTCGATGGAATGGATCTTATGGCGTTATTTTGTTGGCAGGGACTCATCTCTGTCGGTATGGGAATGTAAAGGCTACCTCGCCGGCCCCCACAACAGATTAATTACGCTTTTCAGCCTGTGTGAATTGTTGGCTTTATTTTTGTCGAATCTTGGTCGTTAAGCTCCCGAACTATTGTTCTCACTGGTTGTACTATTCGTCTGGCACTACGACCCTAAAAGGGAGGTGTGCCCATCACATTAAAGCCTACTTCATTTGGTGTTCACTAAACTGGGTGCCGACCGTCGCAAAAATCATCCCTGATTACACCAAAAACAGACATGTTTTTTCCAAGGTGATTACCCTATATTTGAGCTATGAACTAAACGTAATTATCACCGAAAGAAGTAGAGGGATAAAAATGGATTCAGATAAAACGTGGGCAAATAACGCTTGGAAAAGTGTGTTTGAGAAAGTTAAATTTACTAGTGAAGACATTTCAGTACAGTTTCCTTCCATGACGTCTGAAGGTAGGTATGAAGATACCCACGCTCCTTGGGCTTGGGTTGTCGGTTTTTGGCCTGGTTTGTTGTGGCTGCTTTATGAGAAAGAGCACTACCAGCCATTCAAAGGCATCGCCATAGCACGCGAGAACACGATGGATGGCCCGCTTGATGAATATGTTAATATCCACCATGATGTTGGCTTTATGTGGCAACTTACTTCAATCAAGCAGTATGAACTATTTGGCAACGAGCGTTCTAAAAATCGTGCACTTAGAGCAGCGAGTCACCTAGCGAGTCGATTTAACATCAATGGACGTTTCTTAACCGCTTGGAATAAAAATGATGTAAGTGCCGCAGACCCGAAAGGTTTGAGTATTATTGACAGTATGATGAACTTACCTCTTCTCTACTGGGCTGCTGACCAACTAGATGCACCGCGATTCAAACTGATTGCCATGGCGCACGCAGATACTGTGCTTAAAGAGTTTATTCGACCAGATGGTTCGGTAAGGCATATGGTTGAGTTTGACTATATTACTGGTGATGTGAAAAGCTACTACGGTGGTCAAGGCTACAATGAGAATTCTGCGTGGAGTAGAGGCGCATCGTGGGCGGTTCATGGCTGTGCATTAAGTTATAAATACACTAGAGAGCCAAGATACCTAGAAGCAGCCATGAGAACCGCTGACTTCTTTATTGACCAGTTACCTGAAGACGCAGTCCCACATTGGGACTTTAGAGCTCCAAGAGATGAGAATACGCCAAGAGATACTTCTGCAGCGGCGTGTGCTGCGAGTGGTATGTTACTCATCTCTGAGCTTGTTGAAGATGAAACAAAGAAAGCACATTACTTTGAAGCCGCCAATAGGATCCTAAAGAGTCTTTATGACAACTACTGTACAGCAGGCGAGGATAATCAGCAGGGAATCTTAACTGGAGGGGCGTTCAACTGTCCTAAAGGATTGGGTGTTAATTGCTCTCTCATCTATGGTGACTACTACTTTGTAGAAGCTCTATCCAAACTGGTGGCAAAACTCTCGGTTGAGAAAGAAGAAACTATCGCCCAAGAAGCGGCGGTATGATAGTCAGTAATAGATAGTAAATTCTACGTTACGAGCTATGAATAAGAACGCCTGATCTGGAATGTCGGGCGTTTTTTTATGCGCCGAGCATAGCACCAACCTAGGAGGTCAAAGCCCTCTACGTGCCTTATCGAGCAGGACACGTTAGCTTATGCAAGGGTGTCTATCGTGAGGTGGAATCTGAAGGAAGTAAATGGCAAAACATAGCTTGACGAACAGATATCTGATAGTAGGTATAGTCAGCTTGGGTAACCTAGCTACAGATAGAATAGCCCGAAGTCGCGAATAGAAGTGCGACTATGTAAATCAGGCTGAGCTATGAGAAAGGGGATATCTTACCTCGGGAGTTCTTAACAATTGTCCCTTAGACTAGGCTAGTAGTGATGTTAGACAAAGATTGATAAGAAATCAGCAGAGTGAATAGTAATTTTTAAGCTAAGTTACCCTCCTAGCAACTGTTTAATTCGACACATCGCTGCTTCTGAAAGTGAACGTTTGTGGTATCCATACCGCACTTTTCAATACTTATTTGAACCATATAATTTTTGGCAGCCCACGGCGAGATTTCGATGGCTCCCATAATCTTATTAGCAGTTTGACATACTCTAGTGTAATAAGAACCATCACCAGCCACCGCAAGGATACTTCGGCGTATTTGTTTTCGTAAGTTCGGGAGTACCTATCGATTTGTAATCGTTGGTAAAACTAGTTCGGCAACAATGAACTCATGAGTAATTGTATCTACTGGGATATGAAGCTTTCGCCAAACTCTACGCTTGCCATCCGTGCTGTTTTTTGCCTTTCCATTCGCCTTTGCCATAAACCTTAAGGCCAGTAGTATCAATGGCTATGTGCCGTATCGCTCCTTTCGTTTTAGTCTTCAATGAAACCTCAACTTGTTTGGCTCTACGACTGATACAGGTGTAATGCGAACACCTTAATGGTACATGGGCTAACCTAAATACTGAGTCGATAAATCCTTGCAGCGCTCTCAGTAGCATAGAAAAACCCTTTCACCATGAGTGCCGTCGTGATAGCTAAATCATTGAACTGACGTGGCCACCTGCGCTTATTCTGTTTGTTTTACACTGACTCTCACAATCTAAAAGATCAGAGAGCCATGAGAGGTAGTGGGTGTGGCTGGTTAGGTCGCAGGTTCTGGATTTATTCCACTGAATTACGCAACAAAGCCCTAGCTATTAAATGATGATCCTAGTCAGCACCATTAACGTCATTTTATGTTTGAGTCGAATCGCCAATTACACCGTAAATTGCGACATCTCTTTATTGAGAGCGACTACATTTTGCTTCAACTCTTCACTAATCCTAGCGACCGAATTCACCTCAGATTCAGTATTATTCGTAAGCTCAAATAAGCCATGTAGATTAGAATTTAACTCTTCCGTAACCGAGGTCTGCTCATTGGCAGCCGTCGAAATCGTAGCATTTACCTCATTCAACAAAATGATTGCTTGATTAACCCGAACCAGGGAATGGTTAGATTCTTCCGTGACTGTTTTAGCATGAACACTCGATGCTCTACTCACTGTCATAGATTCCACAACATTATTCGCGCTAATCTGCAGTTTGTCGATCATCACACGAATCTCTTCGGTGCTAGCCTGGGTCCTGCTGGCAAGTGTTCTTACTTCATCCGCTACAACTGCGAACCCTCGGCCTTGATCACCTGCTCGGGCAGCTTCAATGGCGGCATTAAGAGCCAGCAGGTTCGTTTGTTCAGCTATTTGTTGAATCACCTCAAGTACTGAGCCGATTGCTTCAGTCTCTTGTCGTAACTCATTCATTGCATTGGAGGACAGATGAATATCTTCATTGAGCCTGCTCAGTTCTTGCACAGCATCGCATAGCGAAGCAGATGTTTTTGTTGCTTCCTCTGTTGCCTTATTAGCAGCACTAGCGGCTTGAACCCCATTGTTGGCAATTTCTTGTGCACTCATGATCATTTCATGAATGACATGCGTTAACAATTCTGTCTTAACCTTTTGCTTTTGTACTAGTTCTAAACTGGATTGGGATGAGTTATCTAGTGCAGTAGACGCGCCTTTAATCACCTGCGCTTCTGTTGAGACAGTCTTGACAATCAGGCGGATTTTTTCTGAAAAGTCATTAAATGACTTAGCACATCGACCCACCTCATCATCAACTTCAACAACCAATTTATGGGTTAAATCTCCCTGACCATGAGCAATGTCTTGCAATGCTTCGTTCATATTATCAAATGGCTTTAAGGCCTTCATGATTGAGAACGCACACGCGGCTAATGAAAGAATAAAAATCCCTAAAGCAATAAGACCTGTTTGATTCATAATTCGAGTGATGGTTGATTCGAATGAGTTAACTTTCTCTTGCGCAGCAAGCTCAATATCATCAATAAAATATCCTGTACCGATTAACCAGTCATAACCGGGTACATTTTGCGTGTAGGCAAGCTTGGGATAGTATGCAGAATTTGAGCTTTTTTGCGCGTCATACTGTACAAATCCGCCACCAGATCGAGCTTGGAGAACCATTTTTTCAAGCGGGTGCAGTTCAGTTGGGGAATCACGAGTGAAATTTAGCTTCTTTGGTTCAGTTCTATTTATTCGACCATTTGCAATCGACCATTGATCATAAGAGTTAAGAAAGAAGAAAGAATTATCATCAAATTTAAAACGGTTCGCCATGTCGATAATCATCATATCGCGCTCTTTTGACGCAGGTAGTTTTAATATATCCTGCATGGATGATAGAGCTAACGTTACTAGGTGTTTTAATTCACTTTGCTTGTGTTCCAATAGAACGACGCGCTCGCGCTCTATTTGCTCTTTTTTAAAATAATTCAATTCATTGATTGTGGTTGTAAATAAGGCCAATGACACGAGCAATAAAGGTACGATACAAATGAACAATAGTTTGTTCTTAAGAAGTGACATTTGTTTCAACAGCTTAATCCCCACGTACAGTTTAAAATAATTAATCAGGTAATGTATTGACAAACAGTTCAATTAATTGACAAACGATGAACCATAACTATCATGAGTTATACCGAAAAATTATCACGGTATGACTTCTATTGTTTCGTGTACTTATTATTGAAATGATTTATCTCTCTCAATAAAGCTACTTCATACTTGCCCCAGTAACCAAAACTAAAATATCATCAAGAACTTTAGTGGAACCAACATAGATTCCCCATCTGAATCCAATTTCTTCGGTTCTTTTAAATTGTCCAGTACCCACTAACTCACCATCGATATACATTTCGTAATCCAAGCCATTGTCACGAACTTTCATATTAAATGGCTGACCTAAGACATTGTCACGAATTTTAGTGTGCTTGGCGCCGCGTGGATAGAACCACAGGCTTCCGTCACCATGCACTCTCAACATGACCGACCAATGATCTACGTTATTACCTTTAGCTTGGAACAAAGAACAGTAATGCTTTTTAACAGGCTCTGCTGAGCACCCCGCAGCGTTCAATACATTGAAACGTGCAGAAAATTCATGCCAAACACTAGGTTCTGGTAACCAGCGGTCTTGAGGACTAAATGCCTCTACCCGAGCTGCTAGCTTACGCTGATTACTAACATTCTCTTCGTCTTTAAACAGGCGAAAAATTTGTGTGTTACCGTCCTCTTGATACCAACGGCTCCACAGATGAAACTTATCTTGCGTAATCGAAGGGTGGCCTACGGTATGTATACGATACTTATTGCTTTCGCTATTAATTGGTCGATTACCATAAGGTCCGGTCTCCACTTTCTCGTGATCAATTTTAATACGAGAACCTTCAAAACCTGCTGAAGTATGTGTCTGTAGTGGTTTTAAAGCATCTGTACTTAAGATTTGTGACCAAGTAGGATCTGTTCCTTCTTGAACGTAAAAATTATGAATATCAGTTCCTTGATTATTGCTATCGGAAACTTTGTCACCACTAAAAGCCGATGCAGATATAGTTAATCCTAGCATTGAAAAAAATATAATGTTTTTGTACATTGTTGTTTGCCCTAAAATAGATGTAAAAATAACTGTTATAAATTTATAATAGCAACACATCAATTAGTATAAGATAAAGATAAAGATAAAGATAAAGATAAAGATAAAGATAAAGATAAAGATAAAGATAAACCCTATCACTATTGATTAAATTAAGAAATTTAATCGTAAAAACACACCTTTAATTTTCAAAATTTCTTTAGTTTTAAAATTAGTAACATACAGCATAAGATCAAAAAAATAACACCTATCTTTGGGTTCTATAACGTCAAAATTTGCGATTGACAAGCCCCAGTTCAACGGCGAAGTGTGACACTCGCCAATGTCAAGCGACTAATGCCATTTATTGAAAGAAAATCTTTGGTTGGTGAAAAATAAAAACCTTGCGGTCAGTAATTTATCAGCGATAAGGCGTATTCAATATTGCTGTCTATTTAGAGGTGTTAGGTCGGTTCCTTTCCTTTCTTCACATATAGCTTATTCATTAATTAATAAGGGTATTATGTCGGATTAAAGCTTGATAGTAGAAGAAGCAAATTTTGACATGGAAGTTGTCAATTATTTACATTGTAACCTCAGTAATATATAAGCAAAATTAAATAAATCGCACAAAAATACTTAGAAATACCAAATTAGGTGTAAAGAGAGATACTTACAATTAAAATTAATTCCAACATTAGGTGAAACATTATATGAGTAAGAATAGGGTTTTACTATCTATACTTTGTGGCTCCATGCTAATTGCTGGTTGCAACAGTGAAGAACAGTCTAATAGTGGACCTATAGATCCACCTGTAGGCAATGACAAGCTTACTGGTGTACTGTGGGAGCTGGCCCCCCGTGGCGCAAGTTCTCTATCCAAAACATCAGCGGACTTACCCAATATCTATCTGTTTTCTGACGAGAGTTTGAAATACTATTATGATGACGTAGAACCCGGAAACTATCAAATAGAGTACTCTGATTATATCCATGATGAAGATAATCAAGCCATTTCATTTAAATACTACGGCGACGATTCTACTTCAGAAATATCAGGTACGTATTCAGTTGAGGATAATGTACTTACCATCGTTGATGGAAGTTATGGCGACATAATCGGCGACGATCTCTCTGATGATGAAGCTGTAAATGATGCAGTATACAAGGCCGACAATGCAACTGAAAACAAAGTGGGTAAAATTGAAGATCTTTTGACCACCAGCGCCGGTGAGCTTCGCTTTGCTGTTCCATCAGATAAAGTCAGCTCAGGTAAATTCACATTCGATGCCACTGTACGTCTCAACATCGATGATGAGGTTGGTGACAATCAAAGCGATTACGCATACGTGGGTCTTTTTAACGGTAGTTTCACATCTGGGAAAAATTTCGGCGATATCGTAATGGATAATGATCCAGCTGAAGGAGGCGAAGGCAGAATTCGTTACCGTGAAGGAAATCCTGGATTCTCTGACGAGGTGGGTAAGTTTGAATTTGGCATTCCTATGTTCATTGAAATAAACTGGGACGAGAACTACTTTACATTTAAGATAACACAAAACGAAGAAATTATTGCTGACGAATCCGTAAACTACGCTGTAATCGCTGGTCCAATCGACCGTTTTTCTTTGCGTGTAGGCTCGGTAAATAAAACCAGTCGCTACGAGTTTTTAGTGGATAACCTCGAGGTGTACTCAAATGATTTGCAAAAAGTGGTCTTTTCCGATGACTTTGAGAGCTATAGCAGTGGGCAGGATTTAACTGGAGGCAATGTTGGTGGCTACCACTCTAGTACCATTCAATCATCTGTAACCACAGTGCAAGGAGAACTACCCGTGGATATTAGTCAGTTCTATAGCCAAGACGGGACTGATATGACCTGGCAAGAGGTATTAGACACAGGTAATCTATCACCACTTGGCACGCCAACTTCAAAAGGTGTCGAAGGTTCGACTATCACTATAAACCAAGAGGCGGTAGAAACTGGTCCCTATGGTAATCGACCAATCAACAGCGAGGCTAATAACTACCGCATACATACGGTTGGTAACACATCAATTAGCCCAAATAAATTTGATGCATGGAGTCGCTGGTATCAAGAGGACAGTAATACTCAGATTTTCCGCCTGTTTAAAGACGAAGAAAGTGTTAGTGGTTCACGTGGGCTAGCAGCTCGCATAGAGGTTTTTAGCCCTGATGAACGCTGGGCACCAGGTGAATGGCATGAATTTTCTGCACGATTTAACGTACTAAAAGCAAAAGGTTGTTCAGCACAACCTGTAAAAGACCATTACTGTTCATTGTTTCAAGCAAAAGGCAACAACGTTGACCATTGGTCAGTTATGTTGAGAGTGCATGGCGATGGAAGCTTGTGGTTCTATCCACGTATCGGTGACAAGATCAAGATTACTGATAATACTATTGGTAAACCATTTGATATGCGAGTTCGTGATAATGGCTTAGACTATGAAATGTACATTGATGAAGAACTTGTTGGTAGTGGTCAATTTGAGCGTACCGAAGAAGTTGGTTTCCGATGGGGTATTTATGTCGGTGAAACAGAGGTTGTTTACGATATATTGGTTTTGGTTACCGGTGCGAGTATGGAATAGAGCATCACACGGCGAGAAATCACCAATCTTAAGTTAGGTTAGAAAACAACAGCAGGCTTCTAAAAGCTTATACTTTTTGGCCTGCTATTCTAGTGTTGTTTGTATTCTCCTTTAGGGCTGAAGTCCGTGTAATTTGGCTGTATCAATCAAGCTATAACTAATCGCACGCGCTTGAGCACCGGTTCAAAGAGTCAAGTTCTTCGCTCTACTGCGAATAGACGGATTACATTTTCTACCATGATGTTACTAATGCGTAGCTAACCACTATCGCAGTAAATTACCAGTTTTGACCACTGATTCAACATATAATTGATAGCTTTGCCCGTTAAGCTTTCTGATGGCAATTGGGTAATGCTCTTATCTAAGAATTCCTTCAAATTATCAAACAAGGGAGTGTTTGTGCCGATACTCCACTACTTGCTCTTGCATATACTTACCAGTTTCTTTTAATTCAGTCAGCTTAAGTTCAATGCGGTAAAGTGTATTGATGTAACCGAGTGCTATATCGGTTTTGCTGACTTTAGCTTTTTCCTTTTGGCTGCGCATCGATCTGATTGAGATTGAAGTTCCGCTTCTTTAGTTGCTGCCCTGTGGACGCTCTCGTCGGAGCGCTTTGGCCATTTAATTTTTTGCGCTGCTTATTGATAAATCCATCGAGGTACCTTCTGAATGGGCTGTGACCAAGTTCCATTTCGATGAGTGCACTCAACCCATTATATGACTCTAAAAACCTATGGGATCTTGGTAAAGCTAAACTGTTGGTAGGTTCTAAGCAAGCCTTAACGTTGTTGCGCTAGGTTACAGAAAATAATTGATATAATGACGAAGGTTTGTTTTTTTAAAGTATGATAATGGCCTCATAATTCCGATTACTTATAATAAATAAGTTGCAATTACTTGGCAATAATCCGCTTAAACTATTATCGTGTAAAATTTATAATAATACTACTTAAACACTAATACTGTAGAGGTGGCGGTTTTGTTCATGAGTTATCTTTTTACTGTCTTGTACAACTAACCGCAAAATTTGACCTAGTAAAATTCAATTATTTACGTTGAGTGATTATCTAATAATAGGTGATCGTATATTAAACTTTTGCATTAAAACCATTTATACCCCGTAATTAGTTTTCCGAAGAGATTCGATGGTAGGTTTTTATCGTTTTATTTATATCGCTTGTTGTCCTAATGAAATAAGAGGTCAAACAAGATTGAATCTTTGTCCAACCCAAATTAATGAGATTATACTATGAAAAAACTGCAATTTACGATTCCTTTGGTATGTGTGTCGTTACTCCTTAGTGGGTGTTCTGACGACGATCAAACACCTAGCAACCCTGGCGATGGTGATGCTACTCAATTGACAGGAGTATATTGGGAACTCGACCATGAAGGAGTGAAAGTGGCAGCAGCTTCTGATACAGATCTTCCAAACGTTTACTACTTCTCTGAAAGTCGCTTGAAGTACTACAATGATGACAAGGTCAGCGGGACTTATGAGATTGAATTCTCTGATTTCGATTATGATGAAGAGACTAAATCTATCACCTTCAACTATTACGATACTGATGTTAAAGAAGTTCAAGGAATTTACAGTTTTGATGATGGCAAGCTCATTATTGACGGTGGAAATGATGGTTTTTACAACGGTGTCGATCAGTCAGACAATAAATTAGTTGAAGATGCAGCGAAAGATGCTGATGACCGTTACGGTGAATCTAAGGTCGCGCGCATTCAAAACATTACTGAGGAACTGAGTGGCACCCTCAACATGGCGCTCAGTGAACCAGCTGCTGAAGGCTCGTTCGACGCCGATATTACTTATCGTTTAAATGAAGATAGCGCTGAGGATGGTGATTCTAAGGCCTACGTCGCGGTTTATACGAATGGTTTTACATCGGCAAACAGCTACGGTGAGTTATTGTTTGAAGCTATTGATGGCGAGCGGGCGCAAATTAAATACCGTAAGCTTTCAAATGCTTTCTCTGATCCGATTTGTGAGTTCACCATGGGAGAAACGCTTCCTATCAAGACTACTTGGGGTAATGATCAGTTCTCATTTACCATCGAGAATGCTGAAGTGATTAGCGATAGCGCTGACATAGAAGGTAATACTTGTACAGCAACCGTTGACTATGCTGTTAGCAATGAACCGGTGAAGTTTCTGAACGTTCGAATTGCGGCTAAAAAGACAGTATCTTCTCACGAAGTGCTTGTAGATAACGTAAAATCGGTGACAGGTGAAACGGTTTTGTTTGATAACGACTTTGAAAGCTTTGAGGATGGTTACGAGCTTGGTGGAGGCCATGGCTTTCGCGGAGAGAGTGCTCAAGCTACTGTCATTACGGTAGCGGGCCAGCAATAATCAGGGTGTTCTATATGTATCTACCTTAAATACGTTAACAGTATCTCATCAAGCCAACAGCGTTAGCTGTTGGCTTTTTTGTGCGCTTCATTTGACGTTTTCATGCTGGGGCTGGGGCTGGGGCTGAGGTTAGGCTTAGATGTGGCCTCATATTGCTTTAGTGACCCGTACCAGCAGTTTTGGACACTGAGTTAAGTGAGTACAATCACTAAAGTGGTGAACCATGACAAGCAAGAAAAGACGTGTTATCCATTTTCTGGATTTAAAGCAGAAACCCTGAAGCTAGCAGAGAAAGTAGGGGTTGCTTCAGAGCGAGACACTCGGCTTACACGAATCTCAGATCTACTGCTGCGTGGGGCGGTCAAGAAAGACACTAGCACTAGTAAGCGGGAAAAATATCTAGCCGCTGAAGTCCTAGCTCAACAGACAATTGACTGAGCAACCTAAAGTGCTAGATATAGTAAAGGCCGTAATCTACTTCGCGAAAAATCTAAAGTAGATTGCTACGAATTTATGCTCTAAGACCTACTGCGCTTCAGTGTTGTCCGTATGGGTAAACTGTTCGGGGTTTCTCGAAGTGGGCATTACTGGATTAAGTACCGTCACAAGGCTACTCAGTACAAGAAGATATGCGCCAAGCGATCTTCGAATACACAGAGGTTTGTTATAATTGGACTAGAAGGCACTGTGCTCTTGGGTATCTAAACCCAGTTAACTTTGGACAACAATATATCGCTTAGTTAAGCCCGATTTCTGGCTGGAACAGATCACATTTACTATTAAGTTGAATTCAGCAACTTAAGCCTAATCAGATCGTAACTTCCTGGTTTTGTTCCAAGGAATTACGCAACCAAATAAAAATAAATGTCACTGATATATTAATGAGTGTTTCGATATTCTCTTGGAGATACACCAAACTTAGCCTTAAACTTTTTATAGAAGTCACTGGTGTTTGAAAAACCGACCTCTATTGCTAGATCATTAATGCTAATGTTTTTTATTTTAATAATGTCGCAAAATTTATTAAACCTGATCTCTCTTAATAAATTATTGAATGTTACACCACTTTCTTTTTTTATAAGCTTAGAAAGATTGTAATTCTTCATTTTTAACTGGTCAGAAATTTCGTTTAAGTTAGCACATCTGAGGTTTTTCTCCATATAGGTGATGACCTTGCAAAGAACACCTTGATCATAAGTCACTTTTTCAATTCGCTGGGGTTTTTCAAGCGTCAGATCAAGTACAAGGATACCGAGTAGGAACTTAACACGTGGCTCGGTTAGAGGCTCGTCACCGTCTAACTCTGAAAGCATCTCATTGAGCAACGTCTCAAGCCTATTATTACCTTTGGTTGAAAAAATTAGCGCTGAGGTCGAGGACTTTTTAAACACGACATCAGTAAAAAAGTTAGATAAGCTACAGTTTTCACTTATAAATTCAAAGATATAGCTAAAGAACTTTTTATGGATAATAAAATTAATTAAGATATCTTTATCTCCAGTAGGATATATCTCATGCGTGACTCCTGGGCCTAAGAACAATAAATCCCCTGTTTGTAACTCTACCTCTTCATTTTCTACAACTTGTAGCGAACGCCCGCTCAGTACATAACAGATCTCTACGTAATCGTGGCTATGTTCAGGGTAATGGATAAAACGAGTATGTTTTCTTATGGATATCATCTTCCCTTTTGGACAAACTTTATCAAAAGATATGATGTTTCGGTATCTATCCGTAAAAATGCTATTATCGATGCCTGAAACTTCATTGATTATCGCTTGTTCTTCAATAGTGGTAGACCTCATCTTTTCCATGAAATCGTACAGTCCTCTTTCCATAATAAACCCCGCTTAGTCCCTAGTTTACTCGTGTGACACTGCGCAAATATTGCCTTTCTAACGACCAACTTTTGCGATGCGCCGTACTGATATTTAAATATACACAAAAAAATAACAAATAATTGAACCCGCGTTTTAAGTGTGAATTCAGTCAACAATGGCACGGTTCGAGGTGTGTTTTTTTTGGTATCGATCACGATGGGGTGATTATCCTTGCCATCGACAAGATCATCTTGTATTCATTCGTTATCCGTACGCTATGGTTTAAGCAACCATATCACGGAGGAGTCGACAACATAGCGCTATACGCGTTGCCAAGACAAGTTGTGACAACGGTCAGGCTATCTAGCAAAAAATGATGTTTTGGAGTGCAAAGCTTTGTATTTATAGGACAGTTTTACCCAATTATAATCAACGATCAGTGACGATTGGAGGTTGTAATGAATTACTTTTTAGCAATTGATATTGGTGCTTCAAGCGGACGACACTTGTTGGGCCATCTAGATGATGGCAAGCTCAAGATTGAAGAAATCCATCGATTTGGAAATCAAATCTTTAATGTAGACGATCAGCTTTGCTGGGATCTTGGTTATCTGTTCTCTGAAATAGTAACCGGCCTAAAGAAGTGTGCAAAATTGGGAAAGAAGCCAACAGCACTTGGTATCGATACGTGGGGGGTAGATTTTGTCCTTCTTGATAGTGATGATCGTTTGATTGGTAATGCAGTGTCTTATCGAGACAAGCGAACCAATGGCGTTATGAACGAGATTTGTTCACAAATTGGTGATGAGGAGCTTTATGCCAAAACTGGTATTCAATTTATGGACTTCAATACCATCTGCCAGTTAAAGAAACTCCCAGAGGAGGTTAAGTTACAAGCCAAATCATTCCTCATGATTCCTGACTACTTAAATTACTTACTGACGGGGAAAAAAGTCAACGAATATACTAATGCCACCACCACACAACTTTATAACGTCGAAGCCAATAAATGGGACGAAGAGCTGATTGAATTTGTTGGTCTTAAAAAAGAGGTATTTCATGAAGCACTTCCTCCGTTATCAAAAGTCGGCAAGTTAACACAAGAGTTAGTAGATGAAGTCGGCTTTGATTGTGAAGTGATTCTACCCCCCACTCACGATACCGGAGCTGCTTTTATAGCTAGTATTTTGAACATAGAAGATAACGGTGTCATTCTTAGTTCGGGTACATGGTCACTGTTAGGCAAGGAGTTGCTCGATCCTATAGTCAACGAACAGTCAAGATTGAAGAACTTCACCAACGAGGGTGGTTTCGACAGGCGCTATAGATTCTTGAAGAATATAATGGGGTTGTGGATTGTCCAAGAAGTGTCGCGAAATTTGGATCATAGATATTCGTACTCTGAACTAGTCAAGCTAGCTCGAGAAGCTAAAGACTTTACTTCAGTAATTGATGTGAACGATCAAAGATTCTTTGTAAGCGATAATATGATCGAGGAAATAGTCAATTATTGTAAAGAATCGGGCCAAATACCACCGTCGACAGTAGGAGAAGTCAGTGCGTGCGTCTACCGTAGTTTGGCAAGCTGTTACAAGAAATATATTGATGAAATATCTGAGATAACCGGCCAGGAAATTAGTGTTATCAATATTATTGGCGGTGGATGCAAAAATGAGTTCCTCAATGAACTGATAAAAGCAGAAACCGACCGTGAGGTCATTATTGGCCCGATTGAAGCTACGGGGATAGGTAACATAGTCACCCAGATGATCGCCATGAAAGAAGTTGTTGATTTATCCGCTGCAAAAGAAATTATTAGATTTAGTGATCTATAAATATATCATTAATAGCTTTGTGTGATGAGATAAGATATATATTGGTAAGCTAATATATATTAATGGCATAGTAAATAAGAAGTGTGATTATTATAAAATCATCAAATTTACTGTGCCGCATATAAACTGTGATATTAGGATTTTAAATGGCAAATATTGTCATTTGATGTTGCAATAGTTTGTGTTACTTACTATTTAGTTTCTTGATAAGGTATAGATGGTTTTATTTGTATCTAAATGCCGCTATGTGAATAAATAATAAAAAAATTATCAATTAACGAGAAGCAAAAATAACTGTTATAGGAATGTCAATGAATATGTTTAAATTTAGCTTATGTGCGAGTGCTATATTCGGCTCAATGTTATTTGTACCTACTGGAGTAGCCAATGCTGCTATTGCTCTTGAGAGTGAAGTGAAAATCACCGATGGAGCCCTACATTTTGATGGAAGTCGACTTAAAGCTCGACATGCCGATGACAACGGATCTGATGTCTATGATTATAAGTTCGGACCTCAGATATCAGCTCATGGAGATAGTGTAAAAACATACAAAGATTACGTTTTTATGACTTGGTATCGTGGTGGTAAGCAAGATCGACACGTCATGTTAAGTCGACTTAACACCAAAACCGGTACTATTAAAACGATTGAGTTCCCACATCAACATACAGGTTTTCTAAACCAACCGCATATCGGTGAGTCACACAACACTATCGCGGTTGAGATAAGTCCTATCGATGGTACGATTCATATGCTTTATGATATGCATGCATATGGCAAAGATAGACCTGCAGATGGATCATTTAGTGAAGATTACTTCCGCTATTCATTCAGTGTGCCTGGGGCTGCTGAGGTTGTGGATAAAGATTTTACGTTGGATAAGTTTGTTAAGGATACTAGCCCGTTAAGTGCCGGTGACAATGACTACAAGCACTTAACGCTTAGTGGTAAGATTGATTACACCAGCTACGAAGGTCTCACTTATCCAACGTTCTACACAAACGATGATGGAACCTTGCTGGTTTACATGCGTAAAGGCGGTAACAACAACGGTGGGTATGTATTTGCTCATTATGATGCAGATAAAGGCCATTGGTCTGACTGGAATCAATTTAACGTTTTAGATGCCAAATCCTATGGTAATGCCTATAACTGGGGTCTGTACGGCAGCATGAAGTACGTTAATGGTAAGCTCAGGGTTAGTTTCCAGCAGCGTGCTAAACGGGACGACAAATTTGTTTATCAAAATGGCGTTTACTACGCATACTCTGATAGCCCAAGTGGTGATGGTCAATGGAAAAACCACTCAGGTGAAAGTATGACGTTTCCACTTGTGAACTCAGATGAAATTAAGGTGTTTGAGCCAGGCGACTACATTAGTCATACCGAAAAAGATTCGGTGCATATTGTACAGAATTTTGATTGGACTGTGACAGAGAAGGGCGATGTACACATGATCAGTCGTGTTAAGTCCAGAGATAACAAACGTCCAGATTTCGAGATGGTTCACTTACACTCATATAAACCTGCTGGTGCAAAAGAGTTTATTATTTCCGACGATTTTGTAGGTGCGTCTAATATCTATACTGCTGGTGAAAATATTTATATCATTGGTTTGAATAAAAATGGCAAACCATATGTTGAGAAAGCGAAAGGCGGCACAAACGAATTTGAACGCGTTTATGAGTCTAAATCAGACAAAAAATTTAGCCACGGTAAGGTGCATATTGAAGATGGTAAACTGTATTACTATCTGATGGAACGTGCTAAAGGTAATTCTCGTCCACTATATCTACAAGTTATTGACTTAGATCTATAAGATAAGAAAGTATAGTAAAAGTGCCAACAAGATAATTGTCTTGTTGGCACTTTTTATATAAGAAATATAAGATTATTGATTACAAGCTTCTATGGTTATTTCTTAAATTCTGTATTCAGTAAATCGACGATAATTAATATGCTTTGCTACCCAGTCTACATCACTAACATCATTAGATCTGGTTCTGGTATTGCCGAGTAGAACTTCAGCGATTGCAAATGCAAAATCGATGGTGTATCCGTAATCTTGACCAGTAATAAATTGACCATCCATTACAACGGGCTGATTAATGTATGACCCATCAGAGTAGTTTTGATGGAAGGTTCCACAGCAAACGTAGTGGTGAGAGCCCAGCAGCGAGTTCTTGGCTAGTACTTTTGCACCAGAAGAGCATAGCGCTGCAATATAGGCCCTCATGCTGATGTGTCTTTCAATAAAGCTGATAACCTGACCATCTGTACCTAGTTTATCGGTATTCGGTGGACCACCAACAAGAACAATTGCATCAAAATCACATTGTATGTTGGCGGATAATAAGTCATCTGCAACAATTTTTACCCCATGATAGGAGGTAAGGTTAACGGTTTGATCGCAAGACAATACCTTCACCGAAAGCTGCAAGCGACGTAATATGTCAATTACGCTGATTGCCTCACCTTCTTCGAATCCGTCACTGAGTAAAAGTGCAATATTTTTCATACAGTATTACCTTATATATTAAATGTATTCATCGCTATCAGTGTCGATTGTATTCATGCTATCTACAATAATTATTATTGCCCAATGACTTGTCATATATTGCTCGCCACTTCATCACTACGTTCTAATAGTGTCACTATTATTTTAATAATTACGTTCCCCCTGTCTAGGTAGTTGCGCAGAAATTGTTCCAAGAGTTAACAAAAATAAATCTTATAACTTGTAGAGGAAATTGCAAATATAACGTTAGTAAAAAAACATTGAAAATAAGCCGAGTATATTTCACTACCATACTCAGTAATAAATATAATTCAAGGAATTGAAACATGAACAAAGCAAATCTAATTGCATTAGCAGTGACCTCTACCCTCATCAGTACCTCTGTTCTTTCAGCAACATTGATGGTCCGTCAAGAACACTTGGCCGATCCTAGTAACCCAATAAATAAAAACGCTACTCTGATTAAACTTGGAGCTAGCTCTGGTAACACGTTCTTTGGCGCTCAGGTTTCTCATAAGGGCGAAACGCTAAGCACGTATCAATTAGGTAGTGGTGAGGTGCAACTTGGCCATCGTTACAACGTTAATGACGATATTAGGCTCATCCCACAGCTTCAAGTGACATCAGTAACTAGTGGTCTTCTGTACAAACCGCAAATGGGTTTTGTTTATCAGCTTGGTAGCGGTTTCTCTACTGAGTTGAAATATAAGCATGAGTTTCATGTTCGCAGCGATGACAAAGATACTACCCAAAAAAGTCAATACCAATTTAATCTAAATTATCGAATAGATGACGCGCTGCGTTTGGGCTTACAGTATGATTACTTTAAGAGCCTTGACGATGTAAAACAGTATAATAACGATGACTTTAAACAGCACCTAGAGCTAAAAGCGTATTACCGAGTGGCTAAGGGGTGGACGCCATTTGTTACTATTGCAGGTGTTCCTGTTAGTGCTACGTCAGAAGACTACCAACTCCGTACAAGGGTAGGCTTCCTCTATAGCTTTTAATATAAAATTGCTTAGCTGATATTATTAAAAAACAGGGCCTCAAAAGAGGGCCTGTTTTTTTTTGGGAGTAAATGCAGTCGTAAAGTACCATAGGTTCAGTGGTTAAAATAACTATAACTATAACTATAACTATAACGATAACTATGACTAGCTCGCTATGCTTTTGTGTTTACAGAGCAATAGATAGTACTAGTTTTCTGGTTCCATTTATTATCCTTATTTTCATGTTAATATTGCAATTTAGGCTAATTTAGTCTTATTAAGTGGTTATTTTTGCTTATATAAAGAGTGTTGAAAAATAATTTTGTTATAAATGTGATATTGACTACATTTAACAATGAGACCCATCATTGAAATGAGGAATAAAACATGAAAGTAATTATTGCAGTAGTTTCAGTTTGTATGTCATTAAGTGCCTATGCAATGACAGACCACGATGTTTGTGAGGCATATGGTGTTGCGATAGCGGCGAATAGTACTCATGACCAGGTGCATTTCTTTGACGAAATGCGTTCTAGAATTGAGAATAAATCTTGGAGTCTAAGCTCTGAAGAATGTAATAACCTGAGTATGGAAGCAAAATATGAGTTCGATGTTGATTTGATGATTGAAATGGGGACAGATTAATCTCTGGTTATCGGTGACAAATGAAAAAGCCTCAACCCACCTTGTTCTAGATGAGTTGAGACTTTAATTATCGCTTCTATTCAGTGCGCGTAAGCGCTTCTTCCTGCAACCTTTGGATTGGTCCGTTATCTCCGAGGAGGTACATCTTGCGCCATTGCGTTGATCCTTTTGCTTTCTCGGCAACAAACAGTCGTGCATCTGGATGAGCATTGCTAATCATAGCGGACATAGACCAACCAGACTTCGCTCTGCGTAAGAGTTCCGTGCTCTTCTCAAATGTCTGACCACCATCTTCAGAAGTAAAGTAGGCTACGACACCATCACCTTTTTCCTTATACCCCAGTGTAAATGTTACTTTTTCAGGTGATGAAATAAAGAAATCACCACGAGTATCGACGCCCCAGTTTACCGCTGCAGGGTTAACGGGATTTCCACCTATCCACTCTTCACCTGTCCAGCGAATGTGGGACGTCTGTTTTGGACCACCCGTCTTCTTAACGCCTAAGTCGACACCAATGTTTGTCCCAATATGAGGGTTACCATCTTGGTCTAAATGCACTGAACCATTAAAGGTCCACTTGTCTTCGGTGTCAAAAGCGAGTGTTTTCTTATCTGCGAGCTCTTTGGTAACCGGCAGGTCGAACGTTTCACCCTGGACATTACGCCATGTCCCTTCCTTGGTATTAAATACCATATAGTAAGTGTTGTGACGTTCTGTCGTGTGCCCGCGATCATTGTTTGCGTGGGTTTTCCAACACAGGTGATAGTCGTAGGTGATGATTATGTTATCGCCTTGTCCCTTGACGGCCCAAGCATACCAACTGTCTACGGCCTCTACATCATCACGCTCTTTGTGTTTGAGGAATGAGACAGGGTCTTCGAACGTACGGCCATGATCTGTCGATTTTTGGTACACCCAATCACTCTCATGAGCACCATGGCGATAGAACAGGTAGATATCGCCATTATCCATTTTGACCGCTTGGTTGTAGTTGCCAAATGGAGGAATATTGTCAAGCTCTACCCAGTCAGAAATGTCGTGTGGTTTTTTTGAAACGATATGCTTATTTTTCCCATCATGAACATCGCCCAACGGGTTCTCACCATGGCGGGCACCACCACCATGTCCGCCAAAGAAAATGTGGATGAAACCAAGATCGTCAATAATCATCGTCGGCTTACCGTGGTTGTCGATAGCACGGCCAGATGGAGCCCAATAGTTATCTTTACCTAACTCACTAAAGCCGGCTTTTATTGGACCTTGCCACTCCTTTGTCTCGTGGTTGTATGCAACGACATATGGATCTTCTAGGTCGCCTTGGTAGGTAAGATAAGTAATACCATTCTCATAGATCCCTGCTGGCGCTTGGACCACGGCAAGAGGGTTCCCGAATCCATTGTTAGCAAAGTAGTCAACCATCTCACCCTTGTCTTTTTCTGTCTGATCTGCCGTCGCGTTGAATGCGGTTGTGCCTAGAGACAATATCATGGCAGATGCCAATAGGCGTTTCTTAAATCGAGATGGCGTAGTGGTAACAGGTTGTGTATGTGACAAGTTGTCATTAGTAATCGTCATTAATGTTCCTTATATATTTTATTAAATAACAAACTAAAATTAGAAAGCTATGGATTATTAATTTTTTACTCTTTGAATAAAGAAATATAATGATATCGTAAAGTTGGTGGATTACTATTTCCATGCCTATTTTTGGGTTGTTGTAAGGCAAAATTTGCATGTAGGTATCAACTACAATTTATCAGGCCATATCACTAATCTGATAGAACTTAAAAATATGATGTGTAAAATCTTCTATAACTCATTTTTAGAGATTTATTCGGAAGTAACTTTAATTTAAATATCACTAGTAGTTCCAGTAGCTTGTAATAATTAAGTATGAGGTTGGGGTGGGATGACTATTTTTATATATTTGGTTTTAATATATCATCATAAGTTAAATATTAGTTAAGCTAGACTATTTAGTGTGATTAATTCGTTAGATTTCCTTATTAATGTTGAGTCTAGTTCACCAGTTACCCAGGGCAAGATCATGAAAAACCCATATGGAATAAGGGGTAGCGTGAAGTAATGTTTCCACTAATTTGTACACTGAAGTCACAATAATCTCAATACATCCAAGATCGATTTGATGATCAGATTTAGGTGTGATCATATACTGTTTTTTAACAGCAGATATTTAGCCTAATGAACGGATTAAGCCTTTTGGACCATATTTCAGTTATTCGAGACCCTCGCCAAGCTTGGAAAATAGAGCACACGCTAACCGACATTATCTTCTTAACAATTGCAGCAGTGATTGCTGGTGCTGAAGGTTGGGAGGATATTGAAGATTTTGGTGAAGATAACTTGGAATGGCTTAGACAGTATGGTGATTTCAAACAAGGCATACCAGTACACGATACCATTGCCCGAGTTATCAATCTTATTTCCGCCAAGCAACTACAACGATGCTTTACAGCGTGGATGAAAGACTGTCATGAGGTGACTGAGGGTGAAGTGATTGCTATCGACGGCAAAACTCTCAGAGGCACATACAACAAAGACAAGCGTTGTGGTGCAATCCATATGGTTAGTGCGTTTAGTGCTGCAAATCAAGTTGTGTTAGGGCAGGTTAAAACAGCAGACAAAAGCAATGAAATCAAAGCGATCCCCGAACTGCTTGAAATGCTTTCCTTACGAGGTTGCTTAGTGACGATTGATGCTATGGGATGCCAGAAGGATATAGCTGAAAAGATAGTCGGCCAAGATGCAGATTACCTCTTAGCGGTAAAAGGTAATCAAAAACGATTGGAGCAAGCGATTAGCCAAGTGTTTAATTCTAGTATGCTTAATAGTTTTGAAGGTGATAAATACGTCACTCAAGAGAAAGGACATGGTCGTACAGAAACGCGTTTGAGTATGGTTGTTCACAATACAGATTTCTTAGGCGATATAGCGCTTGATTGGGCGGGACTCTCCACCATTGGTATGGTCGTTTCAATTCGTCAAGAAGGTGATAAGCCAGCAGAAACAATGCAAATCAAGCACTACATAAGCTCAGCAAAACTGACGGCTAAAGCTTTACTAGAGAGCACGCGAGCACATTGGAGCATTGAAAATCAGATGCACTGGCGATTAGACGTAGGTTTTAAAGAAGATGAATGTCGGATTCGTCGAGAGCAAGCTGGTGAGAATTTAGCAGTTATAAGACATATAGCTTTAAATCTGCTGACGGAAGAAACTAGCTTCAAAGCAGGGATCAAAAGAAAGCAGAAAAAAGCAAACCGTAGCAATAGCTACCTTTCGCAAGTCCTTGCAGTACAAGGGGCTTCGTAATCTTGCCCTGACCAGTTACCGTCCTTGGTGATTGGTTTTTCTTACTTCATAAATACCTAACTGTCTCATACACTCAAGCCAAGTGATACGATTATTGACCAATTTCTCAGTGGCAATTATTGACTGATTTATTGTAAAGACGATAAATAACATATCGTTTGTTTGGTGGTCTTCTTTCCTGTTAGCGTAGCTTTTGTTTTTAATTGACTTAATTTAAAGGGTATTTTTTATTGGATACGCTTGGTTGAATAGCAAAAAATGACACCATTAAGGGCAATTTAACGCATTTTACCAACTGCTGATTCTTGTATGATGAAATCAAACACTAGGAGGTGGTTATGAATTACTTTTTGGCAGTCGATATTGGTGCTTCTAGTGGAAGGCACTTATTAGCGCATATTGAGAATGAACAAATAGTGCTTGAAGAAATATATCGATTTGAAAATAAACTTTCATCAGTCGATGGTCAACTATGTTGGGAGCTGGATAATCTATTTAGTCATATTCTCGAAGGGCTAAAACAATGTGTCACGATCGGCAAGATACCAAAAAGCGTCGGTATTGACACTTGGGGTGTTGACTTCGTTCTTCTGGATAATGAAGAGAATATTATCGGTAATACGGTATCGTATCGAGATAGTCGTACAAAAGGTGTTATGGATGATATTTGTGATCAAGTTGGGCACCAAGAAATCTATAACAAAACTGCCATTCAGTTTATGGGTTTTAATACCTTATATCAGATGAAGTCTGTGGGTTCAAAAGAGAAGCAACAAGCCTGCTCGTTTTTGATGATTCCAGATTATATCAACTATCTGCTAACGGGTGTTAAAGCGAATGAGTATACCAACTCAACAACAACTCAAATGCTAAATATTGATACTGATGATTGGGATAAAGATTTACTTGAAGTATGTGGTATCAGCAAAGATATCTTCACTAAACCCCAATACCCTGGTCATCAGCTTGGAAACCTTAAATCCTCAATACAAGAGGCGATTGGCTTTGATTGCGAAGTAGTATTACCAGCTTCACACGATACAGCTTCTGCTTTTATTGCCAGTGTTTTAGAACTCGAAGACGATGGTGTAATTTTGAGTTCTGGTACTTGGTCATTGTTGGGCACTGAACTTGAGAAACCGATAGTTTCTGATATTTCTCGTCAAAGCAATTTCACTAATGAAGGTGGTTACGACAAACGATTTAGATTTTTGAAAAATATTATGGGTCTTTGGATCGTTCAAGAAGTTTCACGAATATTGGAATACAGGTATTCATATGCAGAATTAGCCGATCAGGCAAGAGAAGCCAGTGATTTTACCTCTGTTATCGATGTCAATAATGAACGCTTCTTTGTGAGTGAAAACATGATCGAAGAAATTGTCGATTATTGTAAAGAAACTGGACAAGACATCCCACAAACAACAGGTGAAGTCTGCATGTGTGTTTATCGAAGCCTAGCCAAGTCTTATAACCAGTACATTGAAGAACTTATCAGTATTACCGGAAAAACCGTAGATAAAGTCAATATCATTGGTGGAGGGTGTAAAAATCAGTTTCTCAATGAGTTAATTGAACAGGAAACCAAGAAAGAAGTTATTGTCGGCCCAGTAGAAGCAACTGGTATGGGTAATATTATTGTACAAATGTTATCCATGGGCGAAATTGCTCATTTAAAACAAGCGAAAAATTATATTAGAAACAGCATTTAATTAGGAATTATCATGGAACAGAGTTTAAAAAATAGATACGAACTGAGTAAGTCACTTTACGCTAAATGGGGCATTGATGTAGATGCTGTTCTTGAGAAATTAAAAGGCGTTAAGGTCTCTATTCATTGTTGGCAGGGTGATGATGTTACGGGCTTCGAGGAAGCGGCTCATGAACTGTCTGGTGGTATCTCTGCTACTGGTAGCTACCCGGGTAAAGCAACAAATGCACAAGAGTTACGTGCTGATTTAGACAAAGCACTGAGTCTAATCCCAGGCAAGCACAAGATTAACCTCCACGCTCTTTATGCAGAAACACATGGTGTAGCGGTTGAGCGTGATGAGTTGAAACCAGAACACTTTGCTGGTTGGGTCGAATGGGCGAAAGAGCGTGCTCTAGGCCTAGATTTCAACCCTAGTATGTTCTCTCACCCGAAAGCGAGTGATGGTTTGACACTGTCTCACCCTGATAAAGAGATCCGTGATTTCTGGATTAAGCACTGTATTGCTTCACGTAAAATTGGCGAATATTTCGGTAAGGAATTGGATCAAACGTGTCTGACAAATATCTGGATTCCAGACGGCTATAAAGACACCCCAAGTAACCGTTTTGCGCCGCGTCAGCGCCTAAAAGATTCTCTAGATGAGATTTTTGCTGTTGACGTTGACGAGCAGTTCAACAAGGACTCAGTAGAATCAAAAGTATTCGGTATTGGTGTTGAATCTTACACGGTTGGTTCGCATGAGTTTTATATGGGTTATGCGGTCGCGAACAATAAGCTTTGTTTGCTAGACAATGGCCACTATCACCCGACCGAGTCGGTTGCGGACAAGATCTCATCAATGCTGCTTTATCAAGATGAGCTTGCTTTGCACGTTACTCGCCCTGTTCGTTGGGACAGTGATCATGTCGTAACGCTAAATGACGAAGTTAAAGAAATCGCGAAAGAGCTAGTTCGTACAGACAGCTTGGACAAAATATACCTGGGTTTAGATTTCTTTGATGCAAGCATCAACCGCGTAGCTGCGTGGGTATTGGGTACTCGCAATATGCAAAAAGCGCTACTTGAAGCGATGCTTATGCCACATGACAAGCTGACTGAGTTGCAAGATAAAGGCGACTTCACACAGCGCTTGGTTCTGATGGAAGAGCTAAAAACCTATCCAATGGGTGATATTTGGAACTATTTCTGTGAATTGAATGATGTACCAGCAAACGAAGATTGGTTTAGAGCGATCGAAGTTTATGAGCAAGACGTTCTGTTTAAGCGAGGCAAATAATGGATAAGTTAGCATTTATACAAGAGTTTAAAAAGACGACCAACGACGCATGGTTGAAAGGATGGCATGAGCGTAATGGGGGCAATTTGTCCTACCGTTTGACTCAATCCGAAGTAGAGCAAGCTCGTCCATTTTTTGAAGAAACATCGCAATGGCTGGAGATCGGTGTAACGGTTTCCAATCTTGCAAATGAATACTTTATCGTTACCGGTAGTGGTAAGTACTTTCGAAACGTAGAAGTTTGTATTGAAGAAAATGCTGGAATTATCCAAGTTTCAGAAGATGGCACTCAATACCGAACACTTTGGGGTCTTGTTAACGACGCGAAACCGACGAGTGAGTTGCCTGCGCACCTTATGAATCATTCAGTCAAGTTTGACGCGACGGGTGGAGCGCATCGAGTTGTTATGCACTCTCACACGACAAATTTAATCGCGCTTACCTTTGTTTTGCCGCTGGAAGCTGAGACGTTTACTCGTGAACTATGGGAAATGGCGACGGAGTGCCCAGTTGTATTCCCTGCTGGTGTGGGCATTGTCCCATGGATGGTTCCCGGTGGTCGTGCTATTGCTGAGTACACTAGCGAACTGATGAAAACGTACGATGTGGCTATTTGGGCTCATCACGGTACATTCTGTTCTGCGGAAGACCTAAGTCTCGCGTTTGGCTTGATGGATACCGCAGAGAAGGCCGCTGAAATACTAGTAAAAGTTCTCGCGATGGGTGGCAAACGTCAAACTATTCAACCAGCAGAGTTCAAAGAGCTAGAATCTGCATTTAACGTTACGTTGAATGAAAAAGCATTGGCTTGAGGAGGCGTTAGGTGATTAGAAAAGCGTTTAAACTCAAAGTTAACATGGATCAGTTTGAAGAATACAAAAAGCGTCACGACAATATTTTTCCTGAGTTAATTGATGTACTTAAAGCTGCGGGAGCAAACAACTACTCTATCTTCCTAGACGAGGAGACAGGTTGTCTGTTTGGTTATGTTGAGTTAGAATCTACTAATAAATGGAACGATGTTTCAAAAGCTGAAGCTTGCCAGAAGTGGTGGAGTTATATGGAAGATATCATGGAGACGAATCCAGATAGCAGCCCTAAATCCACAGAGTTAACAGAGATGTTTTATCTAGCGTAACTATGATCCGCTAATGCTATGAAACAAATTAGTATCAAGAGGTAAATATGAACAAGCCGAATATTATTGTAATTTTTAGCGATCAGCAGCGTTGGGATACGTTGGGTTGTTACGGTCAGGAACTGCCTGTAACACCAAACCTAGACGAGCTTGCACGAGACGGTGTTATGTTCGAGAACGCATTCACAGTCAACCCTGTATGTGGTCCAACACGTTCAACGATGCAAACTGGGCTGTATCCAACCGAAACCGGTTGCTTCCGAAATGACATTATTCTTCCCCAAGGTCAAAAAACCGTGGCTCACTTTCTTTCTGATGAAGGTTACAGTGTCGGTTACGTCGGTAAATGGCACTTAGCTTCAAATAACACTGCTCATGAGGGCTTTGTTGTAGCGGCACCGACAGAAAGCTCAGGTGAAACTATCGATAATTGCTTCACAGCAATACCAAACCAGTATCGAGGTGGTTATAAAGACTTTTGGGTTGCTTCCGATATCCTTGAAGGCACATCGCATGGCTATGGCGGACATATGTTTGACATCGATGGCAACAAGGTAAGTTGGGATGAAGATGTATATCGCGCAGATTTTTTGACTGACTTGACGACAGACTACATCGATAATTACCAAGAAGAGAAGCCGTTCTTTTTATTCTTGTCTTATCTAGAGCCACATCATCAGAATGACAAAAATACGTATGAAGGCCCCCATGGCTCTCAAGAGAAATGGAGTAACTTCAAAGTCCCTGGTGATCTAGAACCGTTTGTTGATGGTAATTGGGCAGAAGAATACCCAGATTATTTAGGTTGTTGTAATAATCTCGATCAAAATGTTGGAAAGATTCGCCAAGCGGTAAAAGATAAAGGCTTAGATGATAATACTGTAATCGTTTATCTGAGTGACCACGGCTCTCACTTCAAGACTCGCAATGGTGAATACAAGCGTTCATGTCACGACTCTTCGATTCGTATTCCGTTCGTGATTTACGATCCACGTGCGAAAGCAGGTCAGGTGATAGATGACCATGCAAGCATCATTGATGTAGTTCCAACTCTGCTGAAGGCTGCGGGCGTTAAAGTACCTAGCTACATGCAGGGTCAGCCGCTTCAAGATCTGTATATTGACAACGCTAAGAAGAGTAATGCTAGCTTTATTCAGATCAGTGAGTCACAGATTGGCCGTGCTATTCGTACTAATTCATGGACGTATTCGGTATCAGCTCCGGATCAAAGTGGTTTAATCGAGAAAGACAGCGGGGTGTACCAAGAAGAGTTCTTGTACAACCTAGTTGATGATCCTAATCAGTTAGAAAACTTGGTGGCTAATGAAGATCTGAAGCCGGTGAAAGCGGAGCTAAGAAAGCTTTTATTGGAAGAGATCTATCGTATTGAAGGGGTACAACCGGAAATCATCGAAGCGTAACTGTTGGTGTTGAACACACATTTATATGTTCATTGCAAAAGTCCATAGTGGTAACACTGTGGACTTTTTTATTGTCATCTTTCCAGCAACAGTTTCGATCTCAATGCTAATGGGCACCTTGGAGGTGCAACCTATGATTCGGCTGTGCAATCGGTTTGTGCTCATTCGTAAGCAACTATGAGGAAACCATTATTGGGCGAGGATAGTTCGTTGATACGGTGGGGTAAATGAAGATATGGTTCGGCGGGAGGTTATACCGCAAGAAAAAAGACGTTGAGTATGAACCTCTATTGGAGTTGAACACGAACTAAATGCGCGGAGCTTCTCCTCTGGAGGGGACTAAAAGTCAAATCCGCCTTCTAAGAAGGCGGGTTTTCACCTAGTTGTTATGCACAACAGCGTTTGTATTTCTTGCCACTGCCGCATGGGCAGGCGTCATTTCTACTCACTTTCTCAGCCTGTTTATTGGCAAACTGTGCCATGATCTCTGCAGGGGACTTACCATTCTTTATTAGCTTCGCCATATAAGCCATCGCATGTTGAGAATGATCGAAGAAACTATAATAGCCCTCACACAAGTAGTTATGGTCGAGTTCCCCTGTTGGTCCAGGCAAAAATCGATGTTTCGGGCAGCCGCCGTGACAGGCGAATCGATATCGACATGATTGGCACTTGCTATTCAGTTGTTTTGACTTGTTGAGTCCGAAGTCGATGGCCTCTTGACTATTGTTCATCGAAAGGATGGTGCGGTCATGGATATTGCCTAGTTTGTACTCTGGGTACACATAGTGGTCACATTGATAAAGGTCTCCATTTGCTTCGATGGCAAACGCATGCCCACATCGAGGTGCGAATACACATATAGGGCTGGGTTGACCAAGCCAAGTGGTTAATGTGGTATCAAATTGTTGAACAAAGACGTGTCCAACATCCTTGGTTACCCAGTAGTCGAAGATTGTATTGAGGAATTGACCATAATCAACGGGTTGGACAGACCAAGGTGTGACTTTTCCATATTTTTGGTCTGGATTTACTAACCAGGTATCGTTTGTCAGTTGATCAGATTCTTGTCGTTCAACTAATGGGATAAATTGAATAAAGTTCGAACCGATGCTTTTTAAAAATTGATAGACCCTGAGAGGATGCTTGACGTTCTTGTCATTGACAACCGTGAGGGTATTAAACTCGACTTGATGCTTTTTCAATAGCTCGATTGCTGCGACGACTTTACTGTGAGTCCCCTTACCACTGGTGTTGGTGCGATAGGCATCATGTAGATCTTCAGGGCCATCTATTGAAACGCCAATAAGAAAGTTAGCTTGCTTGAAGAGCTCACACCACTCATCGTTGATCAAAATCCCATTGGTTTGAAAGGCGTGAGAAATCGTTTTATTACCCCGATAGCGTTCGCACAATTGAAGTACGGTGCGATAAAAGCCCACACCGAGTAGTGTCGGCTCTCCCCCTTGCCATGCAAACTGAACGGTATCGCCCTGCTGCGCGTCGATATATTGTTGAATAAACACCTCAAGCGTTTCTTCATCCATACGCCAGTTTTTTTGTCTATCTGGATAGAGTTTTTCTTTCTCTAGGTAAAAACAGTAGTCACAGTCGATATTACATACCGAGCCAGATGGCTTGGCCATCACATGACAGTTGGTAATTTGGTTCATTGTAGTTTTCCTATGAAGACATCAGATAGCATGGTTAGGGCGTAGGTCACTGCTATCAGCATTATTATTATTGAAGTTAAAAACTTGATAATTCGCGCATGGGAGAAAGAGCACATGATGGCAACCAGCATTGCGGTTGCACCACATAAATATGTGAGAGTGGCATCTTGAGTTATCGAGACCTTTAGCAATACCACACCAATGGCAAATAGAACCAACTGAGTTCGTAGCCAGGATAGAGCAGTACGTTCAAACTGTAGCCCTTTAACCGCACTCATAGAGTGATGGCCAACGTGATAATGAAGGTGAGCACTAAAATGGTTGCACTAATAATCTTCATGTTCGATGTGTATTTGAGGTCTTGGTTTAGCCTCATCGCTTGTTCGTTGCGAGACCATCGTCGATAAGCATAGATAGCGACCGCTCCAGAGCAGAGGCATAAAAAACACGAGAGCAACAGTCGCACAAGTGGGTTCGCTAGTTCCGGAGTCAGCTGATCGAGAGCAATAGCGCCCGCTAACAAAGCAAGTGATGTTCTAATCCATGCTAGATAAGTTCGTTCATTGGCGAGTGAGAAGCGATAATCCGGAGCGCTACCTTGCTCCCGCCATGGTGATTTTTTAGAGCGGAACTTTTTCATTCTACTTTTTCCTTGGACAACGAGTTAAGACTCGTAAGCTTTGATAGATCGGCAGGATGGGGGCTGCGATGGTGCATGCTCAGCACTCCGGATTGTTTGAGTGATTTACAAAAACGAATCACAGTCGTCACGTCGGTAGCGCTGTACTCGCTAATTTCGCGATAAGTCCAGGGATAGTGTGGGTAGTATGCGAAGAAATGCTGTATCGCATCGATTATTCGGTTTTTAGCGTTGAAAGCACTAAATTGAACAAGACGTCGCTCAGCTTCCCCTAACTCTTGGCAAACTTCGGTCGTTAACGCTTTGGTTAGTGAAGGGGCCAGCTGTTGCAGATCTTCAAAGGTGTGAATATTTACTCGACTAACAACACTGTTCTCCATCGCTCTAGCCGTCGCTGGGTAGCGCTGATGAGTAAACAGAGAGCGATAACCGAAGTATGAGCCCTTCCCGTACAGTCTGAGTAACGATTCTTTTCCGGTTTCTGCCACTTGGTAAAGCCCTATAAATCCACTTTCAACGCGATAAAACCCAGATGCTTTGTTGTTACTAAAGTAGACAGCTTCTTGTTTGCAAACGGTGAGTTTACTGGTCATCTCTTTCAGTGATGTTGGTATCGGTATCGTCATACTGCCGTCATTGCGTGTTACTGGAAGCGATAGTGTACTGCAAAAAAAACAGAAGAAATATGATCAACGCCATAAACTAAACACTAATTGGTACGTTAGATTGTTTTTAGTAAAAAGGTGTTTTGTTTTTAGTGCTAACGGAGGTGGTCTATGCCATTCAATGAGCTGTTGATGAACGTGTGGTCTGCGGATGCAGTGGCTTTGAAGCTGCTTTTAGGAAGCATTTTTGGTTTATGTTTAGGGCTAACCGGGGTTGGCGGAGGAGTGCTGTTAATACCAATGTTGCAGTTATTTTGCGGAATGTCTCCCGTGTTGGCGGTCGGCACAGCAAGTTTGATTTCAGCGATGGTTAAGATCAACGCTTCCCTAGTTCATATAAAAGCTCGGAACGTATCTTGGAACAAGATAGCGCTACTGTTTGTTGGTGCGGTACCGGTTACATTGGTGGTCACTCAGCTGGTAGTTTACTACAGTACACATCCGCTTTACTCGCAAAGTACAGAACAGATGGTGACTTGGCTTGTGACAATTGTGATGGTTGGGTCACTGGTTTCAGTGTTCTCTAAATACAAAAGCATGTCTAAGGTTGAGCCGGGCTTAATTTCAGAGCCTAAAACAAACACCAAAAAAGCGATTGTTTCTGGCATGTTCTGTGGTTCAGTTTTGGGTTCGACGGGTGTTGGTGGGGGCGTTTTGCTTCTCCCTGTACTCAACAATGTGTTGCATTTGGATATTAAGAAAGCCATTGGCTCTTCGGTAGTATTGGCATTGTGTCTGTCTGCCATTGCCGCAGCTGGTTATGCAAAGGGTGGACAGTCAGATATTCATACCGCAATCTTGTTTTTTATCGGTTCATTTCTTGGCGTTCCTGTGGCTGCTCATTTGATGAAACACATGTCTGAACGTCACGTTTATTCGGCGACCATGATTGTTATTTTGGTTAGTTTGATTGCATATCTAATGCTTTAGATATCGAGCTTAGAGTTTGCTTTAAATTACTGTCGCTGGTGAATCAGCGTTCCTAAAAGTGTAGGTCGAGTTTAAAAAGTCGACCTGTGATTATTTGTAAATATATTGTTGTTAATTACAAGGATTAAATATGGCATTTACTTTGGCACTACCCAAAATAAATATCTCTGGCGAAAATGCGATCAACGAATTGGTTTGTCATTTAGTCTCCAAAGAGGTTGGTGATGGCTTTATTATTGCGGACAATGCATTAAAAGATCTGGGTTTACTTGAACCACTGATTACAGCGCTCAAAGAATCTAATTTGTCTTTCACTTGTTTCACGGATACGGTTCCAAATCCAACTGTAGCCGTTGTTGATAGTGCTTATCAGGCATACAAAGAGTCCGGTGCGAACTACATTATTGGATTTGGTGGAGGTAGTGCAATTGATACCGCGAAAGCTGTAAAGATCCTGACTGCGAATCCACAACCAATCACTCGTTATACAGGGGTGAACAATGTAAAGAATCAAGGCGTACCACTATTTGCTATCAATACCACGGCAGGTACTGCTGCAGAGGTGACCAGTAATGCTGTCATTACCGATGAAAAGAGCAAAGTAAAGTGCGTTATTATCGATAGCAATATTATTCCGGATATTTCTGTGAATGACCCTAGCATTATGGTTGGCTTACCCGCTGATGTTACGGCAGCAACTGGTATGGATGCCCTGACTCATGCTATCGAAGCTTACGTTTCAGTAGGTGCACACACCCTAACCGATCACTCTGCGCTAGAGTCTGTTCGCGTGATTAGTCAATACTTACCTCATGCTGTAGAGGATGGTTCAAATATCGAAGCGCGAGAGAAGATGGCATTAGGTCAGTTCCTAGCAGGTATGGCATTTAATAGTGCTGGATTGGGTATGGTTCACGCCATGGCACATCCAGCAGGCGCACATAAAAACCTACCACACGGGGTCTGTAACGCTATTCTCTTGCCACTAGTGTGTGAGTTTAACCGACCACATCGGATAGGGAAATTTGCCAAACTGGCTGTTGCTCTGGGGTGTAAAATTGATGGAATATCTGAAGAGCAGGCGAGTATCGAAGCTGTGAAGGCGATCCGTGAACTTAGCTCGCGTGTTGGTATCCCCGTTGGATTTGGCCAGCTAGGTGTCACAGAAGATGATGTGAAAGTCTGGGTGGATAGTGCGTTGGCAGACCCGTGCGCCGGAGGCAACCCCGTCAGCATGACCCCTGACGATGTGCTCACTTTGTATATCAAGTCGCTTGGGTAGTTAACACCATTACGTTGATTACATGAGCCCGTCATTCAAGGCGGGCTCATTTGTTTGCAATTTTTTAAGGTTTCAAAAGAGAATCATCTTACTGATTGCATTTTTTGACGCGATTCACATTGGTCATCCAGAAATGCGAACATCTCTTTGTTATTTAAACCCACGCACTATGCAAATTTTGCCCTCAAAATTACCAAAAATTATCATTTAACTTAGCAAGTATAGATTGTAACTTTACTATGTTGGTTTTAATTGATGGTGAAATTAATTCTCAAAATGAAATTTTTGTGGCTCATAAATAAATGGAATAGATTGTTTATTCTAATTTTTCATGTCACTTATTTATTCAAATGAGATTGTGATTAATGTTCGGATAAAACGGGCAAATTAAAATAAATTACGTTGAAATAAAATAAATGAAAGGGAAGAAACATGATTGATATAGCAATCGTACTGGTTTACTTTGGCTTCCTTGTGGCAATTGGGGTCTTATTTAAATCCTTCAGTAACTCCACAAGTGATTATTTTCGTGGGGGCGGTAAAATGCTGTGGTGGATGGTGGGTTCCACATCATTCATGACAGCGGTTAGTGCCATGACGTTTACTGGCCACATGGGGAAAGCATTAACGGGTGGATTCGCAGTAGCGACAACAGTTTTTTATGCAAATGCACTTGGCTACCTGTGTAACTATCTGTTTTTTGCTGCAAAAGCGCGTCAAATGCGAGTGGATACACCACTCGAAGGCGTACGCATGCGATTGGGTGCCGTGAATGAGCAGGTTTTTACATGGGCTAACGTACCATTAAGTGTTCTTCAGGCCGCGATTTGGATCAACGCACTTGCGGTATTCTGCAGTGCAGTCATTGGGCTTCCTCTAGAATTAACAATCGTAGTTGCCGGTTCTGTTGTGTTGTTTATGTCTCTTGTTGGTGGTAGCTGGGCTGTTATCGCATCAGACTTCATGCAAATGATCATTCTAACGACAATGACGTTGGTAACAGGTGCTGTTGCGATTTGGAAATCTGGTGGCTTAACACCATTGCTTGATGCAGGCCTTCCTGAGCAGCCATTCATTGGTGACGGATACAACCACGCATACTTGTTTGTTGGTTGGTTTATCTTCATGTTTATTAAACAGTTCTTTAGTACGAATAACATGGTGGATTCATACCGTTATATTGCTGCAAAAGACACCAAAAACGCACGAAAAGCGGCTATTCTAGCTGGTACCTTGATGCTTATCGGTCCACTACTATGGTTTGTTCCAGCTTGGTATGTGGCAGCTCACTACCCGGATACAAGCACTTGGGGCTTGGATGGTTTGGGTAACAAAGTCGCCGACGCGACCTATTTTATGTTTGTAAGTCGCGAAATGCCCGTCGGAATGGTTGGATTGATGCTCGCTGCTATGTTTGCTGCAACCATGTCTTCGATGGACTCAGCGTTAAACCGAAATGCAGGTATTATTCTCAAGAGTGTATATCAACCATATTTCTGTAAAAATCACTCTGAGTCACACCTCATTTTTGTGAGTAAACTGCTGACGGCTCTATTTGGTATCATCATCATTGTTTCAGCGTTGTTCCTAACATCATTGAAACAGTTTGGTTTGTTTGATTTAACGATGTTGGTGAGTACGCTAATCGGCTTCCCAATCCTTATTCCGTCGATCATGTGTTTCTTTGTCAGAAAAACACCTGATTGGGCAGGCTGGGGTACGGTTATTGTAGGTATGTGTGTGTCAGGATTTATTGCCATTGTTCTAACACCGGAAGTACTACAATCAATTTTAGGTTTAGATCAGCCACTGACGTCTCGTGAATACACAGAAATGAAGTCGGTAACGTTAGGCTTGATAGGACACATGTCGATTACACTACCGTTCTTTGTTTGCTCACAGTTCTTTTATAAAGGACTACCAGCGAAACGAGAAGCTGAAGTTAAACAATTCTTTACCAACGTAGACACTGAAGTTGTCGTTGAAGATTGTCCAGAAAGTGTTGCGATGGATAATAAGCAAAACACTGTACTAGGTAAGATGGTACTTATCGCGTCTGTCTTTATCCTTTGTCTGACTCTCGTTCCTAACCCTTTGTGGGGAAGAATGCTGTTTGTCTTTATCGCAGCAATTCTAGCACTTATCGGTACCTTGTTAGTTAGGTCTGAACGTAAACTTGAAAGTACAAAAGTAACTCAATCTTCAGCAACCGTTTAGATATAAGATAATACTGAAACCCTTAATGAGTTAATTCCCATTAAGGGTTTTTGGGTTTACAGCGAACCATAGTTATTTTTACATCTGGGATTCTAGTTTTGTGGGCAAATTATGATATTGCTATGGGCAATAAGTTACCTTGTTGAGTGGTTATTTATATCAATTAATTAGGTAAGATAGATGCGGACGCCTTACTTTCTACTATGACAATAAAAATATTCATATAAATAGTAACTTAAATAAGATGAGACAAACTTATGAACCACAGTCATTTAACAAAAAACCTATCTCTCTTGATTCTCAGCTTAGTATCGAGCACCGTAGCCGCCGAAGACTGTACTTCAGCGCCGATAAACCCAAAGGGTGATACAAGCAAACTTCAAGCTGCGCTCCAACAAGCCACCAATACAGGCACTGAACTGGTACTTACGGGTACTTATTACATCAGCCAAGATACAAAAGTTTACTTGAGAAACGATCTTAAAGTAGATGCTAGCGAGGCTAGCTTTATTGCTACAAAGCAGTTGGATGGTGATATGTTTAGTTTCGATACGCACACCTCAAAATCGGATGAGTGTGGTGGCGCGAGTGTGCTAGCGAACTTTGATTGGACTGGTGGCACATTCAATATGTCAAAAGCCAAGGTTTCTACTGTTGTTCCACTTCGCTACAAAACCCCTGCGGGAAGAGAGGGAACAAAGCAGACAGCAGATGCGCTTTCAATCCGAGGTGCGACAAATTCAGGCAGGAGCAAACTTAACGAGTTACTTATTGAAGATATTGTTTTTATCGGTACTGAAAATGACACTGACCCTTATTATCTAGCTGGTGGAGATAGCGGAATCCTCATGACGGGGGCACTAAAAGCAATTATTAGAAACAGCAGCTTCTTTGGCGTTCGTGATGCAGCAATCTATGTTTCTGCTGGGGGCGTATCAGGAGAATATGGAGATCACTTCACACTGGTTAACAACTACGTTGAAAGAGCTTATGATGGCATCACGAGCAAACGAGGCGCTGATAATATCAAGATGCAAAACAATATCATGAACGATGTCGTAGTAGGTTTGAGTATCAAGAGAGTGTATGACGGTTGGACTGCAACCAACATTAATATTTCTGAAAATAGTGTGTCAAACTCGGTTAGACCGATTAGTGTAGAGCGAGCTAATGATGTTGTGATAGACAGTAATCGTATCGATAATCTTGGCTCTATTGTTGCTGATTCTCCGAAACCAACAAACAAGTATGGGCAGCAATATGAAGGTATCGCACTCAACGGCGCTCAAGGGAGTAATCGTGTGACGAACAATATAATCAACGGAATCACGCAAGACGACTCACGCGAGAAAGATACAACGACATGGGGTATTGTCCTTCGTCCGGAAGATGGTCGAGAAACAACGAATGTTGTTATCGAGGACAACAGTTATTCTAGGCTCGATAAGTGGGTAAATAGAATATCGCTTTAGTCTGCATTTGAGAGTGTCTCTTTTTATCTGAGTGGCTCTTCAGGTTTCGCGACCACGATGAATCCAAAGAGCTAGATTGGGTAATGGTGATACCCGAGGTTCTTAGAAATGTTACGAGCCGCATGATGCAATGAGCTAAAGTAATCGCGTTTTCTTTTTTCATCAAATCGATTTGTCGGAAAAGAGATTGAAATTGCCGCTGCGGCTTCTCCAAATCGGTCAAAAACTGGCACTGCAATACATCGTAACCCTGGCTCTTGCTCTTCAAGATCTTCCGCATAATGTTGATGTTTGACCCAATCTAGCTCCGCTAGCAGATGCTCTACAGTTTTGTGTGTTTTGTCTGTGTGAGCTTTGAATTCCACAGGAGAGAGTAGCCCCCTGATTTCGGACTCAGAGAGGTAACTCATGATAATCTTGCCAATTGCGGTACTATAGAGAGGAGCTTGTCGCCCGATTCTAGAATGCATTCGAAAGTGATAGTTTGAATCTACTTTGTGAAGGTAAATGATCGCATCTTCATCGATCACGCCTAGGTGAACGGTTTCATTAAAGGCACTGCAGACAGTCGCCATTTCCTTGTTTGCTGCGTCGACAAGATCAACATGAACAAGCGCTTTTGAACCAAGCTCAAACAGCTTGGAAGTTAGTTCGTACTTCTCTGCATCCCTATTTTGCTGCACAAACCCTAAACTCGTCATCGTTTGTAAAAAACGGAAGGTCGTTGCTTTCGACATCCTCAATTGCTTTGAGAGCTCAGATAGGCCAGCCTCTTTTTGGTCCGCTAAGGCAGAGACGATATTAAATACCTTTAGTACTGAGGAGACGGCTCCTGGCTGGGTTGTTTTTTCCATTTCATGCCCTCGGCTTCGTTTAAATCAAAAAGTCATCACATATAGTTTTGCTAACTCTGCGATCTCATTTTGATAAACTTTAGTGTTGAGTAAAAGGCTAAGGTTTGCAGTGTTGACTGGCAGATTTAGTGCTAGCCTTAATCATTCTAGCCAGGGAGCGGCGTTATAGGTAATTAAGCTTGTACTAGCGCAAGTAGAGGTCTGGTATCAGTTGCGACAAAGACAAGCTTTACCTTGCACTTTGAATATTCACGTATTAGTAGGTCAATGCAAAGCCTGATGGTTATATCTTTGAGTTAAAAGAATGTAATGAAAAAAGGATTTATCAGATTTTTTGATCTAACTGATGAATGTCCTCTTTATGATCACAAAGCGATTCGGGAACACATCTTTGATCAAACTTAATTTTCAGATATTGAGCTTTCGTTCATGTAATCTAATACAGAAATGGTCAAACTATTGTCCTCCGACAAGATGTACCCTAGGAGTTCTTCTGGTGGCATTCCATTTACTAAAAGATGTATTTTGGCCGCAAGTTCTTTCATTTCTTTCAGAATGTCTGCCGCAACTTGTGCTTGTTCAATCAATTGAAGTGCCTTATAGATAAAGTGGAAATTTAGCTCGTTACTGAACCGCTACGAAATCGATGGACACAAGCATGCCTGTACGATTACCCAACTATTAGCATATTGAGTCATAAAGGAAATTTGATCAAATAATGAGATTCAAGAATGTTGCGAGTAATGACCCTAAGTAAGAATGAAGCAAAACCTTCTCAGAACGAAAGACAAACGACGATAAAAAGCATCGAAAAGTTTCGAGCTTTATTGTCGAGGGAACAAACTATCAATCTTTGTTGTTCCCCAATGTTTTAAAAGGCCAACAAAGTTGGTTTTGGAGGAACCAAGCATACTGAGTTGTGTGGTAAAAAGGTTCGGTTTCGTTAGTTATTAGCGCATCAATGGATAATAAGTGAATCGAGGGGTAGACCTTGGTCAGTGATTTGCTATCACTGACCAGTCGTTTTATGTACTTTACTTAACTCTACCCAAACACGATCGGATTCTTTCTTGTTGGACTCCTGAAGCCACTTGCCGTAGATCTTCGCAACCATTGTAATATCCGCGTGACCCATTTGTTGGGCAAGGTAGCTAATATTGATGTTTGCATGAGTGATCATCCAACTAGCGTAAGTGTGTCGGAGTTGATATTGATTGCGGTACTTTATACCAGCATTATCACAGAGCGAGCGCCAAATTCGACCGATGCCACGAAGCCCGTAGTAATCATAGTCACTTCCTTTTTGAACTCGGACCGCTTTAGGATTGAACACAAAATGGAGTTGTTCACATCTCTTTGCCTTACCGGGTAACTCCACTGCATACTCTTTCGCTGGAAATGAGTCCGTAAGTAGAAGCTGTGACTTTAAAGCTTCAATGGCTGGTGGTAATAGATCTACATGTCTCTCTTTATCGGTTTTGGTTGTTTTCAGGCCACGGTCTACATAAGTCGATCTGCGGATGTGGAGCGTGCGCTTTTTAAAGTCGACATCCTCCCATGCTAGTGCACATAGCTCACCAGTTCTAATGCCTGTATAAGCAAACAAGGTAACTATGTTTCGGTGCTGTAACTGCATGCAGTTGGAGATTGCATCATGAACTTCTTCTATTGAGAATGGCTCGATATTCGGCTCACTTTCCTTTACACGAGCTAGGATAGTAGAGAGGTCTCGGGGTACATAATCCATAGTGAAAAGCCATTTAAGAAATGCATTCACCGTGACTAAGTTACGATTAATTGTTCTACCACTGCGGCCATTAACAAGTTCTCTTTTATACTGCGCTAATGATCTAGGTGACAGGGTATCAGTACTGCGGTTACTACCGTAGATCTTGCAGAAATCTCGAAGTACCCAGTCATAACGTTGTAGTGTAGAGCGCCTTACATCTATAGAAACCTCGTCGATGTATTGCGCGGCTAGTTGGCTGATCTGTTGACCTTTAGGCCTCCCAAACCCATGCTTAGAATCAGGGAAATGCTGAGCATAATTGAAAGTGCCAATCTTCATCTCATGCAAGATAGTCTGGCGCTTTCCTGCTGCAAATTTTATGTTCTGCTTAGTTGGACTTAAGCCGAGAGCTTCTCGGTAACGCTTGCCTTTGTAATAGAAGACAATTCGTAACGTTGAACCGTGACACTCAATACCCGATGGTAGAGCTATTGATAAGTTCGATGCCATCTGTTCCACTCCTCTATATCGGCCATCCATGTGCCATTCACTTTCTTGAAAACCGTAGATGGATAGACACCTTCGTGAATTCGGTTGCGTAATGTCTTCGGAGAGAGACCAATAAGCCCCGCAGCTTTGTTAAGCGTTATGATGGCTACTTGTGTGTTGTTCATAAAAGCCTCCGATTTATTTGTTCGGAAAGATGCTATCGGATTCAACATAGTGAACTGAGCCACAATAACCTTGTGGGTTTGTTTCACTTGCCTTAGCGTAATTACGGTGGTGCTTGTCAATTAATTTAGAAAGTGGATACATCAAATAGTCCGAGCATGATTGAGTACCCAATTGAATATCATCGTGGACGCAAATACCGCCACTTGTTGACTGGGATAGATGAGAAGAGAGGCAACGAACTTCAACGTGGTTATAGCTACCATCGACTTTATTGATCAGCGTGAGACAAGACCTTCCAACATCGATATTGTCGATAAAGTAGTGATCTGTTAGTAGTAACCCGGCTAGGTGAAGTGCTTTTTGGTCGGTCGTTGGGAGCAGGGCATCAGAAGTTTTAAATAATGACACTGAGGGGTAATGAGAACCGGTTGATAGCTCAACCGTAAGACCGTTAATAAGAGTGTTGCCATTACTATATTGCTTTTCGATCTCTTCAAAAAACATCTGGTAGATCATGTAAGGAATAGTGATTTGTTGCCCAGGTGAATAGCATACGCCATGAGCAGCTAGCCAGTCAGAAAAACCATATTCTGAGAGTCCTAGTGAATTCTTGAACTCGTCTAGACAACCAATGGTCTTATTGAATTTCGTTGTGTTCATGCCACTGTGCAGCAGTTCATCAATCGTCAAAAAAGGAGCTTTACACAGCACCTTTGATACATAGTCAAGTAGGCGAACTTGCTCCTCAGTTACTCCCATGTTGAATACTGGTGTGAAACTGACAGAGCGGGCAAAGGTCTCTTGCTGTTCGAGTAAGTACATTACGGCATTACGTTGGTATTGATTGAGTGTCTTCACTGGTCTACCCCTCAATTAAATTAGCACCCAAAGGTCATTATTAACCCTCTTGAGGTACATAATAGTCCTCGATTATTTGCTGTCAAGGTTCTTTTTGATTCTCTAGGGTGTTATTTTATGGCTATAAAGGTAGGTTAAATTGAAGGAATAGATTTCGGATAGAAATTTTGCGTATAATGAAAAGATAATTCAGCGAAGATATCCCTATGATTAAGTGCCATTTATCGACCATTATGGGGTCGAAAAAATTAAAAGTATCTGATGTAGTACGAGCGTCTGGAATCAACAGAAATACTATTACTCGCCTTTACCATGAAACGAACAATCGGATTGATTTCGATACTTTAGATATTCTTTGTAAGTACTTAAATTGTACGGTGGGGGAGTTACTGGAGCGTGTCGATGAGAGTGATCTAGCAGAAAAATAAGAGCCAAACGTTGCTGATGCTATAAAGCATCGCGCTCGCATCAGCAACGTTTGGAGTGTTAGAGAACAGCCAATTTTTCCTGCCAATGACCAGTGGTTTAATTGCGCGTTCAGCGCGATTATTATCGATAGATAAGTGACCATCGTCGATATAACGAATGAGTTTAGGCCATTGCCCGAGTGTGTACTTTATCGCTTTGCCTAGTGGGCTAGAGCCTATCACCTTCTGGGTTGTCATCCATTGGTAAAGATCATCCAGTATCGGCTTGGCAAGCGCTTGACGCTCTGCTTTTCGCTCTTCGGCAGGCGCACCTTTTAAGCGTGATTCTATCCCGCAGAGTTTTTGGGTTTTAGCCAGCGCCTTATCAGCCTTACCTTTACCTTGAAGTTTCTTCGCGTCCATGAACTTGCGACGAGCATGCGCTAAGCACCCCACATTGGTGACTTTATGAAGTCCATCATAAGCTGCGTAGCCATCGGTTTGTAGATAACCGTTGTAGTCACCTAAACAGTCCACGGGACACGCCCTCGCGCGACTGTTTTGGTAGTCGTACAAGGCGATATTTTTCACATTAGGCAGTGCCGCTTCGGGCGAGTCAGCGCCTGAGCAGTAGAGCCACATATAACACTGCTTCTCTTCTTTGAGCACATTGAGCGGCGTTTCATCCGCCTGAACCACCACTTGTTGAAGTAGGTGCTCCTTCAAGGCGGCATACAGCGGGGCGAACTTCTCGCTGACTTGGATGACCCACCTTGCCATCGTAGTGCGTGAGAGATCGATACCCGACTGGGTAAGCAGCGATTCTTGGCGATAAAGTGGCATTGCGTATTGGTACTTACCAAGAGTGATGCTGGCCAACAAGCTTTCTGTGGCGAAGCTTTTAGGAATAAGGCTCTGAGGGGATGGTTTCTGAACGATACGGCTGCTGTCGCTTGTTTTCTCGCACTGGCGGCAAGCGTACTTAGGGCGAACATATTCCAACACCTTGAGTACCGCAGGCGTGAACTCAAGCTTCTCGCTACGGTCTTCACCGATTTTATGCAGGTTATGATTGCAGCAAGCGAACGGCTTTTCATGGTCGTCTAAATCGAGTTCGATAACCTCACGAGGTAAGGTCTTAGGCAGAGGTTTACATTTTTCGTTGTGGTGATCGTCGTGACTTCAACTTCTTCTTCCTTAGCGGCTTCACATTCCGCTTCGTTGAAGAGATCACTTTGGGATTCATCGTAAGGCTTTAATGCCTCCGAGCGTTTCGCGAACTGGCGCTCTTGTTTCCACTCATTTTTCTCCGACATCAGAGCGGCTACCATCGCTTGTAGCTCGGCAATATTTTGGCTTTCTGGGTTGATATTTGGCGTCTTTTTCATGGCATTGATTATACTGAAATCGCGCCGTTAACGCTTGGTTAATAAGGCTTTATTCTCGATTGACTCATTGTAAAATAGTTTATTTTCACGGGTTCATGGCCGATAGCTGTGAAGCCTGAAAGCAGTCTATCAAGCTCAAATTGTGTCAGGGTAAACACCTGATTGTTCTCTTTTGAAGGCCACTTATACTTGGCTTTTTCAAGGCGTTTGTACCAGAGGGCGAAGCCTGTTTTATCCCAGTACAGCACCTTAATCTTATCGCGCTGTTTATTGGTAAATAGGAACAGCGCACCGCTGCCAAGAGGCAAGTCCGTGTCATTTTCGATAATCGCGGCAAGACCATTAATGGATTTTCTAAAATCGACGCTTTCACGATAAAGGTAAATGTCTGGCGGGCTGAGCATGCCTTTCATGACAATGCTCCAATGAGTTCAGCAAGATAGGTGGCTGGCGTACCTTGAGGAATGCTCAGTTCCACATCATTGATGGTAAGTGTCATGTTCGCCGTGGCTATCTGCGCCTGATACTTGGTTGTCTTTTCAACGATTTCAGCTTTAACAAATCCGACAGATTCCGATTGGTTGCTGTTTGGAGTTGACGCCGCTTGGTAAAGAACGTGGATAAACTCAGTCCATGTTGTTCGCAAAAAGCGCGCTGGGTAATATTGCTGCTTTCATATTGTTCAAACAGTGTTTGCCATTCTAGGTTGGTGCGTCGTTTTGCCATTTCAACTCTCCTTTGGGTTGGAGAGTTGATCTTATTCTTCATGCTGAAAGATTAGAATGCGGGGTTCATGACACGCTTACGGACAAAGACATCGAGGCTGTAAGTCCAATGAACCACTTCTGAAGGCCTGAACCAAGGTTTTAGATAAACGGGTAACAAATTCTCAGTGTGTGCGGAGTCTCAGTAAAGAGTAGAAACCCTACAGCTACGTTAGGAATAGGTGGAGAAGTCGGAAACGGATCTGCAACTAACGAAGAGAGGCAAGACACAGTGGCGTTGAAGTTAGGCAGTTCATCTAAGCCAACGAATGTTGGTATACCTTGGAACCGCCGTATGCGACCCACGCTTGTACGGTGGTGTGAGAGAACGGAGGCCGCGAGGCCTGCTCCTACTCGATTGGAGTTGACGCCGTTTGGCAAAGAACGTGGATAAACTCCGCACTGCTGCTTTCATATTGCTCAAACAGTGTTTGCCATTCTAGGTCAGCGCGTCGTTTTGCTATTTCAAATCTCCTTTGGGTTGGATAGTTGATCTTAGTTTTCGTGCTGAAAGATTAGAATGCGGGTTTTATGATGCGCTTACTTTACATCAATATAGAAGTGAAAGTTATCGCAGTGGCTCGTTGTTACGGGTGTCATCAACACATTATTCTTCTTTTAGTAGTAAGACAAAGTGCTTTCTACGTTCATTATTTGTAAAAATGACGCGATTTTTGTCAATGTCAAAGCCCCAGAGTAGTTCGCCGTCAGAATAGTTTAAGACAGAAACCAAAGACCATAAGCTCAAAGATATAGGTGTTGCTAACGTGTTGGGTGGAATCGGCATTGGGTAATCAATAGATGAATGTACATTATCCTGCGAGAGACTAAGAGTCGTGAGATCTGATTGAAAGTGCTGATCTATATGTAACCGAGCTTTTTTTTCATCGTTGGCAACATTGAGGTTTACCAGGGTTTCTTTCAATGTGTGCGTACTAAATGAGTTGAAATACTCATTGTCCAGTGAACGGAATTGTTCGGCAACGCTTGCTCCATCCCAGGTGGGTTGAGTTTGTCTAAAAGCACATTGCCATTGACCTCTAGACAAAGATAAGTGGGACTGACAAATATCAACCCGAACTGAGCCTGAAACCTGACTTAGCAGACCCGTTAATTTGCTAAGGGCAGATATGTTGATGTGTGCCAGTCGGTTATTATAGGCGAAATTTTGTGTATCGCATTGTATATCAAGCTCTTGGCTGGCAAACCATTGAGATTTCCGTGAATACAAACTGATGTAATTATGTGACTCATTTATTTTAGGCTCTAGAATTAGCTCGCAGCTTTTAAATTTGTTGTTATCCGGTTTGATGTCGCCTCCTTCTTTAGCCAATAGCTCAATCAATTTGAGCTCTTTGCAGAGCGTCGCTGCATCGACTTTAAACGAGCACTCATTGCCATTAAATAGAAAATCATATTCATTGAGTTTTCGATGCTCGATAGATTGAATACTGTAACGTGGACCCGTTCTATTCGTGATCTTAGGAGTATATGCTGGTGGCTCAAAAAGTGATATTTGTGATGGGTGAGTTTCTTGGTAGGTTGCAATATAGATTTTATTTTCATCTGGCAGTCCCAGCCATACAGGTTCATTAACGCCTACCTTACTAAGTATTGAAACGAACCCCCGAGCGGGCACCTCTAAATAGCGGTTTTTGAGAAGAGTAGATTGTACGATTGGCCACCGATAAGTCGCATAGAGACCTGAGCGAACGGATAAGTGAGTGCTGATTTCAAGAACTTGTTTTTGGACATCAATATATACACCAAAATAAACGTGGGTGGAGTCAGTCCCAATAATGGCTCTGACCATGAACTCTAATAATTTAATTCTACCGCCTACTTCTAACACGAGACTGTTGCGACATTCCATTAGTACCCTTTATCCTTTACAAAAATGAGAAAATCAAAGTAATCAATGATTTGTTTGATAATTAGTTCAATATGAATCCATAATGGCCACCTAAGCCGATAAGGACGCAATGCAGCAGTGAGTTGCCCACTGACTTCAATTTCAAAAATAGGCGAACCAAATTTTTGTATTAGCTTTTGCCACTGATCTATTGATGTGGAATGAGCGTCCCCGACCAACTTGATGGCAATTGGTTGCAGGTTGAGTGATTGGTAAATGGTCAAAGCGTTGTGTAACTCTCTATACTGGGTAATGTCTCGTTTTTGGCTGAGCAACCGAAGAAATTTTTCGCATCGGTTTCTCATTCTGTTTAAGTTTTTGAGAGGCTTGGTGTGCCATGTGTCTAGGTGCAACGATAATGTCAACCACGCACTGGCTTCGTTAGCTTTGGGGATGAATACGTTAGGAGCGCACTGAGTGGATTGTAACCATGCAATTAAAGTACTGTTGCAGTCTTTATCGTCAGCGTGATGATGCAGTTTTACGAGCTCAGTCGTGTAAACGGAAAATGGGAGATTACTACTAATACGGGGGGCATTGTCGACGAACGTTGTCGAAATATCGTAATAAGTACTCACACCCCAATGGTGTTTGACCCAATGGCGTAGAGAGTCTAGATGAACAATACCAGTTAGGCTTCTGTCGTTTTCCGATTGAAATAGCTGTTTTTGACGCTCGAAGCCATAATTTGAGTCTGATGTCCAATAGCGAAGGGCTGCTTTGGTGACAGGACGCGGCTTTGCGTTAATTACGATAGAGACCCAGTCTAATAAATGAAGGTAGCTTCCAATCGTTATTGAAGGCGACGCATGACCGAGTTGGCTACTCACCCAACTGAGTATAGGAAAATACGGTGTTAACCTCTGACCACATATTTTGAATGACTGTTTGATTTTTTCTCTCTGTTCACTGGAAAAAAGAACGTGTTGATTGAAGTGTAATTTCGGTTCAATGGGAGGTTTAAAGGCTATGACCGACAATAAATAGGTCCAATTGTTTGCAGTACAGTGTCGTAAGGAATGTGTGACCAAATCAGGATCTTTGAGTTCATCTCTTAGGTACTCGATAAATATCTTCTCTTGATTAGCATACAAAGATGAATCAAAAAGCGTATTATCTTCGTCCTGTGTTGACCTTAAAATGATACGACGCTCGTTTATTAAAGTGCTGATACTTTTAAGTGCATGATTTGGAATCAGCGCCAATGGGATCTTCCGGTGCGCGTTTTTTGACTTTCGTTTTTTAGCATCAGTAACATAAAGCAATCCGGTATTGAAATCGATGTCCATTATTTGTAATGAAAGCGCTTCATCTTCTCTTAACCCTGCGTAGTAACAAAGCTGCATAAATACGACAATCGGAAGAGGGCTATGGGCATGAGGTGGGTAATAACGACGACATAAAGCATCAAACATGGCTGGCGGAATATAATGTACGCGGGTTAGTTGTTCATGATGAGAGAGCTCTAAAGCGTCGACCTCAATCCTAGGAAAGTCATCGAATTGTCTACAGTACGTTAGGAATCGAATAACGGTACGTTGTCTATCGTTGTTTTTTAATGCATCAAGCCCATATTGGCATCGCGCTTCAAGCTCATGCAGTGGCAGATCTAACACCCCATCCTCAAATCCTGCAAGCTTAATAAAAACACTAATGGCCGATTGATAGGTGAGCAGTGAGTCAACAGCAAGTGTGGGCTTCCAAGGTGATCCATATAGAAAAAGGCTCGTTATCCAGTGAACGGGTAGTGCAATTGTCCAATGGTGCCTTTCATTCTGTAGGCATATTAGTGAAGACTTACAGTACTTGGCAGCGGCACTTCTCCGATCTTGAGTTGGGGATTGAGTTTTAAATTGTTCAAGTGCTTCCCTAAGTTGTCGATGAGTATTTTTCGACCTTGATTTATCTTCGCTGGTGAGAGTGTTATTCCAAACAATGCTACTGGTAGGCAAAACTTTAGGTGATGGTCTACTTGGCTCTGGGTTCTCAACTACCGTTCCTGCAAATGTTCTTACGAAGGTATGCGGTTTTAATGGGTGATGATTTTGCCATAAATGACTTATCCCTTCAGAACGGTCTAGTATCGACAAATTCTGTACCATCGCATCGATGGGTAGTGCCTCGATAAGTGTTGCGATGTGCTGTGGGTACTGGAATTTAGCGAATGTTTTCCAGTCTATTAAGCTCTCCTTAAGCCGTATTTTTTGACGTGAACAAGGCAGTGCGTTCATGGTCAATTGTACGCGTCTTAATGCGAGAATCGCCTCTTCTACTGCGTAGATTCGTCGATTTGAATTGGGGAGTAATGTACTGACAATAGGGTAAGTACCAATAATTGTTTGCCATGCTTCGTTCGGTAGCATAATGAGCGCCTCTAACTCCTGCATTGTTTTCAATTCACAGCGATAGGCTACGGTTAAAATCGCATGCCCTAGACTTGCGCTCTCTATATTGACAAGTGGTACAGTTGACACCTTCGATGTAGGGTGATGGTTGAAAAGACAATCCTTTAATGCCTCGATAACCCTTATAGGGGGAGTGGTGTCATTAAATAGAGGTTTCTCATCTCGAAGTGGCAGGGAAACCGTAGGGCTGAATAGATTTGGATTTAGCTGCTGGTGAGCCTTATACAAAGTGATAAGTACATGGCTAGTGGCGCGCAGTTCATGTGCAGTTTCCGCTTGCGCCGTGAGCAGTTTTGCTAGTTTTTTAAGAATGTGTTTCGGTAAATCGACATTATTGTAAAATAGGCGAGATTCCAATTTATAAGCTCGATGAATGACGATAATGAGTGCATTTCTAAGCTCGGAAGGCTCCGTATCAGGCAGTGCTGTGTCAATTTTGAAAATCCACTCTTCTAGACTACCTAACATCCGCCCCCCTTAGGTTTATATTGCCGCATTTTGTTCGTGATAATGACATCCCATTTTTCTACTGATGCCCAGAAACCATGAGTATGGTTAGCTGCATTGTAATGCTTGACTTTCTTTTGCATTCGCCGTTGTACTTCTACCGAAGTACTTATCGAGCACAATGAGAATTCGCCTAAAGTATTCTGCCCACGCTTGTAGTGATTCATTTTCTGATTGAGTTCGCTCTGTTGAAAATCGCCATGGGGCTCTAATGCCATTTGGATAATTTGATGTGCGCATAAGTGACGAAAGCTACCAGGGTCAATTGGTGCGAGGTATCTCTCACTTAATCGACTAATGACTTGAGGAGACATCGCTTGCAACTGGTCATCAATCAGCACAGACAAACAGGGGGCGTGAGAAGGGCAATAATGAGGCCTGAGATTTTGAGAAAATTTCTGATAGTCTTGCAGCAATCCTGATAACTCTTCAGATAATATAAGTAGTCTCCTTTCTTCATTATGGTGTACTCGTTTATCTTGCACTACCATGATGCCCGCACTCCAGGCGCAGTTTTTATCGAGGGGATAAGGGGCTTTTACGGGGCGCAGTGCAAGCTCAACCGCAGTACGAATATGCAAGTACAATCCAATCCGTTGTGAGCAGTCAGTGTCAGAGATTTGTCTATCTTGGCTTTCTATTGGTGAGAGTAATGCTTCAAATAAGTCTCGAAAAAGCGTATCTCTGAGAGTAATCGCACTGCCGAGCTGCTGATGAAAGGTGTCATTGAGAGTCGAACCACTGTCTGTTTGTGAAGACCATCCAAGCTCATTAGGTACGCCAACAAGCGTTATAAAATGAAACCAATGCCGATTAAGCAAAGATGAAAACGCGGATGTTTCAACATTCACATAGTGCATGAGTACGCTGCCATTTTGATTCAAGTAGTCGCTCCACACCGAAGGCAATGATTGTGCATAAAAGTGCTGAAAGGCATGGAATAGAGCATTTGGGGTTACTTTAAAAGGGAAGGTTGGTTTGCTTTCTTTTATTAAAGTTGAGAGCCATTTATTTTGTTCACTAGCAGATCGAGCAAGCGCCGAATCAAGTGAGATGTTGTGTCGCTTATTTGCGGGCAATGTTCGTAATATCAGATTCAACAGCGTACCTAAAGGCCAAGGAAGTTTGAGTTCAATATAAGTTTGGTTTGAGTAATACTGTTTGGCTCCCTGTGGGGCTTGCTTACCCTTGAACAGACGCCGAGTAGATAATCGAAGTGAGGATGCACAGTCTCCTTTTTTATCAAGGATATAGGTAATAGAGGTGTCTTCTGGTGAGTCTCCGAGTTTATTGGCTTGATTGAATAATATGGGATTGAATTTGATGTTCCCTAACAATAACCGTAAGAAAAATAGAAACCAACAAATACGATCTTCCTCGGTAAGCCGATTGAGTTGATTCGTAAAAAGTTCGGGGCAATGATGAGTTAGCCAGCATTGCAATTCGCTCGGTGTTAGTGCTGCCATACTCATTGGCAGTTTTTGGTTGTTCCGAGCAATAGCGTTCTCAACTCCAACTCGATGAAATTGATAGTGTCTTTTTGCTTGATCGTGGGTTAGTGAAGGTGAGCCTTTGAATGTGGGATCGTCTAATTCATAAAAAGCACTTTTTTCATTGCCATCTCTATCTACAGGGGTACAAACAGTGATTGATTGACCCAACGCTGTCGTCATGTTGTCTTTGTATTCATTGTCACTTTTATATGGGTGGTATGGTTTCCGTTTTCGAGTTGGGTTAGGTGGAGAAATAAAATAGTGACTGAACCTACGCAGTTCAGGGGATGAGCGGCATAAGTTTGACAGTTCAATTTGAGACAGCTCTTTAATGTCACTTAATATGAAGGTATCTTCTTGAGATAATGTTCGCCTCGCATTATCAAAGTCCAATAATTGTTCATAAGTCAGATTTTCCATGCAGAGTTGCAAGCGTGCTAGCAGCCAGAGCCAAGTATTCTTTTGCCCTTCATCTGGTATGGAGTGGATAAAAAGCAGTGTACTGTAGAGTGGGAAGTCGGTGAGGTGTGTATTTAGTTCAGACCTCTTAGCATTGCATGAAATAGTCCTGATATCTTGATTATTAATAGACATGCAATGGCATAGTTCATCAATGCAATTTTTTAATAGGTATAGTCGATTCTGTTGCAACTGGTTAGGGTGATTTGTAAGTTGAACATGGATATCTAACCAGCGATAGATAATGCTCTTATAAGAGTCGATAAAGCGAATACTGGCAGGAGTAGGGCACAGTTGCCATAAATAATTGAGACCTATTCGCCTATGTTCTATGAGCAGAGTGCTTGCAAATTCTGGAGATAGGAAGTCTAGATAGACTCCTGATTGGGTTAAATCGACTGGAAATACGTTAGATTGTTGTAGAAACCACATAGCAATCTTCCGTTCATTTGTTAGTGTTATTTGAAGGTATTTGTCGCGTCACTTTTTGCCACGTGAAATCGCTGGAGTCGATATGTGCTTCTGGAGATAGTTCTGGTGATTCAGTTAATTGCTTATGATGCCGACGCAGCAAACTACGCTCACAATTTATTAGTTGGGCCCACTGTTTTTGGTTTAAGAAGGGAGAGTAGTCACTGTTGATTTGCTCTTTCCGTTTTTGTTCGAGTCCATAGAGATCTTTATTATTTATGGAAGACAGGTGTTTAAGGATGAGTCGTGTATAGATATGTTGGTTAACTTCAGCGATGCTATTGACTACTTCAACAGTGATAGAGGCTATTTGCGTTTCTGGATAATGAGAACGAAGCCAGAGGAGTTCATCGAGGTACTCGACAGGGTAGAGTTTTCTTCTGTATTGAACGACTTTTATTGGGCTTATGCAGGCGATAAGGCAGTCTAAAACATGCGGATGTGCAGTAAGGTGATTCAAGTAACGAGCGATTTCATCATGTGGATATATCTCAGTCTGGATGTTGATTTTTTTTAATGAGATTGCCGTTACCATAAATGCCCCACCTAACCGCACAGTATTATGTAACGTTTATGTTACCAGACTTATTTATGAGACGTAAAGGTTTTTGGTTGAAATTTAACCGTAATGAAAGAGGGAGGACTGTTAAAAACAGAGTTTTTCAGTTAAGCAACGTTTTAATTATGCAGCATAAATGCAACATTGTAAGTCAGGTTTTTGCTTAACATTTAAGATTTTTGTTTTAAATTTATCGCCCCAAATTCGCCCCAAATAGAGGTTGTTTTATAGCAAGTTATTGAAATTAAATTACTTTTTCCCTTGGTTCGTAAAATGTTCGAAACTTGGTACAAGATGGCTTCACTAATCCAGTCTGGCCTAGATCTAACACCAATCATTACTCACCACTACAAAGTGGACGACTTCCAGAAAGGCTTCGACATGATGCGCTCTGGTATGTCAGGTAAAGTAATTCTTGATTGGGAATAAGCTTTAGCTGAGTAACAAGATATTAGAAAGGCGACAGTTTTTACTGTCGCCTTTTTTACATCTCGGAACTCAAGAAAATGGGCGATATGATCAAGGTTCAGTTGCCCATTTTTTACAGCAATGAGTTGTTAACCCAATGCAGCAGCCTGCATGATTAGGCCACAGATGTAAGCGCCGTATGTACCGAGTGCGTAACCAAGTACAGCCATTAGAATACCTACTGGAGCTAATGCTGGGTGGAATGCTGCTGCAACGATAGGAGCTGATGCAGCGCCACCTACGTTGGCTTGGCTACCTACAGCCATAAAGAACAATGGAGCACGGATCAGTTTCGCCATCGCTATCATCAGAAGGGCATGGATAGTTAGCCATGTGATACCAATGAAGAAGTAACCAGGGTTGTCTAGGATAGCTGTCACATCCATTTGCATACCGATAGTTGCGACAAGAATGTAGATGAATGCCGAACCTACTTTTGATGCGCCGCTGTGCTCAAGGCTACGTGTCGATTTGAAGCACGAAGCGATCAACGCGAACGTTGTTACCATGACAATTAACCAAAAGAAGCCAGATGTTAAGCTGTATTTTGCAAGCTCTGGTGCGTTGGTTGAAATCCATGGTGCAATCATGTCACTGAAGTAGTGAGCTAAACCCGTTAGACCAAATGCGATAGCAGTGATCTTCATTAGATCAGTTGTAGTGGTAGGGCGTGCGTTCTCTTCTTGGTATTTTGATACCGTCACTTTTAGCTCATCAATAGATGATGTGTCTGCTTTCAGCCATGCGTCAATCTTCTTCTGGCGGCCTGCCATAACAAGCAGCACTGCCATCCAGATATTTGCACAGATAACGTCAACGGTAATCATTGCTGAGAACAGTTGGTCGTCAACCTCGAACACTTCTTTCATCGCTGCTTGGTTCGCGCCACCACCAATCCAAGAACCAGCTACCGTTGTTAGACCGCGCCATACGTCGCCAGATACAAGGTCAGGGTTAACTTGGTCGATAATCAGAATAGCCAGTGGGCCACCAATGATGATGCCGACAGTACCGGTCAAGAACATGATGACGGCTTTAGAGCCAAGCCCGAAGATTTTACGAAGGTCTGCTGAAATGATCAGAAGAACTAATGCACCTGGTAATAGGTAGCGGCTTGCCACAAAGTATAGCTTCGAGTTTGAAGCATCAATGATGCCAAAGCTGTTTAATAGCGAAGGAACGAAGTAACAGAGTAATAGACCCGGAACGAACGAGTAGAATTTTTTTAGTGCGCTGTTTTGGCTACTTTCCGTGATAAATACACCGCCAAGAATAACAGCTAACATGCCCATAATTACGGCATCATTAGTAATCATTATTATATCTCCTTTAAGGTGAGCGCAAAGGTCTCACTTTTTGAATTGCAGGACTATACCGACAACCGCCATTCGTTACAAATTGTAACGATAGACATACTTTGAAATGTTTATGTTAATTTTGATGGTTTGAATTTGTGAATGTCGTGCGTTATTTATTTGATTTATGAATGAATCTGTTAGGGCTTTTGCGGCGTATTTCGATATATGCAATGTAATTCAAGCCTTAGAGAGTGGTCGCTAAGAATTGGGTGGGTGCTTGTATGGTAGGAATGAGTGCATATATAGCCATGTTTATGGTGTGGTTTATGCAGGGGTGGAATGTTTCAATAATGTAAAGATTGAATCCACTTTTGCTATGTGGTCAGAAATTAAAAATCTTAGCTAGATCACACAAATCTCTCGGATTACGAGTATCAGCACTTGATACTTTTATGCTCATTTGAGGTTTTGTCGGGGTTAAATGAAAGAAAAAGCGGCTCAAATAGCCGCTTTTGATGGTTGAATTGCATGGTTATCTAGAGCTGAAGTCTAGATGCTACTTAAGACTCTTCTTCCTCAAAGCCATCTGCATAGCCTTTCGGTGGAGGTGTCCAACCACGTTCAGAGCGAGAGTGCTTGTCTGAACGGTCTTTCTTCATATCTTCTTTCATTGCTTCCTCAAGGTGAATGAAGATTTGTCGGTAGTTGTTGTCGTAGCGTGGATTCTCTTCCGCTTCAGACCAAGCTTGGTAAAGCTTTTCAGACTTACGACTCTCAACGCGTTGATACGTCGATTTTTGCTGCTCGACGAAGAATGGATGATGACCCAACGAGCGTAGTGCTTGTGCGCCCATTTCTAGTGCTGAGTGGTAGGTTTCTGATTCTACGAAATCAGCACCAGCCTCTCTTAAGCGGTAACTATGACCACGGTCGAACGCACGAGCCAAGATTTTTACGTTAGGGTAGGAGTGCTTAACGTATTTGACCAACTCCACGCTTGAGTCTTGGTTGTCGATAGCCACAACCAACATTGCAGCTTCTTCGATACCAGCGGTATGTAATAAGTCATGACGTGTCGCATCACCAAAGTAAGATTTGATATTGATAGAGCGCAGTAAGTCTACTTGGTTCGCTTGGTGATCCAGAACCACCGTATTGACATCGTTCGACACCAACAAGCGGTTAACGATTTGACCGAATCGACCAATGCCCGCGATGATAACGGTGCCTTTCTCTTCGATGGTATCTTCTTCGCGGTCGTTAGATTTTTGTTCGTAACGAGGAAGAATCACTTTATCAAATAAAATGAACAGCCCTGGCGTTAGGAACATTGAAAGTGCCACAACCAGCGACAATGTTTGGACGATGTCAGCAGGTAATACGTGGTTTTGAGCTGAGAAGCTTAGTAGTACAAAACCAAACTCACCGGCTTGCGCCAAGCTCAGTGTAAACAGCCAACGGTCACTGTTTTTGATTTTGAATATCAATGCCAACGTAAATAGCACCAAGGCTTTAAGAAGCATAACGCCAAGGGTTAGGCCAATGATCAAACCAAAGTCGTTGAATAGAACATCAAAGTTGATGCCTGCACCTACGGTGATGAAGAACAAGCCAAGTAGCAGCCCTTTAAACGGGTCGATATTGGACTCAAGTTCGTGGCGGAATTCACTGTTCGCTAAAACCACACCCGCAAGGAAGGTACCCAAAGCCGGAGATAGGCCGACTAGGCTCATCAGTGCAGCAATGCCAATCACCAACATCAGTGCGGTTGCAGTAAAGATTTCACGCAGGCCTGAGCTTGCCACGAAGCGGAACAGTGGACGACTCAAGAAGTGTCCGCCGACCACAACAATCGCAATAGATGCTGTGATCACAAGGCCATAAGCCCAACCGGGTAGGCCAGCGACGAGGCTTAACTCTTCATGGTGATCAGAAGCCGAAGCAACCGCGCTTTGTGCAGCTTCAATTAATTCTGGCAAGGCTAATAGAGGGATAAATGCCAACATAGGAATGACGGCAATATCTTGGAACAGTAGGACTGAGAAAGCGTTCTTTCCGCCTTCTGTTTTGGATAGCCCTTTTTCGTTAAAGGTTTGGAGTACAATCGCGGTAGATGACAGTGCGAAGATCAAACCGATAGTCAGTGCGATCGTCCAAGGCTGCCCAAAGAACAGAGCAATACCCATTACAATCGCGGTAGTGCCACCAACTTGCAGGCCACCCAGCCCCATAAGTCGGTTCCTCATTGCCCAAAGCATCTTAGGTTCAAGCTCAAGACCGACTAAGAACAGCATCATAACCACACCGAACTCGGCAAAGTGTTGGATCGTTGTGGTCTCTTCACCTACCAGACCAATGATTGGGCCAATCACAACACCAGCAATGAGGTAACCCAATACAGAACCAAGGCCAAGTCTTTTGGCAATAGGCACGGCAATAACTGCTGCGACTAAGTAGATAAATGCTTGTAGAAAATATCCCGTCATTATTTAACCTCTGCCATTAGTTCTTCTACGTAGTGGTTGAGTTTTTCTGCTTTGCTGGCTTTCTTGATATTGATCTTGCCAGCAACTAACGCCTCTAACAGCACTTTATAGCTATCGACATGCTCTTGAATGCGGTTTTCTTCCAAAGCGGTACGCGAGCCAAATAACGCAAAGGGCGCGAGATAGTTCATCCCGCACAGAGAAGCGGTTTGTTCGATTGGGTGAAGCAGTTCTCGAATCGTGAAATGGTTGTAACCATCACTTTGGTAGGCATCTTTTTTACCTCCTGCAGTAATGCTACATAACAATTTCTTACCCTGTAGTTCATTGCCTTCGGCGCCGTAGGCGAAGCCGTATTCAAGAACAAGGTCTTGCCACTCTTTAAGAATCGCGGGTGTTGAGTACCAATACAAAGGGAACTGAAAAATGATGATGTCATGGTCTAACAGGCGTTTCTGTTCACGGTCGATGTTGATTTTAAATGTCGGATACTCGGCATAGAGATCGACACAGGTAACACCGTCAACGCGTTTGGCTTGTTCAAATAAGGGTTTGTTTGCTTCAGAACGATGTTGAGAAGGGTGAGCGAATAGCACCAAGACTCGATTTTTCGACATATAGCCCTCTTTGTCCATTAACGAATAATATTTATTGGAATTATAGATATACAATAATAGAAGAATGGTTGAACAACAACGAATTAGCCCATACTTATCTATTTAGATGCGTGTGTTTTTAGGTACTTAATTATATAAAACATCCGTCAATTTGAGTATTTCTGGCACAAGCCGCCGATGACTGAGTAAAACTAATTATTCACGAATAATAAAAGCGAATATGGGCATTTTATGTCACCGTTGGTGGGTAACGTAAATAATCCAATAACCCTACATAGAACGATAATGAATAAAGGAAAAACTATGAGCATGGACTTGCGTCAACAATGTGATTTGTTGCTTTCCGGTCACCTAGAACCGACTCCAGCACAAACATTCGCTCAGATGGCTGAATGGTGTGAGGCACACAATGTGAGCCATGATAGCTACGGCGATGGTGAGTTTATCGAGAGCTTCGAAAACAAAGTCGCGGAACTGCTAGGATATGAAGCGGCTGTATTTGTGATTACTGGCACCATGAATCAACCAACAGCATTAGAAATTGCGTGCCAAGAGAAAAGAAACCCAGTAGTGGCGATGCATGAATCGAGTCATATTATGCGTCATGAACGCCAAGGGTATCAGCTCCAAAACCGATTCAACGTACTTCCCGTTGGCAACGTATTTCGCACTTGGAATGTTGATGACTTAAAGGCGTGGCCTGATGAGATTGCAGCCGCTCTATATGAATTACCCATGCGTGAAATCGGCGGCCAATTACCAGAATGGGATGAGCTTGAAGCGATCAAGCAGTACTGCAAAGAACAATCAATTCACCTTCATATGGATGGTGCGCGTTTGTGGGAATGCGGCGCCTATTACCAAAAGTCATACAGCGAGATTGCTCAGGGCTTCGATAGTGCTTATGTTTCGCTGTACAAAGGTCTCAATGGCCTTGGGGGGTCGTTATTGTTGGGCGATAAAGCCTTTGTAGCGAAAGCATCTGCGTGGATGAAGCGCCAAGGTGGCAATGTTTATCACCGAACGCCTTATATGGTTTCAGCAGCAATGCAGTTTGATGAGCGATTAGAGTTGATGCCATCACTGTTTGAGCGAACAAAACAGATCTACCAAATCTTATTAGACTATCCTCAGTTCACTGTTAATCCGCAGCAACCGCAGGTCAACATGCTTCACCTATATTTACCTGTGAACTATGAAGACGGCATTATTGTGAGAGATAACATAGCGAAGAAACACAAGATTTGGATAGGAAACCCAGCGATCAGTGAGTTGCCAAACCAATGTAAGATTGAATGGTATGTAGGGGATAACCTACTAAATTTGCCTGATCATGAGCTGATAGACATTCTAGATTTTATTAGCGAAGAGCTGATTTGATCACGGAAGAGCTGGCTGAAGAAGAACTGATCTAATTGGAACTGAAATGGATACAGGAAAAGGTTCTTATATCCATTTATATAGCTAGGATGTCCGGCTCTGTTACATATACTGGTTGATGTACACATCAACTAAGAACATGAACACTGGAACCGTGCTGAGAAGTCCGAAGAAGACGATTGGCACCCAGTTTTTCATTTTCTTTTTAGGTTGCTCAGTGTTATTCATAAATTCGGCCTTAAATTTGTTGTTGAGTCTGTTTAGCTTTTTGGTACTAAAAATCTAAGTGTATGGTATCAAATAAATGGGTTTAGCCCTATGTAGATTTAGAGAACCGTGGTGTATATCAATCACATAAAATGTAAGTGATTCATAAACGGTTCATAAAGGTTCAACAATAATGAACCTAATAGAACAAGCATTGCCTTACTCGGCATATCAAATAAACAGCATTCAAAGATTTGGAGAATACAGAATGAAAACAATAGGAAACATTATTTGGTTTCTATTCGGTGGCGTATTTATGGGACTGGCTTGGTGGTTCTTCGGACTGCTCGCATTCCTAACCATCGTTGGTATTCCATGGGGCAGAGCATGTTTTGTGATGGGTAACTTCTCATTCTTCCCATTTGGTCAGGAAGCGATTTCGCGTGACGAGCTAACCAATGAAATGGACATCGGCACGAGCCCGCTAGGTGTGATTGGTAACGTTATTTGGTTCTTATTTGCGGGGATCTGGCTTGCGATTGGTCACATCATGTCAGCTGTGGCGTGTTTCATTACCATCATTGGTATCCCGTTCGCGATTCAACACCTTAAGCTAGCGGTTATCTCGCTGGCGCCAATCGGTAAGACGGTTGTCGATAAACGTGAAGCAGAAGCGGCGCGAGTAAGAAATTACAAAGGTTAAGATTACACTTTCAGCCTGATTGAATTGAAAAGCACATCGCATGATGTGCTTTTTTGTGCCTCTGTTCTTATCTCTCGATGCTCATATCCTAAACACTAACTAGGCGTTGTTGAGCTAGACATTATTGAATAGGACTTCAAGCCGTAGGGTGATGTTGGCTTCTTCGGTGTGTTTCTCATGGGGCTCTCGTTCCCATTGATAACGAGGGATGAGTTCGTAGAACAGCCACTCTTTCCATACGTTTTGTCGGTAGGTAACCGAAACCTGAGCGTATTCGTAATGATTATGCGGCTCATCCGTTGCATTAATCGTGGCGCTATATTGAAGTGCTTGGTCTTGGGCAAGGTAGTGATACAAGATTAGCCCTGTACCATAGTTCCAACCTTTAAGGTTGTCGTTGTACCCTGCAAAGCTTGACCATCGAGCCAAGAAATCATCACTCAAAGAAAGATCAAAATCGATGTCAGTGATTTCGCCAGTCTCTTGTTTTTCTTGATATACACGTAGAGTAAGCCTGAATACCGCATCGGTTGTGAGAGGGTAGGTAAATCGGTAGCGAGCTTCAATACGCGGGCGCAGTGTCGCTTTGATATTGAAGCTACTGTAACCCTTGGCATAAGCATCGTAACGTAGGCCGAGTGCGCTCTCTAATTCCTCTGAATCTTGCGGAAAGAAATCCAAGAACTCTTCATCGCTGACAGATTCGTAGATCAACTTTAGGCGTTTACTGACAAAGGGGAGATGAAGGCGCGCTTTGAGCTTGGTCGAGTAGTCTAGCTCCCCACCTTCAGAATAAATAAAATCGTTATACCAACGTACAGATGTGCCAGCTCTGGCATCTTCAGTTATTCGGTCATCTACAAAGAAGCTATCGAACCAGAGTGCAGGTTGGCAAAATTTACTGTTCAGAAAATGGTAAGCCTTTTCGACAGGGACGTCTTCTAACGGCTGACTGTGGCACTCATTCTGTTCCTCTGCCTGAACGGAGTATGAAATGAGTGACGCCAATAATGAGGTGCTAGCTATCCTACGACTCAATGGAACCTGTTTGTTATTCTATATATCAATAGTTTGACTATAACCAAGCGATTGCAACAATGCGACTTTTTAGTGATGAGTGATGAGTGATTAGCGAGGAAGATAAAGGTTTGAAAGGGATTGGATAGATAAAAGAAAACGGACTCACAAGGTGAGTCCGTTTGTTTTAGCTATAAGAAGTGATTTGTATCTAGGTTACATTGCCGCTTCGAAGATCGCTGAGATCTCTTCGTGAGTTGCTTGTTTAGGGTTGGTGAAGCCACAAGCATCTTTAAGTGCATTATCAGACAGCGTTGGGATATCTTCTAGTTTCGCACCAAGTTGCGCGATACCAGTTGGAATGTTCACGTCGTTTGCAAGTTGAACAATCGCGTTGATCGCTGCTTCTGCGCCTTGTTCTGCCGTCATGCCTTCAACATTCACACCCATTGCTTTTGCCACATCACGTAGACGCTCAGGACAAACTTGTGCGTTGTAGCGTTGAACGTGTGGAAGCAAGATAGCGTTACATACACCGTGTGGAAGGTCGTAGAAACCACCCAGTTGGTGCGCCATTGCATGAACGTAACCCAGTGACGCGTTGTTAAACGCCATACCCGCCATGAATTGTGCGTAAGCCATCTGCTCGCGAGCTTCAATGTCTTCGCCGTGCGTTACTGCTGTTCTTAGGTGCGCTTGCACAAGTTCGATCGCTTTAATTGCTACAGCGTCGGTAATTGGCGTTGCTGCGATTGAAACGTAAGCTTCGATTGCGTGGGTTAACGCATCCATACCCGTTGCTGCAGTCAGTGATGCAGGTTTAGCAAGCATCAACTCAGGATCGTTTACTGAGATAAGCGGAGTTGTGTGCTTATCAACGATAGCCATCTTAATGTGACGAGCTTCGTCAGTAATGATACAGAAACGTGTCATCTCAGATGCCGTACCAGCTGTGGTGTTGATAGCGATCAATGGCATCATTGGCTTTTCAGATTGGTCTACGCCTTCGTAATCTGCAATCTTGCCGCCGTTAGAAGCAACCAGAGCGATACCTTTTGCACAGTCGTGTGGAGAACCGCCACCTAGAGAAACAACAAAATCACAATCGTTGTCAGTCAGCAATTCTAGACCATCGTTCACGTTAGTGATGGTTGGGTTTGGTTGAGTGCCGTCGAATACAACTGCATCTACGCCACGCTGGCTAAGAAGGTCTTGTACCTGCTTAACTACGCCAATTTGGTTCAGGATCTTATCAGTAACGATCAGACCTTTTTTAAAGCCTTGAGACTGAATGCTATCAGCAGCATCCTTCAGACAGCCAGTACCCATGAAGTTGATTGTAGGGATGTAAAATGCAGTAGACATTGGAAAACTCCGTTAATTATGATTTTTAATTTCCTACATGTTGTCGGCATTCAAGTGGTCGACCATTGATCTGGAACAACTTTGATTCCGAACTACCACTTTGTGGCTAGTCGTTGTGATAGGGCTCATATAGCAATCGTTTTCATGTTTTTTGGTTGTGTTCTTTGTCATTAATGGGTCGTGATAACTGGGCTCCACTAAGAGCAGAATGGTGCTCTATAACAATGAAAATCAAGATTTGTCACTGAAAGTTGATCTGGTTAGGCAGGTGTCGATTTTTTATCAGAGTCATCACTGCATTCAATTTGAGGATCTTGCGACTCTTCAGAACCAAGGGTGTCTTCTGGCTCCTCGTCATAGTATTTGACAAGAAAAGGGGTGAGCATGACAGATGACGGTAAAAAGTGCTTCATAATACCTCCCGGTACTTAAGTGTGTTTCTTGTATGGTATTGGTTTAATATGTGGCAAAATTTGCGATACATCATGACTTGTGGCTTGTTATCTATAAATTATTAGATTTATATACAGGATCACAGATTTGCGAGTAAAGTGATTGCCAGCCTACAAGGCGAAAAGAAAAATTAAGCAAAACTACGATAAAAACAGACACAGCATTGCTCAACAGCGCGAATAACAGGACAGAAAATGAAGTACGATTGGATATTCTTTGATGCGGATGAAACCTTGTTCCACTTTGATGCTTTTCAAGGAATGAAGCTGATGTTCTCCCGTTTTGGTGTGGACTTTAGTGAACAGGATTATTCGGTTTACCAAGAGGTGAATTTACCACTTTGGGTAGATTACCAAGATGGGCGTATTACGGCAGCTCAACTGAAGCACGCGCGTTTTGAAAGCTGGGCAACAAAGCTAGAGACAACAACAGCAGAACTAAACAGTGCATTTTTGACCGCAATGGCAGACATCTGTTCGCTGCTTCCTGGTGCAAAAGAGTTGATGGAGTCTTTAAAAGGCAAAGTGAACATGGGCATCATCACTAACGGTTTTACAGAGCTGCAGTCAATCCGTTTAGAGCGCACAGGAATGACGGATTACTTTGATCACGTGATCATTTCTGAAGAGGTTGGGGTAGCGAAACCGGATGCCGAGATTTTTGAATATGCGCATAAGCTGGTTGGATTGCCATCGAAGCAAAGAATATTGATGGTCGGGGATAACCCACATTCCGATATTCTAGGTGGGTTAGATTTTGGCATTGAAACTTGCTGGTTAAATAGCCAAGAAAAGGCAACGCCAGCGGGCATCAATCCTCACTATCAAGTGAAGTCTTTGGCTAACTTGCAAGCTCTGCTGCTGGCTTAGTTATTAACTGCCTGCCACTACTGAATACGCATCATAACTGGTTGATTTCGTTAATTGAGCAATGCTTTGTAAATTGATTGGCGTTTCGCTGGTGGATAGATGCTTCGTTAATTGATTAATGTTTCGTAAATTGATAGATGCTTTGTAAACAAAGTATTGATGGCCGAGTACGAAAATGTACTCGGCCAATTATTTTGAACTTGGTTTAACCATAGAGTGACCATCAAAACAGATAAAGGAAAAGGCGTGCTGAAATCTCATCGTTATAGCTGCTACGGTATTATCGCCATTTTATTATGGAGCTGTTTGATTGCTCTGTCTCGTAGTGTCTCAGAACAGCTAGGTCCAATTGGTGGCGCGGCCAGCCTTTATACGGTGAGTTCGCTATTGTTGGTTTGTGTTATGGGGCTACCTAAGCTTTCACGCTTTTCTAAGTCTTATTTGCTGATTGGCGGCGCCTTGTTCGTTTGTTATGAGATCTTCTTGGCTCTGGCATTGGGAATGGCGAACAGCCGACATCAAGCGATAGAGATGGCGGTAATCAACTATCTATGGCCAGCACTGACGGTGTTATTTGCCGTGCTGCTGAGCGACAAGAAGATTAACTGGTTGGTTTATCCAAGTATCTTTTTGGCATTCTTTGGCGTGGCGTGGAGCATCAGCGGTGACCAAGGTCTCTCTGTCGACCAGATTGCTGCCAATATTGCGACCAACCCTAAAACCTATTCTATGGCGTTTTTCGGTGCGATTATTTGGGCGGTTTACTGTAACTACACCCAGCGGGTCGCGAAAGGGCAGAATGCGATTGTGCTTTTCTTTATCGCTACGGCGATCACTTTGTGGATCAAATACGCATTGAGTGATGAAACCGGTATGGTGATGACGAGCAGTGCTGCGATTGATTTAGCGCTAGCGGGCGCTTGTATGGGCGCAGGCTATGCACTTTGGAATACTGCGATTCTTGGTGGCAACATGGTGTTTCTTGCGACCATGTCGTACTTTACGCCAATTTTCGCGACCTTACTCTCTTCGGTGATTTTGGGCTTGTCATTGACCATGACGTTTTGGCAGGGCGTATGTATGGTAACTGTTGGCTCACTGGCTTGCTGGTGGGTAACAAGAGAAAAGCCGACGGCAAAGGCGTCGGCTTCTAAAAAGGTTCAATCTCAGCTTTAATTTGCGCTAATGTGCCAGCGTCATTTGCTCGGTGAAATCTTAGCTCGCGACATTGAGGTTTAGTTGAAGCTCATAAGGCATTTTAGATAGGCGTCGCTTCAGTTGGCGGCGCGTTCGTTCAATATCATCAACCGCAATCGCATCTTGGTCGTTGGTATGAATATCAACATTGATACGTAATTCTGGACCAACCTTAGTCACACCCATCAGCTCCAAATCTTGCTCCGCTTCTTTGTCTACCGCGACAACGTTCTTATCTACCGCATCACAAATATCTTTGTTTGCCGACATCATAAGCAGTTCGCGCATCGCCTCACGTAACATGTCGAAAGGCACTTTGATGAAGTAGAAAGACATTAGCAACATCATCATTGGGTCGGCATATACTGCGTATGACGCAAGAGGAGAGAATGTCATTGCCCACGCTACGACGAAACCAGCCGTTACCGCGACACTCAATAGTGTATCCATCTGCCACTGCTTAGATTCCGCTTGAATCAGACCAGAAGAGATACGTTTGCTTTTGTTAGCGATGTACCACCAAGCGTAACCACAACCCAACACGTTGAAAATACCAAACAAAGTTGCGATAGAAGCATCCACCTCACGACCGCCAGTCATCAAGGCACCAATCGCAGAGTAAAGTGAATAACCAACCACAAGTAGAATCACAACGGCTTTAATGGCAATAACAATCGGTTCGATAATTGCTCGACCAAACGGGAATTCAGTGTCCGAAGGGCGATTGATGTATTTCGAGGCAGCTAGTGACAATAAAGTTAACAGTAAGCTGATAAGAGAATAAACACCGTCAAATACTATGACCAGAGAGCCAACGAGAAGACCCAACACCAATCCGCCAATTGCGAAGCCTGATGCTAAAAGGGCTGAGAACAATAGTACTCGATTTTCGTTTTGGCTTTTCCTGTCACACATAATATTTTCCAGATGTTTTTGATAACTTCATTGTTCTAATATTGAGCTAACTTTACAAACTTTATCTGATGACGTTTATATGCCCTATTTAAGCAAAATGTATAAACACTTTAAATTCAATGGCTTAGGTTGAATTTAAGGTGTCAATAAAGTTGACGTTGAGTGTTTTTTGGGATGTTATGCAACTGAAATAGGATCGTTTATGATTAATAAAACACATTAGTCGCTAAGGTTTTATTGGTCTTCTAGATTGAACTGCGACTGCGACTGCGACTGCGATGGACAAGGAGTGAATCAATATGAAGTTTGACGATATCAGTGATAACGATTTGTGGGCGATTGCTAACCCGATCATGGATAATCTGATGGATGGTTCAACCAAGGTTGATCATGAGCAGCACTGTCGAGACTTTACTCAAAGAATGAAAGACATTGTTACGCCGGAATATTTAGAAAAGGTGTGCCACCATTATCAGCACAGTAATGGCTTTTTTGCTGAGCGTGAGCCTGTGGCGCTATTTAGACGTTCAGACTCCATCGCTTTTGTGTGGAAACAAGCTTACACCATTGCCAAAGGTGAGTTTGTCGCTGAAATGGTATTGGTTGAAGAAGACGGACGCTACTTAGTGGATCACGTGATGGTTTTTTAGGAGCAGTGCTGTTTGTGATTTTGCCCTTTGCTATAGACGATAAGCTATAAGCGCGAGCTAGAAATCAAACAAGTAGTCACTGAGCTGGTCGGCTAACCAATTCATTCCCGGGTGCTCCGCCATGCCAGCTGCGGTAAACATACAGTAGTCTTCTTGAGTCAGGCCGTAGGTGTGTTTGATCACCGCTAATTCTTGTTCACGTAGCAAGTGACGAATCAGTGGCTCTGGCATTACGCCCCACGCCTCTTCACGTAAAATCGTATCCAACATAAAGTCAAAGCTAGAGAAACCAATGTAGCGACGCGAAAAGGGCTCAAGCTCTGGATTATCCTTTTCATTAAGATAAACCATGGTCGCTTGCATCGAATTTCTCAGTACCTCATCAGACACTCGTCGCATCGCACTCAAATCATGGCCTTTCTTACATACAGACATCATTCGAATCTTACCAAGCGGGTTGTAGATAATTCTTGGGTCATCGACACGTTCGTAATCGACGCCAAATGCGAAGTCGACTTGCTGAGTTTCAACTAGGTTTGCTAAATCACCGCTCGACGCGAGAACGAAGTTGAATGAGGTAGAAGGGTACTTGTTATTTAAGGCATGAGATAAGTCCTGCCACATTTCATCGGGTAGGGAATCATCTCGCGCTATCCAAATCTCTGCGTTGAATTCGCCCGAGACATGTAAGCAGGTTTGTTTAATACGCGCGGCTGTCACCAACATGCCTTCGCAATCTTTGTAAATCGCTTTACCCGCTTCTGAAAGCTCAACGTGGTTTCCGCTGCGGACGAACAGCTCGACATCTAACTCTTTTTCCAAGGCTTTAATCGACATGCTGAGTTTGGTTCGGTTGCATTCTAACTGGCGTGCAGCTTCAGACACTGATCCTAAATCAGCAACGGAACAAAAGGCTTGGACTTGAGAAAGGTTCATTTCATTTCCATATTGAGCGGGGGTCGGTGCATATTATCTGAATATTGTGCTGACTATCTTAGAAATAGTCCATCTTTGGATGATAACTCTATGACGAATTGACTAATTTGGTTTACTCTGGGGAAGTTCCGAACCTACAAGAAGTAAAGATGGAGGCCATGATGGCGAAACAATGGGACGAGTACGCCGTTGATTGGGATAAAGATCCCGCGACCGCAGTATTCGCACAGTCCGTATTTGACCAGTTAACACAGCTCGTTGATTTAAACGGAACCCGTGTCCTTGATTTTGGTTGTGGTACAGGACTACTCAGCCAGAAAATATCTCCTTTAGCAAAAGAGATCATCGCACTTGATATCTCTGAAGGGATGATTGAAGAGTTAGATAAGAAAGAGTTACCTAACGTTGAACCGGTAGTTGATATTTTATCGCGCGGACTTGCAGCGCAGCATCCAGCATTCAGAAACCAGTTTGACCTAGTGGTAGCTTCTTCGGTGTGTGGTTTTATCCCGAACCTACAAGACACAGTCAGTCTGATTTACACGCTGCTTGAAAACGACGGCACGTTTGTACACTGGGATTGGTACTTGGAAAGCGACAGTGAAGACTACGGTGTAAGCCAACAGCGATCAGAAAATGTATTGAGCGCAGCGGGCTTTGCAGTGGTTGAGGTCTCTACACCGTTCTCGATTGACACTCCACAAGGAGAGTTAAAGGTATTAATGGGTGTTGGACGTAAACAAGCGCTTCCTGATCTGTAATCGTGTGTATGCCTTGAGCTAGCATTCAGAATGCTCATTTAAACTACTAAACCCACATTAACGACTTTAAGTCAGTTATGTGGGTTTTCTCTTTTTGGCGCTATCGTTTTAAACAGAACGAGTTAGCGCTTTCTCATTTCTTCACTATTAACTCTGGTTTCTCTATTTCTCATCTCGCTCATAGAAAACTCAACATCCCCCTAATTTACAAATTACTTATTTCCATTTTGGAAAAACAGCATTGCATACATTTCATTAGTGGAAATATGATGGTGAGATATAAAATAAGCCCATAACAATTTTAAGGGTTTAATAATGAGCCACCAATCTGCGTCATCTACTTCTTCACCACTTTCAGAGCAACAACAACGCTTTAGCAATATCATTTCAGATGCCCACCTGTCTCCAAAGCAGAAGTCGAGCTATCTTGCCTTAGAAGCTGAAGCCAGCCTGCCGTACATGCCGGTAAGCAACGAAGTAGTGCAAGCCCTACAACAAGGTGTGCTATGTGACATGTTTGAAGGGCATGCACCATTTAAGCCGCGCTATGTACTTCCAGACTATTCTAAATACTTACATCAAGGCTCAAAGTATTTAGAGCTTAGCGCGGCAACTAATTTCGATGAAGCATTGAACATGCTTACCATCCTTTACCACCATGTTCCGTCTGTGACATCAATCCCGGTATACCTAGGTCAGTTGGATGATGTACTGATGCCATTTGTTGGCGGCTTGACGGATGAGCAGGTATATCAAAAGCTTAAGCTGTTCTGGATTATGCTGGACCGCACATTGCCAGATGCCTTTATGCATGTGAATATCGGCCCGACCGATAACATTGTGTGTCGTACGATTTTGCGCGTAGATGCTGAACTGAAGCAGATCGCACCAAACCTAACCTTTATGTATGACCCTGCTGTGACACCTGATGATCTACTTCGTCATGCGGCAAGCAATATCTGCGAGTGCAGTAAACCACATATCGCAAACTATCCAGCGCATGCCGAGGCTTACGGCGACAAGCGTTTTGGTATTGTGAGCTGCTATAACTCTTTGCCTTTAGCGGGTGGTTCAAACACGCTAGTACGTATGAACCTGAAGCAAGTGGCGTTGAAGTCTGAGGACAGTGCTGATTTCTTACAACAAGTATTGCCGAACTACAGTGGCATCATGGTTGAATTGATGAACGCTCGTAGCCGCTTCTTGCATGAAGAGTCTAACTTTTTTGACGGCTTCCTGACCAAAGAAGGCCTTATCGAAGAAGACCGCTTTGCGCCAATGTTTGGTATTTATGGCATGGCGGAAGCCGTCAACATCTTGATGGAAAAAGAAGATAAATCAGGGCGCTATGGTCACGATGAACAAGCTAATCAACTCGGTCACCGTATCTCTGAAAAGCTGGCTGAGATCGTCGAAAGCTCTGAAGTGAAATATGGGCTGGAAGGTAAGGCTCTGCTGCATGCTCAAGGCGGTATTAGCCTAGATGAAGATGTGACTCCGGGTGTCCGTATTCCTTATGGCACCGAACCAGATCCAGTCTCTTACGTTCGTGCTACCGCGGGTCACCATAAGTTCTACATGTCGGGCATCAGTGACATTCTGACCATCGACGAAACAGTGAAATCTAACCCTGAAGCGATGTTCAATTTGTGTAAAGGTGCGATTCAAGCGGGTTACCGTGAGTTTACGGCTAACGTGGCATCAAACGATTTGGTTCGCGTGACGGGTTACATGATTAAGCTGTCTGACATTGCCAAATATGACGAGCAAGGCTCACGCACCAATACCACCTTCTTAGGTGCTGAAGCTGCGAAGAACACGGGCATATTAGAGCGTAAACCACGCGTGGCGAGCTTAGAGATGTCGCCGACATACGAATAGCTTTAACGTGCGTGTGTTATGTGTGTGTTGCGTTTCGACTACGAACAATGTGAATTATGAAAATTTCTGATCTAACAACTCAAACGGCTAGGGTTAAAAATAATAAGACAGAAAAACAAGCGAAGGTCAGCCGTGTGCTGACCTTTTCTTGTGTTGATGGACCGGGGAATCGGCTTGTGCTGTTTCTACAGGGGTGCAATTTCGACTGTATAACCTGTCATAACCCTCATACCATCAATCACTGTAACCATTGTGGAGATTGTGTGAGTGGCTGTCCAAGCCGTGCTTTAAGCATGGTTGATGGCAAAGTGAAGTGGGACCCAGCAGCTTGCACCAACTGCGATAAGTGCATTGATGTCTGCGACCATAAGTCGAGCCCGAAAATTACCACAATGACGGTCTCAGAGGTTCTGGAGCTTGTCAGGCATAATCAGTTTTTCTTGAGTGGCATTACCGTTTCTGGCGGTGAAGCGACCATGCAGTTGCCGTTTATCATAGAGCTATTTCAAGCGATTAAAAGTGATCCTCAGCTAGCGCACCTTACGTGTTTTATTGATAGTAATGGTTCGCTGTCACTTCAAGGGTGGGACAAGGTGTTGCCTTATCTTGATGGCGCGATGATTGACCTAAAATCATGGCAATCGGAAACACATCAATGGTTAGTGGGCAGAGGCAACCATAGGGTGTTTGAAACCATTAACTACTTAGCAGATAAAGGAAAACTGCACGAAGCTAGGTTGCTGCATATTCCAAATAGAAGCGACCTTGAGGACGAAATTGAACAGGTGGGGCGTTACTTGAAGACTCTACCAAGTGATGTTCGAATTCGACTGAATGCGTTTCAACATCATGGTGTCATTGGCGAAGCGTTAGATTGGCCGAAATGCAACGAACAACAGATGCAGAGCTTTCACGATAAGCTATACACCATAGTTCAAAGACCGATGCAAACCCCTGAGGTTTATACCTAGTCTTTAGATTTCTTAGGCGGTCAATTAGGCTTCTAAGAACGTTAACTTTCTAAAGATATTAAGTCTCTAAAAATATTAAGCTTCTAAAAACAGGTCACACAACCATTTGATCGCTTGATCATTCATGTTGGGCTTATTCCACACCAAGCTATACGCCACCTTACCGTAATCAAAAGGCAAGGGCTTGCTCACTAAGCCCTGAGCTTGTTTAGCATGCTCAGCCCACTGTTTAGAGCAAGTGAACAGGAAAGGTGTGTGGTGACACAACACAGCCGCAGCGCCGAAGTCCGCGACCGATATTGCCATCTCTCTTGGCTGGTGGCATTGAACCAAGTTTTGTTCAAAGTAGGGCTGAGACAGTTCGTTATCTAAAATCCCAATGTGCTTGTAATCTAAGTAGCCTTCCACCGTCAGTTCTTGCTGAGCAAGAGGGTGATGTGCGCCCATCAAACAAACCATCTCGTCAGGAAGAATTGTTTCCCAAACCAGCTCTTTGTTATCGGTCGGCGGCTGAGATATATCATGGGGCAACAAGATCAAATTGACCTTGCCACTGAGCAAAGCATCGAAGCCGAGCTGTTGTTTCGAATAGATGTTGAGCTTCGCGTTTGGTGCGAGTTCAGTGGTAATTTTGCTGAGCTTTGACGCGAATACTTCAAAGGTACTTTCGCGCATCGAAAGTGAAAAGCTGCCTTGGTATTCTTGAGGGGTAAAACTCTTCTGATGAAGCAGTCCGTTCATGCTTGAAAGAATCGCGTGAACAGTAGGAGCTACCTGCAAGGCAAATGGCGTCGGGATCAGCTTGGTGCCGTCCCGATAGAAAAGCTCGTCGTTAAGTATGTCACGCAGCTGAGATAATGTCTTACTCACACTCGAAGGGCTGACAAAGAGTTGCTCTGAGGTTTGAGTAACGCTGTGGGTGTTCAGCATAATATGAAGCGCAGTGAGGTGCTTAAGGCTCACTCTAGATAAGTGTAAGTAATCCATTTATGACTCACGCATTCAGAGTGGCTTGTGCTCTTGTGCAATCCACAAAATCTCACAAGCCAAATTGGATAAAGGTTATTAACGAGCTAATTTGTGATGAGCTCGCGAAAAGTGACCTGCGCAAAACGCGCCTACAATCGACAGTTCACCCGCTAAACATAATGCAGCACATACCTCAGCTAAGGCTTGCGATTTACCATTGCCGTGAAGACCAAGTAAATCTAGACATGCCTTTTGGCTTGGTAGACCAGTGCCGCCGCCTACTGTACCTAGCATTAAATTAGGCAGTGTTACGCTAGCGTATAGGCCACCTTCTTTGTTCAACTCCATGCGAGTCATGCCAATGGCAGATTCTGCAACACACGCTGCGTCTTGTCCGCAAGCAATATAAAGAGCAGCTAGTGCATTAGCGTAATGGGCATTGATACCGATAGTGCCGCTCAGAGCGCCGCCCACAGTGGTCATTTGACCAAACTGAACCATCTTCTCTGGCGTGGTATGTAGATACTTAGCCACCAGTTCTGCTGGGATATTAACTTCAGCGGTTACCTTTTTGCCGCGCACGCTGCGCAAGGTTTGGGTATTGGCTTTCTTATCACCCGACAAGTTACCATCAAGGAAGGCATGGTCAGGCTTAACTGGTGTGTGTTCGATGATGTACTCAAATACCGCGTTGGTCGCGATGGTCACCATATTCTGACCAGATGCGTCTCCCGTTAGAAACTCAAACACCAAGTAAACATGGTTGCCTTCAATGTTGATATTGATGTCGGTCAGTTTGCCGTGAGAAGTCGTAGATTCTGCTAAAGTTTTAAACTTTTCATATTGGGTCACGGCCCATGCCACAAATTGCCCTGCTTCTACTAACCCTTGAAACGCAAACCCTGGGGTGCGCGTAACACCTTCATTCAACAACATTGCACTCGCGCCACCACAGGCACTAATGAGTTTAGAACCACGGTTGTAAGACGCGACAAGTGCTGCTTCGGTTGTTGCCAGTGGAACTAGGTAATCACCTTGGGCAAACAAGCCGTTAACGCGCAATGGGCCAGAGATACCTACAGGTACCTTAACAGTGCCAACGAAGTGCTCGATGTTTTTCTCATAGGCTTGCATCTGACTTTCGGTATGAGGGTCGAGTAGCTCTTTTTGTGATTCTTCATTATCGAGAGCAGTCCAACGACGTGTCACATTCTTTTCTGTCAGGTAAGGGCTAGGAGTCAGCTTGTTTGCTGGCTTTTCAAAATTAGGTTGGAGTTTATTTTCTAATTCGTCTGCGGAGATATCGCCCCCTAAAATAGAAACATAGTCACGGCGATGCAGATTTAGTTTTGGCATAAATAGTATGAAGTAAAGTTTGTGCAGCAAAATGGTTTGCGCTGATTCTACCGAGTAATAAACCAGAAACAAGCGCCAGATATAATGAGTTACAGTTTGTGTGCTTATTGCGTCAAAAAGCGTCCAAAGTGGTTGAATCGAGTCGATTTAGAACATTGAAAATAAGTGCGAACAGTAAGTATAGCTTAGATGTGGATGTCTAGAAGACTACCGATCGCTTCGTTTTGACGATCAACCACACTCGCACCCACATGGTTATAACTGGCACTTTGGGTTAGCTTCAATAGTGAATCGGTTGAAGATGAAACAGGTTCTGGGTCTTTGTCTTTAAACGAAATGGATTGTTCAGGCTCTATTTGGTTGAAGCTGAGATCACTGCCTTTGAAAGCATCATCGGATTCTGGAGTGTGTTTGGAGGCTTGATTGAGTTCGATCGCGGCTTCTTCAGCCATGTTGTTTGACTGCTGAATAATGGCGTAACCAGATTGAATACCAGATATCGACATAGCAGAACCTTTAATTGACGTGTTGAATAAGTCTAGGTGGACGATATTTTGAGCGCAATGGTGAAGGGGTAAAATTTACAGTGAAACGGAGTACTTAAGCTAAAATAGTGACGTCTGTCTATTAACTGAACAGATCGTTCAATGCATTTAGTTCTTCATCAGTAAGAAGAGTTTGTTGTTCCGTTTCAAGATTACCGTCAATCTCGCCTTGCAATGCTTTTAATTGCTGCGGGCTAAGAAGCTGAATCTGTTGTTTGAATGCTTCAAATTGTTGTGTATTCATAATGTGACCTTGGTGCAAATCCATATGCTCAATTGAGCATAGACTACTGGTGCAGGAAATCAAACAAGATTAAGTGAATATTAAACGAAATTTGTAATTTCCTAGAACTAAGACAACTATAAATTCCTCTGGTCGGCTTTTTGTCCGACAAATTTTAGGCAAAGTTAAGGCTTGGTCAATCAAAGTCAGAAAATTCCTACAACGTAAAAATCGTCTTAACCCTTATGGGGTAAGGGTAGGTAAGCAGTTGCTCTACTCAATTAGAGGTATTGGTAGAGCAACATATAACGGTAACAAATGATCAAAAGGTGTTCGATTAATGCTATCTTTTTGTTTTTACAGTATTTTGTTTGTCTATTAAGAATCTGCTTTATCGAGCGGTTTATCAATCTTCACCTTAACCGCAAACTTGGTCGCTAGCGTATGCAGTTCTGGAAGCATTCGATAAATCAAATGAAGCTGTTGTAAGACCATTCTGACAGAACTCTCATCTTCCTCTCGCCATTCACTTAGACGTTTATCAAGTTCAGGGTCGTATGCATTTTTAACCTCACACTGTTCACGATGTGAATAGAGTTGGTCATTCAGAGCATCAAGGTGCTCGTGTATCACACGGTGTGCATCCAGAACGAGCTTGTGTGTGGATTCGTCGTCAATACGCGTCCTGTGTGCGCCCAGTGCCGAAATATAGCTGAGTAGGGCGTGATTCAGCGTTAGAAAGCGAAAGCTCTCATCCTCAGAGGTTCGATATTTACCGGGTTCCACCAACATGCTGCTGATAGCGCTAGTCAGGTTCGCATCGTTATTGTGTGCGCTGCGGCGGGCGATACGGTAATTCAATGTGTCTTTCTTACCTACACGATATTGGCCGATGATTTGCGCGAGGTAGTTCTTGTTGGAATCAAGAGCATCAGCCATCACTTTATGCAGTCGTTTTGATTGCCAATCAGGTAACAAATAAACGACCGCCAATACAGCGAGGGCACAGCCTATGAAGGTATCTGCCAGTCTTGGTAACACCACGGCGTATCCTTCGCCAAGTTGGTTAAAGCAGAACAATACCAATAGGGTAATAAAGCCTGTTGCGAATCCGTAGTTGTTGATACGGAACGCAAAAAACATCACGCCACTGATCACAATGAACACCAACTGGCTCTCTTGAGAAGGGAAGAAGGTCAGTAGCGGAACGCCAATTAATAAGCCTGCAACGGTGCCAATGACACGTGCAGTAAGCTTTTGACGAGTAGCGCTGTAGTTTGGCTGACACACAAATAGCGTCGTCAGTAGAATCCAGTAGCCGCGTTCAATGTCAAAACCTTGAATAATGCCGTAACCGAGTGTCAGCGTGATCGCCATACGAATTGCGTGACGAAACAGCATCGAATCTGTATGCAGGTTGGCTTTTATCTTTTGCCACATCGCCGTTAAGGTGTGCGGATTGGTATCGTCTAAGACATCTTCTTCTAACTTCTCTGCATCTGGGTTACTGATGTTCGATAGCTGCTTTTCAACCGTTGCAAGGTTATTGAATAGATAATCCAATTGGCTCAGCAATGGCTTCCATTCTGGTTTGTTTTGTTGATGAAGGTGATTAAGTGAAGACATCAGTTCATCAAGCGCCAATACCGATTTATCGCCATGTTGGTATTCCGCGCCAACCTTTAGCGAGCTCGCCACTTCTTTACACGCGGTCGCTTGCGCTTCCAGCAGATATTTAAAACGGAACAGCACATCAGAGCGCTCAAAGTGTTTGGCAAGTTCTTGATAGCGATAGTGGGTCGAACTCACGCGTTCGTGAATGTCTTGCGCGATGAAGTAAGTATTGAGGAATCGGTCACTGGGTCCGTCAATGTGTCCGCGTTTGGAGCGATTAAGCAAGGTTGCTTTACACATGTTGAGCGCATTGACGGTACTCGCATTTAATTTGGCTTCAATAATGCGGTGCGGCTGAGGGATAAGATCAGATACTGGGTAGAACAGTTCTGCCTTAGATTCCATGTAGGTGCCAACCTGATCAAACACGTTAGCAAGGTTTTGCTGCACAGGTTGCATTGGCCATACAATCTGCCAGATCATCGACATGAAGTAGTACCAAGCCGCGCCTGTTAAGAGCAATAACGGTTGGAACCATAAGTTGATGCTCTCATGAGCGCCGAGCATGGTGTAGATAGCAACCAGCAGAGAACCAAACGCGATGCTGGCATATTTGGGCCCAATTGCACCGAGCATGATGAACGAGAATGTGGATGCGAAAAGACCTAATGCGAATAACCAAGGTGTGTCGAACAGCAGTTCTATAGAAAAGGCGGCGATCGCAAAACAGATAAAGGTCAGGGTGAGCGCTTTCAAGCGTCCCGTAAAGCTGTCATCACTTTCTGCCAGTGCCGCGGCGATCACACCTAAGATCAATGGAGTGATGAGTGTGTTTTGCCCATAATACCAAGCCGGAACGACAACACCGAGCAGAGTGATGAGAATTAATACGCTGTAATTTATGGTTTTATTCGCCCAATAGAGGCGTAATTTGGCTGAAAAGTCCACAGTCGCTCACTTGACACACTAAAAACCATAATCCTAACAGAAATCAAGCACAAGAATTTGATACTTATCCATAATTGCCCGTAGGTGGTCATGAAAGCGTCGATAAGATATGAGATATTATTAATTCTCATTGCATCATGATATAAATTCAATATTCCTAATTAAGAGCACACTCCAATGCAGCTAAGCGCTAACAAGACTGCACAATTTTTTATTCAAAATGAATATCATCAGGTTGAACTTGATGGTTCACGTCTGCTGTTATCTTCAGTAGGCAGTGAAGAGCGTATCCCGTTTACTATTTGGAGTGGCAAGATCGCTATAAAACGCGGATTGTTTTGGGGATCGCTACAATTTTTTGCTAATCAACAAGATGGAACACAGCGCAGTTGGTTAGTACAAGGCTTACCTTGGGATCAATGTCGTCAATTTGCACGCGCGTCAGTTACCGCTTATCAGAAGTGGCACGACACGCAATGTGAACAATTGGCTGAACACGTACCTCAGTGGGAAGCTGAATTAACACGCCTTGAGCAACTCCCTGCTTTTCTACCGCATTCGAAGGTCAATACTTGGGCTGATATGGTCAACTCAGGCCTAGAGAGTATGACTATGACGCTAGAAGAGGCCGCGCAGCGCATGCCAAATCGCATCGCAAGAATGCAGCCATGGTTGTCTGAAACGGAGATCAAGCAAGCTGAAAGAAACCAGCAATGGCTAGAGACCGAGCGAAAGAACTGGGAAGTGTTGTTTGCGCAATGTGAGTCGTCACCACTGAACTTATCGCAGCAATATGCGGTGTTGATGAATGATGATCACAACCTTATTTTAGCGGGTGCAGGCTCGGGTAAAACCAGTGTTCTAACCGCTCGCGTCGCGTATTTACTGCAAAGCCATCAAGCTCAAGCTGAAGAGTTGCTATTGCTCGCTTTTGGTCGTGAAGCGGCAGAAGAGATGAAGCAACGTCTCGACAGCAAAATTGGTTTATCAGCAGAGAAGGTGCAAGTCAGCACTTTCCACCAGTTGGGTTTAAAGATACTGAATCAAGTTGAACCTGAACGCGTGGTTATTTCTCCTTTAGCGCTCGATGACAACCAACGCCAAGCATGGTGCATTGATTGGTTGAAGAAGCACTGGATGACACCGACCAACTTTAAACGTTGGCAAAAGCATTTGTCTAAATGGCCAATCGCTTATTTAACCGGTGACGATGAGCTTGGTAGCCATGTTTCAAACCTCAAATTGATCGGTTGGCTTGAAAAGCAGCTTGAACAGTTAAATGCGTCGGGTTTAACGAAAAAAGAAGTACAGCAACAGCTGATTGACCACCGAGACTATACGCGCCTCAACAGCGAGCTTTCACTGTGTTGGCCATGTGTAACCGCGTGGCAAAAGGAGCTGAAAGAACAAAATCATATCGACTTCTCAATCATGATCAGCCGAGCTACTCAGTATGTCGAGAAAGGCAAGTTTATCTCACCTTGGAAGTTCATCATGATCGATGAGTATCAAGATATCTCACCCGATCGTCTTGCCTTGGTTGAAGCACTTTGTAATCAGTCTAAAGCCAAGCATCAAGCCTCTATTTTTGCAGTAGGCGATGACTGGCAGTCGATTTACCAATTTGCGGGTGCGGATGTGGATTTGACCACGGGCTTTAAGGATCGTTTTGAAAGCTCGACCATACATCACCTAGATACCACTTATCGCTTTAACAATCAGCTAGGTGCAGTTGCCAATCGCTTTGTACAAGAAAACCCAATTCAGATTCCGAAAGAACTGAACAGCTTCAAGCAACAAAAGCAGAAGGCGGTGTACAGTGCGCCAAGCAAAGAAGTTGAGAAGATTCTTGATCAACTGAACCGTCAATCCAAAGGCAAAACCAATAAATCGGTGTTGCTACTTGGACGTAATCATTACCACAAGCCAGAGTTGTTGGAAGATTGGAAGAAGATCTTCACTTCCATTGATATCAAGTTCATGACTTGCCACGCCAGTAAGGGTAAAGAAGCAGACTTCGTTATTATCCTTTGCGTGGATGAAGGACAATTCCCAGCGAAGAAGAAGCAACTGCATATTGATGGTGCATTGACTGAATCGTCAGACGTGTTCCCATACGCGGAAGAGCGTCGTTTGTTCTATGTAGCAATGACGCGAGCAAAAGAGAAAGTGTGGATCACGCACAGTGGCGATGGTTCTGGCTTCGTACAAGAGCTACACGGCTCCGACTATCCTGTGGTGCGTAAAAAGTAGTCGCCCCGCTAGGGTGTTTTGATAAGGGCTCAAGTCGCATTCGCCTGTATTTTATTTGCAGACATAAAGCAGAAGGACATGCATATGGAACATGGATCAATCAACTATATCGAATTTGCCGCGAAAGATATTGCCGCGACCAAGGCGTTTTTCAGCCAAGTGTTTGGTTGGAACTTTGAAGACTATGGCCCTGAGTATTCTGCTTTTGAAGGCAAAGGCTTAATGGGCGGTTTCTATTTGGCTGATTTGTCTTCTGATGCAGAAAAGGGCGGGGCATTGATGGTTTTCTACAGTGAAGATCTCGAACAAACCGAATGTGACGTGCTTAATGCGGGTGGAGAGGTCAATCGTGAAATATTCAGTTTCCCAGGTGGTCGACGCTTTCATTTTCGCGAGCCAAGTGGCAATGAAATGGCAGTGTGGAGTGACAAATAGCCTCTTATCAGAATTTCTATATTCAGATAAACAAAAGCCTGCGATTAAGCAGGCTTTTTAGTCTGTGACGTACTCATCTGTCTTAACGAGAATTAGGTACGCTCAGCAAGGTACGCTTCGTAATCTGGAATCTCGATAACAACTTCTTCTTCAAGTAGTGAAGAGTTGAAAAGGAAGTTCGCAGTAGCGCGGTTGGTTGCTACAGGAATGTTCCAAACACTCGCGATACGCAGTAGTGCTTTTACATCAGGGTCGTGCGGTACAGCATTGAGTGGATCCCAGAAGAAGATCAGCATGTCGATCTTGCCTTCTGAAATTAGAGCGCCAAGTTGTTGGTCACCGCCCATAGGGCCGCTGATCATGCTCTTGATTGCTAAGCCTGTCTCTTTACTTAGTAAAGAACCAGTCGTGCCCGTTGCGTAAAGGAAGTGCTTTTGTAGTTTTTCTTTGTTCTCTTTGACCCATCTTAGTAGCTCAGGTTTGAAGTGGTCATGAGCGACCAAAGCGATATGCTTATGTGTTGGCATAGTGCGCGTCGTTTTTTGCATGAATGTTCCCTAAATTGTTGTTTCGTTTTTATTGTTTTGAGTTCTTCAGCCAATATAGCACTAAGGATTCACACTGAATACCGGACGAAACTCAGAAGGTGACAATGAGTCGGCGATAATTTGATCTTTGAGAGTTGCAGGTGTCAGCGCTTCGATAATCGGTGCGCTGTGTTGCTCGTAAGGTTGACCGCGTAAGTAACTCGTGGCTTGTTTTACCGACAAGCGACCTTGCTCAACCATTTTATCGGTTGGCGCAAAAAGTACCTTGTTACGAAGTAAACCACGGTAGGTTCCGTGACTTAAGTAACTCGAAATTAACCCAATCTCTTCGGTTTTATCGGCCGCTCGTAGCTCACTGATCGCTGCTTCAATCGCGACGGCACTTCCGACTATATATTGTATATCCGGCTCCTCGATCACCTGTTGTACTAGATTTCTTTGAAGTTCTTTATCGTTATCTGCCCAATAGCTGATCGCAATTTTGATATCACTCGACTTGATCGCATCATAAAACCCCAGTGCTACAGGCTTAGTGCCGCCACTCGCTTGTGGGCCAAGTAACAGGGCGATAGGTGTTTCGCCTGATCCTTTCGGGTGTCGTTTCGACAAAAACTCTCCGACTTGGTATCCCATTTGGTACCAATCGACACCGACTGTGCCTTTCAGTACCTTCTGTTGTTCTTCATTGACGGTTAACTCATTCACCGTAGCAAACACAGGTGTCGAGCCAACCCAATCACTGAGATTGTCATGGTATGCATCGGGTGAAACGGTGCCTAAAATAATGGCATCGGCTCCCCATTGTGTGCAAAGCACCAGTTGCGAGGCTTGTTTGGCCACGTTGGGGTAACCGCCAGCTTCCAAAACTCTTAGCTCAACTTGCTGCTTTTCTGCTTCAGAGATCATTCCATAGTTTACCGACAACCAATAAGAGTCTTTGAGGTGCGGATAAATGGCACAAATTTTCTCTTTGTGTGATGTGGCTTCGGCTGGTTTTATTGGGCTCAAAGGCTCGCTAGCACTTGCGACAGTAGTCACTGAGGCCAGTAGTGAGAGAAGAATTATTGAAGCGAAAGGTCTAGATAGCATGAATTGCCGTTTTATTGGTTTTAGATAAGAAACACTGCAAAATATAGCGTATTCTGCATGGGTAAAGAAGAACGTTTTAAGGTTTAGAGTTTATGTTGTTAGCTTCAGCGAGTATTGGACGCAAGCTGCTGGCCTCATTCTTAGTGATGGCACTGTTGGTTCTATTGTCTGCATTGATCGGTGTTTCTGGTTTTAGCTTTGTAGCCAAAACGGAAAGAAACGTCGTTGATTCGGCGCTTCCTGCCATGATCGAAGCTCGTCAGGTTTCTGAGTTGAGTAACCGTATTATTTCGTCAGTACAAACACTTTCTAATGCGAGAAACGAGGCCGAAAGAAAAGAGGCTGGCACCGTACTGTTTGACCAACTTGAGTCGCTTCTTCAACATATCAAAGAGCTTGGTGTCGACAGTTTCGATTCTCAGCTCCTCAATAAACTCGAAAACAATGTTCAAAGCGTTATTAACACACTGGCTGAGTTGGGTGTGTCGGTTGAGCGTAAGCTTTGGTTAAGCAAAGAGTTGTCGTCTCGTGTCGAAGAGATGCGCCTATTGGCCGAAGAGCTAGAGCAGTTGACGCGAACCCAAGTTTTGAACACGGCTACCATTGCGGTTGCTAACGTCACGCATATCTATGACCTGCTAGAAACCAAAGAAACGGATAAAGCCTACCAAGCCTTAGATGCGCTTGTAGAGGTTGACCTTGATTTGTCTGAGCGCCTACACGAATTGCATTTGCTGGCGTTCAAAATGCTTAACCAAATTGAAGAAACGCAAACCGTTACCAACGTAGAGCGTATTCATCAAATCCAATCAGAATTTGAATCCAACCTAAGAATCATGGCGCGCCGCGTTAAAGCGGTCGAAGATCCTACTCGTTCAGCGCAGATGTCTCAGCTTCTAGAAGAGCTCAGAAAACGCCAAGTCGTGTTCGATATTTCATTAGAACAATATGAGAACACCAAAAAGTCAGAGTTTCTGATGCAAAATACGTTGGAGCTGTTCTCTCAGCTGAATACAACGGTTAACCAACTGGTTGATGATTCAAACCGCAGTACCAAAAAAGCGGTTGATGAGCTGACCAGCACGTTGAATTTGGCTCAATGGTCACTGTCTGTGATTTCGGTTATTGGTTTGGTTATCGTTGCATTTATCGTGTGGCGAGTGGTGTATATCTCGGTTGTTAAACGTCTTACTGAATACTCATCGGCCTTGATGTCTATCGCACAAGGTCGCCTGAATATTGATATCTCGGTAAAGGGTAATGATGAGCTGGCTCATATGGGCGAGGCGATCATCACTGCCAGAAACACCGCGCAGGCGCTACAAGTGGTTGCGGTGGGTGAAGCAAAGGCGAAACGCGAACTTGAAGAGCACAAAGAACACTTAGAAGAGTTGGTCACAGACCGAACCTACCAGCTGCAAAAGACCAATGAGAAGCTGAACATCGAGGTAGGGAACCACGCTAAGGCTCGTAACGCCGCAGAACAAGCAAGCCGCGCAAAATCCGCTTTCCTTGCGACGATGAGTCATGAAATACGAACGCCGATGAACGGTGTATTAGGTACTGCAAGATTGCTCAAAGATACCGGGTTAGACCCGCTGCAATCCGGCTATGCAGACATCATTAACCGCAGCGGTAAGAACCTACTCGCGATTTTGAATGACGTGTTGGATTACTCAAAGATTGAAGCAGGGCATTTAGAAATCCGCACTGCTTCGTTTGATCTTCATCAGATGGTTCAAGATACCTACCAATTGATGGAAGGGCGTGCCGCTGAGAAGAAGCTGAACTTTGATTTCCATATTGAAAGTGATGTGCAACGCTATTGGCGTGGTGACGTAACGCGAATCAGCCAAATCTTGAATAATTTGGTCGGTAACGCGATTAAGTTTACGGAAAGTGGCTCGGTCGATATCTTTATCAGCTTAGATATCGAAGATGAAAATCGAGTGATGTTTGAAGTGTCAGATACAGGTGTCGGTATTGATGCTAGCGAACAAGCTTGTCTGTTTGATGCCTTTACCCAAACCGATAGCGGTCGCAACAAAACCGGCGGCACAGGGCTTGGATTAGCGATCAGTAAAAGCATCATGTTGGCAATGAACGGGGATATTGGCGTTCATTCTGAAGAAGGCGAGGGTAGCCAGTTCTGGTTCTCACTGCCACTTGAAGCCGGTGAGAAGATAGAAACGAAAGTACCGGTCATTGAAGCGTGTATTCGAGCTAAAGTACTTCTGATTGAAGATAACCCCGTAAACTGCATCGTTGCTGAAGGCTTCTTGCATAACTTGGGGCACGAGGTTGTGATTGCGACAACCGGACAAGAAGCGAGAGCCATATTCAGTGAGCAAGAGTTCGATATTGCGCTGGTGGACATTAACTTACCCGACTGCGATGGCGTCGAGTTAATTCAACAACTCAAAGACGATGCGCTTCAGCATAAAAGTGAAGAAGACGTAATTCGAAAAGTACCCCCAATGATCGCAGTATCGGCTCATGTGTTTAACGAAGAAGTGGAAAGCTACTTGTCGTCTGGTTTTGATGGTTTCTTGCCTAAACCGCTTGAAAAAGAAGCGCTTTCTCAGCTCATCGTTGCTCAACTCGATGGTGAAACACTATTGTTGCCACAGCCCGATCCAAACGATGCCGTTTGTAAGCAAAACGGTAACCGTGTTATTAAGAGCAACCATGATGAACTGCACTCGACACAGGTGGCTGATGTTTTGACGAAACGCGCGACGACTACTGACGCTCAAGATGAAGGAGACACTCCGGTGAAACTGATCGATTCCAAAGTGATAGAGGGTGACCTATCGATTCTTGGTTTAGAGAAAATGAAGCAAATCGTTGTGCTTTTCGAGGAGAGCAGCAACCTTACTTTGAATGAATTAGTCGAGGCGAGTGAAGCCGATAATGGACGAGAAGTGAAGTCTTTGGCGCACAAGCTTAAAGGATCTGCAGGTAGCTTGGGTTTATCAGCACTGTACAGTTTATGTCAGAGCATTGAAGCAAGTGAAGCCCCATTACTGCATTACAGAGATAACGACCAAGCTTTATCCGAATTGGTTAAAGATTCGTTAGAGGCCCTCCTCCCTTATGTTTCTGCTTAATGGTGTAAGTTTGTTTTAAGCAATACCCAATCAGCAAGACCAACAAAAAATCCTCTGTACGAATATCGTCAGAGGATTTTTTGTATCGAGCAAGTGAGCCTTCTTTCATAACGACTAGCCTCTTAAAACTAATCTCTCCCAAGAGCTTGAACTAAAACCAAGGCTTATTACTTATTATCTATTTTCAAAGCGGTTGTAATCCAACAAACCAAACTCGATCGGTTGGTCTTGTTGATACCAACGATGAACGCGATCACTGAATGGCCAGAACTCGCTAGAACTGCGTCGTACCGCAAACTTGTCTAGCAGCGCCACGTAGTCCTCTTCCGTGTTTAAGTTTTGCAGCGTTTTGACCAGAGTCGGAATCTCGCTCTCGGTTAATGACAGGTAAGCCGCAGGGTAGCTACCGACAACGCCTCTTACGAGGGTTAAGTCATCATTGGCGTAATCACGGTTACCTTCTTCATTAAACAAGCTAGAAATGTTGCTGTGCGCGTTATTGTGAATCATGGTGAACAGCTGTTCTTCGCCGTTTTCACCTTCAATCATGATCATCACTAATTGAGGCACATGGCGCAGGCCTTCTCCCTTAATCAAATTCACTTGATTAAGCAGTGCTTCATTCTTTCTACCAAAACCCGTTTCAACAATCTCAAAGCGATTATCGAGAACAGGTGCGAGCTTATCTTTGATCATATTAAGCAGTTCACGCTTCGGATCAGCCGTTTTGTAAACTACGCTGGTCGGCTGATCAAAAGGTGCTATGTTTCGTTGCAAGTAGTCACTCAGTTGTGCGCTTTGGTTCTGGTACCAACTAGAGTGTTCAATGTGGCGAACGTCTTTAGGAAGAAGGGTTAAGAAGTTACTCTCACCTTCAAGACGCAAGAAGTCCATGAACATGCGTGTAATCAGTTGGTGGCCAAAGTTGCCGTAAACATCGAAGCCCGCAACGAGAAGATAATGAATACGCTCTAGAAGAGCATAATCAAGAATCCACGCAGTCTTAGGTTGCGTGCCAACTAACCCTTGTACAACAGAGGCGCTATCGAAGTGCCTAAAGACGGTGAGAGCAGCATTCGGGTTGATGCCATCGCCATCCCAAATGATGCCAGTGTCTAGGTTCACGCCACTTTCGAACCATTGATTAGTGAAGTCTGATTTCGCGTTTAAGTATCGCGCTTGTTGCTTCGCGTATCTTACCCAGTTGGTCACAGGTACGGTGTTGCTTTTTAGCTCGCTAGGCAGCTTTAAGTTTTTCTTTTGGCTCGCGTAGAAGGCATTTATTTCTGGTAAATCGGCTTTCTCTGGGTCGATGAAGAAAACCCAAAAACGGTCGTTAATCACGTTCAAGGCAAGTTGACCACGACACACAGGTCCTTTGATGTAGGCCATGATGGTGTTTTGCGCGTTATCCAACATGAAGTGGAAGCGCGAGTTTACTGGCAGCGCTTCAAATGATGTCATTGGGTTAGCTGAAACATCGATGTCGTAACTAGGAAGTTGTTTTACTTCGTAATTCGCGTCAACAAACCAGGTATTCCACTTTTGTAGACGCTCTTTATTAAGTGCGAAAGGCATGTGCGTTTTGTCGACGATAGTGCCTTGTTCTGGAATCAGACGGTAGTAAACACGGTCTACTTTTGGATCGTCATAAGGGCGACGAGTCGTGATGCGCTGTACCGCTTCACCCGGAGGTGTTGCAGAGCGAACAACAGTGAAGAAGCGTGTTGGCTGAGCTAAATCAGAAAAATAGACATGAGATAAAAACAGGTGCTCGTAGATGTAACGTGCTGAAAGTTGGCTCTTATTGTCGCTCTTATTTAAAAAGCTTTCGTAGACATTAACGAGCTCTTGTTCCGCATCATTCAGCGGAATGTGGTCGTTCATTAACGCGCCATTTTCCAACCAACTCATTAAAGTCGCGTATTCGGTTTTATCTAAATTCGGCATCCCATAAGGCATGCCCCAAGTTGGGTAATCTCTCTCGTATTGGGCGTACTCTTCAATCGTTGGGCATTGTTGGTCTCGATCGGTTGAAAAGTCGAAACCTTCTAGCTGGGTTTGATCGGGTAGAGGGTGATTCTCTTTCTGGATCAACATACGAGAAACAAGACCTGCATCGAGGTTAGCGGTTGAGTTCTGCATACGCTCATTGAGGACAGGATGAAAATCCGCATCACGCCACTCTTGTGTGGTTATAGCATCTTCAAACAAGCGAGTAGGGGCAGAAGCAGTTAAACGGGTACCTTGATAAACGAGTGCTTTGCTTGCACCTCGGTCTATACCTTCTACTGAAGACATCTTTAACTGGCAGGGCGCATCATAACAAGCGTGACAAACCACGCATCGGTTATCAATGATGGGTTTTACTTCGTTAATGAAGTGCTGTGCTTGAGCCGAAAGAATAGGGGCTTGGCGATCGCGTACTTGTTGCTCACCAAACAACTCGTCGAAGTTTAAACCTGCGTAGACGGCACAACCTGAGAAGACGCTAACAAAAGCTAAAATGAAGAGTTTTTTCAAATTCATACGTATTTATATATTAAGCATTTTCTCTAATTATATCGAAAATGATTGAAAATGCTCATGTTCTAACAATCTTATAGATAAGATCTTGATGGAACCGAGTAACTTGTCGATGTGCGTCACTCGCTAGTGCTCAGAAATTGGTGATTAGACCTAACTAGATTTAAGCGCCAAGAGTTAACAGTTAAGAGCTAAGACTCACTGATTGACGTAACAAACAGAGAAAGGGACAGACAATCGCTCAAACTCTTTGATCCAGCGCCACTGGTTTTCTTGCAGTTTATCGCCAGGGCCTTTTACTTCAATCCAGTGAAAATCACCGCCCTTGAACGCAATTAAATCCGGCATCCCAGTTCTAAATAGCTTTAAATCACTCAATATCACTTTGAAGAGATCGACAATTAGGGTATTTGGAATCGAAGCCAAGCTGTGTTCGATGAGTTCCTTAGGAAAATAATTCCAATGAACAAAGGGATTCGCGATACCTTGCTTTTCATCGTAAGTATTGAGCAAATGGTTCAGCCCATGTTTGGATATCGTCTGAAACACGGCTTCAACCTGTTCGGCTCGCTTGTCTACGAAATCTGAATGGTACAGATCCAATGGTCGATGTTGGTATCGATTGATAAAGGCGCCTTCAACGTCTGCGAAAATGACATCCCAGAAAGCCAAACCAAACAAGCCACACAGAAAACTGTTTTCAGAAAAGTAGACGTCCCAACCTTGGTTCTCAAAATGCTGCTTTACCGCAAGCTCTACTCGAGTTTGGCTGAGGTCCAATTCCAGTCTTATCTCTTTGCAGATCGGCTTTATGGTTCGTGATACTTTGTGCCCCTGTTTCCGTAGTAGCCTGTCTTCAAGCTTAATGGCGACTTCTAACTCTGACACATCCGATGGATCAGCTTTCACTTTCGTGACAATGTCACACATTAAGTCTAGCTCGTCTTGCTTGTCGTAGATGCGCGCAAGTCGTTCTCTGCTGGGAGGAAGTGTAGATTGTCTGAACCAAAAGATAGCTTGGTCGTTTAGCTTAAGTCTTTCTAGATCGCGAGCAATATCATTGATCAAACGCGATCGTTTTCTGGCAATGCTTCTGTGTTCTGATTCTTCAGGAATCGAGTTTAAAAGTAGTTCCAGAAAGTCATCGTCTTTGCGGTTACCTTCTGAATACAAGCGTTGAATATCGCGCATCTGGAGTAATTGATTGAGTTGATCTCTGGAAGTGAAGAAGCGGCGCTGCTTGCTTAATGGGTAGTTCTCAAAGGTATTGAGCCCAAGATCGCTTAAGACGAATTGGCTTAAGTCTTGATAGGTGTTGGCAAAGAACAGTAACAGCAAAACATCGATAACTTGAGCTTCGACGACGTAAATACAGTCGAAAGGGAGGACTTGAAATTGATCAAAAGGTTGCTGATCAAGCAGTAACAACAGATCATCTTTCTTGGCAGTTCTATGGCTCTTAAGGGCGGGGAATACATTCAACAGCTCTGGTTTGGTGAGCAAGTGCAACCCGAGCTCGATCTCACTAATGGCGAGGTCATGCTGTTCTTCGGGGTGACTCAACGCAATGAAGCCTGCGGTGCTTAGCTCTTGTAGTGCGCTATTTAAATCAGGAATCTCAACATAGTTGAGTTTATCGCTGCGAAACCAACGCCCTTTACGAGAAAGCAAACGAACCATTAAGCATTGGCTTGAAACTGAAAGACGTTTGTATGCGGACAACCAACGACATTCATCGTCACTCAGAAGATCGGGGTAGAGCGTTTGAGCGTGTTCAACCAGTCGATTGAAGTTGTCGAGATAATAAGTAGGGGAGAGCTGAAGAGTGGTTTCGGTCGTCAATGGAGAAGTCGCTTGATACAAAAAGAGCCTAACCCTAAGGTTAAGCTCTTCAGTAACAAATTCAATCTTTTCTGTTGATTAAGCTTGCGATGCTTTTAGTTCAGCAACTTTAGCTTCAGAGATTGGCTTAGTGATGATTGCTAGAACAATACACACTGCCATCATAACTGCAGAGATTGTGTAAGCTAGGCCGTAACCTTCGCCGTTTGACATTGAGAAGCCAACAACTGCTGCACCGATAGCGCCGCCAATACCCCATGCCGTGTAAAGTACGCCGTAGTTAGTACCGTAGTTTTTCAGGCCGTAGAACTCAGCAGTCAGAGTTGGGAATACTGCTAGAAGCGTACCGTAACCAACAGCTGCGATAGCTGTACCAATGATTAGCGTGAATTCAGAGTTGAACGTAGCGAATAGAGCCATGTTCGCGCCTTGAAGGATGAAGGCTAGAAGTAGAGTACGTACGCCACCGATTTTATCTGCAAGCATACCCGCAGCAACACGGCCACCTGAGTTGAATACTGCAAGGATAGACGCTAGGTAAACTGCGTTTGGCAGGTTAGCTTGAACGCTAGCAATCGTAGTGATGTTACCGATGATCATTAGACCAACAGATGCAGCGAATGCGTACATGATCCATAGAGAGTAGAACTGAGGAGTCTTCAGCATTACTTTCCAAGTTAGGTCTTCAGTCTTCTTAACCGCTTTAGGAGCTTGGCCTGCTTTTACTTTAGGCTCAGCTGGTGTGTAATCCGCTGGTGGGTTGTTGATTGTTGCTGCTAGAGGTACTGCGATTGCAAGTACACCAACACCAAGAATCATAAAGCTAGTTTGGATACCCATGCTGTCGATTAGCGCAGAAGTTACTGGTGCTAGGTAGATAGCTGCAAGACCGAAGCCTGCTGCGATAAGACCGTTAACCATACCTTTCTTAGAAGAGTGGAACCACTTCATTGCAGATGGAGAAAGACATGCGTAACCGAAGCCGATACCAGCACCTGTCATAATACCGAACGTGATGTTCAGCATCATAGGCGTTGTAGCGAAACCAGAAGCAATCATACCTAGGCCTGTAAGCGCAGTACCTAGGATAAGGATCTTACGTGGACCCATACGGTCTTGTAGGATGCCCGCAACAAGAAGACAAACAGAGAATGTGATAGTTGCAATAGCGTAAGGTGAAGATGCTTCAGCAGCACTCCAACCAGCTTCAGTTACTAGCGCTTTGTTAAATACACTCCAAGCATACAGGATGCCAAGACAAAGGTTGATACAGAAGCCTGCTAGCAGGATACGTGTTGCTTTATCAATCTTGCTCATTTTTATTCTCAGTTTTGTCATCGGTTAGTGGAGAGCCACTTAACTAAAGACGGGTTATTGTGATTGTTTCTTCAAAATTAGTTTGCGTTTATCAACAGATAGCGCAAAAGAGCGCGGATTATAACCAATAAAAATGTGATTGGAATCTCTTTTTCCATTTTCGGTAAATTAAATTCAGCTTGTTAATGAGTTGTTTTTTATTGGTTTTTAAAATGTATTCAACACCTTTCTGTTTTGTTCTTTTTCGCTCTGTTTTCTTATTATTTCAGGGATTTTGAGGTGATGGTTTTTGAATAGACACGTATTCCGTGCGGATATCACAGAGTTACAAATAATTTTAATTAATTTCCAAGGTTAAATTTGTGTAACAAAATAAATCGAAATAGCGCTTTGTTCATATGAGACAAGGAGTAACGGAGTTTTATTAAAAACAGAATGTTACGTAATTGTTAAGGGTGATTTTTGTTAGCACCTTTGCTTACATTTTGTTCGATTGGAGGGGTTGTGTTGTCCGTAAAAAGTGGGAAAATAGTACGCAAACTGAGATTCCAAATTTGAAAGGATGCGTTTCCAACTTATGGTGAGGCGAGTATTATGAAACTGTTTTTAATTTTATTGATGTCAATTTCTGGTGGTGTAGCGGCAGCTGACCATATTCACTCTTTCCTATTCGGCTTCTATGTTGCGGCTCTAGCAGTTGGTAGTTGCTACTGGCTTGCATTCCGCAGTACGCGTTTCCCACAGTTGGCATTAGTGCTATTGATGTGTGGCTTTTTTGCGAAAATTGCAGTGACTGTTATCGGTGTTTCTTGGGGTATCTCGAACGATATCATTCAATCGCCGTTCATTTTCTCATTGTCATATCTGTTCTTCTTAGTGGTCGTGTCTTACGTTTGGTTTGCGTACCGCGATAAACTGACGATGAAAAAGCGCGCTAAACAGGTAGAAGAGTCTCGCAAACAAGCGGCTGCGTAATTCGATTTGATTCTTAAAAAGCCTTCTTCGGAAGGCTTTTTTGATCCTGCCTATCTGAACTCTATTATTTGGTTATGACGGCAGATAAAAGAAACCCCAATATGGTGACATACTGGGGTTTCTTATTATTTATCTATTATCTAGCAGTTACCATCTACCAAAGGCAACTCTGAAGGTGTGTTACTTCTTCATCATCTTAGCGAGATCGGCGAACGGGTTGTGTGTCGCTGACTGATGATCATCTAAACTCGCTTTTGCATCCACACCATAACGCTCATGGTCAGTGTATTTTGAATGCTCATGATCGTGACAGTACAGGCACAGTAGCTCCCAGTTGCTGCCATCTTCAGGGTTGTTTGTATGGTCGTGATCCACGTGGTGAACGGTAAGCTCTCGGAGGTTTGAGTAAACAAATTCACGCGCACATTTACCACAAACCCAAGGGTACAGTTTTAATGCTTTTTCGCGGTAGCCTTTCTCTTGGCGAGCATACGCTGCACTCGAACCTGTGAAATCAGAAGACATTGCCAAATCCTTATCAATTGTAATATCCCGATTTTATCACAGCTTTCTTGAAGCTGTCGGTATGTCGTTCGTAAATCATTGTTAAATGATGCGGGGGATTTTCCGATATTAGACTGAAGTTTGAATACGGACTTATCTTTTACACACTAACGCTTAAGCGGGTTATGTCTTTCTGGAATAAGCCATGCTTAACAGTTTGAAAATAAATCGTATTCAGGGGTTTTAACCGCAGACATGTGACCTAATATCAGTTTGTGAGCCCCTATATTAATAAGGAAATATCATGTCAGAACAATACACTCCGCCAAAAGTTTGGGTTAACGATACTGCTGGTGGTAACAAATGGGCAAACATCAATAGTCCTGAATCTGGAGCTCGCTTTGATAAAGAGCTTCCTGTTGGTGACCATGCTTTTCAATTGTATTCTCTTGGCACACCTAACGGTCAAAAAGTCACTATTTTGCTGGAAGAGTTGTTAGCGGCGGGTGTTAAAGAAGCTGAATATGATGCGTACTTGATCAACATCGGTGAGGCTGATCAGTTCTCTTCTGGCTTTGTTGGCGTGAATCCAAATTCTAAAATACCAGCACTTGTCGACAAGTCTGGTGACGAAGACGTTAATGTTTTCGAATCGGCATCTATCTTGATGCATCTAGCAGAAAAATTTGGTCACTTCTTACCAAAAGAAGGGGCAGCAAGAACACAAACCATTAACTGGTTGTTCTGGGCACAAGGTTCTGCGCCATTCCTAGGTGGTGGCTTTGGTCACTTCTACGCTTACGCGGATGAAAAGCAAGAGTACCCAATTAACCGCTTTGCGATGGAAGCTAAACGTCAGCTAGATGTGTTAGACAAACAGCTCGCAAATAACACATTTGTGGCGGGTGACGAGCTAAGCATCGCTGATATCGCGATTTGGCCTTGGTATGGCAACCTTGTGCTAGGCAAAATCTACGATGCAGCCGAATTCCTGCAAGTAGAGTCCTATACCAACGTCGTACGCTGGGCGAAGCAGCTAGAAGCGCGCGAAGGCTTCCAACGCGGCCGAGTGGTTAACCGTTCATTTGGCGAAGAGTGGGAGCAAGTACCAGAGCGCCATTCTGCAGAAGACATTGACCGAGTTTTAAAGCTTAAGCCTTAGTTCTTTTTTGAACGTGTTTTTGGCAGACATACCCTATCGGTCTTAATGTTAATGGCTAATTGAAACGCCATATCTCAATCGAGATATGGCGTTTTTCCGTTTTAAGGTAGGGAGAGGTTTTGCAATTGGAATGAGAGTCTCAATTATCATTTTGTTTATCTTATTCAATCGCTTATGAGAAATGGTCTTTGTGGTTAAGACAAAAAACAATAGTCATCGAGATGGAGTAAATCTATAAGATAACGGTCCACTTAAAATTACGATCAACTTCGCTCAATGAAAAAAAACTTAATTGCGCTGGCTATCATATCCGCGGCTCTTTCCGGGTGTAATCACGATTCACTAAGCTATAGTGACGGCCCTGATACGGTTCCTCCAACAGACATTATTCCACCAACGGATATTGTTCCACCGACAGATATTGTTCCACCAACGGATATTCTTCCGCCGACTGACATTATTCCACCAACAGATATTATCCCCCCAACAACTTACATAGGTTCACTGTTGTCGAGTGGGGCGTTTGTGTCTGGAGATGTATACTGTGACGGCGTTCATCTTGAAAACGGAACGTTCAGTGTTAAACAAGGCGTGAGTTTTAGTTGTACCTTGGGTCACCTTACTTTAGGTGATTTCACTGCTCCTTTCCCTGAAGTTACAGAAAGCACGATTTCAAATGATGCGCTTCATGCGGCATTTGAGTTGACAGAATTACATGGAGACAACGTTACTAAGGTACTCGAATCAATTGATGTTTGTGAGACTGAAAGTGCTATCTGTTTAAAAGAACTGGATGCTTTTGATATTGAAGGTGTGTTCTCGCAACTTGATGATCAAGATGCTGTCGATGCGTACTTTTCATCGAAAGAAGAAGAGTCTACAGATGAAGTAGGTAAGGCTCCTAGTTCACACGTAGACACAACAGTTGTTCCTGCGGTTGATCCTAATGCGGACAATAACCTTAACGCTGGTTTTGTCTCTGCAGATGCAGAGTCGACTTATGCTTACAAGCCAAGTGTTGAAGGAAAGGTATTAACGCGCAGTAAGCTAACAGACGAGAATGGTAAACCAATTTCCGGGGTCAGTTTCTTTTCAGCTAACGCGACGGGCGTGACGGATGAAGAGGGAGTCTTTGAGTACCTGTGGGGCGACAGAATCGTTTTTGGTATTGATACGTTTGAGTTTGGTTATATCACTGGTAACCAGTTAGCCTACAAATTGTCTGATGTGACTAATAATGTGGTTGAGAAAGCGAATATCCAATCTTTGATTGAACGTTATGCTGTTGATCATGTGAGTCACTATGAGATCTCTGAAGAGGTTCAGGATACGTTCTCAAAGTACCCGAATGTTATTAACGAACTGATTAACCTAACTCTGCCAAACGGTGGGGTAATAGAAGGTACTGACTATGAACTTCCTAATGAGTTTGTTGTTCAGTTTAGCCAAGGGTTAACGGCTGTAATCGACGAGGAGTTACGTCAAACACCTCTGTTTATGGATTATGTGCGCCAACCTGTGATGCTATCTATGGGTTCTGGCCACTATGTTACAGAGTCTCTGCAGCAAATCTTCCACAACGTCACCAAATTCCATGTCTTCAATGACAATGGTAGCTTTTACGGTGCGACGGGGTATACCCGTGGTATGCGAGCTCTGAACATATCGAACAGAGCATTCCCTGTGGTGATGCCAAGAACTGATAAAAACCGTGAGCTTTACTTTGGTGAGCAACAGGCTTGGACTCGTGAAGGCAAACCTTACATCGCACAACACCCAAGCATCTCGATGCCTCCGATTCCTTTAGTCTCTGAAGACAACGCGACTTATGGTTTTCCATTCGTTACAGCAGGCGAGATAGGCAAAGGTAAAGTCGTGTTCATGGGTAATGGCTTATACCCAAGTATTCTGTCATGCCCAGAAAATTATTGGGCCAATCGAACATTGCATATCGATAGCAACAAACAACAGTGCACTGTTTCGACGTTCGAAAACCTACTGCATGATGACCAAGGCAGTATGAGGTTGTTTTTCTCGAACTTGTTTGAGTGGTTCAATAATGGTCTGCCTATTGCTGGGATGAATGCAGTCACCAATATTGACCAAGCTTATTCGGCTTATCACCACTCTACAATGGGTAAGCAGTACACGTTTTTTGTTAGTCCTCAGTATGGTTTTGCATCAGTAGAAAAGCGTGGTTCAGGTGACTTTGATGGTTTAGATGCGAGTACTACGCCGATTTTGATCCTTCAGGCATATCCTCCTAAGTTGGTTCAAGATGGCATGACTAACCAGTTTGTTGCTGACTTGGATAACCCAAACTTAAGCCAAGACGATATTACCGCTCTTATCAACTATGTTAATAACGGTGGCAATATCTTATTTATGGATGCGATTCAAACGACAAACCCTGAACCTATTGGACGCTTGGCGGATGCCGCTGGTGTTTCACTAGGTGGTGAAAACGTTACGTCGACAAACCAAGCTTTCTGCGGCAGCTCTTATTATTGCCAAGCGCCGTATCCAAATCTTCACGTGAAGAGCGAAAAGGAAATGGTGGTTCTTGAGCGTTTTCAAGATAACCAAGGAGAGCCTCCATTCACGGTAAATCAAGATGGTACGGTTGAGTGGATCAAAGATGAGTCCAAAATCAAGTTTGAAATCCCGACTTATGAGGTTACTAAGTTAGGCCCTGAAGGGAAACCAGTGCTTGATGAGTCTGGCGTACCAGTCATGGAGACCAAATCCGCACGTATTCTTGTTGAATCGGCAGAAGAGCGTGAAGCGGCGATCAAAGAACTGCAGTCGGCATTCGTTGGCACTAAGCTTTGTAAGAACGAGTATGAATACGAATTTAACTGTATAGAGACTCGTTCTGGAGACGGCATCACTGTTCGTGGTGCTTATCATAGAGCCGATTTCGACCGCTATGAAGTGAGTAAAACCGTTGTCGACAGTATGGTGAAAGCAGCGAACTTGGGTTCTAACTTTACAGCGCTTTACGAGCACGAGATTTACTATCGCACGAAGGGCACTCAAGGTAAGCGTCTGTCTAACAGCGAATTGAATCAAGCGTTTGATAACCTGTCTGTTTGGATGTGGAATGACAACGCATACCGTTTTGAAACAGATATACAAGATGAGTTGGGGTTCAAGCAGGCTGTTCAGTTCCTAAACTGTTATACCGAAGACTTACATCAAACAGACACAATTGATGCACAGTGTCCTGTTGACCTAAAAGCGTCGTTAGTCGCTAATGGAATGATTCATGGCGAAGGTGAGTTATCTGGGCAGTTGAATCCTAGCTATCCATTAAATTACATGGAGAAACCTCTGACTCGTATTATGTTGGGGCGCTCATTCTGGGATCATGAAATCGTTGTTGATACCACAATGTATCCGGGTCGAACTTCGGGGGCATCTTCGTCAAGTACGGTAATGGTTCAGACCAACGGTAAAGCGGTGACGTATTCGGCAGGAAACAATCAATCGACAGGTCTGTGGGCACCTCAATTACAAGAAGTAACCATTCAAGATGGCGTGGCAGCTACGATTACTGTGATGATCGCGGATGATCTTACAGGTAAGCCGAATCACGAAACGAGTTTGAAACGCCCTCCACGTATGCAAACCAGCTTTGACTACAATGGTTCGAGCTTAACTTTCAAGGTTCCATATGGTGGCCTTATTTACATTCAACCGAAAGTAAAAGAGCTTGGTGAAGTCTCGTTTAGCATTGATGGCGCGTTAAAAGCGGCTTGGTGGAAAGAGGGACAGTGGATTAACACTATTCAATCGGCAGACGCACCAATTGCAGAAATCGATACGGGTTCATTTATTTACACTACACCAATCAGGAATCTAGAATCCGCTGATTTGAACCAATTCGCAACAGATATGAATCGATTCGCTGAAGCGGCAAGTGACTTCTACGGGCGTGATGAGAAACAAAGCACTGGTTTACACCGTAGGTTCACTTATCCAGAACTGAATGCGTTCCGCCATCGTTTTGTGAATGACGTGCAGATTTCGATTGGCGCTGCTCACTCTGGCTACCCAGTGATGAATTCAAGTTTTAACGCAAATCGGACATACATTCCAACCAACCCTGTGAACGATTGGTTGTTGTGGCATGAAGTTGGTCACAACTTAGCATCAGCTCCTTTCCTTGCGGCTGGTAGTACAGAAGTGACCAATAACCTTCTTGCGTTGTATATGCAGGAGTTAGAGGGGCGCAATGCAAACCCTGAAATGGATCGTATTAAATCGGATATTAAGAAAGCACCTAAATGGCTAGAGCTTAATAATGAACATGCGTGGTCACATGGTGATGCAGGTTTACGATTAGTTATGTTTGGTCAGCTAAAAATCTGGGCAAAATCGAATTTTGCAATTGATGATTGGTATACACGCGGCGCAAGCCAATCTGATGTGTATGGTGAAGATGAAGGCTGGAACATGTTCAAACTTATGCACCGTAAAGCTCGAGGTGATAGAGAAGGCGACTCGAATACTAACTATTGTAGCGCTAGCGAGACTGGGCTTTCTGGTGGAGACCTAATGATGGTGTGTGCTTCTTATGTTTCGAACTATGATTTAAGTGACTTCTTTGTTGCTTGGAACGTAGGTGAAACCTCCATGACTAATGCTGACGGTTCAAAGTCTTACAGTGGAGGCATCAGCGATAAAGGTCGTAGTTTGGTAGAGCAATTAAACTTGCAGAAGCCAAAGAATAGTCCTTTGAAGATCGACTCTATCTAATAGGGACAACCTTTGTTTACACTGCCTATTGCTTGAATTAAACGCCACACTTCACTTTAGTGTGGCGTTTTTACAGCCATAAAAGAGATCTATGCGAAAAAGCAGGTTAAACTGCGCCTATCATAATTCTAAAGGATGGTGCCATGTACCACGGTCATATCTATTTCCCTCTGCGCTTTGCAGAGCAAGCAGAAAAACTGCGTCAGAAAATTCTATCAGAACGTAAAGATGTGTTAGAGACTTTCCCACTAATACAGCGTTTGGTTGGCCCGCATAAGATGCCGATGTTTGAGATTCACTTTGCAAACAAAGAGTCGGGTATTGTTGAGTGGCTTGATCAAGAGCGCGGCGATATGTCGGTGCTTATTCACCCAGTCACAGGCGGTGAAGAAACGCTAGACCACACAGTACGTGCGATTTGGCTTGGTCGTGAGCTAGGTGTGTTTGAAGATACGCTGACTAGCTAATCAAATATACCAATATTGCACTTAACTCATTCCGACCGGAAAATACATGAACAATAAAAAGGCTCCTCAAATGAGGAGCCTTTGTTTTAGGGAGCCGTTTTACCAAGAAACCGGTTATCAAGAGCCTCTGGTTATCGGGCTGAACCGTTAACCAGAGTAGGGGGATTAAGCCTCTGCTGTTGCCTTAGAGTCGCTCATCTTTTTAAGCGCAGCGTAACCGAAACCTGTTACAGCTGTACCCGCTGCAATCGCCACTAGGTACATAAGTACTGGAGAGATAGCACCAGGAATCAGTAGTACGAATAGACCGCCGTGTGGAGCCATTAGCTGAGCACCAAACATCATTGATAGTGCGCCAGTTAGTGCACCACCTGCCATACAAGCTGGGATAACACGCATTGGATCTTTCGCTGCGAATGGGATTGCACCTTCAGAGATGAAACATAGACCAAGAACGAATGATGCTTTACCCGCTTCACGCTCGCCTGCTTCAAACTTGTCTTTCACTAGGAAAGTCGCAAGGCCCATACCTAGAGCTGGAACCATACCTGCTGCCATGATTGCTGCCATTGGTGCGTAAGTTTGCGAAGCCAGTAGACCAACACCGAACGTGTAAGCTGCTTTGTTTACTGGACCACCAAGGTCGAAACACATCATTGCGCCTAGAATCACACCCAGAAGAATCGCGTTAGACGTTCCCATGTTGTTTAGGAAAGTCGTCATTGCGCTCATCACGCCAGAAACAGGGCCACCCACGATGTAAACCATCACAAGACCAGTGAACAAACTCGCGATAAACGGAATGATCAGGATTGGCTTGAGGGCTTCCATGGATTGTGGAAGTTGAACCTTGTCGGCAATGAATTTCGCTGCGTAACCGGCAATGAAACCCGCTGCGATACCACCAAGGAAACCTGCGCCTGTTGAGCTCGCCAACATACCGCCGATTAGACCTGGAGCCAGACCCGGACGGTCAGCAATCGAGAATGCAATGAAACCAGCAAGAACAGGAATCATCAGTGCGAACGCAGAACCACCACCGATAGTCATCAATGCTGCTGCCAGTGTGCCTTCTTCTTTAAACGCTTCGATACCGAATACGAAAGAGAGTGCGATGATCAAACCACCCGCAACAACCACAGGAAGCATGTGCGATACACCTGTCATTAGGTGCTTGTACACGCCTTTCTTCTCGTCAGCAGGCGCTGAATTAGAAGAAGCTGTGTGTTGGTATGGTTTAGCTTCTGCGAATGCTTTTTCCATCTCTTGCTTTGTTTTCTTCAAAGCAGGACTTGTCGTTGTTTTGTACAGTGCTTTACCGTTAAAACGATCAAGAGGGACGTCGATATCGGCAGCGATGATAACAAGATCAGCGTCTGCGATTTCTTGGTCAGTCAGTTGGTTTTTCGCACCTACAGAGCCGCGAGTTTCCACTTTAATTTGGTGACCTAGGCGTTTGCCTTCTGCTTCAAGCGCTTCAGCTGCCATAAAGGTATGTGCAACGCCAGTTGGGCAAGCCGTAATCGCTACGATCTTTTTGCTGCCTGTTGCTGGAGAAGTACCAGTAACTTGGATAGATTCTTCAATTTGAGAAGCGTCCAGTACTGTTGCTTCTGCTACCGCTTTCTCTAGAAATGCTTTTGCATCCGCTGTGCACTCAGAGATAGCCGCTTGGTACACTTTCTTACCGACAAAGCGTGCTTTATCAACGTTTGTGTTGGCTGCGATAACCACAACGTCGCTGCTGTCGATAGTGTCTTGCGATACGGTTGAGTCTGGTAGCACGCTTGATTGACATTCAATAGCGGCGTTCCAACCCAGTGCTTTTGTCGCTTGCTCTAACAAGCCTGCGGCGATGATGCTGTTTGCTACGCCACTAGGGCAAGCTGTGATAATGGTAATATTCATAATAAACCTTTTGTCCTATTTGCTTGTGTCTAACTGGCTAGTTGGAGCACTAAGCGACTGTAATTGGATATTTTGTAGTACTGATTCCAGCTCTTGTTGGCTGGTGATGCCCACGCCTACCTGTGAAACTGCTAGAGCAGATAGGGCAGTGGCGAATTTAATAAGTTCTGGTTTTGGCATCTGTTGCATGTGACCCCAACACAGGCCTGCGACTAATGTGTCACCTGCGCCTACTGTGCTTACCACTTGCATACGCGGCGGTTGAGCATGTAGCCATTCACCTTGGTTTAGCCACATCACGCCTTCTGCGCCAAGTGATACCACGATGTTGTCGATGCCTTTTTCACTCAGAACTTGGCCTGCGTGTTGGCATTGGTCACGTGTTGTCAGTTCGGCATTGAATAGCTGAGACAGCTCTTCATCGTTTGGCTTAATTAACCAAGGTTGTGCATTGATACCGGCTTTAAGTGCGTCACGGCTGCTGTCAAATAGCACCTTCTTACCTAAATCGTGTAAGCGTTGAACCCAAGAAGCGCAAAGCTCAGGAGAGATACCTTGTGGCAAGCTGCCTGCAATGACGAAATAATCGTGCGTTTCAGCAAGTTCTAATAGGGTTTCTTCGAACGCTTTAATCGCGTCAGCATCAACAGGAACACCTGGGAAGTTGATGTCGCTTACTTGGCCTGAATTCTCTACCAATTTCACGTTAATGCGAGTTGCGCCATCAACACGGATGAAGCGGTCAGTTGCGCCCATCTCTTCAAACAGTTGGCAGAACGCTTCTTCGTTATTGCGACCAAGGAAACCTGTTACGGTCACTTTCGCGCCAAGCTCTGAAAGAACTTTTGCGACGTTTACGCCTTTGCCCGCTGCATGCAGAGAGCCTTTGTTTACTAGGCTAACTGAACCTACATTTAGTGCGTCGATAGCGCCTGTCAGGTCTAGAGCAGGGTTAAGCGTTACGGTAACGGCTTTGATTTGTTTATCAGACATATCGACTCCTTAGCCTTCGCCAAGGCCTGAAGCGATAGCTTTACCAATCGATTCAAGTGCTTGTGCTGCATCGTCACCTTCAGCAACAAACTGAAGCTGGTGGCCGTGTTTAACGCCAAGTGCGATGACTTTCATCAAGCTCTTCGCGTTCACTTCTTTTCCGTCGCCATCTAGGTTTGAAACGCGGATTGTTGATTCGAATTTCTTCGCTTCAGCAACCAACATTGCACCTGGACGAGCGTGTAGGCCGTGTGCGTTTTTGATTTTGAATACTGCGCAGTTGTCGTCGTCTTGAGAAGCTGTAGAAACCGCTTCACCTTTTAGAAGGCCAATCACTTGCGCTGCGTCAGCGGTTAACAGTTGTTGCTGTTTACCTTCGAAAACCATCTTGCTTAGGTTTGCTAGAATAGATTGGTGTGCGCTGTTACAAGCGGCGAATGCTACCAATGCTTTCACTGGTGTGCCTTCGTATTCACAATGGTTCGCTGTTGAAACGAAAGATACGCCAGTACGTGTTACGCCTTTATCGCTGCCCAACAACCACAGGCCTTGGCCTAGGTGAGTCGGTGTTTTTGTTACTAGGTCAGCAACGAATGCGTTGTCTGTACAACCTGTGTTCTTAAGTAGGCCGCCTGCCACTGCCGACATTTGAACCATGTCGCTTGCAGGGAACAGTAGCTGAACTAAAGAAGCGTCTAGGTCTGCTTCTAGCTGAACTTCGCCGTTAAGTAGGGCGATGATTTCGTCTTCTGATTTCGCTTGCTTTAATTTCTCTTCAACGCCGTCAGCCGCTAGCACTTTCGTTAGTTGCTTAAGAATGCCTAAGTGCTGGTCAGATTTAGCTGCAATACCAATTGCTACGTAAACACGGTTGCCGTCTGCCCAATCAATACCTTCTGGGAAGTGGTGTACCGCAACGCCTGTCTCTTTCACTAGGTCACGAGTATCCGTCGTTCCGTGAGGAATCGCGATGCCGTTACCTAGGAACGTAGAGTTCTGGTTTTCACGGTTCAGCATTCCTTCAACGTAACCAGAGTCAACTAAACCTTTAGCTGTCAGGTCGCCAGCAATGTTTTGGATTGCTTTGAATTTGTCATCGGCCGTTTGACCAAGAGTGATGTCAGATTTTGATAATTTAAGCATGGTGCCTCTTTAGCGTATCGCTTGAGAATTTGTGTATCGCTACGATTCAGTCTAGAGCAATATTTGCCCGTTGCTTGCTCTTTGTTTTATCTTGGCTGAATCGGTTCAGCATTTAGTGTAAAAAAATTCAGCAAAGCCGATTTTGGTTTTCAAAATAGTTTTGCTGCGTGTCGTAATTTTAGTTTCGTTAATAACGAGAAGTTGAATCACAACAAATGACGCTCAATCCATACAAAAGGATGATTGAAGTCACTTTTCAGATTTTGCTGAATCCTTTCAGCTTTTATACTGAATCGATTCAGCATATAATTCAACTAATCCGAGGATCAGATCATTGGTTATATGATCCTACGCACAAAATACAGGTCACCCATATGACACTTGATGAAATTGCTAAACTGGCTGGAGTATCGAAAACCACGGCCAGTTATGTCATCAACGGCAAGGCGCAGAAATACAGAATCAGTGAAAAGACTCAGCAGAAAGTCATGGCGGTTGTGGAAGAGTATAACTACCGACCAGACCATGCTGCTTCGTCGCTGCGTGCTGGTAATAGCCGTTCATTTGGTTTGATTATTCCTGATCTGGAAAACAGCAGTTACGCGCGTTTAGCAAAACTGATAGAGCAGAACTCACGTAAAGTGGGCTACCAGATTTTGATTGGTTGCTCTGATGATGATGCTGAAACTGAACGTAAAGTCGCTGAAGCTTTGGTGAGTCGTCGTATCGATGCCTTGTTGGTGGCGAGTTCAATGCCAGACGCCAATGAGTTCTACTTGAAGCTGCAAAATTCAGGCACACCCGTAATTGCGATTGACCGTCCGTTAGATGATGAGCATTTTGCTTGCGTGATCAGTGAAGATTTCGAAGCTGCGTTTGAGCTGACCCATTCGATTCTCGATGACAGTATTCATAGCGTTGGCTTGATAGGTGCATTGCCAGACCTAAATATCTCACGTGAACGCCAACTGGGTTTTGAAGCAGCCAACAAAGCGTATGCTCAGCAGGTTGGACTCTCAGAAAGCAAATCTACAATTGTGGGCTATGGTGAACACTTTGACAGAGAGTCTGGGCGTGCGGTTTTTGAAGAATGGATTGCCAAAGACACAGTACCCGATGCGATTGTCACTATGTCTTACACCTTATTAGAAGGTGTGCTGGATGTGATGGTCGAAAAGCCAGAGCTGATCAGCCAAGTAAAGCTAGCAACCTTTGGTGATAATCGTTTATTGGATTTCTTACCTTTTAAAGTCCACTCACTGCCACAGCAATTCGAAGTGATTGCAGACAGCGCCTTTGCACTTGCTTTGAACGCGTCGGCTAAACGTTACCAAGCTGGCATTGAGCTAGTTCCGAGAAGCTTAGTAAAACGAGGCTAGCTCGAATTTTACGCTTAGCTAGAAGCCTCGCGTTTAGCTCGAACTTAGATTTAACCCGCACTTGGTTTTAACTCGAACCTGTAATTAACTAGAACTCAGTAATAAGCCCATTTCTACAATGGCAACAATGCCGAGCAACAAAGCCAACACTTTCCAAAACTGGATCGGGTTTCGGTTTATCAAAGGTTGCTTGGCTTTGCTTTTCACCAAGCTTTGGTTTGGTGTGTAAAGGTCTGCTACAAAATCCCCCAACACTTGATGACGTTCGCTTGGTGATTCCGCGCAGGCTTTTTGTAACACCAAATCGACCCAACTTGGTAAGTCTGCTCGTTTCTGTGTGATGGGTTGGTATTCCCATTGATGGTGGCGAGATTGTTTAAGCGATTGTGCCGTCATTTCAGAGTAGGGCAATGCACCTGTTAGCATCTCATAGCCGATCACAGCGATAGAGAAAAGATCCGAGCTGGTGGTCGCGCTGTTGTGCTTGATGGTCTCGGGTGCAATGTAATTGACCGCGCCTAATGGAGTGTCGTCTTTGTCGGTGAGCTCTCCCTCTTCAAGGCCTCTCACTAATACCGCACCAAGGTCGATGATTTTTACCTCACCATCACGTTGAATCATGATGTTCTCGGGCTTTAAGTCTCGGTGCACCATGTCTGCACGTTGTAATACTCGGATGCCTTGAGTGATCTTTTCTAGTATGTCGCGCACTTCATTTAGTGACGGTTTTGGATTGTCGTACATCCATTGTCTTAGGGTGATGCCTTCTACCCATTCGCAGATTTGGTATAAGAATTGCGAGTTCTCTGGCGTCGGGTAAACCTTCATTACCCTCTTATTTTTTAACAAGATCCCCGCCCATTGTTCATTAAAGAAAGCTCTGAGTTGAGAAGGGCTATCGTGATATTGAACAGAAGGGACTTTCAGCACGAACTCGGTTTGTGTTTCTTTCTGCATCACACGATACACATGGCTTCTTGAACCTGCATACAACACCTCAAGTACCATGAAGTTGTCGATACTTTGCCCGAGTTTTAAAGCGGGTGGGATGGCACGTTTAGCTAGCTTCTCATGGAATTCAATCAGCGAAGGCTTAGGCAGATGGCTGACTTGCACAATCAAGCAGCTGACGTTGTCTGAGCTATTGTGGCTTAAAGCGGTGTTACAGATGCTTTGTGCGGCGTATTCGAAATCCGCTCCGGGTTTGTCGATGTGTTCCTTGAAGGTGTTGGGAGAAACAAACTCGTGCACGCCATCAGATGTCAGTATAAAGCAGTCGTTTTTCTTGATAGGTAGGGTTTGATAGTCAACGTTGAGTTGGTTATCCATGCCTAAGGCGCGTGTAAGATAATGCTTCTGTCCCATATTTTTACGTGTGTGGTCGCGGGTCAGTTGGTGTAATTCTCCATCTCTTAGTAAGTAGATACGGCTATCGCCAACGTGGAAGATATGTGCGGTGTTCGATTTTAATATCACGCTGCTGAACGTCGAAACGAGGGCATTGTGGTTCACTTGTTGTGCAGGATGAATATTAGAAACAGACGTGTTGAAGAGCCAAGAATTGAGGGACGTTAAGACCTTTTGCGCCGAGCGTTGAATGCTCCAGCTATTTGGCGTGGCGTAGTAGTCGTCGATAAATTGCATCACGCTGGTGTGACTGGCTTTCTGGCCGTGCTCACTGCAACTCGCGCCGTCTGCTATGCAGGCGACACTGCCTTTCAACTCTTGCTCTGCACGAGTCTTCGGGTGTTTTACAATGATGGCGTCTTGGTTTTCATCACGTATGCCTTTATTCGAATAACCACCAAACTTGAGTGTGAGCTGATTGTTTGATTCCGGCGTGACGACTTGCCCTTGGCTGAATGAAATTGTCATAACTGGTCTTCTTCTTAACTGGCTGTCTTCTCATTTACTTGAGAGCACATCTGAGGAAGAACAAAAGCCCTAGTGAACCTAGAGCCTTTGAACGCAGTACCAAAGTGGTGAAATAAACCTCGGTACTACTCCCGATTCAATAATATCAATGCTTCATAGTAGTGAGGCTAGCTCGATACGTTAATCAAGGTCACGCTGCCGTCGTCGTTTACTTCGGCGATTTGACCGTTAGGCTCTTCCATGAACAGTAGAGTTACAAAGCCAAGTACCGCTGTTGCAGCAATCACTAAGAAGAACGTTTGGTAGCTTACGAATGACAACACAGTTAGGTAAACTACCGCACCCACGTTACCGTAAGCACCCGTCATACCTGCAATCTGACCTGTCATACGACGCTTGATTAGAGGAACCGTTGCGAATACTGCACCTTCACCCGCTTGCACGAAGAAAGAACACGCCATCGCCGCGACAACCGCTAGCCATACAGGCCATGTGCTGTCTACCTGACCCATTGCAAAGTAACCCACAGCAAGACCAATCGTTAGAATAAGCAGTGTTGGTTTACGACCGAATTTATCTGAAATCCAACCACCACCTGGGCGAGACATTAGGTTCATAAAGGCATAAGCCGATGCAACCATACCTGCAAGAACCGGTGTTAATTCAAAGGTTTCAGAGAAGAACAGTGGCAGCATAGAAACCACAGCCAGTTCAGAACCAAATGTCGCGAAGTACAATACGTTAAGTACCGCAACTTGCTTGAATTTGTACTGGTGAATCTCAGGCACTTCTTCTTTAAATACGTTCTTGTTTACTTTCCAAACTTGCGACACTTCGTACACGTAAAGTGCTGCTAAACCTGCATACACAGAGTAAACCGCCATGTCAGACAACATGTTGATATTGCTTGGTGATAGCTTCCAAGTCAGTAGCGCTAAAGCGGCATACATAGGGATCTTCATAATAAGTAGGAAGAAAAAGTCACCCTTTGATGTCACTTCCATTGCTGTTACTTGAGCAGGCTTGAAGTAAGTAGAACCTTTTGGTGTATCTGACACGTTTTTGTAGAAGATAAACGAGAACGCTAAGCTCATTACGCCAGTAATACCAACCGCATAACGCCAGCCGTCTTCACCACCAAACGCTAGAGCGAGGGTTGGAAGTGTGAACGCTGCTGCCGCTGAACCGAAGTTACCCCAGCCGCCGTAAATACCTTCTGCTGTACCCAGTTCGTTGTGTGGAAACCATTCAGACACAAGACGAATACCGACAACGAAACCTGCACCAATGAAGCCCAGTAGGAAACGAGCGATGGCCGCTTGAATGAAAGAGTCTGCCAGAGCAAACATGAAACAAGGGATCGAACAGACCGCGAGTAGCGAAGAGTAGACCAACCTAGGGCCGTATCTATCGGTTAGCATGCCTATGGCGACACGTGCCGGAATGGTCAATGCAACGTTGAGGATCAGGAGGGTTTTGATCTCTTCAGTAGAAAGACCAAGCGTAGTTTTTACCATTTGCAGTAGTGGGGCAAAGTTGAACCACACAACAAAGGTAATGAAAAAGGCCATCCAGCTTAGGTGTAAGACCTTCATCTTACCCGTAAATGAAAGCAGCGAAAATTTAGTGTTATCCATGGTTTAAATCCTTTAAATCTGGAAAATTACCCGGTTTGTGCATCTGCGTTACTTCCGAACTTCGAACGCTTTAATGTGCATAAACCTTGTGCCGAAATTGCGCACGCCAATAAGCGTTTGCATGATGGTGTCGGCGTTTTAGTTAACTGGCGATAGCAAGTGGTGCGAGAACTTGAACTTGTTCTCCTTGCTTGCGAACTTCAAATTTCACGAGCTTGAGCTCAGGCTGTTCAAGACATTCGCCAGTTTCTAAGTGGTAATGCTGCTTGTATAAGGGTGAGGCCACGTAAGGTTCTCCGCTTAATGAACCAATTATACCACGTGACATCACATTCGCCTTGCCGATAGGGTCGTAGTTAGAGAGCCCATAAAGCGTGTCGCTGCGCTTGCAGTAAAAAATAGCCACTTGGTTATCGTCTACTTTGGCGCAAATTCCCCCGTTTGGGGTTAGGTCGCTGGTGCTGCATACGGTTGTCCAATTTTCCATGACTTTCTCCTAGTCTAAAATTGAGTTTTTATTTTTTTATTGATGAACCTGATGAACCTGATGAACCTGATGAACCTGATGAACCTGATGAAATTTATGAAACCTCAGTCACTTCGATTTGGTCTGCTTTAGCGAGCTTTTCATCGCGTTTTGAATTGGAAGTATCACTCAAGCTCAGCTTAGGAAAACGCTGCTCTCGTTCTTTGATGAAAGAGAGGCTAGTGTCCATTTCTTCACTGTTGATGTAGTGCTGGAAGCGCTTCATCTTCTCAGGGTTTTCAATGGTGGTTTTCCACTCACACTGGTACTTCTCGATGTTGAGTGTGATGTCCGCTTCGAGCTCTTCAGCTACATTGAGCTTGTCTTCAATCACGACTTGCTTGAGGTATTCGATGCCACCTTCGAGGTTCTCCATCCATACCGATGTACGCTGTAGACGATCCGCGGTTCGTGTGTAGAACATCAGAATGCGGTCGATGTATTGCAGCAGGGTGGTTTCATCAAGGTCGGTAGCAAAAAGGTCACCGTGGCGAGGACGCATACCGCCGTTACCACAGATGTAGAGGTTCCAACCTTTGTCGGTGGCGATAATGCCAAAGTCTTTTGATTGGGCTTCTGCACATTCGCGCGTACAGCCAGAAACCGCAAACTTGATCTTGTGGGGTGAACGCAGCCCTTTGTAGCGGTTCTCAAGTCGAATTGCTAAGCCAACACTGTCGTCGACGCCGTATCGACACCAAGTGCTACCCACACACGATTTTACGGTACGTACCGATTTACCGTAAGCGTGGCCAGTTTCAAAACCAGCATCGATTAGCTTTTTCCAGATGATTGGTAGTTCGTTAAGTTGCGCGCCAAACAAGTCGACACGTTGACCACCGGTGATCTTGGTGTAAAGGTCGAACTCTTTAGCGACTTCACCAAGCACGATCAATTTATCTGGAGTAATTTCACCGCCAGCGATACGCGGAACCACCGAGTAAGTGCCGTCTTTCTGCATGTTGCCGAGGTAAATGTCGTTGGTGTCTTGCAGTTCGATGTGTTGATCTTCGAGGATGTAATCGTTCCAGTACGAAGCCAAAATTGAACCGACTGCGGGTTTACACACGGTACAACCCAATCCGTTTCCATGAGAATCCAACAGTTCATCGAAGGTCTTGATTTTGTTGACGCGAATGATGTCGGTAAGTTCTTGGCGAGAGTAAGCAAAGTGCTCACAGATATCGTTAGAGACTTCAACACCCAAGTTACTCAGTTCGCTATCGAGAACTTGTTTCGCAAGAGCAGAACAGCCGCCACAACCTGTTGAAGCATTGGTGGTTTCTTTCAGTGCAGCCATCGTGGTGCAGCCAGCAGATACCGCGTCTTTAATGTCGCCTTTAGTCACATCAAAACATGAACAAATCACAGCGCTATCAGGCAGAGCTTCAACACCCATTGCAGAGCCTGAATCATCGGCCACATTAGGCAAAATCAACACTGATGGGTTTTCAGGAAGGGGCATATCGTTTTGCTTGATTTGCAGTAGCGAGCCATAGGCTTCTGCATCACCGACCAATACCGCACCGACAATCTTTGTGCCGTCAGCTGAGATGATTAGGCGCTTATACACTTGTTCGATTTCATCGTTATAGGTATATGATTGAGCACCTTCAGTCTTGCCGTGTACTTCACCAATACTGGCAACATCGACGCCAAGCAGTTTGAGCTTAGTGCTCATGTCTGCGCCAGTGAATGCAGCGTCGTCAGTACCGCCAGAGACAATATGCGAAGCCGCGATTTTTGCCATCGAATACCCCGGCGCCACTAAGCCGAAGAGCTTGTTATCCCAAAGCGCGCATTCACCAATCGCGTAGACGTTCTCGATATTAGTTTGGCAGTGATTGTTGATCACAATACCGCCGCGTTCGCCAATCTTGACATCAGAGCTTCTTGCCAGCTCATCTTGAGGGCGAATACCGGCAGAGAATACGATCATATCGGTTTCTAAATGGGTGCCATCGGCGAAGTTCATGCGGTAGCGAGCGTTTTCACCGTCGACTATTTCAGAGGTCGCTTTCTGGGTATGAACTTGCACACCAAGGTCTTCAATCTTTCTGCGCAGTAGGGCACCGCCACCGTCATCTAATTGAACGGCCATTAGGCGAGGCGCAAATTCAACTACATGGGTTTCTAAACCAAGGTTTTTGACTGCGTTTGCGGCTTCTAAGCCAAGCAGACCACCACCAATCACCACGCCAGATTTGCTGCCTTTGCTTGAAAGCTCGATGGCGTCTAAGTCTTCGATGGTGCGATAAACGTGACAGTGTTCTTGGTCGTTACCGGGAATAGGGGGAACAAAAGGGAAAGAGCCCGTCGCCAAGATTAGCTTGTCGTAACTTTCAACGTGGCCACTTTCAGTGATGACTTGTTGATTGGCGGTGTCTAGCTTGGCAACCTTCTGGTTCAACAAGTAGTTCACGCCGTTGCTTTGGTAATACTCTTCACTGGTCAATGACAGGTCATCAGCGCTTTTACCATTAAAGTAAGCCGTTAGCTGAACACGGTCGTAGGCTAGCCTTGGCTCTTCACTGAAAGTAATCACATCAAACTCATCACTGTCTGATTGCAGGATGTTGTCGATAAATTTGTGTCCAACCATGCCGTTACCAACAACGACGATTTTCTTCTTGCTCATAATCCATTCCTTATTCTCGGCGTCACCATCACTAGCATCTAATTTCTAGTCGTTAGCAGATGAATACCGGGTTGAGATTCCACTCAATTCATAATCATCAAGAAAAACAAAAATGTTTTTTCTAAGTCTTGGTTTTTAGTGGAGCAAGGAGGGTGCCAGATTACGGTTCGTTCATTTAAATAAAAATTAACTTATAATTTTCAGTGCTTTAAAAAATAGAGGTGGCACGCAATTACCCCTAAAGTGGTATGTAAAATTTTTGTTAGATTTATATAAATGAACGTTTGTGGTGCAACTTTCCGCAAGATGGTGCAAAAATTAAGTTTCTATCTTGGTTAAGTTCTTATTGGTTCGTTGTTGATATTTGTGTTTTTATTAAGTTTTTGTTTTTAAATAAAATTATTTGCTATTCATCAGCTGTTATTAAGTGGCGTGTTATTTGCTTGGTTTCAGTTATTACAATTATGGATATTTGAGCGAGAAACGGATGACGGATTCAAACAGCGGCTGGATAAAATCGACCTGTGCTTATTGTGGTGTAGGATGTGGAATAGAAGCGAGACCGACATCGCTAGGAAAACTAGAAGTGCGTGGTGATAAAGATCATCCATCAAACTATGGAAAGCTTTGTACTAAAGGGATCGCGCTCGGCGACACCGTCACGCCTTTAGGTCGTCTTACACAGCCTGCTCATATTCAGAATGAGCAAAAACAACAGCTGGATTGGAACAGTGCCACTCAGTTGGTCGCAGACAAATTCAATCAAACCATCGAAGAATATGGGGCCGATTCGGTTGCGTTCTATGTGTCTGGTCAGCTGCTTACCGAAGACTATTACGTTGCCAATAAACTGATGAAAGGCTTCATTGGTAGTGGCAACATCGACAGTAACTCTAGGCTATGTATGGCTTCAACCGTGGTCGGGCATAAGCGTGCATTTGGCGCAGACACAGTACCTGTTTGTTATGAAGATCTCGAGCAAGCCGATCTAGTCGTGATTACAGGCTCCAACCTAGCATGGTGTCACCCGGTACTTTTCCAAAGGTTAAGAGCCGCAAAACAAGCCAACCCTGAATTGAAAGTGATCGTCATCGACCCTCGTTATACCGACACCTGTGAAATTGCTGACATGCACTTGGCGTTGGAGTCAGGCTCAGATGTCGCACTGTTCAATGGTTTGCTAGCCTACTTAGATGACAACGACCAACTCGACACTGACTACATTGAACACAACACCCAAGGTTTTACGGAAGCCATTCGATCCGCAACTCATTACCGTTATACCGAGTCAGGCTGGGGCGACAAAAGCGTTCCCGAACTAACAGGGCTTACAGAGCAACAACTAGAACAGTTCTACAAGCTGTTTGCTTCTAATGAGAAAGTGCTCACCATCTATTCGCAAGGCGTTAACCAATCCACACAAGGGTGCGACAAGGTAAACGCCATTATTAATTGCCATTTAGCGACCGGAAAAATCGGTAAACCGGGCATGGGGCCTTTCTCAGTAACAGGCCAGCCAAATGCCATGGGTGGGCGAGAAGTGGGTGGCTTAGCCAATACCTTAGCGGCGCACTTTGAATTTGGTGATCCGCAATCACACCAAACCGTCAGCGAGTTTTGGCAAACCGACAGCTTAGCGACTCACGCAGGCTTAAAAGCCATCGACCTATTTGATGCGATGAATGACGGCAAGATAAAAGCCGTGTGGATCATGGCAACTAACCCTGTCGTGAGTTTGCCAGATAGCGAAAAAATCAAAACCGCATTAGAGAAGTGCCCGTTTGTGGTGGTGTCGGATTGCATTGCCGATACGGAAACCACACGCTTGGCCGATGTAGTGCTGCCCGCGCAAGGGTGGAGTGAAAAGTCGGGCACTGTAACCAACTCTGAGCGTCGAATCTCACGCCAACGCCGCGTATTACCAAGTCCTGGTGAAGCCAAACCTGATTGGTGGATATTAAAAGAAGTCGCGCAAAAGATGGGATTCAAAGAGCAGTTTGATTACCGCCACGAAGGTGAGATCTTCAAAGAGTATTGCGAGATGACAGCCTTAGGTAATGAAACAGGTAAAACGCGTGACTTGTGCTTAATCGGGCTTACTCAGCTAGATGAGAAAGGCTATGGCGAACTCACTCCACAACAATGGCCAGTACTTGAATATCAACCAGAGATCATTGAACAGCGCATGTTCACCGATGGCGAGTTCTTTACTGAATCTGGCAAAGCGCAGTTTATTGCCGTTGAACACGACAAGCCGATTGCTGATACCAGCGTCGAATTCCCCCTAATCATGAACACAGGCCGAATCCGAGACCAATGGCACACCATGAGCCGCACGGGCTTAGCCGCAGGTTTAGGTGAACACACACCAGAACCCTTTGTCGCCATGCATCCAGATACGGTTGCAGAGCTTGGTTTAGATGAATTCGGGCTAGATGCCTTCAACCACGCGACTATTAATCCGGTGGTGAAAGTGCGCAGCGCACAAGGTGAGTGCCAAGCGCGCTTAGTGGTGACCAAAGAGATGCGCCGCGAACAAGTCTTCATGCCTATCCACTGGAACGCACCGACCGCCAAAGACAGCAAACCGTGTGACTTGATCTTGCCTCATACCGATGCTGCATCTGGCCAGCCAGAGTTTAAACACACCCCAGTGGTGGTTGAACCGTGTGGCTATCGCAGCGAAGCCGCATTGGTCAGTGACAAGGTGATGGATTGCAGCGGCTTTGATTACTGGGTGCGCCAAAGAGTGGAGGGCGGTTTTCTGTATCGCATCTCATCATCCAAGAACCCAATGGAGCTGGTGATTCAACTGGCCAACACACTCGATGCCTTACCAGAGCCGAACGCAGAGGCGATCAAATCACTCCATTACCACGGCAACAAATCATTCAAGAACTACGGCTCTGCCAAGCTGGGTCAGTCTGGCGTAAAGCAAGCTTTCGTGGTGAACAGTAAGCTCGACCATCAAAGCATCGACTGGCTGGTGGAGTGCCTAACAAGAGAAGCCGATGAAGAGTTCGAAGCCGAGTTTTTGAGTACCATGGCGAAGTAGTTACTACCTCTCACTTATCCATACCTAAAGCAAAAATGCCGACAATCATGTTGGCGTTTTTGTTTGAGAACACGATTCCCAAGATAACACCTTCATTGCCTGAACTGCGGTTTACTCACACATTAGGGAGTTTTCTGCATTTTGCCGAAACTATATGGAAAATTTCTGCTTTTTGTCATGTTTGATACAAAGATAAGTAGGTAAGATGATGTTATTAAATGAGTTATTAGACTAAGTGTAGTGTGTCTTGGAAACTAGACAGAATTGTTTCAGGGACAAAATGCAGAATTATTCTGTCTAATATAGCTGTTATGTGAATTGGAGAAATTGACTATATGAAGAAGTTTATCGCTATATTTATAGCACTCTTTTGTCTAGCCTCGATTGGTGCTCAAGCTAATGACCATCAGTTAAAACAAGCATATGAGAATCATCAAAGTGATGTTCAAGTTCAAGGCTCAGGCACAGTCATTCGCTTGCTACGTGATGACAACGAAGGAAGTAGGCATCAAAAATTTATTTTAAAGTTGGACAGTAAACAGACCTTACTTGTTGCGCACAATATTGATTTGGCTCCTAGAATTCCAAACCTAAAAGTGGGCGATCGAGTTCAGTTTTACGGTGAATATGAATGGAATAAAAAAGGTGGTGTTATGCACTGGACACACCATGACCCAAACAATAGACACCCGCATGGTTGGTTAAAGCACAACGGTAAGACGTACGAGTAAAAATTCACATAACAAAGCATTTAAGAGTGATTCGCAACGCTTGGCGTTTTCGCTTCGCTCAAGTATAGCCAAGCGCCGCTCACACCTTAATGCGGCGTTATGTGACAGGTATGAGATTCGAACACAAGAAAGTAGAACCAAGCAATATTGATTTTCAGTCACTCATGGCTGAATTGAACTCATCACTTAGCCAGATCACTAATGATTCTGGCGAAAGCTCGTTTTTATCTGATGCTTTCGATTCGTCGAAAGATGGATGTATTGTGGTCTACCTAAACAAAGTTGCTGTAGCGTGTGGGGTTTTTAGGCACCATCAAAATGAAGTCTGTGAATTAAAGCGAATGTACTCAAACAAACCTGGCGCAGGTGGTTATTTACTCAAACAACTAGAATGTTATGCGGTTGAAAAAGGTTATAAAAAAGCCGTCCTGTCTACACGTAGAATTAACTTAAAAGCGGTGAACTTCTATAAACGTAACTCTTATTCAGTGTCAGGTGCATATGGAAAATACGTTGGTGTAAAACGGTCAATTTGCCTATCAAAGGCGCTAGTCACATAACAAAGCATTTAAGAGGGATTCACAACGCTTGGCAGTTTTGGTTTGAATTAGCTTAAGTGTTTACGGCACAATGGTTTAGGCTGGGTGGAATGCGTTGTTCACCCCTTAATGCGGCGTTATAAGGTGCTTTCTTAATCAGGTTTTTTGAAGTTTTGTGAGTACGTTTTGTTGGTGTGTTTCCGATTCAAATCGCCAAAGTGAGTTGGATTTAGAAAAGTGTTTTGCAGTTTGTATTGCTCCTTAATTTGCTTTTTCACTTGCGAATTCATCAATGGGTAAAACGTGAATTTTGTTTGTTTTGGGGCTGTTTTTTCCATTTCGTCAATCAAGTTTTGTGGCGGTGGTTTTAACCCAAATGGGCAATTGGGTTTTCATAAAGTGTTTAATATTTAGTTTTGTTAAATCTGCGTAGTAATTTTTTTGCGTGAGTTCAGAGTTAAACATTAAATGGCTTTAAATCTTGTGGGTTTGTTTTATTATTCCATTTCGTTGTGCACTGGTTAACTTGTTGTTTTAAAACTGATCGCACACTTATAACAAGGCGTTTAAGTCGGAACAAAAACAGTTGGCTTTTGTTCGTGCCTCACAAATTATAGCCAACTATTTTCGTCCGCTTAACGCGACGTTAGTTGGTTTTCAAAATAGAGGTTGGTAATTCTTTCTACGAAATTGGATTGAGTTCAATTTGTGTTTCGCTGTCTTCTAAGTTTCCACCTTGTAGGTGAGTTTGTAATCCACGATCATTCCGCCAAAATATGCTGTCGTTAATAGTCGTCTGGTGCAATGTTTAATCTCGAAGTGCATTGATATCTTCGGCTCCATTAACTCCGCTTATTTTATAATGGCGTCATTCTGGTTTGCTAGTTTTCAAGTAGTAACCTTTAGAGTGCATTTAAGTTGTATTTGAGTCGTAGTTTTTGAATTGGTCACTGGATAAAATTTCCAATATTTATTATCGTGTTTGTTTGGTCTTTAAATACCGCCAAACACAACTAACAAGGCACTTAAACGGAACTAAAACAGTTGGCTACGTTTCGCTTCGCTCCACATTATAGCCAACCATTTTAGTCCGCTTAGTGCGGCGTTATGCCTTTTGTCGAAAATTAACATGGAGGTTAATCGTTTTGGGTAAGCAATTTTCAGAGTTATCGGATAAACACATTGAATTTATAGGGCAGCAAAAAATCTATTTTGTAGCTACCGCAGCAGAGAGTGGTAGTGTGAATCTGTCCCCTAAAGGTGGCGATTCCTTACGGGTTATCAACCCGAAGCAAATAGCTTGGTTAAACCTTACAGGAAGTGGCAATGAGTCAGCATCACATGTCATTCAAAACCCAAGAATGACCGTTATGTTTTGTGCTTTTGAGGGCTCTCCTCTAATACTTCGAGCCTATGGTAAGGCTACTGTTTTGCACTCTCAAGACGATCGTTGGGGTAAGTATGCACCGATGTTTCCTGAAAGTGTTGCTTCTAGACAAATCTTTGTCCTAGACGTCGATTTGGTACAGTCTTCTTGCGGGATGTCAGTTCCTTACTTTGCCTATGAGGGAGACCGTGAAGACCTAGCTAATTGGTCAGAAAAGCAAGGTACAGAGGGTATAGAAAAATACTGGCTTAAAAAGAACCAAAAGAGTATCGATGGTTTTGAAACAGAAATCGCCAAAAGGTCTGGCTTGGACGTAGAGTAACCAAATCGCTCTAATCACCACAGGCATAACAAGCAATTTAAGAGGGATTCCCAACGCTTGGCATTTTTGCTTCTACTTCAAATTAAGTGTTTATGGCACAATGCTTTGGGTTGGGTGGTAGCGTTGCTCACCCCTTAATTGGGCGTTGATATGACCCCCACTGTCAATTAAAACGTAGAAGTTTCTGCTCCCACATTTCAGAGCCTTTTGTTTATTTTGAGATAGTGTTAACGCATAGATGAAGCAAGTAATTTCGTCGGTTCTCATGCTGATATACGTGGATTACTCATCGCGAGATGAGCAGCGCCTACCTTACTTATTTCGTCGTGGCACCTGTCTTCAGTCTATGCTCGTGGTTCAATAAAGCGCGAGCTTTATTGCCATCCTAACGCCGTCGGTGTTTGTGCCACACCCGATGCTCTATCCAATGCGTTAACACTAATTCTTTTCTCATACAGGCAGCCTTGCAATCCGTGTTTTTGGTTCGACTGCGCTAACGACCACCTCTCTTGCGATAGCCCAGATATACGCGATCATTTCTCTTGCGATAGCGGCGACGACAACGTTTCGATGTTTGCCTTTTTGTAGTAATCGTTGATAGCGGCGACATAATCGTTGCTGAGCATGCCAAGCAATACCGACAATTTCTTTGGGCAGTCCTTCTTGTCGCAGTTGCAGTTCGACGGAGATATTAGCTTTGTGCTTATAAGTATGTGCGCCCTCAATAAGCAACCGTCGTGCTCGACTGTTTCCGCATTTGGTGAGGCTCCCTCGCTTCGTTTTACCGCCACTGGAGCTTTCAGTCGGTACGAGGCCAACATAAGCCATAAGTTTTCTGGGATGGTCGAAGCGACGTAGGTCGCCGAGCTCGGCAATGGTGCCGAGAGCAACAAGGAGTCGCACCCCCCGCATAGCTTGAATGGCTTTGACAACAGGGTAGTAACGCCAGTTTTTGACTTGGTGTAATAACTCGTTATCTAACCGTTGTAATCTTTGCATCCGCTCACTGATGGTGATGATCATTTCTTGCAATACAATCTGTTGGCTGTGATGGGGAAGAATGAGGTCGGTTAGCCACCGTAGATGCTTTTTAGACCAGTTATCATTCACCGTCGCTTGTACATTATTACGTAGAAGAAAGCCTTTGAGTTGGAATTTTGCATCTTTAAGATCTTTCATCGCGGTTTCTCGAGCCCTTGATAAATCTCTTATCGCCTCGTCTTCAGATTCAGGCACATAAATAGGCGTAAGCTCTTCAGCCTTAAAAAGCTTGGCAAGTTTTGCAGCATCCCTCTTATCTGTTTTGACTCTATCCCCTGATTTCTTTGGAATAAGGGAAGGAGCGATGACACAGCAGCAGTGGCCAAGGCTGGTGAGCAATCGGTATGTCCAGTATCCACATGGCCCAGCCTCGTAGACAAAATGGAGGGTGGCTTTTGGATATTTAGATTGCAGTTGTTGTGTGAGTTTAATGAGGGCGGACTTGTTAGACTTTATCCGTCCCAAATGTTCAGGTGTAGCCCCGCGTTGCTCTTGCAAGACGGCGACTTGGATAAATGACTTATGCGTATCTAAGCCAATGAAAATTATGCTATCGTTATTCATGCTAGCCTCCAAATTTAGTTGTTTGAACACACTAATTATGGCTCTGGCTTTACGCTAACCCACGAAATTGGAGGCTAGCACCTCGTGGGGGTCATTATGCAGGGCAAGATTACGAAGCCCCTTGTACTGCAAGGACTTGCGAAAGGTAGCTATTGCTACGGTTTGCTTTTTTCTGCTTTCTTTTGATCCCTGCTTTGAAGCTAGTTTCTTCCGTCAGCAGATTTAAAGCTATATGTCTTATAACTGCTAAATTCTCACCAGCTTGCTCTCGACGAATCCGACATTCATCTTCTTTAAAACCTACGTCTAATCGCCAGTGCATCTGATTTTCAATGCTCCAATGTGCTCGCGTGCTCTCTAGTAAAGCTTTAGCCGTCAGTTTTGCTGAGCTTATGTAGTGCTTGATTTGCATTGTTTCTGCTGGCTTATCACCTTCTTGACGAATTGAAACGACCATACCAATGGTGGAGAGTCCCGCCCAATCAAGCGCTATATCGCCTAAGAAATCTGTATTGTGAACAACCATACTCAAACGCGTTTCTGTACGACCATGTCCTTTCTCTTGAGTGACGTATTTATCACCTTCAAAACTATTAAGCATACTAGAATTAAACACTTGGCTAATCGCTTGCTCCAATCGTTTTTGATTACCTTTTACCGCTAAGAGGTAATCTGCATCTTGGCCGACTATCTTTTCAGCTATATCCTTCTGGCATCCCATAGCATCAATCGTCACTAAGCAACCTCGTAAGGAAAGCATTTCAAGCAGTTCGGGGATCGCTTTGATTTCATTGCTTTTGTCTGCTGTTTTAACCTGCCCTAACACAACTTGATTTGCAGCACTAAACGCACTAACCATATGGATTGCACCACAACGCTTGTCTTTGTTGTATGTGCCTCTGAGAGTTTTGCCGTCGATAGCAATCACTTCACCCTCAGTCACCTCATGACAGTCTTTCATCCACGCTGTAAAGCATCGTTGTAGTTGCTTGGCGGAAATAAGATTGATAACTCGGGCAATGGTATCGTGTACTGGTATGCCTTGTTTGAAATCACCATACTGTCTAAGCCATTCCAAGTTATCTTCACCAAAATCTTCAATATCCTCCCAACCTTCAGCACCAGCAATCACTGCTGCAATTGTTAAGAAGATAATGTCGGTTAGCGTGTGCTCTATTTTCCAAGCTTGGCGAGGGTCTCGAATAACTGAAATATGGTCCAAAAGGCTTAATCCGTTCATTAGGCTAAATATCTGCTGTTAAAAAACAGTATATGATCACACCTAAATCTGATCATCAAATCGATCTTGGATGTATTGAGATTATTGTGACTTCAGTGTACAAATTAGTGGAAACATTACTTCACGCTACCCCTTATTCCATATGGGTTTTTCATGATCTTGCCCTGGGTCATTATGTCTATGCTTATCGACGAACAGGAGGAGTTGAAGGTTGGAAGGAATAAAGAATATACATATTCAAGTAAAAAGTGCATATCCAGTCATTAGTGCATATGAGTTTGAATTTCTTAAAGAATTAGATGAGATCCAACAGCTTTGGAGTGAAAGTACCATATATTTTATCGTCCAAAGACCTTTGATTTATTTTAATAAGCTTCATATCGATGAAGGTATAGTGAAATACGAAATATCCGACATGAATGGAAACCCTCCGCTTACGGGAAGCCTAGACCCATACACTGCAGGGTTTGCTCGTGAAGGTGAAAGCTTTCATTTTACTGCCAATTTGTATACGGGGAGCGCTAAAGATAAAATGTCTTTGGACTATGTATCATCGTTCGCAATTGAAACTGAAACCCGAGAGCATTTAGCATGGATAACGCCTCAAAAAATTATCCACTTGAGTATAATGGGCAGTGAAGGCTATGCTCTAGAAGGCAATGTAAAGGATTATATAGATTACAGAGTTCATTATATTGGGCAAGCCTTTAGTCAAGATATTTGGTCTCGCCTAACTGGTCACGAAAAAATGCAGTCTATCCTGACTAGGGAAGCACTATTTGATAGCAAAGGTAATCGAAATTCATTTGAAATAGCACTGATTTTAATGGAGGTTACAGGATTCAGTGAAGCACAAATGATGCCTTTTCAATCATGGATGCTACAAGGCGATACCAAGCCAATAGTTCATAATTTGCAAGGTAACTCATTTAGCGGCTTTTGTTCTCCTTTTATAGATGCAGATGACCAGTCATTGACAAATGAAGTCGAGGCTCTTTTAGTCAATAGTTTTCAACCTGAATATAATAAAATAAAGTTTAAAAAGTACCCTGACATTGCAAATGGCACTAGGTCAAAAGGATATACTGAGGCTACCTTACAAATTGAGTATAACCCTGTTACTTTCGTAACTGATTCTCATAAAATAGAACCGATATTTGTACGAAAATAAGCATAACAAAGCGTTTAAGACGGATTCCCAACGCTTGGCATTTTCGGTTTTCTTCAGCGTAAGTGGTTATGTCATAATGGTTTAGGTAAGGTGGTAGCGTTGCTCACCACTTAACGCGGCGTTAGCTTTTATCAACGGAATCATCACAAACGAGGGATATTATGAAAATCTTTAAGTCTATTTTGTTGCTCGCGTTGGCAGCTTCTTCTTTTAGTTCTTTTGCAAACTCAAATATACTTGTAGGAGCATGGAAATGTAGTTCTGCTTTGCCAATTTCATGGCTTGATGCCCTGAGTGTTTATTCACCCGACGGTAGTTTTAAAGGCGTTGCTAATTCAATAACTAACTCTGATAACGGTGCTGTAGAATTTGACATGTATATTGATGGCTCGTGGACTTTAAGTGGAAACATGCTCAAAACAAATATCACTAGTCTCGAAGTATTTCCAAAAAATTCATTAGCCAAGAAAGAAATTAAAACAATTGAAGAAGCGGTAAATCAACCATCGCTTTTGAATTCTGAACAGGAAATTATTACCTTAACCAACGGCAATTTAAAAACAAAAAGTAACACTGGTGTAGTGGATAACTGCTTTAGAGCTATCTCAGCAGCTGATCTAAAAAATAAAAGCTAACAAAGCGTTTAAGACAGATTCCCAACGCTTGGCATTTTTTATTCCATCGTTGGGTTTTGTGTTTAAGGTGGTATGGTTAGGTTTCGTGGTGGCGTTGCTCACTACTTAACGCGGCTACATGGATTCCCCCGGTTGTCAAACATCCGCTAAACTTATGTTGATGGGTTTTGGACTGCCGCTCTACATTCGGCCTACTTATCGACGATTCGCATACGTCGTGGCCCTGATGACTTTGCGCGACTGCGGTGCCTTATTCGTTAGATGACATCTAGTGTGTCCGCCGCATTAACAGGCTCTCCGCAAGTGGTCTTAACCTATCTCCATCATTAGCGTCTGCAATGACCCGGTGGGTTTAACTCTTTATGCTGCTTAGGTTTCTACTTAAGCAGCATAGTTTTCATATTCTGTTTGATTGTGTAAAAGCGACCATATAATTCGTGCGTTCTTCGCGGCCAGTGCCACTATTGCTCGGTTCATTCCTCTTCGTTCTAGAACGCCGCGACACCACTGACTTAACTTATCTTGCTTGTCGCCAAGGTTGGCAATCACGGTCCTTGCGCCATGAACTAATAGTGTTCGTAAGTATTTATCACCGTGTTTGGTTATTCGGCCTAAGCGAGGTTTTCCTCCTGTGGAATATTGCTTTGGTACGAGTCCTAGCCAAGCAGAGAAATCACGGCTTTTATCAAATTGAGAACCATTGCCTATCGAAGCAAGTATCGCAGTAGCGGTTTGAGGACCAATGCCTCGAACCTTCATCACTCGTTGAACATTAGTGCTGACCTTAGCAAAAGAATCAAAGACTTGTTCAGTATCGGCGATACGTTGATTCAATTCACCAAGGTGGTGATAAGCATCGGCTATTACTGTTCTAGCGAGATGTGGCAGTTCATTTTCTGCACCTTCGAGCATTAAGGGAATCTGTTTCATCAATGAAGAGCGACCAACGGGAATGATCAACCCGAACTCAGAAAGTAGGGCGCGCATGCGATTCATAAGCGCGGTGCGTTCACGAACCCAATGCTCTCTCATTCTATGTACCGATAGGATGGCTTGTTGCTCTGGTGATTTTACGGGCACAAAGCGAGTGGATGGTCGCTGAACAGCTTCGCAGATAGCAACAGCATCATTAAGGTCGTTCTTTCCCTTGGTTCGATAAGGAATTACGTATTTAACGGCCATAATACGGGTGTCGTGACCCAGTTTTTTGAGTGTTCTTGCCCAATAATGTGCACCACCACACGCTTCAACGCCTATACGCATGAGCGGCATATTTGCTATTGTAGTCAGTAGTTTAGAGCGGGTTACTGACTTATGAAGTATGACCTTACCATTTTGGTCCACGGCATGAAGACTAAAGTGGTTTTTGGCTAGGTCGATACCGCAGAAATAAGAATAATCAGACATGGTGCCTCCGATGCATTTAAGTACCACATAAGTGTGGCAGATCCTCGGTAGGGGGAATCCATGTCATTCGTTAGTTGCCGTACGCCGCATTAGTCCGTAGGGAATTTCTGTTTCTGGTGAAGAACTCGCATAATGCGAATAATTGAGCCTTCCACCCAATAAGAAACTATCATCGAAACTTCAGGAATAATAAGCAGTCTTCCTCGAATTCCATCACGTTGTACGCCTATTAATGGGTGCTCAAGTAGGATCTCGACTTTAGCTTCAATAATGTTGTCGGTTCTTTCTGCGACATCAGGGTTAAAGTCATAAAGGAATTCAAAGATTTTCTCTCGATCATTGAGGGACTCTTCTTCCCACAAAATCATTGTTGACCTCTGCTTCGAATTCTAGCTTTTCGTGCTTCCATACGAGATTTTGCGGATTCATTGTCAACAAAGACGGCTTTTCCAGAGTCATACTTATCAAAAGCAAGATTAACTTGTTCCGTTAACCAGACATCGTGGGATAATGTTTTTCGTTGTTGTTCTGCCATTTGCTCTGTGAGTTCACGGCAAGCATCACTAAGTGTACGACCTTGGCTCTCTGCCATCTGTTGAGCTAGGCGTTTTGTTTCGTCATCAACGCGAAATTGAATTCTGGTGTCCATGTGAGACTCCTAAAAAGCAGTGTGTGCACAAATGTTAGCACTGGCGCTTGAAATGGGCAACTAACAAAGCGTTTAAGACAGATTCCCAACGCATGGCATTTTTCATTCCATCGTTGGGTTTTGTGTTTAAGGTGGTATTGTTAAGTTTCGTGGTAGCGTTGCTCACTACTTAACGCGGCTACATGGATTCCCCCGGTTGTCAAACATCCGCTAAACTTATGTTGATGGGTTTTGGACTGCCGCTCTACATTCGGCCTACTTATCGACGATTCGCATACGTCGTGGCCCTGATGACTTTGCGCGACTGCGGTGCCTTATTCGTTAGATGACATCTAGTGTGTCCGCCGCATTAACAGGCTCTCCGCAAGTGGTCTTAACCTATCTCCATCATTAGCGTCTGCAATGACCCGGTGGGTTTAACTCTTTATGCTGCTTAGGTTTCTACTTAAGCAGCATAGTTTTCATATTCTGTTTGATTGTGTAAAAGCGACCATATAATTCGTGCGTTCTTCGCGGCCAGTGCCACTATTGCTCGGTTCATTCCTCTTCGTTCTAGAACGCCGCGACACCACTGACTTAACTTATCTTGCTTGTCGCCAAGGTTGGCAATCACGGTCCTTGCGCCATGAACTAATAGTGTTCGTAAGTATTTATCACCGTGTTTGGTTATTCGGCCTAAGCGAGGTTTTCCTCCTGTGGAATATTGCTTTGGTACGAGTCCTAGCCAAGCAGAGAAATCACGGCTTTTATCAAATTGAGAACCATTGCCTATCGAAGCAAGTATCGCAGTAGCGGTTTGAGGACCAATGCCTCGAACCTTCATCACTCGTTGAACATTAGTGCTGACCTTAGCAAAAGAATCAAAGACTTGTTCAGTATCGGCGATACGTTGATTCAATTCACCAAGGTGGTGATAAGCATCGGCTATTACTGTTCTAGCGAGATGTGGCAGTTCATTTTCTGCATCTTCGAGCATTAAGGGAATCTGTTTCATCAATGAAGAGCGACCAACGGGAATGATCAACCCGAACTCAGAAAGTAGGGCGCGCATGCGATTCATAAGCGCGGTGCGTTCACGAACCCAATGCTCTCTCATTCTATGTACCGATAGGATGGCTTGTTGCTCTGGTGATTTTACGGGCACAAAGCGAGTGGATGGTCGCTGAACAGCTTCGCAGATAGCAACAGCATCATTAAGGTCGTTCTTTCCCTTGGTTCGATAAGGAATTACGTATTTAACGGCCATAATACGGGTGTCGTGACCCAGTTTTTTGAGTGTTCTTGCCCAATAATGTGCACCACCACACGCTTCAACGCCTATACGCATGAGCGGCATATTTGCTATTGTAGTCAGTAGTTTAGAGCGGGTTACTGACTTATGAAGTATGACCTTACCATTTTGGTCCACGGCATGAAGACTAAAGTGGTTTTTGGCTAGGTCGATACCGCAGAAATAAGAATAATCAGACATGGTGCCTCCGATGCATTTAAGTACCACATAAGTGTGGCAGATCCTCGGTAGGGGGAATCCATGTCATTCGTTAGCTGCAATCGGTATGTAAAGAGTATTATCGAAAATGTATAAACTAGAAATATTTTGTAATCCAGAGCAGCAGATGTTAGTACAAAATGTATTACATGAATCTGGAGTCGATAAAATTGGTAATTACGATCATTGCTGGGCAATTGGTTCGGTTATGGGGTCTCATCGAGCATTAGAGGGCTCAAATCCAGTATTTGGTTCTAAAGGTGAGGTTGAAAACTACAAGTTACTTAAAATTGAAATCAACGTCTCAACAGAACAAGTGAGACCTATTGTAGAGTCTTTGAAAGAGAGTCTCGGATGGGAAGAGCCATTGGTTAATGTGTTCAAACTCTACAATATAGAGTTTGATCTCTAACTTTTGAGTTTGCAGCTAACAAACCGTTCAAGCAGGATTGCCAACGCGTGGCAAACTCAATGGGCTTTTGTGTTTAAGGTGGTTTCAATAATTTAAGCGGTTGTAAGTTGGCAACCTCTTAACTGGGCTAGGTAGCTAAGGAGTTTTAAGTAGAGCATATGAAACCGAGTATAAGTGATGTATTAAAAGCTCTTCAGGATAGCTGGTCTTTAGAAAGCACTGAGGAACCAGAAAACTGGACTCAATCTAATCCAAGTCGTGGGCAATGTGGAATATCTGCGCTAATAATTAACGACTATTTTGGCGGAAAGCTAGTTCTATGGAAGGTATTTTTGGGTGAAGATCAAGTTGGCTTTCATTACTCAAACGAGTTACCCGATGGCACGCTATTTGATTCAACTGGCGATCAATTCTGGGAAAGTGAAGAGCTAAAAGAACCTTCTTCGTTTGAAAGACCAGATAAACTACCAAAAAATGGAGCTGACCGGTATTTGGACTTATCAAATTTGGTTCGTAGTAAATTGGAAAGTTATCGGGTAGGGGCGGAAGTCTCTACCTAACGCGGCGTTCTACCGCAATCAATCATCTAACCTTTTCATAGCTTTACGGTAAACATCGCTACGTTCGCGTTTTCCGACTGCTAAGACGGTTACAATGATGACATCGTTTTTAACTTTGTAGACGAGACGGTAGCCAGATTGACGCAGCTTAATCTTATACATGTTGTCAGTTCCAGAGAGTTTTGAAGCCGGAACGTGCGGGTTATCTAAGCGCTCGATTAGCTTTTTCTTAAATTGTTGTTGAAGCGTTGAGCCAAGCTTTTTCCACTCTTTGAGTGCACTCTTTTTAAAGTCGAGTTTATAGGTCATCAATATTTACCGAAATGCTCTCTTCAGATTCACGCTCTTTCGCAATAGTTAGTAGTTCAAGATCTTCGAGTCTGTCCATCATCATTTCGTACGCTTCGGCTGGTACACAATAAAATGCTGGCTCATTTCGGTTCAATACAGCAACTGGTTCACCGTAAGCACTAGTTGCAACTTTCATAGGGTTAGCTTTCAACTCAGTAATGCTTGCAGCAACATCGGCTAAAATTCTAGTGGTCATGTAATGGGTCTCTTAAGTGGTCTTTGTTTCGGTCATTTTAGCCTCAACCAAGCGGTATAACAAGTTGCTTAAGAGTGATTCGTAACACGTGGCATTTTTACTATGCGTTGGTTTATTTATAATGGAAGAGCATGGTGGGGAATTTCAGTTTGCTTAGGCTAACAAACGTTTAAGATTCAAGCTAACCAAACAGGGCGCCAATTACCGGCGCCCTTTGTGTTAGTTGGAAACGCTATAAGTGTCGTAGTCGCGAAGTAAGAAGATCGCGATACAGGCTGCGAGCATTGGCCAAGAGGTGAAGAACAGTAGGTTGTTGAACGGGTCCATGTATTTTCCAAAAGAGGAAAAGGTTGGTCCTGCATGCAGGACTAAAATGGCTCCGTAGGTGTACTTTTTCCACATGCCTACAACGAATGCGCCCAAAAATCCGAGCTGCGCGACACCCAGAGCCATCATCGCATTGTTCGAGATGTCGATGCCGTAAAAGCCAGACAGTACTTTTGTCGCGTGCTCAGGGACAGTAATCTTATCCAAGCCCCTGAACAAGAAGACGATAAAAATGCCGATTCTCAGCAGTAATAGGCTAGTTGCCAGTTTGGTTTGAAGTGTCTTTTCCATGATATCCATTGTGATGCATTCAATGATGCGATGATTTAAATGTTCATCAAAGGAGACCCATAGCCTTCGCGTTTTCTTTCGCAGTTTTTCAGTGGCTTATGTAACAGGAAATGTCTGGTTGGTTTGTTCCTCAACGTTATCGGACTCAAAATGCTGCTGCCTGAGTAAGCTGACAGTCAGGTTTATCGGCATTGGCTTATAAAAATAGAAGCCTTGGATATAGTCGACACCTAGCTTAGATAAGATTTTTACTTGTGACTCATACTCGACACCTTCGACAATGACTTGCATGCCTAAGGTGCGTGATAGTTGAAGCATGGACTCTAGCAAAGGGAGACCAAAGCTGGATTCGTCGGATATGTTTTTCACGAACACGCGATCAATTTTGAGAATGCTGAACGGGAACTGTCTTACGAAATCTAACCCTGCGTAGCCTGTGCCAAAATCATCAATCGCGACTCTTACGCCCATGTTCGATAGCTTGGTTAGGTTGTCTCTAATTTTGAACATATCGGCATCAGAACATTCACCATCTTCGGTTACTTCAAATACCACCTGCTTGAGGATCTCAGGGTGTCTTTTAAAGATGCTGATCACTTTGTTAGAGAAGTTACTGTTGGACACAACGTTGCGGCTGATGTTGACGCTGATGTACTTTGATTCGAACACGTCTTGATTGCTTTTCAACGTCATTAATACTTTGCGCAGCACGAAGTAGGTGAGCTCCTCAATCAAGCCTAAGCTTTCAGCAAGCGGAATGAAAATAGCAGGGGAGACGTTACCTTCAATTGGGTCGTTCCATCGCAATAACGACTCACAGCCGACGATCTCGTTGGTGTTTTGGTTGACGATAGGCTGCATGTGAACATGAAGGTGCTGGTTTTTTAGCGTACTTGAAAGCGAATATTCTAAGCTACGTTGGCTCTGCTTTTTATGTTTGATCGAAAGGAGAATAATGGTGGTGATTCCGGCCATCAAAAAGCCAAACCACAAATAGCTCAACATGAAGTGAAGATAAAACTGATACCCAATGTATGAGGTGATGGTCAACGGGTAGGTGTTTGATTGTATCCGCACCTTGGCGATTGATGAGTCAATATCGATAGGGTGGATATCTCTTTTGATCACTTCAACTTTGGCCTGTATTCCATGGCTGCTCAGGTTTGGTTCAACAAGGTCATAGATGAAGTGTGGCGGAATCATTAGGCTCACTCCGGCATCTTCTTTGTTCGAGAAAATGAGCATGATGGACTGAACTTGCGTGATGGCCGAGTTGGAATACGACAGGGTCGTTAAATTCGGGTCGTCATTGAGCCGCTGCCTGATGGTGCTGTATAGGCGAAATGAAACGTCACCATCAGTGGTTGAACAGTAAAATCGGTTTTCTTTATTGAATACCGCTGCTTCTTTTACCCAATCAGCTTCAAAAACGTTTTGTCGAAGCTGTCTAACGATCGCGTCGCAAGACTGTTCAGGTCTAACTTCAGATAAAAAACGGTCGAACCTTGACTGGATCCCTCCTAACCTGGTTTCGACTAACCTTGATGTGTCTTCGGTTAATGTTTGGTAGTGATACGGTGTAAAAGGAATGAGCATTGCCATGGAAAAAAAGAAAGAAATGGCAAAGTAAAATGAAGTCTTGGCAATATTTTGGTACTTGATATCCATAGTTGGAGAAGCGTTACCGATTTATGTGAGCATTCGATTTAATTTATAAAGTTAGCGATTACGTAGCAATATAAATAATTAATATTGTGAATGCAGGTACGAAATATTGATATAAATAATATGTTTTCTAGTTTTACCAGCTAAATCTTGATGTTATCTCGTTTATTTGAGTTATCGAGGCGTCATTTTTGATGATTCATGCGGATAACAAATGCTTATATCCTGATAAGTTTTGTTGTTATTTGGCCGAGCTGAATGAACTGAATGAGCTGAATCTTGAGCCATGTTTAAATTAATAAAGTCATGTCACGATTCGTTTTGGTAGTGACAGCATAAAGGATGTTTATGAAAAAACTGATATCAGCACTCATAGCGGTGTGCTTCTCATTCTCTGCGTTGGCCGACGAAGGTGTTGTTGATTGCGAGAATGCGATGAATACCATCGAGATCAATCAGTGTGCGGCAATTGAGTTGGAATCTGCACAAGCGGAACTGGATAAATACCTTGCGGTCAGCTTTGAGCACAATGCTTATGATGCTGAGCTGGTGGCATCAATTAAGAAGGCTCAGGAGAGCTGGCAGGCGTACATGACAGCGCATTGTGACTCGGTTTACACCCAATGGCGTGATGGTTCTATTCGAGGGGTTATGGCGCTTTCCTGCAAGACGACGTTAACCAAACAGCGCACGCATGAGGTGTGGGCGAATTTCTTAACCTATATGGACAGCACGCCTCCCGTTTTACCAGAGCCTAAATTAGCGCCGTAGGCCGGTTTAAAATACGTACAGGACTGTGTACCTGCTTCAACCTTTGGCGTGCGAATAAGAAAATGATAAGGGATTGCCTTACTCTTTCGTTCTTAGTTCTTAGTTCTTAGTCTCCAGTTTGAAGCATTACAGCTTGAAGTGTTACCTAGCAAGGATTCGATTTTGAATAATGTCAGCATCACTCTTATTCAGCTTGAAGTTGAATACAAAAACAAACAAAAAAACATTGATTCGGTCTCTGATCTTTTACAAGCGGAGTCGTCAGTCGGTGATATTACTTTACTGCCTGAACTGTTCACGACTGGGTATATTTTTAATGAGGCTGAAGAAATTCATGAATTGGCTGAAGACTTCACGGACAGCAGTACTATTGATTCATTAACTCAGATGGCAGCGAAGCATCACACCTTGATTGTTGCGGGCATTGCCGAGAAAGATAGCGACCAATATTACAACAGTGTGGTGGTTGTGGATGCTTCTGGTTTACGACACAAATACAGAAAAATCAGTCAAACCAAATTCGATAAGCAGTATTTCTCGAGAGGGGACGAACGCCTCACGTTTGAGCACAAAGGCTTAAAGTTTGGTGTCGCGATTTGCTTTGATATTTGGTTCCCGGAGATCATGAGAGGGTATCAGTCGGTCGACGTTATTCTTCACCCTGCCAATTTCGGCGGGCAGCACAGTTTTGCTATTGCTCAAACAAGGGCTTTAGAAGAGGGGTGTCATGTCGTGACATGTAATCGGGTTGGACAGGATGTGGTTGATGCGTTTACCGCGACTTATTGTGGTGGAAGCCGAGCCTACTCACCCAAAGGGGAGTTAGTGACTCAACTTAATGAAAAGCAATCTATAGAAACCGTGAGTATTCAAGATCTCTCGATTGCGCCGCAATACAATGGCGTTGATGTTGAAGATGAGATGCAGCAAATCACCGATCTGTTAAACCGCTAAACCGTTAGACCGTTAGACCGTTAAATCGTTAGAACAGAGATTAGCGCGGTATCAGATCGAAAAACGCAGGGTGATTAAGCCTTGCGTTTTAGTTTGGGAACGAAGCGTTCTAAGCTTGATCGTTCATTTGATTCAGATGCTCGACTGAATGGGCGTTTTTCATCCGCTGAGCTTAATGGATATTGACCATAAGGCGATTGAGCAGTTTTTGCAGTCGTTCAATATCTGGCAGTTGTTGATTTTTGGCTTCGACTTCTAGCTCCAATGCCTGCTTAGAAAGCATGTTAAGGCCTAAGTTTAGTGACATGCCTTTAATGGAGTGCAGAGTACGACAAAGTGGCTCCAACTCCTTCGCTAAATAGTATTCGATGACACGATCAACCGACTGTTCGAACTCAATAATGGTTGAGTCGATGAGTAAGCTGAACCCTTCCGTGTCGTCTTTCAGGATGTGTATCACTTCTGAATGGCTGATCTCTTCTTCCGTTAACCTTAACGTTTCAATAGGCTTACGATGAAGCTCGACAATATTTTCATTCTCACTCGAACCTTCGGCTGCGGTTTTTTTCGGTAATCGACTTGAGAACTGTTGTAGGGCGTCGAAGAAACTCTCTTGCTGCAGAGGCTTGGTCAGAATATGGTCGACACCCGCCTGAATAAAGTTGTCATGCGCCTCACGGAATACATCGGCCGTGTAAGCGAATATCAAGGTATCGAGTTTCAGTTTTTCGCGGATGTGATGCGTTGTTTCGACCCCGTTCATTTCAGGCATATGATTGTCCATCAAGATAAGGTCATATTGAGTAGTTTTGAGGCGTTCAATCGCTAATTTTCCGTTCTCTGCATGATCGACATGATGGCCGAGTTTTTCACAGAAGCCTTGTGCAACAATGGCATTAATACGGTTATCTTCCACCAACAGGATGCTTAACGAGTCATAACTGAGAGTTTCTGCATCGACTGTATGGGTAGCGATGTCTTTCGCTTTGCTTTCTTGCCATGTGATAGGCAGGGAGACTTGGAATTTTGTACCAAGCCCAACTGCACTGGTTAATGTGACTTCTCCGTTCATGAGGTTGACTAGGTTCTTGACGATTGCGAGGCCAAGCCCTGTTCCGCCAAACTTCCTTGTTGTGGAAGTGTCGGCTTGTTCGAACGAATTGAATACCTGCTCGTGCTTATCTTTCGGGATACCAACCCCAGTGTTTGTTACCGTGAGAATCAGTTGATTGTTGGGGCGATTTAGGTCAGCTTGAATGGACACATGACCTTCTTTGGTGAATTTGGTCGCATTGCCGCCCAAGTTGAACATGATTTGACGTAGCCTTGCACAGTCTCCGACGAGTTGGATGTTTTTCGGTATGTTATTTTCGATCAACAGGCGAATGCCTTTTTCATCGGCTAAGGGTTTTAGAGCGCTGCATACAGGCTGCATGACTTGAACAAAATTAAAGGGTGCCACATCTAGCTCAAGCTTGTTTTCTTCGACTTTTGAGAAGTCGAGAACGTCGTTGAGTATTGTCATCAAGTGGTGACCAGAATCGAGAATGATGTTGATGTTCTCTTTTGTTTCGGGTTCTTGGGTCTGGCTTGCAATGATTTGAGATATTCCAAGAACGCCGTTCATTGGCGTTCTGATCTCGTGGCTCATGGTAGACAGAAAATCGCCCTTAGCTTTATACTGCGGCTTCTGCTTTGGTTCGTTCGGCAATTAGCTCCTGAGTTTTCGTTCTCATTTGACTGTCATTACTGATCAAATTGGCTGTCATTTTTTGAAAGCTTTGTTTGAGATGAGCGATTTCGTCTTGGGTGTTTATATTCGAACTCAATTCCAGAGTTGCAGCACCTTGATCCAAATGGCCAGCGGCAACTTGGTTAGTAGCCTCAAGTAGGGTGTGTAATCTTCGATTAATACGCTTTGACGCCCACGCAGCAACAAGGAGTGATATGAACACTGAAAACAGTGTTCCGAGGATTAATATGTAGCTGGTTTGATTGGCTGAGCTCTTCGATTTTTCGACCCTGAGAATAATAAGTTGTTGTTCAATTTCAATGAATTGAGCAATCTCTTGGCGGATCTCGTCAATCAATTTTTTTCCGGTTTGCTGCTGAGTGAGATCGATGACACTTTGTATTTCAGCTTCGCCTTTATTGACAAGGCTGCGTTGATTGATCTCTTTCTCTCCAGACTGTTTCAGCCATGTTTTATGAATATCATCGATTCTATATAGGCGTTCTACTTGAGGTGGGTTATCACTCACTTGATTCGCAAGGGTATGGAGTTTTTGAGGCCATACATCAAGAGCTAAATGGTAGGGTTCTAAAAAAACAGGATCACCCGTGATCAAGTAACCACGTTCAGCCGCTTCTATGTCGACTGTTAATCTGAGAAGTTCTTGAGCCCGAGCGATGGCTTTATGTGTGTGTACAACCCAATTATTGTCTTTTACAACCGTTCGTGTGTTTTCATGGACAGAAAAAGCCACGATAAGCATCAAAGCGATAGGAATCAAAAAGCTGACTAATAGCTTTTTCTGTAGGGATATATTGTCAAACCAACCCGCGATCATAAAACAGCGCTCTCGATGTCGTTATTATTCATTGTTAGTGTAGATGATAATCAGTCGTTAAGTACGCAAATAGTTGTTAAGTGCGTGAATACATACTTTAGCGTGTAAGTTTCGCATATTAACGGCATTTTGGGGGGTGATTAAGCGGCGTTATTATGTTTCAAAGATAAAAAAGCTAGCTCAATAAGCTAGCTTTCAACGGTGTGATGAGTGTGACGAGTATTAAAGCGCTTTTACACTGCTTCGTTCAACAAGAGTAGGTTCAAGTTCAACGACTTGCGGATAAGCATCTGGAGTTTGTAATCTGCTTAGTAAGGTATCGACTGCGGCTTTACCTAAACGATGTTTTGGCTGGTGGACAGTGCTTAACGCGGGGATCATGTACTTCGACAGGTGGATGTCATCGTAGCCAATGATAGACAGATCATTCGGAATCGATGTGCCATCTTGCGCCGCAGCGTGAATCACGCCCATCGCCATCATATCGTTACTTACGAACAAGGCAGACGGCATTTCGCCACGAGTTTTCAATGTCTGATAAGAGTCAAAACCACCGTCACATTCAAAGTTGGATTCAACAATCCACTTAGGGTTGATCTCTAAATTGGCTTCTTCCATTGCTTGCTTGAAGCCTTGATAACGAGACGAAGCTTGATTGCGGTGCAGTGGCCCTGTGATACAACCAATTTGAGAATGGCCGTTATCAATCAGGTGCTTAGTTGCCATGTAGCCACCTTGGTGCGAGTTATCTTGGATCTTATCGCTCGCAAACAGCATAGGGCCCCAGTCCATTACCACAACAGGCAGTTCTGGGTAGCGATCAAATACATCGATATGTTCGCCTTCAAGGGTAGAACACATCAGCATCAAGCCATCGACACGCTTTTGCAGCAAGGTATCGATAGAGGATTTCATGCGTTCGCTGTCACCTTCGGTGTTACACAAGATAAGGTTGTAGCCTTTTTCGTAGCAACGACGTTCCACACCCTTTACCACTTCACCAAAGAATGGATTGGTGGATGTGGTCACTAGCATTCCCAAGGTTTTGGTTTGCTTCATTTTCAAGCTGCGAGCCAATGCAGAAGGCGCATAGTTGAGTTCTTTAGCCGCACTGTTAACACGCTCAGCAATCTCTTCACTGACAAAGCGTGATTTGTTGATCACGTGGCTCACGGTAGAAGTCGAAACCTTTGCGAGCCGTGCGATGTCTTTCATTGTTGCCAT